>NZ_JBWKCB010000003.1:0-1238565 GCF_056436705.1 Kribbella sp. NPDC043289
AGGAGAGAAGTTTCTCTTCGAACGTGGCAAAGACTTTCCTTTCCAGACGACCCAATCTTAGTTGGGTCGCTGTCCGGGAGCTTCGGGGCACCTCACTCGCTGTAAGCGAGCTGGCCGGCACACGTCAGCTCATCATCAAGCCGCCCAGTCTTATGCGACCTTGGAGATCGCGCAACCCTTTGTTTTTAAGGCATATCGAGCGATAGATTACCGCCGTTCCGTTCGGCGTCACGCGACGCCAAACCGAACGGCTTGCGCCATCGCAGATCACCCGACGGGCGTCGCCACGCACGGGTGCGACACCGGTGCGAGCATTAGACCTGACTTGGGTCACTTGAGCAAGTTTCTGGGGGCTGGAACGCGCTGACCTGCGGATATGCGGTTGGTTAGTGCGTCGTCAAGGCACTAATCCGGGTCGGTATGATCGGCCGGTGGCCTGGGTTCGGAGGGTTCGCACGGCGTCTGGGGCCACGGCGGTGCAGATCGCTGAGTCGGTCGCGGGCCGGCGCCGGATCGTTCGTCATGTCGGCTCGGCGCGCGACGAGGTCGAGCTCGGATTGCTGATCGAAGAAGCGAACCGGCTGCTTGCTGATGATCGTCAAGGAGTCCTTGACCTTGGCATCACCCCGGCCGTCCCGAAGGCCGTGCTGCTCCCGCCGCCGACACCACCCGGGTTGTTTGCCGGCGCCGCGGCCCCGCCGCCAGCGCGGCAGATGGTGCCGCGCTCGCGTGTCCTCAAGAGCTCCTCAGCGCTGCTTTAAGAGGCTCTTGCTGGGGTGTACTCCAGCCTCGGCTTCGACGTCGTGGACGACGAGGTCTTCCGCGACCTGGTGATCGCACGCGTGGTCGAGCCGACCAGTCTGCTGGACGTCGACCGCGTGCTGGCCGAGATGGGCCGAGTCTCAGCGAGCCTATCGACTCGCAAACGCACGCTGCGGCGCGCTCGGGAAGGGACCTATCGCGACCAGATCGCGACCGCCTGCTTCAACCACGTTCTTTCCAGCGGTGATGTCAGTCTGGTGTTGTACGACGTCACCACGCTCTACTTCGAGGCAGACAAGGAAGACGACCTGCGCAAGGTCGGCTATTCCAAGGAACGCCGTGTCGATCCTCAGATCGTGGTCGGGCTGCTGGTAGACCGGCGTGGGTTCCCACTCGAGATCGGCTGCTATGCGGGCAACCAGGCAGAGACCCTCACTATCGTCCCGATCGTGAAGGCGTTCCAGGCACGGCACAACCTGGCCGACATGGTCGTCGTGGCCGATGCCGGGATGCTGTCCTCGAACAATCTGAAGGACCTCGACAACGCTGGGTTGCGGTTCATCGTCGGATCCCGGGCGACCAAGGCGCCGAAGGATCTGGAGTCTCACTTCCGTTGGCACGGGGACGCGTTCGCTGACGGCCAGCTCATCGATACCATCACCCCGCGCACCGGGCACAACAAAGACGCGGCGAGCAACCCGAAGATCAAGGCCGAGCCCATCTGGGATCCCGGCCGGCATCCGGGGTCGTGGCGGGCGGTGTGGGCCTACTCGACCAAGCGCTCGGTCCGCGACACCAAGACCCTGACCCTGCAGGAGAACCGCGCCAAGGCCGTCGTTGCCGGGGAGAAGACCGCACGCAGCCCGCGGTTCGTCAAGACCACCAACGCCGCACAGACACTCGATGAGAAGGCGCTCGCGCGGGCACGGCGGCTGGTCGGATTGAAGGGCTACGTCACCAACATCCCCGCCGGCGTCATGCCTGCAGGCGAGGTCATCGCCAGCTACCACGATCTCTGGCAGGTCGAGCAGTCCTTCCGGATGTCCAAGACCGACCTCCGCGCCCGGCCGATCTTCGCCCGCACCCGCGACGCGATCGAGGCCCACCTCACCATCGTGTTCACCGCCCTCGCCGTCAGCCGCACAGTGCAGAACCGGACCGGCCTCTCACTACGACGCGTCCTGCGCACCCTCAAGCCACTTCGCTCAGCGACCGTCGAGATCAACGGCATCACCACCACCATCCCACCCGCACTCAGCCTCGCCGAGCCACAATCCTCAACGCGCTGCAGGACCCCACCGCAAGGCACTAAAGCATTTGGCCCAACTCAGGTGTCCCTCGTCCCCGGTGAGTCGCATTCGCGTTGTCAAAGGGGCGCCTTGATGTGCATCACCGTGGTCGGCGCGAGGACAAGCCTTGTCTCGCCCGTTTCGCTTCCGGCGTCCGCTACCTCTGGGCTTGGCACGAACAAGACGCATGACGTCACGGTCGGGTCCTTGGAGGAGCGGCACAGAATGCCATCCACTCGCAGGTCATAGCGGAAGGTCTCTGCCACGACCTGCGTCGGTACGTAATCAAGGTTCTGCAAGGCCGACGGATCGGCGGCCTCGGTCGCGTCCTTGACGAAACCGTGGAGAAACTGAATGCTCGCCCGGAGATTACGCCGCTCGGGGTCGAACAGACTGGGCGCCGCTGGCGGGTCACGCAAGTCGACGACGGCGAGTGCGACTGTGGTGGTGAAGCACCCGATACTGCCGTCCAACGCTTCGTCAGCGTAGCCGGCCACCTCGGCTCGCGCGCCCGCGGCCGTCGATGCGCCGTAGAAGGCTCCGATGCCCTTCGGTGACATCCGATTGTCACGCGCGACGGTGTCGGGCGGTGTGCCCAAGGTGGCGGCGGATGAGTAGCCCTCGGTCGCACTGTGCGGACAGACGCGCCACCATTCACTACCTGCCGGCAGTTCCCGTATGAGGCCAGCGTCGGCGACCGCTCCAGCGATTGACGCGGGTATGGCATGCATGGGGAGCGCACCCGCGCCGTTCGCGGTCGTCGGGTCGGTGGTAAGGAATGTGAAGCGGCGGCGATGTTTGACGAAGGTTCGAAACGCAGCCCACCCCCGTTGCAGGGCTTCGGTGGGTGTCGCGGCATACGGATCGCGCTGGCACCACTGAGCGGTCTCGATCGCGCGCTGGAGATCTTCCTGGACGGACTCGTTGTCGGTGATGTCGAGCTCCCACAGCAGATCCCACGTGTCGTGAACGTCGCCGACATAGCCGCCGTCCCGGGCCATCTGTTCGATCGGATCCTCATATTCGTGCCGCAGCCCGTCCACTACGAGCTTCAGTACGAACTCGAACGGCGCGCTCGCCTTTGGCGCGGTGGGCGTCTTCTTGCAGTAGTCGCAGGTCTCGTGGCCACCATGAGCGTCGACTGCGGCGATCAGCGCTGGGTCGACAACGCATTCATTGCAGATATTCGTACCGACCTCGCTCCAGCCGCGTTCCTCGACTTCCACCAGGTAGCGCTTGACCATGCCCATGAGCTCGATCAAACATCCCGGCACGAGCTGTCGCAAGCAGCTTCGCGAGGATCGCTTCCAGGTATGTTCCAGGGAAGCAACTTCGAAGTCTTGGGGGATCGACATGAGCACACCGATCAGGTATTCCGACGGGGACGCGGATCTGCGGGTCCTGCTCCTTCAGTGGTACCGCCGGGCGCGTCGCGCGCAACTGGCGCACATCGCTACCTCCGGGCGGTACAAGCGGAAGGCGCGATGGTTGGGGGTACCGACGGTGATCCTGACGGCTTTGGTCGGAACCAGTGTCTTCGGCACTCTGACGAAGCCTGCGGATCTGTGGCTGAAGGTACTTACCGGGATGGTGAGCGTCGCGGCGGCTGTCCTCGCGGCGCTGCAGACCTTTCTCCGGTCCGGAGACGAGGCCGGTGTACACCAGACGGCGTCCAGGGAATACGGTGGCCTGCGCCGTGAGATCGCGCAGGTCGGCGCCGTCGGGGGCATGGCCCGGACGGATCTCATCGCTGCCATCAACCGTGTCCGCGAGCGGTACGACGACATCTCCGGCGCGTCCCCGACAGTGCCAGCGGCCACGTTCAAGAAATACGAGGCCTCCACCCGCGCCTACTTTCCGCCGGAATTCAGCTTGTGGCCCGAGGCTCCGAAACAGGAATCCCAGGCCGGCAGCACAAAGCCTGTCTAAAGGTGGTCGCGGGCCACGACGGGCTGCGCTGTGCTCTCGTCGAGCAACATATACAAGTCATCGGCGAGGACGTCGCCGCTGCGGAGATCACGACAGTGCTCGTTGTCGACGAAGACAACCCAGTTCTCCGATGTCGGATCGACGCTGCTGCCGTACTTGATTGCATCGATCCGCAGGGGTTCGGGAGCGAAGAGGAGGAAGGCAACGAAGATCTGGGTCGGACGGTAGTGGCTGGGATCCTCCGTCTTGGGGTCGCGGATCGTCTTGGCGAACCTGATGAGGAATCTGATCGCATCGTCGGTTTCAGCCGCATCCGGTGCGAACGGGGACGGCCACGGGGGCGGCTCCATCAGATCGAGATACGCCAACGCACGCGTCGAGCTGAACTGGCCCGCGCAGAGTTCGACGTCGTCGCCGTGGTGGTTGATCATTTCGATCACCGCGCCGCGGAGACTCGAGCTGCCATAGAACACCGATTGATTCTTGACGCTCAGGCGGCCCTCGTCTGCCTTCTCGACCGGAGAGCTTCCAAGGGCTGAACCGGTACTGTGCATTTCGTTCCCGGTCCGTGGCCGGCAACGCCACAGCCGCGGAGTGGCCTGCTTGAACAATCCCCCGACCATCGCGACCTTTTCGATGCGTCTGAAGAGTTCGAGGACGTCGCCTGGCAGCTCTGCCAGCAGGAACTCCGTGGCGGCCGCGAAAGCACCGGCGCGTGCTTGGTCCTTGACGAGCCGCCACGCACCTTCATCGAAGTCGTTCAAGCTCGCCCACACCGCACGGCGCCGCACGAACCCATAGGCAACAGGGTTTCGCTCGGCGACGAACGCTTTCAGCGGCGCCAAAGCCGCGTTGCCGACCGCGCCGTCCAGGAGCTCATCGAGGATCACCGCGATGTCTTCGACAGGCGCACTCCCCTCGCCGTCATCGTGGAACACACCCGACTCTTCCGCCGACAGATACCGGTCGCGGACGACGTCCTCCACCACTACGGCAAGCTCCTCGAAGGAGACGGCCGCGCGAACGGTCTCGCAGAAGTCGCACCGGCCATCGTCTGCCCTATCGGCGACGGACCTCCACAGGTCAGGATCGATCACGCATTGCCGACAGATGCAGGTATTCGGGTCGTTCAGATCCGTGACCCTGTTCTCCCAGTCCTCGAGGAAGTCATGAACGGACGTGAACGGCCGCGGGTTCGACGGTGGTGTCGGGATTGCCATCGGATGCTCCTCACTGGCCCCTGCGGTCCAACCCGAAGAATGACAGAAGGCTGCCACTCTTGTCCGCCCAGCTCGACGATTCGCTCCCTGAGCCACCGTCGTCGAACCTTTCCTCCGCCCGTTACGACGTCGGCAATAGCGCCAGGTTGGCGAAGACGCACCGGGTGGAGTCATCTACTCCTCCGATGTCTTCTCGAGCCGATGTCGCGATGTCAGGCCACTTGCTGTTCAAGAAGGCGCTCAACTGCGTCATCGCCAGCTCTCCGTCTGCGTCCAGCAGTTCGTCGAAGACCGACTTGCCGTTGATGCTCACCCGAGCGTGGTGCGGGGAAGCAAAGTCATCGACCCTGTGCAGGTCCCCGGATGAGATCGCCCACAGGTAGCGGTGACGAAGGTCGGCAACGCATCGTCCTCGATGTACGGAACAACTGTGATCGTGGGATCGCAGACCGCCTGCACCGTCTGCACCGCATTCGCGCTGCGATCTACCACGTCTACGTGTGCCGGACGAATCGTGGTCGCGACGAGCTGACGCACCTGGAGGTCCGTGGAGGGAAGGAGAATCCAATGATTGACGCTCGTTCGGCGCGAATCAGCGAGCTCGCAACATGGTGTGCCACTGAGCTCTCAGGCCACGGTTGCGATAGAAGTCGTTCTTGCTTCCGGCCGGCGGGACGATCAGCGGCTCCAAGTCGTCGTGCAGGAATTGCCGTCGACCGTGAACCGAGTCAATACGTCTGTTGGTTCGGTACGGCGCTACCGCAGGCAGATTGTCCGTCGGCTGCACTACGCTCAGACTGCCCCAGCGGCGTGGTCCCCTGCGACTGTTGCCGGCTGCTGCGGGACAGACGAGGACTCCGAATGACCCTGTTGGACGACCTGATCACCGGAGCGGCCGGTGAAGCATCCATCGCGAGTCTGCTCCGCCAGGTCAAGGTTCTGGCATCCAGAACTGGCGCACATCCCCTTGGTGCCTGGATCGAGCATGAACTCAGCCGCTACCCGGCTGACGTCGAGGTTCCGCGGTACCGGGGACCGCATCACGTGCACGTTCTGGGCCACTTCATGGGCGGGTTCGGCAGGGAGCTGCGAAACGTGCAGATCCCCAGCTCCAGCTGGAACAAGGAGCTGGAAGCTGACTCCCCTTTTCGAAATCGTGCTGCGCGAATCAGTTGCCGAACTCGGAAGCATGGCGGCCCAAGATGACGTCACACTCGCGTGGAACGCGAACATCGTCCATAACTACAACCAGTTTGTGCAACGCGGGTTGGTCCAACGCATCGTCGTCGAGGACATGGTGCTCGTCGAGGCCAAGATCCCAGTCTCCCGTCATCTGCTTGTCGGCGTACTCGACGCGGTACGCAACCGAGTACTCGACCTTGCCCTGGAGCTAGAGAAGGTCGTACCAGATGCCGGTCAGGTGGGCACGCCCGACGCGGAGCAGCACCTCGCAGCGATGGTCATCAACAATCACTTCCACGGCCCCTCGAACGTTGCGATCGGAAGTACAGACGTCAAGCAGGCGATCAAGCCACCTGCCAAGGGAGACGTCGAAGGCCTCGTTCACTTTCTGGGGGAATCAGACCTTGGGCCTGACCTGATCACCGGTCTCCGCGCCGCCGCCAAGGAGGACCAGGAAAGTCCAATGGCCGGACCGGGCCGCTGGGTGAGAGTGCGCCGATGGTTCGCCGATGTGGCCCAAGATGCTGGAACTGAAGCGATCGGCGGCGCCGTCGTGGCCGCCGCAGTCGGGTTCCTCGGAGGTTGACCCGCCATCGGCATGGCGGCGCTCCACCAGCCGTGTTATCCGCGCCCGCTGCGTATCCTGACCTCGTGCCTGCGCTGAATCACACCGGGTCGGCTTCCGATCCGGCACCCGAATCGACTACCCGAATGTCTGAAGACTCCGACTCGATGCACCCGCCTGCGCTTGCGGACGATGCAGCCGAGCTGCTTCAGCTTGTCTGGGATGAAGTCGACCGCACCGGCAACTGGCCGACATTCGAGGCGATCGACCGAACCCTCCTGAGCCGCGACGCCGACGCCGACCTCACCGAACTCATCGGCCGGCTCCCATCGCTCTTCCTGCACGGAGGCCGGCCGCAGGGAAGTGCACGACCCGATCCCAGCGGAAGACTGTCACTCACCGTCGCAGGTGCGATTGCATGCTCCGGCACCGAGCAGGTACTCGAGGTGGTGGTGGCTGCCGCGCGCATCGCGGCAGACGCGTATCTGAATGGCGATCCGGCATTACCTGTAGAAGTGACCTTCAACCAGGTACTCGAAGAGCTTGGCCTGGACTTGCCTGAAGCCGAAGAGAGGGAACTTGGCCGACGCTCAGCGTCGCTGCTCTCCTCCGAGCCGTGGACCTCATCCAGTTCCAACGACGATGGTCTGTGGAGATACAGCGTCGACCGCGACATCCGGCTCTACAGAGGAGTCGCAACCATCGGGCAGTACTGGCACGCACGCCAGCGCCACAAGGCTGCCCAGGAGTCAGCAGATGCCAAGGGATTGTTGGGCTGGCTACCCAGCGACAACCGGTTGGCTGGGGTGGCGGCTGACCCAGCTTCCACGAGCAGCGTCATAACCAATCACTTCCACGGTCCCTCGAACCCCGCACTGAACAGCGCTGACGTCAAGCAATCGATTAAGCGTCCGAAGGAAGAGCCCGGAGAGTCGTCGTCTCTGCACGGTCATCCGGAGCCTGCAGTCACGCCTGCCCTCGAGGCCGTTTCCGGGCCAGGCTCTCATCCAATCCTGGTGTTCCTCGGCGCTGCTATAGGCCTGTTCACAGTCGTACCGACTGTCATCCAGGCAACACACGAGATCTGGGCTCAGATCACAGCGACGAGCCTGGCCGTGTTCACCGTGCTTCTGCTTCTCGTGTGCGGGCTCAGGTGGAGTCGGTGGCCGCGATTTCGGAAGGCCGGTCTGGTCATCGCCGCGATACTTGCGTTGGGGATCGGCGCCGTACTGATCGTCGGCAACGCGTCCTCGTGACCAACCTGCTTACCACCCGGTCCGGCCGTCAGTGGATGTCCACGGTGAGCCGGATGGCGAGCCCGGCGAACATCGCCGCCGTGACGCGCTCGAGGCGCCGCCGCATCCTGCTGCCGGTGCGGAAGAAGCGGTCGGTGAGCGTGCCGGCCAGCAGCGCCACGCTCGCGTCGACCGGGAACCCGACGAGGATGAACACCGTGCCGAGCACCTGGAACTGCACCGTGGCCGGCCAACTGCCGCTGCCGGTCGCGATGAACTACGGAACGAACGCACGGTAGAACAGGATCACATTCGGATTCGCCAGATTGGTGAGCGTCGCCATCACACATGTCCGGTGCAGCGTCCGCCGCGGCAGCCCCGGCGGCGCCTCCGCGACTCCCAGTTCCTGCCGACTCGCTCGCCACGTGAGATAGGCCAGGTCGAGCAGGAAGCCGCTCCCGCGATCCGTACACCATCACGCACCTCAGCCGCCGCACGGATCAGTGCATACAGTCCCACAGCAGCCGCCACGGTGTGCACGGCTGATAGGTCGGGCGTAGCCCTTCACGCTTGAGAGGCCGGTTGGTCGAGAGGTGGACGTTTGCACGCCAACGTGTGGCGAGCCGGTTGCTGCGGCACCCACGCCCCGTCCGAAGCGCCGGACGTGCAGTCATCAACCCACCGACCTTGTATCGGGACGCTCTTTAGATGATCGCTCAACGATTCAGCGTTCCCTCCCGAGCCGCATCGACTGCTCCTGGCGCCAAAACGCGGTCAGCAGCACCGTCACACCTCTTGCATGCCAGGCGGTCCACGCCAAGTGCCGCGCCGATCGGTCCCTTGGCCGCTCAGCCGTTGAGCCTGCATGAGCGAGCTGGCGAACGCACGCACCCGCCAAATTCCGGGCGGTCAACTGTGATGAGTATCCACCGGTTGAACGCCGGAGAGGGGTACCAGTACCTGCTTCGGCATGTCGCTGCTGGAGACGTTGATCGGCGGATGGCTACACCGCTGACGGCGTACTACACGGCGTCGGGATACCCTCCTGGCCGCTGGTTGGGACAGGGGCTTCGCCGCCTGGGCGACGGCGAGTTGGTGCCCGGCAGCGAGGTGACCGAGATCCACATGGCTGCGCTGTTTGGCCGTGCGGAAGATCCGGTGACCGGCCGGATGCTCGGCGAGCCGTATCGCGTTTTCAAGAGCCCGGAGGAGCGCATCCGGGAGCGGATCCGTGACCTCGACACGGCACTGCCGGATGCCGAGCGCGTGCACGCCGTGGCACGGATTCGGCGGGCAGAGATGCGGAAGAAGTCCCGTCAGGCGGTTGCCGGTTTCGACCTCACGTTCTCTCCGGTCAAGTCAGTATCGGCGCTGTGGGCAACGACCGACGTTGGCACCCAAGAGCAGATCGTCGCCGCCCATCATGAAGCGATCGCGGATGTGCTGACGCTGATCGAGGAGCACGCGGCGTTTACCAGGAGCGGCGATGGCGGCATCGCGCAACTGGATACCCGCGGAGTGATCGCGGCCGCATTCGATCACTGGGACAGCCGCAGCGGCGACCCGCAACTGCACACCCACGTGGTTGTCGCGAACCGTGTACAAGGCCCGGACGGCGCATGGCGAACTCTCGATGGGCGCGTGCTGTACCGGGCCGCGGTGGCGATGTCGGAGATCCACAACGTGCTTCTCGCCGACCATCTCACCCGACGTCTCGGCGTGAACTGGGAGCTGCGCGAACGCGGTTCCCGGCGGAATCCGGCGTTCGAAATCGACACGATTCCCGACGACCTGATCCGCGAATTCTCGGCCAGAACCGCACAGATCGAGGCCAATCTGAACGCACTTCTCGACGACCGCGGCGAACAGATCCGCCCACCTGACGCCCGCGAAATGTATGCCCTACGGCAGCAGGCGACCCTCATGAACCGCCCACCCAAGCACCTCGCACAACCCCTCGCCGCGCTGATGGCGCAGTGGCGAAAGCGCGCCAACCAAGCCATCGGGCACGACACAGTCGCCGCCATCCGACGATCCCTCAGCAGGGTCGGCGAGCGTCCGCTGGCTGCGACAGACCTGAGCCCAGAGACGGTCGACGCGTACGGCACCGCAACTGTCCTAACGCTGCAAACGAAACGCGCCACCTGGACACGCTGGAACCTGCTCGCCGAGGCCGCACGCCAGACCCGGCTGCTGCGCTTCGTCTCGCCCGGCGACCGGTTCACCGCGCTGCAAGCGATCGTCGAACGGGCCGAGCAGCACTCGATCAGCCTGACGCACCAGAACTGGTCACCATCCCCGTCACCCGCTCCAGCGGCGAGAACGTCTTCACGATCCACAACGGCCAGATCTACACCTCACCCGTCATCCTCGGCGCCGAGGCGGTCCTCCTCGACCTTGCCCGCGACGCCGGCGCACCCACTATCGCGCCAGCATCGATCAACACCACCGGTCTCAGCGCCGACAAGGCCGTCGCGCTCCTCCGAATCGCGACAGCGGGCAGAAGCTCGAGGTCCTGATCGGGCCCGCCGGGGCCGGCAAGACCAGCCTCTTGTCCGCACTCACCGCCAGTTGGGGGTCCACGTACGGCGACGGATCGATCATCGCCCTCGCACCGTCCTCAGCCGCCTCAACCGTCCTGTCCGATGCCATCGGCGCTCCCACCGAGAACATCGCCAAATGGATCTACGAATCGGCCGGTCTAGGCGCCGAACAACGCCGCGAACAGATCCTGCAAACCGAACATGCCGCAGAGCTCGCTCGCCGCTCACGACGCCGTCTCCGCCGTGAACGACTCATCGTTCAGCTCGCAGCCCTTAGAGCTCAGAGCGATCGATGGACCTTCCACAAGAACCAGCTCGTCATCATCGACGAAGCCTCCATGGCCAGCACCATGGAACTCGCCAGTCTTGCCCGCGCTGCCAATGCGGCTGGAGCGAAGATCCTGCTCGTCGGTGATGACGCACAACTGTCCGCCGTCGGCACCGGCGGCGCGTTCCGGCTCATTGCCAAAGACACCGAGGCAGCCGAACTCACCGACGTCTGGCGCTTCACGAACCCGTGGGAGCGCGACGCCAGCCTCGCGCTGCGTCGCGGCGAGCTGAGCGCCATCGATGCCTATGACAACCACGACCGACTCACCGCCGGCTCATCAGACGAGATGGAAGAGGCCGCCTACAAGGCCTGGCTCGCCGACACCAACGGGGGCAAGACCAGCCTCCTGATCGCCGCCGACAACACCACGGTTGCGCGGCTCAACGCCCGGGCCCGACTCGACCGCATCACCACCGGCAAGGTTGAACCCGACGGCATCGAGCTCCACAACGGCAACCACGTCGGCCTAGGCGACTACATCGTCACCCGCCTCAACAGCCGCCGCCTCCCCTACGGTCAGCGCCAGTTCGTGAAGAACGGCGACCACTGGACCGTCATCCACCGCTGGCCTGACGGTTCCCTCACCGTCCAAAACCACGCCAAGGACACGGTCACCCTGCCCAGCGCCTACGTCCAGGAATCCGTCGAACTCGCCTACGCCACCACCGCCCACCGAGCCCAAGGCGCCACCGTCGACACCGCCCACCTCCTCGTCACCGAGCAACTAACCCGAGCCCTGACGTACGTCGGCATGACCCGCGGCCGCGACACCAACCTGGCGTACGTCGCCACTCACCAGAGCTCCTCGGATCTCCACGAGCCGCATCCCGAACAGACCATGCAAGACGTCCTCGAAGCCGTCCTCAACGACCCCGGCGTCGAACAATCCGCACACGAAGTACTCCGCCGCGAACTCGACAATGCCACCCGCCTCGACCGTCTCGTTCCCATCTACGAACACCTCTGCCAACTCGACGCCAAGATCCGCTACAAGCAGGCCATCGACGCCTCCGGACTCGACCCAGCAGACCAAGCGGCACTCCAGGCGTCCCCTGCCTACGGCGCACTGATCGCCGAGCTCCGCCGCGCCGAGAGCGCCAGCATCGACGTCAGCGAGGTTCTCCATCGCGCCGTCGACCAATCGCCTCTGACGAACGCCAACGACCTCGCAGCTGTCCTCCACGCCAGGGTCGATCGGCTGGTTTCCAGAGCCCTCCGCCGCCGAGGCGAACACCCAACTGCGGTCGCCGGCCTAGTAATCCCAGCAACGCACGTCAGCGACCCGACCTTGATCGCCCCACTCCGCGAGCTCGAATCCCAGATTGCACAACGCGCCGATTGGCTGGCCGGCAAAGCCTCAGCCGAGCAGCCTGCCTGGTACCGAGAACTGCACCGAGTCGCCAGTACCCCACCAGACCAGGATCTCGCCGATCTTGTGCGCGAGATCGCCGCCTACAGGGAGGGCTACCAGATCCATGCGCCTGCGGTCCTCGGAGACGCGCCACCAGAGAAGGCAGCCGTGCGACGCCGTCAACACTCCCGGCTCCTGAACCTCCTCACTGCCTGCTCATCGGGCGCCACTGAACGACCGACAAACCACACAGCCCCCTCGGCAATGCCGCCAGAATCCATCACCCCAACGCAGCCGGACTGACAGCCATGAGCAGGATCGGCGCCGAAGAAAGATCTTGCCCGTTAGGAGCACACCGGTGCGGTCTTGCCCCGCAGTCCTACTGCCACGAGAGACGGGCTGGATCCCAGGTGCCAGTGGTTCGCTCGGCGTTGAGGATCTCGTCCAGGCAGGTGCTGCAGAAGGTCAGTGCAGCGTTGAGATCCCAGTATTCACGTCGGTACTCGGCGAACCCGGCGGCGGACCGGGGGAAGCCGACGACCCATTCCTCACTCGGCGCATGCACCTTGTTCGGCAGCGTCAGCTGGCGGCGGCCGGCTTCCCGCGCGAGGACCGTGGAGAGCCTGGCGGCGTCGAACGGGATCGCCGCAACGATCCGGACAATGTCGGCCAGATCGCGGTAGCGGGTCGATGCTTCGTTACCGTCCTGGCCGTGCCGTTCGTACAGAGCGCAGATCTTGTCGGCCAGGTGGTGTTCGATCGGAGTGGTGGGAACCGACGGCAGGTCTTGCAGGGTCTCGTGGTCGATGATCGGTTTGAGTGGCACATGATCGACCGCGGCATCGAGGTGTCGCCGGGTCGTGAGATCGATGCTGAAGGACTCGAACTCTCGACCGCCCAGCAAGGCCCGCGCCTTCACCTTGGCGGTTTCGGCGCCATAACCATAGGGGTCGATCTCTCGCTGGACGGTCATCGAGTACAGCTCGAACTCGAACGGGTCTCCGTGATGCGGACGGCTGGACAGCTGCCGCAGTTCTGACAACGCGTCGTCGGTACTGGTCCACGGTGTCTCGCGAGCAAGATCGACATCCTGGGTGAATCGGCCGCCTCCGGTTCGGATCAGTAGCGCGTTGCCGCCCAGTAGCACCCACGGAGCGTCGGAGTCCTGAAAGATGCGGCTGAGGAAGATCGTGAAGATGTATTGCTTGCGGATCGGGTCAGCCGCGACGCCGCGGCTCTTGGCCTCGCTGGCCAGCTTGGCCCCCAGGGACTGTCGCAGCCGGTTCGCTTCCAGCTGAGTCAGCGGTTCCGCCATCGTCGATTTTCCTGTTCTGCCGACGTGCGGCATCTCGTGTTCCGTCAGGATGCGCTGCATTGACGACGTGTTGAGTCGCCGAGGAGAAGTCGATCCTTTGTCCCAATTCGCGAAGTTTCTCGTCAACGGCCCGGCTGACGATGTCTTCGAGCTGGGGCGCGAGTGCCCGGAAGAGCTTCTCTCGCAACTCAGGGGGCGCCACCTCCAGCAGTCCGGTGTCAGGTCGGTAGCCAACTGCCTTCAGGAGTTCTGCGAGCAAGGCGTGGCCGTCCGGAGATCCGAACCGCTCGGCCGCCGGCTCGAGCGCCTGTAGGAGGGAACCGGACGTGGCGTCGGTGGTGGCGACTGCATCGCGGACCACTGCAGCGAGGTGGTCGAAGTCGGTACCGCCGGTGGCCAGGTCGTTGACGGTGCGCGCGACGGAAGTCACCGGCAGCCCATCGACCCGCGCGACATCTGCGTCCGGTAGGTCCTGCTTGCGATACCGGATGTCCGGCTGCGTGGTCTGCCGACGTACTGCGGTAGTGAACTCGTACTTGGAAGCCAGCACATCACCGAGGCCGTGCACGGCTGCTGCGGACTCACCAGACACCACGGCCAGCTTCTGGTTGCCCGCCGGCTGGCTGGCGGTGGCTAGCCAGGCTGCGCGCAGCCCCTGCAATGGTCCGGTGTCGGCGGAAGGGAGTGCGTAGACGCCATGACGAACACGCTGCACAGTTCCGCGCTCGGCAAGGCGGGAAAGATGCATCTTGGACACACCTGCCTCGTGGGCCTGGGCCGTCGTCACCAGTCCCCACTGGCTGGAACCAACCAGTTCCAGTGACTCCAGCACGTCAACCGCACGCATCATTCTCACCTCCTTGCTCTTCAAGAGTAACATCAATGCGTTACTTTCGAAGCTCTACAGCGATGAGTACGTCACTTTTCAAGTATCCAGGCCGCTGCATGAGGCGATCGGCCAGGTCCGACCGGCCGCCGGTCGGTAGGGTCTGAGGTACGGCGTCGCACTTCCGTCAAGAAGGTCGACCCACCGCCTGCTCCGCACGCCCGACCGGCCAAGCTGCTGACCAGATCGGCACAGCTCAGGGTCGCCTCACGACTGGTGAATTGAATGGCTCTGTCTGAACTGGATGTCGAACGCGTACAGCGATGGTGCGCCACACGGGTTCCGGAGCACGCTCGCGACCAACTGCGTATCGAGTGCGAAGTCGCCCCACGCCACCTGACACTCGTTGAGCGGCGCCCGCCCTGGCACGACGACATCCAGGCGGATTGGACCAGCTCCGCAATCGCTCGCTTGCGCTACAACGCCACTGACAAGTCCTGGACCTTGTACTGGGTCGACCGACACCAGCGCTTCCATACCTACGACAGACTCGCCCCATCGCAGAGTGTCGACGACCTACTGACCGAGATCGACCGCGACCCGACGAGCATCTTCTGGGGATGACCGCGATGGTCGGCCAAGTTGGTCGGTCGTGCATCCCTCTGTGCCTTCATCTTCCTAAGCAGTGCGTCGCATGTTCGAACTGGCCTCTCACCAGAGGTCGAGATCCGCGAACTCCTGGTCCAGGGCAGTTGCGGCGGAGGGGTTGTGGATTCGGCGGCCCATGTAGACGTCTTGGGTTATGGAGACTTGGGCTTGGCCTAGGTGGTCGGCTATTTGGCGGGCGGATTGGCCTCGGCGGTCTAGGGCGGTGGCGGTGGTTTTGCGGAAGGTGTGGGATCGGATCCAGGTCAGAGCGTCTGAGGGTGAGGGTTGGGCTGCCTGGTCGACTTGGGCGTTGAGGGTGGGCGATGCGTCGAGATTTATGCGGTAGGTCTTGACGAGGGTGGCTACGAGTTCGCGGTCGAGCTTGATGCGGCCGGTCTCGATGAGCTCGAGTCTGGTCTTTGGCCAGCCGAGTTTCGTGGCGACCTGTTTGCGGGTGAGGCCGGCTTGGAGGCGGGCGGATCGGAGGGTCTCGCCTAGGTCGCGGCGGGCGGTGCTGGCTACGGGGGACAATGCGCGGCGGAGGGCTCGGCGGACGTTGGACGGGTCACGGAAGCCTCCGAGCGAGTCGGCGAAGATGGGGTCGTCGAGGCTCACGCCGGCTGCGTGGCGGCGGCGGAGCATGGTGATGGCCCAGTCGGGCAGGGGTAGGGCACGTACGCCTGCTCTGGACTTCGGGGCCTTGCGGATCAGGCCTTGGCCTGGGACGCGAACAACGGTGTGAGTGATTTGGACGGTGCCAGCTTCTAGGTCAACCTGCGACCACAGAACCGCGAGAGACTCGCCGATTCTGACTCCTGTTCCGAGCATGAAGAGGACCAGGTCCGGTAGGTCGGCGTGCCGGGCGGCTTCATCGGTAGTCAACTGTTGGCGCAGGATGGCGATCTCTTCGGTGGTCAGCGCTCGGGGCGGGTCCTTTGGACGGGCCTCGACTGCTTCGACCTCGCGGACCGGGTTGACGGTCAGGGCGCCGTACCGGACGGCGAGCTGCATCATCCCGGAGATGACCGCGCGGCAAGTCTTCGCGGTGGGGCGGCCGGCGTTGCGCTTGATGGTTCCGATCACTCTGTCGATGCGTGGTGTGGTTGCCTCGCCGATCAGGAGTTCGCCGAGGGCGGGCCGTACGTAGTTCTTGATGGCTGTGCGGTAGGTCGTCAGCGTCGTCGGTGATCGCCGGCCGTCTTCGATGCGTTCCTCTAGCTTCTCGATCCAGAGGTCGATGAGGTCGTTGATCTTGTCCGTCGGGCTCAGCTCGCCGTACTGCGTGATCTTTGCCCGGTCTCGCAGCTTCGTGAGTAGGCGATGCTCGGCTGCGCCCTTGGTCTTGGCGGACGCGGTGACCTCACGGGTATGCCCGTCGTGGTCACGGAAGTACGCGGACGCGCGCCAGGAGACCACCTTGCCGTTGCTGTCCTTCCTCTCAGCGCGGGATCGGACGTTGCCCCACGTTCCGATCGGAAGGTGCGGTCTGCTCATCTCAGCCCTCCACAGTCCACCAGCACGTGGCAGCTCAACGGCTGGGCGAGCCGGAGATCGGACGAAACGAGAACAGTGCGACAGGATGCGATACGTCGCTCAGCAACGCGCCAGCCAGCTGGCTGCGCGGAGCCGCCGATCCTCCTCAGACGGGCATGTATCGGCCGCTCGGAGTATTGGCAGAGTTTGCGCAGACCCGACTTTCGCGGCCGAGGCGCCGAACTGCGCCTGACCTGCGGAAACTTGTGGGCCCCGTGGGACTCGAACCCACAACCCGCGGATTAAAAGTCCGCTGCTCTGCCAATTGAGCTAGAGGCCCCTGAGGGGGTGAGGGAACAGTGTGTCAGGTTTGGCGGGGGTTTGCTTGGGCGGGGTGAGGGAGCGGGGGTGACCCTCTTGGCGCTTACGGTGTGTAGTTACGTGGTGGTCGGTGGTGACGTCGGGGTGGGTTTCGGCGTTCTGCTTCCTCGGGGGAGGACAAGGCGATGGGTTTCCGGATCCGGTTCGGGTGTGTTGATCTGGCGCGTACGACGATCTGTCGGGAGCCGGATCCGTTGTGGGAAGTGCTGCTCGGGATGCACATGGTGCAGACCGATGACGAGCCGGAAGTGTTCGGGGCGTGGCGGCAGCGGACGCGGGCGCGGTTGACGCCGCTGGAGCGGGAGTTGCTGGTGCTGGCGCCGCCGGTCGGCTACTCGCCGGATTTTCTGACGCCGGCGGAGACCGTCGACGGGCTGGAGGCGGGTCTCAGCGCGATCGCGGCGACTCCGCAGGACCAGCTCGAGAGTGAGCTCGGACTGCTGGCGGATCAGGAGCAGGTGCGGTTGCCGAACTGGACCCGTCGCCTCGCGGCCGGCGATCCCGCAGTACTGGCGAAGTTGTGTCATGGGCTGCGGCAGTTCCACCGTACGCACATCGCGCCGCAGATGCCGATCATGACCGCGATGATCAGCCGGGACGTGAAGGTGCACAGCGATACCGTGACGACCGGCGGGTTCGAGTCGCTCGCGGGCACATTGCATCCGGTGCTGCAGTGGGAGCCGCCGTACCTGCATGTCGATATGGGGCATGTCGATCTCGACCGGGATCTCGACGGGCGCGGGTTGCGGCTGGTGCCGTCGTACTTCTGCTGGCGGCATCCGATCATGCCGGCCGATCCGGAGCGTACGCCGGTCCTCGTCTACCCGGTGCACCACGACCCCGCGTGGGCCGAGCGGTGCGTCGATCCGGAGCGGGCGGTCGCCGACCTGCTCGGGCGGACGCGGGCCGCCGTACTGCGGACCATCTCGAAGCAGGCGTGTTCGACCAGCGAGTTGGCTGCCCGCGCCGGGATCTCGCTGGCGTCCGCGAGTGAGCACGCCCGCGTCCTGCACCGCACCGGCCTGGTGACGACCCGCCGCGCGGGCGGCGCGGTCCGGCACACGATCAGCCCGATCGGGGCCAACATCCTCACTGGCGCGCAATTCTGAGGCTTGCGAGTCTCTGAGCGCGGCTGGTACAGATCGGTGTTCGCCCGGGAGGTCCGGGCGCTGACAATCCCGCCGCGGGGGGAACCGACGGCGGGTTGGGGGGACAAACGTGTCTTTCTTCCGTGCTGCGCTGGTTCCGGTCGCGTGTCTGGCCGTCGGCGCACTCGCTGCCGGTTGTGGAGCGGACTCCGGTACGTCGACAGTCGGCGAGCCGGCCGCCATCGCTACCGTCCACGTCACCACCACGCTGACCGCGACACCCACACCGACACCCACAGAGACACCCGCAGGCACACCCACTGGGCCGGCGACGAGCACCACCGCGCCGGCCAAGATCGCCAGCGTCACGCCGGCGAAACCCAAGACCACGACGAAGGAAGTCGTGGAGTTCAGCACGATCCCGTTCAAGAAGAAGACCGTCACCGACAGCTCGCTGCCGAAGGGCGAGCGAACGGTCCGCACCACCGGCGTCAACGGCACCCGCCGCCTGACGTACCGCGTCACGTTCGTGAACGGCGTACAGACGACCAAGCACCTGCTCCGCGAGGAAGTCGCCAAGCAGCCGCGGACCCAGATCACCGTCGTCGGTACCAAGGTCGACGAACCGAAACAGTCCTCGGGCTGCGACCCGAACTACTCCGGCTGCGTCCCGATCGCCAGTGACGTGGACTGTTCCGGCGGGAGCGGCAACGGACCGGAGTACGTCGACGGCCCGATCGAGGTCATCGGCACCGACATCTACCGCCTCGACTCCGACCACGACGGCATCGCTTGCGAGTAAGCCCGCCGAGGTGAGCCGCAGCAGCACATCACCTGTTGCGGCTCACCGCCACATCGAGCTCGAGTACGACGTCCGCCCGCACCAGCGCGGTCGTGAACACGTTCCAGTTCACGTCCCACTCCTGCCGATCGACCGTCAGCGCCGCCGTGAAACGCCCCGCCTCGGTCAGCTCGAACGGTACGGTCACCGCCCGCGTCGTACCACGGATCGTGAGCTCACCCGTCACGTCGTACCGCCGCTCCGACACCTGCACAACATCCGTGGACACGAAGGTCAGCACCGGGTACGTCGCCGCGCCGAAGAAATCCTTGCGCAACTGCGCGTCCCGCCGCCGGTCGCCCGTCTCGACACTCGCCACCCGCACGGTGAGCCAGGCCGAGGACGCCGCGGGATCCGCGCTGTCCAACCGAACCGCACCGTCGAACTCCGCGAACCGCCCGCGTACCTTGCTCCCGACGCGATGCGCCGCCAGGAAACCGATCCGGGTCCGTTCGCCGTCGAGTACGTACTCTCCCTGCAACTCCGCGAGCTTCGTCATACCCGGTACGACGGGGCAGCGCGGCGAACTGTCAGCCGATCACGCCGGTGGTGATCCGTCGCGGGGTGATGTCGAACATCGAGTCCTCGGGCGGGTCGGCCAGGTACGCCGCGCGGAACTCCTCCGGCAGGTACTTCACCACCATCGCGTTCAGCAGGTCGTCACTGAGCGGCAGCAACCGCGCCTCGCCCTGCATGTTGAGGTACTTCGCGGTCGGGCCGTCGGCCGTCTGGACCGAGAGCGACAGGCCACCCGAGCCGGTCCGGTGCAGTCTCGCCTTCTTCGACTTGGCCGGCGTCATCACCTGGAACTTGTTCTCGCCCGGCAGGTGATGGAACCAGACCGGCGTCACATGCGGCGACCACCCCGGGTCGTCGATCGCCAGCACGGCCACCAGCGGCTGCGCCAGGAACTCGGCTGCTTCCTTGTCATCCATCGTTCGGAACCCCATGCACCGACCATTCCACGGCCCACCGACATTTAGGATCGGCCAACAACGAGGAAGGGACCGGAGGTGCTGACCTACCTGCTGAACTCGCAGGACCTGGCCGATGTCCGGTTCGCGGTGTCGCCGGTCGCGGAGATGGTGCTGTCGATGCGCGCGCTCCGGGATCCGGGCCGCTTCCCGCTGCAGCTGGGCTGGGTGCGGGCCGTGCAGCCGCAGGTCGCCGACCTCGACTGGACGGTCCTGCGCCGGCTCGTCAACGACACCATGGGCAGCCCCGATTTCCTGACGCCCCGCCCCACCTCGCCGCTCACCCAACTCACAGACGAACTGGACGTGATCGCCTCCGTGGACCGCGCCACGTTCGAGCGTCAGATCGTCGCGGTCAACGGCGAACTCCCCGACGACCTGACCGTCGACAAGGTCGTCGAGGTACTACGCCAGTACTGGGACGCCGTGATGGCGCCGTACTGGAACCGGATGCGGACGCTGCTGTCGGCAGACATCAGCTACCGCGGTCACGTCCTTACCCAGCACGGCACCGGCGCGATGCTCAACGACCTCGGACCCGCGATCAGCTACGCGGACGGCGAGCTCAAGGTCGACCGGGTAGCGAACCCGAGCCGGACCGAGGCCGTCGACGGTCGCGGACTCGTCCTGCAACCAACGCTGTTCGGACCGCACGCGGTCATCCCGTTCGATCCCGGCGCCGATCCGCTGCTCGGCTATCCACCGCGCGGTCAGGCGAACCTGTGGTCGGTCGTCGAGCCACCGTCCCGGCAAGATCTCGCCCAGTTGATCGGTACGCCGCGTGCGCGCATCCTCGAGCTCCTGACACATCCCCGGACGACGACCGATCTGGCCGGCGAGCTCCGAGTGACACCGTCCGCAGTGAGTCAGCACCTTCAACTGCTTCGTCGTACCGGCCTCGTCGAACCGCAACGGACCGGGAAGCAGGTGCTCTACCGGCCGACCGAGCTCGCCGCTCTGCTGACCGGAACCGATCTCGCCTGAGCTGTTGACAGCCCGATCACCCACAGCGATAGTACAAATCGATTTGTAACGTCGTGGCAGCCGACGTCTCACCCCACACCGCCCTGATTCAAGGAGTCGGCATGAGACGTACCCTTGCCCTCGTTCTCGGAGTTCTCCTCCTCGGCATCGGCACCATCGCCCCCGCCCACGCGGCGACCCTCGCCCTCACCCCGATCACCCTCGGAAACGTGTTCACCGACGGCCAGTCGGTCACCGTCGGTCTGAGCACCGACGCCGCGTCCGTCACCTGGTCCGCCGCCGATGTCAACGGCACCGTGGTCGCGACCGGAAGCCAAGCAGCCGCGAGCACTCTCCAGGTCTCGGTCACCAACCGCGGCTGGTACCAGCTCACCGTCCAGGCGGGTACGCTGACCGCCAAGACCACGTTCGCGATCCTCAGCCCGCTCAGTACGGCGTCGGTCGCGGGCCTCACCACCAACCGCGTCGGTGACTTCGAGAACGCCGCGGAAGGCTGGACCTTCTACCCGGGCAGCGAGTTCCCCGGAGCCACCGGAAACTTCGCGCTGGACAGCACCGACAACCATTCCGGAAACAGTTCCGGAAAGCTTTCCGGAAACTTCAGCGCCGGCGGCGCGTACGTGAGCGTGAACCGCACGGTTCCGTCGGTCGCGGCCACCAGTCTGAGTTTCTGGGCGAAGTCGCCGAACCTCTCCTTCCTGACGTTCCGCATCACCGACTCGACCAACCAGGTGCACCAGCAACGCCTGACGTTGTCGGGGGCAACTGATTGGCAGCCGCTGACCGTCAGCCGGTTCGACGGCGGCAAGCAGTACGTGCACTTCGGTGGCGCGAACGACGGGGTCTGGCACGGTCCCGCCAAGCAGATCGAGGTCGTCCTGGACAAGGGCGCGATCAGCGGCGCGACCAGCAGCAGCGTCAGCCTCGACGACTTCACTCTGAACGCCCTCGCGAGCACCCCGACGACACCGCTCGGCGACTACGACAGCGCCGCCGAGGGCTGGTCGTTCTATCCGGGCAGCGAGTTCCCCGGAGCGACCGGCGGCCTCGCTTACGACACCGCTTCCCCGCACGCCGGCGCCCAGTCCGCCAAGCTCAGCGGCGACTTCACCGGTGGCGGCAACTACGTCGCGCTGCAACGCAATCTCGTCCCGATCGACCTGAAGTCCCTGAGTCTGTGGGTGAGGACGAGCCAGATCAACGCGCTCGGGCTCCGCATCACCGACGCGACCGGTCAGGTCCACCAGCAGCGCCTCACCCTGACCGGCTCCACCGCGTGGCAGCAGCTCACCGTCACCCGCTTCGACGGTGGCACCGGATACCTGCACTTCGGCGGCGCCGACGACGGCATCTGGCACGGCCCCGCCAAGGCGATCATGCTGACCCTCGACAAGAGCTCCATCATCAACGGGGGAACGTCGGCCAGTGCCAACGTCGACGCGGTCGCCGCGACCACGGCCCCGACGTACCAAGGAACCGGAACGCATTTCGCGCAGTCGTGGAACCCGGACGTGATTCCGCTGGTGAAGCAGTCAGGCGCCGGGACCGCTCGCGACGAGGCCTACTGGCAGGACATCGAGACGACGCAGGGCACGTACTCGTTCCCCGCGAAGATCACCAACTACCAGCAGGCGTTCCAGAGCAACGGTCTCGACCCGTTGCTGATCGCCGATCGCGGCAACCCGTTCTACGACGGTTTCAAGCCGCCGACCACCGACGCCGGCCGCACGGGTTTCGCGAACTACGCCGACAAGGTCGCGACGCAGTACCCGCAGATCAAGAACATGGCGGTCTGGAACGAGTGGGACATCAACGGTGAGGGCGCGGCGTACCAGACCCCCGAGGCGTACGTCGCGTTGCTGCAGACAACTTATACGAAGCTGAAGGCGAACCACCCGGGGTTGACCGTGGTCGGCGGCAGTGACACCGACGTGACGCAGCAGGCCTGGTTTCAGCAGTTCTGCCAGCTCGGCGGGCTGAAGTACCTCGACGTGGTCTCCGTCCACCCGTACAACTTCCTGCACGCGCCCGAGAGCCTCGGCACCTTCATCGATCAGGTGCGCGCGACGATCCGGCAGTACAACGGTGGCGTGGACAAGCCGATCTGGATCACCGAGGCCGGCTGGTACACCGGCTCCGGCAGCGCCGCACCGGTCACCGAACCGACGCAGGCGATGTACATGGCCCGCGCGATGCTCAACGTGCCCGGGCACGACGTCGACCGGTTCTACATGTACGACTTCAAGAACGACGGCATCGACCCGGCCGCGCAGGAGAACAACTTCGGCCTGATCCACCACGAGACCGATGCCCTCGGCAAGTACACCCCGAAACCGTCGTACGTCGCCTACGCGACCGCCGCTCGTCAGCTCCGCGGCGCGACGTTCCTCGGCAAGGAGTTCCCGGGCAACGGCCTGATCGACCAGGTCTACGCGGCCAACGACGGTACGCCGTTCCGCGCGATCTGGGCCGCGAGCGGGTCGAACACGACCGTGACGGTGAACGCGACCGGACCGGTCCAGGTCACCAGCCTCTACGGTCTGTCCAGCACATTCACTCCGGACGCCAACGGCCAGATCAGCGTGACGGTCGGCGTCTGGCCGACGTACATCTCCGGTGCGACGGTGACCTCGGTGACGACCCCCTAGGCCGAGTCACGGCGTACCACTGACGGCGCGAACAGAATGCGCTGCGGCCGGCTGGGGGCCGTCCCCTCCAGCCGGCCCAGCAGGACGCGGCCGACCGCCCGGCCCTGCTCGCGGGGATCGCCGGAGACCGTGGTCAGCGACGGCGACACCAGCGCGGCGGCCTCGATGTCGTCGAAACCCATCACGGCGACGTCGTCCGGGACCCGCAGGCCACGGTCCCGGACGGCGTCGAGGGCACCGATCGCGACCATGTCGTTGGTACAGAGGACGGCGCGGGGCGGTCGCGGCAAGTCGAGGAGCGCGTGCAATCCCGCCGTACCGCCGGCGCGGGAGAACTCCTCGCGGACGATCAGCTGCCGAACGAAGCGGAGACCAGCGGCGGCGAGTGCCCGGCGGTACCCCTGGACGCGATCAGCCGGTGGACCGTCGCCGGCCGGCCCGGTGACGAAGCCGATCCGCTGATAGCCGCGGTCGATCAGGTAGCTGGTCGCGAGTTCGCCCGCGGCGAGGTCGTCGGACGACAGTACGTCGATTCCCGGCGCGGCCCGGCGACCGCCCATCAGCGCGACCGGGATCCCGGCGGCGACGGCGGCCGCGACGTCGGCGGCCTTGCTGTAGTACCCGGCGAAGACCATCGCGTCGACGCTGCGGGTGACCATCCGCGCCACCAGGTCCCGCTCGGCCCGCGGTTCGCCGTCGGTGTTCCCGATCAGCACCTGGTACCCGGGCTCGCTGACGACATCGAGCAGCCCGCGCGCGACCGACGGGTAGAACGGGTTCGTGATGTCCGGCACGATCAGCGCGATCGTCTGCGTCCGCTGGGTCCGCAGACTGCGCGCGACCTCGTTCGGCTCCCAGCCGAGCTCGTCCATCACCGACCGCACCCGGGCCTGCGTCGCTGCGGACACCGGCCGCCGCCCCGACAACACGTGCGAGACCGTCGTCGGACTCACCCCGGCCCGCGCCGCGACGTCCGAGATAGCGACCCGCCGACCAGCAGCCACGACCCTCCTCGGGACAGTTCAGAGCACGATACTGCGTTAGCTTCCACGGAAGCCGTGAGTTAGAGTCGAACCGTCCGCGGGAGCTCGCAGGGAGTGGGCTGAGAGGGTGACCGGACCGTCACCGACCGCCGAACCTGAATCGGGTAATTCCGGCGTAGGGAGGAGAGCGATGGAATCCGTGTGGGTGAACGGTACGGCGGTCGACGTACCGGCCGACAAGTCGGTGGCCGAGCTGATCACGGAGTACTCCGATCGCGCCACCGGGATCGCGGTGGCAGTGAACCAGAACGTGCTGACCAGGGCCGAGTGGGCGCAGACCACGCTGCGGCCCGGCGACCGGGTCGAGATCGTCAGCGCGACGCAGGGAGGCTGAGATGGACGACCCGCTGGAGCTCGGCGGCCGCACGTACACGTCCCGCCTGATCATGGGGACCGGCGGCTCGGCCAATCTGGAAGTGATGGAGGAGGCGTTGATTGCCTCCGGCACCCAGTTGACCACGGTCGCGATGCGCCGGCTCGGCACCGGTCACGAGGGCTCGGTGCTCGACGTGCTGAAGAAGCACAGCATCGACGTACTGCCGAACACGGCCGGCTGCCACACCGCCGCCGAGGCCGTACTGACCGCGAAACTCGCCCGCGAGGCGCTGGAGACCGACCTGATCAAGGTCGAGGTGGTCGCCGACGACCACCTGCTGCTGCCGGACCCGGTCGAGCTGCTGGACGCCGTGGACGCCTTGGTGGCCGACGGTTTCACCGTGCTCCCGTACACGAACGACGACCCGATCCTGGCCCGCCGCCTCGAGCAGGCGGGCTGCGCGGCCGTGATGCCGTTGGCCGCACCCATCGGTTCCGCGCTCGGCATCCGCAACCCGCACAACATCGCGCTGATCGCCGAGGCCGCGAACGTCCCGGTGATCGTCGACGCCGGCATCGGTACGGCGAGTGACGCCGCGCTGGCCATGGAGCTCGGGTGTGCCGCGGTAATGCTCGCGACTCCGGTGACTCGTGCGGAGAAGCCCGCGCTGATGGCCGCCGCGATGCGCGACGCCGTCTCCGCGGGCCGGAACGCGCGTCTCGCCGGCCGGGTGCCGCGCCGCTGGCAGTCGGCGCTCGCGTCCTCGCCTACAACTGGGTTGCCAGCGTTTTAGCCTCCGCCGCGTCGACCGCCCGATCCAGCAAGAGGGCGGTCAGCGACAGCTGCAGTTCCTGGTTCGGCTGCAGCACCAACGGCTTGTCCCAGGCGAGCGCCGGGCATGCACCGACGTACTCGCCGGTCCGCAGGAACCACGGCCGTACGTCGTCGTGCTGCAGCAGGAGCAGCGTGACGTCGCCCTGAACGAACGCGAGCCAGGGGCTGGTCGAGCCGAACGCGGCGTCCAGACCGTCGCCGTGGTCGGTCAGCACGGTCGTCTCGGCGGACGGCAGTCGCCAGAAGAGTCCGCCGTACGCCGCTCCCGCGCGGCCGTTCGTCGCGGGGCTCTCGATGCGGATGGGGCCGTAGCGCGTGGTGAGGACGCTGCGCCAGTCGAGTCGCCAGCCGCCGACGGCCAGGTCGCCCGTGAGGCGCCGGCGTTCGACGAGCTGCGGCCGGCCTTGCTCGTCGTACCAGGTGATGTCGTCGTTGAGCGTCCGGCCGTCCTCGATGGTGACGCCGCGGCTGCGCTGCTGGCCGTGGTTGGTCAGCAAGGACGGGCCTTGTCCGCGGACGTAGGTCCGGCCGCCCCAGTGCGAGGTGCCGTTGACCTGCGGGACCGCGAGCGAAACGCCGTAGTGGTGCCGGTGGTCGACCGGACTGACCTCGGTCAGCGGATGGCCGCCGAGCGTGCGGACGGGATGCAGGTACGGCCGCGGGGCATGCACCTGCGGCATCCGCCGGCCGAACTCGTACCGCGCGAGCAGCCCCGCGTCACTCTCGAGCGCGAAGATGTCCCCCTGCTGCTGCCAGCCGACCTGACCCGCCGGACGCGCGCCCTGCAACCGCGGCTCCTGCGGCACCGGCCCGGTGCTCGCCCGCACCGCCAGCCGCAGCTCGGGTACGTCGTCCGCCGCGTCGCTCGGCGCCTCGATCGACGCGTGCAACCGCTGCCACGCCAGCTCCCCGAGATCCTTCTGCGGGACCCGAACCGTGGTCAGCGACGGTACGGCGAACCGGGCCAGCCCGATGTCGTCCATCCCGGTCACCGACAGATCGGCCGGTACGGCGACCCCGACCTCGTTGAGCCTCGCCAGCAGCCCGAACGCGACCAGATCGTTGAACGCGACCACCGCGGTGGCATGCGAGTCGAGCACCGGCTCCACCGCGGCGTACCCGTCCTCGATCGAGCGGCCGCACTCCAGCCGGACCAGGTCCAGCCCCGGGATCTCCCGCTCGGCGATCTCGAGGGCCTGCAACCGCAGCGCGTTCGAGGCGCTCGCCGCCGGACCGGACAGGAACGCGAGCCGGCGATGCCCCAGCCCGACCAGGTGATCGACGACGATCCGGACGGCGCGGCCGTAGTCGACCACCACCGACGAGACCTCGGGCGGGCCCTGGCGATTGACCAGGATCACCGGTTGCACCTGCGGCAGCAGCTCGCGCAGGCGCTCCTGGTCCAGCCGCGGCGAGACCATGATCAGAGCGTCGCAGCGCCGGCGCGCCTCGATCGCGATCGCCGCTTCGGCCGCCGGGTCCTCGTCGGTCTCGGCGACCAGCACCTGGTACCCGGCCGCCGCGGAGGCGTTCGTGATACCGCGGAGGATCTGCTGGAACAGCGGGTTGCCGAGGTCCGGGACCACCAGCGCGACCATGTTCGTCCGCCCGAGCGACAGGCTGCGCGCCAGGTCGCTCGGCCGGTAGTTCAGCCGATCCGCGGCGGCGCGCACGCGGGCGACGATCTCGGGTGCGACGCTGAGTCGCCCGTTCATCACCCGGGACACGGTCGCCCGCGACACCTCCGCCGCCCGCGCGACGTCGGCGATCGTGATCGAGTCCTTCGGCGTCCGTCCCACAGCGACATCTTCTCCCGTTGGAAAGCGGTTTCTCAACCCCGGTCCACGGTATATCTGGTGCATGAGCGAGCTGGAATATCCCGAGGCCGACGGTGTTGCTCCGGGCAACGGTTACAGCCACGTCGTGACCGGGCACGGACAGTGGGTGGCGATCTCCGGGCAGGTCGCCCTGGACGCGGACGGGAAGTTCGTCGGCCTCGGTGACCCCGGAGCGCAGGCCGAGCAGGTCTTCGCCAACCTGCAGGCGTGCCTGACGGCCGCCGGCGCGACCTTCGAGAACGTCGTGAAGCTGACGTTCTTCGTCACCGACATCGGTTACCTGCCGGCCGTCCGCCCGGTCCGCGACCGCTACATCCCCGGCCCGAAGCCCGCGAGCTCGGCGGTCCAGGTGGCCGCCCTGTTCAGCCCGGACGCCCTCCTCGAGATCGAGGCGTACGCCGTCATCTGAGCAGGTCGACTAGCGCAGCAGGTCGACGGCGACCCGGGCGGCCTCACCGATCGCGGCGTCCACCCGCGGCTGCCGGAAATCGCCGCGTGCGGCCAGCGTGTAGACCGCGATCGCGAACGCGGCCCCACCCGGCAAGGTGACCACGCCGACCTCGTGCCGCAGCGCGCCGAACGTGCCGGTCTTCCCCGCGACACGCACCTCGTCGTGCGGGAAGCCGGACGCCAGCCGGTGCAGGAAGATCTGCCGATGCATCGTGGTCTTCAGGTAACCGGTCTGCTCCGGCGAGAGCAACTCCCCCGCCCACAGCCGCCGCAGCAGGAACGTCATGTCCCGCGCGCAACTCGCCGACCCGTTCGCCGCTTCGTACACCCCGGCCGGATCGGTCCGGTCGTTGTCCGCGAGTACGGCGAGCGCCGCGTCCGGGTCGTGGGCGCCCGTACGGCGTTGCAGGTCCCGCAGGTTGCCCGCCGAACCCCGCCGTACCCAGGTGCGACGCAGGCCGAAGGACTGCAGAATCTCGGCCAACCGCCGGAGCCCGACGATGTCCAGGAGGGCGTCGGCCGACGCGTTGTCCGAGACAGTCGCCATCGACAGGGCGAGGTCGCGCAACGACACCGTCACCGCGTCCGCGAACGCCGACAGGCCGGTCGGTCCGGCCGTCCGCGCCGACGGCTCGAGCGTCACCCGCTCGCGCGGATCGAGTTCCCCGAGGTCCACCAACCGGCAGAACCCGGCGAGCAACGGCAGCTTGTACACCGACGCCATCGGCACGACGGCATCCGCGTCGAGCTCGACCGTCCGCTCGGGCTCGTCGAGCGACACCGCGTGCATCCAGCCACGGACGCCGGCGTCCTCGAAGATCCCGCGGATCCGGGCGCTCATGACGCCACCAGCGCTTCGGTGAGCTGCGCCATCACGTCGTTCGGGCGGAGGAACGGCGTCCGCGTTCGCGACCAGACCAGGCGGAGGCGGAGCGGCAGCGGGTCGTCGGCGAGGCGACGGCGCTCGACCCCAGGCGCGGTCAGCCCCGGGTCGGCCGTCACCACGATCGCCTGACCGGCGGCCGCCATCGCCAAGCCGGCCCGCTCGTCGGTCACCACGACCGTCCCGCCATCGGGCCGATGCAGCGCCAACGTGTCCAGGAACAGGTCCCGCGCCGCCGGCGCCTCGGCCCGCGGCCGTACTGCTACCGGCAGCCCCTTCAGCTGGCGCAAAGCCACAACGTCGTCCTTCGCCATCGACGCAGGCACCAGTGCCCAGGTCGGCAGCAACGACACCGGCCCCGCCTCTAGCCCATCCAGTACGGCGGGATGCTGCACGGCGGCCAGCGTCAAGCGGCCCGTACTCACCTGATTCACCAGCGAACTCGTCGGCGCGGTCACGACCGTCACGCGGCTGCCCGGAATCACCGCCCCACACGCCGCGGCCACCGCCGCGCCCGCCGACGGCGGAACCTCTGGCGCGAGCCCGATCCGGATCTCCGGGCCCTCCGGATCACGCGCGACCGCCGCCTGGTGCAGCTCCTCGATCGACGTCAGCGCCCGCCGCGCGTACGGCAGCAGGGCGGCCCCGGCCGGCGTCAACTCGACCCGGCCCGCGCCGCGTTCGAACAGCTTCGCCCCGACCAACGCCTCCAGTCGGCGCAGCCCCTGGGACAACGGCGGCTGCGTGATGCCGACAACCCGCGCCGCATCCCCGAAGTGCTGCTCCTCGGCCAGCGCAATGAAAATCTGCAGATGCCTCTCAGTCAGCATGGAACCTGCTGACCTGCGGTTATATCTCCAGACAATCGCCTCATGCTCAAGAGCATATTCGACAGGGACGTTCACCCTCGCCTTGACTGCAGGTCCAGGGACGACGAGAGGAGACAGCGTGAAGGTGAGTCGGAGAGGGATGTTGACCGGTGCGGCGGCCGTCGGAGCGGCGGCGGTCGGGGCAGCCAGTGTGGTCGGTCTCGAGGGCCGCAGCGAAGCCGCCACGACCAACAGCGAGCGGAAGCCGGTCGAGCTGACCTGGTTCGGGAACCACGCCTGGCAGATCCGCTGCGGGAAGAGCGTCGTGCTCACGGATCCGTGGCTGACCCGGTTCCACACCGGGACGTTCACGCCGGAGGGCGCGGACCCGAAGACCAAGCTGGTGATCGATCGGAAGGTCATCGACCGGCACCTCGGCGCGGCGGACGCGATCCTGGTCCACCACGGGCACTACGACCACATGACCGACGTACCGTATGTCGCGCAGAAGACCCAGGCGACCGTGTTCTGCACCGAGACGCACGCGAACCTGCTGCGCGCGATGAAGACGCCGGACGACCTGCTCTCACCGGTCCGCGGCGGCGAGTACCTCCCGTTCGACGGCTTCACGATCGAGGTCTTCCCGTCGCTGCACTCCTGCGGCGGCAAACGCCACGACTACGCGTTCCCGGGCTACCGGTACGCCGTCCCGCCGCGCCCGCGGGTGATCGAGGACCTGGTCGAGGGCGGCACGCTCGCCTTCGTGATCACGATCGGCGGCCTGCGCATCCTCAGCCTGAGTACGGCGAACTTCGACCCGAACGCCCTGCGCGACCTGCAGGTCGACGTGGTCCTCGCGGCGCCGGGTGGCGAACCCGGCATCACGGACCGGCTGCTGCGGACGATCAAGCCGGTCAAGAAGGTGATCGCCACGCACTGGGACGACTTCGACAAGCCACTCGCCGAGCCCGGCGTCCCGTGGACCGACCTGACACCGCTGCGGACATCGGCCGAGAAGACGGGGGCCGAGTTCGTCATCGTGGATCACCTGCAGAAGATCACGCTTTGACGCGGTAGTGGTACCGCGACGCGGTGTGGAACCCGAGCCGGTCGTAGAGGGCACGGGCCGGCGCGTTGCTCTCGACGACCTGGAGCCAGACCCGGTTCACGCCGAGAGCTGTTGCCTCCTGCAACAAGCCGTGGATGACCGCCTGGGCGAGGCCCTGGCGGCGGTGCGCCGGGTCGACGGCGAGGCAGTACAGCCCGGCCCAGTCGTCGACCAGCGCGAGCCGCCCGATCGCCTTGACCGGATCACCGGACGGGATCACGGCGTACAGCGCGCGGACGCGGTTCAGGATCTGCCGGGCGGCGGCCTGCGCAGCAGATCCGCCGCGGCCGTCGACGGCCCACCAGAAGTCCATCCAGGAGTCGTTGGGCGCGGCGGATATATTCACCGGCGCCGTCGGCTCGGCGAGGTTCGCGAGGACGTCGGCGACCTCGGCGCACATCACCAGCGTCGGGTTCCGGACCTCGTAGCCGCGCGCCGCGAGCCGGTCGTCGAGGTCACCCGGCTGCGCCGCCGGACCGACCTGGAAGGACGGTGCGATGTCGTGCGCGGCGTACAGGTTCTCGACGTAATCCAAGGCGCGGCCGAGGTCGAACGGGGCACTCGCGGGCAGCACCGAGTTGGCACGCAGGGTCACACCGGCGTTGTGGCGGACCAGCCAGCCGTCGAGTTCGGTGCTGTGGGCTGCGGGCCAGCCCTGGTTCATCAGGGAGTCGATGCGAGCTGCGGCGATCACTCCACCAAGAGTAGAACTGGCCGAATCAAATTGCAATGAAATGGATAGTTATTCATCAGCCGCGGAGCGCGGCAACCACGTCCGCGAGCAGCTCGATGCCCTCGACAACGTCCTTCCGCGTGAGCGACCCGTACCCGAACACCAGCCCGGCCGGCCCCGATCCGGCGACCCAGTACGGCGCCAGCCCGTACACGCCGAGCCCGCGCTCCCGCGCCGCCGCCTGCAGCGCGTCCTCGGTCAGATCGGGCGGCAGCCAGGTCATCACGTGCAGCCCGGCTGACACCCCGACCGGCTCGAGCTCCGGTACGCGCGCGGCCAACCGCTCGACCAACGTGTCTCGCAGCGCCCGGTACCGCGGCCGCATCCGGCGCAGGTGCCGGTCGAACTCACCCCGCGCCACAAAGTCCGCGAACGCCAACTGATCGAACACCGGCGACCCACGGTCGTCCATCAGCTTCGCCTGCGCCATCGGCTCGACCAGCCAGGACGGCAGGATCAGCCAGCCGAGCCGCAGCCCGGGCGCGAGGGTCTTGCTCGCCGTCCCGGCGTACGCGACCCGATCAGGCGCGAGCCCTTGCATCGCACCGATCGGCTCGCGGTCGTACCGGTATTCCGCGTCGTAGTCGTCCTCGATCACCAGCCCGTCGCGCGCGGTCGCCCACGCGATCAGCGCGGCCCGCGTCTCCGCCGACGCCACGGCCCCGGTCGGGAACTGATGCGCGGCCGTCACCAGGACGACGTCCGCACCCGACGCCTCCAGCGCGGCAACATCGATCCCCGACTCCAGCATCGGTACGCCGATCACCTCGAGTCCCGCCGCGCGCGCGACGTCCCGCAGGTCGTTGTCGGACGGGTCCTCGACCGCTAGCCGCCGACGACCCTGCGCCGCCAGCACCTGGAGCAGCAAGCGCGAGCCCTGCGCGAACCCGTTGCAGATCAGCATGTCCTCCGGGCGCGCCGCCGTACCGCGGACCCGGTTGAGGTAGTCGGCCAGCGCCGTCCGCAGCTCGATCGTCCCGCGCCCGTCGATGTACGCCAGACTCCGGTACGGCGTCTCGTTCAGCACCCGGCGTATCGATCGCAGCCAGGCCGCGCGGGGGAACTGGGAGACGTCCGGGCGGCTGTAGCGGAAGTCGATCCGCGGTGGCCCGCTGATGGACTTGAGGGCGGCCGTCGGCCCGACCACGGCGATGTCGGCGACCTGCGTGTACCCGCCGCCGCGGCTGACGAGGTACCCCTCCGCGACCAGCTGCTGATAGGCCTCGACGACCACGCCGCGGGACAGGCCGAGGTCCTGCGCGAGGGCCCGGGTGGACGGCATCACGGTCTCGGCCCGCAGCAGGCCGACCCGGATCCGGGTGCGGATCCCGCTCTCGAGCTGCTGGTGCAGCGGGACGCCGCTGTCACGCTGGAGCTCGACGAGGAGTTCGCCGGCTCCGGAACTGGTCCTCATTCGGCTCACACAACTGGACCTTATCGAAGGACCGCTTCGCTGTCAGGGTGGTGAACACCGACCGACGAGGAGTTGAGACCGATGATCGTGCTGCGCACCGGCGACGCCGGGTACGACGAGGCCCGGACAGTCTGGAACGCGATGATCGATCGCCGACCGGCCGCGATCGCCCAGTGCTCGAGTACCGCGGACGTCGCCGAGGCCGTCCGCTTCGGCCGCGACGCCGGCCTGGAGATCGCGGTCCGCTGCGGCGGTCACAGCATCGCCGGTCTCGCCGTACCGGACGGCGGCCTGATGATCGATCTGACGCCGATGAACACGGTCCGGGTGGACCCCACTCGGCAACGGGCGTGGGTCCAGGGCGGCGCGTTGCTGGGCGAGCTCGACCAGGCATCGCAGGAGTACGGTCTCGCGACGACCGCGGGCAACGTCTCGCACACCGGCGTCGGCGGGCTGACGCTCGGCGGCGGCATGGGCTGGCTGGCGCGCCGGTTCGGGCTGGCCTGCGACAACGTGGTGTCGTACGAGGTGGTGACCGCCGACGGTCAGATTGTGTGCGCGAGCGCGGACGAGAACGCCGAGCTGTACTGGGGCCTGCGGGGTGGCGGCGGGAACTTCGGGATCGTCACCAGCTTCGAGTTCCAGCTGCACCAGATCGGGACACGGGCGTTGATCGTCGAGCTGACCTACCCGGCGTCGGCGGCCTTCGAGGTACTGCGCGGTTGGCGTGACCTGAACGCCGACGCACCGCGGGAGGCGACCTTCACCGCACACCTCACGTCGGGCGACGCCGGCACGGTGACGGTCGGGTACGTGTGGGTCGGCGAGGGCGGGGAGGACCTGCTGCCGGCGTTCCGCGCGCTCGGCCCCGTGGTGGGTGAGGTCGTCGAGGAGACGACGTACCTGAAACTGCAGACCCGGGACGACTCCGTGCAGGGCCATCGCGTCCGCCGGTACTGGAAGGGGCACTACTTCGAGGCGCTGCCCGACGACGCGATCCGTGCGCTGCTGGCGACACCCGAGTTCCCGGGCATCGCGGCCAGTCTGCAGGCGTACGGCGGGGCGATCGCCGACGTACCGGCGGACGAGACGGCGTTCAGCCGCCGGGACACGATGTTCGAGCTCGTCACCGCCACACGCTGGCAGGACCCGGCCGAGGACGAGCCGCGGATCGATCAGCTGCGCGGGTACGCCGCGGCGCTGGCGCCGTATGCGAGCGGGGCCTACGTGAACGTGCTGACCGACGACCCGATCCAGCGTGCGTTCCCGCCGGCCACGCTGGACCGGCTGGTCGCGCTCAAGACGGCGTACGACCCGGGCAACGTCTTCCACCTCAACCAGAACATCCGGCCCGGCGAGCCGAGCAGCGCCGCCACGCTCTGACTGGTACCCATGAAGGGTGCACTTCGAGCAGGTCTTCGAGGATGTCGCGCGCGTCATCGAGAGCGTCGGCGTGGCCATCATGGCCGTCGGGCTCGCCGTCGTCCTGCTCCGCTACGTGTACGACGTCATTCGCAAGGGAGCCGGCAGCTACCAGCAGGTCCGGGTGAATCTCGGCCGGGTCATCCTGCTCGGCCTCGAGATCCTGATCGTCGGCGACATCATCCGCACCGTGATCGTCGCGACGACCCTGGAGAATGTCGTGGTGCTCGGACTGATCGTGGTGATCCGGACCGTGCTGAGCTTCGCGCTCGAGGTGGAGATCTCCGGCGCCTGGCCGTGGCAGCAACACCGGACCGACCGGTCCGACGCGGCATGATGGACACGTGACAACCGAACTCACCCCGGAACTCGCAGCGACCATCGAGGAAGCCTTCGCCCGCCGGGACCGCGCGAACATGGGCCCGACGATCGACTTCTTCGAGAAGCTGCTGACCGAGCACCCGGACAACCCGTACGTCCTCTACGAGGTCGGCGGCTCCTACGACACCGCCGGTCTGGAGGAGAAAGCTGTCGGGTACTACGAGCGCGCGCTGCCCGGACTGACCGGGGAGACCCGCCGCAAGTGCCTGCTGCAGTACGGCAGCACGCTGCGCAACCTGAACCGCTTCGACGAGTCGCTGGCTGTGTTCAAGGGGGCCTGCGCCGAGTTCCCCGAGTCGGACTCGCTGCGGGTCTTCAAGGCGCTGACCCTGCACGCGGCCGGGAATCAGGACAAGGCGCTGGCCACGCTCCTGCTGCTGATCGCCGACAAGGTCGACTCCGCCGAGATCAAGCGCTACGAGGCCGCGATCCGCGGGAACGCCGACTACCTGGCGAACCTGGGCTAGCTTTTGCGGGCGACGCCGCCGTAGATGGCGTCGCGGACGCCGATCGTCGGGTCCTCGGTGATCCGGCCGCCCGGCACGTGCCACTCGGCCAGCCGGACGACGCCCGGCTCAAGGATCTCCAGGTCGCCGAACAGGGACGAAATCTCCTCGACCGACCGGAACGCCAAGTTCGGGAAGGCGTGCCGGACGTTCTCCGCGAGCTCGGTGACCATGACGTCGACCGGACCGCCGTCGCCCGGGTTGCAGGCGTGCGTGATCGCCAGGTAGGACCCCGGCGGCAGCGCCTCGAGGTACTTGCCCGCGACCGCCCGGGTCTCCTCGAGGTCGGAGATGTGGTGCAGCATCAGCGCCATCACCAGCGCGACCGGCTCGCCGGCGGCCAGGATCTCGGCGACCGCCGGATCCGCCAGCACCTCGTCCGGCTTCGTGAGGTCCGCGGCGGTGAACTGCGTCCGGTCGTTGTCCAGCAGCAGGGCCCGCCCGTGGGCGACCACGGACGGGTCGTTGTCGATGTACACCACCGAGGCGCTCGTGTTCGCCTTCTGGGCGATCTGGTGGGTGTTCTCGGCGGTCGGCAGCCCGGAGCCCGCGTCGATGAAGCGCCGGACGCCGGCCTCCTCGGCCAGCCAGGTGATCACCTCGCTGAGCCAGCGCCGGTTCGCTCGCGCCCACTCCGGGGCCTCCGGCGCGATCTTCATGATCTGCTCGTACAGCTCGCGGTCGGAGGCGTAATTGTCCTTGCCGCCGAGGAAGTAGTCGTAGACCCGCGCGACACTCGGACGTGTGGTGTCGATCCCGAACGCGACCAGCCCGCTGTCATTCTTCGGCTGATCGGTCACACTGTCTCCCTCGCGGTCGGACCCCTACTTCGAGGGTAACGTACGGAGAGTCAGCGTTTCACCACGGCGAGTTCGATCTGTGTAAAACCTCAACATTCACAGGGGTTTCAGCACGCGCACGCCACGCCGCGCGGCGCGACCAGCGGATCCTGCGCCCGCCGTTCGACCCCCGCTGCGGTCTCGATCGGCCCGCCTTCGCGCGCCCAGTACTCGAACCCGCCGATCATCTCCTTCACCGGATACCCGAGCCGCGCGAACGCCAGCGCCGCCTGGGTCGCGCCGTTGCACCCCGGCCCCCAGCAGTACGTCACCACGGTCACACCCTCCGGTACGACGCTCCGCGCGCGCTCCGCGATCTCGCGATGGGGAAGGTGGATCGCGCCCGGCACATGCCCCTGGTCCCAGCTCTCCTGGCTCCGGCTGTCGACCAGCACCCAGCCGGTCACGCCGGCGCCGATGTCCGCGGCGACGTCGGCCGCGTCCACCTCGAACGAGAGCCGGCCGGCGAAATGCGCGACCGCGGCGGCCTGGTCGGCGGCGCGGGTACTCAACACGGCGGACGTCTTCATGCGATGCCTCCTCAAGGATCGGGAGGCACCAGCGTCGGCGATCCGCGGGGACGGCGACAGTGGCAGAAATGACCTAGTTCATCAAAATTCAGCCACGCCGGGTGCTGATCTTCGCCCGCGCCCGCGCGACCTTGATCGCCGCCTTCAGCGAGTCCACGTCGTACGCGCCGTAGTGCCGCTGACCGTTGACGAAGAACGTCGGCGTACCGGAGACGCCGCTGGTGTCCGCGGACTCCACGTCCTGCGCCACCCGGGCGGCCGCCACGTGCCGTTTGACGTCGTCGTGCAACCGATCGGCGTCCAGCCCGAGCTGCTCGGCGTACCCGATCAGGTCCTTCGGCTGCAGGTTCTCCTGGTTCGCGAGCAGCAGGTCGTGCATCTCCCAGAACTTGCCCTGCGTGGCCGCCGCCTCCGCGACCTCCGCCGCGATCTGCGCCCGCGGGTGGACGTCGGACAGCGGCAGGTGCCGCCAGACGAAGCGCAGGTCGTCGTCCTGGATCACGTCCCGGACGATCGGCTCGGCCATCCCGCAGTACGGGCACTCGAAGTCGCCGTACTCGACCAGGGTGACCGATGCGTTCTCCGGACCGCGGATGTGGTCCCGCTCCGGATCGACCGGGTCGGTCAGGTCGACCAGCTGCTCCGCGTCACCGAGCAGCGCGAGCGCCTTCTTCGGCGGCGACAGCAGCTTGGCCGCGCGGAACACCGCCCAGGTCAGCGCGGACGCCACGATCACCGCCGAGAGCAGACCGACCTTCGCCTCGGCCAGCTGCGCCCCGTCGAACGCGATCGTCGCGATCAGCAACGAGACCGTGAAGCCGATCCCTGCGATCGTTCCGCTGCCCACGACCGCTGCCCACCCGACACCGGGCCGGATACGCCCGCCGGTGAGCCGTTCGAGCAGCCAGGACACGGTCGTCACGGCCAGCGGCTTGCCGACGACGTACCCGATCAGGATGCCGAGGGTGATCGGTGAAGTGAACGCGTGCGCGAGGAACTTGGCGTCGATCGTCACGCCGGCGTTCGCCAAACCGAACAGCGGGACGATCAGGTAGCTGGTCCACGGGTGGTAGAGGTACTGCAGGCGCTCGTTCGGCGAGATCGTGGTGGTCAGTCCAACGGTCGCGGACCGCGCCAGCTCCGGCGTCGGCTGCTCGCGGAACAGCCGGAACAGGCCGGTCGCCTCCTCGAGTTCCTCACGCCCAGGCGAGTACGCCGGTGCGGTCAGGCCGATCGCGAGTCCGGCGACCACCGGGTCCACGCCGCTCTGCAGCAGCGCGGCCCACATCAGGACGCCGAGGATGACGTAGATCCAGGCCTTGCGGACGTGAAACAGCGACAGCGCCAGGACGATCACGAACGCGACGATCGCCAGCATCAGCGGCATCAGCCGGATGTCCTCGCTGTAGACGACCGCGATCACCACCAGCGCGAGCAGGTCGTCGACCACGAACACCGTCAGCAGGAACACCCGCACCCGATCCGGTACGCCGCGCCCGACCAGCGCGAGCAACCCGAGCGCGAGCGCCGTGTCGGTGGACATCGCGACGCCCCAGCCGTGCGATCCCGGTCCGCCGGCGTTGAACGCCAGGTAGATCAGCACCGGCACGACCATCCCGCTGATCCCGGCCAGCATCGGCAGCACGAACCGGCTGCGCTCACGCAGGTCGCCGAGATCGAACTCGCGCCGCGCCTCCAGCCCGACGACGAGGAAGAACAGCGTCATCAGCCCGCCGTTGATCCACTCCCGCAGGTCCAGGCTGAGCACGTCGTGACCGAGCCCGATCGACAACTCGGTGCGCCAGAACTCGTCGTACGTTCCCGGGGAGATGTTGGCCCACAGCAACGCGAGCACGATCGAAGCCGCCAGTACTCCGGAGCTCCCCGCCTCGGTCCGGAGGAAGGCACGCATCGGTGCCGCGAACTCCCGCCGCCAGTTCGTCCGGCCGCTCCACAGGCCGGAGAAGTCCGTCATGCGGATCACTGTAACCAGCGCGGGCCGCCAACCGCGCCCTCCGGCTAACACTCAGCAGGCCTGTGGCTGCATGATGTGCGTGCCCTACTGCGCGTCCTTGTCCTGGAGCCTCCGTGACCGAGCCTGACCTCGCCAATTCGGCGGACATGTTTGCCCGTCTGGCGATCGAGTTGCACGACGCCCCGGGCGTCGAGGAGACCATCGACGCCGTCGTCCAGTTCGCCCTCCAGGCGTTGAACTGCACGTACGCCGGAGTGGCGCTGTACACCCGTGGTTCGCAGGCCGAGATCGCCGCGGTCACGGACCCGGTCGTCGCTGATGTGTACGCACTGCAGATCAGCACCGAGAGTGGCCCGCTGGTCACCGCACTGCGTGATCGCACGACCGTTCTGATCCGCGACACCGGCACCGACGACCGGTGGCCCGAGTGGGCGGACAAGGTTGCAGCACTCGGGGTCCGCAGCGTTCTCGACGTACCGTTGGCGACCGGTGACGCGTCGCGACCGAACGTCGGTGTGCTGGGGTTGTACAGCCCCCTGCCGGACGCGTTCAGCGCGGACGACGAGGCGGTCGCACACATCCTTGCGCAGCACGCCTCGGTCGCGGTGGCCTCCGCCCGGCACGAGGAGACGATGGCGCAGGCCGTCGACGCGCGGAAGCTGGTCGGTCAGGCGATGGGCATCCTGATGGAGCGCTTCGACGTCGACGGGGACCGCGCGTTCGCGATCCTGAAGCGCTATTCGCAGGACACCAACACCAAACTGCGCGACGTCGCGCAGCAACTGATCGATACCCGCAAGCTCCCGCACTGACGGTGATATTGACTGAGATCTGACACCGTTGTCGCCAAGCCAGGCGCGGGAAACCGTTGCATACTGCGAGATGAGCCTGACGCCGGGGTTTGTGCGGCCAGAACCGCGGACCGGGTCACGCCCCGGCGTCTCCCCGGTTACCCTTTCGGGATGGGTGAGTGGCGGCCGCTGGCAGGGCCCTCGCGGCAGGTGGCGCTGGAGATCTTGCTGGACGGGCCGCTCTCGCGGGCCGAGTTGTCGCGTCGCGTCGGCCTGTCCCCCGGCAGCCTGACCCGGTTGACGAAGCCGATGGTCGAGTCCGGCCTGCTGGTCGAGGTCGAGGGTGGCCCCACCGATGCGCGGGTCGGCCGCCCGTCGCAGCCACTCGACCTCGATTCGAACGCGCACCATTTCGTCGGCATCAAGCTCACCGGGGACTCCGCGATCGGCGTCCTGACCACCTTGCGTGCGGAGGTGCTCGCGAGCGTGGAGCGCCCGATCCCGGACCCGACACCGTCCGCGGTCGCGGAGCTCGTCCTCGAACTCACCGACGAGCTCGCGGTCCAGGTCCCCGGCGGTACGGCGCTCACCGGGATCGGCATCTCGATCGGCGGCCGGGTCGCGGACGGTTCCGAGGTCCGCTGGGGCCCGTACCTGAACTGGGTCGACGTCCCGTTCGGCGAACTGCTCGCCGCGCACACCAGCGTCCCGATCGTGATCGCGAACGACCTGACCTCGTTGACCGAGGCCACCCACTGGTTCGGTGCCGGACGGAACTCGGACCGGTTCATCCTGGTCACCATCGGCGCGGGGGTCGGCTACGGCCTCGTCGTCCACAACCGAACGGTCGACAGCCCGGACGTCACGCTCGGTCTGGTCGGCCACTTCCCGCTCATTCCCGACGGACCACGCTGCGACCGCGGCCACCATGGCTGCGCCCTCAGTCTGCTCACCGTCGGCGCCGTCACCGATCAGGTCGGTACGGCGCTCGGCCGGCCGGTCGACTACGACGAAGCTCTCGACCTGGCGGCGAAAGGCGACCCGGCCGCCGCCGCGGTGGTCGGCCGGGCGGGTCGCGCGCTCGGCAAACTGATCGCCGCGGCCGCGAACTTCACCCTGCCCGAGCTGGTCGTGCTCGGCGGCGAAGGCATCCGGCTCGCCGAGGTCGCGCACGAGGACCTGCTGGCCGGCCTGCACGCCGATCGGCACCCGTCCGCGGCCGAGCTGCCGATGGTCCTGCAGCCCGCGGACTTCAGCGAATGGGCCCGCGGCGCGGCCGTGGTCGCGATCCAGACGTTCGTCCTCGGCACCGAGTAGCGGGGAAGTTTCCCCCCGGCGGAGCCGGAAAGTTCACCGTCGCGAACGAATTTCATTCATCGGGATGAGGGCCGTCATACCAGGGTCGTAGTCGCCGCACGCACACATCCGTCCGCGCTCCGATGATCGCAATCGTTGCCGGAAACAACAATAGCGAGCATGTACCTGGTCCAGTCCCGCCACCGCCCGGTTGCCCGTGGGATCGCCGGATTGACGGAGGCCGTCGTCGACCTGTCCGCGATCCGCGCCAATGTCCGTACCTTTCGCGAACGCGTGTCCCAGGACGTGCTGGCCGTCGTGAAGGCCGACGGTTTCGGCCACGGAGCGGTACCGGTCGCCGGCGCGGCGGTCGAGGCGGGAGCGACCTGGCTCGGCGTCGCGCACGCCGACGAAGCGCTGCAACTGCGCGCCGCCGGCCTGACCGCACCGATCCTGGCCTGGCTGTACGACGCGGCCGAACTCATGCTGCTCGGCGATGTCGACGTGGATGTCAGCGTCTCGACCGTCGCCGAACTCCAGCGCGTCGCGTCGACTCCGGGCGTCCAGTTCGTGCACCTCAAACTGGACACCGGACTGCATCGGGCCGGCAGCGCGCCCGATCAGTGGATCGAGCTCACCCGAACGGCGGCGCACTACGAGGCGCTCGGCGCCGTCACGGTCCGCGGGATCTGGTCGCATCTCTCGCACGGCGACGCGGTCGACGCCGTCCAGAGCACGCGGCAACTCCAGCTCCTGCGGACCGGGGTGAGTCTCGCGCGACGGGCCGGTCTACGCCCGAGCGTCGTACACCTGGCCAACTCGGCCGGGGCGATCACCCTGGACGCGCCGGACTGCGACCTGGTCCGGATCGGCGCCGGTCTGTACGGGATCGACGAGGTGGGCCTCGGGCTGCGACCGGCGATGCGACTGATGAGCAAACTGGCCCAGGTACGCCGGATCCGCGCGGGAGAAGGCGTTTCGTACCGGCACGACTTCGTCGCCGACCGGGACACCACGATCGGCCTGGTCCCGATCGGGTACGCCGACGGCATCCCGCGGGTCGCCGGACAGCAGGCGAGTGTGTGGTGTCACGGCGTCCGGATGCCGGTGATCGGCCGGATCGCGATGGACCAGTTCGTCGTCGACGCCGGTGACCTCGCGGTCGAACCCGGTGCGCCGGTGACGATCTTCGGCGACGGCTCCGCGGGTGAGCCGACCGCGGCCGACTGGGCCGTGTTGGCCGGAACCATTCCGCACGAGATCTACTGCGGCATCGGCAGCCGGGTGCCGCGCCGGTACGAGGAGGGCAACCGATGAAGGTCGCAGTGGTGATGGGCGGCAACAGCCCGGAGCACCAGGTGTCATTGGCCAGCGGCAAGGGAATCGCGAAGGCGGTCGAACTCCTCGGCCACACGGCGATCCCGCTGGTCATCGATGCCGACGGCAACTGGATGGACGGGCAGCACGAGGCGGTCGAGATCCTGCAGGCGTGCGCGGTGGCGATCCCGGCGCTGCACGGTGAAGGCGGCGAGGACGGCCGCCTGCAAGGCTTTCTCGAGCAACTGAAGGTCCCGTACGTCGGCAGCGGGATCGCAGCCAGCGCGGTGGGTCTGAACAAGAGCCTGACCAAGGCGGTTCTCGCGGCGCACGGCATCCCGGTCACCCCCGGCGTCACGTTGCGCGGTCCGGATCTGATCGACACCGAGGCCGCGCTGCAGCAGCTCAAGTCGGCCGGACTCGAGTTCCCGGTCTTCGTGAAGCCCGGGAACGGCGGGTCCAGTTTCGGCGTCACGCGGGCGACCGACCGGACGTCGTTGGAGGCCGCGATCGCGGACGCGGCGATCATCGATCCGCACGTCCTGATCGAGCGCGAGATGGTCGGGCGGGAGATCGATCTCGCGGTGCTGGAGTTCCCGGACGGGCGGGTCGAGACCGCGCCGGCGTTGGAGATCCACGCCGATCCGGAGCAGCCGTTCTTCAACGCGACCGCGAAGTACGACAGCGGTGCCACGCGGTTCGTCGTACCGGCGCCGCTCGAGGCTGGGCTGGCCGAGAAGCTGCGACGTACCGCGCTCGACGTCTTCGAAGTCCTCGGGTGCGCGGGGTTGGCCCGGGTGGACTTCTTCGTGCCGCGGGACGGTGAGCTGGTGGTCAACGAGATCAACACGTTCCCCGGGTTCACGCCCGCATCACAGTTCCCGCGAATGTGGGCCGCGGCGGGGTTGTCGTACGCCGAAGTCGTCAACACCCTGATCCGGACGGCGGTGGCGCGCGGATGACCGTCCTGCTGAGCGACGACCGGATCACCGCCATCCCCGCGATCGAGAACTGCGAGCCGCTGGTCGACCTGTTCACCCGCGACATCGCGACGACCGGCCGGCAGTTCGCCCGCGAGAGCGTCGCCGATCGGCTCGCGCTGGCCGACACGTTCCTACCCGCCGGCATCCGGCTGCACGTCGTCGAAGGGCTGCGGCCGATCGAGAGCCTGACCTGATAGCTGCTGCCTATCAGGTGATAGGCAGCATTGCTTTGACCGTGCCGCTGTGGCGACGGAATATTGTATACATGACGAGTGACGTCTTGGCCTCCGTCCCCGTCCCGGTCCCCGGGCGTGCCGAACGCGTGCGCCGGATCGCCGAGGAACTGCAAGGCCTCCGCGGTCCACTGATCCCGATCCTGCACGCGGTCCAGGAGGAACTCGGGTACGTCGATCAGCCCGACGTCCCCGTGATCGCGGACGTGCTGAACCTCGCGGTCGCGGAGGTACATGGGGTCGTCACGTTCTACAAGGACTTCCGGCGTACCGCGGCCGGGCGCGCCACGGTGTCGATCTGTCAGGCCGAGGCGTGCCGCTCGGTGGGCGCCGTCGCGCTGGCCGAGCATGCCCGGCGCAGCATCGGGTGCGGGTTCGGTGAGACGACCGCCGACGGCCGGATCACGCTCGACGAGGTGTTCTGTTTCGGAAACTGTGCGCTCGGCCCGGCCGTGCAACTTTCCGGAAAGCTGCACGGCCGGGTGACGCCGACCCGGTTGGACGCGCTGCTCGGGGAGGTCCGGTGAGGGTTTACGTTCCGAAAGATTCCGCCGCGCGGTCGGTGGGTGCCGACGAGGTTGCGGAACGGATTTCCGCGGTTTCCGGCACCGTCGAGGTCGTGCGGACCGGGTCCCGGGGAATGCTCTGGCTGGAGCCGTTGGTCGAGGTGGAGACGGCCGCGGGGCGGATCGGGTACGGCCCGGTGGCTCCGGAGGACGTGGACGGGTTGATCGCGGCCGGCATGCTGCGGGGCGAGGGACCCAACCTCGGGGTGGTGGACGACCTGCCGTGGATGAAACGGCAGCAGCGGTTGACGTTCCGCCGGGTCGGCGTTGTCGATCCGCTGTCGACCACGGATTTCGTCAACCACGGCGGGACCGCTGGACTCCGGACCGCGCTGGGAATGGCGCCGGTCGACGTGGTCGAGACCGTTGTGGACTCCGGGCTTCGGGGCCGCGGCGGTGCGGGGTTCCCGACCGGGATCAAGTGGCGGACGGTGCTCGGCGCCGACGCCGATCTGAAGTTCGTCTGCTGCAACGCGGACGAGGGCGACTCCGGCACCTACGCGGACCGGATGCTGATCGAGGGCGACCCCTTCACGCTCATCGAGGGCATGACGATCGCCGCGTACGCCGTCGGCGCGTCGGAAGGGTACGTCTATCTGCGATCGGAGTACCCGGACGCGGTCGCGACGCTGCGGGCCGCGATCGCGCTGGCCCGCGCGGAAGGCTGGTTGGGGCCGGACATCCTCGGCTCAGGGTTCGGCTTCGACCTGCAGGTCCGGGTCGGCGCGGGCGCGTACATCTGCGGCGAAGAGACCTCGATGCTGGAGAGCCTGGAAGGAAAGCGCGGCATGGTGCGCGCGAAGCCTCCGATCCCTGCACTGGAAGGGCTTTTCGGCCGTCCGACCGTGGTGAACAACGTGTTGTCGTTGGCAACGGTTCCGACGATCCTGGCGGACGGTGCCGCGACGTACGCGGCGTACGGGACCGGGCGCTCGCTCGGTACCAGCGTCTTCCAGCTCGGTGGGAACGTGGCGCGCGGCGGGATCGTCGAGACCGCGTTCGGGATCACGCTCGGCGAGCTGGTCGACGACTTCGGCGGCGGCACGTCGTCCGGGCGTCCGGTCCGGGCCGTGCAGGTAGGCGGTCCGCTCGGGGCCTACCTGCCGGTCGAGCAGTTCGAGCTGCCGATGGATTACGAGGCGTTCGCCGCGGCCGGCGCGATGGTCGGGCACGGCGGGATCGTGGTGTTCGACGACACCGTGGACATGGCGGCGATGGCGCGGTTCGCCTTCGAGTTCTGCGCCGCCGAGTCGTGCGGGAAGTGCACACCGTGCCGGGTCGGCGCGGTCCGCGGCGTCGAGACCATCGACCGGATCGTCGCCGACGAGGACCGCGCGAAGAACCTCGTCGTACTCGACGACCTCTGCGAACTGATGACCGACGGCTCGCTCTGCGCGATGGGCGGGCTCACCCCCATGCCGGTACGTAGTGCCGTCCGCCATTTCGGAAAGGACTTCGGCGCATGAGCTTGCTCAAGGAACCCGACTTCGGCACCCCCGCCCGCCCCGGCGCGGCGACCATCGAGTTGACCGTCGACGGAGTGCCCGTGCAGGTCCCACCGGGTACGTCGGTGATGCGGGCGGCGAAGGAGGCGGGCGTCGACGTACCCAAGCTGTGTGCGACCGACAACCTCGAAGCGTTCGGATCCTGCCGCCTGTGCGTGGTGGAGATCGACGGTGTGCGGGGTACGCCGGCCTCCTGTACGACGCCCGTCGCGGACGGCATGGTGGTGCGGACGCAGAACGAGCGGCTCGGGAAACTGCGCCGCGGCGTGATGGAGCTGTACATCTCGGACCACCCGCTCGACTGCCTGACCTGTTCCGCGAACGGGGACTGCGAGCTGCAGGACATGGCCGGAGTCACCGGGCTCCGCGAGGTCCGGTACGGATCCGGCGTCGAGGCCGGCGCGAACCACATGGACCTACCGACCGACAGCTCCAACCCGTACTTCGACTTCGAGGCGTCCAAGTGCATCGCGTGCTCGCGGTGCGTACGGGCGTGTGACGAAGTACAGGGGACGCTGGCGCTGACGATCGAGGGGCGCGGGTTCGACTCCAAGGTCGCCGCGGGCGCGGGCGTGTCCTTTTTCGACTCCGACTGCGTGTCGTGCGGCGCGTGTGTACAGGCGTGCCCGACCGCGACGTTGCAGGAGAAGTCGGTTGTCGATCTCGGCATGCCGACCCGGACGGTGTTGACGACCTGCGCGTACTGCGGGGTCGGGTGCTCGTTCAAGGCCGAGCTGCGAGGTGACGAGCTGGTCCGGATGGTGCCGTACAAGAACGGTGGCGCGAACGAGGGGCACTCGTGTGTGAAGGGCCGGTTCGCGTTCGGGTACGCGAGCCACCCGGATCGCGTCCTCGAGCCGATGGTCCGGAACACGCTTTCGGACGAGTGGCGGAAAGTTTCCTGGGACGAGGCGATCGGGTTCACCGCGCGCCGGTTGCGCGAGATCCAGGCGACGTACGGGCCGGGGTCGATCGGCGCGATCACGTCCTCGCGGACCACGAACGAGGAGGTGTACGCCGTCCAGAAGATGGTCCGGGCGGTGTTCGGGAACAACAACGTCGACACCTGCGCGCGGGTCTGCCACTCGCCGACGGGGTACGGGCTGAAGCAGACCTTCGGGGAATCCGCCGGAACGCAGGATTTCCGTTCCGTCGACGCGTCCGACGTGATCCTGGTGATCGGTTCGAACCCGACCGACGCGCACCCGGTCTTCGGGTCCCGGATGAAGCAGCGGATCCGGCAGGGTGCCCAGCTGATCGTGATCGACCCGCGGCGGATCGATCTGGTCCGGACGCCGCACGTCGAGGCGACGTACCACCTGGAGCTCCGGCCGGGGACGAACGTCGCGATCGTCAACGCGCTCGCGCACGTGGTGGTGACCGAAGGCCTGGTGGACCGGGAGTTCGTCGCCGACCGGTGCGAGGACTTCGAGGCCTGGGAGACGTTCATCGGGCAGCCCGAGCACAGCCCCGAGGCAGTGGCCGAGATCACCGGCGTACCGGCGGACAAGATCCGCGCGGCGGCCCGGCTGTACGCGACCGGCGGCAACGCGGCGATCTACTACGGTCTCGGCGTCACCGAGCACAGCCAGGGCTCGACCATGGTGATGGGGATGGCGAACCTCGCGATGGCTACCGGCAACATCGGCCGACCGGGCGTCGGGGTGAACCCGATGCGCGGACAGAACAACGTCCAGGGATCGTGCGACATGGGTTCCTTCCCGCACGAACTGCCCGGGTACCGGCACGTCTCCGACGACGACGTCCGCGACATCTACGAGAAACTCTGGGGTACGCCGATCCTGAACGAGCCCGGATTGCGGATCCCGAACATGTTCGACGCCGCGATCGACGGTTCGTTCAAGGCCCTGTTCGTGCAGGGCGAGGACATCGCGCAGTCCGATCCGAACACGCAGCATGTGTTTTCCGCACTCGGCGCGCTCGACCTGCTCGTCGTCCAGGACCTGTTCGTCAACGAGACCGCGAAGTTCGCGCACGTCCTGCTGCCCGGAACGTCGTTCCTGGAGAAGGACGGAACGTTCACGAACGCCGAGCGGCGGATCAACCGGGTCCGGCCGATCATGGCGCCGCGGACCGGGAAACAGGAGTGGGAAATCGTGTGCGAGATCGCGCAGTCGATGGGGTACCCGATGCACTACGAGTCGGCCGCGCAGATCATGGACGAGATCGCGCTGACGACACCGACGTTCATGGGGGTGTCGTTCGCGAAGCTCGACGAGCTGGGCTCGATCCAGTGGCCGTGCAACGTCGAGCACCCCGAGGGAACGCCGATCATGCACGAGGACGAGTTCACCCGCGGCAAGGGCCGGTTCATGGAAACCGTGTACGTGCCGACGTCGGAGCGGTCGACGCGGAAATTCCCGTTGATCCTCACGACAGGCCGAATCCTGTCGCAGTACAACGTCGGCGCACAGACCCGGCGTACGGCGAACGTGGCCTGGCATCCCGAGGACGTGCTCGAGCTGCATCCGCACGATGCGGAGGTCCGCGGCGTGACCGACGGCCACCTGATCGCGCTGTCGAGCCGGGTGGGCCGGACGGAGCTCCGGGCGAAGATTTCCGACCGGATGCCGGTCGGCGTCTGCTACACCACATTCCACCACCCGGTCAGCGGAGCCAACGTCGTCACCACGGAGAACTCGGACTGGGCCACCAACTGCCCCGAGTACAAGGTGACCGCCGTTCAGGTCGACCTGATTCCGGAATCCGTAAGCACCGATTCCACCCAGGAGCCGGCAGCCGACCGTCAACCTGTCATTGCCGGAGGCAACCGGTGAGTGGCGGCGTGCCGCCGTACGTGCGGCTGGCGAACGAGATCGCCGCGCAGTTTGCGCACCGGGCGCCCGCGGACGCCGCCACCGCGATCGCCAACCACCTGAAGGCCACCTGGGACCCGCGGATGAAGCAGGCCCTGATTGCCCACGCCGACTCCGGAGCCACCGACCTGGTGCCGGCCGCCGCCGCGGCCGCCCGCCACCTTCGGGCCACCCAGTGACCCATCCCACAGCCCAGCCGAACCCTGGCAGCACGTCCGGGGAACGGGACCGGTTCGACAAGCCGGGGCGGGTTGGAGAGGGTGGTCCGGTGGAGGACGGGCCGGGTGGTGCAGCCTCCGGAGGCCGTGGTCTCCGGGCGCAGCGGGATGTCGTGCCGTGGGACGTGGCTCGGCGGTTGGCGCACGCGGCGGCGCGGGTCGGGAAGGCGGCGAGCCGCGGCCTGGACACGGCCGGCGGCTGCGTACTGGCGACCCCCTTGGTGTCCCCGGTGGCCGTCCCACCCGTGGACCGAGCAGCGATGGACGGGTACGCCGTCCGCGGCGCCGGACCGTGGCGCGTGATCGGCCACGTGCAGGCCGGAGCCGCAGATCCGGGAGCACTCGAGGACGGCGAGGCGACCAGCATCGTCACCGGCGCCACGCTACCCGCAGGCACAACATCGGTGGTCCGCTCAGAAGACGCGGTCGTGACGCCGGCGGATCGCTCGGAGAACGCGGGAGCGACGTCGACGGATCGCTCGGAAGACGCGGGTGTGACCGGGGACCGGCTGGAGGGGCCGGCTGAGGACGGTCGGCACATCCGCCGAGCGGGCGAGGAGTGCACGCCCGGCAACCAACTGCTCCCCGCGGGTGTTGTCGTCACCCCCGCCGTCCTGGGCCTGGCCGCGACAGTCGGCCTCAACCGCCTCACCGTCATCCCGCCCCCGACCGTCGCCGCCCTCGTCACCGGCGACGAACTGGTCCACCGCGGCCCCTCCACCCCCGGCCGAGTCCGCGACGCCATCGGCCCCATGCTCCCCACCCTCATCACCCAAGCCGGCGCCAGACCCCTCGCCTCACCCACCGCCTCCGCAGGCCTCGCGTCCCCCGCCTCGCCCCCGTCCCCCGCCTCGCCCGCCGCCCTCGGCGGCTCGTCGGCTTCCGGCGCGGGCCCTGGTGCGGTTCGGCATTTGGGAGATTCACGGGCTGAGTTGATCGACGCTCTGCGTGAGAGTCAGGCTGACCTGATTCTCGTGTCGGGGTCGTCTGCCGCCGGCCCGGCCGATCATCTGCGGCCCGCGCTCGCCGAGTTGGGCGCCGAACTGATCGTCGACGGTGTCGCCTGCCGCCCCGGTCATCCGCAGGCGCTGGCGCAGCTGCCCGACGGACGGTTGGTGCTCGGTCTCCCCGGCAACCCGTTCGCCGCGCTCGTTGCTTTCCTGACGCTCGGTGGCGCCGCCATCAGCCGGATGCGCGGCCTCCCGCTCCCCGAGCTCACGCACATCGCCGTCCCGGGCGGCATCCCGTGCCACCCGACCAGCACACGGCTCGTCCCGGTCCGCCTCACGCCACAAGGCGCCGTACCGATCGGTCATGGTGGTGCCGCCATGCTCCGCGGTCCCGCCGGCGCCGACGCGCTCGCCGTGGTCGCGCCGGGCCCGTCCGAAGCCATCGCCGCCCGCCTGCTGCCGCTCGACCCAGGGGCCCGTCCGTGGGGCGGCTGATCGCCCGCCGCCCGGTCGTCCGGCTCAGCCCCGCCGGCGAGCGCTCACGCCCGGATTCGATCGCCGTCGAGGAACCGCTCGAACTCCGCGTCGACGGAAAACCTCTCGCAGTCACCATGCGAACCCCCGGTCACGACGTCGAACTCGCACACGGTTTCCTGCAGACCGAAGGCGTGATCGGAAAACCCGATGACATTCGTGACGCCCGGTACTGCGATTCCCGCGACGACGAGGGTCGCAACTCGTACAACGTCCTGGACCTCGGCCTCGCCCCCGGCGTCCCGGCCCCGGTCACGGGCGTGGAGCGCAACTTCTACACCACGTCGTCCTGCGGTGTCTGCGGCAAAGCCTCCCTCGACGCGGTCCGCACCAAGACCCGGTACTCCCCGGCAGCCGACGACGTGCAGATCGCGTACGACGTCCTCGCGACGCTGCCCGACGCTCTCCGCGCCAGGCAACAGGTCTTCGACCGCACCGGTGGCCTGCACGCGGCCGGGCTCTTCACCGCGACAGGCGACCTGCTCGTCGTCCGGGAGGACGTCGGCCGGCACAACGCGGTCGACAAGGTCATCGGCTGGGCCCTCCTCAACGGCCACGTCCCGGCCCGTGGCCTGATCCTGATCGTCTCCGGCCGGACGTCGTTCGAGCTCGCCCAGAAAGCGGTGATGGCCGGCATCCCGGTTCTCGGCGCGGTCTCGGCCCCGAGTTCACTCGCGATCGACCTCGCCGTTGAGTCCGGTCTGACACTGGCCGGCTTCATCCGCAACCGGAGCCTGAATCTCTACAGCCGCCCGGATCGCGTAAATGTCGAGCCCGCCGCGGCGCGTCCGACGTACCGGGCATGAACGACTACGGAGTGACCGGTGCGACCACCGGTGTCGAGGTCCTGATCGACCTGCCGATCGACGAGTTCTGGTCCGGCATCACCGCGATCGACCGGTACGGCGAGTGGAGCCCGGAGTGCTACTACGGCGCCTGGCTCGACGACACGATCGAGAAAGGCGCCCGCTTCGAGGCGCGGAACCGCTTCGCCGACGGGTTCGAGACCTACGTGACCTGCACGGTCACCGTCGCGGAGGCGCCGTACCGCTTCGGGTGGGACGTGTACGGCGGCGAGGAGGAGCCGTTCGCGCACTGGGAGTACGAACTGGAGCGCCGCGGGTCCCGGACGCTCGTCCGGCAGACCTTCACGCACGGACCCGCCAACAGCGGGATGCGGATCGGCGCCGTCGAGCACCCGGACCGGGCCGCGGAGGTCATCCAGGGCCGGCTCGACCAGCTGGCGGCGAACATGCGCACGACCCTGGCCGCGATGGAATCGGCCATGCGGGCCTAGCCCGGCGGTGTGCTCAGGAGGCTTCGCTGGCTGTCTGTGTGGACGGACTCACCCACAGGCAGTCGGCGGTGCCGGCGTCGACGTGCTCCTCGTAGATCGTGACCTTGTGGGTGATCACGCCCAGGCACTCGTTGAGCTCCGCGATCTGGGCGCTGACGTAGTCCTGGTGGCTGCGCAGCAGGGCCAACCGTTCCTGCTCGTTTCCGGGTCCTTGGCGCACCAGATCGGTGTATTTCCGGATCGTGTCCAGCGGCATTCCCGACGAGCGGAACTTGATGCACATGGTCAGCCAGTCGACGTCGTCCTCGGTGTAGACGCGCCGCCCGTTCGACTCCCGCCGGACCGGATCCGCCAGCAGCCCTTCGCGCTCGTAGAACCGCAGCGCGTGCACACTCAGCCCGGTCCGCTCGGCCACCTGCCCGATACTCAGTCCACCACCCATGAGCGGCACCCTAACCCGCGCCTGGACCATCCTCCAGGGCCTCACAACAGCGGCTTGAGGGCCTCGAGGGCGAGTTGTACGTCGTCGTTCGTGGAGTAGATGTGGAACGACGCGCGCAGTTTTCCGTCGCGGACCGCGGCGCGGATTCCGGCGGCGTCGAACGCTTGCTGCGCGCCGGGGAGGCTCGTGCTGACGATCGCGCTGTTCGACGGCGGGAGGCCGAGGCCGGCGCGGAAGTCGTTCGCCAGCGCGAGGTTGTGCCTGTTGATGGTGTCGACCCCGATCTGCTCGACCAGTTCAAGCGCCGGCGCGGCGCCGACGAAGCTGAACCAGGCCGGTGACTGGTCGAACCGGCGCGCGCCGGGATCGAGCTCCATCACCGGGCCGTAGTACGAACCGTGCACGTCGCGGGCGGCGTACCAACCGGCCGCCGACGGACGGCAGCGCTCCTGCAGGCGTGGGGACAGGTAGCCGACCGTCGCGCCGCGGGGCGCCATCAACCACTTGTAGCTGTGGACGATCAGCGCGTCGACACCGTCGACGGTGATCGGATGCCAGCCCACGGCCTGGGACGCGTCGATCACCACGAGCGCACCGATCTGCTTGCTCGCGGCAACTACCGCGGGCAGGTCGAGGACGGCGCCGGTCGCCGACTGCACAGCGCTGACAGCCACCACGTCGATCCCCGGCTTGATCGCCGCCAGCACCTGATCACCCGGTACGGCGATCAGCTCGACGCCCCGGTCCGCGTGCACCTCCCACGGGAAAACGTTGGACGTGAACTCGACGTCGTCGGTCAGCACCTTCGCCCCGTCGGGCAACGCGGCCGCGATCGGAGCCACCGCCGCGGACACCGTGCTGCCCACGAACACGTCCGCGACCTCGGCCCCGACCAGCCGGGCGAACGCGGCGCGCGTGCGGGTGGTCGACTCGTCCCACGGCTCCCAACTCGTCGCACCGACCCGCCAGTCGGCGAGCGCCGCCTGCAACGCCTCCCAGGCCGGCTTCGGCGGCAGTCCGTACGACGCCGTGTTCAGCCACCCCGGCTCGGGATCCCACAATCCAGCGATATCCAGCCCAGCAATGTCCATGGCGCCCACTGTAGGCAGCACTTGACCTAGACAGCGCTCTAGCTCCTAGTGTCCTGAGTCGAACGTCCGACTCAGGACACTATCGTGCGGGACATCACGGATCGGAACGCTAGGGAGCTGCTGTCATGCGCTATCGCACGCTGGGTGGGACCGGGATCGAGGTCAGTACGCACTGTCTCGGGGCGATGATGTTCGGTGCGGTCGGAAACCCGGATCACGAGGACTGCGTCCGGATCATCCACCACGCGCTGGACCAGGGGATCAACTTCGTCGACACCGCGGACATGTACTCCGCCGGCGAGTCCGAGGAAATCGTCGGAAAGGCACTCCAGGGCCGCCGGGACGACGTCGTCCTCGCGACCAAGGTGCACTTTCCGCTGGGCGAGGGCCGGAACCGGAGCGGAAACTCGCGGCGCTGGATCACCCGCGCCGTCGAGGACAGCCTGCGCCGCCTCGGCACGGACTGGATCGATCTCTACCAGGTGCACCGGCCGGACCACACCACGGATATCGAGGAAACGCTGTGGGTGCTGAGTGACCTGGTGAGCGCCGGAAAGATCCGGGCGTTCGGCTGTTCGGCGTTTCCGGCCGAGGACATCGTCGAGGCGAGCCACGTCTCGGAAACCCGTGGCTACGGGCGTTTCCGGACCAACCAACCGCCGTACTCGCTGCTGGCCCGCGGCATCGAGCGTTCCGTGCTGCCGACCTGCCGGAAACTCGGAATGGGCGTTCTGACCTACAGCCCGCTCGCCTTCGGTTTCCTTTCCGGAAAGTTCCGGAAGGGCCAGCCGCTGGACCGGGCCTCGAGTCGCGCCGCGCTGGCGCCCGATCGGTTCGACCCGGCGCTGCCCGCGAACGCGGCGAAGTACGACGCCGTCGAGCACCTGGTCGAGGTTGCCGACGGCATCGGTACGACGTTGCCCGAGCTTGCGATGGCGTTCGTCACCACGCATCCGGCGGTCACGTCGGTGATTTCCGGTCCGCGCACGATGGAGCAGCTCGAGGGCCTGCTGAAGGCGGCGGAACTGACGCTCGACGACAAGACCCTCGACCGGATCGACGAGATCGTCCCGCCCGGCACCGACGTGTACCGCGCGGACGCCGCTTGGCAACCCCAGTCCCTGACCGACGTCACCCAGCGGCGCCGCGCCCTGACCGACCGCTGACTGCTTACTGGCCTGTAGCACCGTTCACGAACGCGTTCGCAGCCGTCTCACCCTTGCTCACCGCATCGGCCGCGCTCTCGATCGGCGCGGCCGTAACACCCGGGAACAGGATGTACGTGACGACCGCACCGTCCACACCACCGGACGCCGGGTCCGGGTCGATCCCGAGCTGCTGCGCCAACTTGTACGAGCCCTCGCCGATGATCCCGGTCGGACCCTCGTCACCGACCACGGCGTACGCGACCTTGTCCTGATAGACGACCGCAGCCACTGTCCCACCAGCGATCCCGGCCGACCCGTACTTCCAGATCGAGCTCGGCAGCGGTACGACGATGAACGGCAACCCGGCCGAGTTCAGCGGCTGTCCGTCGGACTGATGGAACGAGGTGTCGGGCTGGAACGACGGGTCGGTGTCCTCGCTGCACTGCGTCGTTCGTTGCCCGTCACAATCGATGTCGAGGTCCGCGGTCCAGTGCACCGCGTCGCCGGACTTGCACACGGCAACAGACGCGGATCCGTCCTCGTCAGGGGCGTACTTCCCGTTGGACAGCTGCGACTCACAGGAGGCCCGAATGCGGAGCTGGTCCGCGGTCGGGCCGGCCAGCTCGTCGGCCTGGGAATCTCGTTGCGGCACCACTAATGCCAGGCCGGCCACTGCCAGCGCCAGGCAGACCACGGTCAATCGGCGAACCATCGCAACCTCCGGGGGGCGAACGGAAGATGAAGGTTTTCGCCCATCACAGTACAGACAGTAGTTACTAATTAACACCCCGAATCGTGGCGGGCAGCAACGATGACCGCGCCGCGCGGGTGCATTACCGTGGCTGCCCAACGACCGGCGGCCAGGGGTGATGTGATGGCGGTGACCATGCGCGATGTGGCGCGCGCGGCCGGCGTGTCCCCGAAGACGGTCTCGAACGTGATGAACGGCTACCCGTACATCCGCGAGGAGACCCGGACCAGGGTGCTGGCCGCGATCGACACGCTCGGCTACCGGATGAACATCTCCGCCCGGAACCTGAAGTCCGGCCGGACCGGCGTTATCGCCCTCGCCGTCCCCGAGCTCAGCAACCCGTACTTCGCGGAGCTGGCCGACGAGGTGATCGCAGCGGCCGGCGAGCACGGCCTCACCGTGATGATCGAGACCACCGGCGCCGACCGCGATCGCGAACTGACCGCGCTGGCGCGCCCACGCGGCCACCTCGTCGACGGACTGCTCTACAGCCCGCTCGGCCTGGGCCCGGAGGACGTCGACGAACTGCAGACCTCCACGCCGATCGTGCTGCTCGGCGAGCGGATCTTCCACGGCCCGGTCGACCACGTGATGATCGACAACGTCGAGGGTACGAAGGCCGTCGTACGCCATCTCCTGGACCAGGGCCGCCGGCGGATCGCCGTACTCGGCATCCGCCCCGGCGAGCAGGTCGGCACCGCAGCCATCCGGTACGGCGCCTACGCCGAGACACTCACGCAGTACGGCGTCCCCGTTGCCGCGGAGCTCGCGGTTTCCGGAGGGGCGTGGCGCCGGTCGAGCGGGGCCGAGGCGATCGCGGAACTCGTCGACCGGGGGATCGAGTTCGACGCGGTGTTCGCGTTGAACGACCTGCTCGCGCTCGGGGCGATCCGCGCGCTCGCCGGGCGCGGAATCCGTGTTCCGGAGGACGTCGCGGTGGCCGGCTTCGACAACATCGACGAGTCGGCGTTCAGCAGTCCGACGCTCACCACGGTCGACGCCGGGCGGGTGCAGATCGCGCGGACCTCGGTCGACCTGCTGGTCCGCCGGATGAGTGGTGACGACTCCACCCCGGAGGAAATCGTCGCGCCGTACGAGTTGCACGTTCGCGAATCGACCTCTTGACCGACCACCGCTCCGGCCCCCATGATCTTCTACATCGATGTACTACACCGATGTAGAAGGGCCTCCCCCGTGACCGCTGCCACCATCACCCTGGACCCCACTTTCCGGATCGCGCCGGTCAACCGGCGGACGTTCGGCACCTTCGTCGAGCACATGGGCCGGTGTGTCTACACCGGCATCTACGAGCCCGGCCACGCCACCGCGGACGAGGACGGTTTCCGCAAGGACGTCCTCGAACTGACCCGTGAGCTGGGCGTTTCCGTGGTCCGCTACCCCGGCGGAAACTTCGTTTCCGGCTATCGCTGGGAGGACGGCGTCGGCCCGCGCGAGTCGCGGCCGCGGCGGCTGGACCTGGCCTGGCACAGCATCGAGACCAACGAGTTCGGTCTGGACGAGTTCAGCCGCTGGTGCGCGAAGGCCGGCGTCGAGCCGATGATGGCGATCAACCTCGGCACCCGGGGCGTCCAGGAGGCGCTCGACCTGCTCGAGTACACCAACCACCCGGGCGGCACGGCCCTGTCCGATCTGCGCGAGCAGCACGGCGCGTCGCCGTACGGGATCAAGCTGTGGTGCCTCGGCAACGAACTCGACGGCCCGTGGCAGGTCGGGCACAAGACGCCGACGGAGTACGGGCGGCTCGCGGCCGAGACGGCGCGGGCGATGCGGATGATCGAGCCCGGTCTGCAACTGGTCGCGTGTGGCTCGTCGTCATCGAAGATGCCGCTGTTCGGGACCTGGGAACGCGACGTACTGCGGGAGACCTACGAGTTCGTCGACTACATCTCCTGCCACGCGTACTACGGCAACGAGGACGGCGACACGGCCTCGTTCCTGGCGTCGGCGGTGAACATGGACCACTTCATCGACTCAGTCGTCGCCACCGCGGACCACGTCGGCGCGGAGCTCAAGAGCAGCAAGAAGATCGGCATCTCGTTCGACGAGTGGAACGTCTGGTACTCCGACCGCTCGCGCAGCACCGACGGTCCGGGCGACCAGTGGGAGGTGGCGCCGCGGCGGATCGAGGACCAGTACAACGTCACCGATGCCGTTGTCGTCGGCAACCTTCTGATCTCGCTGCTGCGGCACAGCGACCGGGTCGCGGTCGCCTGCCTGGCCCAACTGGCGAACGTGATCGCGCCGATCATGACCGAGCCCGGCGGCGCGGCGTGGAAGCAGCCGACGTTCCACCCGTTCGCGATCACCTCGCGGCTCGCCGCCGGCGACGTACTGCACCTGCAGACCGATTCGCCGACGGTCACCACCGCGGCGTACGGCGACGTGGCGGCGGTCGACGCCGTGGCGACGTACGACGAGGGCCGTCTGTCCGTCTTCGCGGTCAACCGTTCGACCGAAGGCCCGGTCGAGGTCACCGTCGACGTCAGCCGCGCCGGCGTCACCACGATCGACGAGGCCGTCCTCATCCACGACGCCGACCCGCTCGCGACCAACACAGCCACGCAGCCCGACCGCGTCACCCCGCAGCCGGCGGACGCCCGGTTGCGGGACGGCAAGCTGACGATTACGCTCCCGGCGATCAGCTGGACAGCGGTTTCTCTGTCGACGGATTGACAGCGCTGGCTCAGACTATGTGGCCGTGAGTAATTCGTCCGACCTTGCCGAGACCGCGCGCCTGGAAGCCTTCAGTGACGGCGTCTTCGCGATCGCGATCACCCTCCTCGTCCTCGAACTGCACAGCCCGAAGCTCGAGGAGGGTGAACGCCTGTGGCCGGCGTTGCTGGACGAGTGGCCGCAGTTCGCGGCGTACCTGACCAGCTTCGCGATCCTCGGCATCATGTGGGTCAACCACCACTCGATGTTCCGGCAGATCAAGCGCGCCGACCGCGGGCTGATGTTCCTGAACCTGTTGCTGCTGCTCTGGGCGACGCTGCTGCCGTTCCCGACGAGCCTGTTCGCGGAGCACCTCGAGGACGACTCGATCAACGCGAACGTCGCGGCCGCCGTCTACAGCGCGAACCTGACCCTGGCGGCGATCGCGTTCAGCCTGATCTGGTGGTACGTCCTGCGCAACCACCTGGTCGAGCACGACATGACCAAGCGCCAGGCCCGCAGGTCGGTGATCCGCTACTCGATGGGCACGGTGATCTACGGCGCGACGATCGGCATCTCGTTCATCTCCGCGCAGTTGACGCTGCTCGTGGTGTTCCTGCTTGCCGTGTACTACGCGTTCGAGCAGGTCAGAACCCGCGGTTCCACACCGGTGCCCGGCGCCCAGTGAATGGCGCTCAGTGATTGGCGTGCCGCTGGGCCCAGAGCGCGGCCTGCGTCCGGTCGGCGACGCCCAACCGGTGGAAGATGCTGGTCAGATGGGCCTTCACAGTCCGTTCGCTGATCCCTAGCCGCTGTGCGATCGCTCGATTCGGTAGGCCGCCGCTGAGCATCTCCAGAACCTCCAGCTCGCGACTCGTGAAGGTGATGTCCCGCGGTGACAGTCGTCGGCTGGTGAGGAACTCCCGGGCCACCAGCGGATCGAGCGGCGAGCCGCCGGCGGCCACCTGCCGGATGCCCGTCAGGATCGCCTCGGTCGGACTGTTCTTGAGCAGGTACCCCTCCGCGCCGGCGTCCAGTGCGGCCACGATGCGGTTGCGGTCGCTGAACGACGTCAGTACCAGGACGTGGGCCCGGGGATTCGCCGCGACGATGCGTTCGGTGGCGGCGATCCCGTCCAGGACCGGCATCGACAGGTCCATCAGCACGACGTCCGGGAGCAATCGCGCGGCCAGCGTCACTCCCTCTGCGCCATTGGCCGCGCTGCCCACCGGGACCAGATCGGTGGTGGCTGCCAGCAGCTGACACAGCCCGGTCCGCACGATGTCATGATCGTCGACCACCAGCACCCGGATCATCCGGTCGCCCGCTGTCCCCGCTTGTTTCGACGCAGATCCCCGTAGCCCCACATCTGTAGTCCCCCCCCACTGTGGATGATAGGTCGATCTGCACTGCGTGAGCAGGTCTCAACCGCTTTTCGTCATCGACTGCGACAAGCGTTTGACGGCCAGCGACCGGGGAGTGCTAGCCCAAAAGTGCAATAGCGGCGGGGCTGTCGTGGCCGCGATTGTTGAATGATGAAAGCGCCGCTGAGCCTCAGCGTGGCGGCCCCCGCGGTCCGCTCGCACTCCCTGGCCCTGGCCGGCGCAGCGTTCCTCGTCATCCTTCAGGTCGGGGTCGCGCTGCTCCGCCCCTGGCCCCTGGCGCTGGCGGTCGACCACGCGCTCGGGTCGAAGCCGCTCACCGGGCGGTTCGCAGCCCTGGACGGGTTGTCGCCGGCGCAGCTGCTCGTCCTGGCCGGCGCCGCCACGGTCGTCCTCGTGACCGTCGACGGACTCCTCGAGATGGCGAGTATGCGGACCGCCGAGGGCGCGGCCGAACGCATCGGCGCGGCACTCCGGGCGCTGATGTTCGAGCGCGCGATGACACGTTCCTTACGGTGGCACGACCGGATGCGCAGCGGCGAACTCGTGTCCCGGCTGACCACCGACGTGGGCCGGATCCTGGACGGCGTGGTCGCGATCACCACGTCGTTCCTGCCCGACGCGGTGATGCTGGTCGGCGTACTCGCTCTGCTGCTGGCGTTCGACCCGGGTCTCCTCCTGATCGGACTGACCGTCGTGCCGGTGCTCGGTGGGCTGGCGGTCCGGCAACGGGCCCGGATCCGAGCGGCGCAACTGGATGCGCGGGCCGAGTCCGGGCGGATGACCGCGTCGACGGTCGACCTGTTGCGCAACGTGCGCGCCGTACAGGCGTTCGGACGGATCGATCACGCCACCGGTGAGTTCGAGCGGCGCAACCGCGCGGTCCTGGACGTCGAACTGCGCGCGGTCAGAGTGGACGCGCGCTGGGCCCCGGTGGCCGACATCCTGCTCTCGGTCGGCTCCGCGCTCGTGCTCGTGGTGGGCGGGCTGTCCGTCCTGCACGGCGGACTGACCGTCGGTGGGCTGTTGGTGGTGACCGCGTACCTGCGCGACCTGTACTCCCCGATCCGCGGGCTGACCAGGCTGTCGGCGGTCATGGCCAAGGCCGGTGCGAGCGCCGGCCGGGTGCGCGAGGTGCTGGACTGCACCGAGGCCGTCAACGATCGGCCCGGCGCGTGGGTCGCGCCGCCGCTGGTCAGAGGCGTGCGCTTCGAGAGGGTCGGGTTCCAGTACGAGTCCGGTCAATCCGTCCTCGACGACTTCGACCTCCGGATCGCGGCCGGCGAGACGGTCTGCCTGATCGGGCCGAGCGGCGCAGGCAAGAGCACCGTGTTGCACCTGCTGCTCCGGCTGTACGACGTCGACGCCGGCCGCGTCCTGATCGACGGCGTGAACGTGCGCTACTGCCAGCAGCTCACCGTGCGGAACCGGTTCGCCTACGTCCCGCAGGACCCCTGGCTGCTCGACGCGACGGTGGCGCAGAACATTGCCTTCGGCAATCCTGCGGCCACCCGGGCCGATGTCCTCGAAGCCGGCCGGACCGCACTGGTCGACGAGTTCATCGGCCGACTACCACGCGGCTACGACACCTCGCTCGGCGAGAACGGCGTCCGGTTGTCCGGCGGCCAGCGCCGACGGATCGCGATCGCCAGGGCGGTGGTCTCGCACGCGCCAATGGTCCTGCTCGACGAGCCGACGGCATCGCTCGATCCACGGTCCGCCACAGGTGTGGTGCAGGCGATCCAGAGCGCCACCGCGCATCGCACTGTCCTGATCGTCACCCATGACCGCGAGCTGGCGAGCATCGCCGACCGGGTGGTCACCCTGACCCGCCCCGACCAGCACCGGCCGTCGTCAATCGTCACAGACCTGGAGCACAGACCAGGATGAGAAGGGGGGTGAACACCATGGCACGCATCGAACCGCTGATGTCCAACCGATGCCACAGGAAGCATCGGAAGCACAGCCGCTCTCGCAGCAGAAGCCGCAGTAGGAGCCGTAGTCGCAGCCGCTGCTGACCAGGTGACCGTCGGCCGTCGGGTTTCCCCGGCGGCCGACGGCAGCACACGCTCGCCCTAGGAGGATGCATGGAGCAGTTGTTGGACCCGGACGACGGCTTGGCGATCTGGGACTTCGAGGAAGGTTCCGAGCTGCCTGGCCGGAACCTCGCCATCGAACGCCTCGGCGTCGGGACGAGGTGTGAGACCTGGCTCGTCTGGAACCCGGAGCTCTGGAGCCCAGCAGTACTGAAGCTCGCTCGCCCGCATCAGATCCGCCACCCGCGCGCGGTCCGCACGCTGCGCCGGGAAACCGCTGCACTGACGAGCAATCCACACCCCGCACTGCCACGCCTGCTGGCCGACGGCACCACCGCACCCGTGCCGCACATCGTGATGGAGTACGTCGACGGTCCGGCGCTCGACGAGGAACTCGAGGAAACCGGCGCACTCACCGTGGCGGAGGCCGCCGTACTGGGCTCCCAACTGCTCCCGGCTGTCGCCTCATTGCATCAACGGGGACTCGCGCACCTCGACCTCAAGCCGGAGAACGTCGTACTCCGCGACGCCCGTCCGATCCTGATCGACTTCGGAACCGCGCGGCGCATCGGCGCCACCCAACGGAAAGGGCATCCGGTCGGTACGGCGGGCTACGCCGCGCCGGAGCAGGAGGCGTGCGAACCGGTCTCGGCCGCGATGGATCTCTTCGGACTCGGCATGATCCTCGCCGAGGCGGTGACCGGCGTCCCGCTCGCGGAGGGAGTCGAGATTCCGGCGTCCCCCTTGCTTCCCGTCATCGAGCAGCTGCTGGCCGAGCAACCGGAGAAACGGGGCACGACGGCAGACGTCCTGGTCGCGCTCGCAGACGCTGCCGGCGAACTCCGGCCCTGGCCGGACTGGCTGGATCGCCACGCCGGCACGGCCGTCAGCGCCGGCGCTGGAAGTGAGTGACGTCGACTCCGGGGGCGATCGTGGTGTGTGAGACCTCGGCGTAGCCGCGGGACTTGTAGAGAGCGGTGGCCGGGGTGTTGACCGCGCCGGTGGAGACCAGGCTGACCGGTCGCGGTTCGATGCGGTCGAGCTCGTCGAGGAGCGCGCGCCCGTGACCGCGGCGGCCGTGCGCGGGGTCGACGATCAGGCGGGAGATCTCGACGGTGCGGTCGTCCGGGAACTCGTACGCGACCGCGCCGACGAGCAGCGTTCCGTCGTACCGGCCGAGCCAGTGTTCGCTGCTCGACATCAGGCCGTCGAGGTTTTCCTGGAGCGGCGGGATGCCGTCGAAACCGATCAGTTCGGCCTCCACGGCGTACGCGGCGTGCTGGATCGCGAGCAGCCGCTCGGCGAGCGCGCGGTCGGTGACGTCGAGCGAGGTGATCACGGCCGCCAGATTACGCGGCCTTCCAGTACCCGAGGGACTTCACGCGATGCTTCGGGACGGCGAGATCCTTCAGCACGTACGCCGTGAGCGCGCGCGTGGTCGCGGTGTCACAGGCGATCCAGACGAAACTGTCGGGGCCGATGAGCTCGCGGAGCCCGGCCTTCGCGGTCGCGACCATCTCCGGCCGCGGGATCGTGCGCAGCTCGTGATGCTCCGGGTCGATCCGGAACGGCAGGTCCTGATCGCCGTCGTGCGTGGTCTCGAACCAGATCGTGGCCGGCAACTTCGGCGCGACGGCCAGCAGCGAGTTGATCGCCGGCAGCGAGGCCGGATCGCCGATCACCAGCATCCGCGGCGGCAGCGGATCGGGCACGTCGAACCCGGTGCCCTGCACCGTCGCCTCGATCGTGTCGCCCGGCTGAGCCTTGCGGGACCAGTCGCTCGCGCAGCCGTCGTGTAGCGCGAACTCCAGACTGAACGTCCCGGCCGTGGCGTCGGGATCGACCAGCGTGTACGCGCGCTGGTGCGGCTTGCCGGCGTTGTCGAACCACAGCCGCACCCACATCGTCGGGTGCACCCCGATCGCCTCGAGCAGGCCGCCGTCGGTGAAGTGCACCCGGCGGTAGCGCTCCGTGACCTGCTCGGCACCGGTCACGGTGAAGGCGAAATCCTTCGCCCGGAACAACTTGAGGACGACGCCTTCCCAGCCATGCCTCACGATGGACCTCCAGCGAGAATTGCTCTTGCGTGGGCGGATTGCTGCTGCGTAAGTTAGCGCAGCCTAACCTAATTTAAACGAGGAGTCGTAGTGAACGCGAGGGTGTTCCGGGACACGTACGGCGTACCGCACCTGGAGGCCGGGGATCCGCTCGCGCTGGTGTACCTGCAGGGCGTGAACGCCGCGCGGGACCGGGCCTGGCAGATCGAGTTGGAGCGCCGCCGGTACCTCGGGACGAGCGCCGCCTTCCTCGGGACCGAGGCCGCGGCGTGGGACGTCTTCGCGCGCCAGGCCCGTTTGGCGGACACGGCTCGGCGGTGCTTCGAGGCGCTCGACGGCGACACGCGCGAGTGGGTGACGGCGTACGTCGAGGGTGTGAATCACGGGCTGCCGGGTGGGGCGGCTCGGGCGCCGGAGTTCGCGCAGACCGGGCTGACGCCGGAGGAGTGGGAGCCGTGGGCGCCGCTCGGGATCTGGCTGGCGGTGCACGTGCTGTTCGCCGGGTTCCCGGGCAAGCTATGGCGGACGCATGTCGCGGAACACCTCGGGGACGAGGCGCTCGAGCTCTTCACGTCCGAGGGTCCACATGGTGCCGGGAGCAACGGGTGGATGATCCCGGGGTCGCACACCGCGACGGGGCAGCCGATCGTCGCCGGCGACCCGCACCGCTACGTCGAGAGCCCCGGCGTTTATCAGCAGATCCGGCTCACGTGTCCCGAGTACGACGTGCTTGGTCTGGCGGTCCCTGGCGTCCCCGGCCTCGCGCATTTCGGGCACACCGGAACTGTCGCGTGGTCGATCACGAACGCGATGGCCGACTATCAGGATCTTTACGCGGAACAGCTGCGGCGTACTGCGGACGGCGTCACGGCGCTCGGCCCGGACGGCTGGAAGCCGGCCACCCATCACACCGAGGTGGTGGAAGTGGCCGACGCCGACCCGATCACGGTCGAGGTGATCGAGACCGATCGGGGTCCGGTGATCATGCAGACCACCTCCGGGGCGATCTCGCTGCGCTACCCGCCGCGAGTGACCGGCCGGCTGGGGTTTCAGGCGCTCGGGAACTTGCTGCGGGCAACCACTGTGGCCGATGTCGACGCGGCGTTCGACGACTGGGTCGAGCCCGTGAACGTCGTGCTGGCTGCGGATACCGAGGGTGGACTGCTGCATCGGACCGCGGGGGTCGTTCCGCGTCGGGAGCGGGAGAACATGCTGCGCGTGGTGCCCGCGTGGGATCCGAAGTACCAATGGGATGGTTGGCACGAGATGCCGCGGACGGAGGTCGACGGTCCTGCGGTGATGGCCAATGCTCGCGAACTCGCCGCGCCGTTGGGTGTCGAGTTCGCAGCGCCGCACCGTTCCAGCCGGATCCGCGAACTCGTGAACGCTCGGGACGACTGGGCGGTCGACGAGATGCCGGCCATCCACACCGACACGTACCTCGGTTCGGCCGGCTCCATCCTCGACCTCCTCGACCTTGCCGACCTGTCCCCTGCGGCCGTTGCCCTCCGCACCGAGTTGCTCGCCTGGGACCGGAGCATGGACGCCACGAGCACGACGGCCTCGTCGTACGCCGCTCTTCGCAAGGCGCTCGTGTCGCGGCTCACCGACCACTTCACGAACCTCGAGAACGCCGAGGTCGCGGAGATCTTCGCGCCGTGGATGGACCCGCTGACGCATGTCTCCTTCGCGCTGGAGAACCTGCTGTCCATCGACCTTCTCCCGGACATCAACGTGCGTTGGCTCGCCCGGGAGGCACTCGAGGAGGTCGCCGCCCGGAAGCCGCGCCCGCCGTGGGGTGAGACCCATCAGCTCGCTCCGTTGCATGCGCTGCGGGGTCCGGTGTTCGCGCCGGGCGAGGAGCCGTACGACCTCGGGCTGTCCGGCGATCACCATTGCGTGATGTCCACCTCTAGCCTCCCGGGGCTGACCGACGTGTGTGTCCGCGCGTCCGCGGCCCGCTATGCGTGGGATCTCGCCGACCGCTCGGCCAGTCGGTGGGTGGTGCCGCTCGGCGCATCCGGCGTACTCGGCGACCCGCATCACCACGATCAGCTTCCGCACTGGTTGCGCGGGGCGCTGGTCCCGGTGAGCGGCGAGACGGTACGCGAGGACCGGACGTACAAGGTCACCGTCGACGACTTCGGTGCGGTCGAGATCGCGGAGGCTGACCCGGAGCGTGACCTCGACCTGATCTTCGAGTGGGTGACGGCCGAGCGGGCTTTGTTCTGGGGTCTGCAGGAGTTGTCGCGGGCGGAGGTCGCTGCGACGTACCGGTTCCTGGATTCGGTGCCGACGCATCACGTGTACGTCGTTCGGCTGGACGGGGTGCCGGTTGCGTTGCTGCAGACGTACGATCCGCAGGCGGATCCCGCGGGGGCGGCGTACGAGATCCAGGCCGGGGACATCGGGGTGCATCTGCTGATCGCGCCCGGGGAGGCGCGTTCGGGGTTCACCGGGCATCTGGTGGAGGTGCTCGCGCGGTTTGTGTTCGAGCACCTCGGAAACCCCCGGATCGTGGTCGAGCCCGACGTACGGAACACGCGCGCGATCGAGCGCTTCCGCCGCAGCGGCTTCACCCTCGGTCCCAAGGCAACAATCACCCAGCCAAACGGAAACTCGAAGACCGCGCAGTTCGCTTTCCGCACCTGGGAGGGCTTTCAGGGATAGCGTGGCCCGCAACGATCATGGGAGGCCTGCCGTGAAGTACCTTCTCACCTCTTCGGGCGTCAGAAATCCGAGCATCCACAGCGCGCTCGTCGCCCTGCTCGACAAACCGATCGAGGAGTGTACGGCGCTCTGCATCCCCACCGCCGCGTACTACTTCCCCGAGGGCCCGGGCATCGCCTACCGCCTGATCAGCGGGACCGGTGGCGGTCCGATGGTCGGTCTGGGCTGGAAGTCCGTGGGGGTTCTCGAACTCACCGCGCTCCCCGGACTCCCCAAGGAGAACTGGGTGCCGCAGCTCCAGGAGACCGACGTACTTCTGGTCGGCGGCGGCGACCCGATGTACCTGTGCCACTGGATGCGTGAGTCCGGCTTCGCAGACCTGCTGCCCGCGCTACCCAGCGAGATGGTGTACGTCGGAGTGAGCGCCGGCAGCATGGCGGTCACCGCGAGCTTCGGCGAGAACTACAACGACCGGCCGGTGCCGACCTCCGGCAGCGAGACCCCGCTCGGCCTGATCGACATCGCGCTGTACCCGCACCTGGACCACCCCAACATGGAGGACACCTGGGTCGCCAACGTGGCGACGTGGGCCGAAGGCGTCCCGGTCCCGGCGTACGGCGTCGACGACGCCACCGCGATCACGGTGGCCGACGGAAAGCTCGAGGTCGTCTCCGAAGGCCACTGGGAACTGTTCGAGCCCGGCGGCGCGCTCAGTTCTTGACGGCGAGGACCGCGGTGATCAGCCGCTGGTAGTCGGTGAGGTCGTCCGGGGCGTCGTCGTTGCGCCACTCCACCGCGGGGACCAGGCCGGGCTCGAGGACGGTGAAGCCGTCGCCGAACAGCGCCAGGATCTGCTCGTCGGTGCGCCAGCGGCCGCGGCCCAGGGAGCCCTGCAGGACCTGCTCGAGCTCCTGGCTGCGGGGGTCGTTCTCGCTGCGGAAGTGGCTGATGAAGACGTGGCTGCCGGGCGCGATCCGGTCGTACCAGAAGCGCACGATCGAGGCCGGGTCCTCGTCGTCGTTGACGTGGTGCAGCACGGCGCTGAAGATCACGCCGACCGGCTGCGAGAAGTCGATCAGCCGGATGGTGTCCGCGTGCTCGACGATCGCCTTCGGTTCCCGCAGGTCGGCCTGGATCACCGTGGTGTTGTCGTTCTCGGCGAGCAGCGCGCGGCCGTGCGCGAGCACGATCGGGTCGTTGTCGACGTACACGACCTTCGCGTCCGGCGCGTATCGCTGGGTGACCTGGTGCACGTTGTCGGCCGTCGGCAGGCCGCTGCCGAGGTCGATGAACTGCCGGACCGGTGTGTTCGTGACGATCTCGCGGACCGCGCGGATCAGCGCACCGCGGTTGTCGTGGGCGATCACCGGCGAGCCAGGAAGCTCGTTGATGAACCGGTCACCGAAGGTGCGGTCGACGGCGAAGTTGTCCTTGCCTCCGAGCAGGTAGTCGTACGTCCGCGCGATACTCGGCTTGCTGGTGTCGAAGTACGGCGTGTTCGACGTCTCCTGCTTGTCTGCGTCGGCCATCGAGCGGATCCTTCCTGTCGAGACAAGCGTCACTCTATGCGAGCCGGAGACTACCTCGCTCCCGGCCCCGGCCCGTCCTGTCCCGATGATCAGCTCGCGGTCGAACCGGCCGTCGGCGCCGCCACCGCGGCCAGCACCTCGTCGACGACAGAGGACGGCGGCCGCTGACTCAGCTCCGCGTCCGGTGTCAGCACCAGCCGGTGGGCGAGGACCGGGTGGGCGACCTGCTTGACGTCGTCCGGGGTGGTGAAAGCCCGGCCGTCGGTCGCCGCGAACGCGCGGGCCGCCCGGACCAGGGCGATGCTGCCCCGCGGGCTGGCGCCGTACCGGACCGCGGTGTGCTCCCGCGTCGCGGCGGCGAGCTTCACGGCGTACGAGCTGATCGCCGGGTCCACGTGTACCGACCGGACGGCGGCGATCGCGTTCCGCAGCGCCGGCACGTCGATCACCGGGCTCAGCGAGTCCGGGCCGACGCGGCCGGTGTCACCAAGCACGATCCGGACCTCGGCGTCGTGGTCCGGATACCCGATCTCGATCCGCATCAGGAACCGGTCGAGCTGGGCCTCGGGCAACCGGTAGGTGCCCTCCATCTCGATCGGGTTCTGGGTGCCGACGACCAGGAACGGGTCCGGTACGGCGCGGGTGTTCGAGTCGACCGTGACGCGGCGCTCGGCCATCACCTCGAGCAGCGCCGACTGCGTCTTCGGCGTACCGCGGTTGATCTCGTCGGCGACCACCACGTTGGCGAAGATCCCGCCCGGGTGGAACTCGAACGACTCGGTGCCCTGGTGATAGACCGTCACGCCGGTGATGTCACCGGGCAGCAGGTCCGGGGTGAACTGGATCCGGTTCCAGCCGGCGTCGATGCTGCGCGCGATGCACCGCGCGAGCGTGGTCTTGCCGAGCCCCGGGACGTCCTCGATCAGCAGGTGGCCCTCGGCGAACAGCGCGGTCAGCGCCAGCCGGATCACCTCGGGCTTGCCGTGGATCACCGTCGCCAGGTTGTCCGCCACCAGCCGGTACGCCTCGCCGGGCGGAATCGTCGCGCTCACTCAGTTCTCCCCAGGTCTACGCCGGACTGCACTGAGCGAGAGTACTCAGTCGTGGTCCATCCGGTGGGGAATCCACAGCGCAAAGCCGCCAGCTCAGGGGATGCCCCCTGAGCTGGCGGCTTGTGCGCGCGCCGGCGGTGGCCTGGTCTGGCGGGCCCTGCCACCGGTGTGTCGTCAGGTCAGCGCGTGGTCCGGTGTGGCGTGGTCGCGGCCGCGGACGGGCGGCGCTCATGGTTCGTGTCGTGCACCGCGTGGTCCGCGGCGCGTGGGGCCGGGCAGACCGGGCCGCGGCGGATCGGCCCGCCACCCAGCCTCCGACTCTTCCACTGCTTTTCTTCGTAGTCGTAGTAAGTGTCGACGCCTCCGACTGTCATTCGACCCTCCCGTCGATCCCCCCGGTCCCCTGCTGGCTCAACAACGGTCGTCCACGACAACCCCCGCAGACAAGCAATTCCGGAAATCACCACGGATCAACAGGGTTCAACGCCAAGTTCTGTTGGTTTGGTCCACAAATGTGCCGTCTTGGAAATTCTCAGACGGAAACGATCGCGACACCGTGACCGGGCAACCGCACACCGTCGACCGTCACCTCGGCGGTGCCGAACGCCATCACCAGGTACTCCGGGTCCTCGGCGACCGGCACCACGGCGGGCTCGGCCGCCAGATTCGCGACCACGCGCAGGCTGCCGCGCGCCACCACCAGCCAGCGCCCGGCCGGATCGTAGGAGATCCCGACGGATTCCAGCCGGTCGTCGCGCAGCTCCGGCATCCGGGCGCGGAAGGTGAGCAGGTGCCGGTACCAGCCGAGCAGCTCGTGGTGCGGCGCGTCGTCCAGCTCGGACCAGTCCAGCACCGAGCTGCGCCAGGTCTCCGGGTCCTGCGGGTCCGGAATCTCGTCAGCGTCCCACCCGAACTCCGCGAACTCCCGCCGCCGCCCGGTCCGCACCGCGTCCGCCAGCGCCGGCTCGTCGAAGTCGGTGAAGAACCGCCACGGTGTCGAGGCGCCCCACTCCTCACCCATGAACAACATCGGCGTGTACGGCGAGGTGAGCACCAGCGCCGCGCCGATCGCGAGCTGGCCGGGTGTCAGCGCCGGCCGGTCGCCAAGCGCGCGGTTGCCGATCTGGTCGTGGTTCGACGTGTAGGCGAGGAACTCACCACCCCGGTGCTTGCGCGGGTCGACCGGTCGTCCCCAGTCCTTGCCGCGGAAGGTCGAGTACGTCCCGTCGTGCAGGAACACCCGGGTCAGCGTCTTCGCGAAGACGGCCGGGTCGCCGAAGTCCACGTAGTACCCGAACCGTTCGCCGGTCAGGAGTGAGTGCAGCGCGTGGTGGAAGTCGTCGCTCCACTGCGCCGTCATCCCCATCCCGCCCGCGGACACCGGCTCCACGGTGCGCGGGTCGTTCAGGTCGGACTCGGCGACCAGCCCCAGCGGCCGGCCGAGCTCTCGCGACAGCGCCGCGGTCTCGGTCGAGAGCTGCTGGAGGAGATGCGTCGGGCTGTCGTCGACCAGTGCGTGCACGGCGTCCAGTCGCAGTACGTCGATGTGGAAGTCGCGGAACCAGCGCAGTGCGTTGTCGCAGATCCATCGGCGTACCTCGGTGCTGCCGGTGTCGTCGAGGTTGACCGCCGGACCCCACGGGGTCGAGTGCCGGTCGGTGAAGTACGGACCGAAGCTCGCGAGGTAGTTGCCGCTCGGACCGAGGTGGTTGTAGACCACGTCGAGACAAACGGCCAGTCCGGCATCGTGACACCGGTCGACGAACCGCTGCAGTGCTTCCGGACCGCCGTACGGGTGATGGACGGCGTAGAGGTCCACACCGTCGTACCCCCAGCCGTGTACGCCGGGAAACGCGGCGACCGGGAGGAGGGAGACCACCTCCACGCCCAGCACCGCCAAGTAGTCCAAGTGCTCCGCGGCGGCGTCCAGCGTTCCTTCGAGCGTGAACGTGCCCAGATGCAGCTCGTAGAACACCGAGCCGTGGACGTCGCGACCGGTCCAGCTGTCGTCACTCCATTCGAAGCGGTCCGCCTCGAAGACCCGGCTGAACCCGTGTACACCGTCGGGCTGCCACGGGCTGCGTGGGTCGGGCATCGGGTCGCCACCGTCGACTGAGTACGCGTAGTCGGTGCCGTGGTGCGCCTCGACCACCTCGCGCTCCCACCAGCCGTCGTCGACCCAGCGCATCGGCAGCACGCCGTCGCGCAGGACCAGGTCGACGTTGGTTGCCTTGGGCACCCAGACGCGGAAGGTGTGCACGAGTCTCAGCTCCTGACCAGCAAGGCGACGGGCAGGTCGCTCAGCAGCTCGTCGATCCGCGCCGCGCCGCTGCCGACCTCACGGCCGGTCAGCACGTTTTTCCAGTGGCCGGCCGGCAATACGACGGTGCTCTCACCCCAGCCGCCCAGACGGCGCAGTGCGGCCGGCAGTCTGGTCGCCACGGTGATGACAGCGTCGCCACGAGCAAACGCGACCGCGTGCCCGTTGGACGTCGGAAGCGGCGCGTAGCTGCCCCCGAACGCATCCGGGTACTGCCGGCGGAGGCGGATCGCCCGCGACGTGACGAGCAGCTTCTCGTCGGACAGGTCCTCCGGCTTGCCCCCTGAGTCCAAACGCTGCAGCCGCGCCACGCGGTCCTTGTAGTCCACTGGTCGCCGGTTGTCCGGGTCGACGAGGGACAGGTCCACCAGCTCGGTGCCTTGATAGACATCCGGTACGCCAGGCATCGTCAGCTGCACCAGCTTCTGACCGAGCGTCGCCGCCCGGACGTACTCGGTCTGCTCGTCCGCAAAGCGGCGTACCGCGGTGAGCACGTTGTCATCGTTCAGCACTGCAGTGGCGAAGGCGGCGACGGTCTGCTCGTACTCGTCGTCCGGCGAGGTCCAGGACGTGTGCCGCTTCGCTTCACGGATCGCCTTCAGCAGATAGGCCTGCAGACGGTCCTCGGCGAGCGGTCCGTCGTCCCAGCTGCCGAAGAGCGTCTGCCAGAACAGGTACTCCGTGCTGCCGTCCAGCGCGGGAGTCCGGTGGTCCTCCGACAGCCGACGCCACTCCCGGACCGCCTCGGACCACGCCGCGGGCTGCTCGGACAGCACTCCGAGCCGGGCCCGGACGTCCTCCGACCGCTTGGTGTCGTGCGTTGACAGCGTGGTCATCGTCTTCGGCCAGTGCTTGTTCAGCTGGGTCGAGTACGCGTGGAACTCCTCCGGCGTGACACCGAAGTGCTCCGGGTCGCCACCGACCTCGTTCAGCGACGTGAGCCGCAGCCACCGGTAGAACGCGGTGTCCTCGACCCCCTTCGCCATCACCGGTCCACAGGTCTGCTGGAAGCGCACAATCAGCTCGGCTCGCGCCTGCTCGTCGATCGTGCTCGTCTCCCGCCCGAGCAGCAGATGCAGTACGACGTCCAGCGTCGCGTGCCGGTCCTCGGCGAGATTCGCCCGCGCCTTGTCCGCCGCCCGCTCCAACGCAGCGACTGCCGTAGGCGACGGCTCCTCCCCAGGCACGACGTACGCGCGGTAGACATCGAACTGGACCAGCAGCTCGGCCACGACCTCGTGGAACGCCCGCCTGGTGTGATCCCGCAGCCGGACGTCGTCCTGACAGATGCGCGCCAGCAACTCGACCAGCCGATGCACCTCCGCGTACTGCCCGTGCTGGACGATCTCGCGCTTCGCCTCCTCCACCACCGGCCCGAAGTCGGCCGGTGCACCGGTCAGCTCGGAGTGCAGCGCTGCGAGCGGCGCCGCGCCGGCGGGGTCGACGAACAGGCCGCCGACGCGCAGCAGAGCGTCGTACCCCGTGGTGCCGGCGCAGGGCCAGTCGCTGGGGAGCTCCTCGTCGCCCTCGAGAATCTTCTCGACCACGACCCACGCGCCACCGGTCCGCTCGGCCAGACGGCGCAGGTAACCACGCGGGTCCGCCAGCCCGTCCGGATGGTCGATCCGGTAGCCGTGGAGCTTGCCCTCGTGCAGCAGCGCGAGCAGTAGCTCGTGAGTCGCGTCGAAGACCTCCTGGGTCTCCTGACGCACCGCGGCGAGGGTGTCGACGTCGAAGAAGCGCCGGTAGTTCAGCTCCTCGTCAGCGACCCGCCAATGGGCCAAGCGGTACCACTGCTCGGTGACGAGCTCCTCGAGCGGCAGCTCCTCGGTCCCGGGCCGCAGCGGGTACTCGTGGTCGTAGTACCGCAGGACGTCGCCGTCGATCGACAGCTCGTCGTCGGCCAGCACCTTGCCGATGCGCTGGCCGAGCACCGCCATCAGCAACGGCTGGTTCCCCGAGCCCCAGTCGACGTCGAACCACTCGGCGTACTGCGAACCGGGCCCGAGCCGCAGCACCGACCACAGCGCCTTGTTCAGGCTCTCCGGCGTCGGCACGGCGACATGGTTCGGTACGACGTCCGCGATCGCGCCGAGGCGGTGTTGCGCCAGCTGGAGCGAGAGCCGGTTGAACGCGGCGCGCCCACCCATCTGCTCGGACAGCCGGCTGTGGTCCACCACGTCGTACCCGTGGGTGGACCCAGGGGCGGCCTGGAGGACCGGGGAGAGGTAAGCGTGGGAGATCCCGAGGCTCGACAGGTACGGGACTACCGCGGCGGCGTCGTCGAAGCCGAACTCGGCGCGGAGCTGGAACCGGTAGGTGGCCTGCGGGACCCCCATCATCCGGCGGCCTGCCGCGGGCGGGTCAGGACCATCGTTGCGCGGGCCTCCAGCTGGACGGTGGTGCCGGCCGGATGCGGCTCGGCGGCCGGCTCACCGGCAACGCTGGTCGTGTCGACCGCGACCGTCCAGCTCTCGCCGTACTCCTCGGGTGGGAGGAGGAAGTCGACCGGCTCGTAGTTGCCGTTCAGCAACACCAGGAACGAGTCGTCGACCACCGGCTCGCCACGCAGGTCCGGCTCGGAGATCGCGTCGCCGTTCAGGAACACCGCGATCGCCTGGGCGTCGTCGCGCTGCCAGTCGCCACCCTGCATCTCGGTGCCCTTCGGCGTGAACCAGACCAGATCACCGAGTCCGTCGATGCCGGTGTCGCCGTGGAAGAACCGGCGGCGGCGCAGCACCGGGTGGTTGTTGCGCAGCCGGACCAGCGACCGGGTGAACTCGAGCAGGTGCTTCTGCGGCTCGGCGAGCTCCCAGTCGATCCAGGCGATCTCGTTGTCCTGGCAGTAGACGTTGTTGTTGCCGCCCTGGGTGCGGCCGAGCTCGTCGCCGTGGGCGATCATCGGCACACCCTGCGAGATCATCAGCGTGGTCAGGAAGTTGCGTTCCTGCTTGGCCCGCAGCCGCAGTACCTCGGGGTCGTCGGTCGGGCCCTCGACGCCGCAGTTCCAGGAGCGGTTGTGACTCTCGCCGTCGTTGCCGCCCTCGCCGTTCGCCTCGTTGTGCTTCTCGTTGTACGAGACCAGGTCGCGCAGGGTGAAGCCGTCGTGGGCGGTGACGAAGTTGATACTCGCCAACGGCCGGCGGCTGTCGTCCTGGTAGAGGTCCGACGAACCGGTCAGCCGGGAGGCGAACTCGGCCACCGTGAACTTCTCGCCCCGCCAGTAGTCCCGGACGGTGTCGCGGTACTTGCCGTTCCACTCCGTCCACAGCGGCGGGAAGTTGCCGACCTGGTAGCCGCCGTCGCCGACGTCCCACGGCTCGGCGATCAGCTTCACCTGGCTGACCACCGGGTCCTGCTGGACCAGGTCGAAGAACGCCGACAGCCGGTCCACCTCGTGGAACTGGCGGGCCAGTGTGGCCGCGAGGTCGAAGCGGAAGCCGTCGACGTGCATCTCGGTGACCCAGTACCGCAGCGAGTCCATGATCAGCTGCAGGACGTGTGGGTGCCGCATCAGGAGGCTGTTGCCGGTGCCGGTGGTGTCGTAGTAGTGCTGCTTGTCCTCGTCCACCAGCCGGTAGTACGCCGCGTTGTCGATGCCCTTGAAGGACAGTGTCGGGCCGAACTCGTTCCCCTCGGCGGTGTGGTTGTAGACCACGTCGAGGATGACCTCGATGTCCGCCTCGTGCAGCGCCTTCACCATCGCCTTGAACTCGGTCACCTGCTGGCCGCGGGTGCCGGTCGACGCGTAGGCGTTGTGCGGCGCGAAGAAGCCGATCGTGTTGTAGCCCCAGTAGTTGGACAGGCCGATCTCCTGCAGGTGCCCGTCCTGGGCGAACTGGTGCACCGGCATCAGTTCGATCGCGGACACCCCGAGCTCCTTGAGGTGCTCGATGATCGCCGGGTGCCCGATCCCCGCGTACGTGCCGCGGATCTCGTCGGGCAGGCCCGGGTGCGTCTTGGTGAGGCCCTTGACGTGTGCCTCGTAGATGACCGTCTCGTGGTACGCGTGGCCCGGCGGGCGGTCGGTGCCCCAGTCGAAGAACGGGTTGGTCACCACCGAGAGCATCGTGTGCTCCCGGTTGTCCATCGTGTTCAGCTCGTCCGGGTTGCCGAACCGGTAGCTGAACAGCGACTCGTCACCGTCCAGCTGGCCGTCGATCGCTTTCGCGTACGGGTCCAGCAGCAGCTTCGACGGGTTGCACCGGTGGCCTTCGGCCGGGTTGTACGGGCCGTGCACGCGGAAGCCGTACCGCTGGCCGGGCTGCACGCCCGGCAGGTACGCGTGGTGGACGAACCCGTCCACCTCGGTCAGCTGCACCAGCTGCTCGGTGCCGTCCTCGCCGAGCAGCGCCAGATCGACGCGTTCGGCAACCTCCGAGAACACCGCGAAGTTCGTCCCGGCGCCGTCGTACGTGGCACCGAGAGGGTAGGGACGACCAGGCCATTTCTGCACTTGATGACAGTAGCCACCCGGACCGTCGGAGGCCGCACGCGGGGTGTTTCGGTTCCAAGAATTCACTGGGTAAGGGGTTGCAGGAAGCTGCAAGGGCTTTAACGTCCCAATTTCGGCTCAACTGGGCTAAGGTCTTGCGCTTGTGAAACCGCCTTCCCGGCGGCCTGTCTTTCTGGACTCGACCGGGCGCCGCCGTCGCACGATCCGCAGAACCGGCGCCTTCCTTGCCGTGCCTACCGTCGGTTACCTGGTGCTCATGGCCAGTAGCCTTCTCGGCGGACCGCACATGGACACGCCGCTGATCCCCCTCCCCGAAGCCGCCAAGCCGAAGAACCGGCCGACCGAGCCGGTCGAAGCCGCGATCCAGACTCCCCTCCCGACCTCCGTCGCCGGCACCACGAAGCCGGGCGACGGGCCGAGCAGCACCTCCTCGACCGACTCCGGGTCGACGACCACCGGTACGACGAGCTCGACCACCACGTCGGCGACGACGGCTCCCACGAGCGCTCCCCCCACAGCTCCCGTGACGCCCGGCGTCTCCCCGACGATCGTCCCGCCGGTCACACCGGTGCCCCCGACGCTCACCGTCGTACCGACGAGCACTACGACGACCGTTCCCACTACAACGGCCACGACCACCGCGCCGACGACCACGACGACCACGACGACCACGACGCACGGCAAGAAGCCGACCGCGCCGCCGACGGGTCAGACCAAGACGCCGGGTAAGCCGTGAACGAATCGTGAGCAGACCGGTCGCTCGACGCGCCAAACCGGTCCCGCTGCGGACGCACTGGATCGTCCTGACGATGCTGCTGGTCTGCCTGTCCAGCATGTTGTTGCTGAACGGCTACACGCACCACATGTTCGGTGCGGCGCCGGACGGCGCGGTCCAGCCGGTCGGTGGGTCCGGAACAGTCCCGCGGTCGATCATCACCGGCGGACCGGTGATCGACGCCGGAGCCGGCGCACCGCGCTCGGTGTCACCGCACGCGCGCACCATCGCACTCACCTTCGACGACGGACCGGATCCCGTCTGGACACCGAGGATCCTGGACTTGCTCCGGGATCAGCAGGTGCACGCGACCTTCTTCGTCGTCGGTACGGCGGTCGCCGCGCATCCCGACATCGCCCGCCGGATCGTGTCCGAAGGCCACCAGATCGCAGTACACAGCTTCACCCACGCCAATCTCTCCACCGCGGCACCCTGGCGCCGCGCACTGGAACTCCGGCAGAGCCAGCTGATCCTCGCGGGTGCCACTGGTCTCAGTACGACGCTGCTCAGGCCGCCGTACTCCTCGGAACCGCGCGCGCTGACGGACCGCGACTGGGCCGCTCTCCAGCAGATCCGGGACGCCGGATACCTGTCGGTGCTCACCACTCAGGACAGTGAGGACTGGCGCAAGCCCGGCACCGACCAGGTGATCGCCAACTCGATGCCGAGCAGCACTGCCGGCCAGGTGCTGCTGATGCACGACGCCGGTGGCGACCGCAGCGAGACCGTCGAGGCGCTGAGCAAGCTGCTCCCGCGGCTGAAGGCTCGCGGCTTCCGGTTCGCGACGGTCAGCGACGCGGTCGGTCTGCCCGACCCCACGCACTCCGCAGGTCTGCTGGAACGCGGCCGTGGCATGGCAGCCATCTGGGCGATGCGGATCAGCGACTGGATCCTCAGCATCATCACCTGGCTCCTGTACGCCGCCGGCGCGCTGAGCGTGCTCCGGGCCATCACCACCGTCGTCGCCGCACGGCGCCACGCGAAGATGCGCGACTGGTCGTACGGACCACCCGTGACCGAACCGGTCAGCGTCATCGTTCCGGCCTACAACGAAAGCGCGGGGATCGAGGCGGCCATCCGCTCGCTGGTGGCGTCGGACCACCCGCTCGAGGTGATCGTCGTCGACGACGGATCGACCGACGGTACGGCGGACCTCGTCGAGGCACTGCGGATTCCCGGGGTCCGGGTGATCCGGCAGGCCAATGCGGGTAAGCCGGTCGCACTCAACACCGGACTGCAGGCGGCGCGGTTCGAGCTGATCGTGATGGTCGACGGCGACACCGTGTTCGAGCCGGACGCCGTACGGAAGCTGATCCAGCCGTTCGGGCACCCTGCCGTTGGCGCGGTGTCGGGGAACGCCAAGGTGGGCAACCGCGGCGGTCTGATCGGGCGCTGGCAGCACATCGAGTACGTGATCGGCTTCAACCTGGACCGCAGGTTGTTCGACCTGGCCGAGTGCATGCCCACCGTGCCCGGTGCGGTCGGCGCATTCCGTCGTACGGCGTTGGAGCGCATCGGTGGGCTGAGTGACGTGACGCTGGCGGAGGACACCGACCTGACCATGGCGCTGTGCCGGGACGGGTGGCGAGTGGTGTACGAGGAGAGCGCGGTGGCGTGGACCGAGGCGCCGGCGTCACTGGGCGCACTGTGGCGGCAGCGGTATCGCTGGTGCTACGGCACGCTCCAGGCGATGTGGAAACACCGCGGCGCGGCAGTGCAGGGCGGTCGGGCCGGGAAGTTCGGTCGGCGCGGTCTGACGTACCTCATGCTCTTCCAGGTGCTGCTGCCCTTGCTGGCGCCGGTTGTGGACGTGTTCGCGATCTACGGACTCGTCTTCCTCAATCCGGTCCGCGTGCTGTCGGTCTGGGCCGGCTTCGTCCTCCTGCAGCTCGCTATGGGTTTCTACGCCTTCCGCCTCGACGGAGAGCGCTCCGGACCACTGTGGACCCTGCCGCTGCAGCAGCTCGTCTACCGCCAGCTGATGTACCTCGTAGTCATCCAGTCCGTCTTCACCGCACTGGCCGGCACCCGCCTCCGCTGGCAACGCATGGAACGCTACGGAAGCCTCCAAGCCCCAGTCGGCTCCTAGCAGTACGGCGTGGGGCCTGCGGGCGACTGGGCTCGGTGTGAAACTTTACGTGGAGCGATTGTTGTCTCACGTGGAGTGAAATAGATGTTGAAGCGGGTCGTACTACTTGCCGGGATTCTGCTCGTTGTCACCGCCGGGGCAAGACCGGTGATCGTCGGGGGGACGGTGGCGAGTACGACCGAGGCGCCGTGGGCGATTGCGTTGAACAACAGCCAGTCCGCGTCGCCGAACGGGCTGTACTGCGGGGCGACCCTGATCGCGCCGGACAAGATCGTCACCGCCGCGCACTGCATGGACGAGGACATGTCGACGTACTACGCGGTGCAGGGGCGGGCCGATCTCGCGGACAACTCGGTCGGTCAGACGTCGCGGATCCGCAAGGTGTGGATCCACCCCGGTTACAACACGAAGGACCACCGGTACGACGTCGCCGTACTGACGCTGAGCAGGCCGTTCCGCGGCGTACCGGTGCTGCCGCTCGAGACGCACGCGCGGGCGGACCGCGCCGGCGCCGTACCGGTCGTCTACGGGTGGGGTGACACGCAGGGCACCGGGCCGGACACGACGCTGCAGAAGGCCTCGGTGCCGGACCTCGGGGACAACGCCTGCCTGGCGAACAAGAGCTACGTCGCCGGCGGCTACGCGGCGGCGACCAACATCTGCGCCGGCTACCGCAAGGGCGGAACCGACGCCTGCCAGGGCGACTCCGGTGGCCCGCTGGTCCTGAACGGCCGTCTGCTCGGTGTCGTCTCCTGGGGTCAGGGCTGTGCCCAACCCGATAAGCCCGGCGTGTACGCGGAGGTCGCCACCATGGCCAAGGCGCTGCTGCAACACTGAGGGGTATGCCCGAACCAGTCCGCGTCATCAAGGCCGGCGACCTGGTCGCCGCCGATCCGACCTCCGGCATGCTCCGGATGCGCGCCTTCGAGCTCCCGATCCTGTGGGCCGGGCAGGTGGTCACCCAGCCCGGCGCCATCTCCGGCTGGCATCACCACGACAAGAACGAGAGCAGCCTCTACATCGTCTCCGGCGTACTGCGTCTGGAGTTCGAAGGCACCGACGAGTACCTGGACGCGGTGGCGGGCGACTTCGTGCACGTGCCCGCGTTCACCATCCACCGCGAGAGCAACCCCACCGACGACCCGTCGCTGGCGATCATCGCCCGCGCCGGCGGTGGGATCCCTACCGTAAACGTCGACGCTCCGCCACGCGGTTAGGTCAGGTTCGTCAACTCGCAACATACCTCTCGGTACGAGCGTCTGCTCGTTACGGTCCTGTCACGCCGCGAAAACACCTTCTCCATAGCTTTCTCGTCAGCAACTCCACCGCCCAAGTGAGTTGCTCAGCGAGTTGCCCAGTGAGGAGAAGGCATGGCGCAGACCAGACGTCAGTTCCTGCAGCAGGTCGGTATCACCGGTGGCGCAGGAGTCCTGTACTCCACGATGTCCGCACTCGGCCTCACGAGTGTCGCCGAGACCCCCGCGTACGCCGCCCCGTCGCGGGTCGAGATGAACGGCCGCCGCAAGCACATCGTGGTGCTCGGCGCCGGGATCGCCGGTCTCACGTCGGCGTACGAACTGCTCAAGGCCGGCTACCAGGTCACGCTGCTGGAGGCGCGGACCCGTCCGGGCGGCCGCAACTGGACGGTCCGCGGCGGCACCGTGGAGACCGACCTGGCCGGCAACACCCAGCGCGCGACGTTCTCGCCCGGTCAGTACATGAACGCCGGTCCGGGCCGGCTGCCGCAGCACCACGTGACGCTCGACTACTGCCGTGAACTCGGCGTCGCGATCGAGCCCTTCGTCAACCAGAACGCCGACGCGTACCTGTACCGCGAAGGCACGAGCGCCCTGTCCAACAAGCCGATCCGGCACCGCACCGCGAAGGCGGACGTCTACGGGTACGTCGCCGAACTGCTCGCTACCGCTACGGATCAGGGCGCCCTTGACGCCGTGCTGACGGCGACCGACAAGCAGGCGCTGATCGGGTTCCTCGGCAGCTTCGGCTCGATCGGCAACAAGGCGTCCGGGTTCGCCTACACCGGTGCCGACGGCCGTCGCGGTTACACCGTCGAGCCGGGTGCCGGACTCGAAGGCGGTACGACGGCGGCGCCGTACGCCCTGAGCGACGTCTTCGCGAGTGGCGTCGGCAACTACTTCTCGTTCGAGTTCGGCTGGGACCAGGCGATGATGATGTTCCAGCCGGTCGGCGGCATGGACCGGATCCCGTACGCGTTCGAGCGCGCGATCGGCAAGGACAAGATCCACTACGGCGCCGAGGTGACCGGTCTGCGGAACACCACGTCCGGCGTCGAGGTCACCTACACGAGCGGTACGCGGACGCGGGTGCTCAGCGCGGACTACGCGATCTGCACACTGCCGCCGCACCTGGCCGCGAAGGTCCCGTCCAACCTGCCCGCGCCGATCCTCGAGTCGCTCCGGTACGCGCGGCCGACGAACGCGGGCAAGATCGGCATCGAGTACGGCCGGCGCTGGTGGGAGGAGGACCACCGGATCTACGGCGGGATCACCAACAGCACCCTGGACACGGTCAACACCTGGTATCCCTCGTACGGTTTCCACGGCGAGCGCGGGACGCTGATCGGCTACTACAACACCGGCACGAACGCGAACACGTACGGCGCCCTGACGCCGGCCGCCCGCCTCGAACGGGCCCTCGCCCAGGGCACCAAGATCCATGGCGACACCTACGGCAAGGACGTCAAGGCGTCGTTCTCGGTGAACTGGATGGGCACCAAGTACTCGGAGGCGTCCTGGGTCAGCTGGCCGTCCCAGACCGACGGGATCTACGCCCGGCTGCTCGATGCCACCGGCAACATCTACTTCGCCGGCGACCACCTGTCGCATGTGATCGCCTGGCAGCACGGCGCGATCACATCGGCCCGGGCCACCGTGACCGCCCTGCACAGCCGGGTGGTGACCGGCCGATGAAGAGGACACGCCTGATCGCCGGGGTTGTCGCCGTGGTCGTGTCGTTCACGGCCGGCGCCGGGACAGCGGCCGGCTGGTGGGACAAGCCACAGCCGCCGAAGCCTGGCACGGTCGTCCCGGCACTGCCCGCCGGGCAGGCCAACCCGATGATCGCGAGTGGCGTCGGGATCGGTGCGAACACAGCGGTCTACAAGACCAGCGGGATCGGCCCGTCGGCCCTCAACACCGGGGCACCGGCCGGATCCGAGGCGGCGTACGTCGACACCGTCGTGTTCCCCGGCGGCACGCTGCCGGCGGGCGTGACGATCACCGAGGCGCAGGGCATCAACGTGCTGCGCCGGATCGGGGAGAACCTGCAGGCGGCAGGCCTGTCGTACGCCGACGTGTACACGATGCGCGTGTTCCTGCAGAACCCCGCCGGCGCCGCGACCGCCGACTTCGCCGGCTGGAACCGCGCGTACCGCCAGTACTTCGCCAACACCGACCTCACCACCGGCGCGTACGTCGCAGTCCCCCTCGGTACGGCGGCACCCGCGAAACCGTTCGTCGTCAACAAGTCCCGCCCGTCCCGGTTCGCCCTGGAGATCGAGAATCTCCCGGTCGCCGGATGGCTCGTCGAGGTGGAGGTCGACGCGGCGTACCCGAAGCGCTGACCCCGGAGGTCCGGCCTCCGTAGCACCCAGCCGGTTAACCTGGCTGGGTGCTACTCGTTCGCGCGGCCGGCCGGAGTCGCTGACATGGCGCCCCACGAACAGGTCACGGTCGGCCTCGTCGGCGCCGACCAGATCGTGCACCGGACCATCGACCTGGGCCGCGAGCTGGACAACCCGGCACTGCGCCTGGTCACTGCCGTGTACGCCGACGAACTCGACGCGCACGAGCAGGCGATGCGGATCGCGTCGCGGGTCGACGTCTTCCTGTTCGCCGGCCCGCTGCCGTACGACATGGCGGTCGCGGGCGGGCTGCCGGTCCCGGCGACGTACGTGCCGAGCGGCGGGCCCGCATTGTTCTCTACTTTGCTCCGCGGCGTGCTGGAGAAGGTCTTCGATCCGGCCCGGATCAGCGTCGACACGATGTCGCGGCGTGATCTGACGCTTGTCTACGAAGAGGTCGGCCTGAGCGCGTCCGGCGTACGGCTGAAGGAGTACACCGGACCGGAGTCGGCCGCGGAGTTCCTCGGCTTCCATCGCTCCCTGTACCAGCGCGGTCGGACTACCGGTGCGGTGACGACGGTGCCGACCGTCGACGTCGCGCTGCGCGAGGCCGGCGTACCGACCCTGCGGATGACGCCGTCGTCGATGACGATCCGGCAGGCGCTGACGACCGCGATCCTGATGGGCGGCGGCGCCAAGCTCGAGGAGTCGCGGATCGTCACGATGATCGTCCGGGTGCCGGCCGCTTCCCTGCCGGCGCACGCCAGCGCGAGCGCGTACTGGTACCAGGAGCTGAAGCTGTCGCTGCACCGCGAACTGCTGCGCGACGCCCGGCCGATGGACGCCGCGGTGGTGCCGCGCGACGAGCACAGCTTCCTGATCGTCACGACAATGGGCTCGCTGCGGCTGGCCACCGACAACTTGTCGATGGCCCCGTTCCTGGACCGGATCTCCGAGGAGCTCGGGATCCGGCTGGAGGTCGGCATCGGGCTCGGCACGTCGACCCGCGAGGCGGAGGTGAACGCCCAGTCCGCGGTCGACAAGGCAGCGGGCGGCGGCACCGCGTTCGTGGTCGGTCCGCACGGCTTCGTTCTGCAGGTCCCCGGCGAACGCGCCCGCGCCGCCGAGCGACCCGTGCACGAGGACTCGCGGGCCCTACAGATCCTGGCCTCGCTGGCCGAGCAACTGGAGAAGGCGAACGACACCGAGCGGATCGTCGACGCGGAGCGGGTCGCCGAACTGCTCGGCGTCACACTCCGAACCGCGCGCCGGACCCTGAGCACACTGGTCGACGAAGGACTGGCCTGGCCGATGCCGCCACCCCGCTCGAACAAGCTCGGCCGACCGCCGCGGCCGTACCAATTACTGGTCGAGAAGCTCCCCCGTTAGTTATTACGGTCGTCCATAACAGCTATTTAGGTCTTGCCGAAGGTGAATGCCTGGGGCAGGGTAGTTCGCGTGCCAGAACCTCTTCCTGCAGTCGCAGTGGTGGACGACCAGGTGGCGATCGAGCGGGCCCACCAGGCGGGTCAGGACGCCTGGTGGGTCTACCTGACCGAGGTGCTCGGACATCTCCGGCTGCCCTACCGCTCGATCTCCCCGGACGCGGCGGCCACGCCGCCCGACGACGTCTCCGTGCTCGTCTTCGCGACCACCCCACAGTCCGAGCCGTCGAGCGCACTCGAGCAGTGGGTGCGTGACGGCGGTGCGCTGATCATCGTCGGCGATCCCGGCCCGACGTCCACGCTCGCCGGCGTCACGGCGTACGAGACCGTGCTGGAGGACCACGTCACGGTCGCTGACAGCTCGGTCTGGTCGTCCGTGCCACCGATCCCACTCCATGCGCATGGCGGGAGCCGGCTGACCAGCGAGAATGTTGAGGTCCTCGCCCGCTGGCAGGACGACACCGCCGCGGTCACCCTTCGCCGCCTCGGCGCGGGCGTCGTCCTGACATACGGCGTCGACCTGTGGCAGAGCATCGTCCGGATCCAGCAGGGGTACGCCGTCAGCGCGGACGGCGTACCGGCCGCGGACGGAACCGCGCCGATCGACGACGGTCTTCTCAAGTGCGAGGACGGGATGGCGCTCAGCTTCGAGCGCGACCGGGCGATGCCACCGGGCGAGCCGGACCACGTCACGCCGTACGAGCACACCTATCCGCCGCCGAGCGCCGTACCGATGTTCGACCAGCCGCAGGCAGACTGGTGGTGCGCGCTGTTCGCGCAGAGCCTGTGGTGGAGCGCCGAACAGGCCGGCGCCACGGTGCCCTGGCTCTGGTACTGGCCGTCCGGTGTCGACGCCGTCGCGCACATGTCGCACGACTCGGACGGCAACGTCGAGGACGAGGGCCAGGCGGCCATCGACGCGTTCGCCGAGGCCGGCGTCTCCGTGACCTGGTGCCATGTCTTCCCCGGCGGGTACTCCACTGATCTGTACGCCGCGATCACCGCGGCGGGGCACGAGAATGCCCTGCATTACAACGCGATGGGCGACGCCGACCTCGCGGTGTGGGGCTGGCCGCAGATGCGCGCGCAGTACGCCTGGGCGCAGGCGGTGACCGGCACCGAACAGATCATCTCGAACAAGAACCACTACACCCGGTGGGAAGGGTGGACCGAGTTCTACACCTGGTGCGAGCGGCTCGGTGTGCAGATCGACGAGTCCCGCGGGCCCAGTAAGCAAGGTGACGTCGGCTTCCTGTTCGGAGCCGCGCACGTGTCGTTCCCGCTGGCGCCGGTTGCTGAGGGCAACCGGTTCTACGACGTACTGAACCTGCCGCTGCACACCCAGGATCTCGCGTGGGCCGGGCATGCCGCCGTCCGCGACGTGATCCTGGACGGCGCGCAGGCGGTGCACGGCGTCGCGCACTTCTTGTTCCACGGGCCACACCTGCACCGTCGTCCACCGACCCGCGCAGCGTGTATCGCACTCGCCGAGGAGGCCCGGCGGCGCGGGATGCCGTGGTGGACGGCCGGGCGGATCAACGACTGGGAGCGGAGCCGACGTGGCGTCGCCCTCTCGGTCGAGGCGCACCCGGACGGTCTCGCGGTACGAGCGCAGGCGGCCGAGCCCGTACCAGGAGCCGCGCTTCTGCTCGCGATTCCGAACCCTGGGACCGAGCCGATCGTCAAGGAAGGCTCGGGATCGGCGCGCAAGGTGGTCCGCTTCGGCCGGACGTTTGTCGAACTGAGCACGGACATCGTTGCTGGAGACAACAGATGGGTGATCACACCATGATGGCGGATTGGCCGGAGTGGCCGGAGTACGGCGACGACGAGGAGAAGGCACTGCTGGACGTCCTGCACTCGGGGAAGTGGGGCAGCACCAGCGGGGATGTCGTCGCGACCTTCCAGCAGGAGTTCGCGGAGTACCAGCAGGCCGGGCACGCGGTCTGTCTGGCCAACGGGACTCTCGCGATCGCGGTGGCGTTGCGCGCCGCGGGCGTCGGCATCGGCGACGAGGTGATCGTGCCGCCGTACACGTTCATCGCGACCGCCTCGGCGGCGCTGTTCGTGGGAGCGGTGCCGGTGTTCGCCGACGTGGATCCGGACACGCACCTGCTGGATCCGGTCGCGACCGAGGCCGCTGTCACTGAGCGGACCAAGGCGGTTGTCGTCGTCCATCTCGCCGGCCGGCCCGTGGACCTGGACGCCTTCACCGCACTCGGCGCCCGGCACGGCCTGACGATCATCGAGGACGCGGCGCAGGCCCACGGAGCGGCGTACAAGGGACGACCGGTCGGCGCGATCGGGGATCTCGGCACGTTCAGCTTCCAGAGCAGCAAGAACATCACGGCCGGCGAAGGGGGCGCCGTACTCACCGACTCGCCGGAGCTGGCCGGGGCGGTGTACTCGCTGGTGAACGTCGGCCGGGTGCCGGGTGGTGGCTGGTATCAGCATGAGGCGGTCGGGTACAACCTGCGGCTGACCGAGTTCCAGGCGGCGATCCTGCGCGTCCAGCTCCGCCGGCATCCGAAGCTGCAGGAGATCCGGGAACGCAACGCGCGCTTGCTTACGGAGCTGTTGGGGAAGGTCGACGGCATTCAGCTTCCTCCGGAGGACCCGGCGATCACGGCCCACGGCCGCCACCTGTTCATGCTCCGAGTCCCCGGCCAACGCGACGCCGTCCTTGAGTCTCTCAAGGAAGCCGGCCTCACCCGAGCCTCCTCCGGCTATGTCCCTCTCCATCGCAACGCCGCCGTACTCCGCGAGTCCCAAGCAATCACGGACCGCCTCGGCCAGCCCTACCCCGAACCAACCTGCCCCAACGCCGACACAGTCTCCAAAGACACCATCTGGCTCCCCCAGCCCTACCTGTTAGGCACCGAGCCCCAAACCCAAGCCATAGCAACCGCAATCACCACCGCAGCAACCCCATAAGCCACCCGCCTGGGGAGGATCTTGCACCCAAAACGGCCGGTAATCCTCCCCAGTCCCGGTACTACGAGAGACGCGCGGGATGATGCCGGCGGACGAGCGGGCCAGCACTCGCTCAGCACGCGTGGGTCGTTCTCGTCTGCTGGCGAGGGGGACGCAATCGCAGCCGCGAGTTCGCACCCGCGTCGGCGACAGCCGCCGACTCGCGTACGGCGCTCACTCGGCAGACGCGACGCGATCACGGCAACGGGATCATGAACGTGCGGGACTGGGGAGGATCTTGCACCCAAAACGGCCGGTAATCCTCCCCAGTCGCGGTGCTGCGGGAACGCGGGGCCAGGCGGACGGGCGGGCAAGCGCCTGCTCAGCACGCTTGGGTCGTTCTCGTCTGCTGGCGAGGGGGACGCAATCGCAGCCGCGAGTTCGCACTCGCGTCGGCGACAGCCGGAGACTCGCGTACGGCGGTGGGCCGGGGTGAGTGGGAGCGCGCGGAGCGGGCGCGGTGAGGGCATCGCGGCGTAGGAAGCACACGCCCAGCACGCGTGGGCGATTAGGACTGGCGGATGGGGAGGACTGCGGAGAGGAGTTGTTGGGTGTAGTTGTCTTGGGGGGAACGGAACAGGGTCTCGGTGGTGGCTTCTTCGACTACTTGGCCCTTGTTCATCACGGCGACGCGGTCGGCTAGGCGTTCGACCACCGCAAGGTTGTGCGAGATGAACAGGAACGACAACCCGAGACGATGCCGTAGGTCGGTGAACAGTTCCAGGATCTGCGCCTGGATCGAGACGTCCAGTGAGGATGTCGGCTCGTCGCACACCAGGAGGTCGGGTTCCAGCGCCAGCGCCCGCGCGATCGCGATGCGCTGCTGCTGACCGCCGGAGAACTGCCGCGGATAGAGCTCCGCGTGGCGCGTATTGATCCCGACCAGATCGAGCAACTCGAGCGCCTTGGTACGCCGGGACTTCTGATCCCCCCGTTGGTGCAGCCGCAACGGCTCCATCACGTTGCCGATGGCACTGAAGTGCGGCAGGAGTGAACCGTACGGGTTCTGGAACACCATCTGCATCCGCGGCCGCAACACCCGCAACTCGCGCGGCGGAAGCGTCCCGAGATCCTTCCCGTCGAACGAGACCCGCCCCGACGTAGGCGTCTGCAGCCCCATCACGAGCCGAGCCATCGTCGACTTACCACTGCCACTTTCGCCAACCAGGCCGAGCGTCTCACCACGGCGTACCGTCAGCGAGACGTCGTCGACGGCGCGTATCTCGCCGGCGCGGGTCCGGAAGATCTTGGTCACGGACTTGGCGCGGACCAGTTCGTCAGGCATCGACGGCCACCTTCCAGCACGCAGCGTCCCGGCCGGGACCGATGGTCAAGGTCTCTTGTTCGGTTCCGCACTTCGGCAGTTCGGCGCGGGCGCAGCGCGGGTGGAACGGGCAGCCGTCCGGGCGCCTGGTCAGGTCGGGTGGGCTGCCGGGGATCGGCCGCAGCGGCAGGTCGCGGCCGCCGACCTCGACGCCGGACCCGAGCAGCCCGACGCTGTACGGGTGCCGCGGGTCGTCGAGCAGCCGGTCCATCGGTGCCCGCTCGACCACGCGACCGGCGTACATCACCACCGCGTCGTCGCAGAAGTAGCGCGCGACGCCGAGGTCGTGGGTGACCATGATGACGCCGGTACCGCGGTCCTTCAGGTCCTTGAGCAGGTCCAGGATCTGCCGCTGCACGGTGACGTCCACGGCGGTGGTCGGCTCGTCGGCGATCAGCAGCGCCGGCTCGGTCACCATCGCCATCGCGATCATCGCCCGCTGCCGCATCCCGCCGGACAGCTGGAACGGGTAGGTGCGGATCCGTTTCTCGGGGTCGGGGATGCCGACGTCGCCGAGCGCCCGGACCGCGCGTTTCCGCGCTTCCGCCTTGGTACACAGGCCGTGCCAGAGCAGGTGTTCGGTGAGCTGCCGCTCCAGCGTCAGCGTCGGGTTCATCGCCTCCATCGCGCTCTGGAACACCATCGCGATCTCGCGGCCGCGGATCCGGCGCAGTTCCTTCTCACCGATCGACAGCAGATCGCGACCGTCGAACATCGCCTGGCCGCCGATGACCCGGCCGGTCCGCGGCAGGATGCCCATCAGGCTGCGCATGGTGACGCTCTTACCGCTGCCACTCTCACCGACGACCGCCAGCGCCTGCCCTCGGCGTACGTCGAACGACACGCCATCGACCGCGGTCAATGAACCGCCGTCGCGCCGGAACGTCGTCCGCAACCCGCGCACGGACAGCAGGGGCTCCTCGCTCATCGCTGCTCCCCACTCGCGTCGAATGCATCCCGTACGCCGTCGCCGATCCAGGTGAACGCCAGCAGGGTCAGCGCGAACAGCACCGCCGGCGCGACCAGCATGTGCGGCGCCGCCAGCAGGTACCGGCTGCCCTCGCTGATCATCGCGCCCCACGACGGTGTCGGCGGCTGGACGCCGAGCCCGAGCAGCGCCAGGCCCGCCTCGGCGGCGATCGCGGCCGGGATCGCGAAGCTGGTGGTGACCAGGATCGGCCCGATCGCGTTCGGCAGGATGTACCGGATCGCGATCGTGCTTCCCTTGGCGCCCATCGACCGCGCCGCCTCGACGTACTCGCGTTCCTTCAGCGTCATCACCTGGGCCCGGACCAGCCGCGCCTGGGTGACCCAGGACGCGATGCCAATTGCGACCACCAGCGCGAAGATGCTGCGACCGAGCACCGTGACCATCACGACCGCGAACAAGTAGGTGGGGAACGCGTACATCACATCGGTGAAGGCCATCAGGATCTGCTCGACACGGCCGCCGAGGTAGCCGGCGAGCAGCCCGATCGCCAACGCCAGTACGAGCGCGGTCAGCTCAGCGCCGAACGCCACGGTCAGCGCCGTCTGCAAGCCGTAGATCAGTCGACTGAGAATGTCGCGGCCGAGCAGGTCGGTGCCGAGCAGGTGCCCTTCCGAGCCCGGACCGGCCAGCTTGTGCTGGATGTCGGTCTCTTCATAGCCGTACGGCGCGATCAGCGGCGCGGCGATCGCGACGACGATCAGCAACCCGCAGAAGATCAGACTGCCGAACGCCAACCGGTGCTTGCGAAACCGCGACCAGGCCCGCGACCAAGGCCCACGCGCGGTGGTCCCGAGCTCGATCGGTTCGGGTTCGGCGCCGGCCGCGGCCAGTTCGCCGGCCGCCTCGACACCTTCAGTGGCCGTCATGAGACCCACCTCCCACGGTGCGGATCCGGGGGTCGAGGAGCCCGTAGACGAGGTCCACGACCAGGTTGGTCAGCATCAGGATCAGTGCGAAGAACATCGCCGTACCCATCAGCAACGGCATGTCCCGGCTGGCCGCCGCGTTGGCGAAGTACAGCCCGAGGCCGGGGATGCGCAGCAGTGCTTCGACGAACACGGTGCCCGTCATCAACGCTGCCAGCAGTGGACCGGCCACGGTCACCAGCGGGATCAGCGAGTTGCGCAGCGCGTGCCGGACGATGACGGTACGCCGGGGGCCGCCCTTGGCCAGCGCCGCGGTGACGTACTCCTCGCGCAGCGTCTCGAGCATGCTCGACCGCACGTACCGCGCCAGCACCGCGGCCGGACCGAGACTCAGCGCGAGCACCGGCAGAATCAGGTCTTTCGGACCGTTCCAGCCGCCGGACGGCAACAACTTCAGCGTGGCCGAGAACAGCAGGATCATGAACGCCGCGCTCAAGTAGCTCGGCAGCGCGTGCCCGAGCGTGACCACGAACATCGTCGTGTGGTCCGACTTCGAGTTCTGCCGCAACGCCGCGAACACCCCCACCGGTACGGCGATCAGGAGCGCGAGCACGACGGCCAGCACCGCGAGCGTGGCCGAGATCGGGAACGCCTCCGCGATGATGTCCTGCACGTTGCGGCTGGCGTACTTGTACGACGGGCCGAAGTCCCAGACGACCGCGCCCTTCATGAAGATCAGGTACTGCTTCCAGACCGGTACGTCGGCGCCGTACCTGGACTCGAGCTCGCCGACCATCGACTCGGTGCCGACGCCACCGAAGTTGGTGGCGCCGCTGTTCACCCGCTGCAGGTCCGCGAAGTTGCCGGGCGCGAGCTGCAGCAGGGTGAAGGTCATGATCGAGACCGCGACCAGGGACAGCACCAGCCGTACCACGCGCTTGCCGAGGTACACGGCGAGGCCCACGTCACTCCCCTACGCTCAGCGGCTTGAGGTAGAAGTAGTCCGGGTACGCGCGGAGCTGGAGCCCGTGCACCTTCGGTTTGACCGCGTGGAAGAGACTCAGCCAGAGCACCGGCAGGTACAGGTACTGCTCCTCGCGCAGCTTCGCGGCCTGCTTGTACACCTCCAGCCGCTTCGCGTCGTCCGTCTCGAGGTTCGCCTTCTCCACCAGGGCACCGATCTCGCGCGCGGGAGCCGAGGCGTGTGCGGTGAGGACGGCGTTCAGCTGCGCGGTCTTGTCGGCCGGCTTGAGGTTCTTGTCGTCCTGCAGCGCCTGGTACTGCTGCCATTGATCGCTCGGCAGGCTGATCTCCTGCACGTTCTTCGGCGACCACAGCGAGCCCACCATCGTCGGCCACGTCGGCAGCCCGGCGAACGTGCCGTAGTAGAAGCCGATGTAGTTGCCCTTCTGGACCTGCCAGCGCCGCTCGGTGTACACACCGGCCTCGACGTGGTCGACGCTCGCCTTGATACCGAGCTGCTTGGTCCAGCTGTCGACCATCGCGTCGGCGAGCGTCGTGTCCGGTGCGCCGACCAAGATCCGCACCGGCGGCAGGCCCTGTCCGTTGGGGTAACCGGCCTCGGCGAGCAGTTTCTTCGCCTCGGCGACGTCTTCCTTGATCCCGATGCTCTCGTCCCAGCCCGCGGTCCGGCTGGTCACCAGCGAAACGCCCGGTTCCTGCCCGGGTTGTACGCCGGCCAACGTCTTGCGATCCAGCGCCAGCGACAGCGCCTTGCGGACGCGGACGTCCTCCATCGCCTTGTGCTGACTGCGCAGCTTCGCGAGGTACAGAATGCTGTAGTTCGCGGTCTGCTGGAGTTGCTTCGACAGGTTCCCGTCCTTCTGGAACCGCAGTACGTCGGGCCCCGCGAGCTGGACCAGGTCGGTCTCACCGTTCTCGTACGGCACCGTCGCGGTCGCTGCCGCGCTCGGCTCGACCAGGTTGACCTGGATCCGGCCGATCTTGACCTTGTCGCGGTCCCAGTACTTCTCGTTGGGCACCAGGATCAGCTTCGAGTTCGCCACCCACTCGCTCACCGTGTACGGGCCGTTGGACACGTAGTTCGGCGGGTTCTGCCACTCCTTCGGCTTGCCCTCGACCAGATCCATCGGCAGCGGAAGCATCGCCGGGTGGGTGAGCGCGAGCAGGAAGTCCGGGTTGGGGTTGGCGAGCGTGAGGACGAGCTCGTGGTCGCCGTTCGCGTGCACGCCGACCTTCGTCCAGTCGGTCAGGACACCGGCCAGGAAGTCCTGCGCGCCCTTGATCCCGGTCGCGGTCTGATAGCTGTTCGCGCCGAGCGTCGTACCACCGGCCGAACCGCCGGCCGGGGTGAACAGCCGCTTGTAGGTGCGTTCGAAGTCCTGGGCAACGACCGGTTTGCCGTCCGACCACTGGGCGTTGTCGCGCAGCGTGAAGGTGTAGGTCAGGTGGTCGTCGGAGACCTTCCACTCGCTCGCGACGGCCGGCTGGACGCCGTCGCCCTTCTCGTTCTGGGCGACCAGACCCTCGGAGATGCCGCGGCTCAGGATCCACATGCCGTTGGTGATCACCTGCGGGTCGAGCACCTCGACCGGCACGTAGTCGATCGTCAGCGTCGACTTCCCATCGGCGGCGGCCTTGCTGTCGTCGCCGAACAGTCCGCACCCGGTCAACGACCAGCTGCCGCCGATCGCGGCGACGGTCAGGCCGGACCACCGGAGGAAGTCGCGCCGGGTCTGACCGGCAGGGGGAACCGAGCTCGTCCTCGCACGCTTGGTCAAGGGAGTGCCGCCTTTCTGGCGTCCGGAACTCGACTTATGGTCGGGACCGTAGGACCGTCAGGGCGCGAAGTCAACGCTTTACGGCCATAACCGTAATTGGTCTCGACCAGTGGTCGCGGCGGCTACTCCCTTGTCAGGTCAAGGGCGGCTCAGGTGTCAGCTGAAGCGTTCGTACGCCGGCAGCGTCAGGAAGTCGACGTACTCGTCGGCCAGCGCCACCTCGAGGAGCAGTGCGCGGGCGGCGTCGTAACGCTCCGGCGTGCCGAGCTTGGCGATCTCCTCGTCGGCGATGCGTTCGACAAACTCGGTGGTGACGGTTTCGCCGGTGTCGAGGACGACGTGGTCCTGTCGCCACTGCCAGATCTGCGAGCGCGAGATCTCCGCGGTGGCCGCATCCTCCATCAGGTTGAAGATCCCGACCGCTCCGGTGCCCTCCAGCCAGGCGGCCAGGTACTGAACGGCGACGCTGACGTTGTTGCGCAGGCCCGCCTCGGTCACCGCACCGGGCGTGGCGGCGACGTCGAGGAGCTGGTCGGCAGTCACCGAGACGTCCTCGCGGAGCTTGTCGACCTGGTTCGGGCGCTCGCCGAGCACGGAGTCGAAGACGGCGCGGCAGGTCTCGACCATGCCCGGGTGCGCGACCCACGAGCCGTCGAAACCGTCGCCGGCCTCACGGGTCTTGTCGGCCTGGACCTTCGCGAACGCCTGCTCGTTGACGGCCGGGTCCTTGCTCGGGATGAACGCCGCCATCCCGCCGATCGCGTGCGCTCCGCGCTTGTGGCAGGTCCGCACCAGTAGTTCGGTGTACGCGCGCATGAACGGCACGGTCATCGTCACGCTGTTGCGGTCCGGCAACTGGAACGCCGTACCCCGGGTGCGGTGCGTCTTGATCACGCTGAACATGTAGTCCCAGCGGCCGGCGTTCAGGCCGGCGGAGTGCTCGCGCAGCTCGTAGAGGATCTCCTCCATCTCGAACGCGGCCGGGTAGGTCTCGATCAGCACCGTCGCCCGGATCGTTCCGCGCGGGATCCCGAGCGCCTCCTGCGCGGTGACGAACACGTCGTTCCACAACCGCGCCTCGAGGTGCGACTCCATCTTCGGCAAATAGAAGTACGGTCCCTGCCCCCGGTCGAGCTGCAGCTGCGCGCACGCCGCGAAGTACAGCGCGAAGTCCACCAGCGAGCCGGACGTCCGCTCGCCGTCGACCAGGATGTGCTTCTCCGGCAGGTGCCAGCCGCGCGGGCGGACGACGATCGTCGCGAGCTCGGCGTCCGGCTTCAGCGCGTAGCTCTTCGTGTCGGTGCTGAAGTCGATCTGGCGGGTGATCGCGTCGAGCAGGTTCAGCTGGCCGCCGACGACGTTCTCCCAGGTCGGCGTGTTCGCGTCTTCCTGGTCGGCCAGCCAGACCTTCGCGCCGGAGTTCAGCGCGTTGATCGTCATCTTCCGGTCCGTCGGGCCGGTGATCTCCACCCGCCGGTCGACGAGGCCCGGAGCGGCGGGCGCGACCCGCCACTCCGGGTCGTCCCGGATGTCCTTCGTGTCGGTCAGGAACCCCAGCGCGGCTCCGGCCGCGATCTCCGCGACCCGCTGCTTGCGGCGCTCGAGCAGCTCCCGCCGCCGCCCGTCGTACGCGCGGTGCAGCGTCTCGATCAGGCCGAGCGCACGCTCGGTGAGGATCTCGTCGTACCGCTCGTTCATCGGGCCGGTGACATCGACTGACACGGGGAGCTCCTTAATCCAGTACTACGACTTCGTGATCGGTGATCCGATCTACCCCGACCGTAATCCAGCCGTCCTTCTCCTGCACCGCCACCTCACTGCCCTGGACGAGGAGTCGCGCCCGGGCGCCGCTCACGTTGAGCGACACCGTGAACGGTCCGCCGGGGGTGAACTCCTCCAAGCCGCCACGCCACGCACGGGTGATCGGCTTCGACAACACCGAACATGCCCGCCTGGGAGTCGTTCGACGTCACCTCGGTGGAACAGCCCGTCCCCGGCATCGTCGGCCCCGGCCCGTTCGCCGATTACGTGAGCTGAGGCAGGACCTCACGCAGTACGCCGGCATGGTCCTCGGGTTTCGCCAGGCCCATGTTCATCGTGTTGACGCAGAGGTGGGTCGCGCCGAGCTCACGCCAGCCCTCCGCGAAGGCCTGCCAGTCCTGCTCGGGTACGGCGCCCAGCGTCAACCGCGCCTCGATCCCGACGCTCGCCGGATCACGACCCGCCTTCTCGGCCGCCTCGCGGATCATCGCGATCTGCCGCCGCGCGTTCGCGTCCGGTGCCGACTGCGGCATCCACCCGTCACCGATCCGGCCGGTACGTCGCAGTACCGCGTCCGCACCGCCGCCGAACCAAATCGGGATTTCCCTGCCCGGCAACGGGTTCAGGCCCGCCTCCTCGACGTGATCGAAGGCGCCGTCGTACGAGATGACCGGCTCGGCCCACAGCTTGCGCAGCAGTTCGACCTGCTGGGTCATCCGCGCCGCGCGCTTCTCGAACGGTACGCCGAGTGCGTCGTACTCGACCGCGTTCCACCCGATGCCGACGCCGAGCCGAAGCCGGCCACCACTCAGTACGTCGACCTCGGCCGCCTGCTTCGCGACCAGCGCGGTCTGCCGCTGCGGGAGCACGAGCACGCCGGTCACCAGTTCGAGGTCGGTGGTGACCGCGGCGAGGTACCCGAAGAGGACGAAAACCTCGTGGAACAAGGACTTGTCGGTGTACCCGGTCCAGCCCGGGCGGTTCGCCGGGTCCGCGCCGAGCACGTGGTCGTAGGCGAGCACGTGGTTGTACCCGGCCGCCTCCACCGTCGTGGCCCAGTCGCGCACGACCTTCGGGTCCGCGCCGATCTCGAGCTGCGGGAACACCGCACCGATTTTCACTTCGTAGCCTCCGGCAACAAGTCGATCAAGCCCTGAACGGCGAGCTCGAACGGTTCGGTCGACCCGGCCGCCCGCGCCAGCACGTAACCACCCTGCAGTACGGCGGCGATCGTCGCGGCCGTCCGGTCCGCATCCAGCGTCGCCGGATACTCACCGTCCCGCTTGCCCTCCGCAACAACCTCCGCCAACCGCGTCCGCAACCAGGCGAACGTCTCGGCCACTGGTGCCCGCAATTCCGGATCCGCAACCACGTCCGGATCTGCGGTCAACCGCCCAACCCGGCAGCCCTTGAGCACGTCGCGCTCCCGCTCGAGGTACCCACTGATCCGCTCGGTCGCCGACCCGTCCCCGCCGAGCTGCCGCTCCGCCGCTTCCCGCAGGTCAGCCCCGGACCGCTCGATCGCCGCCTTCGCCAACTCCGCCTTCCCCGCGAAGTGGTGATACATACTCCCCTGCCCCGCCTCCGCCGCCCGCTGAATCGCCTTCGGCGAGGTCCCGACGTACCCCCGCTCCCACAACAACTCCTGCGTACTGCGAATCAGCCGCTCAACGGTCTCCATCCGGCCAACTGTACCCACAGGTACAGCAAACCAACCTGTGGTGATTTGGTCGCCGACCGAGGTTCGAGTCTGGTAAGAAATTGACCTAGTGTCCTCAGGACACTCAGTCGACACACCCGATGCCAAGGAGGCCTCTCGTGTCCAAGGTCAGCCGCGCCGGCAGCCGCGCATTCAGTGCTGGTGCCGCCGTTACCGCCGCCGCCTTGCTGGTCGCCGGGTGCTCAGGCAACAGTTCTCCAGGCTTGGGGTCGGCCGGCGCCGACTCCACGCTGGTCTTCGGTATCACCGCGGATCCGACCCAGATGGTCCCGTGGACCAGCACGTCCGAGCAGTCGATCCAGGTGCTCTCGCAGATCTACTCGACCCTGCTCGACACCGACGCGGACCACAATCCGATCGCCGGCCTGGCCGAGCTCCCGAAGGTCTCGGCCGACGGCATCACGTACACCTTCGCGCTGAAGAAGGGCCTGAAGTTCACCAACGGCTCCGCGCTCGACGCCACCGATGTGAAGTACACCTTCGACAAGATCATGGACCCCGACTCCAAGGCCAGCTCGAAGTCGTACTTCGCCTCGGTCGCCAGTGTCGCGGCGCCGGACCCGACCACGGTCGTGGTCAAGCTGAAGAAACCCGACGCGTCGTTCCCGGTCGGGCTGACCGGGGTGAACACCGGGATCGTCCCATCGGACGTCACGGTCGACAGCCTGCAGACGAAACCGATCGGCTCCGGTCCCTACCAGTTCTCGAAGCGGACGCCGAACGAGTCGATCACGCTGCAGCGCAACCCGGACTTCGCCGGTGGCAAGCCGGGCGCGGCCAACCTGGAGTTCCGCATCATCCCCGACGACCAGTCGATGGTCTCGGCGCTGAAGACCGGATCGGTCCACGTGGCGGTCTTCGACAACCCCGTGACGGCCAAGACCGCGACGTCCGACAAGGTGAAGGTCGACACCGTCGCCTCGCTGCAGTACCACGTGCTCCAGCTCCGAGCGACGTCTCCGGCGCTGACGAACGTCAACGCCCGACTGGCGATCCAGTGCGCGATCGCCCGCAAGGAGGTGGTGGACTCCGCCGCGCTCGGCGCGGGCGACATCACCGGGCCGATCACCTCCCCTGAGTTCAAGTCCGACCCGAGCGCGCAGCCTTGCGCGAACCAGGATCTCGCGAAGGCGAAGGACTATCTCGCCAAGGCAGGCAAGCCCGACGGCTTCGCGCTGAACCTGATCACGTCGCAGGGCCTGTACTCCACCGCGGTCAACGAGGCACAGAACGTCCAGGCCCAGCTCGGCAAGGTCGGCATCAAGGTCAACGTGCAGACCCTGGACTCGAACACCTACGTGCAGAAGTGGCTAGCCGGTGACTTCGAGGCCGCCATCGCACAGAACGGCGGCAGCGCCGACCCGAACACCATGTACGCCCGGTACTTCACGTCCACCGGCAGCTACAACAAGGTGGCCGGCTACAGCTCCCCGGAGCTCGACACGTTGTTCGCCGAAGGCATCGCCACCACCGACACCGCCAAGCGGCAGGCGACGTACAAGAAGCTGTCCGACCAGCTCGTGAACAACGCGGCCTGGGTCTGGCTGTTCACGCCGAAGGAGTTCATCGCGGTCAACACCAAGGTCTCCAACTTCGAGGCGCGCAGCGACGCGAGCCTGTCGACGCTCTGGAAGGCCTCGCTGTCCTGATGAACAACGTCCGTGTCCTGGCGCGCCATCCAGTCACGCGACGGATCGGTGAGGCCGTCCTGACGCTGGTGGGCGTGTCCGTGCTGACCTTCGTGCTGCTCCGGGTCGTGCCGGGCAACCAGATCACGGCGTCGTACGGCACCGCCGCCGGTGAGCTGTCACCCGAGCAGGTCCGGTCCCTCGAGGCGTACTACGGCCTCGACAAGTCGCTGCCGGTCCAGTACTTCGACTGGCTTCGCGGAGTCCTGACCGGCAATCTGGGCGTCTCCACCACCTCGCACGTGAGCGTGGCCCAGCTGACCGGGCAGGCGTTGCCGAACACGCTCGAGCTGGCCGTCCTGGCGATCCTGGCCGGCCTCCTCCTCGGTGTGCCGCTGGGCGTGGTCGCCGCCGGCCGCCCCGGCAAGGCACGCGACAACCTCACCCAGCTGGGCAGCCTGCTGGCGTTGTCCGTTCCGTCGTTCCTGCTGGCCACCGTCCTGGCCAGCTGGCTGGCGAACACCTTCGGCTGGTATCCGAACGGCGAGGGGTTCAAGACGTTCGCCCAGGACCCCGGGCTCAACCTGCAGCAGATGATCCTGCCCGTCCTCGTGCTCGGCATCAGCATCGCTCCGCCCGTCCTGCAGACCACGCGGACCGCGATCCTGTCCATCCGGGCCGAGGACTACGTCCGGACCGCGCGGGCCAAGGGTGTGCCCGAGCGCCGCCTGCAGATCCGGCACATCCTGCGCAACGCGCTGATTCCGGTGGTGACGATGACCGGCCTGCAGTTCGGCTTCCTGCTGGGCGGCGCCCTGGTGGCCGAGCAGATCTTCGCGATCCCGGGGATCGGCCGGCAGGTCCTGCTCGGCCTCACCCAGAAGGAGTACGCCGTCGTGCAGAGCACCGTGCTGATCATCGCCACGATGTTCGTGCTGGTGAACCTGCTCACCGATCTCGTCTACCGACTCGTCGACCCGAAAGCGCGGGTCCGATGAGCGCCGAGCTGCACGACGTCCCCGATGTACCGATCGATGCGCCCCGGCGTACCCGGGCCTGGCTGCAGGCGTTCCGGACGCCGGCCGGCATCGTCGGCGTGGTCCTGATGCTGCTCGTTCTCGTCGTCGCGTTGGTGTCGCTGTTCGGCCTGACGCCGTACGACCCCGCGCACCAGAACGTCGCGGACGCGCTCAAGTCTCCCGGCTCGGCGCACTGGTTCGGGACCGACCAGTTCGGTCGTGACGTCTTCTCGCGGGTTGCCTCCGGACTGGCCAATTCGTTGCGGATAGCAATCGTCTCGGTGGCCGCGGCCGCGATCGCGGGGACCGTCCTCGGCGTACTCGGCGGCTACTACCAGGGACTGGTCGACCGGATCGTCGGCGTCGTCACCAACGTGCTCTTCGCGTTCCCGTCGCTGCTGCTGGCGCTCGCCCTGGCCGCGACGCTGAAGCGCAGCTGGGTCACGGTCAGCATCTCGATCGCCATCGTCTACCTGCCGATCTTCGCCCGCGTCGCCCGCGGGCCGGTGCTCACGCTGCGCACCGCCGACTACGTGCTGGCCTCGACCGCGATCGGGCGCAGCCGGTTCTCGACCCTGTTCGAGCACGTCCTCCCGAACATGCGCGGCCTCCTGGTCGTCCAGGTCACGCTGTCGCTGTCCTGGGCGATCCTGACCGAGGCGGCGCTGAGTTTCCTCGGTTTCGGTACGCCGCCGCCGGCCGCGTCGCTCGGCGGCATGGTGTACGACGCCCAGACGCTGACCAGCGTCGCGCCGTGGATGCTGCTGTTCCCGGGGACCGCGCTGATCCTGGCGGTGATCGGCCTCAACCTTCTCGGCGACAGCCTGCGTGCGGCGCTCGACCCCAGGACCGGAGCCCGGTGATGGCCGTGCTCGGCGATGTCGTCGACCGGCTGCTCAGTCTCGGCGGCGAGCACCAGCACCCGGCGAGTGCCATCGCCGGAGTCCGGATCGGCGGCGAGACCCAGGTCCACGCCGGGGGCTGGGCGGTGCTTCCGGGTGCCGAATCGGTCGGCGTACCGATGACTCGCCAACTGTTCCTGGACCTTGCCTCGGTCACCAAAGTCGCCTCGACGACCACGCTCGCGATGTTCCTGATGGCCGAAGGCTCGCTGGATCTCGAGGCGTCGGCGCAGCGGTATCTGCCCGACTTCCACGTCGATGCGACCGTCGAGCAACTGCTGACGCACACAGCCGGCCTCCAGCCCTGGTGGCCGCTGTACTGCGAACCGGGCGACCGCGACGACGCACTGCTCCGCGCTCAGACAGTTCCGCACGCCGCTGCGCCGGGCACGACGTGGAGGTACTCCGACCTCGGACTGATCCTGGCCGGACACATCATCGAACGCATCACGACGCTCGGCCAGGCGGAGGCCTTCCAGAAGCTGATCGCCGAGCCGCTGTCGCTCACCGCGTCGTACGGTCCGATCTCAGCTGATCAAGCCGTCACCAGCGCGGACGGCGACGGCTACGAGTTCGAGATGATCGCCACCGGCCGGCCGTACGCCGTCCCGTTCGCTCCGGACGCGTTCGACGGCTGGCGATGGCGAAGCTTGCGGGGCGAGGTCGACGACGGCAACGCAGCCCATGCGCTGGGAGGCATTGCCGGGCACGCCGGTCTGTTCAGCACGGTCGACGATCTCTTGCTTCTCGGCGCCGCACTCCAGAGTGACGAGCTGCGCGAGGTACTGACGCGATTCGCCCGACCGGCGGCGATCCAGCCGGAGCAGGCGGTCGGGTTCCGGCGTACGCAGATCATGACCGGTGAAGGTCCGCTGACGTTGCTCCAGCACGGTGGTTTCACCGGCACGTACTTCGCCCTCGGACTCGAGCGGCCGATCGTGATCGCCGGCGGGGCCATGCGTCTCTACGGCACGCTCGGCCGGACCCAGTCGGAGATAGGCGCTCGGATGGACGGCTTGGTCACCGGCGCACAGATTCAGGCGACGCTGCTGGACGGCGCCGTACACCTGCTCGATCAGACCGCGAACGAGGAACGATGACCACCATCCTGAAGGTGCGCGACCTGTCGGTGGCCTTCACCACCTCGCGCGGCGAGGTGGAAGCCGTCCGCAACGTCAGCCTCGACGTCGCCGCGGGTGAGACGCTCGCGATCGTCGGCGAGTCCGGCTCCGGGAAGTCGACCCTGGTCGCGTGCGTGAACCGGTTGCTGGCCGACAACGGCCGGATCTCCGGCGGGACGATCATGCTCGGCGATCTGGACGTCACCGCGGCGAGCGAGAAGCGCATGACGGGCATCCGCGGCAACCGCATCGGCCTGGTTCCGCAGGACCCGATGACGAACCTGAACCCGGTGATGAGGATCGGGGCCCAGATCGTCGAGGCACTCGAGGTCCACGGTCTGGCCAAAGGGGAGGCCGCTCGTACTGAGGCGGTCCGGCTGCTCGGCGAGGCGGGTATCAGCGATGCCGAGGCGCGCTTCAACCAGTATCCGCACGAGTTCTCCGGCGGCATGCGGCAGCGGGTGCTGATCGCGATGGCGCTCGCGTGCCGGCCCGAGGTACTGCTGGCCGACGAGCCGACGTCCGCGCTCGACGTGACCGTGCAGCGTCTCGTCCTGGACCAGATGGGGCAGCTCGCGTCCGAGCTCGGCGCCGCCGTACTGCTGATCACCCATGACCTCGCGCTCGCCGCGGAGCGGGCGGATCGGGTCGCGGTGATGTATCGCGGCGAGATCGTCGAGACCGGTCGGGCCGCCGAACTCATCGCGGAACCGCAGCACGAGTACACCCGCCGGCTGCTGGCCGCGGCGCCCGGCATGGCCAGTGCGAAGGTGGCGCCCGCTCGTGCGAAGGAGCCGGAGAACCTGCTGGAGATGACCGGCGCCGTCAAGAAGTACCGCCTCCGTGGCCGCGCCGAACCGTTCCTGGCCGTGGACAACGTCGACCTGGTCATCCCGCGCGGACAGACCGTCGCGATCGTCGGCGAATCCGGCTCCGGCAAATCCACGACTGCCCGTCTCGCCCTGCGGCTCGAGGATGCGGACGGCGGCACCGTTCGGTACCGCGGGACCGACATCTCCGGGTTGCGAGGCAAGGAGCTGATGGCGTTCCGGCGCTCGGTCCAGCCGGTGTTCCAGAACCCCTACGGCTCGCTGGACCCGCGGTACACGATCGCGCAGGTCATCGCGGAGCCGTTGCGGGTGCACAAGATCGGCGACGCCGCAGCCCGCCAGAAGGCGGTGACCGAGCTGCTGGACCAGGTCGCCCTGCCGGCCTCGTTCGCCGACCGCTACCCGCACGAGCTCTCGGGCGGTCAGCGGCAGCGAGTCGCGATCGCCCGTGCTCTCGCGTTGAACCCCGAACTGGTGGTCATGGACGAGGCCGTCAGCGCGTTGGACGTGCTGGTCCAGGAACAGATCCTCGACCTGATGGTCTCGCTGCAGCAGGAGCTCGGGCTCTCGTACCTGTTCATCAGCCACGACCTGGCCGTCGTCCGGCTGGTGTCCCACCATGTCTACGTGATGAGCGCGGGCCAGGTCGTCGAGTCCGGGGACCCGGACACGATCTTCCGGTCCCCGCGCGAGGAGTACACCAAGCAACTGATCGCCGCGATCCCCGGTCACACGCTGACCACAGCCTGACCAGCACGGGAGGGCCAGGCGGCCCTCCCGTGCTGGTGTTCAGCTGATGGTGACGATCTTGTTCACCGTGTACGCCGGGGCGTGGTCGGCGTCGCCCGGGAAGAAGACCCGGTAGGCGATCTGGCCACGCACGGCCGGCTTGATGCCGAACGCGTACTTACCCGACGTGCTCAGCTTGACCGAAGCGATCGACTTCCACACCTTGCTGCCGTACTGCTGCAGGTAGACCGTCTGGCCGGCGTGCGCGGGCGCGACGTACCCACTGAAGGCGGTGGTCGCGCCGAGGCGGATGGACGCCGGCGACAGGGTGGCCGAGATCGTCGGCTTGATCTGGACGGTGACGTCGGCGGTGCGGGTGCCCATCAGGATCCCGTTCCCTGGGAACGTCAGCATGTAGACCGACGACACGAGCGGCTTGTGCGTCAGCGACAGCGTCCCGGTCGACGACGTCTTGAGCGCCGCCAGCAAGGTGAACTTCGACGAGTTCTTCGGCCGGACGTAGACGTTCACCGGCAACCCGGCGTACGCCAGGTTGTCGATCCGCAGCGTGCTGCCCTTGATCGTGATCGCGCCGCCGTAGTTGATCAGCGTCGACGTCACGCTGATCCCCGACTTCATCCCCAGCAACTGCTTCACCGCGGGCTGGGCGCTGTAGTGCCCGGCACGGTCCTTGATCCAGGCGGCATACGTGTACGTCGTACCTTGCGCGAGCCCGGTGTCCTTCACCGAGTACCCTGTGCCCGCGTACACGAGCGTCCCGGTGGCCGTCGTCGGCGCCTTGCTCCCGACATTGCGGCGAATGATCACCTGGTCGAGGTCCGTGGTCGGCGGGATCGTCCACGTCAGGTTGGCGGCCAGATAGGCGCCGACCCCGACGAGTTGCACCGGCCCCGGAAGGCGGTCCTCCGTACTGAACACCGAGGTGAACGGCACCATCGGCACCGTGGGATCGAGCGAGACGACACCGTCGGCGACGATCCGGAACGGCGTTGCCTCAGCGAGCGGGGACGCCGGCGCGATCTCCGCCCGGCGGACGGTGTGGTCGTACGTGACGGTCGTCGGGATCACCGCACCGGTCTTGCCGTTGAGCAGTTTCACGCCACCGTTGACGACACTGTTCTCGTCGACGTTCCGGGGGAAGGTGATCGTGGGTTTGGCAAGGATCGAGACGCCGGAGGACAGATCCCCGGGTTGCGCGTCCACGACCGGGTAGGCGGGGATCGGCGCGGTGCCGCCGGTGCCGACCGCATTGATCAGCTTCAGCGAGTACGCGCGGCTGTCCCGCGAACCGTTGGCGTTCCGGACGGCGATGTACATCGTCTCGGCCGGGACGTTGACGTACGTCGAAGCGGTCAGCGCCTGCGGGATCTCGTACCCCTGGCTGTCCACCGGCGGCTCCGGCTTCTGGACGAACGCCAACGGCTTGAGATTGCTGTCGTACGCCGAGATGACCGGCCCGAAGTTCTGCGCGTAGGTGCCCGAGTCGAACACCGGTCCGGTGAGGTCGATACGCGCCGAGTGCGCGGCGCTCGACGGGAGCTTGTACCAGTCGACATCGCCTTCGACACTGATCGTCCCGGAGACCGCGACGCCGGCGATCAGCTCGCCCGCGCGGGCCGGCTGGTCGTTCTTGTCCGCGGCGCCTTGCGGGAAGTCTGTGGTCCACTTGCCGCCGAGGGCCTGGTAGGCGTCCAGGATGCCCGCGCCGTAGTACGGGTCGGTGCCGCGCGGACCGGCGTCGCGAGCGGTCGCCTTCAGACGCGCCATCACCTGGGCGGGGGTGTACGACGGCCACTTGTCACGGACCAGTGCGGCCACACCGGCGACGATCGGGGACGAGAACGACGTACCCGCGAGGCCGAGCCAGTACGGCTCGTAGCCGGCCGGGGTCTGGTCACGCGGTGCCGTGCTGGTGATGTCGTAGCCCGGGGCGGCGATGTCGACCGCGTCGCCGTAGCTGCTGAAGCTGGTCAGCACGCCGGCCGGGGTCGTGGCACTGACGGACAGGACCTCCGGGTAGGCACCCGGGAAGTGGTTCGACGAGTCGCCGCCGGTGTTGCCGGCCGCGGCGACCAGGACGACACCGGCGTTGACCGCGTTCTTGATCGCGGTGTGCAGGACCGGGTCGTCGCCTTCACCACCGAGCGACATGTTGATCACCCGGACTTTGTTCTTGACCGCCCAGTTGAGGCCATTGATCAAGTTCGTGTCGTCACCCGAGCCGGTGTCGTCGAGCACCTTGATCGGCCGGACCTTCGCGTTCCAGGCCACGCCGGCGATGCCGGTGCTGTTGCCGGTCCCGGCCGCGATGATGCCGGTCACCGCCGTACCGTGCCCGTCGCCGTCGGTCGGCGCGAGCGCCGTGTTGAAGGTGTTGTAGCCCGGCAGCAGGTGGCCGGCCAGATCCGGGTGGCCGGCGTCGACACCGGTGTCCAGGACACCGATCGTCTGGCTGCCCGCGGTCTTCGAGAGATCCCACGCCTTGTCGACGCGCACGGTCGGCAGGTACTTCTGGTAGTTCGCGTACAGCCAGTCGTTCGGGGTCGCGGACTTCCGCCGGATGTAGTTCAGCGAGGCGAGCTCGACGGTCGGATCGGCCTTGACCTTCTTCAGCAGCTCGGGCGCCGGCACGTCACCGGTCACGGTCACGACGTCGGCGGTCACCGACGCCTTGGGCGTGCCCTTGACCTTCGCCAGCGCGGCCTTGCGCGCCGAACTGGTGGCCTTCGGCTTGAACTGCACGATCACCGACTTGGGGTCGTACGCCGGTCCGCTCGCGGTGCCGGGCTGGAACTTCACCCGGCGCACGTTGGGAGCAGCGGACACATCGGCACTACCGGACGAGCTGGTGACGACCACCAGACCGGCCGCGATCACAGCCGCGGACACGACCAGATGCGGTAAACGGGACGGAAACACCACAACTCCCAGGGGCATGACGGGACGGGCCGATGAGATTCGGCCACGGCCTTAAATCGTTCGATTGATCCCAAGCGTTACAACGGACCGCGATTTATGCTTTCCGGGCCGACGACGGTGCTCGCCACCAAATTGTTTCCGCCGGCTCGGCGGTCCGGGCTGGTCGCGCGACCGTGGTTGGCGGAACGTCTGGAAAGGACGCTGACACCCGGTCACCGGCTGACCCTGCTTTCGGCACCGGCCGGTTTCGGACTACTGCGTCGTCAAGCAACGTTGAGGTTGTCATCGTCAAGCGGCTCACCCCTGAAACGGCCCCTTGGCCGCCTGCCTGCGCGCTGTTCAGGGACAACGTCAGTGGTGAACCACCCCGCGGGCTTGCCCCCGCAGGCCCACGACGCGGCGTGGGAGGATCTTCCTCCCGAATCGGGCCACAATCCTCCCCAACCCCGCCCCGACGAGGCAGACCCGGCACGACCGGGGAGCACTACCCACCCAGAACGACCAACACAACTCCCCACACCACCACCGGCACGCTCCCGAAACGACCTCAACCTTGCTTCACAACGCACTACCTCCGCGCCCACTCCGCGGAGCTCGCGCCGTACGCGTCGTTGAAGCGCCGGCTCGCCGCCGAGCACCCGCACGACGGCGCCGCCTACACCGAGGCGAAACTCCCCTGGTTCTGGCAGACCATTCGCCGCGCGGACGAGTGGGCCCAGCGCACCGGATGGGAGTGCGGCCCCAGTGATACATGAGTGGGGGTGGATTGATGTCACACCCGGTGGATGGGCGGTTGTTGGCGTGGACCGATAGTCTCGGGCGCCATGAGCACGAGTGTCGCCATCGCGGTGATTACCTTCAGGCGACCTGCTCTGTTGCGAGGGTTGTTGACGAGTTTGCAGGCTCAGGAACTGCCCTCCGACGGGGATTATGCGATCCGGATCGTGGTGGTGGACAACGATGCGGAAGGGTCGGCCGCGCGGGTTCTGAAAGAGTTCGGGGACGGTACGCCGTACCCGATCGAGTCCGTGGTGGAACCGGAGCCAGGGATCCCGTTCGCCCGGGAGCGATCGGTCGAGTTGTGCTGGAACGACGACGCGCTGATCTTCGTGGACGACGACGAGGTCGCCCCGCCGGGCTGGCTGAAGGCGCTGCTGACCGCCTGGGAGGCGACCGGCGCCGACGTTGTCACCGGCCCGGTGAAGGGCAACCTTCCGGACGGCGCCCCGCCGTGGAACCTCTACAGCGACGTCCACGACTCGACCGGCAAGCACCCGACCGGCGAGGAACTGCGCAAGGCGTACACGAACAACACCCTGGTGAGCCGGCGGGTCTACCACTCGGTCACCCCGGGCTTCCATCCCGCGTTCCGCTACACGGGCTCCAGCGACCTGCACTTCTTCCTGCGCGTGCACCGCGCCGGGTTCCGGATCGTGTGGTGCGAGAAGGCCTGGATCGCCGAGGAGGTCCCGGTCGGCCGTACCACGCTGCGCTGGCTGGTCCGGCGCGCGTTCCGCTCCGGCAGCGGCGACACGATCAGCCGCCTGCTGATCCGCCCGGGCGCGATCAGCTACGTGCTGGTGCTGGCCTATGCTTCGGCCCGGGTGATCTCCGCGATCGGGTTCGCCCTCGCCGGGCTGCTGCTCGGCCGGAAGACGCACCTGCTGAAGGCAGTCCGCCGGTTCTTCTCGGGCGTCGGGAGTCTCGCCGGGATAGTAGGGATCAACCATGACGAGTACCGGGAACGGCACGGCGCCGACCACACCTCCGAGCACACCGCCGACGGTGGCGGACCTGTGCCGGGCGATCTGGACGGTGGAGAGCGATCTGGATCTGCTCCAGTGGCAGATCAAGGGGACTCGTCCCTGGCCGATCATCCGGATGCGCGTCTTCCATGAGCTGACCCGCCGCAGCGGCATCCACGGCGCGCCACACCCGGTCCGGCGGACGCCGTACGACAAGGCAGCGCTGGTCGCGCGGCACGTCAGCGGCGTCGTCACCCGCACGCCCTTCCCGGGCCGGTACGACGCTCTCGTCGTACCGCATCCGCGGAAACCGAACGGTGTCGAGATCTACACCGACGAGCTCCGCCGTACCCTCGGCGACCGCGCCCTGATCCTGGACTCCGGGATCAACGGCACCCCGCTGGCCGGCAGCAAGAACCTGGACTTCTTCACCTCCGCCGCCGGCGCTGTGCACCGCGGCACGGTCGACGACCGCGGCGTCGCGGACACGCTGGAAAAACTCACCGGTGTCCGCGTCCCGGTGGGTGCGCTGCTCGCCCGCGAGGTACCGAAGCACCTGCGCCTGCGTGCCCTGTACCGCGCCTTGCTGAAGAAGCACCGGATCACGACCGTGTACCTCGTGGTGGCGTACTTCCACCAGCACATCGTCGGCGCCGCGCGCGATCTCGGGATCCGCGTCGTCGAGCTGCAGCACGGCGCGATCAGCCCGTTCCACCTCGGCTACAGCTACCCGGGCCGCCCGGCCGTCGCCGACCAGCCGGACGAGCTGTGGTGCTTCGGCTCGTACTGGATCGACGTCGCGGACCTCCCGGCCGGCCAGCGGACCGAGGTGATGGGCGCCCCGTTCCTGCCACCCGTCGGCCCGAAGGAACCGAACCGGGTCGTCTTCCTCTCGCAGGGCACGATCGGGACGGAGCTCGTGCAGGTCGCCGCGACCGTCGCGAAAGCGCATCCGGACCTCGAGGTTCTGTATCGCCTGCACCCGAGCGAGCGTCCCGAGGACTACACGATTCCGGCCGGCGTCCAGCTCTCCACGGGCGGCAACACGCTGGAGTTGCTCGCGTCGGCGACGTACCAGGTCGGCGTCTCGACCACCGCGCTCTTCGAGGGGATGGCGCTCGGCTGCCGGACCGCGGTCGCAAACCTTCCGGGCCACGAGTACCTCGCCCCGGCGATCGCGAAGGGTCACGCGCTCCTGATGAGCGAGCCGGCCCAGCTCACCGCCGCGCCCACCTGCACCGACCCGACGACGTACTACGCCCCGAGCACGCTCCCCGAGCTCTTAGGGTTCACGCCCGAGCAGACCGAGTAGCCGGTCCTGCAGCGGGGCGTCGGGCGGCACGGGTACTTCGGCGCCGTACACCTCGATGCCCTCGCCGAAGGCGCCTGGCGTCCGGTACTTCGCCATCAGCTCCGGCGGGATCGCGACCGCAGTGGCCCACAAGCGCTCGATGTCGCCGGCGTCCATCGTCTCGTCCTGACCGGTCGCCCGCGCGAGGTCCCAGCCGTGCAGCACGAGGTCGTCGGAGACCACCTGGTCGATGTGTTCCTCGGTCGTCATCCGCCCGCCCGGGGTGTCGGTCTCGGTCAACGCGGCGATGGGATCGTCGAGAACGTCCTCGATCGCGGCCTTCGCCTCCTGGAACGCGTGCAGCGGGTCGTCGGCCGGCTCCAGTTTCCGCGCGACCGGTGTCAGCATCGCGGCATGCATCGTGACGACATGCGCGACCACGTCCCGCGCGGTCCATTTCGCGCACGGTGACGGGTTCTCCCACTGGTCCGGCCGGACCGCCGCGACCTTCCGCTCGAAGGCATCCGCGCGCCGCCGGTACCGCTCCGCGATCTCACCCATGAACGCATGGTGCCCCCAACCGCAGCGGATCTCCAGGCCATCACAATCGGCGAGCCGGTACGCCGCCACGCGGGGCGATCCGGCGCGCCAGCGATTGTGATGGCCTGGAGTGTCGGTGCTGCCTTCTAGCGTGGGGGAAATGCGGACGGTGGAGCTCGGGCGGACAGGATTGCGGGTCAGCGAGCTGGGGTTGGGGCTGGCGTCCATCGGCGGGATGTTCGCGGCCGTGCCGCAGCAGCAGGCGGTGGCGACGATCGACCGGGCCTGGGAGCTGGGCGTGCGGCTCTTCGACACCGCGCCGGTCTACGGCTACGGGTTGTCCGAGCAGCGGGCCGGGCTGGCGCTCCGCGGGCGACCCCGCGGCGACTTCGTACTGTGCAGCAAAGTGGGGCGGCTGATCGAGCCGGGCGGGCCGGACCTGCAGCCGATCTGGGCCGAGCCGCCGACCGGGATCGGCCCGCGCCTGGACTACTCGTACGCCGCGACGATCCGCTCGTTCGAGGCGAGCCTGGAGCGGATGGGGATCGACCGGATCGACGTCCTGCACATCGACGACCCGGACCTGGACTTCGCGACTGCCTCGACGGAAGCGCTCCGGGCGCTGTCCGAGTTGCGCGGACGGGGCACGATCCGGGCGATCTCGCTCGGCGTGAACCACGCGGACGTCGCAGCCCGGTTCCTGCGCGAGACCGGAGTCGATGGGCCCGACTGCATCCTGCTCGCTGGGCGGTACACCTTGCTCGACCAGACCGGCGCCGAGGAACTCCTGCCGCTGTGCGAGCAACTCGGGGTGGCGGTCCTCGCCGCCGGGGTGTTCCAGGGCGGCGTCCTCGCCGACACCGCAGACGGGGTACCTCGTGGATACGCGCGGGCCCCGCGGGAGGTGCTGGAGCGCATCGACCGGCTACGAGCGCTCTGCCGGGAGTACGACGTACCGCTGCTGGCTGCCGCGGTGCAGTTCCCGTTGCGGCACCCCGCCGTACCGGTTGTCGTGGTGGGAGCGCGGACGCCGCGGGAGATCGCCGAAGTCGCGGCGTGGCACGAGCTGGAGATCCCGCCGGAGTTCTGGACGGCATTAAGGTCACGGCTATGAGGTACATGCTGCTGCACAAGACCAACGCCAAGCTGGAGGCCGGCAACCCGCCGGACCCGGAGATCCTCGAGCGGGCGGACGCCGTCCTCGAAGAGATGCGTCAGGCCGGGGTGCTGGTGCTCGGCGAGGGGCTGATGCCGAGCTCCCGCGGGGCCCGCGTGACGTTCCCCGCGCCGGGCCAGCCGCGGGTGCTGGACGGGCCGTTCGCCGAGACCAAGGAACTGGTCGCGGGCGTCTCGATCATCCGCGTCGACTCCAAGGAGGAAGCCATCCACTGGGCCCTCCGCTTCGCCGAAGCCGACCCGTACACCCCGATCGACATCCTGGAGGTCGCCGGCTAACGAACCATGTGGAGGATCGGGTAGGGCTTGCCCGTCGAGTCGTGGGTGGTGCGGGAGACGGTTCGGAAGCCGTGGTGTTCGTAGAAGCCGACGGCCTGTGGGTTCTGCTCGTTGACGTCGACCGACGTGGCGGCGTACGCCGTGAACGCGTGCTCCAGCAGCAGCTTGCCGCCGCCGCGCCCCCGGTAGACCGGGTCGAGGAACAGCATCTCGATGTTCCCGTCCTCGACGCCGATGAACCCGATCAGCAGCCCGTCGTCGGTCCGTAAGCCGGCGAGCTGCGCGATCTCCCCGAACGACGCCCGTACGAGCGGACGGAAGACGTCGAGGTCCGCCTCGGTGACGAAGGTGTGGGTCGCCCGGACCGATGCCTCCCACAGCTCGGCCGCCCGGTCGAACTCGGACTCTTCGATCGCACTGATCCGCATTCGGCCAGCCTCCTCAGGTGATGTTGGTTGCGGCCCAGCCGGCGATGTCCTCGCGGCGGATGGCTGCGGCCATCAGGTCAGGGAACAGATCAGGAGTACACGCGAACGTCGGTACGCCGAGCTCTGCCAACGCGGCCGCGTTCTCGGCGTCGTACGACGGGGACCCCGAGTCCGCCAGGGCGAGCAGCGCGATCACCTGGACGCCGGACTCCACCAAGGAACGCGCTCGGCGCAGCATCTCCTCCCGGACGCCGCCCTCGTAGAGATCCGAGATCAGCACCAGCACGGTTTCGGCGGGTTTGGTCACCAGCTCCTCGCAGTACGCGAGCGCTCGGTTAATGTCTGTCCCGCCACCAAGCTGCGTGCCGAAGAGGACGTCGACCGGGTCCTCCAACTGATCGGTGAGGTCGACCACCGCGGTGTCGAAGACCACGAGCGAGGTCCGCAACGTCCGGATCGATCCGAGCACCGCGCCGAACAGCGACGCGTATACGACCGACTCCGCCATCGATCCGGATTGATCGATCGCCAGCACGATATCCCTTTGCACGCTGTGGTTCCGCCGCGCGTACCCGACCAGCCGGTCCGGAACGATCGTCCCCAGCGTCGGCGAGAAGTGCTTCAGGTTCGCCCGGATCGTCCGGTCCCAGTCAATGTCCGAGTGCCGCGGCCGCGACGTCCGCCCGGCCCGGTCGAGCGCGCCCGTGACGGCGGCCCGGGTCCGCTCCGCCAGCCGCGCCTCGAGCTCGGCCACGACCCGCCCGACCACGTCGCGCGCGGTCTGCTTGGTCTCTTCCGGCATCACCTCGTTGAGCGCGAGCAACGTCGACACCAGGTGCACGTCCGGCTCGACCGCCCCGAGCAGCTCCGGCTCCATCAGCATCCGGGTGATCCCGAGCCGCTCGACCGCGTCCCGCTGCATCACCTGTACGACGGTGCTCGGGAAGTACTGCCGGATGTCCCCCAGCCAGCGCGCCACCCGCGGCGCCGACGACCCCAGCCCGGCCGACCGCTGCGTACCCGACTCACCCTCGGCGGCGTCGTACAACGCGGCCAGCGCCGCGTCGACGGACCGGTCCTCGGCCGACAACGTCGTCCCCGTCTCCTCCTCCGCCTCGCCACCCAGCACCAGCCGCCAGCGGCGCATGCGTTCGTCACTCATGAGACCCCCAACAACTGAGCAACCACGGGAAGTGCGGTGGCGGCCAACTCTGCGTCGAGGTCGTTGTCTTCAGCAACAACCATCGAACTGGGATCCGCGAGGACCCGCGCCCGTGCTCCGATCGACCGCCGCTCCGGCGCCGCGAAGGTCCCGAAGGTCCGGCGCAACAACGGCAGCACCTCGGTGAACGCGTCGTCCGGGATCGCTGCCAGCCACCCGTCGACCATCGCCAGCAGCCGCTCGTCGTGCACCAGCAACAGTCCGCCGCCGGCGAGGAACCCCTCGACGTACCCGGCCGCGTCCGCGGTCGGCGTACCGGGCGACAGCGAGCGCCCCAATCGCAGCGTGACCTCGTGGTCCGGCAACCGCGACGTGTCGAGCATCAGCCGCGTCAGCCGCCCGCGGATCAACGGCGGCACCGAGGACCGATCGCTCAGCCCTTCCAGCGTGTCCAACCACTGCGATCGAACGTCCTCCGCCAACAGCACAGTCGCGTCCTGCACCCCGTCGATCAACTCCTGTACGGCGGCCGCCGCGTCCGGATCCAACCCGTGCACGGTCCGACCGAGACCGGCACACACTCGCGAAACCATCCGCCCCGCCACGGCCGCGAGGCCCGCGGTGTCGGTGCCGCGCACATCGCCGTACCGCGAGGCTCGGGCGAGGGCCGGGAGGGCCGCCATCAGGTGCCCGACGTCGGCATCGGCAGCCGCCCGAGTGTCGATGCCCTGCAGCAACGGCGGCAGCGCGTCCGCGAGATCGGCGAGCAGCGACTTCTCCAGCGCGGCCGTGACATCGGCCAGCGTCGTCGAGTCGGCCGCCTTCAGCATCACGGTCGTCGCGGCCCCGAGCACCGTCGTACCGTGCGCGCCGGCGGCGACCAGCTCGACCTCGAGGCCCGGGTCCCACGCGAGCTGCCACATCTCCCGGAACGTTCCTTGCGCGCGCCGCTCGTCGGTAGCCGGAATCCCCCAATGCACGCCGAGGATCCGCAGCCGGTGCAGGAGTCTGGACTTCTCCAGGTCGTTCGGCTTCCGCAGGTCGAGCTCGACCACCCGCTCGGTCACGTCCCGCCGCATCCGCAACCGCCGCGCCTGCGCCGCCAGGTCCGCCGCGACCGGCGCCTGCGGCGTCTCGCCGGGGACCGACCCGAGCAGCTCCCCGACCACCGCCTCCCGCGTCACCAGATCCAGCAGTACGTCGTTCCCGCCGCAGAGGACCGCCCGCGTCGCCTCGGTCACCTCGCTCAACCCGGCGAGCGGTCGTTCACGCAGCGCGGCGAGGGTGTCCGCGAGCCGGACCGCCTCGATGACGTGCGCGCTGGAGACCGGGAGATCCTCGTCCCGCAGCACCTGGGCGACCTTGGAGAGCCAGCGGGTGGTGATCTGGTCCGGCGCGGTGAACAGGTGGTGGTACCAGCCCGGGGAGGTGATGCCGGCGCCGTACCCGCTGGTCGCGGCCAGCCGGCCGTGGGTCCACGGCACCCAGGTGCATGCGACCTTCCGCTTCGGCAGGCCTTTCAGGATCCGTTGGTCGTGCGTTGCCGTAGGCAACGGAAGCTCGAGTGCCGGGACGTGCCAGGCGCCGCAGATCACCGCGATACGATCGAAACCCTCGCGCTGCGCCTTCCGCAGCACCGTCCGCATGTAGGCCTCGCGCTGCGCCTCGCGACCCGTCGCGTCCTCGCCGTGCCGTAGCTCGCGCATCGCGTCGGCGATCACCGTGAACGGCTCGGCGCCACCACGCCGCGACTCGATCACGTCGTCCCACCAGCGCTCGGGATCGTCGTACCCGCCCGCCTCGGCGAGCGTCGCCAGCGGGTCGATCGACGCCGCCCGCCGGCCCGCACCACCCGAAGACGCGAACTGCTGCGCCGCGGGCAGATCGCAGAACCGCACCGGCACCCCGGCGGACAGCCCGTACCTGATCGCCTGCCACTCCGGGCTGAAGACCGCGAACGGCCAGAACGCCGCGCGCGTCGAATCGTCCACGGCATAAGCGAGCAGCGCGACCGGCGGCTCCATCTCGTCGGACCCGGCCAGCTCGACGATCTTGTCGGCCTCCGGCGGTCCCTCGATCAGGACGATGTCGGGCTCGAGTTCGGCCAGCGCGGTCGCCACCGCGCGCGCCGACCCCGGCCCGTGGTGCCGGATCCCGAACAGGTGAACGGTCATCCGGAGATCTCTCGGCAGGCCCGGTAGAACGGCGCCCAGTCGTCGCGCTCACGGACGACGGTCTCGAGGTACTCCGACCACACCACCCGATCCGCCGACGGGTCCTTGACGACGGCGCCGAGGATGCCACCCGCCACGTCGGTCGGCCGCAACACCCCGTCGCCGAAGTGGGCCGCGAGCGCGAGACCACCGGTGACGACGCTGATCGCCTCGGCGGTGGACAGCGTTCCGGACGGGGACTTGACCGCCGTCCGGCCGTCCTCGGTCCGGCCGGACCGGAGCTCGCGGAAGATCGTCACCACCCGGCGGATCTCGTCGAGCGCGTCGTCCGGCTGCGGCAGCTCGAGCGCCGAACCGAGCTGCGCGACCCGGCGGGACACGATCTCCACCTCGTCCTCGGCCGAGTCCGGCAACGGCAGGACGACGGTGTTGAACCGCCGGCGCAGCGCGCTCGACAGCTCGTTGATGCCCTTGTCCCGATCGTTGGCGGTGGCAATGACGTTGAATCCCTTACGGGCCTGGACTTCCGTGGCCAGTTCGGCGATCGGCAGCGTCTTCTCGGACAGGATCGTGATCAGCGCGTCCTGGACGTCGGACGGCATCCGGGTCAGCTCCTCGATCCGGGCGATCTTCGCGTCGGTCATCGCGCGCTGTACCGGACTCGGCACCAGCGCCGCCTCACTGGGGCCCTGGGCAATCAGTTGGGCGTAGTTCCACCCGTACCGGATCGCTTCCTCCGCGGTGCCCGCCGTCCCCTGCACCAGCAGGGTCGAGTCACCGCTGATCGCGGCCGCGAGGTGCTCGCTGACCCAGGTCTTCGCCGTCCCCGGTACGCCGAGCAGCAGCAGCGCCCGGTCCGTCGCGAGGGTGGCGACCGCGACCTCGATCAGCCGCCGCGGACCGACGTACTTGGGTGAGATCTCGGTGCCGTTGGCCTGCCCGCCGAGCAGGTACGTGACCACGGCGCTCGGTGACAGCTGCCACGCGGGCGGGCGTGGTTTGTCGTCGGCGGCCGCGAGGGCTCGCAGTTCGTCGGCGTACTCGACTTCCGCGTGCGGGCGCAGTACCTCGGTCGTCATGACAGCTCCTCGTACATTTCGCGGCGGAAGGTCAGGGTCTCCACCAGGCGCCGACGCCAGGTGTCTTCCTCGCCGGTGGGTTCACGGGTGATCGGATGGTCGAGTACGTCGGACGGCACCGCGCGGGCCGCGATACTGGCGAGCCGGGCCCAGGCGCGGTTGGTACCGACCTTGCCGAGCTGGTCGAGGATCATGCCGCCCAGCTCCGCCGGCCACGGGACCGGGAGCCCACCGACCAGCTCGGCGACGTCCACAGTCGCGCGCAGCCCGTCGACCGCGCGGGCCCATTCCTCAGGTGGCAAGAGCCGCAACAACTCCGCGGGACTCCGGCTGCCGGTCGAGGACTCGCTGTCGAGAAGCGCGCGGGCCCACTCCGAGGAGCCCTCGCGGATGGCGGCTTCGGCCCAGGCCGCCTGGAGGATATCGGGTGCGCAGCCCTCGACGGGCGTCTGCAACCACTCGATATCCATCGCCTGCAAGGGTGTGTTGGCGACGATCTGCACGAACCACCAGGCCCGTTTGCCGAGGCCTTCGGGGTTCTGTGAGTCGAGGCCGTCGCGTTCCATCGCTTGCGTGAGGCTGCGCGGCAGGTCGACCGCGAGCACGCCTTGGGTGGGCGTGAGATGTGCGTGCAGGCGCTCGGTCATGCGGTCGCCGTACCGGGATCCTGGGAGCCGGGCGAGCAGCCGCGCGGCGCCCCGGCGTACCTCGCGGGAACGGTCGTCGAGGGCCGCCTCGAGGAACTCCTCGTCGGCCAGGGAGAGTCCGTCGGCGAGCAGGCCGAGGAAGTCGGCGCGGGTCGCGGCGGCCTCCGCCGGCCAGACCTCGGCGAGCGCCTCCCGAGCGGCGGCCGGATCCTGACCACGGCAGGCCCGCAACCAGGTACGGCGCTGGATCGCGTTGCCGTGCGTCCACAGTTCCGGGTCGTTGCTCTCGGCAACCGCAGCGTGCAGGAACCGCCACTCGGGATTCAGATCGGCGAGCCAGCGCGCGCGGCGACCGGCGGCGGCGATCACGAGCGGACGGTACTCCGCGCGGTTGCGCGCGTAGTCGGCGAGCGCGGGCAGGTGTTCGGGCGGCACGCCCCAACCGCGCGCATCGGCGGCGCGCAGCCACTCGCCGAGCGCGGACGTCTGGAACCCGCCGAGCATCGCGGCCAACCGGCGGATCGCCACCGGGCGCGGCAGGGGGCGATCCTCACCTGGAGCGGCGGGCAGTGGCTCGAGCTCGCGGAGCGGTTTGCGGCCGGCCCGTTTGAAGACGGTCGCCAGCGCGGCCGCATCGAGCAGCCCGCCTTCGCCGAGCCGCTCCTGAACAGACTCCGGGAGCTCGTCGAAGTGCGGCGGTCGTCGATCGGTCCCGAGCAGGGCCGAGCTGACCAGACCGTCCCAGCCCTTCACAGGATCACCGGACGATCGTCGTGCCAGCAGGTCATCGGGCGGAAGCCGGCACGGTTCCACTCGCCGGCGACCGTGATTGGGTCGCCTGCTGACACCGCCAGAAGCTTCATCGGATCCCATCCGGGCAGGAGTTCGAGCCCGTCGCCGTCGGCGTCCGCCAGCGCCCACCCTTCGCCGCGACGGGCCGGGCGGACGTCCCGCAGTACCAGCGGCCAGCGCTCGTTCCACGGGTCGGCCGCGAGGGATTCGACGTACGACGCGAGCGCTTGGCGGACTGTGAGGCCGGACGGGCGCGGGGCGGGCAGGCGCGGGGCGGACTGGGTGAGGAGGGCGCGCATCGGGAGGGCGCCGGGATAGAACGAAAGCGCGCCGGGGACGTACTCGCCCGGGCGGGCCGGGAGTGGGTCCAGCGGACGGCCGGCGGCGGCGAAGGTGAGGATCAGCCCGAGCCGGCCGGTGGTTGCCCCGCGCAACCACACGCGGCGGACCGTGAGCCGCTCGTCCGGCTCGACGACACGGCCGAGCATCAGCCAGTCGTCCTCGACCTTCTCACCGTCCGCGAGAACGCGGGCCGTGTCGGTGGTCCAGCCGATCCGGGCCTGCACGGTGTCGGCGAGGGACGGCGGCAGGTCGGCGAGCCGGGCGTGCGCCGCGACGATCAGATGAATGAGCGAGAGCTCCTCGAGCAGTTCTCCGGGCCAGTCGTGCCCGCGGCCGACGACGCCTGCAGCTCGTCGTACCGCTCCTGCCACGCCGGGCGCCTGCGCGTCGACCATGCGCGCGGCGAGCCGGCTCAACTCGGAGTACGCCCGCTGGTCGAACCCACCGAACCCCTGCCGGACCTGATCGTCCAGCCAGCCGGCCAGCTCCGCGAGCCCGGACGAAACCCGATCGGCCCTCCGCGCGGCCCGCTCCTGCGCCGCGATCGGATCGGCCACCTCGCCCGGCTTCCGCTCGGGACGCTCAGCCCGCTCGGCGCGCTGATCGGCCCACGTCTTCACCCAATCGGGCTCCTCGCCCGGCAGCACCTCACCCTTGGCCGACAGCAGCATCAACCCGAGCACGTGCTTGCACGGAAACTTCCGCGACGGACAGGAACACTCGTACGCCGGACCGCTCAGATCCACCGCAGTCTGGTACGGCTGCTTCCCGCTCCCCTGACACAGCCCCCAGACCGCCCGCTCCGTCGCGCCGGTCCCGCTCCACTTCTCACGCCGCGCCAACCCCTGCCCAGCCTTCGCGGACGCAGGATCAGGCGCGAGCCCCACCACCTGCTCCACGTCCCACAACCCCACACCACTCCTCACCACACGCCCTACCCCGAAGCATGCCACCCACCCCCGACACATCCCCCGCTAACCCGCCCCCGCCGAGTCGTGGGACGCGGTCGGAAGAACCGAACCGCCCGTCACGACTCGGCGATCATGCCGGGAACCTTTCCGCACGACTCGGCGGGTGGTCGCGTCAGCCGGAGCCGGCGCGTCCTGAGGCCAGCCGCAGGCCGACAAATGACGGGTCCGCGGGCGCCTCACCCGCCGAGTCGTGGGAAACGGCTGCGAGAACCGAACCGTCCGTCACGACTCGGCGATCGTGTCGCGGACCTTTCGGCACGACTCGGCGGGTGGTGGGTCAGCCGAAGGGTTGGCGGGTGGTGGCGTCCTCGGGGTAGCCGTTGCCCGCGGTGGGCGTCTGCGCGGGACTCGGCGCGGTCGTCGGTGCGGTCGTCGGGGCGGCTGGAGGGCGTGGGGTTTCGGAGAGGCCGTCGCGGACGGTGCCGAGGAGGCGGCGTTCCACCGCCTGGAGTTCGGTGATGCGGGCGCGGAGTTCCTCCTCCTCGGCGCGGGCCTCGGCGAGGAGCTTGTCCGCCTCGGTCTGCGCGGCGCTGCGCAGACGGTCGGCCTCACCACGAGCACTGTCGCGAAGTTGCTCGGCCTCGGTGCGGGCAGTACCTCGCAGTTCCTCGGCGTCGGACCGCGCGGTCTCGCGGAGGTGGTCGGCTGTTCGCTGGCTCGCGCTGAGGACGCTCAGTTCGTACCTGCGTAGTTCGTCGACCAGTTCACCCGCGGGGCGCTGAGCGTCGAGGATCGCCGCGGCGGGCTGCGGGATCTCGCTGTCCGGGAGCGTGTTCTCCAGCTCCGCGATCTGCTGGTCCACGCGGGTGAACAGGTCCGCGACATCGGTACGCATCTGGCGGATCGTGGTCGCCGCCGCCTGGACCCGCTCGCTCGCCTCACGTTCCCGCTCGCGCGCGGTCCGCTCGGCCGACGTGATCACATCCAGCGCCACCACAGCCGCACGCTCAGCCGGATCATCGGACACCGTCTCCCGCGCCCCCGCCACAGCACCATCAACACCGCCAGCTGAACCGTCGGCAGCGCCCCCCGCGCCCATCGCGACGGTCTGGCGCAGCGGCACCTCACGAATCAACAGCACCGCCAGCAGACTGACCACGGCCGCCCCGGCCGCGATCACGAAGATCCGTCCGGTGGCGTCGCCGTACGCGTGCCGCACGATCTCCGCGACCGGCGCCGGCAGCGAGTTCACGTCCAGGACGCTCCCCGACCCACCCTGCGCAGCGGCAGCCGCGCTTGGGCCAAGGTCGCGCAGATGCTCGGTGATCAGGTCCTTCACCCGCGTCGCCAGCACCGCACCGAGAACCGACACACCAACCGCGCCACCGAGGCTGCGGAAGAACGTGACGGTCGCGCTCGCCGCCCCGACCTCGCTGACGTCGACGGTGTTCTGTACCGCGAGCACCAGGTTCTGCATCGTCATGCCCATCCCGATGCCCATCCCGAGCATCCCGAGGCCGACGTACCAGTACGGCGACTCGTGGTCGATCGTCCCGAGGACGCCGAGCCCCGCGGTGAGGAACAGCCCACCGATCACCAGGTACCGCTTCCACTTCCCGAACCGCGTGATCAGCTGACCCGACCCCACCGACCCGAGGAACGAGCCGAACATCATCGGGATGGTCAGCAACCCGGCCTCGGTCGCGCTGTACCCGCGGGCGACCTGGAAGTACTGCCCGAGGAACACCGCGCTGCCGAACATCGCGATCCCCACCGAGAGGCTCGCGAGGATCGCCAGCGCGGTCGTCCGCTCGCGTACGACGCGCACCGGTACGAGCGGCTCGGTGGCGTGTACCTCGACCACCACGGCCAGGATCGCGAGCAGCGCCGTACCGCCGAGGTAGGCGCCGGTCTGCCACGACCACCACGCGAAGTGATCGCCGGCGAACGACACCCAGATCAGCGGCAGGCTCGCGGCGCCGGCGATCAGCACCGCGCCGAGGTAGTCCATCTTGACCTTGCGCTTGACCACCGGCAGGTGCAGGAACTTCTGCAGGACGATCAGCGACAGTACGGCGAGCGGCACGCACACGTAGAAGCACCAGCGCCAGCCGAGCCAGTCGGTGTCGACGATCACGCCACCGACGAGCGGACCGGACACGGTCGCGAGCGCCATCACGGCACCCATGTAGCCGGAGTACCGGCCGCGACTGCGGGGCGGGATCGCCGCGCCGATGATCGCCTGGGCGAGCGCCATCAACCCGCCCATCCCGAGCCCCTGCAGGACCCGGGCGCCGATCAGGAACGGCACGTTCTGGAGGCGCCGGCGAGCATCGAGCCGACCACGAACATGATGATCGCGAGCTGCACGAGCAGCTTCTTGCTGAGCAGGTCGGACAGCTTGCCCCAGACCGGGGTGGCCACGGTCATCGCGAGCAGGCTGGCGGTGACCACCCAGGTGTACTGCGTCTGCGAGCCCTCGAGGTCGGCGATGATCGTCGGGAGCGCGTTGCTGACGATCGTCGAGCTCAGCACTGCGGTGAACAGCGCGGCGAGCAGGCCGGCGAGGATCTCCAGGATCTCCCGGTGCGAGAGCTCCGGTCCGCCGGCCGTCGGCCCGGACTGCGACGGCGTGGACTGCGGTGGTCCGGACGGCGGCGGTCCGGCCGGTGCGGTTTCCGGTTCGCCGTCGGCGTACCGCGAGCGGTAGCGGTGCGGCGTGGCATTGCCGGCAGGGGGCATGGCCGGCGAGGTCTGGGTGGCAGACATCAGCTTCCGTTTCGTACGGCGGGATCGCTCCAACCAGACGCGGTGGGTGCACTGCGTCTGGGGACGGAAACGGCCGACTGGTGCCTCACTCAGCCCGATATTTGGTTGCAACTACCAACAATAATGCCGCAGCGTCAGCGACCGCTCACCGGGCGGCGTCAAACGTTCGTACTGCGAATTATGAGACGAGCCCTCCTCGGAACGCGATTTCCGCACTACGATCCGGTGCTTGTTGAGTACTCAACACATCGCCCCCGGCGGAGCTGTCAGGGCCCGCCGGGGGTCTCTCAGGCGAACGCGGCGGTCAGGACGTCGACACACTCGACTGTCGGCGCCGTACCGACCACCAACTGCCCCGGGGCGCTCAGCGGCGGCGCGAACGGGCCCATCCAGAGCGCACCCTCCGCGGGCTCGCAGGATGTCCCGTAGACCACAGTCCAGGCCGGCGACCCGGTCGACATCTCGACGACCGCGGCCTCCAGATCGTCCACCGGCCGGCCGATCACCGGCTCGAACCCGGCGGCCCGGCACGCGGCCGTCAGGTGGTCCCGCAGCCACGGATCGGGCGGCAGCCGCAACGGCAAAGCCGCCAGGTCGATCAGCTTGACGCCGTCGTCGGCCCGGTACGACGACGGGACGAGGACCGACAGCGGGTCCCGCCAGAGTTCGATCACCCGCAGGTCGGCGGCCGCCACCTCGCCCCGGACGAAGGCCACGTCCAACTCACCGGCCCGCAGCGCCGCGAGGTAACCGCCGGCAGGTCCGGACGTCAGCTGGATGTCGAGATCCGGCGTCTCCTCCACCAGCCGCGCCAGCCCGCGCTCCAGCCGGTCCCGCAACCCGGGCGCGGTCCCGATCCGCAGTACGCCGGAGCGCCCGGACGCGAGCTCCGCGGCGACCTCGGCGGCCCGGTCCGCGGCGGCGAGCACGCTGCGCGCCTCCCGCAGCATGCGTTCGCCGTCCCCGGTCAACCGCACGTGGCGGGACGAGCGGTCGAGCAGTTTCAGACCGAGTTCCCGTTCGAGGCGGGCGACCTGCTGGGAGACGGCCGGCTGGACGATGTTCAGTCGCTCGGCGGCCCGGCCGAAATGCAGTTCCTCGGCGACGGTGACGAAGTACCGCAGTTGCCGCAGCTCCATTGGCCACCTCCGGCGATCACGATTCCTTATCGCTGCACAGCGTAACTGCGTCTGGGTCAGCGGCCGCCGTCCCCGTTGACTGGTGGACATGAGGATCGGACTGTGGATCAACGAAGAGGGCCTGGCCGTCGACGAGGTCGGCGCGCTGGCGAAGGCCGCCGAGGACAACGGCGTCAACCGGGTCTGGTTCAGCCAGCGCCTCGGCTGGGACGCGCTGACGCTGATCGCCGGAGTGGCGCCGTACACCTCGACCATCGAGTACGGCGTCGGCGTCGTGCCGGCGTACGGGCGGCACCCGATGGCCCTCGCAGCGCAGGCGCTGAGCGTGCAGGCCCTGACCGGCAACCGCCTGACGCTCGGCGTCGGCGCGAGTCACCCGCACATGGTCGAAGGCATGCTCGGCCTGTCGATGGACCGCCCCGCGGCGTACATCCGCGAGTACGTCGAGGCGCTCGGCCCGCTGCTCGCCGGTGAGCCCACCGACTACCAGGGCGAACGCCTCACCGCCCGCGGCCAGCTGGAGATCACCGGCGCCGAGGCACCCGAACTCATCCTGGCCGCGCTCGGCCCGCGGATGCTCACGACGGCCGGCGAACTGACCGCCGGTACGACGACCAGCTGGGCCGGGCCCGAGGTCATCGAGAGCTTCATCCGTCCCACGATGGACCGGGCAGCGACAGCCGCGGGACGGCCGGAGCCGCAGGTCGTGGCCGGCGTCTGCGTCGCGGTCACCGACGACCCGGACGGCACGCGCGAGTGGATCCGGTCCAACTTCGGAGCCGCCGGGAGCATGCCGGCGTACCGGGCCGTGCTGGACCGTGGCGGCAAAGCCGGTCCTGAGGAGACCGCGGTCCTGGGTGACGAGGCGACGGTGGCGAAGGAGATCCAGCGATTCGCGGACGCCGGTACGACAGAGTTCCTGTTCTGCCCGGTCGGGCCGGAGGCGGAGCGGGAGCGGACGATCCGGTTCGCGCTCGACTATGCATAGGGCATGTCAAAGGGCCCGGAGTCGCTCCGACGTACCGGTATGGAGCTTCAGGACGTAGTGCAGCGGCAGATCGACGAACTGGCGGAGACCGAGCTCGGTCTGCAGGTGGCCGTGTACCGCCACGGTGAGCTGGTCGTGGACGCGGTCGCGGGCGACGGGGGGACATCGGAGACGTTGTACTGGGCCGCGTCCACCGGAAAGGGTGCGTCCGCAACGGTCGCGAACGTCCTGGTGGATCGCGGCGTGCTCGACTACGACCAGCCGATCGTGGAGCTCTGGCCGGAGTTCGGCGCTCAGGGGAAGAGTAAGGCGACCCTGCGGCACGTGCTGACCCATTCGGTCGGCCTGCCCGCGCTCCCGGCCGACACCACGCCGGAGCTGCTCGCCGACAAGCCGCGCATCACGACGTACCTCGCGGCGGCCGAGCCGTGGTGGGAGCCCGGGACCAAGATGACGTACCACGCGGAGACGGTCGGCCTGCTGCTCGGTGAGATCGTCCAGCGGGCCACCGGCCGGACGATTTCCGCCGTACTGCGGGAGATTGTGGAACCGCTCGGGATCACAGACGACGTGTTTTTCGCGCTGCCCGAGAACCAGCGTCACCGGCTTGCGAAACTGGTGGAGCCGGAGGGCTCCGAGGAGACGTTCGCGATGCTGGCCGACATGTTCGCGAAGGTCGTCCCGCCGGCGATGCAGCCCCGGGCCGCCGCGCTGAACCACCCGGAACGGCTGGCGATCGAGGACCCGTCCAGCGGCATCCTGACCGCCCGCGGCATCGCCAAGCTGTACGCCGGTCTGATCGGCGAGGTGGACGGGGTTCGACTGGTCCGGCCGGAGTCGGTTCCGGTAATCACCGGTCCGGCACTGGTCGCGCCGGACGAACTGCTCGGCAACGAGGCAACGTTGGCGCTCGGCTACGCGATCGGTCGGCTCGGATCGACGGCGGAGGAGAGCCCGGCGTCGTTCGGATGGCCGGGCATGGGCGGCAGCGTCGCCTGGGCGGACACCCGCGCAGGCGTCACGTTCGCGCTGACCAGGACGTTGTTCGATCCGTCCGGCTCAGAGTCGGCGATCGAGATCGGCAACCTGGTTGCGAAAGCTCTTTGCTGAAATCCCTTACCTGTAAGGGATTTCAGCTTTCACGGACGGCACTCTGGTCGACCCAGACGAGATGGCCGTGGTGACTGACGAGAACCTCGTCGGTCCCGGCCGTCCCGGTCCGGCGACCCAGCTCCTGGCCGGCGATCCAGCGGCCGCCGATCAGGATCTGAACCGCGATCGGCCGCGCCGGAGAAGTGGCTACGGGCATGGCACCTGCTTCTGGACAGGGGCGGATGTGATGGGAAAGTAGTGGGGGCTGATTTCTCAACCAGGGGAAAGCCTACAACCGCAAGATGACAGATCGTTAACGGTAACTCGAATTCCTCAGGGAGCCCCGTGAGCAAGCCGATCTTCGTGGTGCAGCTGCATGACGCTCGGCGGCGGCATTACGACGTACGGCTCGAGGTGGACGGGGTCTTGAAGTCCTGGGCAGTGCCGCGCGGCCCGTCGCTGGACCCGATCGTGAAGCGGCTGGCGGTGTTCACCTCCGACCACGATCTGGAGTACGCGTCGTACGAGGGCGTGCACCGCGACGCGCAGTACGGCAGCGGTGCGGTGATCGTCTGGGACGCCGGCGTCTACACGAATCTCACCCGCGACGACCGGCAGCAGCCGGTCGACCCGGCCGAGGCGATCGAGCGCGGGCACCTGAAGGTGCAATTGCACGGCGTGAAACTCAACGGCGCCTGGGCCTTCACCCGCACCGGCGGCGACTGGCTGCTGGTCAAGGTGAAGGACGACGACGCCGACCCAGGTCTCGACCTGACCGTCGCCGAGCCCCGCTCGGTGCTCAGCGGGCTCACCATCGAGGAGATGGCCGCTTCCTGAACCGTGCGGCCTGATCCCGGCGGTGCTGGATCACCAGCCGTCGATGTGCAGGACGTCGTCCAGCGGCTGCCGCTTCGCGGGCTTGAAGTCGGTCCCGATCGAGTACGCCGTCGGGATCAGCACCGTCTGACGGATGTCCTCCGGCAGCCCGAGCAGCTCCGACACCTCCTGCTCGTAGGTCAGGTGCAGCGTCGTCCACGCCGTACCGAGGCCGCGGGCGCGCGCGGCGAGCATGTAGCTCCACGCCGACGGGAGGATCGAGCCCCACAGGCCGGACTGATTGCCGGCGGGCAACGACTTGGCCTTGAGGCACGGGATGACCAGCACCGGGACCTGACCCATCCGCTCGCCCAAGTACGCGACACTGTCGCCGACCCGGCGCTGGACGGCTGAGCGATCGGGGTCGTCAGCGTGCAGCTTCCCGGCCGCGCCCGGACCGGCGAGGTACTGCTCGACCGCACGCCGGTAGTACTCACCGACCGCCGCGCGCTTCTCGGCGTCCGTGATCACCAGCCAGTGCCACGTCTGCCGATTGCTCCCCGACGGCCCCTGCAACGCGATCTCGATGCACTCGCGGATCAGCTCCATCGGCACCGGCCGCTCCAGATCGAGCCGCTTGCGAACCGTCCGGGTGGTGGTGAGCAACTCGTCAGGATTCAGGTCGAGTGTGTAGGTCACGCGGACAGTGTCTCAGCAGACACAGCTGGTACATGGATGCAGCCAAGGAAACAGTTCTGAAGCAGATCATCCGTTAGTGGAAGGATATTTCAGGACCGTCACTCGAACGGGGTGGGATCTCCCGAGCCGACGCGGACGACCTCTGGGACGTCGTCGGAGAAGTCGATGACTGTGGTCGGCTCGATGCCGGCCTCGCCCTCGATGACGGCGTCGATCTGGTTGTCGAGTTCTTCCTTGATCTCCCAGCCCTGCGTCATCGGCTCCTCCTGACCGGGCAGCAGCAAAGTGCTGGAGACCAGGGGCTCGCCGAGCTCCGCGACCAGCGCCTGGGTGACCACGTGGTCCGGGATCCGCACGCCGACGGTCTTCTTCTTCGCGTGCAGCAACCGGCGCGGGACTTCCTTGGTGGCCGGCAGGATGAACGTATAACTGCCCGGCGTGGCCGCCTTGATCGACCGGAAGACGGCGTTGCTGATGTGCACGAACTGCCCGAGCTGGGCGAAGTTCTCGCAGACCAGCGTGAAGTGGTGCCGATCGTCCAGGTGCCGGATCGTGCGAATCCGGTCGATCCCGTCCCGGTTCCCCAGCTGGCAGCCAAGCGCGTAGCAGGAGTCGGTCGGGTACGCGATCAGCCCGTCCCCACGGAGCAGGTCCACCACCTGCCCGATCGACCGCCGCTGAGGGTTCTCGGGATGGATGTCGAAATACCTGGCCATGACCGCCGAGCCTATCGCCCGCCGCGGGCGGACCGATCGCGGTCACCGGGCCCGGCGCCCCGGCGATAGTTGCCGCCGGCACCGGTGAGATCAATGACTATCGGACCTGGAATTCTCGAAAAAATAGCGCAGATACCGCCCGGGGATTTCCCGGACACACTCCGGGCCCGCATTCTGCGGTTCCCAGAAATAATTCTGGAATTTCCCCACCCGCGGCATTTCGGGCGTATCGTATGGGCCAGTCGGACCGCGCCGGAACAGGGGAATCGGCCAGGCCCGAAATGGGGGACGGTGACTTCGGGTCAGGACGCAACTGCCCGGGAGTCCCGAGTTCCTCCCGGCCAGGAGTACGGGGGTGGGGGAGCTCCGGAGTCCGGCGGTGCGCCTGCTGGTGGCGGTCGCGCTGGTGCTGGGGTACAGCGCGGCCGTTACCTGGTCGCCCGACCTGTCCGTCACCGACCGACACCCGGGTGCGCGGCCGCCGCGTGCGACACCCTCGTCGTACCTCGGCTTCATCTGCCACGCTGACTCCATGAGTGACGAGCGGATCGCGCTGGGCACCGCGCGGGGCCGGTGGGTACTGGCGGCGACGGCGTTGGGCTCGGGGATGGCGTTCCTGGACGGGACCGTCGTGAACGTCGCGTTGCCCGCCATGGGCGAGGACCTGAACGCGAACATGGCCGGCCTGCAGTGGATCGTGAACGGCTACATGCTGATGCTCGCCTCCTTGGTGCTGCTCAGCGGCTCGCTAGGCGACCGGTTCGGCCGACGGCGGACGTTCGTCATCGGGGCGATCTGGTTCGCGGCGGCCTCGGTGCTCTGCGCGTTCGCCCCGACCCTCGAGGTGATGATCGCGGGACGCATCCTGCAGGGCATCGGTGGCGCCCTGCTGACGCCGGGCAGCCTGGCGATCCTGCAGACGACGTTCCAGCACTCCGACCGCGGCAAGGCGGTCGGTCTCTGGTCCGGCCTCACCTCGGTCGCCGCGGCGGTCGGTCCGTTCGTCGGCGGAACCCTGGTGGACAGCGGCTACTGGCAGCTGATCTTCCTGCTCAACGCACCCCTGGCGCTGGCGACCGTCCTCGTCGCTCTCCGGCATGTACCGGAGACCAAGGACGAGAGCGCGACCGGCAGGCTCGACTTCACCGGCGCAATCCTGGCCACCCTCGGCCTGGCCGGTCTCACCTACGGGCTGATCAGCGCCGGCGACCACGGTTTCGGCGATCCACTGGTCCTGACCAGTCTCGCGATCGGCGTACTCGCCCTGGCCGCGTTCATCGAGGTGGAGCGGCGCAGTTCGCACCCGATGCTGCCCCTGGGCATGTTCTCCAACATCCGCTTCACCGGCGCCAACCTGGTCACGGTCGTCGTGTACGGCGCCCTCGGTACGTCGACGTTCCTCGTCGTCGTCTACCTGCAGACCGGCCTCCATTACTCAGCCCTCTGGGCCGGCGCCGCGCTGCTGCCGATGACCGCGCTGATGCTCGCCCTCTCGGGGTACGCCGGTGGTTTGGCGGACCGCATCGGCCCCCGGATCCCGATGACGATCGGGCCGCTGCTGATGGCCGGCGGGTTCCTGCTGATGCTGCGGATCGGCACCGGCACGAGCTACTTCACCGCCGTACTCCCAGGTGTCGTGCTGCTCGGGCTCGGGCTGGTCGCGACCGTGGCACCGCTGACCGCGACCGTGTTGTCATCGGTCGCAGATCATCACGCCGGGATCGCGTCCGGCGTGAACAACGCGATCGCCCGGTCGGCGCAGTTGATGGCGGTCGCGGCGATCCCGATGGCGGCCGGCATCACCGGTGACACGTACCGCGATCCGGCGGCGTTCCATACCGGGTTCGGGAACGCGCTGGTGATCTCTGCCGTCCTGGCCGCCTTCGGCAGCGTGATCGCGTGGGTCACCCTCGGCGACCGTCCGGGCCGACAGGTCCGGCACGTCGTCACCACCGACATCCACCACCGGCACTGTGCCCTCGAGGCGCCGCCGCTCGCCGACGCCAAACCAAACTGATTTGTCGACATTCTCCGACTTGTTGCTCGGAGCAACCACTCAGCGAATGCGCGGCAGCTTCAGGTAGTGCTGACGAGTCGCTGGGTCCAGGCGTTCGACGGCATACCGGAGCATCGTCCTGGGCATCCGCGGCGCGTACCGGTCGAGGAATCCGCGGAGCTCGTCCTCGGAGACGCGCTTGCCGGCCTCGCGCAACATCCAGCCGGAGGCCTTGTGAATCAGGTCCTCGGGGTCGTCGAGAACCTCGACCGACAGCTTGTAGGTGTCGGCAGTCTGGCCCTGGCCGATCAGGTACTGCGTGGCGACCAGCGCGATCCGGCGTTCCCAGAGTGACGTCGACTTGCTGAGTGTGTAGAGCATGTCCCGCGGCTCATCGAGCAGGTAGCCGCCGACGATCTGCGGAGCACTGCAGTCCACCAGATCCCAGTTGTTGATGTACGCCGTACTGCGCAGATAGAGCTCGTAGATCGCGAGGAGTTCGGCCGGGTTCGCCGTACGGGGTTTGCGGCTCCGGGTCGCTCGGTCGGCCAGCAGGCAGAGGACCGCGAGGCGATGCTCGTGCACCGGGCTGGTCAGCGCCTGCTCGAGGTCGGGCAACGGGAGGTCGGCGCGCAGGTACGGCTTGAGGATGCCGCGGATCGTGGACAGCTTCACGCCGATCATCCGGTCGCCGTGACCGTACCCGCCCGGCTGCAGCTGGAAGTAGCGCGACAGCACCTCGGCCACCGCGGGATCAGCCGCGGCGTCGATGTCGGTGAGCAGGTCCTTCGTGCTCAGACCAGCATCCCTCCGGTCGCGCGCAGGTTCTGGCCGGTCATCCACCGGGCGTCCGGACCGGCCAGGAACGCGACCACGTCGGCGATCTCCGCGGGCTCCCCCATCCGGCCGAGCGCCGTGATCCCGACCAGCGCGTCCTGGATCTCCGGCGGGTTGTGGTCGTGGAACATGTCCGTGTTCGTCGCACCCGGCGAGACCGTGTTCACGGTGATCGCGCGCGGACCGTACTCGCGTGCAGCGACCTTCACGAACTGTTCGAGGGCCGCTTTACCGGCGGCGTACAAGGAGATCCCGGGGCCTGGCATCACCGTGTTGAGGGTGGACAGGGCGATGATCCGGCCGCCGTCGGGCAGCACGCGACCCGCGCGCTGGATGGCGAAGTACGGTCCCTTCACGTTGGTCGCGAACATCTGGTCGTAGTCGTCCACGGTGACGTCGGCGATCGGCTTCACCATCGCCTGGCCCGCATTGCAGACGAAGATGTCCAGCGATCCGGTCGGCTCGGCCGCGCGCTCGAAAAGGTCGTCGATCGCGGACAGATCCGCCTGGTCCGCCTGGACAGCGATCGCCGTACCGCCGGCCGCCTTGACCTCGGCGACCACGTCGGCCGCGGCCGATTCGCTGCTCGCGTAGGTGAAGGTGACGACGGCGCCGTCGGCCGCCAACCGCCGCACGATCGCCGCGCCGATGCCCCGCGAACCTCCGGTGACCAGCGCTGCCTTACCGTCGAGAACGCCCATGCCGCCTTGTCTATCACCGTTCTGGGTCCGTCGTTTGCTTTACTCTGACAGCGCTTACAGCGGCGAGGTCACGCTCCGGGGTCATCCGTGGCGAACCCGTTGTGACGCTGGGGAGTTGAGGCATACGGTGTGAGTACAGGGCAGTTCCATTTCCGCCAGGACCCGCGTTCGTGGCGCTACCCCGGGGGAGAACCCGCGTGACCAGCCACCCAGAGCCGCGGGACGGCGAAATGATCAGAACGACGTTCGACGCGATCATCGAGGAACTGGAACCGGGAGTCCGGCTGGTCCGGTTGTCCGGCGAGATCGACATGGCGAGCACCGAGGACGCGGCGACGACGATCCGCGCCGCCGTCGCACCGCCCGCGCGGCTGGTGCTGATCGACGTCTCCGCGGTCACCTTCTGCAGCTCCGCCGGACTCGGCAACCTGGTCGAGGCACGCAACCTCGCCGGCCGGCACAACATCCCACTCGCCCTGGTCGGCGTCGGCCGCCCGGTCGACCGTCCGCTCAGCGTCACCGGCCTCGGCGGGCAGTTCCGGATCTACGGCACGATCACCGAGGCGCTCGCGGATCTCTGACCGGCACCGACCCCTTCGGGAACTCGGCACACCTACAGATTCGTCGTACCGACATCGGCACCTTGCGCTGGCACCTGCACGACCCTCGACCGGCGATGCGATAGCGTCCGGTGTCTCCGACGAAGGAAAGTCATGGGTGAGTTAGCGAAAATCGTGGTCGTCGTACCGACCTACAACGAGCGGGAGAACCTGCCCGTGCTGGCCGGGCTGCTGTCCGACCTGAACCTGCCCGGCCTGGAGCTCCTCGTCGTCGACGACAACTCCCCCGACGGCACGGGCGACGTCGCCGACGAGCTGGCGAAGGAGTCGCCGGAGAAGGTCGGCGTACTGCACCGGACCGTCAAGGACGGCCTCGGCCGCGCGTACATCGCCGGGATCACCCGGGCCCTCGACGAAGGCGCCGACATCGTCATCCAGATGGACGCCGACCTGTCGCACCCCGCCGCGGTGATCCCGACCATGGTCGAGATCCTGCGGACCACCGACGCCGGCGTCGTGATCGGCTCCCGGTACGTGCCCGGCGGCTCTGCCGCGGCCGAGTGGGGCTGGCACCGGCGAGCGCTGTCCGCCTGGGCGAACTTCTACGTGAACGCGATCCTGCGGCTGCACGTCAAGGACGCCACCGCCGGCTTCAAGGCGTGGAAGGCCGACACCCTGCGCTGGATCGACGTCGCGTCGATCGCGAGCAACGGGTACTCGTTCCAGGTCGAGATGAACTACCGGACGGTCAAGCGCGGCGTGAAGATCGCCGAGACCCCGATCCGCTTCGAGGAGCGCACCGAGGGTGTCTCCAAGATGAGCCTGAAGGTGCAGCTCGAGTCGGCACTGATGCCCTGGAAGCTGCTGCTCAACCGGTCCTGAACCGAGGTTTCCGCGGTACGGCAGAGGCGTCCGCCGTACCGCGGATTTCGCCTGCCCGGGGGTCCGCTGCGCGGAGCGGTCCGATCAGGCCCGCCGAGCAGCCCGTCAGCGCCGCCGGCCGGTGGCGCCGGCCGGTGGCGCCGGCCGGTGGCGCCTATCCGTAGCCGAGCTCGTGCAGCCGGGCGTCGTCGATGCCGAAGTGGTGCGCGATCTCGTGCACGACCGTGATGTTCACCTCATCGACGACGTCGTCGACGGTCTCACAGATCTTCAGGGTCGGGTTCCGGTAGATCGTGATCCGGTCCGGGAGCACGCCGCCGTAGTAGTGCCCGCGCTCGGTCAGCGGGATGCCCTCGTAGATCCCGAGCAGCTCCGGCTGGCCCGCCGGCGACTCGTCCTCGACGAACACCGCCACGTTGTCGATCAGCGCCGCGAGCTCCTCCGGCACGTCGTCCAGCGCCTGCGCGACCAGCTCCTCGAAGGCGCTCCGGCTCATCTCGATCACCCCTCCAGTATCTCGTTTTGGAAGCTGGCGCGGTCTCCTCTATGCTTACGGCTGTCCCTGGAGCTTCGGCTCCCGCGGGTCCGAGTCCCCATCGTCTAGTGGCCTAGGACGCTGCCCTTTCAAGGCGGTAACGCGGGTTCGAATCCCGTTGGGGATACGGCCGAAAGGCCGGTGCAAGAAGAGGCTCGAAGATGCTGTAGGATCATCGAGTCATTGAGGCCCAGTGGCGCAGTTGGTTAGCGTGCCGCCCTGTCACGGCGGAGGTCGCGGGTTCGAGTCCCGTCTGGGTCGCCAGGAGAAGGCGGCGGTGTGAAAAACACCGCCGCCGAATTTTCTCCCCGGTCAGGTAGCTCAGCTGGTAGAGCGTCCGCCTGAAAAGCGGAAGGTCGGCGGTTCGAGACCGCCCCTGACCACCTCTCTCACCTGCGGTTTCTCGTTCTGAGAACCGCCGATTCTCCCGCGATTACCGCAACGCCTATCCGGCAACCAGCTCCGCGAGCTGATCGAGTGACCTTCCGCTGGTCTTCCAGAGACGCGTGGGCATAGATCGTCATCTGTACCTGACGGATGCCGCGAGAAGGGACAAGATCACGGCAGTGGTGGCTCTCCAAGACCCTGCAGGTGTTGGGTCTCGTTCAGAGAGACGACCTGATGGCTGAAGTGGGTGTCGTTGCGGAGGAGGGTGGTGATACCACCTGAAGTCAGGGGAAAGAAGACCCGGTCCGTCGAGGTCATCGGCATGCCGATCCAGGCAGCAATCAGATAGCTCGACGCGGACCCGTGAGACACCACTATCTGGTTCGCGACTGGTCGACGGAGGATGTCATCGAGGGCCGGGTACAGGCGTTCGACCAATGCCATTCGTGTTTCCGCACCGGCTGGTCCGTCGTGGTGGCCGAGTCGATCGCCGTATTCCGGAAGTGGGATGCGGCGCTCGGCGAGCCACGCTTGGGGACGCCCGTCAGCCTCACCGTTGGACCTCTCGCGAAGCCGCGCATCAGTCTGAACCTCGACGGAGAACCTCCGAGCAACTTGCTCTGCCGTCTGGCTGGCTCGCTTCAGATCAGAGGAGTAGACCTCGACCGGCTGGGGTCCGATCCTGCTCACCAGGACCTCGGCGATGCGTTCGGCCTGCAGGCGCCCAAGGGGTGTCAGATCTGAGTCGTGCCAGCCTCCAACGACGCCGTCAACGTGATGCTGAGCCTCGGGATGTGTGACGAGGTAGATGTGTCTCATTACCCTCCTTTGCAGCCTCAGAGCCTCTCACGAGTCAGCACGACACGCCGGGGAGACGCTCTGCACGGGTCCCACCTGGGGCCGTCAGAGACGACAAGCCTTCCTATGCTGACGGTGCAGGAGTGACCGCAACCAGGACCGCAACAGCCACCGCTGGTGGGCATCAGGACCCGACGGAAGGACGTCCTGGGCAACGGTTCTGTCTAGCCGCCCGGGGGCCGCTGTCGAACTGAAAAGCGGAAGGTCGGCGGTTCGAGACCGCCCCTGACCACCTTCTCTACCTGCGGTTTCTCCATCTGAGAACCGCCGATCCTCACACAATGACCGCAACGTCTGTTCGGTTTCCCCTGGTCGGGAACCGGCACCTGACCTCCCGCTAAGTATCGGAGAGGTCAGCGATGAGTGCGCACCCAACCGGCATCAGTCCGCCGCAGCAGATCGACCCCGTCGGCGTCGAGCCCTCGCACGTACCGCGTCTCACGCTGCTTGAAGGGCCGAGAAGGGAAGCGGATACTCGGCCCCATGGTGGGGAAGGTGTGGTTGGGGGTGGTGCTGGTGCTCGCTCTCGGACGGTGTGGGTCCGAGGCAGCCCCGGGCTCTGCGCCTAGTAATAAGTCGGCCCCTCGGCCGGCGTGGAAGACACCGGGCGGTGATCTGGTGCCGCAAGCTCAGCCCACACAAGCGTTTGTGGAGCGCGCGGGAGTGGTCGCGCGCGTCGTGCGGGCGGCGGGGATCCCGGCGCCGGTGACCGGTGTCTTCTTGTACTCGACGCGGACGCCGGGGCTCGGGTTCGACACCTGGCAGCAGAAGATCTCGTGGTTGTCCGGGCGGGTTGCCTTCGCGGACGGGGTCCAGTTCGCGGAAGGTGGTACGACGCGGGTCGATTTCGCGGATGGGTCGAACGAGACGATGCAGGTGCTCGACGCTCAGCAAGCTCTGACCGAGGCGATCGGTCCGCCGAACGACATGTGCGAGAGGATGCCGAGCTGCGAAACGCTCACGATCACCGCCAGCTCGTTGACGACGACTGACGTGGAGACCAGCCATGGCCGGGCGACCGTGCCGGCTTGGTCGTTCACGGTGCGAGGCCTGTCGAGACCTGTTGTCGCCGTCGCGGTCCCTGCGGGCGTGCTCAAGTCGCTGCAGTGGACCGACCCGCTACCCGGCCTCGCCCGGCTCGAGCAGGGTCTGCTCCAGGTCGGCGTTCTCGACTGGGTCGACGGCAAGACCCTCAGTTTCGAGTTCAGCCACGGACTCTATGAGACCGACCTCCGGGCCCACGTCGTCGAGTACGACGATTTGGTGGTCATCGGTGGCAGTCACGGTCCATTGCTCCCGGCCGTTGCGGACGTCGGGAAGACATCGACCGCGGTCGTCACCCTCAGCAAGCCGCTCGGCGACCGGGCCGTCATCGCCGCCGACACCGGCATACGTCTCACGCCGTACCCGTACCTCAGACAGTGATGGAGGTGAAGGCTCGGGTTTGGTCGGTGAGGGGCTCGTTCGACGGGGAGGCGTCCAGGGAGGAGGCGCCGCAGAAGCCGTGGATGCCGGTGGTTTTGCAGAGGACGCACTCGGCGTAGACGAGGTTCGGCGACCGGGCCGCCGTAAACCAGGGCTCGGATCTGATGACCGCAACCGGGACCGCAACAGGTGGCGACAGCAACCAACCGAGCCAACCGATGAGCCTTGCTCTGCAACACCGGTTCCATGGAGCCCAAGGGCCGCTGTCGAACTGAAAAGCGGAAGGTCGGCGGTTCGAGACCGCCCCTGACCACCCCTGTGACCTCGCTTTGGGAATCGCCACCACACGTCGTGTGGGTGATCGACCGTGACCGCTTTCGCCAGGACCGCCGGTCAGTTCGGTGGGTGTGGATAGCTTTGATACGCGGAGGGTCTGCTCAGAGTAATCTGGTGACATGACTGCTCAGCCGATGCAGAGCTCGCCGGACGACCCCAGCGAGATCCTCCGCCTCTTGCCGGAGAAGTGGCATGAGCAGTTCCTCAGCGAGTACCACGGCGCTCTAGACGCTGCCCACGAGGTGTGGCGCTTCCAGCAGCTGCGGGACGTGTTGCACCTCTGGCGCCTGCGGGCGGTCGCGTATTCCGATCCGAGCTTCGATCAGGCATTGCAAGCGACCCGCGAGGATCGAGCTGACGAGTTCGTGCCGGCAGAGCAAGCGATACCGGGCTGGTCCGATCGGCGGTGAGCTACCGCGTGGAGTTTCACGCATCCGCATTGGCCCAGCTGCAAGGACTGCCTTCATCGGCATTCGATGCTTTGGTCGAACGTGTCAGCAAGCTGGTCGGTGCGCCGTGGGAGACCCAAACCCTCGATCGAGATGAGCCGAGCTTTCGGCAATGCACCTTCGGTGGCCTCGGGCTGCTGTCCTTCTACGTCGACGACGATCGCGAGCAGATCCGGATCTTCGACGTGACCTGGGTCGGCTGACGGAGCGACCCGCTAGGCGACGGTTCTCACCAGCAGCACGAGAGTTGCTGTCGAACTGAAAAGCGGAAGGTCGGCGGTTCGAGACCGCCCCTGACCACCACAAACCCTCTCCGCGTCAGCTGGGGAGCAATTTTTTCTTCGCACGCACATTCCGCAGTCGCTACCGCAGATTCAGGGCTGGGTGCGTGGGGTTGTCCGGCTTGTGAGTTCGGTGACTAACCAGGGGTAGGCGGAGGCGAAGGCGGGGGCGGCGAACTGCCAGGTGTGGGTGCCGGGGCTGACGTCGACGCGGGACCAGATGCCGACCTTCGCCGCCGCCTTGGAGAGTTGCCGTGCCTCCGACTGGTGGCGCGGTTCGTCGGCGCTGGTGAGGAACAGGCCGCTGACGTTTGTGTAGCGGCCGTGTGCACGCATGACGGGGAGCGCCTCGTTGGCATTGCGGGCGGCGATGCTCCCGCCGTACAGATCCTGCAAGGTCTGCGCGCGAGTGCCCGTGTACGGCGCGAGGTCGCCGGAGATGTCGACGAAGTGGTTGAACACGTTCGGATACTTGACGACCAGGTCGATCGAGCACGTGCCGCCCATCGAGAACCCGGCTATCGCCCACTGCCGCGGGTTGCGGGAAGCGCCGAAGGTCTTCTCCACGTACTTGGGGATGTCGAATGCCAGGTGATCGGCGGCGTTCCCCCGCGGGCCGTTCACGCACTCGGTGTCGTTGCTGAATCGACGGGTCGCATCGGCGAAGACGAGGATCGGCGCGTAGCCACCGTGGAGCCGCGCGTAACTGTCGGACGTCTGTACGGCGTTGGCGAGGCGCACCCAGTCGCCCGGGCCACCGCGCTGGCCGCCGATCATCTCGACGACCGGCAGGACCGGACGGCGATGACCGACGAACCAGATCGGCGGTAAGTACACCAACTCCTGCCGATGGCCGAAGTGGCTGTACGTCGCTGGGATGGTCACCGCGACGAGCTTCCCCGCCGTTGGGATGTTCGCGGCTCCAGCAGCGTGCATTGCGCTCGGGAGCGAGGTCTGGCCCGGCAGCGGGGTGTGGGTCCAATCGTTGATCGCGGACCCGAGCGTGGGGTAGTAGCCGACGAACTGGTTGATCCCGTTGGCGCACACGAAAGCGGCGAGCGCCGCGGCGAGCAGCGCCGTACCGCGCCTCCACCATCGCGCGCTGCGCCACCCAGCCACCAGTACGAGCAACGCGCCGGCTGCGGCTCCGAGCCAGAACCACACCGCGAACGGCACTGGATCCACCTGTCGCATCGCCCGCGCGCCCGGGTACGCCGCCAACACTGCCAGGAACACTGCAGCAACAACGACCACCGGGAGCACCCGCAATCGCCACCGCTGGTCCCGCCACCCCACCGCAAGCAGCAGCACAGTGACCGCGACGACCTCGATCGTCACCGGGAACCAGCCACCGAGCAGCGACACGCCCCTCCAGCCATCCACAGTTCGAACGTAGCTCCCTCTCCTTAGAAGGCGTTGAGTCGTACCGTGGGGAGAGGGACTTGTTGTTTGGGGGCGGTAGTGATGCGGAAGGCCTGGGAGCTTCTGAGTGCGGGACCTGTGGATGCGGAGCGGTCGGTTCTGCTGTTGCCGGGTGGGGCCAATGCGGCGCGGTCGTTCGATCTGGTGATGGCTGAGGAAGCGCTGGCCGGCGTTCGGCTGGTGGCGACGACGCTGCCGGGGATGGCGGGTGCCCCGATGGCAGGCGACGACGTGTCCATCCCGGCCTTGGCGCGCCGGGCCGGGGAGCTGGCGAAGGAGCTCGGCTCCGACGTGGTCGTTGGCTTCTCCCACGGTGCGACGGTTGCGCTGGAGATGCTGCTTTCCGGCCACTTCCACGGGCCGGTCGTGCTCCTCGGGATCAGCCTGTCGACCGAGGACGATGCCTGGATCTTCCGGGCCGCCGTGCGGACCTCGGAAAAAGTCGGTCACTGGCCGATGGCCCTCCTGATGAAGGGTATGCCGCTGATGGCCCGGTCAGCCAAAACGCCCGATCCGCACAAGCGAGACCTCATCGAGGACCTCAAGCAGAACCGAGCCGGTGATTCGGTGCGGACCTCCAGCACGTACCTCGACTACATCGCTCTCGACCGGGACTACGCAGGTCTACTGGCCGCGTGTGGCAGCCCGGTGTGGGTAGTCCACGCCGAAAAGGGGGACGGTGGGCTCACAGACGCCGAGCGCGCCACTCTCGAGGCGGCGCCCAACGTCACCTTGGTGACGATCCCCGGCTCAGTGTTCCTCCTCCCTGACGAGGCACCACAACAGACCGCGGCTGCAATCGCCGCCGCGGTCGCTGTCGCGCAAGCCCACTGACGGTCAGGGGCGGAAGGCGCCGAAGAGGAGGCGGCTGAGGAGTGTGGCCAGGAGGAGTGCCACGAGGCCCGTGAGCGCAACGACGGACACGACGCACGCGAGGTTCTTCATGACGGTCAGGCGTGGGGTCATGTGGGTGAAGCCATCGCTCAGGATCGCCACGGTCGCGAGTGTTGTGAAGGCGACCGCTGCGACCGCGAGCACGAGGTAATGGTGTCCGCCCAAGGTCGCGGTGGCGGTGAACTTCGACGCGTGATCCAGCCACGCACCTAGCGTGTACATCCAGATCACGGTCGCCAGGTCAGCCGCCATCAGGAACCACAGGATGAACGGCCGCCGAGCCGGCGCTCGGGTCCCGGGGCGACTGAGTAAAACTGGAGTCAGGTATCGGCCGGTGGTGCCGGCCCTGCGGCGAGTGGGCGCGCGACGGGCGGTGGTGGCGGTACTGCGAGTTGCCCCCCGGCCCGCGGCGAGGTCCGCACCGTGGCGAGTGGCCCGGGCGGCACGACGAGCGCCGTACCCCTCACGCGTGCGGGTGGCTCGAGAGACGATGGTCATGCTCGCTCCTCGGGTGGACGGTCGGCGCGTGTTCCATTACGCGATGACCTGTGCACACAGGGCGAACATTGGTGCCGCGGCGGCACCAGCTAGCGGACGGCCAGTTCCGCGGTCAGGAGCGAGCCGGCACCGGTTGTACTGGTGAACCATGGATGTGTGCCGGTGCCCTCGAGGAATTGCTCGATGTCCGCCGGAGCGGGCCCGCCCGAGAAGAGTGGCTCCGCGCTTGGGCTGAACGCTTGGATGAGGTGAATGAGGCGTTGCTTGCGTGGCCGGCTGCTGCGCGCGAGCCGCGACTCGGCGACAGCCCGCCGCCACTCGCTCAGCACCAGTTGAGCCCGCCGCAGCCGGAGCAGTTCGCTGTCCGACCGAGCAGGCGCCGTACCGCTGTCAGCGTCGAAGACATCAGCCCGCAGATGCTCGACAGAAGCACCACGCAGCGGCACAACCTCTGTAAATACAGGCTCCTCGGCATCGGAGCGGAGCGTCAGCAGCACCGGATCCTGTGCCTCGCCCGAGCGACGATCGACGAGCCGTACCAGCAACCGATCCGCAACGACAGGCGAAGGCATCGACGCGTACGCCGGGACGATCACCCGCACCGCTGCTCCTCGCGCCGCGACCAGCCGTACGTCGGAAGCCGCGATCCGCGCCCGCAACTGCCGAGGGTCCACCCCGCCCCGATCAGGCAACGCGATCGGCGATCGAGCAGGAACCTTGAAACCACCGACCGGTACCGCGGCCCCGAGATTCCCCCACGCCGTCTGAACAGCCGCCAGTGTGGCATCCGGACCATGCACCTCCCGAGCCAACGCGGCGTACCCGGCGGTCAACCGGGACAACCCCGCGAAAAGGGCCCTAGGCAACGATGTCGCGGAGTCGGTCAAGTCGTTCAGAACGGACGTCACCTCACCGGCCGATCGGCGGGCGAGGACGAGTGCGCGGTCGACGAGGGTACGTCGGAGTTCGCCGGCCGCCAGTGCGCTCGCGGCCTGTGCGCGGACGATCGCACGCTCGGCATCCAGCAGGCCCTGGCGCAGCGGTACCTGCAACCACCAGTCCAGCGCATCGACGACCGCGAGCCGCAGCCACGCACCCGCTCCAGCACAATCGACGGGTACGTCGCTCGTCGCCACGCCCGTCGCCAACAGGCGATCGATCTCGCGTACCGCGATTGCGCCGAGGATCGTCTCCAGGAGATCCCGGTCTGCCTCGGCCCAGCGGCGTACCTCGACCGCATGCCAGCGCGAGGGATCGGCCAGGTCGATCTCGGCGGTGACCCCGGGGGCCAGGTCGACGGTCCGCACCAGATCTGCGGGGGTTGGACTCGTGAGACGCACGGAGGGCGTTGTCAGAAGGGCGATCATCAGGTCGGACCCTCCTTCACGCGCGGCCGGTCGGCGCTCGAGGTCGTTGTCGAGGCCAACGATCTCGAACAGCGCGCCATCGGATGGAGACGGTCACCAAAGGTTAAGACCACAGCAGTCGCTGGTAAAGAGCACGACATCACCGACGCCTCGCTTCGCTCGGCGAAGCGACGGAGGTGGTCAGGCCGCAGACCGAGCAAGCGTGCGGGCCATTTGGGCGCCGGTTCGGCTTGGGCAGGTGGCGGGCGCGGGGGTGTCGGTCCAGGGTGGGTCGGAGCGTCGCGCCAGTTCGAGGAGTGCTAGCCGGCGAAGGCCGTGGTACCCGCCGGCTCGGCTCCAGACTGTCTTCGTCATCGTGCCGGCGCGCGGCAGAGCGAGCTGCCGGAGCTCGGTCGCGCTGCGCAGGAACCCTTCCCGCCGCCGGTCCCGCAACTCGAACACCTGCGGCCCGGCGAGCTCCTCGTCGTCCGCGAGTTCGGTCAGACCGGTCTCGAGGTCGAGCTCCAGCCACGTGAGGTACTCGACGAAGGCCAGCACCAGGATGTGCCGGTCCGGCGGCATCCCGCTGGGCCGATCGGCGGCCAAGCGACGCAGCCTGCTGAGCTCGCTCTGCTCACGCCAGATCAGCCGGACCGTCCGGTACGCCGCCCCCGCGTGCGCCGGCGGCAGCGCGAGCCGGGTGACACCGTCCGCCGCGGCCGGAAGGACTGGCAGCCCGGGCTGCCGCCGCGCGATTCCCGCCGCCGCGATCCCGAGCGTCTCCCAGGCCTGGCCGTGTTCCCCCGCAGCCCGGAACGCCATCGCCCGCGCGACGGTCCGCAGATTCGCCCCGACGTACGGGTCACCCACCCGACCCTCGCCGAGCAGTCGCAGCGCGGTCCGCCAGTTCCCCGCCTCCAATGCCCGGATCGCCTCGACATCGCCGGTGGCGATCGTCGGTACGGCGGCTGATCCATCCATGGGGCACCTGGTTCCGCTGGTGATGGGTCCTCGGAAAATCTCCCGTCGCCACGCCGCGGACGGCTTCAGTGAACTTCAGTGGATTACAGCTAATCCCGGTATCAAAAGTAGAACGAGGTGTACTGCAGGTCAACGCCCAGTATCATTTCGACCGTGAGTCACCCCAAAATCGCAGTGAGTTGACCGATCTCCGACTGGCGACACGTGCAGGATCTGCGGCTGTCCAAGTACAGCCCGGGTCGGTAGAGTTGGGTAGATTAGGTGTACGATCGGCGAATCCGTGATCGACGCGGTCGACTGACCACCTTTCGGGAGTGAACAGTGGCCCCTTCACCAGAGGCCGTTCGACTCGCCAGGAGGCTCCGTGAGCTCCGGGAGTCGCAGCGACTGACCCAGAAGGACGTGTCGCGCGCACTCAGTGCGGACACCCGGGTCGCCGTCGCCACGATCAGCTCCTGGGAGTCGCAGTCCAACCCGAAACTGCCACCGGAAGAGCGGCTGCGGTCGTACGCACTGCTGTTCTCCAAGCCCTCGATGCCCGAGCGGCTGCCCCGTGAACAGGACCTCACCGGGTCCGAGCGGGAGCTCTTCACCAAGCTGCACCGCGAGCTGGTCACCCTCCGGGACGACGTCCGCCACCAGCAGACCGATTCCCCGTCGAGCAACGGCTCGTACACCTTCGACTTCGAGTCCGGGCGGATCACGATCATCTGCCCCGAGGCCCCCGAAGACGGACGTTCGCCGCTGGCGGACGAGAACAACCCGAACCACACCCGCCTCTACAAGTACGCCGACCTCGACGCCCTGATCGAGATGTGGGGTCACGTGCGCGCCTCCAACCCGGAGCTCCGCGTCCGGCACCGACTGCCGTCCGAGGTGAGCGCGGACCATCTGTCCGGCCACCTGGTCGTGCTCGGCGGCACCGCCTGGAACCAACTCACGGGTCGGCTGCTGCGCGTCCTGAACGAGCTGCCGATCAAGCAGCTGACGGTCAAGGACGTCGCCGACGGCGAGATCTTCCGCTCCCGCGACGGCCGGGAGTACCGCCCGGTCTGGGAGGAGCTCGAGGCCGTCAAGCCCGACGAGGCCCCGTCGAAGGCGAAGCTCGAGGAGATCCAGGCGCAGGACGCCTGGGACGGCCGGACCCCGCGGGAGCTCGTCGAGGACGTCGCGCTGCTCGCCCGGTTGCGGAACCCGTTCAACCGGAGCCGCACCATCACCATCTGCAGCGGCGTCTACAGCCGCGGCGTGCTGGGAGCGGTCCGGGCGCTGACCGACGATGCCGTGCGCGAACGCAACGAGGCCTATCTGGCCAGCCGGTTCCCGAACGGCACCTTCGGACTGCTCCTCAGGATCCCTGTCGTCAACGGCGAGGCCGTCACTCCTGACATGGAAATCTCGGAGAACCGTCTTTACGAATGGTCTCCCGACGAGGAGGACGAATGAGCCGGCGCATCACGCACGGCCAATCCCACTCAGCGCTGCTGCACGATGTCTCCAAGGTCAAGGTCTCCCCGAAGGCACGCACCCGGGTGGACGCGATCGTCGTCCCCGCCGCGCGGCAGGCCTCCGCCTTGCAGAACGTCATCTCGCTGTCCATCCAGCTGTCCGTACCGCTCGTCATCCTGTGCAGCCGCCAGGCCAAGACCGACCTGGTCCGCGAGCGCGTCGAAAGCCTGAAGAACTTCGGCGCCCAGGCACTCATCATCGAGGTGCCCGAGAACTACCGGCCGCCGTGCACCGCACCGTTGACGTCCGGACCGGAGTTCGCCGAGGCCTCGGCGGACCGGTCGAGTGACCTGAGCGTGAAGCGCAACATCGGCCTGCTGCTCGGCCGGCTGCGGGGCTGGAACAAGATCTTGTTCGTCGACGACGACATCAGCCAGTTCAACCCGCGCGACGTCGACCGGCTGAGCGAGTACCTCGACAGGTATCCGGTCGCGTCGATGGTCAGTCAGTACTTTCCGGACAACTCGGTGGTCTGCCACGCACGACGCCTCGCCGGTTTCCAGCAGGACATCTTCGTCAGCGGTGCGGCCCTCGGCGTGAATCTGAACCACCCGGACCTGTCGTTCTTCGCCGACATCTACAACGAGGACTGGTTCTTCTTCGCGCGCCAGGCCGCCAGCCGTACGCTGCCGAAGATCGGTGTGGTCCGGCAGGAGGCGTACGAGCCGTTCGCGGATCCCGGACGTGCGGAACGCGAGGAGTTCGGCGACATCCTGGCCGAAGGGCTGTACGCGCTGCTGGAGGCGACGCCGAACTGGAGCTTCAAGGACCAGCTTGCGGCGGTGACTCGGAAGAGCCACTGGCGGACCTTCCTCGAGCAGCGGCTCGACACGATCCAGACGACGTACAAGGCACTCCAGCAGGCCGAGGTGTCGGCGAGCCCGACGAACTACCTGGACATGCTGAACGCCTGCAACTCGCTGCGGAGCGCGGAGACCCAGGCGACCGGCATCTCCCCGGACCTGTGTGTCGACTTCATCGAGAAGTGGCACGAGGACGAGGTGCGGTGGCAGCAGATGTTGCGTCGTTTCCCGTCCGGGCTGAGCGAGCAGGACGCGCTGGCCGAGCTGCAGCTAACGTCCTGGTTCTCCTGTGGGTACGGCCAACTGGCCGGCGTGTCGGGGACGGCTGGCGCGTAGCCGGATCTCGCGGCGTCCGGTGCCGTCCCTGAGCGGCTGCCGCTCACCGGTCGGGCAGAAACCGAGCCGGTCGTACACCTCTTGTGCGACCGTGTTCGTGTCCAGCACCCAGACCCTCCATTCGGTGACGTCCGGATCGGCCGCCGCGAGCTGCCGGAGGATCGCCCGCAGCACGCCTGTACGGCGGTACCGCGGGTCGACCCACACCGACTCGATGTGCCGTTCGTCCGCCGGCCGTCCCGCGACCCGGACCGAGCTCGCGAGCCCGACGATCCGGCTCTCGTGGCGGGCGACGACCCATCGCATCCGGGTGAACCGCTCCCGCCAGCCGTCCTCTCCGACGATGACTTCGTCCTCGTACTCCGACATGTACGCCGACGGGGAGTCCTTCAGCGCCCGGAGGCGGACCTCCCTGGCGATCGGCCAGTCTTCGGTACCGAGCATGGCGAGTTCCAAGGTCCCGGACCCCTTCGGGAGATGGCATCAAGACATCCATACCAGTGTCGCCGTTTCGGCCCTGGACCAAACCGATTGCCGGACAATCTCACATTCTGTGGCAGCAAGAGGTCATCGGCAGATCGCCTGGTCGACGAACGCGTCGACCGACTTGTCGGGGTTGGTCTTGAAGTCCGGCGTCACGGCGATCGTCACCTGCCGCCGGGTGTCCTCGGTGGCGAACGAGTAGGCCTGGTACGCCAGCGCGTCGCCATCGTTGCCGTAGACCCGGACCCCGCACTTGGTGTCGTGCCACGACAGGCCCAGCCCGTACGTCCCGTCCTCGGTGCCCGGCGTCTTCATCGCGTCCAGCAGTCGCGCGGGCAGCAGGTGACCACCGAGCAGCGCGGCGAAGAACCGGTTCAGGTCCTGCGTCGTGGAGATGATGTCTCCGCCCGCGCCGAACAGCGTCGGGTTCATCTCGGTGAAGTCGATCAGCCCGCCGTCCTTCGGCACGTAGCCGTGCGGATGCGGTCCTCGCAGGTACGTCGACGTACCGGGCATCGTCGTACCGTGCAGACCGAGGGGGCGGATCAGGCGGCGCTCGATCTCCTCGGAGTACGTGTGGCCGGTCGCCTTCTTGATGATCTCGCCGATCACGAGGTAGTTCGTGTTGGAGTAGTCGTACTGCGATCCCGGCGTGTCGAACACCGGCGGGTTCGCGACGGCGCGCTGGATCTGCTCGGCCGCGGTCCAGGTGCGGTACCGGTTCGCGTAGAACTCGGCGCTCGGCGGCATCGGCAGCGTGTTCTTGTAGTCGAACAAACCGCTGGTGTGGTTGAGCAATTCGCGCACCGTGATGTTCTCGCCGTTCGGCACCACACCCGGCAGCCAGTGCTCCACCGAGTCATCGAGCCGGATCCGCCCCTCGGCAACGAGCTGCAGTACGACGGTGGCAACAAACGTCTTCGTAATACTCCCCGCCCGGAACCGCCCCGCGACCGGCACCTTCCGCGAACTCCCCAACTCCGCGACCCCACTACTACCGCGCCACACCGCCCCACCGTCCCGCACCTCGGCCAGCGTCCCGATTGCCACCACGCCGTCCAGCCCCTTCTGCATCTCCCCCGCAGAAGCAACCCCCGTCCCCGGTACCAAACTCGCCACCGCCGCCGTCAACGCCACAAACCCCTGACCCAACATCCCGATCTCCTCTTGTCTGTCCCGATGCCCTCACCCTTTCCTGCGGCTCGAAGACAGACATCGGGGATCGCCCGGGGAATCACCCGGTGAGGCGGGCAACCAAATCGTCGAGATTCGTAGTGGTTGCCCCGGAGTTCAGGAGGTACTTCGTGGTGGTGTCGTGGGTGTTGTGGAGGTGGGTGAGGAGTCGGAGCATGGTGTCGGCGTCGGCGCCGGAGGCTTCGTAGTCGGCGGCAACTGTTTCGGTTGGTACGCCGAGTAGGTCGAGCGTCAGGGCAACGACGACACCGGTTCGGTCCTTGCCTGCGTGGCAGTTCACGACGACACCGCCGGGTGGAGCCTCCGCGATCGCCACGACGGCTGCCGTCACGCGGCCGGCGAAGTCGTCCACGAGGATGCGGTACTGCTCGAAGAGGTCCAGGTCCGACACGTCCGGGTCGGAGGGGTCCCAGAGTGGGACGTTTCGCACGCGCGGGTCGGCGGTGTACGGGGATGGGAACGTCTCGCACTCCCAGACGCTGCGCAGATCCACGAACCGGCTGATCCCGCAGGCCTCGACCGCAGCGATGCCTGCGGGGCTGAGCTGGTCCAGGTTGTCGCTGCGGATCAACCGCCCCGCCTGCAGTTCGCCGCTGGCTGTTTGTAGTCCCCCGAGGTCTCTGACGTTGCGGCAGTCCGGCCAGCTCAGTGGGCGCATGGCGATCACCTTAGACCGGCCGGACATTGCCTCAGGCAACTTATGCGACGGCGGTGGCCTCGGTGAGCTGTTCCGAGGTGGGCTGCAGCTGCGGCGTCGCCAGGGTGAGGAAAACGTTGGCGACCGCGAAGACGGCGGCGGCCAGCAGACCTCGTTCGTACCCGGACTGCAGCGCCTGGAGTTGTGTCGCTCCGTGCGTCAGCTCGTTGGTCGTGTGGGTGATGGAGAGCGTCGTGACGATCGCGAGACCGAGCGCACCGCCGACCTGGTACATCGCGTTCACGACCCCGGACGCCGCGCCGGCCTCAGCCGGACGGACCTCGGACACCGCGCTGATCTGACCGGGGACGCCGACCCCGATGATGCCGAAGCCGAAGATGATCAGCCCAGGCAACAGTTCCGAGCTGTAGTTACCTGTCGCGTTGGCCTGCGAGAGAAGCAGCAGCCCCGTGACACTCAGAACAGCACCCGCAAGCTGCACCGTCCGCGTGCCGAGCCGCTGCACCAACTGCGACGCGAGCACCGCGCCGACGATCGCCGCGCCACCCATCGGCAGGAAGTGCACGCCCGCCTCGAGCGCACTGTCCCCACGCACCTGCTGCAGGTAGATCGCGGTCAGGAAGAACATCGACAGGAACCCGGCACCGTTCAGCGCCAGCGAAGCGCCCGAGACACTCAGTGCGCGCGACCGGAACAGCCGCAGCGGGACCAGCGGCGCCGCCGACCGGGCTTCCACCAGCACGAACGCGGCGAGCAGGACGACACCGGCCGTCAGTACGCCGACCACCTCGAACGATCCCCACCCGGACGGTTCCGACCGAACCACGCCGTACACGACCGCCATCAAGCCGGACGTGCCGAGGATCGCGCCGAGCGTGTCGAAGGTACGGCGGCCCGTCGCGTGCCGTACGTCGGGGACGAAGACCGGGATCAGTGCGACCAGCGCGAGCACGATCGGCACGTTCACGAAGAACACCCACTGCCAGCTCAGCTTGTCGACCAGCACGCCGCCCGCGACCACACCGAGCGTGCCGCCGAGGCCGGCCAGACCGCCCCAGACGCCCATCGCGATGTTCCGCTCGCGACCGTGCGCGAACGTCATGGTCAGGATCGCCAGCGCCGCCGGCGACAGCAACGCCCCGCCGAGGCCCTGGACCGCCCGCGCCCCGATCAGGAACTCGGGCGAGTTGGACAGACCGGCCACCAGCGAGGTGACCCCGAAGAGCAGCAGGCCCGCGGTGAACACCCGGCGCGGCCCGAGCAGGTCCGCCATCCGCCCGCCGAGCAGCAGGAAGCCGCCGAAGAGCAGGGTGTACGCGTTGATCACCCACTGCAGGGAGTCGGCGGAGAAGTGCAGGTCCGCCTGAATGTGGGGCAGCGCGACGTTCACGATCGTCACGTCGAGCACCACGATGAACTGCGCGAGAGCCAGCACCGCCAGGGTGGCCCAAGGACTGCGTCGCATCGCCGTACCTCATTCGAAGTCTCAGGTCTACGCCGTATGTATACGGCGTAAGCTTACGGAGTAGACACTAGGTCTACGGTGTAAACTTGTCAACGTGATCACCAAGGAGAGCTCTCGACGCCTGGATCCGGCGAAGGTGGTGGACAGCGCGCTGGCCATCGCCGACGACGAAGGACCGGCCGCCGTCTCGTTCCGGAAGCTGGCCGCGCAGCACGACGTCACGCCGATGGCGATGTACCGGCACTTCAAGGACAAGGACGACCTGCTCGCCGCGCTCGGTGACCGCCTGCTCGCGGACGTCGTCCTGCCGGAGCCGACCGACGAGCCGTGGGACACGCAGCTGCACCGGCTGCTGACGGCGTTCGTCACCGCGCTCCGGGCGCACCCGCGCCTCGCGGACCTGACACTCGCCCGGATCCTGGTCGCAGGGCCTGGGCTGGCGCTGTCGGAGCGGGCGCTGGAGCTGCTGATCGAGGGCGGATTCTCGGTCGACGACGCGGCCGAGGTCGGCCGGCAGTCGATCTGCTCGCTGATCGCGCTGGTCACCACGGACCCGATCGCCCGCGAGGTGAGCGACCCCGAGGCCCGCGAGGCCTCGCTCCGGAAGAAGCGGGCCGCCCTAGGCGCCCTCTCGCCGGAGCGGTACCCGCTGATCACCTCCGCCGCGGGCGCCCTGATCTGCCCGTCGTCCCGCAATCGGTACTACGCCCTCGGCATCGACCTGGTGGTCGCCGGAATCCGCGGCGTACTCGAGTAGCGGGTGTCTGACCGCACGGAGAGGGTTGGAACGGCTACGCTCCGAGACGGAGCGACACCACTCTCTATGGAGGTACACCGATGGCGGGGAAGTTCGAGCTCTACAAGGACAAGTCCGGCGAGTTCCGGTTCCGCTTGAAGGCCGGCAACGGCGAAGTGATCGCGACCAGCAGCGAGAGCTACAAGACCAAGGCCTCCGCGCTGAACGGGATCGAGTCGATCAAGAAGAACGCCGCCGAGGCGAACCTCGACGACCAGACCGACTGAAACGTCAAGAAAACAAGGGGGTTTCTCCAGCGCTTGCCGGAGAAACCCCCTTCTTCTGCCGACTCAGAGACCGTCGGCGAACTCCACCCCGCGGACCTCGACGCCGAGGCCTTCGATGGCGGCGTCCGGGATCTGCGCGGCCAGCTCGCAGGCGCGCTCCCGGGACGCGACGTCGACCAGGTAGTAGCCGCCGAGGAACTCCTTCGACTCGACGAACGGCCCGTCGGTGACCGCCGGGACCCCGCCCCGGACCGTGACCACCGCCGACTGGGCCGGCTCCTGCAGCGCGACCGTGCTGTGGAACTCGCCCGACGCCTTGATCGCCTCCATGAACTTCTCGTGCCCGCTCATGATGGCCTGCTGCTCCGCCTCGGGCAGCGCGCCGAGCACGTCGGGGTTGATGTTCAGGATCAGTAGGTACTTCACGATGTCTCCCTTACGCGCGGCCCCCGGAGGTGGGCGCCTCTCATTCATCAGTACGGAGCCGCCCGCCGCGTCTTGACATCCCCTCGCGGCCGATAACGTCCCTCCATGACCGTGTTGAGTCTCACAGATGTTCGCGCGGCCGCGGGTCGCCTCGCCGGAGTTGCGCACCGTACGCCGGTCCTCACCTCGCGGACCCTCGACGAACGGGTCGGGGCGCAGGTGTTCCTCAAGGCGGAGAACTTCCAGCGGATCGGCGCGTTCAAGTTCCGCGGGGCCTTCAACGCGATCAGCCGGCTCACTCCCGAGCAGCGCGCGGCGGGCGTGGCGGCGTACTCCTCGGGTAATCACGCGCAGGCCGTCGCGCTGGCGGCGCGGCTCGCCGGGATCAGCGCGGTGATCCTGATGCCGGCGGACGCCCCGCCGACCAAGCTGGCCGCGACCCGCGGGTACGGCGCTGAGGTGGTGACGTACGACCGCTACACGCAGGATCGGACCGCGCTGGCGCAGGAACTGGCGAGCGAGCGGGGACGGACCCTGATCCCGCCGTACGACCATCCCGACGTGATGGCCGGCCAAGGGACGGTGGCGCTCGAACTGATCGAGGAGGTCGGGCATCTCGGGGCGCTGCTGGTCCCGGTCGGCGGTGGTGGGCTGATGGCGGGCTGCGCCACCGCGGCGACCCTGATCTCGCCGGGGATCCGGATGATCGGGGTCGAGCCGGAAGCGGGTGACGACCATGTGCGGTCGCTGGCCAAGGGCGAGCGGGTGGAGATCGCCGTACCGCGGACGATCGCGGACGGGCAGGCGATCTCGACGCCGGGGGAACTCACGTTCGCGGTGAACCGGCGGCTGATGGAGTCGTGCGAGGTGGTCAGCGACGCGGAGATCGTGGCCGCGATGGCGTTCGCGTTCGAGCGACTGAAGATCGTGCTGGAGCCGAGCGGCGCCAGTGCGCTGGCCGCACTGCTGGCCGGGCGGATCCACGGGCTGCCGGAGCGCGTCGGAGTGGTGCTGTCCGGCGGGAACGTCGGTCTGGACCGCTTCCGCGAGCTGCTCGGAGATAGCTGAATTCACAAGGACTTTAGGGTGCCCTCGCCACCCTCTGTGCCTGTTGTCACAGACAGCCACCATCAATTGTGACCGAGGTCACACGGAGGCCGCGATTCGTCGCCTGTGGACCGCTCAGTCGCGCTCAGGACACCTGATGTTCACCCAGGCTTGCTGATCCGTCAGAGGCCTTTTCAGGGCCTTTTGAGAACGACTCTGTGGATCTAAGGGTTTGCGTCGTGATCATCCTGTTATACAGTCGTCGGCGGTTCGGTAAACAACACGAACCGCACACGGGTCAACGCCGAGCCCTGCCAGGGCCCATGTGCTCCCCTCGAACACCATGGCAGGGGTGGGGGACCCAGGAAGTTGGGTATCGACCGTGAGTGGCCGAAACCCTGGGGTGAAGTCCGCGGGAGCGGACCGGGCTATGAATCCCAGCCCGAACCCGACAGCTAACTTCACAGGCGTCGGGAGACAACCATGCCCGTCACTGCCCGACGGACGTCGCTTTCGCGCGCCGTCAGCCAGCTCGCTGAGGCGAGTACCGACCGGCCCAGCGGCCGGACCCTGGCGAAGCACCGCAAGTCCACCCGCCCGGGGACGCCCCGGGCCGCTGCCGCCGTTCTCTCGGTCGGCCTCGCCGTTGGCGGTGGAGCGGCGCTGAGCCTCACCACCACGCCGGCGACCGCCTCCGCCAGCACGGCCATGACCGCGGCTCAGCAGCGCGGCCACATGAGCATCCCGAGCCGGCCGCTGCTTCGGCAGGGCGACTCCGGCCCGACCGTCAAGTACGTCCAGAAGGCCCTGCACCTGGGACCGGACGGCTACTTCGGCACCAGCACCGTGCGGGTGCTGAAGAAGTTCCAGACGTCCTGGGGCCTCAAGGCGACCGGTTACACGGACAAGAAGACGTGGGGCCGGCTGACCTGGGCCGCCAAGCACAAGGTGCTCTACGGCAAGTACGGCGCCAGCGCGAGCAGCGGCACCACCACCTTCCGGGCGAAGGTGCTCCGCGAGGCGGCCAAGCTCAAGGGCACGCCGTACCGCTACGGCGGCACGACCACCCGCGGCTTCGACTGCTCCGGCTACACCGGCTACGTGTACAAGAAGGCCGGCCACGCGCTGCCCCGGACGTCGCGTCAGCAGTACAGCGCGACCAAGCACATCAGCCGCAGCGCCGCGAAGCCCGGTGACCTGGTGTTCTTCCGCAACGGTGGCGGCGGTGTGTACCACGTCGGCATCTACGCCGGCGGGAACATGCTGTGGCACGCCTCGAAGCCGGGTCGCCCGGTCGCCAAGGCGAAGATCTGGACCAGCAGCGTGGCCTTCGGCCGCATCTGAGTCCTGACCGGTTGGCGCCCTTCCCCCCATTGGGCGCCTGCTGGTCGTCAGCGTCCTCATCCCCCCAGGCACGCTGGCCCCTGAAACCGGCCTGAGCCGTCGCTCTCCCCTCACCCCTCCGACGGCCCGGGCCGGTTTCCTATGTCCCGGCCTTCCATCGCTGAGGAAGTCTGGCGGCGCTAGTCGTCGAGGAGGCCGGCCTCGTAGGCCAGGATCGCCACCTGGACGCGGTTGGTGGCGTCCAGCTTCACCAGGGCCCGGGAGACGTGCGCCTTGACCGTCGCCTCACTCATGAAGAGCTTCTTGCCGATGTCGGCGTTCTGCAGGCCGCGGCCGACCGCGACCAGCACCTCCCGCTCCCGCTCGGTGAGCTTGCTGATCCGCTCCTGCGCCACCCGCCGCCGATCCGCCCGCGGGTCTCCGGCGAAGTGCCCGATCAGTCGGCGCGTGACCGCCGGCGACAACATCGCGTCGCCCGCCGCGACCACCTTGATCGCCTGCACGAGCTCCCGCGGCGGCGTGTCCTTCAGCAGGAACCCGCTCGCCCCGGCCTGCAACGCCCGGAACACGTAGTCGTCCAGGTCGAAGGTCGTCAGTACGACGATCTTCGGCGGCTCCGGCAGCGCCTGGACCTCCCGGGTCGCGGCCAGCCCGTCGAGTCGCGGCATCCGGATGTCCATCAGTACGACGTCCGGCCGGTGCTTGGTCACCATGGCCGCGGCATCCGCTCCGTCCTCGGCCTCGGCGACCACTTCGAGCTCGTCGTCGGACTCGAGGATCATCTTCAGTCCGGCCCGGACCAGCGCCTCGTCGTCCACGATCAGCAGCCGCGTCATCGTTCCCCTTCGGTGCGGTTCAACGCCGTCTTGCGATGCAACGCGGTATCGCGATCCAGAGCCGCGTCGCGGTCCAGCCCTGGTTCCATCAGCACCGGCTCGGCATCCTGCCGGTGATCGTCCCACGGCAGCCAGGCCTCGACCCGCCAGCCACCCTTCGGAGTCGGCCCGGTCGTCAGCCGCCCGCCGACCAGCTGCACGCGCTCGCGCAGCCCGACCAGCCCCGCGCCGGCCCCCGGCAGCAGGGACTCGGCCGCCACCGGCCGCACGTTCCTCACGCGCACCGTCACGCCCTCACCGCGAGCACCGTGGACCATGACGTCGGTCGCCGCGCCGCGGGCGTGCTTGTGGACGTTGGTCAACGACTCCTGCACCACCCGATACACGGTCCGCCCGACCGAGTCCGGTACGTCGTCCGGCAGCGCACCGACGTACCCGACTGTCACCCCGGCGTCGCGGGAGGCCGTGATCAGCCGCTCCAGGTCCGCGGCCTGCGGTACGGGCGCGAGGTCGGCCCCGGCAACGCTGACGTCGGACCGCAGTACGCCGAGGACCTCACGGAGGTCCTCCATCGCTTGCCGGGCGGTCTCACGGATCAGGCGGGCCGAACCCTCGACCTTGTCCGCGCCGACGGTCGGGTTCACTTCGAGGCCGCCTGCGTGCAGGGCGATCAGCGAGACCTTGTGGGCGAGTACGTCGTGCATCTCCTGCGCGATCCGGGACCGCTCGCCGAGGCGGGCCTGCTCGCTGCGCAGCTCGCGCTCGGCCTCGGCACGTTCGGCGCGGTCCCGCAGGGAGGCCATCAGGTCCCGGCGGGCGCCGATGTACGCACCGATGGCTATCCAGGTGCCGATGAGGAACGGGCCGGTGAAGACCGACACCCAGAGCTGTCCCCGGTCGCTGACGCTGTTCAGGACGTAGGCGGCGTACGCCGCGAGGCCGAGGATCGCCAGTGCGATGTCCCGGCGGCGGATCGCCAGCGTGAGCAGGGCGAGGCCCATCGGGACGAAGATCGACGCGGTCAGCAGCGCCAGAACGGTGATCGCGGTGACGGTGACCGGGAAGCGCCGGCGCCAGAGCAGCGCGAGCGACGCGACCACACCGGCTCCCAGGACGTACCAGTCCTTGACGCTCCAGCCGTTCCCGCCGGACGCCGCCTGCAGGACGATCGTCAGCAGGCTGAAGGCGACGTACAGGAAGTCGCGCAGGCGCGGGGCATGCCTGACCCACCAGGCGTACCACCGGCGCAACCGTCGCATTCAGTCACTGTAATTGGCCGAACGACGCCGGCACGTCCCCCATCTGGCTGGGTTATGGCCTTCTCCCTGACAACTTTCGTAGGGGGTGATCGCAGCCGCTCGTCCGATGTGCGACCGGGGTCGGTGACGGTTGACTCGTTGTCATGATCACCGTCGAGAACCTGACCAAGCGCTACGGCAGCACCGCGGCTGTCCAGGACGTGTCGTTCACCGTGCAGCCGGGCAGCATCACCGGCTTTCTCGGCCCGAACGGCGCCGGCAAGTCCACCACGCTGCGGATGCTCACCGGGCTGACGCCGCCGACCTCCGGCACCGCCACCATCACCGGCAAGCGGTACGTCGACCTGCCGAACCCGGGCCGTGTCGTCGGGGTCATGCTGGACGCCGCCGCCCAGCATCCGGGCCGCACCGGCCGCGAGACGCTGCTGCTGAACTCCAGCCTGCTCGGGGTGCCGAAGACCCGCGCCGACGAGATGCTCGAGGCGGTCGGTCTCGAGCACGCCGCGAAGCGCCGCGTCGGTCAGTACTCGCTCGGTATGCGGCAGCGGCTCGGGATCGCCGGCGCGCTGCTCGGTGACCCCGCTGTCCTGATTCTCGACGAGCCCGCCAACGGGATGGACCCGGAGGGCATCCGCTGGATGCGTGGGCTGCTGCAGGACTTCGCCGCCCGCGGCGGCACCGTGATCCTGTCCAGCCACCTGCTGGGTGAGGTCCAGGCGACCGTCGACCGACTGGTCGTCATCGGCGGTGGCCGGATCGTTGCCAACGGCTCCCTGGAGGAGCTGCTGGCCGGGACCGGCACCAAGGTCCGCGGCCTCGACCCGATCGGCCTGAACGAGGCCCTCACCGCCGCCGGCCTGGACCTGGAGCCGCTCCCGGACGGTTCGCTGCGCGTCGACGCCACCGCCGAGCAGGTCGGGCGCGCCGCCGCCGCTGCCGGCCAGATCCTGCTCGAGCTCCGCCAGAGCGACGGCGCCGGTCTGGAGGACCTGTTCTTCCAGCTGACCACCGCACCGGCCGCCGCGGCCGCCTGATCACACCTACTTCCAGCTTCCAGGAGATTCCGATGACCACCGTGACCGACGTCGCACCCACGGCGCCCGCCAAGCACCGGGCCGAGGTGGCGACCAGCCTGCCGCCCGCGCGCGGCCAGTCCTTCCTGAAGCTCGTCACCATCGAGCTCCGCAAGTCCGTCAACACCCGCAGCGGCCGGGTCCTGATCGCCGCGATCCTGCTGATCGCGCTCGCCGCGCTGGCCTGGCAGTTCACCCACCTGCCGAAGGGCCTGGCCGGCTTCGACGGCTTCCTGGGCGCCGCGTCCACCGGCGTGATGCTGCTGCTCCCGGTGATCGGCGTGATGGCGATGACCTCGGAGTGGACCCAGCGGACCGCGCTGACCACGTTCACGCTGTCGCCACGCCGGGTCCGGGTGCAGCTGGCCAAGTTCGTCTCCGCGGTCGTGCTGAGCGCGGTCGTAATGACCGTGGTCGTCGGGCTGGCGTTCGTGAGCACCGCCCTGGCCGGTGCGGTCACCGACCACGCGACGTCGTACGCCGGGCTCGGTGGGCTGCTCGCCGGGGCCTACCTGACCGTCGCGCTGAATGTTGTGATGGGCGCCGCGTTCGGTGCCTTGGTGCCGCAGACCGCGGTCGCGATCCTCGCCTACTTCATCGCGCCGACCGCCTGGTCGCTGGCCGGGCCGGCGCTGTTCAAGGACAACGCGAACTGGCTCGACGTGTTCGGCGCGCTCGGCCGGATCGCGGAGCGTGACCTGCACGGGATGGTGCCGGAGACGCTCACCGCGGTGGGGGTCTGGATCGTCCTGCCGACCATCGTCGGACTGTGGGCAAGCTCACGTCGCGAGGTCAAGTAACAGGCGCCGGACGCGGCGGGGTGAGCCGGTTTGAGGGGATCGGCCACCCCGCCGCTGCGGCGATCGGACCGCTTCGGGGTCACGCCAGGGGGCCGGTGCGTGTGTCGATCCTCAGCTCCGGGTATCCTTGAACCACGATTACTGACGACTGATCCGTGGGCGCCACGCAGCGTACCCGGTTGACTTGTGCGAGGGGGTCGACGCTATGGGGCGCGGCCGTGCAAAGGCCAAGCAGACTAAGGTCGCACGCGACCTGAAGTACCGCACCTGGGACACCGACCTGGACCAGCTCAAACGAGAGCTGTCCGGTGGCGAGCAGGGCGGCACCAGTTCTGCGAACGGCGACAACGACGGCGACGGAGACGACGCCGACGACTACCACCCCCGTCGGTAAGCAACATCAGCCCGGCTGAGCTGCTCGGCACCCCGTGGGGTGGCTGAGCAGTTCTCCGTGCGTCCGACGTAGTTCCACCACACCAGCACCACAGGTGAGTTCTTGCTGCGCAAGCCGGCGGGCCCAGGCAGCACGACCATCAGGTCGGTGCTCCTGTCGGTGGTCAGGTCTCTGTGACACCGCCGCGCCCGGTGCAGCCAGGCGCGGCGGTCCGTGCCGCAGGATCTGCTCGGCGCTCTACTTGGCGTAGGCCCCTTCGAGGGTGACCGTGCCACCGGCGTTCGCGGTGACCTCACCACAGACCCATGCCGGGATGTCCCGCGCGGCCAGCGCCTGGATCGCCGCATCGGCCGACGCCGGGTCGAGGACGGCGACCATGCCGGCGCCCATGTTCAGCGTCTTCTCGAGCTCCGGCAGCGCGACGTCTCCGAGCAGTCCGACCAGCCCGAAGATCGGCGCCGGCGTCCACGTCGATCGGTCGATCCGCACCGACAGGTCGTCCGGGATCACTCGCGCCAGGTTCGCCGCGAACCCGCCGCCGGTGATGTGCGACATCGCGTGCAGCGGCTTCTCGTCCGCCCCGTTCAGCTCCTGGATCAGCTCCAGGCAGTGCTTCGCGTACACGCGCGTCGGCGTCAGCAGCACCTCGCCCAGCGTCGTACCCAGCTCCGGCACCACCCGGTCGAGCGTCCACTTGGCCCGGTCGAAGAACACGTGCCGGACCAGGCTGTACCCGTTCGAATGCAGTCCCGACGACGCCATCGCCAGTACGACGTCTCCCGCGCGGACCCGCTCCGCGCCGAGCACCTCGTCGGCCTCGACGACACCGGTCGCCGCGCCCGCGACGTCGTACTCGTCCGCCGCCAGCAGACCCGGGTGTTCCGCGGTCTCGCCACCGACCAGCGCCGTACCGGCCTCGACGCACGCCTCGGCGATGCCCTTGACGATCTGCGCGATCGTCTCCGGGACCACCTTGCCGGTGCAGATGTAGTCGGTCATGAACAGCGGCTCGGCACCGCACACGACGAGGTCGTCGACGACCATCCCGACCAGGTCGAACCCGATCGTGTCGTGCTTGTCGAGCTTCTGTGCGATCGCGACCTTGGTCCCGATGCCGTCCGTCGAGGTCGCCAGCAGCGGCCGCCGGTACGACGTCAGGGCGGTCGCGTCGAACAGCCCGGCGAACCCGCCGAGCCCACCGACCACCTCGGGGCGGGTCGCCTTCGCCACCCACTCCTTCATCAGCTCGACGGCCCGGTCACCGGCCTCGATGTCGACCCCGGCGGCGGCGTAGCTCGCCCCTTCGCTCACGTTTCTCTCCCTGCTACAGCTCGGTACGGCGGCTCTGAAGCCGGTACGTCGTACGTCCGGCGTCCCCGCCCAGTCTGACGGACCGGCTCGCGCAGCGCGCCGCCCGGTCCCGCGGGTTCCCGCGGGGTCCTACGGCCGGCTGAGCGCGTCGGCCGCGCCGCCACCACCGGAGATCGTCGCCAGGCCGTCCGCGTCGGTCCGCGCCGGCTCCTCGAGCAGGTGCTTGCCGAGCTGCTCGGGCTCGGGCAGCGCGACCGGGTACACCCCGTCGAAGCAGGCCCGGCAGAGCCGGTCCTTCGGGACCGTGGTCGCCTCGACCAGACCGTCCAGGCTGATGTACCCGAGCGAGTCGGCGCCGAGCGAGCGGCAGATCTCGTCGGTGTTCAGCCCGTTCGCGATCAGCTCGGCGCGGCTGGCGAAGTCGATGCCGTAGAAGCACGGCCACTTCACCGGCGGCGCGGTGATCCGGACGTGGATCTCCTTGGCGCCGGCCTCACGCAGCATCCGGATGACGGCGCGCTGCGTGTTGCCGCGGACGATCGTGTCGTCGACGACGACCAGGCGCTTGCCCTCGATCACCTCGCGGAGCGGGTTCAGCTTGAGGCGGATACCGAGCTGGCGGATCGTCTGGCTGGGCTGGATGAACGTGCGCCCGACGTAGGCGTTCTTGACGAGACCGGAACCGTAGGGGATGCCGGACTCCTCGGCGTACCCGATCGCGCCTGGCGTACCGGACTCGGGCGTCGCGATCACCAGGTCGGCGTCGGCCGGGTACTCCCGGGCGAGGCGGCGGCCGATCTCGACGCGGGTCGAGTAGATCCGCTGGCCGGAGATCTGGGTGTCCGGTCGGGCGAGGTACACGAACTCGAAGAGGCAACCCTTCGGGTCCTGCTCGGCGAACCGCGTGGAGCGCAGGCCGTCGGCGTCGATCGCGACGATCTCACCCGGCTCGACCTCGCGGATGAACGAGGCGCCGACGATGTCCAGCGCGGCGGTCTCGCTGGCGATCACCCAACCGCGCTCGAGCCGGCCGAGCACCAGCGGGCGGATGCCCTGCGGGTCGCGGGCGGCGTACAGCGTGTTCTCGTCCATGAAGATCAGGCTGAACGCGCCCTTGACCTTCGGGAGGATCTTCGCGGCCGCCTGCTCGATGGTGAGGTCCGGGTACCCGGCGAGCATCGAGGTGAGGATGTCGGTGTCACTCGACGCACCGTGCTTCGCGTTCGCCTTGGCGTGGTCGACCTCGGCGTCCAGACCGAGATCAAGGTCACCTTCGCCGTTCAGGCTGGCGGCGAGCTCGCTGGTGTTGGTCAGGTTCCCGTTGTGACCGAGCGCGATCGACCCGGTCGCGGTGGACCGGAACGTCGGTTGCGCGTTGGCCCACACACTGGACCCGGTCGTCGAGTAACGGCAGTGACCGATCGCGATATGCCCTCGGAGCGACGCGAGCGTCGCCTCGTCGAAGGCCTGGCTGACCAGCCCCATGTCCTTGTAGACGAGGATCTGGCTGCCGTTACTGACCGCGATCCCCGCGGACTCCTGCCCTCGGTGCTGCAAGGCATAGAGACCGAAGTAGGTGAGTTTGGCAACCTCTTCCCCCGGCGCCCAGACCCCGAAGACGCCACACGCGTCCTGCGGTCCCAAGTCCTGAGGGTCAAGTTCATCGGTGAGTCGACCATCGCCACGAGCCACGCCAGCAGTCTACGGGACGCCGAAGGGCCCCCAGACCCACGCCTACCAACAGGCGAGACCTGGGGTACACGCCGGCTCGGCAGGGGTCGCAGCGTTGGCCGGGGCTGCGACGCCCAGGAGCAACATGGCGGAACCGACTACGATCAGCAACTTCTTAATCACGATTTGCTCCTCCGAAATAACCCTGAACCAACCATTGGCTGCTCTTTGTGGACGCTCTCTGTATATGGTCGGTTCCGACAGACAGCTGAAGGAGAGGGACCGTGCTCGAGCCGCTGGGGGTGGACGAAGCCACTTTCGCGGTCTATCACGCCCTCCTCAGCCACCCGGACAGCACGCCCGAGCAGATCGCGGCGCTGGTTGATCGTCCGATGGCGGAAGTGAACGATCTCCTGGACAGGCTCCGCGAGCTCGAGCTCCTCGTCCCGACGTGGACCAATCCGTCGACCGAACACGCGGTACATCCGCGCCTCGGACTCACCGGGCTGGCCGAGCGGCGCCGTACCGAGCTCAACCTTCGTCTGGGAGAGCTCAACGAGGCCGCTGCCTCCGCCGAGGTGATCGCCGAGCAGTACAACGATCTCCTGACCGCCCGGAGCAGCGGCGACGTCGAGGTACTCAAAGGACGGGCGAACGCGTCCCGGCGCATCGAAGAGCTCGCGCTCAAGACGCGCGAGACGTTCTGGGTCCTCGCGCCTGCCCACGTCGAGGACATCATCCAGGTGGCCGACAACTCGCCGGACTTCGCGCTGCTCGAGCGCGGGATCAAGATCAAGTCCGTCTACCTGCAGAGCATGGCGGCCTCCAAGCAGGCCATCGAGTACGCCGCGAAGATGCACCGCCTCGGTTGCGAGATCCGCGCCACGCCGACGCTGCCGATGCGGCTGATGATCGTCGACCGGGAGCTCGTGGTCATGCCGATGGACCCGGAGAACCCGACGGCCGGCGCCGTCATCCACCGAACTCCCGCGGTCGTCGCGGTGGCCATCGCCCTCTTCGACTCCTACTGGGCGCGGGGCACAGAGATGTTCGCCCCCGACGAGCGCGACGAGTCGCCGCTCACGCCGCACGAGTCCGAGGTACTGCGACTGCTCGCCGGCGGCGCCAAGGACGAGCAGGTCGCCCGCCTGCTCGGCATCTCATTGCGCACCGCCCGCCGCATCACCGCCAACCTCTCCGAACGCCTCGACGCCGCCAGCCGCTTCGAACTCGGCGTCGCCGCAGCAAAACGCGGCTGGGTCTGACCCAGCCGCGTTTCCAGCCCGCGGGCTACACCGTCTTCAGGGCGCCCAGGAGTTTGGTGAGGGAGTCTCGGGCGTCGCCGAAGAGGAGTGTGGTTTTGGGGTCGTAGAGGAGTTCGTTCTCGATGCCCGCGAAACCTGGGCGCATGGAGCGTTTGAGGAAGATGACGCGTTGCGCCTCGTCGGCGTTCAGGATCGGCATGCCGTAGATGGGGGCCGACGGGGTGGTGCGGGCGGCGGGGTTGACCACGTCGTTGGCGCCGACCACGAGGACGACGTCGGTGGACTTGAAGTCGCCGTTGATGTCGTCCATCTCGCGCAGCTGGTCGTAGGGCACCTGGGCCTCGGCGAGCAGGACGTTCATGTGACCGGGCATCCGGCCCGCGACGGGGTGGATGGCGTAGTCGACCTTCACGCCGCGTCCCTGCAGTTCCTCGACGAGGTCGCGCAGCGTGTGCTGGGCCTGCGCCACGGCGAGGCCGTACCCGGGCACGATGATGACCTTGTTCGCGTACCCGAGCAGGATCGCGACATCCTCCGGTCCCGCCGAGATCACCGGCCGGTCGGACGCCGTACCAGCGCCCAGTGTGGAGCCGCCGCGGACCGCGCCGAAGAGGATGTTGAACACGGACCGCCCCATCGCGTCCGCCATCAGCTTGGTCAGCAACGTACCGGCGGCGCCGACGAGCGTGCCGGCCACCAGCAGCAGCGTGTTGCCGAGCACGTACCCGCCCGCGGCCACCGTCAGACCGGTGAACGCGTTCAGCAACGAGATCACGATCGGTACGTCGGCGCCGCCGACCGGCAGCACCAGCATCACGCCGATCGCCAGACCGAGCAGGCAGAGCAGTACGCCGACCCACACGCGCGGGTCCGACACCAGCCAGACTGCGAGCGTCAGGCCACCGAGGATCGACGCGATGAACAGCACCGGCAGACCCGGGAACGTCACCGGCCGGGTCGTCATCAGCTCCTGCAGCTTGGCGAACGTCACCACCGAACCGGAGAAGCTGATCGCCCCGACGAGGATCGTGAACGCCGTCGCGATCGCCGCCACCGTCGCGTCGGCCGAGACCTCACCGAGCTCGAGCAACGCGACCAGCGCGGCCGCGCCACCGCCGACACCGTTGAACAGGGCAACGAGCTGCGGCATCTGGGTCATCTGCACCCGCCGCGACCCGACCACACCGCCGACGGTGCCGACGACCAGCGCGATCAGGATCGGCGCCAGGTGGTCCGGCTTGTACGCCGCGAACGTGATGAGCACCGCGAGGACCGCGCCGGCGGCACCGATCAGGTTGCCGGTCCGGGCGCTACGCGGCGACGAGAGTGCCTTCAACGCGACGATGAAACAGACCGCGGAGACCAGATAGCCGATCTGGGCCCAGGTGGGGATCACTTCTGCAGCTCCTTCTTCCGTGCCCCCGGACCTTTGAACATCTGCAGCATCCGGTCGGTGACGACGAACCCGCCGACCATGTTCACCGTCGCGAGGACGACGGCGATCAACCCGACGATCACCACGATCACCGAGTCGGCGGACCCGGTGACGATGATGGCGCCGACCAGGATGACGCCGTGGATGGCGTTCGCCCCGGACATCAACGGGGTGTGCAGGGTCGAGGAGACCTTGCTGATCACCTCGACCCCGACGAAGGCCGCGAGCACGAAGATCGTCAGCAACGCGATGGATTCACTCATCAGGCCTGCCCTCCCAGCAGTTCGCGGGTCGGCTCGTGGAGCACGCTGCCGTCGTGGGTGACGCAGCAGCCGCGGACGATCTCGTCGTCGAAGTCCGGATCGAAAGCGGCGTTCCGGGTCATCAACCTGATCAGGTTCGCGATGTTCTGACCGTAGAGCCGCGACGCCGGTCCCGCCATCTGGCTGGGCACATTCGCACCGCCCCAGACCAGCGCGTCACCGATGGTGAGCTCGGTCCCGGCCACGGAGCCCTCGACGTTGCCGCCCTGTTCGGACGCCAGGTCGACGACCACGGACCCGGGCTTCATCTGCTCGACCATCGACCGCGACACGAGCATCGGCGCGGTCCGGCCCGGTACGGCGGCCGTCGTGATCAGGGCATCCGCCGCGGCGATGTACGGCGTCAGCAGTTCGCGCTGGAGTTGCGCGCGCTCCGGGGTCATCTCGCGGGCGTAGCCACCAGGGCCGTCCAGCGTCCCGAGTTCGAGCTCGATCGGGACGGCGCCCATCGAGGCGATCTCCTCGGCGGCGGCGGTCCGGACGTCGTACGCCTTGACGACCGCGCCGAGGCGTTTCGCGGTGGCGATCGCCTGCAGACCGGCCACGCCGGCGCCGAGGACGACGACCTGGGCCGGCGGGACGGTGCCGGCCGCCGTCATGTTCAGCGGGAAGAACCGGGGCAGTCGCTCGGCCGCGACGATCGCCGCCCGGTACCCGGCGACCAGCGCCTGGGAGGACAGCGCGTCCATCGACTGGGCCCGGGAGATCCGCGGGATCAGCTCCATCGCGAACGCGGTCAGCTTGGCCCGGGTCGCCGTCCGGACCATGTCCGGTGGGTTGGTCGGCAGGAACGACATCAGCGCCGTACCGGCGTGCAACCGCTGCAGGCGTTCGCGTTCCAGCGGCTGCACCGACGCCACGATGGTGGCCGCGTGGTCGGCGCCCCAGGCCACCTCGGCACCGGCGTCACGGTACTGGTCGTCGGAGAACAGCGCGCGCTCGCCGGCGGCCGGCTCGACCGCGACCTCGTACCCGAGCTCGATCAGTTTCGCGACATGCTCCGGCACCAGCGCGACCCGGCGCTCCGCCGGTCTGGTCTCCCGTACGACTGCGATCTTCACTCGCCGAAACCTATGCCAAACACTGGGTCGCCGGAAAGCCTGGTCAGGACTGGTTTGCGAGGTTCTGCAACAAAAGGGCCTCGGCGAGGCAGACCTTGTGGAACTCGGCGAGGTGCAGACCCTCGTCGATCCCGTGCGCGCGGGTGTCCGGGTCCTCGACGCCGGTGACCAGGATGGTGGCCTTCGGGAAGGTCTGCTGGAACTCCGCGATGAACGGGATCGAGCCGCCCATCCCCATGTCGATCGGCTCGACACCCCAGGCCTCCTGGAAGGCCGAACGGGCCGCCTCGTACCCCGCGCCGCGCGCGTTCACGCTGCACGGCTGACCGTTCTGTCCCTCGGTCACGGTGACCTGCGCACCCCACGGCGCATGGCTCTCGAGGTGGTCCTTGAGCGCCGCGCTGGCCTTCTCCGCGTCGTCACCCGGCGCCACCCGCAGGCTCACCTTGGCGCGCGCGACCGGCACCAGCGTGTTGCTGGCCTCGGCCACCGACGGCGCGTCGATGCCGACGACGGCGACCGCGGGCCGGGTCCAGAGCCGGTCGACCAGCGAACCCGAACCGGTCAGCCGGACCGAGTCCAGGACGCTCGACTCGGCCCGCAACCGGTCCTCCGGGTACACGACGTCCGCGGCGCGCGAGGCGTGCAGACCGTCGACTGCGACATCGCCCTTGTCGTCGTGCAGGGTCGCGAGCAGTCGGCAGAGCGCGGACAGCGCGTCCGGGATCGGGCCGCCGAACAGGCCGGAGTGGACCGCGTGGTCGAGCGTCCGAACCTCGACGTACGCCTCGACCAGGCCGCGCAGCGACACAGTCAGCGCCGGGTGCCCGACCTCCCAGTTGCCGGAGTCGGCGATCACGATGGCGTCGGCGGCGAGCTCCTCGGAATACTCGTCGAGCAACTGCAGCAGGGTCGGCGAGCCGATTTCCTCCTCGCCCTCGACGAACACCGTCACCCCGACCGGAAGATCGTTGCCGAAGGCCCGTACGGCGGCGAGGTGCGCGGCGATCCCGGCCTTGTCGTCGGCGGCGCCACGCCCGTAGAGCCGGTCGCCGCGCTCGGTCGGCTCGAACGGCTCGGAGGTCCACTGCTCGACCGGTCCGGTCGGCTGGACGTCGTGGTGCGCGTACAGCAGCACCGTCGGCTGCCCGGCCGGGGCCGGCTTCTTCGCGATCACGGCCGGCGCCCCGTCGCCGGCGCGGACGATCTTGACCGTGAAGCCCTCGGCCTCGAACAACGCCGCGGTCGCCTCGGCGGACCGCTGGACGTCGGCGGCGCGGGCCGGGTCGTAGCTGACCGAGGGGATCCGGATGAGGTCCTCGAGGTCGGCACGGACGCTGGGCAGAACGCGGTCGATCGCCGCGGACAGATCGGTCATGGGCCCTACGGTACGGCGTCTGTTCGCGAACTCGACGCCCGGGAAACCTGTCATGTCAACAATTGCCGTCCTACTCTGAAATTCTCGAAGGTTTTCGCCCACAACCGAAGAGGATCACCATGGCAGTGTTGAATTTGGCGCCCGACCCGCCGCCCCGGCCTCGACGCCCCCTTGCCCTCATCATCACCGTCGTCACAGCCGCCGCGGCCCTCACGTCCGCGGCCCCGGCGTACGCCGCGATCAGCTGCGACACCGACACCACCGGCGGCTCCACGTTCTACGACGGTCCGTCCGCGTCGAAGAAGTACGACGCCCGCTTCAGCAACAGCGCGAGCATCCCGAACCTCAGCACGTACACGCCGCAAGGCGCCGGTACTTGGTACAACTGGGACGGCTCCGGCACGAACCTGCTCCTGATCGCGGCCTACCGCGACGGCGCGGATTCGGAGATCTACGGCATCGACCCGTCCACCGGCTCCACGGTCGGCGTGGTCGCGATCGCGGAGTCCCACGTCGGCGGGATCACCGTGAGCAAAGGCTGGGCGTTCGTGTCCGGTCAAGGCAGCAGCATCCGCAAGTACCGGCTGACCGAGCTCCGCGACGCGTTGAAGGCCGCCGGTACGCCGTACCTCGCGCAGGTCGGCACTGCGCGGGACGTGGCCGGCTCGTCGTTCATGGGGAGCTACGGCGACTCGTTGTTCGCCGGGACGTTCAACGACACCGGACGCGGAACGATGTACGAGTACAAGATCGCGGACGACGGCACGCTGACCACCGTGGCCGGCGCCTGGGAGATCCCGACCAAGACACAGGGTCTGACGATCACTGCGAACCACTTCATCTACAGCACGTCGTACGGGCGTGGGAACCGCAGCAACATCTATGTGGTCAAGCGCGGGCAGAAGGACCTGGACGCGGCGGCGCTGAGCTGCTTCCGGGCGCCGAGCATGACCGAGGGCATCACGGAGTACAACGGGACCGCGTACCTGGTCTACGAGTCCGGGTCGCATCTGTACGCGTCGGACCCCGCCACCCTCAACGTCATCCCGCGGATGCACAAGGCAACCATCACGTCGCTGACTTCGCTGGTGCCTTAGGAGCTGGTGCTTCTAGGACTGGTATTGCGCTGAGTTGAGCACTTCGGTCCGGGTCGCTTCGTCGGCGGCCCGGACCTGGATCCGCAGCAGTGTGCTGTCGTTGAGCTGCCGGTACTGCTCGGCGATGCTCGGGGAGCCGCTGCAGGTGATCTGGAAGGTGACCCGCTGGTCGCCGTTGCTGGGTGAGCCGGCGGTGCAGCCCGTCGGGGCGGTGACGCTGTCCGGAAGCTTGGTGGCGTTCAGCAGGCCGACGTACACGCCTTCGATCTGCGGGTTGGTCTGCCAGGTAGACGTGTTCGTGCTGACGACCAGCGACTTACTAGGGTCGACAGCCTTCTCGTGCCAGGTCCTGGGAACCTTGACCGACAGCGGGCTGTTGTCGACCTCCACCGGGCGGGTGAGCACGTACCGGTACCCGCCGTACCCACCGGCGGCTGCCAGGACCACTGCGGCGAGTGCAGTGATCACACCGGCACGTCGACTGCGCTTGGGCTTCGTAGCCACCGTTGTCTGGCCAGAGTTGGCCAGTGCGGTGTCCTGGTCGACCGGTGCGGCGGCTGCCGTCGGTTTGGGCATCACAGCGGCCGGCACCAACTGGGCCGGGACCTTGCCGGTCGTGTGCGCCTCACGGAGCGCGTTGAGGAAGCTGTCCAGGTCAGGCCAGCGCTGATCCCGGTCCGGTTCGAGTGCACGCCGTACGACGACGTCGATCGCGTCCGGCACGTCTTCGCGCAGCGTGGTCATCGAGGGCGGTGGTGAGTCGATCTGCATCACCGCACCGAGGCTGACCACACCGTGCGGCGGCTGACCGGTGAAGGCGGCGTACGCGACCGCTCCCAGGGAGTAGAGGTCGGCACGGTGGTCCAGGCGCTCACCCATCACCTGTTCCGGAGCGACGTACGCCGGGGTGCCGCCGGGCATCGTGATGCGGGAGACCTCGGCCAGTGATTTGCCCAGACCGAGGTCGGAGAGCATGGCGCGGTCACCGGCCGGATCGGTGCGGAACAGGACGTTGGCGGGCTTCACGTCGCGGTGCAGGACGCCGCGGGCGTGCAGGTGCTTCAGGCCGCGGCCGACCTGCGTGATGATCCGGACCGCCTCGGCGAACTCCAGCTGGCCGGCCTTGATCCGGTCCGCGAGGGTGCCGCCGTCGGCGTAGGTCAGCACCATGAACGGGCGGCCGTCGTCGGCCTCGCCGATGTCGTGGACGCCCACGACGTACAGCGAGTCGACCTTGCGCAGGAACCGGCCCTCGTCGAGGAAGCGGCGCCGGACGTCCCCGTCCTCGACCCAGTTCTCGGACAGGATCTTGACCGCGACCTCGGCGTCCAGCTGCTCGTCCCTGGCCAGCCAGACCGTCGCGAAGCCCCCGGCACCCACCCGGCGGACCAGGGAGTACCGGCCGATCCGCGGTGGCTGGTCCATGTCGTAATTATGCTCGATCCGTTCTGCGACCCGTTCGCTGGAGTGAACAAAGCAGTGTTTCGGGACGTCACATCTGCGACGGCAGGGCCGGAAGCCCGCCGGACCGTGGTCCGCCGCACGGTCGATACCCGCCGTGCCCTGACCACGATCGATAGGAGATCGCCCGATGCGAGCGCAGAACGGCCGTCTGGTCGCCGTCGTCGCTGCCGTCGCCGTCGCCGCCATCGCGGGCGGCGGCGCCCTCGCCTCCCGCCAGGGCCCCCAACCCGCTGCGGCCGCCGACGCCGGGCCACTCACCAGTTCGCCGTCACCCGCCGCGAGCACCCCGTCGGCGACGTCGTCCGCCCCGAAGCCGACACCGACCACGCCGTCGAAGACCACCCCGAGCGGCCCGGCCAAGACAAAGATCGACCTCCAGAAACTCACCACCGGCCGCGCGCCCCAGGTGACCTACCTGAGCGGCCGCACCATCCGCGGCGGCGCCGGCAACGACGTCACCGTCCCGGGCAACGCGGACATCCAGGAGGTCGCCCGGCGCGGCACGTTCGCACTCGCCATCGTCACGAAGGGCACCGGCACGGAGATGCTGACCCTCGACAGCGAGGGCAAGATCACCCGCCGCACCCCTGACATCACCCAGATCGTCACCACCGAGGACGACCTGTCCGCGTCGTACGTCGGCTCGCGGCTCAAGGACACCGGTGAGGCAACGGCAGGCGCCACCCTGTACTCCGAGCAGGACAGCGTCGACGGCGTCAAGAAGGTCACCGTGCCGGGCCTGTGGAACACGACGTTGCTGGGCTACACCGACGGCAAGGTCTACTTCGATGCCTCGACGACGCAGGAGGGCACCAAGTCGACGCTGTACGAGTGGACGCCGGGCGAGTCGAAGGTCGTCGAACTCAGCGGCGTCCCGAAGGCCACAGCGGTGTCCAGCGCGGGTACGGCGGGCTCGCTCACCACGCTGGCGAATCAGAACAGCTGCAGCAGCCTCCTGGCCGTTCCGAGCGGCAGGCGACTCTGGCGCACCTGTGACTACCAGATCGCCGGCTTCACGCCAGACGGCGCGACGGTGATCGCCGGGCCGATGTACGAGGACGGCTATGGCAACGGCATTGCCGCAGTTCTGGACGCCAAGTCCGGCAGTCTGCTGCACGAGTGGACTGGAGTGTTCCGGCAGTGGGTCCCCGAGGACGACCAGCACCTGCTGCTGCTCGCTGATGACGGTGAGGGGACACCTGCCTCGATCGTCCGCTGCACCATTTCCACTGGGGCCTGCGAACTGGCGACGCCGCTCGCCAAGGGCGCACTGCTGATCGGCGCCTGAGGTGCCGGAGTGGCCGTTCTGATCGACACCGTCCCTGGAGAGCCGATGGCGGTCTCGGGAGATGGCCGTCTGGTCTCTGCCCTCAGCAGATAGCCCCGTGTTCGTTGAGCTTTGCGGGCAGACTGCGGACATGACGACGGTTGCTGTGCTGGCTGATGTCCACGGAGTACTGCCGGCGCTGGAGAGCGTATTGGCGGAGCCAGATCTGCGGACCGCTGACGTGATCGTGATGGCCGGGGACATCGCGAGTGGTCCGCAGCCGGTGGAGACGTTGGACCTGCTGGTGGGTTTGGGCGAGCGAGCGGTGTGGGTACGCGGTAATGCGGACCGTGAGCTCGTGGAGATGGCCCGGGGGACGTACGACGCCGAGCCACCGGATGCGGTGAGCCCGTGGGCCGCGGCGCAGTTGCGACCGGATCAGGTCGAGCTGCTCTCCAAACTGCCGACGACGGTGACGCTCGGCGACACGCTTTTCTGCCACGCGACACCACGGGACGACGAGGAGATGGTGCTGGTCGACAGTCCGATCTCGCGGTGGGCACAGGTGTTCGACGGACTGCCGGACGACGTCAGAACAGTGATCTGCGGTCACACCCACATGCCGTTCGCCCGTCAGGTCGACCGGCGGCTGGTGGTGAACGCAGGCAGCGTCGGCATGCCGTACGGCGCTCCTGGTCCGAGCTGGGCGCTCCTCAGCGCAGACGGCGTACAACTGCGTCGTGCACCTCTGGACGCGACCAAGGCGGCGGAGCGGATCGTGAGCGAGTCCACGTACCCCGGGCGAGCGGAGTGGGTCGCTGAGTACCTGCTGAGCAACTACTCCGACACGGAAGCGCTGGAGGCGTTCAGGCCGCGCGTGGAGGGCTGAGCCGCTACCGTCATGGAGTGTTCACGCGGCGGCGCAAGCATTTCGGGACTCCGGCCGACAAGGCGACGTATGCAACCCTGCATACCGCCTCGCTGGCCAGCCCGCACCTGCGCGAGGGTCTGACCCCCACCGCGGCCGGCAAGGCCAGCAAGCACCTCCGGGACCTCCTCGGTACGGCGGCCATCGCGATCTGCGACTCCTCCGGCGTACTCGCCTGGGACGGCGTCGGCGGACCGTACGAGAGCAACCACCGCCGCGACGCCAAGGACCTCGCCGCCCCGACACTGCGTTCCGGCCGTACGGCGGTTCTCGGTGCACACGACGTGGCGTGTGGCGACCCCCAGTGCCCCATCCGTACGGCGGTGGTGGCACCGATCGTCACCGAGGAACGCGTGGTCGCCGTCCTGGTCGCGTACAGCAACAACACCTCGGCCGCACTCGTCAGAGCGACCGAAGAGGTCGCTCGCTGGGTCTCCGGCCAGGTAGAGCTGGCAGAGCTCAACAAAGAGCGCACCCGCGCGATGGAAGCCGAGCTGCGCGCACTCCGCGCACAGATCAGTCCGCACTTCATCTACAACGCTCTGGCCGCTATCGCGTCGTTCGTGCGCACCGACCCCGAGCGGGCCCGTGAACTACTGCTGGAGTTCGCGGACTTCTCCCGCTACGCACTCCGCCGCGGCGGCGAGTTCACGACGCTCGCCGACGAGCTGCGCAACGTGGAACGCTATCTGGTCCTCGAACAGGCCCGCTTCGGCGATCGGCTCAAGGTGTCGCTGCAAATCGCTCCCGAGGTACTGCCGGTGGTCATCCCGTTCCTGGTCGTCCAGCCCCTGGTGGAGAACGCCGTACGGCACGGCCTGGAAGGTACGACGGGAGTCGGCAACATCACCATCCGCGCGCGGGACCGGATCAACGAGGCCGAGATCAGCGTCGAGGACGACGGCGCCGGCAGCGATCCGGAGGTGATCCGGGCCGCGTTGTCCGGTGGCTCCGGCAGCGACTCGATCGGTCTCGGAAACGTCGACGCGCGCCTGCGGCAGGTGTACGGCGACACGTACGGACTGATCGTGGAGACGGCCGTTGACGCCGGGACGAAGGTGACGTTCCGCATCCCGAAGTACTCCTCGGGTGTGCACGCATCGGCGTAGAAAACCCTTGTTTCATTGACGCTTCCGGTCTGGCGGACTAGCGTCAGGGACATCGGCAGGCGACGACCGGATCGCCTCTCCAGTGGCGATCACGGCCCACAGCAAGCGGTATCGCACGACTCCACCGGCATCGGTGGAGCGTCCTGGAGGGGAGTAGTGCTCGTGCCGGGAAACAGGGCAGTCATCTACAAGGGACCGGGCTCCGTGGCAGTCGAGACCATCGACTATCCGACCCTGGAACTCAAGGACGGACCGGGGGTCAACCCTGCGAATGTCGGCCGGCAGGTTCCGCACGGCGCGATCCTCAAGGTGGTCGCGACCAACATCTGCGGCAGCGACCAGCACATGGTGCGCGGCCGCACGACGGCGCCGCCGGGACTCGCGCTCGGCCACGAGATCACCGGTGAGGTGGTCGAGACCGGGCGGGACGTCGAGTTCATCAAGGTCGGCGACCTGGTCTCGGTACCGTTCAACATCGCCTGCGGGCGGTGCGTGAACTGCAAGGAGGGCAAGACCGGCGTCTGCCTGAACGTGAACCCGGACCGGCCGGGATCGGCGTACGGGTACGTCGACATGGGTGGCTGGGTCGGCGGTCAGGCCGAGTACGCGCTGGTTCCGTACGCGGACTGGAACCTGCTGAAGTTCCCCGACAAGGACAAGGCGCTGGAGAAGATCCGCGACCTGGCGATGCTCGCCGACATCTTCCCGACCGGCTACCACGGCGCCGTCACCGCCGGTGTCGGCACCGGTTCGACGGTGTACGTCGCAGGCGCGGGCCCGGTCGGGCTCGCCGCGGCCACGTCGGCGTTGCTGCTCGGGGCGTCGGTGGTGATGGTCGCGGACCTGCAGAAGGAGCGGCTGGACCAGGCGCGCAGCTTCGGCTGCGAGGCGATCGACGTGTCGAAGGGCGACCCGAAGGACCAGATCGAGCAGATCCTCGGTGAACCCGAGGTCGACTGTGCGATCGACGCCGTCGGGTTCGAGGCCCACGGGCACGGCAGCGACGCCCAGGCCGAGCGGCCGGCGACGGTGCTGAACACGGTCATGGACGTCACCAAGGCCGGTGGCGCGGTCGGTATCCCGGGGCTGTACGTCACCGGCGATCCCGGGGCCGGCGACGAGGCGGCGAAGATCGGTTCGCTGTCGATCCGGCTCGGCCTCGGCTGGGCGAAGTCGTTGTCGTTCACGACCGGCCAGTGCCCGGTGATGCGGTACAACCGGCAGCTGATGAAGGCGATCCTCGCCGACCGGACCCAGATCGCGAAGAACGTCAACGCCACGGTCATCTCGCTGGACGACGCACCCCGTGGGTACGCCGAGTTCGACCACGGCGCCGCCCGGAAGTACATCCTCGACCCGCACGGGATGATCAAGTAGCCCGTCGCGTGGTGTCCACGGTGGGAGCGGGGTATCCCCGCTCCCACCGCATCGGGTGATACTGGGTGTGGGTGGGGGCAGACCGCGCGCGCGACAAGGGCGACTTCCATGAGCATTGACACCCGGTTGGACCTCGAGTTCGCTTACACGAGCCACGACGACTCGTGCAAGGATCTCTACTCTCCGCATTACTACTGCCGGCGGCCACGCGGGCACGACGGCGTACACGCAGCGGGTTACGGCTCGCACCGGGTGCGCTGGGAGCATCAGTCGGATCTTCCGCCACGATTGGCGTCCTAGACGCTAGAGCCAGATCGTGGTCAGGCGACTACTGTTCGCACCATGGCCGACACTCCCCTGCGTGCCCTGGTCGCAGACGACGAGGAGCCCGCCCTGGCCGAACTGGTGTACCTGCTCGGCCAGGACGCCAGGATCGGCGAAATCCGCACGGCCTCGAACGGTCCGGACGCGCTGAAGATCCTGCAGGCCACCGATCTGGACGTGGTGTTCTGCGACATCAAGATGCCCGGCCTGGACGGTATCGACCTGGCCCGGGTGCTGTCGAAGTTCGCCAGCCGCCCGCAGATCGTCTTCGTGACGGCGTACGACGAGCACGCGGTGGCAGCGTTCGACCTGGAAGCGACCGACTACGTCATGAAACCGGTCCGGCCGGAACGACTGGCCGAAGCGGTCCGGCGCGTGGTGACGCAGGGTGCACCGACAGCACTGCAGTCCCCGGAAGAGACAGAGGACGAGGTGATCCCGGTCGAGCTCGCCGGCGTCACCAGGTTCGTCCAGCGCTCCACAGTCCGGTACGTCGAGGCACAGGGCGACTACGCACGACTACACACCGGCCAGAACTCACATCTGGTGCGCGTCCCACTCAGCACGCTCGAGGACCGCTGGCGGGACGCGGGGTTCACCCGGATCCACCGGAGCACGCTGGTCGCATTGCAGCACGTGGACGAGATGCGGGTCGACGGTGGACGGTGCGCCGTCCGAGTGGGCGACGACTGGCTCCCGGTGAGTCGACGGCACACCCGCGAGCTCCGCGACCTCCTGGTCCGCTCGACATCTCTTAGATGAGTACGGCTGACGGACCGCGCAGGGTCCGCGTCACCAGTCCCCGAGCCAGCGCGGCCCGGCGTCCGCTCACTCCCACCGGCACCCGCGAGATCGACGAGCAGACGCGGCTCGGTGAGGTCTACATGCAGTCGCTGATCCAGTCCCAGCTCCGACTGACGCTGGCTGTCATCGGCGGCGTACTGCTGGTGCTCGGGAGCATCCCACTGCTGTTCTGGCTGGTCCCGCCGGCGCGCACACTGTCCGTCTTCGGGCTGCCGCTGCCCTGGGTGATCCTCGGCATCCTGGTGTATCCCGTGGTGTACGTCGCCGCGCGCATCTACGTCCGGCACGCCGAACGGATCGAGGCCGAGTTCACCGAGTTCGTAGGGCGGCAGTAGCGATGTCGCCGGCGATCAGCCTGACCGCGATCGGATTGGTGGTCGTGGCAACGATCGGGATCGGACTGTTCGGTCTGCGCATCTCCCGGACCACCAGCGACTTCTACGTCGCCAGCCGCGCCATCACCCCACGCTGGAACGCCTCCGCGATCAGCGGAGAGTACCTGTCGGCCGCGTCGTTCCTCGGCGTCGCCGGACTGGTGCTGGTCAACGGCGCGGACATGCTGTGGTTCTCCGTCGGCTACACGGTCGGCTATCTGATGCTCCTGGTCCTGGTCGCCGCCCCGCTACGCCGGTCCGGTGCGTACACGCTGCCGGACTTCGCCGAGACCCGTTTCGAATCCCCAGCGGTACGCCGGATCTGCGCCGGCCTCGTCGTCGGTATCGGAACGCTCTACCTCCTCCCGCAGTTGCACGGTGCCGGTCTGGCCGTCCAGACCGTCACCGGCGCACCACCGCAGGTCGGAGCGGCGATCGTCGCGGTGATCGTGGTGATCAACGTCGCCGCAGGTGGCATGCGGTCCATCACCTTCGTCCAGGCCTTCCAGTACTGGCTCAAGCTCACCGCACTGGCCGCGCCGATCTTCGTCATCCTGCTCGTGTGGCGCCAACCGGTCGGCGTCCTCGACTCACTGCACGGTGCCGCCGGTGAGTGGGCCGAGCCGCTGTCGCGCGCCGGCGGCCGGGACCACCCGTTGTACGCGACCTATTCGTTGCTCCTGGCCCTTTGTTTCGGGACGATGGGGCTGCCGCACGTGCTGGTCCGGTTCTACACCAACCCGGACGGGCGGGCGGCCCGCCGTACCACTGTCGTCGTGTTGGCACTGCTCGGCTTCTTCTATTTGTTCCCACCGATGTACGCCGTGCTCGGGCGGACGTTCGCACCGGATCTGGTCGGGACTGGCGGGGACACCGTCGTGCTCGAGCTGCCGGGACGAGTTTTCCCTGGCACCGTTGGGGATCTGCTCGGTGCACTGGTCGCCGCGGGAGCGTTCGCGGCGTTCCTGTCGACGTCCTCGGGACTGACGGTCGCGATCGCCGGCGTGATCGACCAGGACCTGCTGCGGAGCCGGCTGCACCGATGGACCGGCGGGGACTACGTCGCCGTACGCAGCTTCCGGATCGCGGCGCTGATCGCGATGGTCGTGCCGTACCTCGCCTTCAGCATGACCGGCGCGTTGAGTCTCGCCGACACGGTTGGGCTCGCGTTCGCACTGGCCTCGTCGACGTTCTGCCCGTTGCTGGTGCTCGGGATCTGGTGGCGCCGGATGTCGACCACCGGCGCCGCGGCCGGGCTGGTCGTCGGCGGGATCGCGGCCAGTACCGCCGCGCTGGTCAACGTCGCCGGCGTACCGCAGGCCGGCTGGACCCGCGCGCTCGTCGGGCAGCCCGCCGCGTGGACGATGCCGCTCGCGTTCCTGACCGTCATCGTGGTCTCGAAACTCACCCCCGACCGTATCCCGGCCGGCGCTGCCCGCAGCATGGTCCGCCTGCACACCCCCGAAGCAGTCGACGTCGACCGCGGCCTACCGCCCCGATGACGACCGCTCGTCGTTCCGTTCCTACCGCTCGTCGCAGCTGAGTGATCCACCGAACGACTGGTGTGCTCCGCTGAGCGCTCGACGCGTGCCGGTGCTGTCGGTCCGTCGTGACGCAGGACACAGTACGACGCAGCACCCCTGCCTGGCCTCATTCCGCCCGGCCTGATCCCCGTCTGGAGGTCTCGCGATGAGCGATACGACACGCGAACCGGAACTGACGACGTACCGAGACGTCCAGCTGTCACCGGACTTCTCCGAGCTGCGCCGCCGGTTCCGGAACTTCGTGTTCCCGATGACCGCACTGTTCCTGGTCTGGTACTTCGTCTACGTCCTGCTCGCCGACTACGCGCACGGCTTCATGTCGCACAAGGTCGCCGGCAACATCACCGTCGCTCTGCTGTTCGGCCTCGGCCAGTTCGTGACGACGTTCGCCATCACGATGTTCTACGTCCGGTGGGCCGACCGCCGGATCGACCCGGACGCCGAGAAGCTGCGTCACCAGATCGAGGGAGCACCGCAGTGACCGCCCCGCTGATGTTGCCGCTGGCAACCGACATCGGTAACCCGACCGTCAACATCGTGATCTTCGGGCTGTTCGTGGTCGCCACCCTGGCGATCGTGTTCCGGGCGTCGCGGAACAACCGGACCGCGGCCGACTTCTACGCCGGCGGCCGCTCGTTCACCGGCCCGCAGAACGGCATCGCGATCTCCGGCGACTACCTGTCCGCCGCGTCGTTCCTCGGCATCGCCGGCGCGATCGCGCTGAACGGGTACGACGGCTTCCTGTACTCCATCGGCTTCCTGGTGGCCTGGCTGGTCGCACTGCTGCTGGTCGCCGAACTGCTCCGGAACACCGGCCGGTTCACGATGGCCGACGTACTCTCGTTCCGGCTCAAGCAGCGGCCGGTGCGGATGGCCGCCGCGATCTCGACGCTGATCGTCTGCTTCTTCTACCTGCTGGCGCAGATGGCCGGCGCCGGTGGCCTCGTCGCGCTGCTGCTCGGTGTCAACGGGCGCACCGGTCAGGCGATCGTCATCGCAGTGGTCGGCATCCTGATGATCACGTACGTGCTGGTCGGTGGCATGAAGGGCACCACCTGGGTCCAGATCGTCAAGGCTGCCCTGCTGGTGGTCGGCGCCGGTCTGATGACGCTGTGGGTGCTGGCGAAGTACAGCTTCAACCTGTCCGGTCTGCTCGGCGCGGCGGTCGACAAGAGCCCGGCCGCCGGCGAGAAACTGCTCGGCCCCGGCCTGCAGTACGGCGTCACCGGCATGACCAAGCTGGACTTCATCTCGCTCGCGCTGGCCCTGGTGCTCGGTACGGCGGGCCTGCCGCACGTGCTGATGCGCTTCTACACCGTGCCGGACTCCAAGGAGGCCAGGCGCAGCGTCACCTGGGCGATCTGGATCATCGGCATCTTCTACCTGTTCACCCTGGTCCTCGGGTACGGCGCCGCCGCGATCGTCGGACCGGACCGGATCAAGGCCGCGCCCGGCAAGGCCAACTCGGCCGCACCGCTGCTGGCCTTCGAACTCGGTGGTGAAGTGCTGCTCGGTGTCATCTCGGCGGTCGCGTTCGCGACGATCCTCGCCGTGGTCGCCGGTCTGACGATCACCGCGAGTACGTCGTTCGCGCACGACATCTACGGCCAGATCATCAAGAAGGGCCAGATCAGCGGCGTCGGCGAGGTACGGGTCGCGCGGTACACCGCGGTCGTGATCGGCATCGTGGCGATTCTCGGCGGGATCTTCGCGAACGGCCAGAACGTGGCCTTCCTGGTGGCGCTCGCGTTCGCGGTCGCGGCCAGCGCGAACCTGCCGACGATCCTGTACTCGCTGTTCTGGCGCCGGTTCAACACCCGCGGCGCGCTGTGGAGCATCTACGGCGGTCTGGCCTCGACGATCACCCTGATCGCGTTCAGCCCGGTCGTCTCCGGCAAGGTCGACGCCAAGACCGGCAAGAGCCTGTCGATGATCACCGACACCGGCATCGACTTCCACTGGTTCCCGCTCGACAACCCCGGCATCGTCACGATCCCGCTGGCGTTCCTGCTCGGCTGGATCGGCACGATCACCAGCAAGGAAGCCGTCGACGTCGACCGCTTCGCCGAGATGGAGGTCCGCTCGCTCACCGGCGCCGGCGCCGAGAAGGCGGTCGACCACTGAAAGACCTGTCAGGCAGGCCCTGCTGACCCGACGCGAACCTGCCTGACAGCCCCACCCCCGCCCCCTCAGACGGACCCGGCACCCTCCCGCCGGGTCCGTCTCCGTTTCACCGGAAGGTGAGGGTTGGCCAGAGTTTGTAGAAGGACTTGCGGGAGGCGTTGCCGCGGTGTTCTTCGGCGGCGTGCAGGCGGCCGTAGGTGAAGGTGTTGCCGCCTTCGGCGTAGACCTCGAGGGCGAGGTGGTGGAGGAGTTCGCGGGAGACGACCGAGTCCTGGTGTTCGCCGAGGATCCCCTGGACCTCTTCGGCCTGCGTGGCGAGCTTCGCCGCTTCGTCACCGAGCACGGATACGGCGGACTCCGCGGCGTACCGCAAACGCTTGGCTGCCTTGCGGACGTCGTGCAGCTCGTGGTCCTGTTCGGCGTCGGTCTCCGCGGCCTGGGCCCGGTGAACGCCCTGCCGCATCCGCTTCAGGTCGTGCTTGAGGATGTCGCCGACCTGCTTGCTCGCCTTCCGGTCGTCGCCGGTGATCGGCGGCTCGGCCAGCAGCCTGTCGAGCGCATCGAGCAGGTGGAAGTACCGCTCGCTCTCCAACGCCGCGAGCGCCCCGGCGCGACCGTCCTTGTAGACCCGCCGTAGGTGATCGTCGATCCGCCCCGCGACCCGCCCGATGACGAGCTCGACGGGCTGCTCCGCGATCTCCGCCGCGAAGTGCTCCCGCTGCACCTCGGAGTCCCGGGCGGCGCCGAACTCACCGGCCAGCCATTTCAACTCGGCCCGCAACTCGTCCCCCACCGTGCGATCGATCACCGGCCGGTACGTCGCCAGCGCCGACCGCAGCCGCCGCGTCGCGACCCGGAACTTGTGGATCGAGTCCGGCACGTCGCGGCGGACCTCGGGGTCCCGTTCCCGGATCGCCGCTACCTGGGCGGCGGCGTATGCCCGGAACAGATCCGAGGTCCGCGGCTTCTTCGGCAGCGTCCATTCGTCGTACGTCGGCACGCGATCGCCGAGCGCGCGAGCCAGCTTGCTCGGGCCGCTCGCGGGCCGGGCGCCCGCCTCTCGCACCAGCTCGCCGGCGGCTTCCAGCAGGCCGGCGTCCCCCTCGACGAGCTCGACCTCCCACTCGCGCCAGCTCTCCGGCTCGGCACCCGTGACGGTCGCCGTCACGTGGTCGTCGGCGAACTCCGCGAGTACGCCGCCTTCCGCGTCGAGCAGCCGATGCACGATGCGGCGCGTCGCCAGCGTCACGACCGGCGCGAGCTTCCGGTCACGCACATGGACCCGGACCGTCCGCACGACCGCCGTCGGCACAGTCCGCACCGAGCGACCGAGCGGGTGCCTGACCTCGAGCCGTTGGCCGGACGACACCGGGAGCTTCACGTGCCAGCCGTCGTCCTCGCCACCGGTGCGGCGGCGCAACGTCACCTTGTTCGCGGCCAGGTCGTAGTCGGGAGTGTCGAAGTACACGGCGTCAAGGTGCAGCTCGACCGGTTGCGCGACACTCGCAACCCCGGGCAACTCGTGCAGCGCCGGCACGACCGTGGTCTCGTCGACGTCGTACTTCGTCTCGATCTCGAGCTGCTCGGTGCGGGCCATACCTCTTGTTTACCAGGCGTTCATGAACTGGTCAGCCGCGCGAACGCAGATCGGCCACCAGTCGCTCGAGATCGCGATCCGGGATGCCGTACATGACACACCGGATCTGCCGACGGCGGTTGCGGCTCAAAGCCCAGCAAACAGAGGCGATCAGGACGATGAACCCGATCATGTCCGGCCCACTCCTTTGAAGAACGCGTAGTGGAAGGTGCCGCCGGGCAACGCGGTCTGCTCGAGATCCCGGATGCCCGCGTCCCACTCGGCCTCGGTCCGCATCCCGGCCGCGATCGCGCGCTCGCGAACCGACTCGACCATCGCGATGAAGGTCCTCCGGGTGAAGCCGTCGACCAGATGTGGAACCGTCTGGTCCGCGTACACGGTGCGAGGGTCCACCCGTACGTCGTCGTAGCCGGCCTGCTCGAGGAGGGGTTGGAGCCGACGGCCGATGAGCGCGTCGCCGCCAGGTTCGGCCTGGAGGTCGATGAGACAGTCGATGACGGCCTGGGCCTGAGCACTGCGCGGGTGGTAGATCGCAGACCCGTGATCGCCCTCCACGACGGTGATCGTGCCGCCGGGATTGAGCAGGCCGCGGAGCCGGATGAGCGCGTCGTTCGGGTCCGGGAGGTGCTCGAGGACGAAGCAGACGAAGACGTGGTCGAACTTCTCGCCGGACAGGTCGTGCAGGTCCGCGTGCCGGAAGTCGACGGTCGCTTGTGGTGCGTGGGCGGCGACGCGGGCCTTCGCCTGGGTGAGCGAGTCCTCGGAGATGTCGACCGAGACCAGTTCGATGCCGGGGCTGCGGGTGACAAGTTGGACGGTCTGCCCGCCCACGCCGCAGCCCGCCTCCAATACGCGGCTGCCGGGCGCGTAGGCGGTGCCGCCGTGCAGCAGGTCGGCCAGCGTGCCGGCCTGGTCAGTGAGCCGGCGAGTCTCCGCCGGGGTGTAGCCGTGGACGTAGTCAGTTCCCATGACTCCACGGTCGCGCCACAATGGTCCAGTGAACAGGTCCAATCCGACGGGAAGTGGCCGGTCCAAAGGTGCGGACTTCCTGCAACTGAACCCGGCCGAAGCGCCCGCCGGCGGCCTCGCCGACTGGCTCACCGACCGCCTCCGCACGGCCATCTCGACCGGCCATCTCCCGGTCGGCGCCCGCCTCCCCGCGACCCGCATCCTGGCCACCGACCTCGGCATCTCCCGCGGCGTCGTCACCGAGTCCTACCAACGCCTCACCGAGGACGGCCACGTCTCCAGCCACGGCCGCCGCGGCACGATCGTCGTCGCGGCCCCCATCGGTACGACGCCTGCGTCGACGACCGCAAATCCGCCGCCACCGAACGTCCTGAACCAGCCCGGTCTGGATGCCTTCGACCGCCTCCGCGAGGTGACGGCGAGGATCGACCTGACCCCTGGCGTCCCTGATCTGGCGGCCTTCCCGCGCAGTGGATGGATGCGGGCCGAGCGCGCCGTGCTCAGCGATCTGGCCGCGCCCGACTTCGGGTACGGCGACCCCGCCGGGACGCCGGCGCTCCGCCGGGCAGTCGCCGCCTGGCTCGCCCAGTACCGCGGGATCGCCACGGACCCGGACGATCTGATCATCGTGGCGGGCGTCGCGCAGGCGATCGGTCTGGTGGCGCAATTGCTCGACGAGCGTGGCATCCACGTGATGGCGGTCGAGGATCCCGGCTCCCTCGGCTCCCGCCAGCACCTGCAGAACTGGGGCATGCAGACCCCGCCCGTCCCGGTGGACGACCGCGGCCTCGACGTCGAGGCACTCCGGAAGTCCGGGGCGCGGGTGGTGATGGTGACTCCGGCGCACCACTTCCCGACCGGCGTCGTCCTCGACGGGGAGCGGCGGCGTGAACTCATCCAGTGGGCGGCCGACGGCGGGCTGATCCTCGAGGACGACTACGACGCCGAGCACCGCTACGACCGCCCGCCGGTGCCGGCGTTGCGCGCGATGCTCCCCGATCAGGTGATCTACGCCGGCAGCATCTCGAAGCTCCTCGCTCCCGCGCTGCGGATCGGCTGGATGCTCGCGCCGCCGCAGTACAAGGAGGAACTGATCGGCCGGAAGCGGATGGCCGACCTCGGGAACCCCTCGCTCCCGCAGCTCACGCTCGCGCATCTGATGGAGTCGGGCGAACTCGAACGCCACCTGCGGTTCCTCCGCCGTCGGCACCGGGTACGCCGCGACGCGATGGTCACCGCGATCCACAACCATTTGCCCACCGCAACCATCCACGGCGTCGCGGCCGGCCTGCACCTGACCATCACCTTCGCTGAACCGCTCGACGACGTCGCCCTGGCCGCGGCCGCGCTGGAACACGGCGTCAAGACGCATCCGCTGTCCTGGCATTGCCAACTGCCGCACGCGCCCGGCCTGGTCCTCGGGTACGCCGCCCGCACGCCCACCGAGATCACGGAGGCGATCAGGACGATCGGCGAGGCCGCGGCAGCACCAACGGCGTACCGGTCAACGGGTCCGGGATCACCGAGCACTCGAGCCCGAAAACCTCCGCGACCACCTCGGGCGTGATCACGTCCGCGGGCGCTCCGACCGCGACCACCTCGCCGTGTTTGAGCGCGATCAGGTGGTCCGCGTACCGCGCCGCGAGGTTGAGGTCGTGCAGCACCAGCACGATCGTCTTGCCGTGCTCGCGGTTCAGGTCCTGCACGAGGTCGAGGATCTCCAACTGGTGCGCGAGGTCCAGGAACGTGGTCGGCTCGTCGAGCAACATCGTCTCGGCGTCCTGCGCCAGCGCGAGCGCGATCCACACCCGCTGCCGCTGACCGCCGGACAGCTCCTCCAGCGGCCGATCGGCCAACTCGGCGACACCCGTCGCCGCGAGCGCGGCCGTCACCACCCGCTCGTCCTCTGCCGACCACTGCCGGAACCACCGTTGGTGCGGATGCCGCCCGCGCCCGACCAGGTCGGACACCGTGATCCCGTCCGGCGCGACCGGCTGCTGCGGCAGCATCCCCAACCGCGTCGCCAGGCGCCCGGCGCTGAGCTTCGCCAAATCCTGGTCGTCCAGGTAGACGGCTCCGCCTTGAGGCGCGAGCAGCCGCGCCAGTCCACGTAGGAACGTCGACTTCCCGCAGGCGTTGGCGCCGACGATCACCGTGATCTTCCGCTCCGGGATCGCCGCCGACAACCGGTGTACGACGGGACTCCCGCCGTACCCCAAGGTCAGCTCTTCTGCTCGCAGCATCGTCATCCTCCTCGGCCGACCCGGTTCGCGCGGGCCATCAAGAACAGCAGGTACGGCGCCCCGAGGAACGCGGTCACCACGCCGACCGGCAACGCCGTCGGAGCCACCACCGTCCGCGCGATCAGGTCCGCGGACACCACCAGCAACGCCCCGATCGCGCCAGCCGCGAGCAACCCGGCGACGCGCTCCGCAACCAGCCGACGCGCCAACTGCGGCGCCACTAACGCCACGAACCCGATCGGTCCAGCAGCCGCCGTCGCCAACGCCGCAAGCCCAACGCCGACCGCGATCAACACCCCACGCGACAACTCGACCCGCCCACCCAAGGTCCGCGCCAAGTCGTCGCCCAACTCCAGCAACCGCAGCTGCCGCGACGAGCCCACCGCGGCCGGCAACCCCACGACCACCGCGGCGCCGATCAACGCCACGTCCGACCACGACCGCCCGGCAAGACTTCCGGCGAGCCACATCGATGCGCTCTTCGCCGTGTAGATGTCCGCCAACGTCAGCAGGTACGCCGTCAGCGACCCGATGATCGCCGTCACGCCAACCCCCACGAGCACCAGCCGATACCCGGAGACCCCGTTGCGATAGGCCAGCAGATACACGCTGAGCGCGGCGAGCAACGACCCGATCAACGCACCCAGCGGGATCCACCCACTCCCGATCACGGTGATGATCAGTACGGCGGCCAACGCGGCACCGGCGTTGATGCCGATCAGGTCCGGACTCACCAACGGGTTGCGCGCGAGCCGCTGGAAGATCGCGCCGGACACCGCGAACGCCGTACCGACACCGATGCCGACGAGGACGCGAGGCAAACGATTGTTCACGACGACGTCGTACGTGATGAGCGTCCCGTGCCCCGACAACGCCCGCAGGACATCAGAGAGCGGAAGCGCGTAATCGCCACGAGTCAAGGCGAACGCACCGACGACCACCGTCAGCACCCACGCGACCGTCGAGACCACGACGCTCGCGACATCCACCCGAGTGGACACCCGCCCGATTCGCAAAGTCTTCACAACGCAGCCGTCCGTCGACGGCGCACCAGTGCGATGAACAGCGGTGCCCCGATCAGCGCCGTGATGATCCCGACCTGCAACTCCGCCGGCCGTACGACGATCCGCCCGGCGACGTCCGCGAGCAACAGGACCGCGGGCGCGAGCACCATCGACCACGGCAACAGCCACCGGTAGTCCGCGCCGACGATCGTCCGTGCGACATGCGGTACGGCGAGACCAATGAAGCCGATCGGGCCGGCGATCGCGGTCGCCGTACCGGCCAGGATCACGACGGCGACGCCGGCCAGGACACGCACGAGTGCGACCCTGGTGCCTAGTGTCTGCGCAAGTTCAGCGCCGAGCGCGAGCTGGTTGAGCGACCGCGCCAGAACCAGCGCCAGAACGGTGCCTACGGCAAGGAACGGCACCGCCTGCGCGACGATCGCCCCGTTCGCCAAGGACAACGACCCGACTACCCAGAACCGATACTCGTTCAACGTCGAGAGATCCAGCAGGGTCGCGGCCGACGTGACCGAGCCGAACAGCGCGGAGATCGCCGCTCCCGCCAGCGCGAGCTTCACCGGCGTCGCTCCGCCGATCGCGCCCACGACGTACACGACGACTGTCGCGACGAGCGCGCCGCCCATCGCGAACCACACGTACCCGGTCAGGCTGTGCACGCCGAACACCCCGATCGCCGCCACTACGGCCACGGCCGCGCCCGCGTTCACGCCGAGAATCCCCGGGTCGGCCAGCGGGTTCCGCGTCACGCCCTGCATCAACCCACCGGACAACCCGAGCGCGACCCCGACCAAGAGACCCGCGACGGTTCGCGGCACGCGCAAGTACGTCACGACACGATCGGTATCGCTGCCGCTGAAGTTCGCCAGCGCCCGATAGACGTCACCGGTCCCGACCCACTGGTTCCCGACGCACAACGACAGCACGACGGCCACGGCCAGCACCCCGACGCAGACCGTGAGCCCGGCAGCCTTCCTCACTTGAAGAGGTCGGGGTGAATGATGCGCGCCAGGTTCTCCGTCGTGTACGCGCCCCGGACACCCGCCGAGTGATTCGCGAACAACCACGGCACCACATGACGATTGCGCACAGCCTTCAGATTGCTCAATGCAGGATTCGCCAACAGCTTGGCGACATCGGGCTGCGACGAGGCGGCCGTCAGCGATGCGTCACAGCAGCCGCTGATCAGCACGTAGTCCGGGTCGCGCTTGATGAACTCCTCGACGCTGATCTTCACGTTCCGCTTCGACGTCAGGTCCGCGAACGCGTTCACGCCTCCCGCTTGCTTGATCAGCACCGTCCCGAAGTCCGGTCCACCCGAAACCGTCAGGCCGCCGCCCTCCAGCGCGGGCCGGATGATCGCCACCGTCGGCCGCGGCGCGTCCTTCACGGCCGTCTCGACCGCCGCGATCCGCCGCTGCTGGTCGGCGATCACCTGCTCGGCACGGTCCTCGACCTTGAACAGCTTGCCGAGGTCGCGCAGATCGGCGTACACGTTGTCCATCGAGACCGTCGACGGGTCGATCGCCTCGTCGCCCTTGCCGTCCGCGGTCGGGCAGAGCGGGCTGAAGATCCAGGTCCGGACGCCGAGGTCGGACAGGCTCTTGCGGCTGCCGAAGCTCGAGTCGCTGCCGGCCGCGCTGAACACGTCGTTGAACCCGGACAGCACGAAGTCCGGGTTCAGGCTGAGCAGCTGCTCACGACTCGGCAGGTTCTTGTAGTACGTCGCCTTCGCCTGCGCGGCGGCGTACTCCGGGAGCACCTCGGCATCCAGGTACGCCGTACCGACGAGCCGATCCGAGATCCCCAACGCGTGGGCCATCTCGATGGCGGGTTGGTACGCCGCGAACACCCGCTGCGGCGGACCGTCGACGGAGACGTCGATCCCGCAGTTCTTGACGGTGATCGCACCGGCACTCGAACCGGCTTCAGCAGCTGGGCCACACCCGGCCAGCAGGGAAACAGACAGGACAACAGCAAGCACGCGTACGACGGCCATGGGCGGACCGCTCCTCCAGCACCTCGTGGACGGGTCGAGCGCCGTGGCCGGTCTCCTGGCTGACGGGTACCGCGATCGCCGGTCGAACCTTCCCAGCCGCAAGCGGCCAGTGGTCTCCCCGAGGGGAACGTCCGGCGAACATCCCGATCACAGTGGCGAGGGCCGCGCCGGTACTCCACCGGCTTCCCGAACACCACGGCTCCGCCACCCTAACACCCGCGACTGTGTCGCAGATCGTCAGCGCGTGTAGATCAGCGCGTATAGATAGGCGCCATCGCCAGCGCGAACTGCGTCATCAGGTCCGGGTTGATCGCCCGGGCCGGCAGCGGGACGAAGTCCACCAGCTTGTCGTCGCCGACGCGGATCGTGGTCCGGCCGGTCGCGGTGTCGACGTACCCCTCGTCGCCGAGCGGGATCGACTGCGAGGTCGCGGCCTTGGCGAGCGGAGCGATCAACGCCTTCGCCTGCGGAGTACGCCGTACCGAGGTGGTCAGCACGCTCGTCGCGGTCACCCAGCCGCAGACCGGGTCGCCGGGCGTCGTCTCGCTGTCGCGGCGGGCCGTCGGCCGCGCGCCCAGCACCTTCTCGGCCCCGGACGACCCGCGGTCGCACTCCGGGCGTGTGATCACCGGGTCCGCCGTCGGAACGCCTGCCGCCTGCCGGGCGACCTCCTGCGCGAGGACGACGTACTTCGCGAGCGTCGCCTTCGGACCGGCGACCTTGTAGAGCTTGCCGCCCAGCAGGAACACCACGAACGTGCTCGCCCCGTAGCCGCCTTGGCCCACCACCGCAGGCTTCACCGGCTCACCCTTGGACGCCTTCTGGCTCGCGGCCAACGTCGCCGCGGTCGCCGGGAGCACCGATGTCTCGATGCTCAGCACCGGACCGTTCGGAAAGTTGCTGAGGGTCAACTGGCAGACGTCGTACGTCGGAAGGCCGAAGTCGGTCGGCACCGTCTTGGTCTGGATATCCACAGCAGGCACCGCAAGCGTCGTCCGGACCAATTCCTGGTTCATCCGCAGGCATACGGACTGCGCGGGTGCCGCCGAGGCCGGCACGCTCGGGCTCGGCGTATCGGAGGGCGTTGCCGACGGGCTGTCCGCAGAGGTCGTCGACACCAGCGGGGGTGCACTCGGGGCGGTCTCCTGCCCGGGACCGCTACAGCCCGCGAGCAGTACGACGGCCAGGCCAGCGGTCATTCCACGGCGGATACGCATGATGCCTGGAACTCTAACCGGCGGTCCGGAGCTCCCTTTCGCGGACGGCGTGTTCGTCGGTACGGGCGTCGTACCGCCAGAACTCACGCAGCCAGACAGCGGTCCCGATCACGCCGGCGACGCACATGACACCGCCGCTGACGATCGCGGTCCGGACGCCGGTCAGGTCGGCAACGAGACCGGACCGGGCCTGTCCACCGAGCGGGCCGAGCGAGTACCCGAGCATCTCGATCCCGGCCAGCCGACCGCGCATCTCGTCCGGGATCGTCTGGTTCCAGATCACCGAGCGGAACAGCACCGAGACCATGTCGGCCGCGCCCGCCAGCGCGAAGAAGGCGATCGCGATCCAGATGTTCGGCGCCAGCCCGGCGAGCCCGACCGCGGCACCCCAGCCGATCGTGGCCAGCACCACCGCCCGGCCCTGGTGGTGCACGTGTTTGGCCCAGCCGCTGGTCAGGCTTGCGCACATCGCCCCGATCGCCTCGGCGCTGTACAGCAGACCGAGCAACCTCGGCTCCTTCAGGATGTCGGTCGCGAACGCCGGGAACAGCACGATCGGCATCGCCAGGAACATCCCGACCATGTCGACGAGGTACGTCGCCAGCAGGTCCTTGCGCCGGAACGCGTAGACGATCCCGCCACCGATCGCCCGCAGACTCGGCGCGCTCGCGCCATCACCCGCGCGGTAGGCACCGAGGCGGGTGTACATCAGCGTCGCGAACACGATCCCGACCAGCTCGACCGAGAACGCCCAGGTCACGCCGACCGAGCCGACGAGGACGCCGCCCACCGCCGGGCCGGCGAGCTGACCGATCTGCGAGGTCAGTGAGCTCAACGCGACCGCGGCGGGGATCTCCGCGTGCTTGACCACACGGGGCAGCAGCGCCTCGCGGCTCGGCCGCTGCAGCGAGGACGCGATCGCGTTCAGCGCGCCGCAGACGTAGATCAGCCAGACCTGCGGGTTCGGGAGCAGGGTGTTGACGACCATCAGCGCGGAGATCACGACCTGGGCCAGGCCGGTGCCGACGAGCAGTTTCCGGCGCTCCACGTGGTCGGCCAGCGCGCCGCCGTACAGGCCGAAGACGACCAGCGGGACGATCGTCACCAGGCCCATCGCGCCGACCGCGAAGTTCGATCCGGTCAGTTGGTACAGCTGGTACGGCAGGGCGACGTACCCGACCATGCCGCCGAGGAAGAAGACCGATCCGGCGACCAGCAGGATGCGGAAGTCACGGGAACCACGCCACGGGGTCAGATCGACGCGCAAGCGGGCCAGGCGGGCGCGGAAAGGGGTTGCCACCGGACCATGGTGACAGGTCCGACCGGCCGGGACGAGCCTGATTTCCGGACCTCGTTTCCACCACCGTCGAAAGGCTCCGGCGGGGACCTCGGACGCGCCTAGCGTGAGGCCGATTGGTTGCCGTGGGCGTCAATCCCACCGGCCCGGACCGGCCCACTGATCCATCCGCCTGGCTGACCGATGCGCGAGGTCGGCCAGGCGGATGCCGGGACTCAGGCGAGCGGGAGCAGGCCGGTCAGGTCGGTGCGCTCGCCGCTCGCCCGGAGTTTTCCGCTGACGCGGGCGTCGGCCCAGGTGACGCGTCCGAGGGCGACGTCGATCCACAGTTCCGGGGGCATCTCGATCACCGCGCCGGGCGTCCCCCGGGTGTGTCGCGGCCCCTCGATGCACTGCACGGCGCCGTACGGCGGGACTCGGACCTCGACCGCGTGACCAGGTGCTTTCGCGACCAGGAGCTTCAGCAACTCCTTGGTGAGCAGCTTCAGATCCGCGCGTTCCGCCGTACCGTCGTCATAACGCTGTAAAGCCTGCTGGAGCGCGGGGTCGGACATCTTCACGACGTGTCAGCGTACGCGGCGGTTTGCGGAGACGCCCCTCTCGTCGGCGATAATCGGGCGGGAGAGAGGGAAGCGAGGTCGGGATGCTCACGCCCAGGCACCAGGCGCTGCTGATGACGCTGGCGGGAATGACCGTCGGTGTGGCCGTGTTCGGCACGGTGCTCGTCATCAACGGCGGAAACCCGTTCGCGGCGCACGAAACGCCGGCCGGGATCGTGAACAGTCCTCCCCCGAGCAGTTCCCCGACCCGGACCGACGGGCTCCAGGCCGACTCGGTGCAGTACGTCGTGCAGAACTTCGGCTCCAGCGGCGACCCGGTCTCCGCCGAGGTGCCGACCGGCTGGAAGAGCGCCCAGGCGGGCACTCGACCGAAGTTCCTGGACCCGACCGGCGTCTGGCAGATCCGGTTCGACACCCGCGGCAGCAAGCAGGCCCCGGACGAACTGGTCGCGAACCGCGTGCGCAGCATCGACGAGCACGACCTCAAGGTGCTCAGCCGGGATGGCGGCACGCTGGTCTACACCTACACCGACCAGAGCCGCGGTCCTCGGATGGGCCTGTCGCGCTGGATCTCGCTCGACGGCGGCAAGTCCTCAGCCGCCGAGATCACCGTCGGCGGCCGTCCGCAGGACGAAGCCGGCCTGCGCGCGATCCTGCAACACGCCACCGACACCATCAAGCTGCCGGTCGAACCGGGCGACAACCGGCCCAACTAGCGCGGGCCGGGCGCTAACACTTGATGTCGGCAGCCGGCGTGTTGCCCTGCACCAGATAGCTCTCGACGACGTTCTTCACGCAGGCGTTGCCCGACAGGTACGCCGTGTGCCCGTCGCCGTCGCGGCTGACCAGGACACCGCTTTCCAACTGGTGCGCCAAGCCGACCGCCCACTCGTACGGGGTCGCCGGGTCGCGCGTCGTACCGACGACCATGATCGGCTTCGCACCGGCCGCCTTGATCTTGTGCGGCTTGTCGACCGGCTTCACCGGCCAGTTCACGCACGACACCGACGACCAGGCCAGGAACTCACCGAACCGCGGTGACGCCGCCTTGTACTCCGGGGCCTTCGCCTCGATCTGGGCGATCGACGTGAAGTCCGGGTGGTCGAGACAGTTGATCGCGATCTGGACCTCGTTGGAGTTGTCGGCGTACCCGGTCTGCTGGCGATCGGTGTACTCGTCGGCCAGCGCGAGCAGGCGGGCACCGTTACCGGCCAGCCCGTCGGCGACGGCGTCCTCGAGCCGCGGCCAGAAGTCCTTCAGGTACAGCGGGTAGATCATCCCGAGGATCACCAGCGCCTGCGTGACCTTGCGGTTCCCGGCCCCCGGCAGCGGGTTCGCGTCGCTGTCCTTGATCAGCTGGTCGATCTTGCCCAGCACCTCGTTCTTGCTGCTGCCGAGCTTGCAGGACCGCTGCGCGCAGTCCTCCGCGAACGCGTCCAGCGCCTTGTCGAACCCCTTCGCCTGCGCGATCGCCATCTGCTCGGACGTGATCGACGGATCGACGGCACCGTCCAGGACCATCCGGCCGACGTTCTTCGGGAACAGCTCGGCATACGTCGCGCCGAGGAACGTGCCGTACGACATCCCCATGTAGTACAGCTGCGGGTCGCCGACGACACCGCGCAGTACGTCGATGTCGCGGGCCGCGTCCTTGGTGGACACGTGCGGGAGCAGCTCTCCGGAGCGCTGCTCGCAGCCGGCGGCCAGCGTCTTCGACTGCTTGTCCAGGTCGTTGATCTCGGCGGCGTTGTCCGGGCTGCCGTCCGCGGCGATCATCGCGTCGAGCTGGGCGGTGTCCAGACACTTCACCGGGGTGGACTCGCCGACGCCGCGCGGGTCCCAGCCGATGATGTCGAACTTCCGCAGCAGCGACGACCCGAACAGCATCGGCGCCTGCTGCGCGAATTCCTGCCCCGAGGCGCCGGGCCCACCCGGGTTGATGAACAGCGTGCCGATCCGGCCGCCGCGGTCCCGCGCGAGCACCTTCCGGGCCCGCAGCTCAATCGTTTGCCCGGTGGGCTTGGTGTAGTCCAGCGGGACCTCGATGGTCGCGCACTGCTGGTTCGAGCCGCAGCGCTCCCAGTCCGGCTGCTGCTGGTAGAACTTCTCCAGCCCCGCCGGGATCGGCCCCACCGGCCCGCTGGGCGGGTTGCTCCCGACGCCGGCCGCCGTACCGTCCCCCGCGTCCTGGGCGCGACCGGCCACCCCACAGCCGCTCGCCAGGACCGCAAGGGTTGCCACCAGTACGGTCGACCTGCGGAATCTCACTGCGGGGTTTCTCCCTCGTCGTCGTGGTGCAGGCGGCGGCGCCGGCGTGGTTTCCGGGCCCGCCGCTCCTCGCGAGTCTCCGCGACCGGCTCCGCGACCGGCTCGGTGGCCGGCTCGGTGGACGGCTCGGTGGCTGGCTCTGCAGGCTGCTCGGCCGGCTGGTCCGGTACGGCGTCCTCGACCGGTGCTGGTCCCTCGACCGGTACCGCGTCCGGGGTCGTCGTACTGGACGCCTCGTACTGCTGCCGCGGCGAGCACACGTCCGCCCGGCTGCACGCACACCGGCGCCCGGAGGCCGCCAACCGAACGACCACGGTGTCGCTCGGAACGTTGTGCCCGACCACCACTCCATCACCCGCGGGGGTCTCCACCGCGGTCCCGGTCGCCGGAGCCTTCGCGGTGAACTCCTGGTACAGCGGGTGCTCGTACTTCAGGCAGCACATCAGCCGGCCGCACGCGCCGGAGATCTTCAGCGGGTTCAGCGGCAGGTCCTGGTCCTTCGCCATCCGCACGCTGACCGGCTCGAAGTCCTTCAGGAACGTCGCGCAGCACAGGTCCCGTCCGCAGGGCCCGATCCCGCCCTGCAGCCGCGCCTCGTCCCGCGCGCCCACCTGGCGCAGCTCGATCCGGGCCCGCAGCGCCCGGGCGAGATCCCGTACCAGCTCGCGGAAGTCCACCCGGTGCGGGGCGGAGAAGTACACGATCACCAGCTGATCCACGTCCGCGCGCCGGTCGACGAAGTCGATCCCGACCACCTTCATCGGCAGGTCGTGCTGGCGAATCGTGCGCTTGGCGATCACCCGCGCATCGGCCCGCCGCTGCCGGTTCTGCTCGTCCCGGTCCAGATCCGCGTCCGTCGCGATCCCCGCGCACAGCGGCAGCCCGCCGATCTCCTCGGTGACGTACTGCGGCGCCCACACACACTCCGCCACCTCGGGCCCGTCATCGGTGGGCACCAGCACCTTGTCCCCCACCCGGGGCCGAAACTCACCCGGGTCGAGGTAGTAAAGCCGCCCGTACCGCTCGAACGACACCGCCATCACCATACCCACGGCGCCAGAGTACTGGCAGCAGACCTCCCCCGCGTGCTACGCAGCCGCTCCCTTCGTCGCTCCGCTCCTCACGGCGCCCGCTCCGCGCGCTCCCACCCACCCTCCGGCTCAGCGCCGGCACATCAGCTCCCGGCTGCCGCCGGCTGGCGCGCTACCGCGCGACCGAAAGCCCAGCAGCGTCGCTCCGGCCTGCACGCACCCTCGACAGCCCGGAGCGGAAGACAACCAGGCACCGCTCGAGATCGCCGTCAGCTCATGCTGATCATGCCCCTCTGCAGCGGCACCCGGTAACGAAGATCGGTCGGCTGATTCTGCTGGATGGCACATGCTCGACTACGCTGAGCGATTGGGGTGAGTCCAGTGCATCGACTGGCGGAGAAGGGAAGTATTCGTGGGGGCGCCAGAGGTGTCGTCTGGTCGCGGTCTCCTGCTGTTCGGCCCGCCGACGGGAGGGCTGGACACGATCACGGCCATTCTCCCGGCACTGGATTCTCGGTTCGTCTTACACCAACGGGTGAAGGTAGGAAACGGGCAATCCGACGGCTACCGGATCGTTGATCTTGACGAATTCGTCAGGGCGGAAGAAGCCGACGAGTTCATTCACACCTACTCACGGTACGGCGCGCTGTACGGCATCGATCGCGCAAGCCTCGTTGATGTTTGCACGGATACCGCCGTGCCGATCGTGCACGTTGGCCAACTGGACGCGCTCGACGCAATCCGTGCGGCAACGCCCAACGTGTCCTGGACATCCGTCTGTCTCTGGTGCTCCAGGGCCGAGGCAGCGCTGCGCCTGTGCAATCGTGCGGATCCGGATCCGATGACCCGTTTGCAGGCCTGGGATGAGGCAGCGGCTGAGCTCCTGACGGCTGGTGCAGACACGTTCGACATGACTGTCAACACCGCAACGCTGCCACCCGAGTTGACCGCTCGGATGATCGCTCAGTCCATGGCGCTGGATCCAATGCCGGATCCAGCCAAGGCAGCCGTCGCACGCCGAGCGCGCAAACTGTTCGGCCAACCCCGGTTTGTCGGCTACCTGCGAGCAGCAGCCAATAAGACCTCGACCGCGCTCGACCTCTACGACTGGAACGCGACCATCTCTGCGGCCCTGTGGGAGGTCCTCGGACACGTCGAGGTGACGCTGAGGAACGCCATGGTGGCCAAGCTCTCGGAACGACACCAGCGTCGTCGGCTACGAGGATCCTGGCTCGACGATCCAGGAAACGACCTCACCGCGAAAGCGCACGAGGACATCGCTAAGGCTCGCCTCCAGGTGCGGCGGAAGAACAAGCAACTGACCGACGGGCAAATCATCGCCGAGCTCAGCTTTGGCTTCTGGCGGTTTCTGCTCGCTCACCGATACATGACGACGATTTGGCCAGACCTCAGCTACGCCTTTCCCTACGCACCAGATCGCCAACTGGTGACGCTCGAGGCGCCGGTACTCAGACTCTGGGAGATCCGCAACCGCATCGCTCACAACGAGCGCATCTGGACCGAGCCGATCAGGCAACGTCACGACGATGCGCTCTTGGTCCTCGGATACATCGACCCCTCCCTGGCCGAGTGGGTCTCAGATCGCAGCCGGGTGCCCGCGCTGCTGGCAAGATGCCCGATCAACATGCCTCAGCCATGATGGTGTGTATCCAGGATCCAAAGGTGTTTAAACGCACTATGGGTGTGTACACTTCTCGGCGAAGACCTTGGAACGGTCCCTAGTAGCTCAGCATCCGCGGGCAGGCTAAACCGCCAAGGTTCCGGTATTTCGGAGCCCCTCGAGCTTGCTCGGGGGGCTCCGCTTGTTTCGAGACGTGGGTTGTCGCAGCGGTGTCCGGTACCGCGGCGCGCTGCGTCGCGGGCTCGCGGATCTGCGGTGGGTTGCCAGGTATAGGTCGGGCGAGACCTGGGTACGCGTCAGCAGGCGATCCCGGGGTGGCTGGGGTCTTGGCGTGGAGGTTTTGGATGAGCACAGTGCTGGTGACCGGTGCGTCGGGGGTTGCCGGGCGGGAGGTTTCTCGGGTGCTCGCCAAGGCGGGGCATCAGGTACGGCGGGCGGATGTCGCGCCGTCGCCGGATCCTGCCGACGCCGCGATCGGGGAGTTCGTGCGCTGCGACACGCGGACGCCGACCGACGTACTCGAGGCGGTGCAGGGCTGTGACGCGGTGGTGCACCTCGCGGCCTGGCACAACGCGCACCGGCCGGGTGTCAGCGACGAGACGATCTTCGCGGTCAACGTCGACGGCACTTTCAACGTCGTACAGGCCTGTCGCGCGGCCGGCATCCAGAGCGTCGTCTTCGCCTCCTCGATGGCGTACGGCTGGGGCAGCGTCTACAGCGTCACCAAGGTGCTCGGCGAGGACCTGTGGCGGATGTACCAGGAGGTCAGCGGCGCCTCGGTGGCCCTCCTGCGGTACCACGGTTTCGTGCCTGAGCCGTACCTGCGCTGGGGCGAGCGGCTGCTGCGGAACGGGGTCGACGTACGCGATATCGCGACCGCGACGGCTGCCGCGACCGAGGCCGCGCTCGCGAAGCGTTTCGATCTGTTCCGGACGATCGTGCACAGCAACCACGGGATGCCCGAGGAGGTCCGGGCCGACTTCGCCACCCGCGGTACGGAGTGGGCCGAGTCGCGGCTGCCGGGCGCGGCGGAGCTGATCCAGCGGCACGGGCTCACGCTGCCGGAGAGCGTCGAGCAGCACGACCTCAGCGAGGCGGCGGACCTGCTCGGCTGGCGTCCGCAGCACGACTTCGTCGAGTTCCTCGCCGACCTCCAGCGCCGCGAAACAGCCGGAGAGGACGTGACGGCACTCTGGGCACCAGGCCGCATCCCCGCCTGACTAGCGGTGGCTGTTCTTCACTGAGCTGGTGAGTTGATCGCCGTCGGGCCCGTAGGCGGCGCAGACCGTCAGGCGGTCGCCCTGGTTCCAGAGGCGCTTCGTCGGAGTCCAGTACATGAGCTCCAGCTCGGAGTCGGCCGTGGACTTGCCGACGTAGCTGGTGAACGTGGGACTGCAGGCCTGCTCGGCGGCCTTGTCGACGGCGTTGTCACCGGGCCAGGCGCCGACGGCGAGCGTGACGTCGGAGATGATCTCGCCGTCGTGCGGCTCGGTGCAGGGTTGCCGAATCACTTCGGAGTCCTGGCCGGTGTCGTCGAAACACTCGCCGACCGCCAGGCTGTCGACCTCGGTGGTCGGACCGGTCGAGTACGACGAGACCGGTTCCGGCGAACCGTAGTCGTCGTCGCTGCTGGAGCCGTAGGCGATCACCAGCCCGAACAGCAGCGCGTACCCGAGCGTCACCAGTGAACCGATCACCAGACCGGCGATCGCCATCCCCTTGCCGGCCTGCCCGCGGCGCTTGATCTGCACCAGCGCCGCGATCCCGAGGCCGATCGCCACCGGCGCCGACAGACCGACGAAGATCCCGCCGAGCCCGGTCACGAGCGCCGCGGTCGCCAGCCCGTTCGTCCCACCGGAGGCCTGGTAGCCGTACCCGTAGCCGTACGGCGCCGGCGCCTGCCCGTAGGCCGGCGGATACTGCCCCGGCGCGTACCCGGACCCATAGCCGGCCCCGTACTGCGCCTGCCCCGGCTGCCCGTAACCAGCCTGCTGCCCGTACGGCGCCTGCTGCCCATAACCACCCGGCTGCCCAGCCCCGTACGGCGCCTGCGCCGGCGCCTGCTGGCCCGGGGCTGCCCATGACGTGCCCTGCGATCCCGCCTGCTGGGCGTGCGGCTGCTCCGGTCGCCTGTACGTCGGGAACGGCCGTGTCGGATCGTGCGGCCGGTCCTGTGGACGGTCGTCCTGCGGCCGCTCCGGATCCGATCCGTACGGTGGTTGACTCACGCTACCCCCACTACTCCCCCGGGGACCCTATCGCTGCGATCCGCGCATCGTACCGGTCAGCCGGGTCCCCGGCATTCCGACCAGACACAGGACGTTGCCGTCAGCAACAGCACGATCCTCCAGTACGACGTAGTACATGTCCAGCTCGGACTGTTCGTACGGCGCCCCCACGAACTCACGGAACGCCCCGGCGCACTGCTGCGTGGCCACCGTCCCGGTCTGCGCGGCGCCCAGTCCGACCAGACTCGCCTGCACCTGTGCGTAGGCCTCTCCGGTGTGCGGTGCCGCGCAGTCCGCGATCCGCACCAGGCGCAGTGCCTCGGCGTCCAGGTCCGCATCGAAGCAGCGGCCGACGTCCACCTGCGAGATCCCGACGGTCCGCCCGATCCCGCTCCGGTGCTCCCCGACCAGGTTGAGCGTGACCGCGACACCGATGGCGATCACCCAGCCCAGCGAGATCGCCAACGCAGCGTGAGCGAGCCGTCGCCCGCGCCCGCCGGTGCGCTTGATCCGGCGCAGCGCAACCACGGCGAGCAGCACCGCGATCGGTACCAGACCGGGCAGGCTGGTCGCGAGCGCCGCGACGGCGTACCCGTCCTGCCGCTGCTGCGCGGGGGTCGGAACCCCTTCCAACCACGACTCAGCCGACGGCAGTGGCCGCCGTGCCGGCTGGATCGGGGAAGGCGGCTGGTTCATCGGGGTCCGTTCGGCACTGTGACGCCGAGCGGTCCACTTCGCCTCGACACCCATCCATCGGACCTGCCGGTCTTCGTGTTACACCACCCGCCCAGTTATCGGACGTGCGTGACACAGCCCTCACCACGCACCGCGTTCAGCGCAGTACGCGGCGGGGAATGGTGAACCCCTCGCTGCGGCCCTCGAACAACGAGACGGTCATCGCCTCCAGTGCGACCAGCGGTGCGACGTTCGCCTCGATCGCCTCCCGGCACATCGCGATCGCGTCGATCCGGCGGACCGTCTGCTCGGGCGTCGTCCGGGCGGCGAGCTGTTCGATGTTCCGGCCCAGCTCGGCGTTCACCAGCTCGCTGCCGGACCGGGTCTGCAGCACCAGGACGTCGCGGTACAGCGCCATCAGGTCGACCAGCGAGCGGTCCAGGACGTCCCGCTCCCACCGCTTCGCGCGGGCCTTCTGCTGGTCCTCGAGCTCCTTCAGCGCGGCATTCGCCTCGCGCGGCTTGGCGCCCTTCGTGCCGACACCGAGGGCCTGCTCGAGCGCGGCCCGCTCCTTCTCGTCGACCTTCTCGGCGCTGGCCTTGGCCTCTTCCTTGGCCGCGTCGACCAACTGCTGCGCCGCCTTCAGACAGGCGCCGAGGTCGCGCAACGCGAACGGGACCTCGAGCACCTTGGTACGCCGCGCCCGGACCGCATCGTCTCGCGCGAGCGCCCGCGCCCGGCCGATGTGCCCCTGCGCGGCCCGCGCCGCGAACCAGGCCAGGTCCTGATCGATCTCGAGCTTCGTGGCCAGCATCTCCGCGACCGCGGCGACCGGCGGCGTCCGCAGCACCAGCAGGCGGCAGCGCGACCGGATCGTCGGTACGACGTCCTCGACCGTCGGCGCGCACAGCACCCACACGGTCCGCGGCGCCGGCTCCTCGATGCTCTTCAGCAACGCGTCGGCGGCCTGCTCGGTCAGCCGGTCCGCGTCCTCGACGACCATCACCTGCCAGCGGCCCTGGGTCGGACTCATCGCGGCCCGGCGCACCAGTTCACGAACCTCGCTGACCCGGATCGAGAGCAGCTCGGTGCGGATCAGGGACACGTCGGGGTGCGCGCCGCTGAGCGCCGTACGGCAGGCGTTGCACTCGCCACAGCCCTCGTTCGAGCATTGCAGCGCGGCCGCGAACGCACGCCCCGCGTTCGACCGGCCGGACCCGGGCGGGCCGGTGATCAGCCAGGCATGCGTCATGCCTGCGACCGCGGCGCCGGTCTCCCCGCGCAACACACCCGCCGCGCCGGACACAGCCTTCCGCAGTACGGCGACCGCGGGCTCCTGGCCGACGAGGTCGTCCCAAACACTCATAGACCCACCTTCGGGAGCAGCGGCTGGAGGCGGGCGCGGATCTGCTGGGCGATCTCTTCGCGATCCAGGGTGGCGTCGAGTACCAGGTAGTGCTGCGGCTCGGCGGCCGCGAGCTCGAGGAACGCGTTCCGGACCCGCTCGTGGAACTCGGCCGACTGGGCCTCGATCCGGTCCCGCTCGGCGAACCGGCCGAGGCCGCTCTTCGGCGCCAGGTCGAGCAGGATGGTCAGGTTCGGCCGGAGGTCGTCGGTGGCCCAGCGGTTCACCCGCTCGACGTCGGTCAGGTCCAGGTCCCTGCCCGAGCCCTGGTACGCCAGCGCGGAGTCGACGTACCGGTCGGTGATCACGACCGCACCGGCCTTCAGCGCGGGTTTGATCACCGAGTCGACGTGCTCGGCCTTGTCGGCGGCGTACAGCAAGGCCTCGGTGCGGTGCGAGATGTCGCCGGTCGCCGGGTCGAGGACGATCTCGCGCAGCGTCTTGCCGAGGTCGGTCGCTCCGGGCTCGCGGGTCAACAGCACCTGCTGGCCCTGCTCCTCGAGCCACTTCACCAGCAGCGCGGACTGCGTCGACTTCCCGGCCCCGTCGCCGCCTTCCAGCGCGATGAACAGGCCGGTCGTCGGGTAGTCACCGCGGGTCTTGCCGAAGCTCCGCCGGACGTCACGCCAGAACGGAACGCCCGGCCGGTCGTCCATCTGCCGCCACGCGAGCAGCCCGATCACACCGGCCAGGATCGCGGCGGCGAGCATCGTCATCGAAGCGCCGTTGTACGTCGCCGAGTGGCCGGCGATCGTCCACGTGTGCCGCCCGATCGCGCCCGCGGCGAACGGCGCGATCGCCAGCGTGACCGCGAGCACCGTGCGGACCGCTGACTGCACGAACGCGAACGTCCGGCCGCGCACCGCGTCCGGCACCTCGAGGCCGAGCAGCGTGTACCCGGAGACCCAGGAACCGCCGGCGCAGAACCCGAGCAGGATCGCGATCATCGTGGCGATCTCGATCTGCTGGATCAGCGCCAGCCCGGCCAGGCAGATCCCCGAGCCGACCAGCCCGGCCGCGAACAGCCGGCGCCGGGACAACCCGGAGAAGATCCGCGGCGCGAACCCCATCCCGAGCGCGAGCCCGCCGAACACGGCACCGAACAACACGCCGTACCCGGGATCGCCGGCGCCGAGCTGGTCGACGTACGTGCGGCCCAGGCCGATCACGACGGCGCCGGCCGCGAACGCGCCGGAGATGCCGACCACGAGACCGCGCACGACGGGAGTACCGGTGACGTAGGACCAGCCCTCGACCATCGTCCGCCAGAGCGTCGGGTGTTCCTCGTGGTCGTGCACCGCGCGGCCGATCTCGCGGACCGACATGATCGCGAACGCGGAGACCACGAACGTCGCGGCGTTCACGTAGACGGCCAGGTCGATGGAGAAGTTGCCGGCCCAGCGGGTGACCAGGGTGATCGCGGTGAAGATCACCGCGGCCGGCAGCGCGGTGCCGTACGTCGTGATCAGGCTGATCTGGTTGGCGGCCTCGAGCCGGTGCCGGGGAATCAGGTTCGGCACGCTGGCGTCCTTGGCCGGGCCCCAGATCAGGCTGACGATCTCGATCAGCACGGTCGCGACCAACAGCCAGGTGAGGGTGCCGACGATCGGGATCGTGACGAAGAACGCGGCCCGGATCAGGTCGCCGACGATCATCGTCGAGCGCCGGTTGAGCCGGTCCGCGACCCAGCCGGCCACCGGACCCATCACCAGCGCGGGCAGCACCCGCAGGAACAGCACGCCACCGATCGCGAAGTTCGCCGCCTGGTAGTCGTCACCGGCGAACGACTTCGCCATCGCGGTCAGCGCGAGCAGCCCGATCCAGTCACCCAGGCTGGACAGCCCGAAGCCGATCCACAGCCGCCGGAACGCCCGGATCCGCAACACCGCGCGCACGTCGTGCGCCGGTGCGGGATCAGTCAGCGGGTCATAAGCCTCCGGCACACCGCAAGACTAGTGGGCCGCATGGACAGCCTGACGCAGTGCATCCAGTGCGGCCTTCAGGTCCGGGGCCGGGAGGAAGCCGAAGCCCAGGCGGAACACCCGCGGCTCGTCCCCGAACCAGTCGCCGTCCGCCAGCCGGACGCCCACCGCCGCGGCCTCCGCGCGGAACCGCTCCAGGTCCACCGACGGCTTCAGCCGGATCACGCACAGCGCACCGGCATCGGGCTTGACCCACTCCACGACGTCACTGTTCGCACGCACCCAGTCCGCGGTGATCGCGAGGTTCTCCGCGAGCCAGGACCGGCGTACGGCGAGGATCTCGTCCTCCCGCTCGAACACCCGGACCGCGAGCGCCTCGGTGACCGGAGACGCGGAGACGACCGTGTTGAACTTCGCGGTGACGAGCTGGTCGATCAGCTCGGCGTCGGTGCTGATCACCCACCCGATCCGCAGCCCGGCCGCGCCGTGACACTTCGACAGTGATGCCACGGACACCACTCGCGGGCCGAGGTCGACCGCCGTCTCCGCGACCGGATCGTCACCGTACGCCGCGACGCGGTAGGTCTCGTCGATCATCAAGTAGGCATCCGGACACACCGCAGCCATCGCGTCGACGATCTCCCGAAGGACAGACCTGGGTACGGCGACCCCGGACGGGTTCTGCGGCGTCGTCAGGCTGACCAGCTTCGTGTCCGGCGTCAGCTGCGCGCGCACAGAGTCAGCGGTCAGCCGGTACCCCTCGTCGAAGCTCACCGGGACGACGCGGACATCCGCACCAAGCGACTCGTACGCCGACCGCGTCATTGGGAACAGCGGAGCAGTGGTGACGACCTGACCGCCGCGCTCAGTGAGCAGATAGGCGAGCAGGAAGATCCCGTGCATCCCGCCGATCGTGACGACGACCTGCTCCGGCCGTACGCCGTGCCGCGCGGCAATCGCGCTACGCAACGGTGGAGTACCGGCTGCGGTGCCGTAACCGAGCTCGAGATCGGCCAGCTCCGGGGTCAGCAGGTCCGCGAGCCGGAGGTCCGGCCCGTAGCTCTCACCCAGCTCGTGCTGGGGCTGCTCGGCGGTCAAGGACATGATCGGGTTCCGCGGGAAGGTCGGCATACCACCATCGTTCTGCGGCAGCGCTGGTCGCTGCAGAGCCAATCCGGCAGAATTGGTTCGCAGATGAGACCAATCGAGGTGGTTGACCGGTTGGGCCGCTGGTCGTCCGGCCGCGGCCCGCTCTACCTGCTGCTCGCGTCCCGGCTCCGGCAGCTCATCGACGACGGCGAACTCCCACCCGGCGTCCTCCTGCCACCGGACCGCGCGCTCGCCGGCGCCCTGGCGGTCGGGCGGACGACGGTGGTCGCGGCGTACGACCTGCTCCGGGCCGAGGGACGGATCACCCGGCGCCAGGGCAGTGGGACGCGCGTGGCCGGCGTACCCCGGAACGTCGAGGACCCGGCCCCGGTCGACCCGATCTTCCTGGACTCGCTGGAGGCCCGCGACGACGACGTACTGCTGGCGATCTGCGCGGCGCCCGGTGATCCGCCGCCGCAGTTGGCGGAGGCCTTCGTACGGATCGCGCCGGAGCTGAGTCGCGTCACCGACGACATCGGGTACTACCCGTACGGTCATCCGTCGCTGCGGCAGGCGCTGGCGGACCGGTACACCGCACGTGGTGTGCCGACGCGCATGGAGCAGGTTCTCGTCACGAACGGCGGCCAGCAGGCCCTGTCGTTGCTGGCGCATGCGTTGGTGTCGCCAGGAGACCAGGTGCTGGTCGAGGCGCCGACGTACCCGGGTGCGCTGGAGGTGTTCCGGGAGGAGGGTGCTGTGCTGCGCGGGCTGCCCGTGGGGCTGGAGGGGTTCGAGGCAGCGGTCCAGGAGCGGCGTCCTGCGGTCGCGTACGTGGTCCCGACGTACCAGAACCCGACCGGCTCGGTGCTGTCCGGACTGGCTCGGCAGCGGTTCGCGAGCGCGGGTGTGCCGGTGATCGAGGACGAAGTACCGGGTGACCTGTCGTTCCCGGGTGAGGCAGTTCCCACGCCGATGGCGGCGTACGGCGAGTCGGTGATCTCGATCGGTTCACTCAGCAAGAGCATCTGGGGCGGTCTCCGGATCGGCTGGATCCGCGCGACGCCACCACTGGTCAATCGGCTGGCCAGGCTGCGCGCAGTACACGATCTGGGCGGCAACGTCCCCACTCAGCTGGCCGCGGTGCACCTACTACCGCTCCTGGACTCTCCAGATCTGCACGAGACCCTCAAAGCCCGTCACGACCACCTGCACACGCAGCTGACCCGCGCACTCCCCACATGGGAGATCCCGACCGTCAGAGGCGGCCAGTGCCTCTGGGCCCGCCTCCCATACGGCGACGGCACCTCATTCGCCCAGACCGCCCTCCGCCATGGTCTGGCGATCCTCCCGGGCGCCGGCCTGGACGTCACTGGCTTGAGCGACTCCTACGTCCGCCTGCACTTCCGTGCGCGACCGGACGACCTCACCGAAGCCGTCCGCCGCCTGACCAAGGCATGGGACGCCTACCACCCACCCGCCGAGCGCGTGCATCCCCGACCGAGCATTGCGATCTGAGGGCGGACCGCCACCACTCACCAACCTCCTGGGCGAGGTGTTCGGCCGGCTGCCCTGAGCGTGAGCCACTCACCAGCCGTCGGCTTGGTGAGTGGCTCACGTCCACCTAAGCGGTGGTGAAGCGGAGGGTGATGGTGGCGGGAGCGGTCTTCAACTTGTCGCGGTCGGGGAGGGCCGGGCCGCAGGCCGCGGTACCCACACCGGTCTGGCCGAGGTCGAGGGTGACGTACGTGGTGTCACCCGCCACCAGATCGGCCGTGTGCGAAGCAGTCTCCAGGTCCTGCGAGGTCCAGTCGCGGACGGTGAAGCCGAAGAGCTGGTCGAGCGCCTCGATCCGCAGGCCGTCCAGCGTGGCCCAGCGGGTGTCGATGCGGTGACCGTTCTCCTGCGGGCGCACGTACGGCGTCTGCAGCTCGGCAACCGTTCCGGAGTACTTCCCGACCGCGGCCGCCTCGCGAGTGTCGACGTACGCCTCGTTCGGGCCGGTGCCGAACCACTCGACCTGCTGCACCTTCGGCAGCTCGAACGTGATGCCCAACCGCGGCAGCACCTCCGGGAACAGCCCCTCCGGTACGACACTCAGCTCCAGCACCACACCGTTGTCCACAGCGGTCCAGCGCCACGTGCTGCGCAGGCCCCACTGCAGCTGCGGCGGTGCGGTCCGGGTGACGACCTCCCAGGCACCGTCCTGCTCGCCCTGCGACACGATCCGGTGCTGCACGCGGTGCAGGCCCTCCTCGCGCCAGGCCGCCGCGACGCCGGGAATCGCGTCGTTGTCGATCGGCGCGCGCCAGACGTCGAGCCGCGCATTCTGCAGTCCCGCGACGGTGATGCCCGCGACGCCCGCCGTACCTCCGGCCGGCGAACCGCTGATCGCGGGCGTGGCGTCGACCGGCTCGTCCAGCCGGATCTGACCCCAGGCGATCCGGTGACCGGCCTCCGCCCACGACGTCGCCTCGGTGAGCTCTGCCGTGATCGTCAACCACGCCTCTGCACGCTCGCTCTGCTTGAGGATCCCGGGCGGCAGCTCGAGCGTGGCCGTCTCGCCGGGCGCGATCACCGGTGCCGGAAGGTTTCCGTCGGCGACGAGCTCTCCCGCCGCCTCGACCCGAGCCAGGAACGTCAGGTGGCTGGTGTCCAGCACCTCGTAGCGGTTCGTGACCGTGACCCCGCCGTTGCCGTCAGCAACGATGCGGAGCGGCTCGATCACCTTGGTGTACTCGTGCATACCGGGCGACGGCGTCCGGTCCGGGAACAGCAGACCGTCGCAGACGAAGTTCCCGTCGTGGATCGACTCACCGAAGTCGCCGCCGTACGCGTAGACCTCCTTGCCGTCGATCGTGGTCCGCAGGCCGTGGTCGATGAACTCCCAGATGAAGCCGCCCTGGCAGCGCGGGTACTTGTCGAAGACCTCGCGGTAGTCGAGCAGCCCGCCCGGCCCGTTGCCCATCGCGTGCCCGTACTCGCAGAGGATGAACGGCAGGTTCCGGTACAGCTCGGGGTCGGCGCCGATCTCCGCGCAGCCCTCGGGCGAGGTGTACATCCGCGAGTAGATGTCGACGAACTCGGCCTCGGTGTCGCGCTCGTAGTGCACCGGCCGCGACGGGTCGAGCTCCTTGACCAGGTCGTACATCGCCTTCAGGTTGTCGCCCATGCCGCACTCGTTGCCGAGCGACCAGATCACGATCGACGGGTGGTTCTTGTCGCGGTGCACGGTACGGCGCATCCGGTCGACCAGGTCGTCGCGGAAGCGCTCGTCCATCACCGGGTTCGGCAGCTTCGGCGGCTGCGGCTCGTACCCGAACCCGTGCGACTCCAGGTCGCACTCGTCGATCACGTACAGGCCGTACTCGTCGCACAGCGAGAGGAAGTGCGGGTGCGGCGGGTAGTGGCTGGTGCGGACCGCGTTCATCCCGGCCCGCTTCATGATCAGGACGTCGTCCAGCATGTCCTGCTCGGTCACCGCACGCCCGCGGTCCGGGTTGAACTCGTGCCGGTTCACGCCGTTGAACAGCACCCGGTTGCCGTTGACGGTGAAGATGCCGTCGACGATCGCGACCGTCCGGAACCCGATCCGCAGCCGCACCTCGCCACCCGCGGTCCGCAGTACGGCGTCGTACAGCCGCGGCACCTCGGCGCTCCAGGGCTGCACGCCCTCGACCCGAGTGTGCTCGCCGGTCGGCTGCTCCAGCCCGAGCTCGGCGATGCTGACGGTGCCCGGTACGTCGGACTCGACGAGCAGCGTGCCGGCGCCGTCGACGTGGTCCCACGCGGCCTTCACGAACACGTCGGTCGGCGCGTCCGGGCGGAGCGCGAGGAGGTTCACCTCGCGGAAGATCCCGGACAGCCACCACATGTCCTGGTCCTCGACATAGCTGCCGGTCGACCACTGGTGGACGCGGACTGCGATCCGCGCGTCCTTGCCCGGGGCAACCAGGTCGGTGACTTCGAACTCGCTGACCAGCCGGGAACCGGACGACCAGCCGACCTGCTCGCCGTTCACGTACACCGCGAACCGCGAGTCCACGCCCTCGAACCGGAGCACGATCCGGGCGCCCGCGAAGTCCGCCGGCACCGTCACGGTCCGGACGTAGTCACCGGTCGGGTTGTCGGTCGGCACGAACGGCGGCTCGAGCGGGAACGGGTAGACCACGTTCGTGTACGCCGGGGCGCCGTACCCGCTCAGCTGCCAGTGGCCCGGGACCACGATCGTGTCCCAGCCGGACGTATCCGGGTCCTTGAGGTCGTCGGGCGCGTCCGCGACGGTCGGCGACAGCCGGAAGCTCCAGTCGCCGGTCAGCGGCACGCGGCCCGAGTCGTCATCCATCCACGCGCGCGGCGGCAGCACGTTCAGCCCGGAGGCAAAGTCCTCGACGTAGTCAGTCACGGAAGTCGAGCCTACGGCCAACCTGTTCACGAATCCACACCGATGAACAGATATGGACAGTTATGGCCGTCACGGGCCAGCCGATTACTGCTGGCAGTCCTTACAGATCCCGACCAGCGCGACCTGCTCGGGGGCGAGGTGGAAGCCGAGCTCGCGGGCGACCTTCTTGCGCGCGGACTCGAGGATGTCGCCCGGGGCGTCGTACACCGTGCCGCACTCGGAGCAGCGCAGGTGCAGGTGCCGCGGCGCCAGATCGCCCGCCAGGTGGTACGTCGTCCCGGCGCGACCGAGATGCACGTGGGTCACGAGCCCGAACTCACCGAGCGCGTCGAGGGCGCGGTACACCGTCGCGCGATGGATGCCCGGGCGCAGCTGCTCGGCCCGTTCACCGATCTGCTCCGCACTCAGGTGCTCCTCGGTTCCGGCCAGCACCTCGACCACCGCGAGCCGAGCCGGGGTCACCCGCTCACCCCGGTCCCGCAACCGCTGCGCGCTGACCTCGACCGCACTCGTCATCTGCGCCGCTCCCTCAGGACTTCTTCGCCGCCGTCTTCTTCGCCGCCGTCTTCTTGGCCGTCGTCTTCTTCGCGGCAGTCTTCTTGGTGGCCGTCGTCTTCTTGGCCGTCGTCTTCTTCGCGGCCGTCTTCTTGGCGGCGGTCTTCTTCGCCGGCCGCTTCACCGGACCGCGGGCCCGCTTCTCCGCGAGCAGCTCGGCCGCCCGCAGCAGCGAGATCGTCTCCACCGAGTCGTCCTTGCGGAGCGTCGCGTTGGTCTCCCCGTCGGTGACGTACGGACCGAAGCGGCCCTCCTTCACCACCACCGGCTTCTTGGACTCCGGGTCCTCGCCCAGCTCCTTCAGCGGCGGCGCGGCAGCTCGCCGGCCCCGCTGTTTCGGCTCGGAGTAGATCTTCAGCGCCTCGTCGAGCGTGATGTCGAACATCTGCTCCTCGGTCGCCAGCGACCGCGAGTCGGTGCCCTTCTTCAGGTACGGCCCGTAGCGCCCGTTCTGCGCGGTGATCTCGTCACCGGACTCCGGATCCTTACCGACCACCCGCGGCAGCGACAGCAGCTTCATCGCGTCGTCGAGCCCGATGCTGTCCAGCGCCATCGACTTCAGCAGCGACCCGGTCCGCGGCTTCGCGCCCTTCGGCGCGTCCTCCGGCAGCACCTCGGTCACGTACGGACCGAAGCGACCAGCCTTCGCGACCACCTTGAGGCCGGTGTCCGGCGCGTTGCCCAGCTCGTGCTCGACGCCCGACGGCTGCTCGAGCAGCTCCTGCGCCTTGTCGACGGTCAGCTCGTCCGGCGGCAGGTCCTCCGGGACGTTCGCGCGGCGCTCGTCCTTGTCCTCGACGTACGGCCCGTAGCGTCCGACGCGGACGACGATCCCGCTGTCGTCCCCGCCCACCGGGAAGGTGGACATCTCGCGGGCGTCGATGTCGCCGAGGTCGGTCACCATCGACTTCAGACCCTCGAGGTCGGAGTCACCGAAGTAGAAGCGGTCCAGCACGCCCTCGCGCTGCAGGTCACCGGCCGCGACCTCGTCGAGGATGTCCTCCATCGACGCGGTGAAGGTGTAGTCCACCAGCCGGGTGAAGTGCTCCTCGAGCAGCCGGACCACCGCGAACGCCAGCCAGGCCGGAACCAGCGCCTGGCCCTTCTTGTAGATGTACTTGCGGGCCTGGATCGTGCCGATGATCGACGCGTACGTCGACGGCCGCCCGATCTCCCGCTCTTCCAGCTCCCGGATCAGCGTCGCTTCGGTGTAGCGCGCCGGCGGTTTGGTCTCGTGCCCCGAGGCCAGCACCTCGATCGCGGGCAGGACGTCGCCCTCGGCCACGTCCGGCAGGCGGGTCTCCTGGTCGTCCGTTCCCGCGGACGGGTCGTCCGCGCCCTCGACGTACGCCTTGAGGAAGCCGTGGAAGGTGATCACCCGGCCGGACGAGGTGAACTCGCACTGCTCGCCGGTCGAGGCGGTCGCGTCGATCTTGATCGACACGCTGTTCCCGACGGCGTCCCTCATCTGGGACGCGATGGTGCGCATCCAGATCAGCTCGTACAGCCGGAACTCGGCGCCGCTCAGACCGGTCTGCGCCGGAGTCTGGAAGGTCTCACCTGCCGGCCGGATCGCCTCGTGCGCCTCCTGCGCGTTCTTCACCTTGGAGGTGTAGACCCGCGGCTTGTCCGGCAGGTACGACGCGCCGTACAACTCCCGGACCTGGGCCCGGGCGGCGGTGATCGCGGTGTCCGACAGCGTGACGCTGTCGGTACGCATATAGGTGATGTTGCCGTTCTCGTAGAGCCGCTGGGCGACCTGCATCGTCTGCGAGGCGGACATGCCGAGCTTGCGGCCGGCCTCCTGCTGCAGCGTGGTGGTCCGGAACGGCGCGTACGGCTTGCGGGTGTACGGCTTGGACTCGATCGAGCGGACGGTGAACTGCGACTCGTGCAGCGCGCCGGCCAGGGCGGTCGCGGTGGCCTCGTTCAGGTGCACCGTGTTGGCGCCCTTGAGCTCACCGGTCGAGCTGAAGTCGCGGCCCTGGGCCACCCGCTTGCTGTCCACCGAGACCAGGCGGGAAGGGAACTGCCGCGGCGTCCGGCTCTCACCGGCGTCCAGGGTGGCGTCGAGATCCCAGTACGACGCGCTGCGGAACGCGATCCGCTCGCGCTCGCGGTCGACCACCATCCGGATCGCGACCGACTGGACCCGGCCCGCCGAGAGCTTCGGCATGACCTTCTTCCAGAGCACCGGGGAGACCTCGTACCCGTACAGCCGGTCGAGGATCCGGCGCGCCTCCTGGGCGTCGACGAGCGCCTCGTCGATGTCCCGGGCGTTGCCGACCGCGTCCTGGATCGCCTTCGGGGTGATCTCGTGGAAGACCATCCGGCGGACCGGGACCTTCGGCTTCAGCTCCTCGAGCAGGTGCCAGGCGATCGCCTCGCCCTCGCGGTCCTCATCGGTGGCGAGGAAGAGTTCGTCGGCACCCTTGAGCAGGTCCTTGAGCTTGCGGATCTGCGCCTTCTTGTCGGCGGGCACGACGTACAGCGGGTCGAAGTGGTCCTCGACGTTGACGCCGAGCCGGGCCCACGGGAGGCCTTTGTACTTGGCGGGGATCTCGTCCGCCCCGCTCGGCAGGTCGCGGATGTGGCCGAAGCTGGACTCCACCACGTACCCGGACCCGAGGAAGCCGGCGATCATCCGCGCCTTCTTCGGCGACTCGACGATCACCAGGCGGGTACCTGCCGCTGTCTTCGTCCCTGCTGCCCCTGCCACTGTGCTCCCTACTCTCGTCCTGCGACAACGCCTCTGCCCCGACGCCTGTTCCCCCGAACACAGACCGACCCCGCCCGAGGACAGGGTACGGCCGACGGCAACGCATTTCTCCACGCACCGTAACCGCTCCGGGCCCGGTCGCGCTCCCCAGGGTTTCAGATAGTGTCGAACAACCCATCGTCACCGCGCGTGGCGGTAGCGCCACACCGAGCCCCCAGGCACGCTTACGAGAGTACGCCGTCTCAGCGCCGGAAACGGACCTCGGGGAATTTCGGGGAGTCGCCGCGGAGCAGCACCGACGGCCTCCCGCGCAGTGTCAGGTCGAAGAACGCGGCGACGTACTCCCGCTGCGCGAGCACGCTGCGGGCCGGTTTGGCGCTGCCCACCAGCGCCGTCATCACCGACGTGATGATCGGGTCGTTGCCATAGATGTCGTGGAACAACTGGGAGAAGACGAACTGGTAGTCGGTGAACGCCTTCTGCTTGGTGCGGGCCAGCGCGAGGTCGAGCTTGCCGCCGCGTTGCGCGGCCCAGAAACGGGCCCACGACTTGTCGTAGCCGTCCTTGGCCGGATCGGTTCGCTGCGTCTCGGCCGACCCGAACAGCAGGAACGGCCGGTCCAGACCTTTCTCCGCGACCTCACCGAGCGGACCCTTGGCCCGGTCGTCCTGGAGCGTGCCGTCCAGGTCGAGACCGGCCGTGATCCGCCGGTCCTCGAGCATCGTGTTCGCGGTCGTGTAGCCGCCGAGCGCGAAGCCGAACATGCCGATCGCGCGCAGGTCCAGGGTGCCGGCCAGCCCGTCCGGCAGTTGTTTGCCGTTGGCATCGACCTGCTGGCCGTCGGCGATCCGCTCGAGCTGGTTCAGCACGAACCGCGCGTCCGCGGTGCGGGTCGCGAGCGCCTTCCGGATGTCGTCCGGACCGGTCGGTTCGGACTGCTGGGCACCTGGCAGGAACCGTCCGCCCGGGAACTCCACCGGCGTCTCGTGCGAGTGGTCCATCGTCACCACGACGTACCCACGACTGGCCAGGTCCTCCACCTGCGCCGTGTTCACGAACCGGGAGTACTGATACCCGGGCGAGAACAGGACGACGGGATGCCGCAGCCGCTGCACCGGTACGTCGACCCGCGCGTGCGTCTCGGTGTTCGCGAAGTCGAACGACCCGGTCGGCAGGGCCAGCCCGTAGTCGCCCGTCCAGGAGTCGTCCACCGCGACCGCGGTGCGCTCCGGCATGTACTTCGCGAGCGGCGCCGACTCGAACGCCGACGCCGGGTACCAGATGCTGATCATCAGCTCGCGCTGTTCGCTCGGCATGCTCGGGTCCTCACGGGACCGGTCGATCAGGTGCAATGCGGTCGTGCCGAGGGCTTTCCGCCCGGTCGGGGCCGGGAGCCGGAACCTCACCGGATGGAAGTTCGGGTCACCCTGCGTGGTGAGCCGGCCGCCCGGGTCGAGCGGCGAAGCCTGCGCCAGGCTCGGCGCGGCCAGCGTGACGCCCGCTGCCAGACCGGCCGTCAGGACGTGCCGCCTGGTGAAGACGGGACTGCTGGGGCTGCTGGGACGCCAGATGGTCATGCGCTCATCGTCATGGCGGCGTTTCACTCCGTGATGGCGACACTGTCTCAACTTCATGAAGCTGACCTGATGACAATCCGGGGCCGGTGAGCTTCAATGTCGCCATCTTGTTCATTGATGCGTGAAGTGAGGCACTCGTGAGCATCTTTGTCCGCATGAAACGTTCAGTAGTCGCGCTGGCGTTACTCGCCGGTGCACTCGTGGCTACCGCCGGTCCCGCCCGGGCCGCCGGCAACACGCTGGGTGACGTCACCGCCTTCTCCGGCGAGCAGGCGACGTACACGCTCAGCGCGGGGACCGCGAAGGTCCGGGTGGTGTTCCTGAAGGACGACGTGTTCCGGCTGTGGATGGCGCCGGACGGGAACTTCACCGACCCGGCGAACACACCGCCGACCGACCCGAACGCCCCGGCGTCGAACATCGTCACCAAGACCGACTACGGGACGCCTCGGACGACCTGGACGGACCGCGGCACCTACTACTCGCTGAGCACCGGGAAGATCGAGGTGCGGGCGCAGAAGAAGCCGCTGAAGTTCTCGCTGTACCGGTCGAACGGCCAGCTGGTGTGGTCCGAGGCCGCACCGCTGTCGTGGACCGACACGTCGACCACCCAGACACTCGGCCGCGGCGCGAACGAGCAGTTCTTCGGCGGCGGCATGCAGAACGGCCGCTTCTCGCACCGCGATCAGACGATCAAGATCTCCAAGGACTTCAACTGGGAGGACGGCGGCAACCCGAACGCGTCGCCGTACTACATGAGCACCGCGGGATACGGCGTACTGCGGAACACGTTCAGCCCGGGTAGTTACAACTTCACTAGTCCCGTTGTCACTACTCACGACGAGAAGCGCTTCGACGCGTACTACTTCGTCGGCGACCTGAAGACCTCGCTCGACCGCTACACCGAGCTCACCGGCCGGCCGTTCATGCCGCCGATCTACGGGCTCGAGTACGGCGACTCGGACTGCTACAACCGCGGTCACTACGGGACGGACCCGGACCCCAGCAACGACTGGAAGGTCAACCCGGACAAGGTGACCACGCTGGACGCGGTGAAGATCGCGCAGAAGTTCCACGACGAGGACATGCCAGGCGGCTGGATGCTCGTCAATGACGACTACGGCTGCGGCTACTCCGCCAACACCGACTCCGAGCAGGTTGACGGCACCTGGTGGGGCAAGCGGGACATCCCGGCGCTGAAGCAGACCGGTGACGAACTGCGGGCGCGGAACATCCAGATGGGTCTGTGGACGCAGTCGAACCTGGACCGGCAGCCGGCCGAGGTCGGCGACGCCGGTGTGCGCGTGCGGAAGCTGGACGTGGCGTGGGTCGGTCCGGGGTACCGGTACGCGCTGAGTGCCTGCGACACCGCCCACAACGGGATCGAGCAGTACAGCAACGCTCGGGGCTTCGCGTGGATGGTGGAGGGCTGGGCCGGCGCGCAGCGGTGCGCGGTGCAGTGGACGGGTGACCACAGTGGCTCGCTGGACGCGATCAAGTGGCAGATCCCGGCGATCACCGGTTCCGGCAACTCGGGCATCGCGTACAGCGCGGGTGACATCGACGGCATCTTCGGCGGCAGCGCCACGTCGTACGTGCGGGACCTGCAGTGGAAGGTGTTCAACCCGGCCTTCATGAGCATGTCGGGCTGGTCCACGCCGGCGTACAAGCAGCCGTGGGCGTACGGCGATCCGTACACCTCGATCAACCGGAAGTACCTGAAGCTGCGCGAGCGGCTGCTGCCGTACTTCTACACGTACGCCGCCGAGGCGCACCGCACCGGCGCACCGCTGAACCGGTCGCTGGTGCTCGAGTACCCGAACGACCCCAAGACGTGGGACGACACCACGAAGTACGAGTTCCTGGCCGGCAAGGAGTTCCTGGTCGCACCGATGTACGGCGCGGACGCGGTCAAGAACGGTATCTACCTGCCCGCCGGACGCTGGGTCGACTACTGGACCGGACGGGTCTACCAGGGTCCGACGACGATCAACGGGTACTCCGCTCCGCTCGACACCCTGCCGCTGTTCGTCAAGGCCGGCGCCGTGGTGCCGATGTGGAAGTCCGGGATCAACAACGCGGTCGAGCAGGAGCCGGGCGACCCGGTGACGGTCGACATCTACCCGTCGGGAAAGTCGTCGTTCTCGCTGTACGAGGACGACCGGGTGACGCGGTCGTCGAAGTCCGCGACGCAGACCTTCGCCGTCGACGCTCCGACCAGCGGGCGCGGCGACGTGACGGTGAACATCGGTGCGAGTGTCGGCACGTACGACGGCAAGCCGACGGCTCGCCCGTACACCCTGACGCTGCACACCGGCGCGGCTCCGACGAACGTCTTCGTCGACGGCAAGAAGGTCGCGTGGAAGTACGCCGACGGCGTGGTCACGGTGCAGACGCCTTCGGTGTCGATGTCAAAGTCTGCAACGGTTCTGCTCACCGGCACGTCCGCGGTCGGCGGTCCGGAGGTCACCAACACCTTGGGGACTCCCGAGCTCAGCACACCGTCGCTGTGGAACGCTCCGGGCCAGGCGACCGAGGTGACCGCGACGTTCCGCAACGGCACCCCGACGACCGTGCGCGACGTGAAGCTCGACATGCAGCTTCCGACCGGGTGGACCGCTTTTGGTGCCAACACGTTCGCGACCGTGGCGCCGGGCCAGACCGTCACGACCAAGCTCCAGGTGACACCCGGCGCGGACGTGAAGCCGGCGAGCTTCACGTTGCAGCTCAAGGCGTCGTACGTTGCTCAGGGCAAGAGTTATGCGAACACGGCCTCGGCGACGGCGCAGTTGCCGTACGCCTCACTGTCGCAGGCTGCGAACGTCGTCGGGGTCAGCGATTCGGCGACGTACAAGCAGGGCAACTTCGACGGATCCGGCGACAGCTACAACGGCGAGGCGCTGGCGGCCGCCGGGTACACACCGGGCGCGAAGGTGACCGTGCAGGGCGCCGACTTCACCTGGCCGACCGGAGCTCCCGGTACGCCGAACCTCGTGAAGAACCAGTCCGCACCGATCCTCGTGTCGGGGACCGGATCGCATCTCGCCCTGCTGGGTGCTGGCGCGAGTCTCAATGCGCGTGGAACCGTCAAGATCATCTACACGGACGGATCCACGTCGGACGGCACGTTCCAGTTGCCGAACTGGTGTTGTCAGGACCCGACGACCGGTGGTGCGAAGCTGGCGGTCTCGGTGAAGGGCCGGTACACACCGTCGGGTCTCGGGAACACGACGACGGACTATCGGGTGTTCTACACCGCCGTACCGCTGGATCCGGGGAAGACGGTGAAGGCGATCCAATTGCCCGGCGGCGGGCTCGGGTTCTTCGCCGCGACGATCGCGAACAAGCCGTTGCCTCCGGCACCCACCGGGGAGAACTGGGTCAGTGACCTGGAGTTCCTGGACTCCACCAACGGCTGGGGTCCGGTGGAACGCGACCACAGCAACGGCGAGGACGCGGCCGGCGACGGCGGCCCGATCACCCTCGACGGCGTCCAGTACGCCAAGGGACTCGGCACCCACGCCGCCTCCTCGGTCTCCGTCCGCCTGGGCGGCAACTGCACCACGTTCACCAGCCAACTGGGCATCGACGACGAGATGGAGGACCGCGGCAAGGTCACCTTCAAGGTCCTCACCGACGGAGTCGCCAAGTACACGTCGGACCAGCTGACGGGCACCTCGCCCACAGCCAGCACGACGGTCGACATCACCGGTGCTCAAACGTTGACCCTCCAGGTCACCGACGGCGGCGACGGCAACACCAGCGACCACGCCGACTGGGCCAACGCAAAGATCACCTGCAACCCGTAGAACCCGCCGAGGGCGGGCCCCACCCCGCCCTCGGTTCCCCGCCCACCACCCGCCCACCCCAGCCCGCCCGCCCCACGCAGCGTTTGAGGGGCCGGCCCCTGAAGCGGTGGGTTAGCACCCCGAAATATCAGGTGCTGACCCACCGTTTGAGGGGCCGGCCCCTCAAACGCTGCGTGGGCGGGGCGGGGGCGGGGAGTCGGGTGGGGCGGGGAGTGGGGTGGGAGGATGTCGGCATGCAGGAGCTGACGGGGAATGTGGTCGAGGGGTTGCGTACGGCGTTCGCCTCCGCCGGGTACACCGTGGACGGAGTCGCCGAGCGTCTGGGTGACCAGGCCAACGGGGCGCTGGCGCGGAACGAGACGGCGCCCGCGTACCGGCGTACTTCCTCGGGGGACCCGCTCGACACGATGATCCGGTTGTTCCTGCTGCAGCGGGCTGTCCCGGAAAATGCTGTAGATAAGGCGTTTCCGGGGGCTGATCTAGTTGCTTTGGGCATCGTTGAGCGGAGTGGGGGTGAAGTACGGGCCGCGGTTGATGTTCGGCCGTTCGCGGAGGACGGGCGGGAGTGGTGGGTGGTGGCCGACCTCACGCCAGGGCTTGACGGGCGGCGGGAGGCGATGCGGTCGGACTATGTGCTCGGGATCGCGCCGGCCAGTCTGAGCCTGATTCAGCTCACCGTGCCGATCAAGGCCGAGCGGGCGCTCGACATCGGGACCGGGTGCGGCATCCAGTCGCTGCATCTCGCGGATCGGGTCGACCGGCTGACGGCGACCGACGTCAACCCGCGCGCGCTCCAGCTGGCCCGGGCGACGGCGGCGCTCAATCACCTCGAGCTCGATCTTCGCGACGGCAGCCTGTACGAGCCGGTGCGGGGCGAGCGTTTCGACCTGATCGTCAGCAACCCGCCGTACGTGATCTCGCCACCCGGCGGCGACCTCACCTATCGCGAGACCGAGTTCACCGGCGACGCTGTGGTGGAGCAGCTCGTCCGTCAGGCACCGGAGCACCTGACCGATGGTGGCTGGTGCCAACTGCTCGCCAACTGGACCTGTGTCCGCGGTGAGAACTGGCAGGACCGCATCGCCGCCTGGACAGCGGACCGGTCCGCCTGGGCCGTCCAGCGCGAGCAGCTCGACCCGTCGGAGTACGTCGAACTCTGGCTCCGCGACGCCGGCCTGCACGGCACACCGCAGTACACCACCAGGTACGACGCGTGGATGCGCTACCTGGACGTGCAGGACGTCGAAGCGATCGGCATGGGCTGGATCACCCTGCACAACGTCGCAGGCACCCTCGACGCCGAGCCGTGGCCGTACGAGATCGAGCGTCCGATCGGACCGCACGTCCTGCACCGCTTCGAACGGCGGGAAGGCCTCCCGGCCGACCTGACCGGTCTGCACCTGCGCGTCGCCGACGACGTCATTCAAGAGACCACCGGCCAGCCAGGTGCCGAGGACCCGGCCACCATCGTGCTCCGCCGGCAGCGTGGGATGCGCCGCGCCGAACAGGTCGACACCGTCCTGGCCGGTTTCGTCGGCGCTTGCGACGGCGAGCTGAGTGCCGGCCAGATCCTCGCCGCGCTGGCGGACCTGATGGACCGCCCGGTCGTCGATGTACTGTCCGACTACCTCCCGCAGGTCCGAAGCCTCGTCGTAGAAGGCTTCCTGGACTACTGACTGGACTACTGAGTCATTCCTCGGCGCCGGCGCTTCTCGGAGTACATGCGTCGATCCGCCACGGTCAGCAGATCACCGACCGGCGTACCGTCCGTGCTGCTCGCCTGACCGACGCTGAGCCGCAGCATCGCGAACCACGGCGCCTCGGCCCGCGCAGCCTCCCGCTCCGCCGCCGTCCTGATCCGCTCCACCAGCTCGGGCGCCCCTCGCTCGTCCGGGTTGGCCAGTACGACGACGAACTCGTCCCCACCCGCACGCGCCACGACGTCCTCCGCGCGGCTTTGCTCGGACAGCAGCGTCCCGACTCTGCGCAGTACCTCGTCGCCGCAGGCATGCCCGTAGCTGTCGTTGATGACCTTCAGGTTGTCCACATCGATCGCAATGACCGCGATCGACCGCCCCGAGTCGTGCGCCACCGACATCCGCTCGTCCAGCGCCCGGCGGTTCCCCACACCGGTCAGCGGGTCCTCGCGAGCCGCCCGCCACTCGGCGTCGTGCCGGATCGACAGCTCATGATTCGCCAGGGCGCTGCGTACGGCGTACAACCCGCGTAACCGCTCCGCCCACCAGCCACGGCTGATCGCCCGCGCGTACTGCAGCCCGGTCGTCGCGCCGGCGTCACCGGTCGCCGCCACGATCTGTACCGCGGTGTGCCGGATCAGCGCCTCCACCGGCGGATCCGACGTCGGCGGCAGGTCGCTCGCCGCCCGGTCCGCCGCCGCGATCGCGTCGTCGCCGCGCCCGAGCGCCAGGTACGCCCTGGCCAGGTACGCGCCGGCGATCGCGGCCAGCTCGTGATCGCCGAGCTTCGCCAGCTGATCGCGGCAGTCCTTCAGGATCACCGCCGCCTCGTCGGCGTCCGCCTCGTCGTTGCTCGCCGCGAGCCACATCCGCCCGGCCATCGGCCAGTACCCGAGCAGGTCGGCCGTCAGGATCACCTCGACCGCTGCACCCGCCCACCGGTGCGCCGAGCGCCGCAGTCGTTGGATCTCCTCGTCGTACGACGTGTCGCCGAGCCGCTCGAGTTCGTGCGCCCACCGCAGGTTCGACTCGGCCAGGTTCAACCGATTGATCGCCGGCGCCTCGGGCAGGCCGAGCGGGTCGTAATCACCGTCCGCCGCGAGCTCGAAGTGCGGGATGCACAGCTCGTACAGCCGGAGCAGGTCGTAGGCGTAGCCCAGCCCGGTGTGCGCCCACCCGGCCAGGCCCAGGTCCCGCGTGCGCGACAACGCGTTCTCGGCCGCGACCAGGTCGGCGACCGAGTCACCGCCCTCGCCAGTGCGGATCAGGGTAACGATCCGGAGCGCGATCGCGTTCGCCTCCCAGCCCGGCTCGTCGATCGCCCGGGCGACCCGGATGCAGCTGTCGACGGCGTCCAGCGCCTCGACCGCATCGGTCGCGTGGTGGGCGGCGACAGCGCGCACGTACTCCGCGGCGGCCCGCTCGTGACTGGGCTCCGGGTCCAGCTCGGCGAGCAGCGCGGTGATCTCCAGGCCCGCCGCGGCCGGATTGCCGGACTGGGCCCGCGTCATCGCCGTAGCGATCCGCTCGGTCACCCCCGACGTCTCGCGCACCGCGCCTCCCCTCCCCGGATCATGACCCCGAGCTACCTGTCCCGCCTGCGGCGCTTGTCCTCGTAGAGGCGCAGGTCCGCACGGGACACCAACTGCTCCACTGCGAGCCCTTCCGCGGTCGCGGCGTACCCGAGGCTCAGTCCGAGCCGGCGCAGCCACGGTTTCTCCGTCGTCGCCGCGATCGCCGCCACGGCGACCCGGATCCGCTCGGCCAGCGCGGCACCGCCCTTGGCGTCGGGCTGGTCGAGGACCACGAAGAACTCGTCGCCACCCGATCGAATCACGGCATCGGTCGCTCGCGCCTGTTCTACCAGCAGATTTGCCACTACCTGCAGCAATTCGTCCCCACAGGCGTGCCCGAACGTGTCGTTCACGACCTTCAGGTCGTCCACGTCGATCGCCAGCAAGGTGACCGCGCGCGCCGAGTCACGGGCCGCGGTCAGCCGCTCGTCGAGGGCCCGCCGGTTTCCCACGCCGGTCAGCGGATCCTGCCGCGCCGCATGCCACTCGGCGTCGTGCCGGGCCGGCAGATCATGGACGGCAAGCGCATGCCGTACGGCGTTCAGCGCGCGCTGCCGCTCCTTCCACCAGCCCCGCGACACCGACCGCGCGTATTCCAGCCCGGCCAGCGCTCCCGGCGTACCAGAGACCGCCTCGATCTCGGACCGGGTCTGCAGCACCAGGACGTGGGTCGCTGGGTCGGCCAACGGAATCAGGTCGGCCGCGGCCCGGTCCGCGGCGGCTTTCGCCTCCTCGGACTTGCCGTCCGCCTGCAGCGCCCGGGCCAAATACGCGCCCGCGATCGCGAGCCGCTCGGTCTCACCCAACTTGCTGATCTCGTCGCGGATCACGGTCAGGTCCGCGACCGCGCGTGCCGGATCCGCGGCCGTCACGGCGGCGGCGAGCCACAGCCGGGCGCTGAGTTTCCAGAACTCCTGGCTCTCGTCGTCGACCACTACACGCTCGGCCTCGCGGGCCCAGTACGCCGCGGACGCGAGCCGGTCCTCGATCTCCCTTGTATACAAAGGATCGCCGAGTCGCTCGAGTTCGTGCGCCCAGCGCAGGTACGTCTCGGCGAGGTTCAGCCGGTCGATCGCCTCCGCCTCGGCCAGCTCGAACACGTCGTCGTCGAGTTGGGTGGCGCGCTCGTAATGCGGAATGCACAGTTCGAAAAGCCGCAGGACGTCGTACGCGTAGCCGAGGCCGGTGTGCGCCCAGGCGGTCAGGCCAGGGTCCTTGGTGCGGTTCAGCGCCGCTTCGGCCGCGACCAGGTCGTTGACCGTGTCGCCGCCGCGGCCGCTGCGGGCGAGGTTGATGATCCGGATCGGCAGCGCGTTCGCTTCCCAGCCCGGCTCGCCGATCGCGCGGCTGACCTCGATACAGGCATCCACGGCCCGCAGCGCCTCGTCGGCATCGCTGGCGTGATGTGCGGTCACACCTCGCACGTACTCGGCGGCTGCCAGCGTGTAACTCGGGACGCCCCCGAGCTCCGCCCGTACCGCCTCGATCTCCGCCGCCGCGGTCGCATGGCCACCCGACTGCGCGGCGGTCATCGCGGCAGCGATCCGGTCGGTCAGCGCATCACCCGCCGCCATCTCGCCACTCCGCATCACCGCCGACGGCCCTTCTCTGCTCCGTCACCCGCATGTCGGGCCGGACCGCCCATTGTGACCACCCACCCCGCATCCTGTCACGACCCGATCCGGCCAACGACCACCTAGTGCCACACCGAGACTACTGAGAGAAGGGCGGCTGGTGGGGTTTGCGTTGACCTCAGGGGCAGGGTTTTACGGTTCGGGGATGAGATTTGCGGTCAGTTACAGCACGCCGGCGTACGGGGTGGACCCGGAGCGGTTGGTGGGGTTTGCGCGTCGGGCTGAGGAGTGCGGGTTCGAGGGTTTGTACGTTCCGGAGCACGTGGTGCTCTATAGGGACGCGACGTTCGGTGGCGTGAAGATGCCGACGGATCTCGCGTACGGCGACCCGCTGGAGCTGCTGACGTTCGTCGCGGGTGCCACGGAGCGGCTGCTGCTCGGGACGGCCGTGCTGTTGTTGCCGTATCACCACCCGGTGGTGCTGGCGAAACGGCTGGCGACCCTGGACGTGTTGTCGAAGGGCCGTCTGCGGCTGCTGACCGTCGGGCTCGGCAGCCTGCCCGGTGAGGCTCGGGCCGTGGGGGTGGACTACGCCTCGCGTGGGCGGCGCGCGAACGAGGCGATCGACGTACTGCGGTTGCTGTGGTCAGGCGAGGACGTCAGCTACTCGGGCGAGTTCTTCGAGTTCGAGGGCTTGAGCAGCTTCCCGCATCCGTTGGCGCCCCTGCCGATCCACGTCGGCGGCTCGAGCCGGGCCGCCGCGCGCCGTGCTGGCGCGAGAGGCGACGGCTACTTCCCCGGCGGTGCGCTGACACCGGACGAGCGAGCCACCCAGTGGGAGCTGGTGCGTACGACGTCGGGCCGCGACGACCTCGAGTACACCCGCTGGGCCTCCATCGAAGTGACACCGGAAGCCGTCGCGGCGTACGAGGCGCAAGGTGTCACCCGCCTGGTTGTCACCACGCCGGACCTCGACGAGCTGACCCGCTTCGCCAAACGCTTCCACCTGATCTGACGTCAGGCGACACGTTTGCCGTGCTCGCAGAGCGCTACAGCGCCTTCTCGGACGGCCTCGACGGCGGCGGTGAGGCGGTTCGCGAGGAGGGGTTTGCCGAGGGTGCGGGCCTGGTCGACGGTGTACAGGCCGGTCGACAGGATCTCGCCGTCGGGGAACGTGAAGGCCGCGACGTCCGCCTCGGTCACCAGACCACCGTCGAAGACGAACACCATCGCGTCCGGGCGACCGTCGTACCCGTGGACGTGATCGACGACCAGCAGCCGCCCCACCGGCCGCTCGACGCCGAGCTCCTCCAACAGCTCCCGAGCCGCCGCACCCCACGGCGACTCGTCAGCCTCGACCACACCGCCCGGGATCTCCCAGTTCGGCTTGTACGACGGCTCGACCAGCACGACTCGCTCGTCCGCCGACCGGAACAGCACCCCGGCGGCTACCCGCTTCCGCGGCAACCGAGCGACGTACTCCGCATCCACCACGCGCGCCACACACCCTCCACCTCGTCCATGCACCGAAGCAGTAGACGCCAGGGCGGCCGGCAGAGTTCAGCCGGCGGCTTGTTCGGGGGTGGTGGCGTTCAGGCGGACGGGGAGTGCTTCGACGCCGTACACGAGTGAGAAGTCCCGGAAGCGGAGCTGGGACTCGGGAACCGCGAGCGCGAGGCCCGGGAATCGGTTGGCCAGCGCGGTGAACGCCGCCCGCAGCTCCATCCGCGCCAGCTCGGCGCCCACGCACCGGTGCATGCCGTGACCGAACGCCAGGTGCGCGGCCGACACGGTACGGCGTGGGTAGAAGTCCTCGGCGTCATCGCCGAAGACCGCCTTGTCCCGATCCGCACCGGACAGCGAGACCGCGACCAGGTCGCCCTTCTTCACCTGATGACCGAACAGCTCCTGGTCGTGCCGGGCGAACCGCGGGAACGCGACCTGCACGACGGTCAGGTACCGCAGGAGTTCCTCGACGATCACGTCGACGGCGCCCGGCTCGTTGCGGATCCGCTCGAAGTTCTCCGGGTCGCGCAGCAGCACCAGCGTGCCCAGCGCGAGCATGCTCGCCGACGTCTCGTATCCGCCCAGGAACACTCCGTCGGCGAGCCCACCGAGCTCGATGTCGTCGATCGCGTCACCCTGGTCGCGGATGATCGACCCGATCAGCCCGTCACCCGGGTTCGCGCGCTGCTTCCGGACGATCTCGAAGAGGAACTCGCGCGACTCCGAGGCCGACCCGAAGACGCCGATCCCGCCACCGGAGAGGTCGAACCGCGCCGGCCCGAGCGCGCGGAAGCGGTCGCGGTCCTGCTCCTCGACACCGAGCAGGTCGGCGATCAGCAGGAACGGCACGTTGAAGGCGAAGTCGGAGACGATGTCGACGACCGAACCCTTCGCCTCCATCAGGTCCAGCTGATCGTTGACGATCTTCTCGATGGCCGGCTCGAGCCGCGCCAGCTTGCGCTTGGTGAACTCGGGCGTGAGCAGCTTCCGCAGCCGGGTGTGGTCCGGCGGGTCGGTGAACCCGAGGCCACCGATGCCTTCGGACGGCTTGTTCGGGTCCGAGCCGACCAGCGGGCGGATGTCGTTGCTGAAGTTCGTGGTGTCGCTGAGTACGACCTTGGCCTCGGCGTGCCCGCTGACCATCCAGACGTTCAGCCCGAACAGGTGCGCCAGCTTGTGGACCGGTTCGGTCTCCCGCACCTGGGCCAACTCCGGCACCGGGTCGAGTCCCTGCCGGCGCAGCGGCATCGAAACCGAGCTGGGAAACATCCGCATCTTCGACAGGTCGAGACCACCCCTGCGGGTGGTTCTACTGAGAATGCGGTTGCCGACCCATCTCTTCAGGTATGTCGCAACCATGACTTCCACGCGCCCTCTCTAGAACCCGCTGCCCCCAACGGCTGTGTAGCTCAAAGCTAACCTCGCCGAGGACCAGATCTGATGGTGTTTGCACTACTTCGGTAGTGGCGTTGGCACCACCATGGGAGGGGGCCATGGCGTACCAGCAGAGAACCTTGTCACGGACCACGCCTCTACTGCCACCTGAAACCACCTGTACTCCGCCCTGGAAGGCAACATGCCGTTTCTGGGGGACGATTCAGGGAAATTCGAGACGAAAGTCGGATGCGCCGTCCCCCACCGGGTCGTTGCCCCGGGCGCCGCACAGGTCCCTACGTTTCGAGTGTGTCAGAGGTAGTACGGCGTGACGATCCGGAAAACGTCAGCCAGTTTTGTCTTGACCTGCTCGCGGTGCGGAATCGGTGTGAGTTTCTTCGCATCGCCGACCCGCAGACCGTGATCGGCCAGCACGTACAGCACCCGCAGCGTACGGATCGTGTTGGTGACCACCGGCGAGATCCCTTCGACCGGCGGCGACAACGCCCGCAACGCCGGGTCCAGCCAGTCGACCGCGTCGGAGTCGGACAGGTCGCCGCGGGTGAGCGTCACCGCCAGCGCGTAGCCGAGCCGGTCGTCCTCCATGTCCCGCAGCACGTACGACGTGGGCGTCAGCAACCGTCCGATCCCGAGCCGCAGCATCTGCACCGGCTCGACCGCGGAGTGCAGTCCGAGGGTGCCGAGCAGGTCCGCCCCGTGCGCCACCGCGTGCAGCCAGCCGAGCTTCTCGTCGTACCCGCGGAGGTCTTCCTCGGCGACGTACCAGCGCTCGAACGGGGGCACCCAACTGGGTTCGACGACGCCGGCGGTGACGATCGCGTCCAGGATCAGCGGGGCGAACGTCCGGGCCTGGATCTCCGGGTCGCCGAACCGCGGGACCATCTCGTCGCCGAGCGCCCGCAGTTCGGCCGCGGACAGCACGCCGCGCCCGATCCAGGTCGCGAGGATCGAGTACGCCTGGCGGTCCCGGACGACGGGATCCGGCGATCGCAGCATCCCGACCAGCTCGGCCACCAGTTCCGCCGGTGAACGGCCCTCAGGAACCGCGTACCCCGTGTCCCGCACCTGCGCCCAGTCGGTCATGCGCGGCACCGTAGACCCCGGGCCACGCCACCCGCCACCCCCGGTCCAGCAAAGAGCACGGCCCGTGGTTCATCCGGTCTCCCAGATGAACCACGGGTCGTCGCGACCAGGACCCCTCAGCCCGGCCGGGCTCGCGCCCCGGTCAGGGCCCCTCAACCTCCGACCGGGGTGGTCCAATCATCATCGTCAGGCGTCGCGCTTGCTCGCCGAGAACAGGGCGATCGCCATCAGCACGGCCGCCCAGCCGGCGAAGTACAGCAGCGCCCACCACGGCCCCATCGCGTACTGCGAGTCGCCCTGCGGACCGTTGACGCCGAAGTCCTGACCCTGGTTCAGGAAGGACGCCGCGTTCTGGAACGGCGACCAGCGGGACATGTCGTCGCCGACCTTGGGGATCAGGTTGAACAGGTTCTCCACCAGCAGCGGCCAGAGGATCAGGATCGCGATCGCACCGGCGCTCTGCCGGATCAGGATGCCGATCGCCACCGCGATCACCGCGGACAGCGCGAACACCAGGCCCTGGCCGGCCAGCAGCCGCCACTCCGCCCCGGTGTTGATCGACAGGTCCGAACCGTTCGCGAAGATGTTGCCGATGCCCCAGGCACCGAACGACGCGACCAGGCCGACCAGCGCGGACAGCCCGGCGACGACCGCGGTCTTGCCGAGCAGCAGCGCGGCGCGCTGCGGGACGGCCTGGAAGCTGGTCCGGATGGTGCCGAAACGGTACTCCGTGGTGACCGCGAGGGCCGCCATCACCATCATCACCATCTGGCTGAGCTGCGCCCCGCCCTGGGTCAGACCGATCGTCACCGTGCCCTGTGTGAAGGCCGAGGCCAGCGCCGCCAGGCCGAGGGTCAGGACCGCGGCGACCACCATGCACCACCACGGCGAGCGGGTGGAGAAGAGCTTGATCCGCTCGACAGTGATTACCGACATGTCAGTTGTCCTCCTTCGGACCCGCGGCCACCTCGGTGCCGGAAGGGGCGGCGAGCTCGGCGGCCATCGCGGCCGCCTCGTCGTGCGCGTGGTACTGGACCGAGTCACCGGTCATCTGCATGAACGCCTGCTCCAGCGAGCCGCGCTGCAGGGTCAGCTCGTGCAGGACGATGCCGTGTGCGGCCGCCGCCTCGCCGATCTGGTCGGTGCTCAGGTCGCCCTCGACGAACAGCACCTTGCCCTGGTTCTCGACGTCCTCGATCCGGGTGACGAGCTGCTGCTGGTGCAGGACACTCGCGAACTGGTCCAGCTGCGGGGTCCGCACCTTCACGGTCGTCCCGCTGGCGCGGTCGACGAACTCCTGGGTGGTGCTCTGGGCGATCAGCTTGCCGCGGCCGATGACGACCAGTTCCTCGGCGGTGAGCGCCATCTCGGACAGCAGGTGGCTGGAGACCAGCACCGTCCGGCCCTCGTCGGCCAGCTTGTGCATGAAGGTCCGGATCCAGACGATGCCCTCCGGGTCGAGACCGTTCACCGGCTCGTCGAACAGCAGCACCTCCGGGTCGCCCAGCAGGGCACCGGCGATCCCGAGCCGCTGCGACATACCCAGCGAGAAGGCGCCGGCACGCTTGCCGGCGACGGACGTCAGGCCGACCATGTCCAGGGCCTTGTCGACCGATGACTTCGGCAACTTGTTGGACGCGGCCATCCAGGTGAGGTGGGCACGCGCCGAACGGTTCGGGTGCACCCACTTGGCGTCCAGCAGCGCGCCGACCTTGGTCAGCGGCCGCTTCAGGTCACGGTACCGCTGGCCGTCGATCGTCACTTCGCCGGACGTCGGGGTGTCGAGCCCGAGGATCATCCGCATGGTGGTCGACTTGCCGGCCCCGTTCGGGCCGAGGAAGCCGGTCACCTTGCCGGGTTTCACCTCGAAAGACAGGTTGTCAACGGCAACTGTCGCGCCGTATCGCTTGGTGAGGCCTTTTGCCTCGATCATCGCCGTACTCCTCGTTCGGTGGCGTGAAGTCGTTCCCCAGTCGGGCGGGCTGTGTCGTGATGACATCAAGTATCGAGGTCTAGGCGGTGCAGATCATCGGACCCCGGGCGGATCCGGTGTGTCCACCCGTGGGTTGATTCTGCCGCCACCCGGTGTTGGCTGCTATCGGTTAAAGCCCTGACCACAACCCCGACGATCCCCCATCTCGCGGGTGAGTACATCCGCCGAAAGTCGACAGCATGCTGAACTTCGGTCGTATCGATGGAAGTGACTACCAGGTTTAACGCGAAAGCAGCAACGTCAGTCCAGCGGGACGCCGTACAGCACCAGGTTCTGGCTGTAGCGGTGCGCCACGCGGTCGTACGTGCCGGTGCAGGTCACCAGCGCCAGCCGGGGCTTCGCCGCGCCGTGGAACAGGTCGGAGGGCAACGCTTCCTGTCGGTACGTCCGGCGAGCCACGATCCGGTACCAGTGCACGTCGCCGTCCCCGGCCGTCACCGCCACCTTGGCACCTACTGGTACCTCGGACAGCGCCGCGAACACCCCACGTCCCCTAGTGGTGTCCACATGCCCGGCGAGCAGCACTGTGCCACCGGCCGAGCCCGGCGCCGCACCCGCCGCCCACCAGCCGACGTCTGCCTTCGTCTTCGGTACCTGCAGCTGGCCGTCGGACGCCGTCGCAACCGGCGTCACCTGTGCGTCGAGGTAGCCCGGCAACGCCAGCTTGACCGGCGGAACGGCGGCCTCCCGATCGGCGGCCGACCCACCCGCTTCCGGCACCTTCCCGGAATCACCGTGCTGCCCGCTGAACGTCAGGATCAGCGCGAGCCCGACCGCCCCGGCCCCGAGCAGACGCCGCCGTGCCGGAGCCTTCTTGCCGACGAGGAGAAGCAGTACGCCGATACCGAGCAGCACCAACGCCGCTCGCGAGCGGACCTGCTCGGCCGCGGCCACCTGACCGCCATCACCCGTGGGTACTACGGGAGTGGTCGTGGCCGGGCGACACGGCGTTGCCAGCATGCGCTGGTGCATCTCGAGCACCGGCTTGGCGCCGTTCGCCAACGACTCGACGGCGGGCGAGGCGGATTTCGGCAATTCACCGTTCACCAAAGCCAGGTACTGCTGGTGCGCCTTCTTCTGCAGGGCAACCCAGGCCGCGTCGTACCCGGCGGTGCCGGCTTTGGCGGCGAGGGCCTCAAGTTGCGCACGCTGCGCCTGCGACGGGATCGACACCAGCCCGATGCCGAACCTGGTGGCAACGTCGATCTCCTGTGCGGCGAGCGTGCGGTGTTCACGTTCGAGCTGGGCGGCGGTCCGTCGTACACACGAACTCTTGGCCGCGGTCGTCGCCGCGTGGGCAGCCTGGATGATCGTCAGGTCGAGCTGGTGCGCGGCGGTGAGGTACGCGACGTCCGGTTGCGGCGTCTGCGCGTTCGCCTGCTGCGCCGTACCCAGGAGCGCCAGGACGGCGACCAGCAACAGAGCCGCCGTACGGGAGAGCGTCGAGCCCGTGTCATGCCGTCGAAGCACGCGCCACCTCCCCACGCGGAGCGCCAGTCCGTGTATCGACAGTAAGTGGGCGTCCTGGCCCCGGTCCAGCCGTTGGGCGCCCCCAGGACGCGGAACGGCCCGCCGGAAGACCGGCGGGCCGTTGCGTTGTTGCGTTGCTGACACTGCGTCAGGCGGCTGCCTTCGCCTCCGCCGGGGTGTCGGCGATGACCGACTCCCGGCGCTTGGAGACGACCACCGCGGCGGCCAGGATGAGCACCGCGACGACCGCGATGATGATCCGCAGCGCGGTGTTGGTGTCGTTGCCGATCGCCGACATGCCGACGACGGCCGGCGCGATCAGCACCGAGACCAGGTTCATCACCTTGATCAGCGGGTTGATGGCCGGACCCGCGGTGTCCTTGAACGGGTCACCGACGGTGTCACCGATGACGGTGGCCTCGTGCGCGGGCGAACCCTTGCCACCGTGGTTGCCGTCCTCGACCAGCTTCTTGGCGTTGTCCCAGGCACCACCGGAGTTGGCCAGGAAGACCGCCATCAGCGTGCCGGAACCGATCGCACCGGCCAGGTAGCCGGCCAGCGCCGAGGCGCCCAGACCGAAGCCGACGGCGATCGGCGCGGTGAGCGCGAGCAGACCCGGGGTGGCCAGCTCCCGCAGCGAGTCGCGGGTGCAGATGTCCACCACCTTGCCGTACTCCGGCTTGCCCGTGCCCTCCATGATCCCGGGGATGTCGCGGAACTGGCGACGTACCTCGTAGACGACCGCACCGGCGGCGCGGCCGACGGCGTTGATGGCCAGACCCGAGAACATGAACACGACCGCGGCACCGAGGATCAGGCCGACCAGCGTGCCCGGGTTGAACACCAGGGCTTCGGCCTCGAACTTCGAGTAGCTGTCGCCCAGCGCGGACCGGATCGCGTCGGTGTACGAACCGAACAGCGCGGTCGCGGCCAGTACGGCGGTCGCGATCGCGATGCCCTTGGTGATCGCCTTGGTGGTGTTGCCGACGGCGTCCAGCTCGGTGAGGATCTGGGCCGCCTCGCCGTCCACGTCACCGGACATCTCGGCGATGCCCTGCGCGTTGTCGGAGACCGGGCCGAAGGTGTCCATCGCGACGATGACGCCGACGGTGGTCAGCAGACCACAACCGGCCAGCGCGATCGCGAACAGCGCGACGACGCCGGAGCCACCGACCAGGAAGGCGCCGTACACGGCCGCCGCGATCACCACGGCGGTGTAGACGGCGGACTCGAAGCCGACCGAGATACCGGACAGGATGACGGTCGCGGCACCGGTCAGCGACGACTTGCCGACGTCCTTGACCGGCTTGTCCTCGGTACCGGTGAAGTAGCCGGTGAGGGCCAGGATGACCGCGGCCAGCACGATGCCGATGATCACCGAGACGGTCGCGATCAGCCGCGGGTCACCGTCGTGCGCGGCGATCGCCTCGGTCGCGCCGGTGAGCTCCTTGAAGCTGCTCGGGAGGTAGACGAACGCCGCCACCGCACAGAGCACGCCGGAGATGATCGCCGAGATGTAGAACGCGCGGTTGATCGTGCGCAGACCGTTCTCGCCGGTCCGCGGGCGGGTCAGGAAGACACCGACGACCGCGGTGAGCGCGCCGAGGGCCGGCACGATCAGCGGGAAGATCAGGCCCTGCTCGCCGAACGCGGCCTTGCCCAGGATCAGCGAGGCCACCAGCATCACGGCGTACGACTCGAACAGGTCGGCGGCCATACCGGCGCAGTCGCCGACGTTGTCACCGACGTTGTCGGCGATCGTCGCGGCGTTCCGCGGGTCGTCCTCGGGAATGTTCTGCTCGACCTTGCCGACCAGGTCCGCACCGACGTCGGCGGCCTTGGTGAAGATGCCGCCGCCGACCCGCATGAACATGGCCAGCATCGCGGCGCCGAAACCGAAGCCCTCGAGCACCGTCGGGGCGTCACCCTTGAACAGCAGCACGACCAGCGCGGCACCGAACAGACCGAAGCCCACGGTCGCCATGCCGACGGTGCCACCGGTGCGGAACGCGACCCGCATCGCCGGGTTGCGGCCCTCGTCCCGGGCGGCCGCGGCGACCCGGACGTTGGCGCGCGTCGCGAGCCACATGCCCAGGTAGCCGATCGCGGCCGAGAAGCCCGCTCCGACCAGGAAGAAGATCGACCGGAAGATCTTCAGCGTGGTCTCGTTACCGCCGTCGGTGTGTGCTGGCAGCAGGAACAACAGCAGAAACGCGACCACGGCGAAGATCGACAGCGTCCGGAACTGCCGGTTCAGGTACGCCGAAGCGCCTTCCTGGACCGCGGCGGCGATCGTCTTCATGTTCTCGGTGCCATCGTTCGCGGCAAGCACCTGGCCCCGGAAGACCATCGCAATGGCGACCGCGAGGATCGCGATCACCCCGACGACGATCACCAGTGTGGTGTTGCTCGACGAAAGATCCACCGCTTGTGGCACAAGCCGTGCGGACATCCGTCCTCCTTGTAGGCAACCCATCCAGGCTTGACGGCCCCCGTCTGCCGCAACCGAAGGGTTGGGGAAATACGACACAGCGCCAGCGGTCTGGCGCGGTGGGCTACTTTAACGGGTTCGCGACCAGACCTGACGACAGGGTGGTCTACGCCATACCGGGTCGGCAGGGCAAGACCTGTGCCGGAACCTGAGCGGGATGATCACCCTTCGTAGTGGTGCGGACACCATTTCGCTTCTGTCAGATCGCCGACGCGACGTCCGGATGGATGTCGAAGACCTTGGTCAGGCCGGTGATCCGGAAGATCTTCAGCAGCCGTTCCTGGGTACAGACCAGGGACAGGGACCCGTCGTGGGTGCGCACCCGTTTGAGCCCGCCGACGAGGACGCCGAGACCGGTGGAGTCCAGGAACTCCACGCGTTCCAGGTCGATGACGAGGTCGTACTGCCCTTCGTCGACGAGCGTGGCGATCTTCTCGCGGAGCTTCGGTGCGGTGTAGACGTCGATCTCCCCCGCCACCTCGATGACGGTGCGCCCGCCCTCGGCGCGCGCGGTCAGCGACAGATCCACTTCGGCCTCCGATCCCGTGAACTGCTGCATTCAACCATGTACGGACCGTGAGAAGACCCGCTACCGAAAACTCTTTCATCTCGTCAGACCGAAGTCGATTCCCCTCCGGAAAAAGCCGCGTGCATCCGCGCGTGCATTCTCAGTTCATCCTCAGCCGGAAGCTGTCCGTGGCGAAGACTAGGCTCGCGGTATGCGTGCGGGTGGTGAGGCGGCGGCAGTGCTGAAACGGCTGGCCGCGGGCCGTGACGACCGGCTGACGCATGTCGAGTCGGTGCCACCCCGGCCGGGACAGACGTGCGACTGGCCGCGGTGGGTCCCCGCCGACGTGCTCGGCCAGCTGAGCAACAGCGGCATCACCGCCCCCTGGACCCATCAGGTCGCGACCGCCGAAGCGGCGTACGCCGGGAAGCACGTCGTGGTCGCGACCGGGACGGCCTCCGGCAAATCGCTCGGGTACCTGCTGCCCGCCTTCGCCACGTTGAGCATCGCGCAGGCCGCCTCGCCACACCGCCGGACGGCCTCGGTGCTGTACCTGTCGCCGACCAAGGCGCTGGCGCACGACCAGCTGCGCGCCGTGTCGTCGTACACGGTGCCTGGACTGCGCGCGACGACCCTGGACGGCGACTCGGAGCGCACCGAGCGCGACTGGGCCCGCGACCACGCGACGTACGTGCTGAGCAATCCCGACATGCTGCACCGGTCGGTTCTGCCCAACCACCAGCGCTGGGCGCGCTTCCTGGGCAGCCTGCAGTACGTCGTGGTCGACGAGTGTCACCACTATCGCGGCGTCTTCGGTGCCCACGTGGCCGGCGTACTGCGGCGGCTCCGTCGCGTCTGTGCGCAGTACGGCGCCCGTCCCATCTTCATCTGCGCCTCAGCCACCGTGGCCGAGCCGGCGACGTCCGGGGAACGCCTGACCGGTCTGCCGATGGTGGAGGTCGTCGAGGACGGCTCTCCGCGCGGTGGTGTCTCTTTCGGGCTCTGGGAGCCACCATTGACCTCCCTGCACGGTGAGAACGGCGCCCCGGTACGCCGCTCCGCCACAGCCGAGGTCGCGGACCTATTGACCGATCTCGTGGTCACGGGCGTCCGGACCGTCGCGTTCGTCCGATCGCGGCGCGGCGCCGAGTCGGTCGCCATGACAGCCCGGGAGAACCTGGCCGAGGTCGACCCGGCACTGATGGACCAGGTGTCGGCGTACCGGGCCGGCTATCTACCCGAGGAGCGTCGACGGCTCGAGGGGATGCTGCAGAGCGGCGAGCTCACCGGCGTCGCGGCGACCAATGCGCTCGAGTTGGGCATCGACATCGCGGGACTGGACGCCGTACTGCTCTCTGGCTGGCCTGGCACGCGCGCATCGCTCTGGCAGCAGGCCGGACGGGCCGGTCGGGCGGGTGGGGACGCGCTGGCGCTGCTGATCGCACGAGACGACCCGCTGGACACCTACTTGGTTCGGCACCCCAGGGCAATCTTCGGCCGGCCGGTCGAGGCGACGGTGTTCAACCCGGAGAACCCCTACGTCCTCGGACCACAGCTCTGCGCGGCCGCGCAGGAGGTGCCGTTGACAACGGACGACTACGAGATCTTCGGTAGTAGTACTGAGACGGTGATCGCCCAGCTCGTCCGGCAGGGGCTGCTGCGCGAGCGACCGCACGGCTGGTTCTGGACTCGGCGAGAGCGGGCTGTCGACGCCATCGACATCCGGTCGGCCGGTGGGAAGACCGTGCAGATCGTCGAGGACCGGACCGGTCGGCTGCTCGGCACGGTCGACGGCGGCTCGGCCCACGCCTCGGTCCACGAGGGTGCCGTCTACGTGCACGCGGGCGAGTCCTACCTGGTCCGGTCGCTGGACCTCGAGGAGCACGCCGCGGTCGTCGAGCCGGCCTCGCCGGACTACACGACGTTCGCGCGGGACGTGACCGAGATCAGCATCCTGGCGACCGAGGAGACCTGCACCTGGGGTACGGCGGAGCTCGCGCGCGGCTGGGTCCAGGTGACCAGCCAAGTCATCTCGTACCAGCGCAAGCTGATCGCGACCGGCGACGTACTCGACGAACAGCCGCTGGACCTGCCGGAGCGCACCTTGCGCACCAAGGCCGTGTGGTGGACGATGCCCGACACCGTCGTCGCCGCGCTCGGCCTCGAGGACGTCCCGGGAGCGGCGCACGCGGCCGAGCACGCCTCGATCGGACTGCTCCCGCTGTTCGCCACCTGCGACCGCTGGGACATCGGCGGCGTCTCGACCGCCCGGCACGCCGACACCGGCCGCCTCACCGTCTTCGTGTACGACGGCCACCCGGGCGGCGCGGGCTTCGCCGAACACGGGTACGCCGCGGCGCGCGAATGGTTGACGGCGACACGCGAGGCGATTGCACACTGTGAATGCACGGATGGATGCCCGTCGTGCGTACAGTCGCCCAAGTGTGGGAACCAGAACAACCCACTCGACAAGAGCGGCGCGGTGACGCTGCTCTCCGCACTCCTGAGCAGTGAGGCCTGAACGGCCGGCACTCGGCCGGCAGAGAGGCAGCTCGCCATGGCCGTCCTTGGAATCGTCCTGATCGCCCTCGCCGTGCTGTTCGGACTGGGCGTCTCGGTGTCCTCGACCGCGTCCACCAAGCTGGAGGTGTTCGGCGTCGACTTCGGCGTCTCGGTGCCGACTGTGTACTTCCTCGGCGCCGTCACCGGCGCCGGTCTGGTCGCCGGCCTGTGGCTGCTGAAGAAAGGGCTCGGCCGGGGGTGGCGCCGCCGCAAGGAGATGCGCGATCTCCGCGCTCAGGTCACGAACGGCGACAGCGCTCAGGTCACGCACGACGACAGCACCCAGGTCACGCACGGTGACAGCACTCCGGAGCTGTCCACGGAGCGCGACGAGACCCTCGCCGACGAGCTACCGGCCACCGAGGAGCACGTCGTACGGGAGTCCTCCGTCGACCCCACGGACCACCGTCAGCCGCACTGACAACTCCGTTGCCCACAGCACCGACCACCGCGGAGAACTCCCGAAATCCGATCGGATCACGGTAGGATCTCGAACAGCTCACAGCGATCGAGCAGCAACCTCGCAGCCTGATGTCGATGCCTCGCGCAACGACTTCAGGTTGGCAGTTAGTTGCCATTGGCATCAAGTTTCCCGAAATCGGCATAACCTCACCGGTCACTCCTGTGCCTTACTGGTTGTGGCGTCAACGTCGCGCTGCGTCACTGCCGGTTCGCCGGCTCGCGCCACGGGGTCCCGACGACCTGACGCCTACTGCGATGGCACGACCTCTGGAGGTTGTCTTGATCATCCGAAAACTGTTCAGCCGCACCGGCGTGGTGGTGCTCGCGGTCAGCGTCGCACTCGCCACCGCCGTACCGGCCCAGGCCGCGAACCCCGGCTCCGGTGAGACGAAGGCCCAGGGCGTCACGGTGGGAGTGGCTCAGCAGATCGCCACTCGCTCCGACACTCGCTACTGCCTGACCTTCGTGGCGGCCGACAAGGTCCCGATGGCGGTCATGATGGCGTGTGCCCCGGGCAAGGAGGGCAAGACCCAGGAGTGGATCTACACCGAGTCCGGCCAGCTGCAGGTCGCGATGAGCAAGAGCGTCGGTGGCGCCCTTGCGACGACCGGAGCCTGCCTGGACAGCGGAGCGGACCTGGCCAAGGTGCCGTCCTCCGCACCACTGCTGGTACTGCCCTGCCGTAGCGGCGACGGGCAGAAGTGGAACTACGACGAGGGCAGCGGCACGTTCGTGAACGCGGCCAGTGGCCTTGCCCTGACATCGCTGCTTGGCAAGGGGAAGGCCAAGCAAGCGCAACCGACCGGCAGCAGCACGATGAGCGCTGCCGGCACGCCGATCCAGGCGTGGGCCGGGCTGCCGGTGCCGAGCCTGGACATCCTGGGCGCCGTACTGGCTCTCGTGAACGCACTGCTGGCATCGCTGGGCCTCGCCCTGCCGCTGCCGATCGCGGGCGCGGCCGCCAGCCTGCTGTCGCTGCTCAGGCCGCAGCTACCGGTCCCGGCCCAGATGTCGGTGCTACCGAAGCAGATGATGCAGCTGGCCCAGAGCTAGCCGGGAAGGATCCCTGCCGGACACTACCGAGAAGAGGACGGCCGGCCCCGACATCGTCGGGGCCGGCCGTTTTCTCTCCTTCGGATCGACACGTTCTGATTCGGTTGTCTTCTGGTGAATCGAACGACGGTCGTTGCAGTGCTCGGGGGATGAGTCCCGGGATGCCCCGCTGCTTGCGCGTCAGCGGGAGCCGGGCTGTGTCGTCACCTCGCGACCGTCAGGTCCGCAGCCGTCACCAGGCGGCCGCGGTCACCACCAACACCAGCAGTCGAGCAGGTCGTCGAGAAGGCAAGCAACTCCGTGGAGCAGTCTCATGTCTGTCACCTCCGATCCACTGAACCGAACGGCAAGACAGTAACTCCCGTGATCACCCTCTGTATCTACTCAATTACCTGTTGCCACAGAACCTTGAGCATCCTTTAACTCTTTCGCAACGCATCCCGTGGAATCCCGGCTTGACAGTCCGCTGTTGGTTGCCTACAGCACCTGACAACGTTCACTCAGGGTTGGGAAAAAGTCTTCACATAGTCGCCCGAGGATGCCAATGTTTGACCGGCACTGTCGCTGGACCACTTTTGCTAGGAGCCCTGATGCGATCTCTCTCGCGGTTGACCACCGCCGGCGTGCTCGGCGCCGCAGCCCTCGCCCTGCTCACCGGATGCCTCGGGTCGTCCGGGTCCGGCAGCAGCGGCGACCAGGATGCGAACCGGAACGCCGACGCCAAGAAGGTCGAGCTGACCATCGGCTCGAACTCGGTCAAGGGCGGCAAGAGCAGCGCCGGCGCGACCTTCATCTCCGACGTACTGATCCCGAAGTTCGTCGCCGAGCAGAAGGGCAAGGGCGTCGACGTCACCGTCAAGTTCCAGGGCGACGGCTCCGACGACGAGGTCTACAAGCAGAAGCTGTCCCTCGACCTGTCGAACAAGTCCGGACCGGACCTGTTCCAGATCGACGGCATCTGGGTCGGCGAGTTCGCCCAGGCCGGCTACATCAAGCCGCTCACCGACACCGTCGGCGACGCCGGCAAGGTCAACGACTGGGACGGCTGGAAGCAGATCCCGGAGTCGGTCCAGGCGCTGGGCAGCTACAACGGCCAGCGGTACGGCGTTCCCGGCGGGACCGACGGCCGCGTGCTCTACTTCAACAAGAAGCTGTTCCAGCAGGCCGGTCTGCCCGCCGACTGGCAGCCGAAATCCTGGGACGACATCATCTCTGCGGGCCAGGCGCTGAAGAAGATCTCCGGGGTCACCCCGATCCAGATCAACGCCGGCACCGCGATGGGCGAGGCAACCAGCATGCAGGGCGTGCTGCCGTTGCTGGTCGGCACCGGCGCCACCGTGAACGCCGACGGCAAGTGGCTGGGCGACACCCCGAAGCTGCGCCAGGTGCTGGACTTCTACCACAAGATCTACGGCGCCGGTCTCGGTGACCCGGTGCTGCAGCGCGAGGCCAAGGGCCGCGACAAGTCGTTCGCCGAATTCGCCGCGAACAAGATCGGCATCCTGCTGGAGGGCGACTACTTCTGGCGCAGCGTCGTCGAGCCGAAGGCGGGCGTCGCGAAGATGGCCGACCGGGACACCGCCGTCGGCTATGCACTGATCCCGGCCGCCCTGCCGGGTGCCGGCGTGAAGGGTCAGGACTTCGTCTCGATGTCCGGCGGCGGCGCGACCGTGATCAACCCGAACACGAAGTTCCCGCAGCAGGCCTGGGAGCTCATGCAGTTCATGAACTCGGCGGAGATGGTCAAGGCGTCCCTCGACGGCGCGGCCAAGATCACCCAGCGGAACGACGTCAACAGCGAGGTCCTCGCGAGTGACCCGATGCTGAGCTTCGTCGCCCAGAAGGTCCTCCCGATCACGCAGTTCCGTCCCGGCCTGGCGGAGTACCCGAAGATCTCGGCCGCACTGCAGCAGGCCACGGCCGACGTCGTCGGCGGCAAGTCGACGGACGCGGCCGCCCGGGCCTACCAGAAGGCCGTCGAGACCGCGGCCGGCGGCAAGGACAAGGTCGCCGGCAACTGATGACTTCCGCTTCCGCACCTCCGGTGCCCGCCGAACCGGCGCCGGGACGTGGATCGGCGCAACCCCGGGGACCCGCGCGCGACGTCGCGGGACTCGGGGTCCGCCGGGCGCTCGGATTCCTCGCGCCCGCGCTGCTGCTGATCGGCGCGTTCCTGATCTTCCCCGCGCTCTGGACCATCTACATCGGCGTCACCAACTACCGGCTGACCGGCGTCGAGGCCGTGTCGCCGTCGATCGTGGGACTGTCGAACTACACCAAGGCGATCAACGACGCGCTCTTCCACAACGCGTTGTGGCTGACGATGCTGTTCGTCCTCGGCTCGGCGATCATCGGCCAGAACGTCCTCGGCTTCACGCTCGCCTGGATCATGCGGCGCGCCCGTCCCGCGGTCCGGCGTACCGTCGAGGCGTTCGTGCTGCTCGCGTGGATCCTGCCGTCGACCGTGGTCGCGTACTTGTGGGTCGCGTTCTTCGACCGGGACGGCGGCACGCTGAACAGCTTGCTCGGGACTCCCGGGACCGCGTGGCTGATCGACTACCCGATGGCCTGTCTCGTGGTGTTCAACACGTGGCGCGGTACGGCGTTCTCGATGATGCTCTACTCGTCGGCGCTGCAGGCCGTGCCACCGTCGCAACTCGAGTCGGCGCGAATGGTCGGCGCGTCGGGCTGGCAGACGCTGCGGGACGTGGTGTTCCCGCACATCCGCGGCCACGTGCTGACGAACACGCTGCTGATCTCGCTGTGGACGGCGAACGACTTCTCGCCGTTCCTGCTCACCAAGGGCGGGCCGAACCACGAGTCCGAGACCGTGCCGGTCTACATCTACAACGTGGCGCTGCAAGGCGGTGAGCTCGGGTACTCGTCGGCGATCTCGTTCCTGCTGCTGATCGCGAACCTGCTGGTCTCCTTGGTCTATCTGCGGTTGCTTCGGAGGCGGTCATGACGTCCTTTGTGTTGCGCCGCATCGGGTTCTACGTGCTGATCTGTGCGATCACGCTGTTCTTCGCCGTACCGATGTTGTGGATCGCGTCGGCGCCCTTCGACAGCAATCCCGGCCTCGGGGTGCGCTGGCCGGACTGGACTTTGGAGAACGTCCGGAAGACCTTGGACCACCCGTATGCGATGCATTCAATGGTCAACTCGCTGCTCATCTGCGTAACGACCGCGGTGGCTGTGACCGCGTTCGCCGCGCTGGCGTCGTACGCGTTGTCGCGGGTGCGTATCCCGGGACGGGACGCGCTGCTGTACGGGTTGCTGTTGTTGTCGTCGGTGGTGACGGGGACCGCGGCGATGGTGCCGATCTTCGTGATGATGTTCCAGCTCGGGCTGATCGACTCGCGGTTCGGCGTCGCGCTGGTGATGACCGGCGGTCTGTTGCCGGCGGCGATCTTCATCCTGAAGGACTTCGTCGACGCGGTGCCGAAGTCGTACGAGGAGTCGGCGCGGGTCTTCGGCGCGTCCACGGGCCAGATCCTGCGGGACGTCGTGCTCCCGGTCGCGCGGCCCGGACTGGCGACCATCATGGTCTGGGCGTTCGTGAACTCCTGGGGCAACTTCCTGGTGCCCTTTCTGCTCATCCGGTCGATCGACAAGCAACCCGGTGCGGTGCTGATGCAGACCCTCACCGACGAGGGCGGCAGCGTGAACCTGCAGGTGCTGCCGGTGTTCTCGCTGCTGTTCTCGATCCCGGTCGTCGTGTTGTACCTGTTGGTGAACTCGCGGTACGGGTTCCGCTTCCACGGAGGGATCAAGAGCTGATGTCTGTCCACAAGGATTGGTTGCTGATGGCGGGCATCTCGCACGAAGGGATCACGGTCTGATGGCGGGCATCGACATCGAGGGCCTCGCGACCGTCTACCCGAACGGCGTCCGCGCCGTCGACGGGCTGGACCTGCACGTGGCCGACGGCGAGTTCTTCGCCCTGCTCGGCCCGTCGGGCTGCGGCAAGACCACACTGCTGCGGACGATCGCCGGCCTGGAGTCCGCGACCGAGGGCACCGTCCGCATCGACAGCGCCGACGTCACCCGCACCGAGCCGGGCAAGCGCGGCGTCGCGATGGTCTTCCAGGACTACGCGCTCTTCCCCCACATGAACGTCTCCGAAAACATCACCTACCCCTTGAAGGTACGCCGAGTTGCCGCGGCCACCCGTACCGCGACAGCCGAGCGCACCGCCGGCGAACTGTCGCTGCAGGGTCTCCTCGAGCGGAAGCCCGGTCAGCTGTCCGGGGGTCAGCAGCAGCGTGTCGCCCTGGCCCGTGCGATCGCCTCCGAGGGCAAGGTGCTGCTCCTCGACGAGCCGCTGTCGAACCTTGACGCCCGACTCCGCCTCGAGGCGCGGACCTTTCTGAAGAAGCTCCAGCGCGACCTCGGCATCACCACGGTCTTCGTCACCCACGACCAGGCGGAAGCCCTGGCTCTCGCCGACCGGATCGCCGTCATGGAGTCCGGCAAACTCCGCCAGCTCGGCTCGCCGCGTGAGGTCTTCGCCCGCCCGGCGAACACCTTCGTGGCCAACTTCATCGGCTCCACCCCGATGAACCTGCTGCCCGGAAAGGTCCTGTCCTCCGCCTCGGACCATTCCGACGCTGCGCAGGGAGCAGTCGCGGTCGCCGGCGGTTCATTGCCTGCGACAACCTTCTCGGTGCCGGTCGACGCCGAGGTCACGGTCGGCATCCGGCCGGAGTACCTCACCCTGGCCGCCGGCGACGTCACCGGCCCCGCCCTCCGCGGCACGGTCGTGGTCGCCGAGAACCTCGGAACCCAGTCGCTCGTCACCGTCGAGTGCGACGACACCCTGGTCGGCGTGACCGTCCCCGAGGAAACCGAACCGTCTCCAGGCACCACGGTCGTCCTCACCGCCCCCGCGTCCCGAGTCCTGCTGTACGACCGGGACTCCGGCGAGCTCCTCGCCCGCCAACCGGCCACCGTCGCCTCATGACCGTTGCCCGAAGCCTTGCGAACTGGGATCTCATCTGATGGCTGTCACCTCCTACCGACGACGCTGGACACTCGATGACCGCGCCGAAACGGTCTGGCACTCGCTTCCGGTGGACATCCCCGCCGACTGCCCGGGCCTCCTGGTCACACTGACTGTCCCGCCGGTCGAGGGCGCGGTCATCGACATCGGCTGCGCGGGCGCGGCCGGCTGGCGCGGCTGGTCAGGAGGTGCGCGCCGGACCTTCGCCATCACCCCCGACGCGGCGACGCCCGGTTACCTCGCCGGCGACCTCGAGCCGGGCACGTGGTGGGTCGTCCTCGGTCTCCACCGAGTACCCGTCGAAGGCGTCGAACTCCTCGTCGAAGCAGTCACCGGTCCCGTCGACACCATCCCCGGCCTGACCGAGTACGCCGACGCTTCCGCGGCCATCGCCGTACCCTCGCGACCTCCTCGCCGTACCCTGCCGGCGTCGTCCGGACTCAAGTGGATCGCGGGCGACTTCCACGCTCACTCGTTGCACTCCGACGGGTCCACGCCGGTCGCCAACCTCGCGGCCCTCGGTGTGTCATCCGGCCTCGACGTACTGGCCGTGACCGACCACAACACGGTCGCCCACCACGCGGAACTCCCTTCCGTCGGTCGTCGCTTCGGCATCGGCCTCATCCCCGGCCAGGAAGTCACCACGGACACCGGCCACGCCAACGCGTTCGGTGACATCGGCTTCATCGACTTCCGCCGACCCGCCGCGACCTGGGTCTCGGAGGTCGCTCAGCGCGGCGGTCTGCTGTCCATCAACCACCCGCTCGGCGGCGACTGCTCCTGGCGTCACCCGCTCCCCGAGCACCCACCGCTCGCGGAGATCTGGCATTCCTCCTGGCTCGATCACACGTGGGGCGGACCTGTCGCCTGGTGGCAGGCCTGGGGCCTCGAAGGCACCACCCCGATCGGCGGCAGCGACTGGCACAACCCGACATCCGTCGGCACGCCGGGCGCGCCCACCACCTGGATCGCCGTCGACGCCTCCGCCGAAGGCCCCGACGAACTCCCTGCAGCCACCCTCGAAGGCCTCGCCGCCGGCCGAACCGCCCTCTCCTGGTCCTACACCGCCCCCGTCCTCCTGCGCGTCGACGACGAACTGATCGCACTGGACGCGCCCAACACCCTTGTCATCTCCCCCGACGGCACCCGCCACGCCATCAACACCTCAGAAGCCCACATCCCCGCCGCCCCGGGCCCCCACCTCCTCGTAACCCACACCGGCAACTTCCTCTCCACCTGCGCCTAACGGAGTCGACGCAGGCTGAGTGGCCGGGCGTGGGCCGTTCGGGACGAGGTCGTTGCGGCCGGTCAGCTGTGCGGTTGTTGAGGTAGCTCGTCCAGCTGATCCAGAAGCCACCGAGGCCCCGTGGCGACAGCACCGGTTGCTTCTATCCGTTGCCGAAGCCCCCGATCCGCGGTGACAACCGTGACCGCGGAATCTTGCGCAACTTCCGCCGTGACGCGAACGATGGTGTCATCACCAGCCCCCGGCGCGAGCACCACACGAACCCGACCGGTATCCGGCGCATCCACCCCAGACACCGCCCGACAAGCAGCCCCCTCCAACACCACGATCAGGTCCGTCTCCACCAACTGCTCCTGCAAAACCGCTAGCCGCCCAAGCAGCCGCCGAGCAGCCCCAACCCGGTCCCGCCACCACCCGTCCGGCCGCGACCCCACCACGTTCGCAGCATCAACAACAACCTTCCGCCCACCATCCACAACCCCAGTCTCCTTCCAACCCATCAAGCTCGCCGCACAAACCTCCGACACCCGCGTCGCGTCCTTCGCCCCGACCGGGCCCCTGTCGACCTCAGACACACCCCGACTGCCTTCGTCACGATCCGGACCGCCCAGCGAGCCTCCGACATACTCGCGTCCGCGGTCGTCGCGCCCCGACCGCCTAGCGAACCGCCGACATCCGCCCGACCGTCTTCGTCGCGCCGGATCGCCTAGGAAACCTCCGACGTCCGCCCGACTGCCTTACCGCATAGGCGCCGCCTGTCGAGCCTCTGGGTGTGCCTGGCCTCGCGCGACTCGTCTCGCGACTGCGGACCTGTCACCTTTCGCCGAGCGGCGTCCGGCACGGGCCTAGCAATCAACTAGAGCGAAACGTCGTACACACAGTCGGGCGCCGCGAGCGACGGATCAGTCGAGGAGCCAGCCGTTTTGTTCGGCTACCTGGACCGCGTCGGAGCGGGTGCGGGCGCCCGTCTTGCCGATGGCGGACCACAGTCGAGTGCGGACGACTCGCTCGGATACCTGAAGCTTCCGCGCCATCAATGCGACAGAACCGCCGTCGCGCGCCGCACGGAGGGTGTCGGTCTCGTCTTCGTTCAGCGGAGTCTCGGAGTACCTGAGAGTCTCCGCCTCGAGGTTCGCATCGACGACCCGGAGTCCGAGGTGCACTCGCCGTACCGCATCCGCCAACTGCGGCGCCGGACTGCCCTTCAACGCAAACCCCTTCGCCCCGGCATCGAGCCCACGACGAAGATGCACCGGCCGCCCGTACGTCGTGAGCATCACGACGCGGCACTCGGGCATCGACGTACGCAGCTTGGTCGTGACGGTGATGCTGTTCTGCGCCGGCCCCGCCGCGTCGAGCAGCGCGACGTTCGCCCGGTGTCGCTTCGCCGCGCCCACGACGTCGTCGGTTCGGTTGAGCTCGGCAACGATCTCCAGATCGCGCTCGCGTTCCAGACCGCTCCGGAGCAAACCTCGGCTGAGGATCTGGTCGTCGACCAGCAACAGCCGAATCGGGTCGGGCAAGCGAGCCTCCGAGGTAACCGTCCGGGCGCCGGGGAAGTACGTCCGGGAAAATGAGCAGTACTCGGGTCCCGATTTTGAAGGGCCCGCGAGGACATCGTCCACATCAACGCGTCATCTCTACCAGATTGCGACCAGATCGCGATCACGCCCGCACCCACCCCGATTTGCTGCCCCATCAGGCAGGTCCCGCCCGAGCGGTCGCGGTGAGCACTGGGTGGGCAACCCGCAGATCGAGTTCGAGCGAAACCTCGACCGTCACCGCCGCCGAAGTGAGGCTGCAAGCACTCAACCGCACCCCGTTGAGCGCCGCTGTACGAGCCGCCGTCACGCAAGGCCCATCCACTGACACAGCAGGCAATAGTTGCCGATTGCTGGGGGCTAGCGGCGCACGTACGACGAACACACTGCCCGCCTCACCGACCGCTGGAGCAGCCTCACCAGCTGATCGGGGCGCAGCCGGAGAAGGCGTCGTAGTCGGCGCGGGAGTCGCAGGAGGTGGCTGGGCTCTCGGGGAAGCAGTGGCACCTGACGACCAGGTAGTGGCTAGTGGCTGGGCTGTGGCTGCGGACCGAGCGGTGGTTGAGGTCAGGGCGACGGCTAGCGCGGGAGTCCCGGCTGCGGAAGGAGCGAGAGTCGGCGCGGCGATCCACGCTGGTGGCGGAACGGCAGCCAGCGCGGGGGTTGCGGCTTGTGAACTCGCGGCTGTCAGCGACGGGTCGGTGGTCGCCGACGGGGCAGTGGTTGCGGACGGCGCGGTGGTTGCGGACGGGTCGGCGGTCAGGGACGGCGTGGTGGTCGTGGACGGGGTGGCTAGGGACTGGGCGGCGCTGAGGGCGGTTAGGTCTGCTGCGGCGGCGAGTTTGTGGCGGGCTGTGGAGATGGCGGACCAGAGGGTTGCGGCTGCGAAGGCGGTGAGCAGGAGTGTGGCGGCGATGAGGGTGTGGAGCGTGGCGCTGCCTCGTTCGGATCGGGTCATGAGGTCTCCGGTTCGGCCTGGAGGGTTGCGGTTGCCGTGATGCGGGTGGGGGTGATGAAGGTGAGGAGCGGCGGCTTGTTGGCGGGGGTGGCTGTGACGGTCACCTGGATGTCTGAGGCCTCGCGGGTGATGGTGACCGAGCCTGTAGGGATGGCTCGGCGGCCGATAGCTTCGGCCTGATCGGGTGGCTCACCCCGCGCGACTGCGCGTGCGACGTCTCGGGCTGCGTCGATGCACTGGATGTTGAGGACGACCAGGCCGATCGCCCAGATACCAAGCATCAGAAGGGCAACCAGTACCGGCAGAGCAATCGCCAACTCCGCCACAACAGCACCACGCTCACGCTCATCCACCTCACGGGCCTGCCCCAGCCATCCGAGCCTGTCCGGGCGGCGACCGGACGTCTTCGTGCCGACCGGAACGCCCGATCCGATCGACGCGCTCGGCCCGACCGGCGTACTCGGCCGGGTGGAGTTGATCGAGCCGGCGGGACGACTGACCTGTTTGGCGCGGGTCCACCTATTGGTCTGGCGTCCGGCTCCGGCCGGGGTTCGCGGATTGGCATAGGTGCGTATGTGCGCGTGAAGTCGTCGTGCGTTGGTGTTGCGGTGGGAAGGCATCCGGGGCTCCTTGGGGTGGCGACCGGCCGGGGAGGGGTGGCCGACCGGTCGCCGGATTGGGGGTTAGAGGTGGACGCCTTCTACGCCGGCTAGCTTCAGGGCGTAGTTGATGAGGGCTTTGAGGGCGTTCATCATCACGGGGGATTTGAGGAGTGCGACGAGGACACCTCCGAGGCCGCAGGCGGCGACGATGGTGATGGCGTACTCCGCGGTTGCGGCGCCTCGCTCTGTTCGTGCACGAAGGTGGTTGAAGGCGCTGGCGCGGAGTCGTCGGACCGAGTGAGGGCTGCGGCAACTAGCCAGGGTGAGGTTGCCGGGTTTGGGGAGCGGCATGCTGAGCGCTTCGGCGAGACGGATGTTGAATGGCTCGGCAGTGCGGATGGTTGCCAGCTCGGCAGAGTCCCTGCCGGACAGCGTGTCAGGACGGATGCTGTTGGAGCCGGCGGGGCGGATGTCATCCGACGAGGCTCGGCGGGTGTCGTCGGGCTCGACGGCACAGCCGTCGGCCGGCTCCGCGGTGTAGTTGTCGGCCGGTTGGGTGGTGCGGGTGTCGATGGGCTTCGCGATGCAGCTGTCGATCGGCTCCGGAGTGCGGCTGTTGACGGGGTCGGCGGTGTGGCTGTTGATGGGTTTGGCGGGAGGGGTGCGTACCAGATCGGCGGGGTGGGTGGTGGATGGCTTGGTCGGGTGGGTGGTGGGTGGGTTGGCGGAGTTGGTGTTGGGGCGTTCGGTGGTGGTGGGGAGCGGGTGTTGGGTGGGGTTGGGCGGGGTGTGGGGGAAGGTTGTTGGGTTGGGCATTGGGGGCTCCTCGGCGGGTTTGGGGCGGCGCTTGTTGGGGGGCTTGAATGGAGGATGCCGTTGTTGGGAGGCCTTTTTTATAAGGAGTTTTGGGCTGTGGATGAGGGCTAGGGGTGGAGGAGGTTGGGGATGAGGGCGTCGGCGACGGTGGGGACTATGGAGAGGAGGACGAAGGCTGGGAGGAAGCAGAGGCCGAGTGGGAGGGCGGCGCGGGATTCTGCGGATCGGGCTTGTTGGTCGGCGGTGTGGTGACGGGTGCGGCGGGTCTCGTCGGAGAGGTGTTCGAGGGTTTTGGAGAGGGGCGCGCCGGAGCGGAGGGAACGGGTGATTGCTCGGGCCATGGGGGCGCAGGCGGGTTCGGCGCGGAGGTGGGACCAGGCGGTGGTGGGGTCGGCGCCTAGTGCGAGGTGGTGGGCGATCTTGGTGAAGACGTCGGCGAGTGGGCCGGGGAGGGCTTCGGCCACCAGGGCTAGGGCGTGTTGGGGTGGGCGGCCGGCTCGGAGGCATGCGGCGAGGAGGTCGATGGCCAGGGGGAGGTCGCGGGCTAGTTGGGCGTTGCGTTGTTTGGTGGCGGCTGGTTCTAGGCGGGCGAGGGCTTTGGGGATGGCGTAGTACGCGATCGCGGCCGGGATGACGCCCCAGGGGAGGCCGATGATGAGGAGGGTGGCTAGGGCGGCGACGGTGGTGGCTAGGCGGGCTGGGCGTGGGGTTTTGGGACGGTTGCGGGGCTTGGGTGGGGTCAGGCGGCGGAGGTTGGGGCGGGGCGGGATCAGCAGGTAGGTGCTTAGGGCAACAGATATGGCGGCGGCTGTGGCTTGGGGCATGCGGGAGGCCTGGTCAGGTTGAGGGCTTGGAGAGGTGAGTGGTCCAGTGGAGGCCTGCGGCGGTCAGGGCCAGGCCGGCTGTTAGGCAGAGCCAGCCGGGTGGGGTCGCGGTGAGGAAGGTGAGTGGGTCGGCGCCTAGGGAGTAGCCGAGGGCTATGCCGAAGGTGGGGAGGGTTGCCAGGAGACGTGCGGTGGAGTGCGCGCCTGCGAGGCTGGATTCGGTTTGGCGGTGGATGGCTTCGTCGGCTCGGAGGGAGTCGGCGAGGCGTTCGGTGAGGGTGGCGAAGGCGGCGCCGGATTGTTCGGTGACTCGCCAGGCGGCGGCCAGTGCGCGGAGGCTGGACGCTCCGGGTGCGGTTGATGCTCGGGTCAGGGCGGCGGGGACGTCGGCGCCGAGGTTGGCTGCTGCGTGGGCTACTTGGAGGTCTGGGCTGATTGAGGCGGCGCCTTCCAGTGCCGCTATGGGTGGGCGGCCGGCGGAGAGGTCTGCGGCTAGGACGTCGAGGGCTTCGATGATTTGGGCTCGGCGGGCGGAGGTGGATTTCTGGCGCCGGTGGTGGGCTCGTTGGGTTGCGATTAGGGCTAGGACGGTGGCTGTTGCGAGGGTTGCGACGAGGGCTTGGGGGCCCAGTGCGGCGGTGGCTATGGCAGTTGGTGCGGCCAGGAGCCAGATGCGGGTTCGTGGGGTGCGCCGGCGTCGGCGGGGCGGTTCGGGGTGGGTTGGGTCTGGGCTGGTGCGTTGGTTGCGGGTGAGCTGGCGGCGGGCGGCAGTTGGTTGCAGGCGGTGGAGGCCTGGGGATGGCGGCGGGAGGGCGAGGGCGCAGGTGAGGAGGGCGAGGACAGCCGCGAGCAAGGCTGGGCTCATGTGCCACCGGTCGCGGGTGTGAGCGGTGCGGGAGCGGGCTGTGTATCGGTGGCAGACGCCGATGTCTGCGGCGTGAGCGCAGTGCGGGTGGCTGGGGAGGGTGGGGCGGGTGGCGGTAGTTGGGTGAAGAGGTGGGCGGGTGGGTGGAGGGTGAGGGTGTTGTTGGGGTGGAAGGTGACGGCGGGGTGGGTGGTGAGGGGGCCGGTGGGGGATCTGGTGAAGGTGTGGATTTCGGCTATTCGGCGGTGGCCGGTGGGGGTTCGGGTCAGGTGGATCACGGCGTGGAGGGCGGAGGCTGCCTGGCTGTGGATGGCTTGGGGGGATTGGCCGGCCAGGGCGCCCAGGGCTTCGAGGCGGGCTGGGACGTCGGCGGCTGAGTTGGCGTGGATGGTGCCGCAGCCGCCCTCGTGGCCGGTGTTCAAGGCGGTGAGGAGGTCGACCACCTCGGCGCCGCGGACCTCGCCGACGACCAGGCGGTCGGGGCGCATGCGGAGGGCTTGACGGACCAGGTCTCGGAGGGAGATCTCGCCGGTGCCTTCGACGTTCGGCGGGCGGGCCTCGAGGCGGACCACGTGCGGATGGTCGGGGCGGAGTTCGTTGGCGTCTTCGACCAGGACCAGGCGTTCGGACGGGTTCGCCAGGGACAGTAGGGAGTTCAGCAGGGTGGTCTTGCCGGTCCCCGTGCCTCCGCTGATGAGGAACGCTACGCGTGAGTCGAGCAGGTCTTGGAGGATTGCGGCGCCGGGTTGCGGGAGGGCGCCGGCGGCGACGAGGTCGTCGAGGGTGAAGACCTTGCGTGACGGTACGCGGAGCGACAGGCAGGTGCCTGGCGCGGCGATCGGGGCCAACACGGCGTGGAAGCGTGTGCCGTCGGCCAGGCGTACGTCGACGTACGGGGTGGAGTCGTCGAGGCGGCGGCCGGCTGCGGCGGCGAGGCGGGTGGCCAGGCGGCGGATGGCGGGTTCGTCGCCGGTGCGGATGGCGACGAACTCGAGGCCGCGGCCGCGGTCGATGTAGACCTCGTCGGGGCCGTTGACCAGGATGTCGGTCACGCCGGGCTCGGCGAGCAGGCTGTCGAGAGGGCCGGCGCCGAGGGCTTCGCGGCGGAGGGCAGTAACGACGGCCAGGACCATGGCGTCGCCGCAGATAGTGCCGTCGGCGCGGAGGGCTGCTGCCACGTGGACCGGGGTCGGTGCCGCGCCTGTGAGGGCCAAGGCGCCGCGGACGCGATCGAGCAGGTCGGCGGGAACGACCGTGCTGGTCATGCGAACACCGAGCTTGCGAGAGCGGATGGGGCGGCCGAGTCGGTGAGATCGAAGAGGTCCAGGAGGGTGGTGGCCGCGCGGGTCAACGGGCTTCTGGGATGCGGGACGAAGTGGCCCTGGTCCATCGCGCGAGGAAGCGTACGGTCGGTGCCGATTTTGGTTGCTACGGGCAATGAGAGGTGGGTTGAGACGTCGGCGGCCGAGAGGCCGGGGCGGGATTCGCGGAGGACGACGCGCAGGTCACCGGCAACGGAACGGAGTGGGCCGGAGAGGCGTTTCGCGGCGGCGACCGAGCGGACGTCGCACGGGATGACGAGGATGGTGGCGGTGGAGCGGATGAAGCCTTCCTCGACGGTGGGATCGGCGTGCCGGGGCAGGTCGAGGACGACGAGATCGTTGCTGCGTTGGGCGGCGCCGATGACCGAACTCATGGTGTCTGGCGGCAGCACGGTGACATCGGACTGGTCCCAGGACAGGACGGCCAGGCCGTCGATCGAAGGGAGCGCCGAGCGCAAGGCCGACGCGCCGATCCGGCCGGAGGCGTTCAGGAGTTTGGGCCAGCGGTCGCCGGCGTCGCGCTCGATGCCGAGAGCGAGCTCGATGCCGCCGCCGAGCGGGTCGCCGTCGATCAGCATCGTGCGGAATCCACGGCGGTTGCCGAAGACAGCCACCGCAGCCGCGAGCGTGGTGGACCCCGCTCCCCCGCAGCCGCCAACAAACGCCAGCGTGACGGCGGTGCGCGTCGAACCGTCCAAGGCGTCGGCCAGCTTGCCGGCGAGCGTGGTCTCGTCGTCGGGCAGTCGGCAGACCACATCCGCTCCGACGTCGAACGCGCAGCGATAGAGATCGTCCCCGTCCAGCGCCGAGCCGACCACGACGACGCCAGGTCGTTGGGCGGGCTGGAGACGAGCCAGCGGCTCGGCGAGGTCGCGACCGACGACGACCAGGGAACAGGTGTGCCAACTGCGCCGGAGGCCGAGCAGGTCGGGCTCGACCAGCGGTGTGATCGACGCAGCCGCGGCCAGTCTGAGCAGGTCGTCGAGAAGCGCCTCGTTAGTAGTTGCCATGAGCACCGATGGGGTTGGTGAGTTCGTGTCCATGCCTAGAACATGCCGTTGTTCGGCCCGTTCTGAGCACGCGACCGGATCACCTGTGGACAAAGGGCTGTCGGGTTTCCGTCAGCAGCGGGAACCCGCCACGACGAGCCCGCGACCAACCCGCCGGGAACGGTTACGGTTCCTTTCGAAGCGTCTTTAACTAAATTTCACCGGACCGCTTCGCCCCATCGCTCCGGAGGAACTCTGATGAGTCGATTGCGCACGCTCGCCGCCGCGGCCACGGTCGCCGCCACAGCCCTGATCACCGCCGCCGGCGTCTCGCTCGCGAGTCCGGACGCCACCGCGGCCAACGCAGCCACCACGGCGCCGCAGGCGACCAGCGGTGGCGTCAAGACGGCGTACTTCACCCAATGGGGGATCTACGCCAACGCCTTCTACCCGAAGAACATGGTCACCACCGGCGTCGCCGGCAAGCTGGATTTCCTGAACTACGCCTTCGCGAACATCGACCCCACCAACCACACCTGCTTCATGGCGAACAAGGCCGCGTCGCAGGACGAGAACAACCCGAGCGCCGGAGACGGCGCAGGGGACGCGTTCGCCGACTACGGCAAGTCGTACGGCGCCGACATCAGCGTCGACGGGGTGGGTGACGTCTGGAACCAGCCGATCCAGGGGAACTTCAACCAGCTGAAGAAGCTCAAGGCGAAGGCCCCGAACCTGAAGATCCTGATCTCGATCGGCGGCTGGACCTACTCGAAGTACTTCTCCGACGCCGCTTCCACCGACGCGAAGCGCAAGGCCTTCGTGAGCTCTTGCGTGAACATGTTCGTGAAGGGCGACCTCCCGGTGATCGACGGGTTCGGTGGTCCCGGCTCGGCGGCCGGCATCTTCGACGGTGTCGACATCGACTGGGAGTACCCCGGGTCGCCGAACGGCCACGTCGGCAACCACTACAGCGCCGCCGACAAGCAGAACTTCACGCTGCTACTGGCCGAGTTCCGCGCGCAACTCGATGCCTATGGCAAACAGAGCGGCAAGAAGTACTACCTGACCGCCGCGACCCCCGCCGGTCAGGACAAGATCGCGACGATCGAGACCGACAAGGTCGGGCAGTACCTCGACTACAACAACGTGATGTCGTACGACATGCACGGCGGTTGGGAGGCCACCGGGCCGACGAACTTCCAGGACCCGCTGTACACGGCGCCCAACGACCCGAGCAACCCGATCCCACCGGGTCAGGGGAAGTACTCGATCGACTCCGCGGTGAAGGCGTGGACGAAGGGCGACTCGGCGTACGGCATCCCCGGTGGGTTCCCGGCGAACAAGCTGAGCATCGGATATCCCTTCTACTACAGGGGATGGAAGGGCGTTGCGGCCACGGACAACGGCAAGTACCAGACTGCGACCGGACCGGCCGACGGTCACGCGATGAGCGGCAACGTGCCCGGAGTGTCGTTCTACAAGGAGCTGACCGGTTTCGTGGACAGCCCGGCGGCGACGCACTTCGACGATGTCACGAAGTCGTCGTGGTTCTACAGCAACGGCACCTTCTGGTCCGGTGACAACGCGCAGTCGATCAAGGCCAAGGCCGACTACCAGCACTGCAACGGACTGGCCGGCGCGATGATGTATTCGCTCGAGGCGCTCGACCCGAACGTCACCCTGTTCAACAACGTGGTCGACGCGGTCAACGCAGACACCGCGGGCTGCAGCGGACCACCTACTACCACTCCGCCGACGACGCCTCCCACGACGCCGCCGACCACTCCGCCCACCACGCCCCCGACCACACCGCCCACCACACCGCCCACGACTCCCCCGACCACTCCACCGGGTACGGCGGCTCCGTGGGCCCCGAACACGGCGTACGCGACCGGTGCGCTCGTGACCTACAACGGCGTCACCTACAAGTGCATCCAGGGCCACACGTCCCTGACCGGCTGGGAACCGCCGAACGTCCCCGCACTCTGGGGCCGGGTCTGATCAAGTACCGCCCACTGATCGGAGCATCATGAAACGCATCTCCCTGGCGATAGCAGCCATCACCGCGGTGGTCGTCGCCCTCCTCACTGCACAGACAGCCAGCGCGGCAGGAGTCTCTGCCACCTTCACCAAAGTGTCCGACTGGGGCAGCGGCTTCGAGGGCAAGGTGACGGTCACCAACGGCACCACCAGCTCTCTCAGCACCTGGTCGGTCTCCCTGGACTTCCCGTCCGGCTACAACGTCACGAGCACCTGGGACGCCAACCACACCAGCAGCGGACAGACGCATACGTTCACTCCGCCGAGCTGGGCCGGCCCGCTGGCGCCAGGAGCGTCCGTCTCGTTCGGCTTCAACGGCAGCCCCGGCAACTTCGCCGGAATCGCCTCCTGCCGTTTGAACGGCGCCGACTGCTCCGGCGGCGGTGGCGGCACCGTCCCTGGTGCACCAACAGGTCTCTCCGGTACGGCGTCCGCGTCGTCAGTGAGCCTCACCTGGTCGGCCACGTCCGGTGCAGCCAGCTACAACGTCTACCGCAACGGAGCGAAGGTGGGCAGCCCGACCGGTACGTCGTACACCGACTCGGGGCTCACCGCGAACACGTCGTACAGCTATCAGGTCAGCGCCTCCAACAGTGCCGGTGAGGGCGCGAAGAGCAGCAGCGTCTCCGTCAAGACCGGTATCGGTGGTGGAAACACCGGCAGCAAGCAGGCCGCGCCGTACCTGTACATGGGCTGGGGTGACCCGCCGAACCCCGCGACCGTGATGAACGCGACCGGGATCAAGTGGTTCACGATGGCGTTCGTCCTGGCGTCCGGTGGCTGCAACCCGGCCTGGGACGGCAGCCGACCGCTGCAGGGTGGTGCCGACGCCACGGCAATCGCCGCGATCCGCGCGGCCGGTGGCGACATCGTCCCGTCGTTCGGCGGCTGGAGCGGTAACAAGCTCGGCCCGAACTGCGGTACGCCGGAAGCTCTCGCCGGCGCGTACCAGAAGGTGATCGACGCCTACAGCCTGAAGGCGATCGACATCGACATCGAGAACTCCGACGAGTTCGAGAACGAGGCCGTGCAGGACCGCATCCTGAACGCGCTGAAGATCGTCAAGCAGAACAACCCCGGCATCCAGACGATCGTCACCTTCGGTACGTCGACCACCGGGCCGACCTACTACGGCAACCGGCTGATCGACCGGTCGAAGGAGCTCGGCGCGAACATCGACGTCTTCACGTTGATGCCGTTCGACTTCGGCAGCTCGAACATCTACAACGACACGGTCGGTGCGTCGACGGGTCTGAACAACAAGCTGAAGAGCACCTTCGGGTGGACCACCGCGGAGGCGTACGCGCACCAGGGTGTCTCCGGCATGAACGGTCTGTCCGACCAGCAGGAGATGACCACCACTGCGACCTGGCAGAACATCACCAACTGGGCGAAGACCAACGGGCTCGCCCGGCTGGCGTTCTGGTCGGTGAACCGCGACCGCGGCTGCGCCGGCGGCGGCGTGGTGTCCAACTGCAGCGGTATCGCTCAGGGCGACTGGGACTTCACGCGGATCACCGCGGGCTTCTGAGGGGACGAGGTCGGCTGGGTGTGGCGGGTGCTGCGCTCAGCCGGCCTTGATCGCGTCGATGATCAGGCCGTTGCGGGCGTTCTGCCCGAGCGGGACCGACGGGTGCAGGCCGTCGCGGAGGTAGCGGGCCAGCCGGTTCGGGCTGGAGGCCAGGTGCTCGGCCCAGTGCACGATCCGCAGGTTGTCGTAGCGACGCTGCGCATCGGAGAGCTGCAGGTTGATCCAGGCGCTGTTGCGCTGGTCGGAGACCTTGACGTCCACACCGTGCGCCGTCCGCGCCGCCTGCACGTTGACCCAGTAGACCGTCCGCTCGTCGCCGACGATCTGCATCGTGCGGTCGACCTGGGCGGCGACCGCCGGCGGCGTGAAGATGTCGTTCGAGCCGACCGACATCAGGATCCGGTGCGGCAGGCCGTAGTCCTGCGCCCAGGTGTCCAGTGCGTCGACCGCGGGGGTCACCGGGCGACCGGCCCAGTTGTGCACGGCAATGCTGATCCCGAGCTTCGTCAGCTGCCTGGCCAGCGCCGGTCCGTCCTGGACGCCGATGCTGTCGCCGAACATGAAGACGCCGTCGTTCTCCCGGGCGCGGCGGATCTGCGCCTCGTTCGAGATCGCCCGTGCCTGGCGCTCCCAGGCGCCGAGCACACCGGACCCGTAGTTGCCCAGGGCGCCCGCGGCGTCGAGGGCGGCCTGCGGGGAGCCCGGGGCCGCCTCGGCGGCCGTGGCCGCAACCGTCGACGCAGCCGCCGCCGTCCCGGCTGCGAACAGCAGCCGGCGACTCGGCCGGAACGAACCCAGACGCTTCCTCACGCAGGAAAGAGTGCGGTGGAAAGCCCTCTCACTGCAAGTCGACACCGGGAAAATTGGACGAACGCTGCGGAAGTCACTGTCTCAGCAGTCAGCTGGACGTCACCGGCCGAGATCGGACAAATGTCCGGAACCGCTCCGCCGCCGGAGTCAGCGGCGTACCCAATCGCCAGGCCATCCCGATCTCCCGACGAGCCTGTACGCCGGCCAGCGGCACGGAAACCGCCCCGCTGTCGTTCCCCCGCACCGCGCCGGCCGGCAGGATCGCCACGCCGAGGCCCGCGCCGACCATGCTGTCGATCGTCGCGAGGTCGGTCGCCTCGAAAGCGAGCTGTGGACTGAACCCGGCCGCCGCGCACAGCTGGTCCGTCACCCGTCGGAAGCCGAAGCCGGGCTGCAGGCCGACAAAGGCCTCGTCCCGCGCCGCCTCCAGCTCCACCCGGTGCCGGGTCGCCAGCGGGTGGCCAGGCGGCACGTGCAGGCACAGCCGCTGACGCTCGAGCAGGTGCCAACCGAAGCGCGAGGGGTCCGGCCGCGGCGCGATGATCGCGATCTCCGCTTCGCCGGTCTCGAGATCCTGGACGATGTCGTGCGCGGGCTCCTGCCGCAGCGCGAACTCGACGTGCGGCGCCACCGCCCGGAACGCCTTCAGGAGGTCGGGCATCAGGCTGGTCGCGACCGAGTGCAGGAACGCCAGCCGCACCGTGCCGGACTCCGGGTCGAGCAGCGCGTCGATCCGGCGCTGCGCAGTATCCACTGCCGTCGTCGCCGCACGGGCCGCCTCCAGCACCAGGCGGCCGTAGGGATTCAGCCGTACGCCGCGACGCTCCCGCTCGAACAGCGGCACCCCGAACGCCCGCTCGACGCGCTGCAGCGAACGGGTCAGGTTGGGCTGACTGGTCCCCAGCGTCGCGGCGGCCTCGGTCAGGTGCTCGGTCTCCGCCAGTACGGCGAACCACCGCAGATCCTCGACATGCATACTGAAATCGTATCGATTTCTGCTGAGATCGACATTTTACGTATCGCTCCAGGCGTGCGACCGTCGAAGACATGCATCAGTCCGTCGCTCGCCACACCGGGTACCTTCCCGGGGATCCGGAGTACCGCAAGCTGTCTGTCGCGCTGTTCGCGGCCGGGCTGGCGACGTTCGCGCTTCTCTACAGCACGCAGCCGCTGCTGCCCCAGCTCGTCGACGCCTTCCACGTCTCCCCCAGCCAGAGTGCGTTCAGCGTGTCCTTCGCGACGTTCGGCCTCGGTCTGGCGCTGCTGGTCGCCGGCCCGGCGTCCGAGGTGCTCGGGCGGACCAATCTGATGCGCTGGTCGGTCGCGGCGACCTCTCTGTTCGCACTGCTCAGTGCCTTCGCGCCGACCTGGCACCTATTGCTCGCGCTGCGCGGACTGCAGGGCATCGCCATGGCTGGGCTGCCAGCGGTCGCTATGGCGTACCTGCGGGAAGAGGTGCATCAGGACAGCCACGCACGCGCCAGCGGGCTCTACATCGCGGGTACGGCGGTTGGCGGCATGGCGGGCCGTCTGATCGCAGGAGGACTGTCGGACGTCGGCGGATGGCGCTTCGCGACCGGCGGGATCGCAGTGGTCGGCGTACTGTGCGCGGCTGTCGTCTGGCTGCTGCTCCCGGCGTCGCGGAACTTCCATCCGAAGGCCGCGCGGCCCCAGGACCTCTTCCAGGTACTACGGGATCCCGCACTGCTCGCGCTCTACGGGATCGCTGCGACGGCCGTAGGCGCGTTCGTGGCGGTCTACAACGGGGCGGTCTTCCGACTGTCGGGTTCGCCGTACGAGCTGAGTGCTGGGGCGGCCGGACTGGTGTTCTGCGTCTATCTGCTGGGGTCGGTGGGGTCCGCGACCGCGGGGACGCTGGCGGATCGGTACGGGCGGCGCGCTGTGGTTCCGGTTGGCTGTCTGATCACGCTGGCTGGTGTCGCGATCACACTGGCCGCCCCGCTGCCGTTCATCGTGCTGGGGCTGGCTGTGATGACGGCGGGGTTCTTCGCGGTCCACGGAGTGGCCAGTGGCTGGGTGCCGGCTCGGGCGCACGCGAGTGGAGTCGGGACCGGACAGGCATCGAGCATGTACCTGTTCGCGTTCTACCTGGGCTCCTCGGTCTTCGGAGGCCTAGCGGGTACGGCGTGGAGCCGCGCGGCGTGGACCGGGGTCGCGGGAGAGGCCGGGGTGTTGTTCGTCGTGACGCTCGTCCTCGCCGTACTGCTCAAGAACGTTCCCAGCAAGGTGCAAAACTAGCCGGGTGACGAAAGCTACCGATGCGGCCGATCAGCTGGGTCTCAGCTACGAGGTGACCAGGCACGGCCGGGTGAACTCGCTGGAGGAAGCCGCAGCGGCGCGGGGTATCGAGCCGGCGCGGTTGATCAAGACGATCGTCGTACGGCTGTCCGACGACGACTACCGCTTCGTGCTGGTGCCGGGTGACCGGGAGATCGCGTGGCCGAAGCTGCGGGCGCTGCTCGGGGTGAACCGGATCTCGATGCCCGACAAGGACACGGCGTTCGACGTCACCGGGTACGTCCGCGGGACGATCACGCCGCTCGGCAGCACGCGCGACTGGCCGGTGATCGCCGACGAGCGGATCACCGGCACGATCTCGATCGGCGGCGGGGAACACGGCGTCGGGATCACCGTGGACGCCGAGGCCCTCACCAAGGCACTCGGCGCCACCGTGGCGGATGTGACCGACTAGACCAGAAGACCTTGCTGGCCGGCGCGCAGGCCGGCTTGGAAGCGGGTAGTGGCGTCCAGCGCCTTCAGGATGCGTTGCATGCGGCGTTCTACGGTGCGTTGAGCGACGCCCAGGCGCCGCGCTATGGCTTGGTCTGTCAGACCGGCTGCGGCCAGTGAGAGCAGTTGCTGGTCGTCGGACGTGAGTGGTCCCTCGGACACGGCCGGAGTCAACGGGCTGGCCTGTTGCCACAGCAGGTCGAAGAGGCGCACCAAGGCGTCCAGAAGACCGGAAGGGCCGAGCTCGACGACGACATCAGGAGCTGTTGGCAGCAGAGCGATCCGGCGATCGACCAGAACCAGCTTGAGCGGTACGTCGCGCAGCATCCGGCAGCACCCGGTCGACCGAGCAGCAGCCAGGTCGCCGGGCTCGGACAGAGACGCCATGTCATAGATCCGTCGGTACCGCAGTCCCTGGGCCCGACGTGGCTCCACCAACATCCGGTCCAGCACGAGTACTTCGTCCTGCGCGCACTGCTGGGCCTGATAGAACCGCTGCGCAATCGCCTCGGCGCCACGGATGACAGTGAAGGCATCCGGCTGCCGGAACTCCGCAGCCAACACGGCAGCACCCAACCGTGCCTCCACGATCGCCTTCTGCTTCCGCAGCGCGAGCAGCTCGACCGCAGCCTCTGGCACTGCCGGCAGGTAGCGAGCCGGTCGGCCTGGCGTCCGGGACGCCAGGCCGAGAGACAGTAGAGACCTGAGGTGCCGGCCGACCCGGTTCGCCGGCCAGGCCACGAAGGAGGCCAGGTCGGTCGCAGTGGATTCCGGGCGGGCCAGAAGCGCCCGGTAGAGCTGCTCGTCCTCCGAGCAGACACCGAGCGCCTCCAGCACCGGAGCCGGTCGATAGTTGTGCATGATCAGGGCAACGCGTGGACGTGGCCGCCGACCTGGGAAGCGAACTGGTTGCCGTTCGTCGCGTCCCAGTTCGTCGACCAGGTCATCGCCCCACGCAGCGACGGCCACGGGGAGCTCGGCTTGTAGTTACCGCAGCCGGTGCCCTTGGTCAGGCAGTCCAGTGCGTTGTTCACCACCGACGGGGCGACGTACCCGCTCCCGGCGGCCTGGGAGGACGCCGGCAGGCCGAGGCCGACCTGGTCGGGACGGAGACCGCCCTGCAGCATGATGCAGGCCTGCGAGGTGATGAAGTCGACCGAACCCTGCGAGTAGACCTGACCGTTGCAGCCGTTCATCGAGCCGGAGTTGTAGTACTGCACGTTGACGATCGTCAGGATGTCCTTGATCGCCAGCGCCAGCTTGAAGTACTCCGTCGACGTGCTCTGCATGTCGATCGTCTGCGGCGCCATGGTGATGACCAGCCCGTTGCCGAACTGACTCTGCAGGCTGTTCAGCGCCTGACCCATGTACTGCGCGTTGACGCCGTTCTCGAGGTCGATGTCGATCCCGTCGAACCCGTACTCGCGCAGTACGGACAGGGCGCTGCCGGCGAAGTTCGACGCGGCCGTCGGGTCCGCGACCGAGATGGTGCCGTTCTGGCCGCCGACGGACAGGATGACCTTCTTACCGGCCGCGTGCTTCGCCGCGATGTCGGCCTTGAACTGGGCGACCGTGTAGCCACCCAGACCGGCGCTGTCCAGATTGAACGTGATGGCGCCGGGCTTCGACGCGTCGGCGTCCGCGAAGGCGACCGCGATCAGGTCGTACGCCGCCGGTACGTCCGCAATCTTCTGCACAGTCGCGCCATTGTTGAAGTTCTGCCAGTACCCGGTGAGCACATGCGACGGCAGGTTGCTGACCGGCGGGTTGGTCCCGCCGTCCGACGTGGTGCCCGACACCGCAGCGCCGTACGGCGAGCAGTTGCCGCTCGGGTCACAGGCCCGGACCTTGAACGAATACGTGGTTTGCGGGCTCAGACCGGTCGCGGTCCAGCTGGTCACGTTGCCGACGCTCTGCGCGGCGCTGGTACCGCGGACGACGTCGTAGTGGTCGATACCGCTGGCGTCGGACGCGGCCGACCAACTGAGCTTCAGTGAACTTGAAGTCGGGCTGCTCACCGCCAGACCGGCGGGTGTCGACGGCGGCGTGGTGTCCTGTGTTCCACCGGGACCGTCCAGCACGACGTCATCGACCTGGTACGCCGGGAGCGCGTACCAACTGTTGACGTAGATCGTCACCGACGTCGCTGAACTGCCCGTGATGAACGGGACGGTCAACTGACTCCAGCTGGAACTGGTGGTCCACGTACTCGGGCCACCGTCCACACCGAGGTAGACGTTCGATCCCTTCACCCAGGCCGACAGCGTGTACGCCGTATTGGGCTGGACCGCAATCGATTGGGAGCACCGGGCGATGTCACTCCCGCTCGGTGTCGCCTCGAGGGCGTACGAACCGGAGTGTGGCGTGGAGGTCGTGACGCCGCCGGCCGGACACGACCAGCCGGAGAGCGCGCCGGACTCGAAGCCGGAATTCGTGACGAGATTGGTCGCCGCGGAGGCGGCGCCGGGGGCCAGGAGGCCCATGAGTACGGCGAGCAGGCTGATGACGACCGCTGCCTGGGGGCGGTATGCAGGCGGTTTCATGCCTTACAACCTGTGACTGCGCGATTACATTGTCAAGACCCTGCATAAAGTGGGAACGCTCCCACGCACACAAAAGCGAGAATCTTTACGGGTCCTTCGCGAACCGCAGGAGGAAAGGCGACGGCCCCCGGCGGGGGGGTGACCGGGGGCCGTCTTCGGCCACGGGCTCGGGGGGAGGAGCCGGGGGCCGTTCAGGAGGCGACAGTCTGCCACTGTCGGGGGTTATATACCCCCAAGACCGGGCTCTACACATCTCAGTTCGATTTCGACTGCGAGCGTTTCACCCAAACGCTGGTCCCACCCGATCGGGCGCTTCCAGCCAGTGTCACTGTCACACTGATCACCAGTCTAACGGGATACCGGCCCATGCAAAAGCCCGGGTCCCCCGGCGTTTCTCACCGCTGCCTATGCTCGGTCCCATGGCGCACCCCGGAACGGCCCGACCGGCGGCATTCTTCGATCTGGACAAGACCATTCTGGCGCGCTCCAGCACCCTCGCGTTCTCGCGGCCGTTCTACACCGGCGGGCTGATCAACCGCCGGACCGTCCTGCGCAGCGCGTACGCGCAGTTCGTCTATCTGCTCGGCGGCGCCGACCACGACCAGATGGAGCGGATGCGTGAGTACATCTCGGCGATGTGCACCGGCTGGGACGTCGCGACCGTGAAGACGATCGTCGCGGACACGCTGGACCACATCGTCCGGCCGATGATCCACACCGAGGCCGTCGAGCTGATCGCGCAGCACCACGCGGCCGGCCGGGACGTGGTGATCGTGTCGTCGTCCGGCGCCGAGGTGGTGGAGCCGATCGGTGCGATGCTCGGCGCCGACAAGGTGATCGCCACCCGGATGGTCGTTGCTGACGGCAAGTACACCGGCGAGATCGCGGACTACGCCTACGGTCCACACAAGGTCACCGCGATGAAAGCGCTGGCGGCGACCGAGGGCTACGACCTGGCGAGTTCGTACGGTTACTCGGACTCGATCACCGACGAGCCCTTGCTGGCCGCGGTCGGGCACCCGTTCGCGGTCAACCCGGACAAGGCCTTGCGCAAGATCGCGGTCGAGCGCGGCTGGCCGGTACTGGAGTTCACCGAGCCGGCCGAGCGGCCCGTCTTCCCTGCCGTACGACGGCCCGCGGTGGCCGCCGGGGTGGCCGCGGCAGTGCTCGCCGGCGTCGTCCTCGTGGCCTCCCGCCGACGCTCCCGGGCAAGCTGAATCCAGCGGTCCCAGGGAGCTGAAACCGACCTCCCACCACCGGTCCTGGAGGGCTGAAGGCTGAAGATAGCTTCATTGTTCTCAACTCCATGAAGACGCCGCATCCCCTTCCCAGAAAGGGGTTTCAGGAGTACAAAGGAAGGCAACAAAGGATCTTCGGATCCGGTAGAGATCGCACGGCAGCCAGGCACCCACGCGGCGACCAGCCCATCCCAAAGGGGCAGCGCGACCCAGGTTCGACCTGAGGCGGCAGACCGGTGCACGCATGGTAACCAGGATGGCGTGCCAGCGACGGCGTTCTCATCAGAGAGCGCCGTTCGCATGTGTGGCGACAGGTGCGGCGGAGGCCTTCAGTCGGTCGAAACCAGCGGCGACAGCTCGGCACCTTTTGTCACGACCTCGCAGGACCGCAGCAACCAATCACGGACCCCCGTCAAACCTCGCGCTGCGTAGTCGCGCAGGCCGGACGCATAGGTCGCCTGCAACACATAGTGACCGGCCTCGGGGACCGTGACCGCGACCGGGTCGATGCCCCGGGCAACCAAGAGGCAGCGCTCGGCGGCCCGGGCGACGAGACCGTTGGCGGTCGGGAACGGACGCAGTACGGCCAGCTCGGCGTGCACGATCGCCGCGACCACCAGACCGGGTGCCTTGGTCGGGCGCGTGAGGTTCTGGGCTAGCGCACTCAACCGCTCCCACATCTCGTCCGCGGGCGGCGCCGGCGGCAGGCCGGGGATGTCGTCGGGGATCGGCTCGGCGGCAGTCCGCAGGTGACCGAGTTCGGCCGCCGGTCCCAGGTCCAGACCGGCGAGCTGGTGCAGTCTGGTCCAGACCTGGACGGGTGCCTTGTCCACCTGCGGTGCGAGCGTCATCAGCTCACCGGTCAGTCGCACCGCGCCGGAGGCGAGTCCGTCGGCGACACCACGGCGTACCTCGTCGGGGGTCGCCGTGCTGCCGGCCAGCGCGGCGGAGGCATGCGCACCGCGCAGCAGCGCCTCGGCGGTCATGTCCGACCCGACCCGTCGCAGCCCACGATCCCGGAGCAGTACGTCGACCGCATCGCGGGCCGCCCGCGCCGCGGACCCAACCCCTTCCAGCCCGGCCAACGGCTCGAACACGTCAACACTCATGCCCGCAGCCTAGGATGACGTGGCATGGCGCTCGGCACCGTCCCCAGGTTCAGCATCGTGGTCCCCTGCCATGGCTCGCGGGCCTGGTTGCGTCCCTGCCTGGACTCGGTGCTCGGCCAGTCGTTCACCGACTTCGAGGTGATCGGGGTGGACGACGCGGACCACGACGGCTCCGGCCGGATCCTTGACGAGTACGCCGCCGCCGACCCGCGGGTGCGGCCGCTGCACCTGGACGAGAACATCGGGCTCGGGCCGACCCGGAACGCCGGGCTGAAGGAATGCCGTGGTGAGTACGTGCTGTTCCTGGACGCGGACGACGTCTGGCTGCCCGGCTCGCTGGAGGCCATCGCGACCAGGATCGACAACGCGCGCCAGCCCGACATCGTGATGTTCGACTACGAGCGGATCTTCTGGGACGGCCGCGTGGTCGGCAGCCAGCGGCACGACGCGTTCGCGCGCGAGGGCGCCGGCGTGTTCAGCGCGGCCGAGCGGCCGATCTTCCTGACCTTCCTCGAGGTGGTGTGGAACAAGGCGTACCGGCGGGCGTTCCTCACCCGGCACGGGTTCGCGTTCACGTCCGGCTTCTACGAGGACGCGCCGTGGACCTACTCGACGATGCTGACCGCCGAGCGGATCGCCACCCTTGACCGGGTCGTCGTGCACTACCGGCAGCACCGGGCCGGCGGCAACATCCACGCCACCAGCGGACGCTCGCAGTGGGACATCTTCGACCAGTACGACCGGGTGCACGCGTTCATCCAGTCCGACCCGGAGCTGACCGGCTGGCGGCGGTTCGCTTTCGACCGGTCGCTGGACCACATCATCGCCGTACTGGCGAAGCCGGAGCGGATCGACACCGACGACCGGGCCGACTTCTTCCACGCCGCGCATGCGTTCGCGAAACGCTGGAAGCCCGACGGCTACACCAGCGACCGGACCGCCCGCGGTTTCAAGCGGTGGCTGCTGATCCACGACGACTACGCGACCTACTCGACGCTCAAGCTGAGCGCGCGGATGCTGCAGGCCTCGAGCCCGCGCAAGACCGTCGGCAAGCTGTTGCGCCGTACCAAGCTGGACCCGAACTTGGTCGCTTACGCGGCCTACCGGTTCCAGCAGTACGCCTGCAACCCGCGGGCGATCTTCGAGAAGGCGGCCGAGCTGGCGCCGCACCTCCGCGGCGTCTGGGTGGTCGACAACGAGCACGTGGACGCGATCCCGGAGGGCGTCGAGTACGTCGTCGCGGACTCCCCGGCGTACGAGAAGCTGGTCAGCCGGGCGACGTACTTCGTCAGCAACATGAACTGGCCGAAGGACCTGGAGAAGCGGGCGGGCCAGATCCACCTGCAGACCCAGCACGGGACGCCGCTGAAGCGGACGGGCACCGATCTGCGGGCAGGGCAGGACGCGGACCTCGACGAGCTGATGCGCGAGGTCGACCGCTGGGACTTCAACCTGTCCTCGAACCGGTACTCCTCGGAGATCTGGGAGCGCACCTACCCGGCGTACTTCGAGGAGCTCGAGTACGGGTACCCGCGCAACGACCGCCTGCTCACCGCGACCCTCGACGACGTCCGCGCGATCCGGGCCGAACTCGGGTACGACGACTCGCACCTGGTGATCCTCTACGCGCCGAAGGATGCGGCACGGCTCGACCGCGACCAGCTGGCGCAGGCGGCCTGCGAACACGCTCGCGTCCTGGTGCGCTCGGACGGCGTGTTCTCCAAGGCCACGGATGCCCGGCAACCGCGGATCGAGGACCTGATGCTGGCGGCCGACGTACTGGTCTCGGACCACTCGTCCCTCACGTTCGACTACGCGAACCTGGACCGGCCGATCATCCTGCACGTCGAGGACACCGCGGTCGACACGTACTTCGACGTCGCCGAGTTCCCGCCCGGCGTGCTGGCGCGCTCCGCCGAGGAGCTGTTCGCCGCGTTGCGGACCGGCACGTTCGCCTCACCGGAAGCGGCCAAGCACCGGCAGCTGTACCGCGAGAAGTTCTGCGAGTTCGACGACGGGCAGGCGGCCGAGCGCGTCGTACGACGGGTGCTCCTGGGCGAGACCGACGTACCGGCGATCGTGCCGCTCGCGAACCGGTCACCGGCACCGTCGGCGTACTTCGTGCATAATGGCTGACATGTCGATCAGCCTGAAGCCTTCTCACGCCCTTCGCGTGCGCTTCAGCCTGCGACGACGACGCACTGTCTGAACACCTCAACCTGTTCCAGTCGCGTCTTCCTGAAGGACCCTGCCATGTCCGCAGTTCTGCCTGTCCTGTCCACCCGGCTCTCCGTTGCCGCCGAGGCCGCCTTCGGTACGCCGTACGACCCTGAGCTGCGGTCGGCGACCAAACCCGAGTTCGGCCACTTCCAGAGCAATCTCGCGTTGCGGATCGGCAACGCGGTGGGTCTGCCGCCGCGGGAGGTCGCGGCCCGTCTCGTCGAGGCACTGGAGATCGACGACCTGTGCGAGAGACCGGAGATCGCCGGGCCCGGGTTCATCAATCTGACGCTGTTGCCCTCGACGCTGGCCGCGGCGGTGAACGAGCCGGAGACGTTCGGCAGCAACGGCCTGCGGGTCGTCGTCGACTACTCGCAGCCGAACGTCGCGAAGCAGATGCACGTCGGCCACCTCCGGTCGACCGTGATCGGCGACGCGCTCTGCAACGTCCTCAGCCACGTCGGGTACGACGTGATCCGGCAGAACCACGTCGGCGACTGGGGCACGCAGTACGGCATGATGATCGAGCAGCTGCTCGCGGAGGGTATCGCGGCGGAATCCCTTGATCTGGAGGGATTGCAGAAGCTCTACGAGCGGAGCCGGAAGCATTTCGATGCCGACGGCACCTTTGCGGACCAGGCCCGGCTGCGGGTCGTCGCGCTGCAGTCGGGTGACCCGGAGACGCGGACGATCTGGCGGCACATGGTCGACGTGTCGATGGACGACTTCGAGAAGGTGTACGCCTTGCTCGGGTCGAAACTCACCCGGCAGGACGTGGTCGGCGAGAGCGCGTACAACGACGACCTGCCGCGGGTCGTGGCCGAGCTGGAGACGCAGGGTCTGCTGACCGAGTCCGACGGGGCGATGTGTGCGTTCCTCCCCGGCTACCTCGGCCGGGACGGCGATCCACTGCCGGTGATCGTGCGGAAGTCCGACGGCGGATTCGGCTACAGCGCAACGGATCTGGCCGCCGTCCGGCACCGGGTGAGCACGCTGCACGCCGACCGGATCGTGTACGTCGTCGACCATCGGCAGGCGTTGCACTTCGACATGATCTTCACGCTGGCGCGGACCGCCGGCTGGCTACCGGCCACTACTCCGGCTGAGCACGTTTCGTTCGGCACCGTCCTCGGTCCGAACGGAAAGCCCTTCAAAACAAGAGAAGGCGGCACCGTCAAGCTGGTCGACCTGCTGAACAGCGCGGTTGCGCGGGCCGATGCGTTGCTGGACGGCCGGGAGGGTGTGGACCGGAACGCGACCGCGAAGGCGGTCGGCATCGGCGCGGTCAAGTACGCCGACCTGTCGAGCGACCGGGGCAACGACTACGTCTTCGACCTGGACCGGATGGTCGCGATGACCGGCAACACCGGCCCGTATCTGCAGTACGCACACGCCCGGCTCACCAGGCTGCTGTCCAAGGCCGGCAGTACAGGCGGTCAGGTGACCGTCCTCGAGGAGCCGGCCGAGCAGCGGCTGGCCCTCCTCCTCACTGGTTTCGCCGCCACCGTGCAGCAGGTCGCAGACACGCTCCAGCCGCACAAACTGTGCACCTACCTGTACGACGTCGCGTCAGCCCTGAGCGTCTTCTACGAGCAGTGCCCGGTGCTGAGCAGTGAAGGCGCGACCAGAGCAAGCCGGGTCGCCCTCTGCACGGCAACCCGCAAGGTGTTGCAGGATGGACTCGGCCTGTTGGGGATCGAGGCCCCCGACGCAATGTGACTCTCTGGAGGTACGGATGCTGCCGTGGTCTGCCGAGCTCGCGGGACGACTGGACCAGACGACGTACACCAGTGAGTTGTTGTGGGGGAACCCGCTCGGCGATCCGCACGAGCGCCCGGTGCTGGTGTACCTGCCGCCCGGGTACGACGACTCGGACGACCGCTACCCGTCGATCTACGTGACGATGGGCTACACCGGGCACGTCGGGATGTGGTTCAACCGGACACCGTTCCGGCAGCCGTACCCGGAGCTCCTGGACGCGATGTTCGCCGACGAGGGCGTGCCGCGGGCGATTGTGGTGTTCGTCGACTCCTGGACCAGGTACGGCGGGAGCCAGTGTCTGGACTCCCCCGGGACCGGGCAGTACCAGTCGTACCTGTGCGACGAGATCGTGCCGTGGGTGGACGCGACGTACCGGACCATCCCGGACCGTGACCACCGCGCCGTCACCGGCAAATCGAGTGGTGGGTACACGGCGATGGTCACGCCGTTGCTGCGGCCGGACGTGTTCGGCGCACTCGCGACGCACGCCGGTGACGCGCTCTTCGACGTCTGCTACCGCCCGGAGTTCCCCGAGCGCGCCCGGACGCTGCGCGACAAGTACGACGGGAGCTACGAGAAGTACTTCGAGGTGCTCGCGACCCGCACCGGCCGGACCACCAACGAGGACCTGCACCTGCTGGAGATGTACGGCTACGCGTCGGCGTACTCCGCCGAACCCGACGGGACCGTCCTGCTGCCGTTCGACGACCTCGGGGCGATCGTCCCGGAGGTCTGGGCCCGCTGGATGTCCCGCGACCCGGTCGAGATGGCGAAGGAACCGCAGTACGCCGAGGCGTTGCGATCGCTGCGCGCGGTGTGGATCGACGCGGGCCGGCAGGACGAGTACTACCTCGATCTCGGGGCGACCGCGTTCCACCGGGCCGCGCGGGAGGCCGGTCTGCCGGACGGGCGGATCCATTTCGAGTTGTTCGAGGGAACGCACGGCGGGATCGAATACCGGTACCCGATGGCGGTGCGCTGGCTGGCGGAGCAACTCAGCGCGTAATTGGTGTGCCGTCGTCCCCGTGGACGCCGTACCTTCGAGCCATGAACTGGCCGGAGGGAATCGAGGCGCGCCCGATCGACAAGGGCGACGTGAAGGCCTGGGCGGCGCTGCTGGCCGCCAAGGAGAAGGTCGACAACGAAGGCGAGAACTTCGGGGTCGAAGACCTCGCCGAGCAGCTCGAGCGGCCGAACCTCGATCTGGCCCGGAACAGCATCGGCCTGTGGTCCGGCGGCCGGTTGATCGGCTACGGCATCGCGCACGCCTCGACCTCCGTGGCGGACGTGGACCGCGTCCGCGTCGAGGGCACGATCGACCCGGAGTGGCGCCGGCAGGGCCTCGGTACCACGCTGATGCACTGGCTGATCCGTCGCGCCGGTGAGCTGCACGCCGAGAAGCATCCGGACACGCCCGGCCAGGTCGGCGTCGGCGCGAGCACCCACAACGTCAGCGCGGACAGCCTGTTCCGGAGTCTGGGCTTCGAGGACGAGCGGTACTTCTTCGACATGCGCCGGCCGCTCGACGAGCCGGTCCCGGCCGCGCCCGTGGCTGACGGATTCGAGCTCCGCTCGTACGACCCGGCGTACGAAGAGGCCTTGCGGGAAGCACACTTCGAGTCCTTCTCCGACCACTGGGGCTGGTCACCGCCGACCCCGGAGGCCTGGCGGTCCCGGAACGTCGGATCACGGGCCTTCCGCGGCGCCCAGTCGTACGTCGCCTTGGACGGTGACACCGTCGCGGCATACGTGAACGGCTACGAGTGGGAGGCCGACACCGAGGTCACCGGTGTCCGCGAGCTGTACATCGGTCAGGTCGGCACCCGGCGCGCGTACCGCGGGCGTGGTCTGGCCCGGGCGACCATCGCCAAGGTGCTGGCCGAGGCCGCACAGGCCGGCTACCAGCGGGCTTCGCTCGGCGTCGACGCCGACAACCCGACCGGAGCACTCGGCCTGTACGAGCACCTCGGCTTCACCACTCACAACAAGTTCATCAGCTACCAGCTGGCGATCCCGTCAGACGTGTGAGTCCACGACGACCGGAGCCTCGACCTGCTCAGGCTCCGGTTCGGTCCGGAACCAGTTCCACGGGCGGACGGTGAGGATGATCATCGCCAGGCTCAGGCCTGCGTAGACCAGGGACCCGATGAACGCCGCGTGCACGCCGTCGACGAGCACCTCGCGCGGGATCGTCGACGTGGAGTTGCGGCTCGCCGTACCGAAGATCGTGACCAGGATGCCGAGGCCGAGCGCGCCGCCGACCTGCTGGACCACGTTCAGCATGCCGGACGCGGCACCCGAGTCCTCCGGCGCGACGCCTGCGATCGCCCGGCCGACGAGCGGGATGAAGATCATCCCGGCGCCCGCGCCGAACAGCAGCAGCGGACCGACCACGTCGTGCAGGTAGGTGCTGTGCGCCCCGAGCCGGGTCAACCAGACCGTGCCGAGCGTCACCAGCGTCGAGCCGAGCAGCATCAGCTTCGCGCCGTCGATCCGCGCCACCAGCTTCGGTACGACGCGGGACGCGGTGAACAGCAGACCGGTCAGCGGCAGGAAGGCCAGCCCGGCGGCGAGCGGGCTCAGCGCGAGCACACCCTGCAGGTACTGCGTCAGGAAGAAGAACATCCCGAACATCGTCCCGACCACCAGCAGCATCGTCAGGTACGACGCCGAGCGCACCGGCGACCGGAACAGCCGCAGCGGAACGATCGGGTGGCTGACCCGGCGCTCGACCAGGACGAACGACACCAGCAGTACGACGCCCACCGCGAACGCGGTCAGCACCTCGGGCGACGACCAGCCCTTCTCGGCGACCCGAATGAACCCGAAGACCAGTGACGTGATGCCAAGGGTCGAGGTGAGCGCGCCGGCCACGTCGAACCGGCCGGTCTCCCTCTCGGTCTCGGTCAGCACGCGACGGGCCGCGAAGACCAGCGCGATACCGATCGGCACGTTGATGAACAGACCCCAGCGCCAGGACACCCAGTCGGTGAGCATGCCGCCGAGGACCAGGCCGACGCTGCCGCCACCGGAGGACACCAAGCTGTAGTAGCCGAGCGCCTTCATCCGCTCGGGGCCTTCGCGGTACGTGAGCATCAGCAGAGTCAGCGCCGCCGGAGCCGCGATGGCACCACCGATGCCTTGCAGGACGCGGGCGGCGAGCAGGAGCTCCGCGTTCGGCGCGAGACCGCCGAGCAGGGAGGCGAGCGTGAAGACGCTGATCCCGGTGACGAAGACCCGGCGACGGCCGAGCAGGTCACCGGCACGGGCGCCGAGCAGGAGCAGACCACCGAACGCGAGCGCGTAGGCGTTCTGCACCCACGACAGGCTGGACGGGCTGAAGTGCAGGGCCTGCTGGATGTGCGGCATCGCGATGTTCACCACGGTGCCGTCGAGGATGACCATCAACTGGGTGACCAGGATGACCGCGAGGACTACCCCCGGCCGCCGCGCGGGCGTGCCGGATCCGGCGCTGGCCGGCGCTGCGGATGTTGCCGACATATTGCTCCTTACCCCAAGGGGGCTACAGTTGAGAGTGAAAGCGGAGCGCTCCTCCGGATACGATACGGAGGCATCCTCCGCTTTGCAAGCGATATCGTGGTCGGACCCTCGGGAGGAGGCTGGATGGCGCCGCAACCACTGCCGTGTTCACGGCCGACCCGCGCGGACGCGGCGCGGAACTACGACCGCCTGGTGACCGCGGCCCGGGAGACGTTCGCCGAGCACGGCACCGACACCTCGCTCGAGGAGATCGCCCGCCGGGCCGGCGTCGGCATCGGCACGCTCTACCGCCGCTTCCCGAACCGGACCGCCCTGCTCGAGGCCGTCTACGTCGACGAGATCCAGTCCGTCGTCGACCGCGCCTACGACTTCGACCGGGAGCTGGAGCCGTTCGACGCGCTCTCCGCCTGGCTGCGCAGCTTCGTCGGGTACGGGCTGTCCAAGAAGAGCCTGTCCCACGAGCTGACGCTGGCCATCGGCCAGGAGTCCCCGTTCTTCCAGGCCTGCAAGACGAACGTGCAGGCAGCCGGGAGCCTGCTGCTGGACAAGGCGAAGGCAACCGGCGACGTGCGGCCCGAGGTGGATCTGATGGATCTGCTGCGGCTGGTCGGCGGCATCACCCACTCGCCCGACACCCCGCCCGAGCAGGCCCAACGCCTGCTCGACATCGTGCTCTGCGGGCTCAGGCCCGCTGCTGCCGCAGCTGCTCCAGCGAAGGGTTAGCGGCGTCCTTCTTGGTGTACCAGAGCGGCTGGACCGGCCAGTCGATCGCCAGCTCCGGGTCGAACAGGTCCACACTCACCCGCTCCGGCGACCAGTACTCGTTCACCAGGAAGTTGTACGTCGTGTGCGGCGTCAGCGTGCAGAACGAGTTCCCGACGCCACGGGGCACGTAGAGCGCGTCCGACGTACCGAGCTCGAAGGTCTCCACGGTGCCGAAGGTGGCGGTGTCGCGGAGGTCGACGATCGCGGCGAACACCCGGCCGGACGACGGTGACAGGTACTTGTCCCACGGCTCCGCGTGGATCCCCCGGACGACGCCCGCGAACTCGAAGTACGCGACGTTGTGCTGGACGACGTCGAGCCCGATCTCGGCCAGTTTCGCGCGGTGGAAGTTCTCCTTGAACCAGCCGTCGTGGTTCGGCTGGACCTCCAGCTCGATCCGCAGTACGCCGGGAATCGTGGTCTCCGCGGTCCTCATCGGCGCACCTGCCGCCGGGCCTCGAGCTGGGCCTGGTCGGCGGCGGTGAGGCCGGCGTGCCACCCGGCGCCGTTGGTGATCCGCGTCCGCCGGGTCGTGGTGTTCGGGAACAGCTGGGTGAACAACGCGTCCACTTGCTCCTCTCGCCGGGCCAGCACCGGCAGCAGGCGGCCCGCGTCAGCTGCCTGTACGGCGGCCTCGGCCGCGGCCGCGGTCTGCTCCAACCGCTCGCCGATCCGCTGCGCGTAGGCCATCAGGAACGACTGCCGGAACGAGCGGGTCCGGGACTCACCCCGGTGACCGAAGTGTTTGCCAGCGGCAAGCATCGCCCGATTGGCCTGCACCAGCAGGGAGGTGCTGAGGATCTCGGTGTGCTGCAGGTCCAGCTCGGCGCCGACGATGGTGACGACCGCCAGGTCCTCGATCACGACCGTGCGGCACCGGTTCGCAGCGGCGACCGCACCGACCAGCTGCGCCTTGGCCGAGACGTACGGCGTCTCGACCCACACCCGGCGCCCCGCGGAGTCGTCCGGGATCTCCACCTCCGCCTCCAGCAGCGCACTGTCCAGCGAGAACTTGGCCATCAGCTCCTGCGCCTTGCCCGACAACGCCTCCGCCTCCTCCGGGAACTCGGTCGCTTCCGCCTTCGCCAGCAGCCCGCGAATCCGGGCCAGCATCTTCCCGTTCGCCGGTACGAGGGGTTGCTCGCGGCGGACCGTCGTACCGGGCAGGGGGTAGAGGCGGGCCAGGACCGGCAACGTCTGGAGGAAGCCGGCCAGGGCGAGGGCGTGGTGCAGCGTGAGGTAGCGGCCGACGCGCGCGCCGGCGGCCCACGCGGTCAGGCTCAGCGTGGTGAAGGGCTGTGGGACGCCGACGTCGGTCAGTTGGCCGAGCCAGCGTGAGTCGATGGCGCCGCCTGAGTAGCCCAGGTGCTCCGCCGAGATCGCGGCGAGCAGCAGCGGTTCGGCGCCGGGGTCGAGGGTGCGACGGCCGTGCTGTACGACGTCCGCGGGCGCCCAGCCGCGCTCCCACGCGGTCCGCAACAGGCCAGTGAGGAACGCCTGCACGCATCGGTCCACCTGCGCCTGGTCGATCTCGTCGTACGCACCCAGCCGGGCCAGGTGCGTGTCGGCGCGATCGTCGCGCTCGGCAACACCGGCGGCGGCAATCGGTAACAGTCGCAGGATTTCCTCGTCACTCACGTCATCGAGTCTGACACTCACCGAAGTTCCCACTCAAACGGGAATTCTTCCCCTTGTGGACAAGCCCGCGACTCTGGAGGCTGGCAGATTCAGCTAGTGGATTCAGATGGGGGAGGAATCGGAATGACGCAGAGCGTGGGGGAACTGCGCACGGTGCTGAGCGGGGCCGTGTACGCACCACAGGACGAGGGGTACGACGCGGCGCGGCGACTGTGGAACGCCGAACACGTCCGGGAGCCGGCCCTGATCGCCCAGGTCCGGTCGGCGGCGGACGTCCAGGCCGCCGTTCGGTACGCGGTGGCCGAGGGACTGGAGATCGCCGTCCGCGGCGGCGGGCACAACATGGCCGGACTGGCGTCGGTGGACGGTGGTCTGATGATCGACCTGAGCCGGATGAACCAGGTCACGGTCGACCCGAAGGCTCGCCGCGCGCGGGTCGGCGGCGGAGCGCTGCTGCGGGATCTCGACGCCGCGACCCAGCAGCACGGTCTCGCCGTACCCGCGGGGCTGGTCGGTCACACCGGAGTCGGCGGGCTCACGCTCGGCGGCGGGATGGGGTGGCTGTCCCGGTTGTACGGGCTCAGCATCGACAACCTGGAGTCCGTGCAGATCGTCACCGCGGACGGCAGCATCGTGCGCGCGAGCACGGACGAGAACGCGGACCTGTTCTGGGCCGTCCGCGGCGGTGGCGGGAACTTCGGCGTGGTCACCGAGTTCGAGTTCCGGCTGCACCAGGCCGGGCCGGTCGTGAACTTCGGGATCGCGTTCTGGAGTCAGGACGAGGGCGCCGAGGTACTGCGGACAGCTCGCGAGGTGATCCCGGCGCTGCCGCGTGAGGTCAACGTGGTGATCGCCTGCCTGAACGCGCCGCCGGCACCGTTCGTCCCGGCGGAGCAGCACTTCAAGCCCGGGTACGCGCTGGTGGCGATCGGTTTCGGCCCGGCCGAACAGCACGCGATGGCGATGGACCGGTTGCGCGGGAAGCGGCCGCCGGTGTTCGAGTTCACCAGCCCGATGCCGTACGTCGCCGTACAGCAACTGCTCGACGAGGCGAACGCGCACGGGATGTACCACTACGAGAAGGGCACGTACCTCGAGACGCTGTCCGATCCGGTGATCGACGTGATCACGACGCAAATGCCGCAGAAGACGTCACCGATGTCGGTGGCGATGATGTACCGGCTCGACCACGGGTACCTCGAGACCCCGGACGACGCCACCGCGTTCGGCGGGCAGCGGACGCCGCGCTACGCGATGTTCACGATCGCGACCACGCCGGGACCGGAGGGGCTTGACGCGGAACGGGCCTGGACCCGCGGGTTCTGGGACGCGTTGCAGCCGTACGCGATCAGCATCGGCAGCTACATCAACGGCATCGCCGAGACCGACGAGGCGCGGCTGCGGGCGTCGTACGGCCCGAAGTACGACCGGCTCGTCGAGATCAAACGCAAGTACGACCCCGACAACGTCTTCCACCGGAACCAGAACATCAAGCCTTAGATCGAGGCTGCGCCGTCCACCACGAGGACCTGACCGTTGATGTTGGTGTTCTCGAGCAGCAGCATCCGGACGAGCGGGAGGACGTCGTCGGGCTCGGTCAGGTGACCGGTCGGGGTGCGGCGGACGATCTGGTCGAGCTGGGTCTGCCCGAGCACCGCGGACATCTCCGAGGCGAAGAAGCCCGGAGCGACGGCATTGGCGAGGACGCGGCCACCGAGTTCACGAGCGAGTGAGCGGGTGGCCGCGTCCATGCCGCCCTTGGTGGCGGAGTACGCGACCAGCCCCGGGTACCCGCGTTGCGCGCAGATCGAGGTGATGTTGACGATCCGGCCCTTGAGGCCCTTGGCGAGCATCCGGCGCAGGACGAAACGGGTGAGCACCAGCGGCGAGGTCAGATTGGTTTGGATGATCTCGGCGAGCCGCTCGGCCGAGGTGTGGACGTGCAACGAGTCCTGACCGATCGCTGCGTTGTTCACCAGGCCGTCGATCGGGCCGAGCGTGCTCTCGACCTCCTTCACGAACGCCTGCGCGGCCGCGGCGTCGTTGACGTCGACGGAGCCGAAGTGCAGGTGGTCCGGGTACTTCTCGCCGAGCGCGCTCAGCTCGGGCGTGACGGTCCGGGCGAACGCGGCAACCTTGACCCCGGCGGCCAGCAGGTCGGTGACGACGGCCAGGCCGAGGCCGCGGGAACCGCCGGACACCAGCACGACCGAGGCCGGTGGGACAACACTGATCTCAGACATCGCTCTTCAGGGTTTCCTTCTGCGGGATCTCGTCGAGGAATCGGATCCGCCGCGGTACGCCGTAGTCCGGCAACCGGGTCGAACACCACTGCACCAGGTCGGCGTCCGTGATCGGACCGAGCGCCAGGTTCGGGACGACTTCGGCCGCGACCATCCGGCCGACCAGCGGCGCCTTGCGCGCGAACACCCGCGCCCACGCGACGCCGGGGTGGCCCATCAGCACGTTGCGGACCACACCCGCCGAGACCTTGGATCCGCCGACGTTGATCTCGTCGGTGTCCAGGCGCCCGGTGATCAGCACGCGGTCGGCGTCGTACTCGACCCGGTCGCCGGTGTGCACCGCGCCGACCAGGCCGGCGCCGTGGTGCGGCGAGCGGATGACGAGCTCGTCGCCCTCGACGCTCAGGGTCGGCCGGTCCGGAGTGGGTTCACGATCCAGCCAGGTCTTCGGGAATCCGGCCTTGCCGTCGTGCACCACGATCGAGGCGCCAACTTCGGAGGACGCGTAGATCCAGGAGATCCGGGTCTTCGGGAACAGCTCCCGGAGCTGGTCGAGGATCGCCTGGTCGACGGGCTCGCCGCCGAGCGTGATCTGCTCCAGCGGTACGGCGCTCAGCGCGTCGGCGTCCCGATAGATCGCCTGCCGCCAGAAGGTCGGCGTACCCGAGGCCGCGGTGACTCCGTGCTCGGTGGCGATCGCCGGCCAGTTCTCCAGCTCGCCGGGCTCGATCACGACCAGGCCCTGGTCGGCCTGGGTCAGCGAGAGCGTGACGACCTGCCACCAGGCGTAGGTCCCGGGTGAGTACGGCAGCAGCCAGGTGCGCGGCGGCTGGTCGCCGGTCACGGTGGTCAGCGTCTCCAGTGTGTGGCCGATCCGCTTCGGGCGGCCGGTGGAGCCGGAGGTGAGCAGCCAGGCGCGGCCGGACTCCTCGACGCGCTTCAGTTTGGCCGGCGTGACTGCCCCATCGGGCAGCACGATCGCGAAACCGGACTCGCCCAGTTCTTCCCGCATCCGCTCGTCGACACGGGACTCGGTGGCGACCAACAGCTCAGTGCCGTGCACCGCGTGGTGGCGCAGGGCAGCGAGCGCGTCGGCGCCGTTGTCGACCAGGACGGCGGCGGGTGATGGCAGTTGCGGCAGCTTGTGCAGCGTCCGCCAGGTCAGGCGCTTCCCGGCGACGACCACGGTGTTGTCGTCACCGATCAGGGCGGTGCTACGGCGGCGGCTCGTCACGGCGCCGTCACGCGGACTGGAGGTGCTCGATGAAGTCGAGTACGTCGCCGACCGTCGCGATCCGGCGCAGCCCGGGGGCATCGAAGTTCAGCTCGTCACCGAGCTCGTCCTCCACCCGGAGGGCCAGCTCGGAGAAGTCCAGCGACCGGAACCCGATCGCGCGGAGATCCGCTGTGTCGTCGGCCGGCAATGCCCGGCCCTGGGCCGTCATCACCTCACCCATCAACGCCCTGACCCGACTCCGATCCACCGAACTCATAGTCCCGAAGCCTAGCGTCTCCGTCCGGCGAGCCCTCGGTCCCCGGAGATTTGTCACGCCGCAAGAGCCAGGCCTTCAGGCGTTTGAAACGAGCGCTGATCTCCCATCCGACCAGTGCGATCACCGGGGCCGCGGCGGCCAGTGCCGCCAGCAGGACTTCCTCCACCGGCAGGCCGGCGATGTGCTCGACAACCATCGAACCTCCCGCACACAGCAAGGGCTTGGGAGATTACCCAGTGTAAACGCGAAGCCCGTGGTGGTAAACGGCTCACCGGCCGTCAGCCGGTCAAGTAGGGCTCATACACTTTCCCGATGATCAGAGCGGGCCGGCGGCGTATTGCAGGGCGGGGCAAGCGGTCCGCGGCACTGGTCAGTCTTCCGGTGCTGCCGCTGGCCTGGTTCGTGGCATTGCAGGAGCACCCGCCGTGGATGCCGGCCGTGTACCTCGCTTACCTCCTGGTCGTCATCGTCGTACCGGGCACGATGTTCTGGCGCCGGCTGACCGGCGGGGTCGGGTGGCGCGCGGCGGACGTGGTGCTGGGGACCGCGTTCGGGCTCGCGGTCGAGGCGTTGCTCTATCCGATCGGCATGCTGTTCCAGATGCCGTTCGCGGCGTTGCTGATGCCTGCGCTGGCGTTCGGGATGTGGCGGGCGTTGCCGCGGCGCAAGCTCCCGGAGCGGCCGACGCCGTGGTGGTCGATGGCCGGCGCGATGGTCGCCGTCGGGGTCGCGGCCGCCTGGTTCGTCCGGGCCGGCGCGCACCTCATCCCGCTGAACGGGCCCGAGGCCCTGCGACCGAGCTCGGACGCACCGCACAATCTCGCGATCGCCGGCGAGGTGGCGCACCACTTCCCGGCGCGCGTTCCGTACGCCGATGGTCGGTGGCTGACGAGCCACTGGGCGGCGTACGACCACATCGCGTCCGCGCACTGGATCACGACGGTGCCGCTCGACGTACTGACGCATCGGATGGTGCCGTTCGCGTGGATCCTGCTGACCGTGCTGGGCGCTGCCGCGGTCGGGATGCTGCTGACCGGGCGTGCGGTGGCCGCGCCGATCGCTGCTGGGCTTGTGGTGGCCGGTGGCGATCTGGTGGCTTGGCCGTGGGCGGTGTCGGATCGGGTGTTCGCCGACGGGCCGTTCTCGCTGGGTGAGCTGACCAATCCGCCGCAGGCCTTCTCGACCGTGCTGTTGCTGCCGTTGATCGCGGTGACGACGTTGCTCCTGCGGCGTCGCCCCGGCACGACCCGAGGTCAGTTGTTTCGGCTCTTCGTCGCTGCCGGTGTGCTGATCGCCGTGCTGGCGATGACGAAGGCCACCACCTTGCCCGTCTACGCCACCGGGCTCGCGGTGGCCTGGATTTACCTCACGGTCCGCGCGGGGCGGCTCAATCTACGAGCCCTGGTTCTGGGGATCGGGGTCGCGGCGGCCTATGCGCTGACGTTCTTCTTCGTACTGCGGGGCGCGGCGTCGAGCGTGCGGTTCGATCCGGGGGCGACGTTCACGAGCCTGGCGGATCGGATGGGCGGTGGTTCCGCTGTTCCGGTGATCGCTGCGGTGGTCGTGGTCGGCTGGGTGATGCCGCTGGTCGGCGCATTGCTGATCAAGCGGCGTGTGGCGCGCGATCCGACGGTGGTCTTCCTGGTCGCCGGGTTCGTGGCGGCGGTGCTCGGTGCGTCGCTGCTCGCGGATCACGGGGACACGCAACTGTTCTTCGTGCGGACCGGGTTCGTGTACGGCGTACTGCTCGCGACCTGGGGTCTCGCGTCACTCGAGCGGCGGCTGTTCTGGGTCGCCGGCGTCGCGCTCGCGATCGGGGCCGCGGCGATCTACTGGGGCCGCTACCGGTCCCCCGACACGTGTACGTCGGCGAACTGTTTCGGGCAGGGACTCGTGGTCGCGCTGGTGATCGCGGCGCTCGGGATCGGTGTGTTCGGGCTGGTGCTGCGCGGATCCCGGCGTACCTGGGCCGTGATCGCGGTGGCGGTGCTGATCGGTACGACGGTGTCGCCGACGGTCGCCGCGATCCGGACGTTCGCCGATCCACCACTGACGGAGTACGAGTCGATCGCACCGGGCGGGATCGAGGCGGCCCGGTTCATCCGCCGCAACTCGGGGTCGGACGACCGGATCGCCACCAACGTGCACTGTCACCAGGCGCGCGCGTCACACTGCGGGACCGGGTCGTACTGGATCGCGGGGTACGCCGAGCGGCGGGTGCTGGTCGAGGGATGGGCGTACCAAGCACGCGTGGACGACAGCTATCCGGCCGGCGTCCAGGGACCGTACTGGAACCAGGACCTGCTGAAGCTGAACGACGAGGTCTTCAGCAACCCCACGCGACAGACGATCGAGACGCTGCGGACGAAGTACGACGTCCAGTGGTTGCTGCTCGACGAGCGGGTCGGCGCGGCGCCGAAGAACCTGGACAAGCTGACCGAACTGCGGTTCCAGCTGGGCAGCGTCCGCGTGTACCAGATCTATCCGCCGCCGCCGGTGAACCCGTACCCGTCGAAGTCACCGTCACCCACAGGTACGCCGACTTCGTCACCAAGCTTCCCGACAACCACAACAGGCCCGTCGTCGGAGCCGTCATCGGGAACGTCGTCGGACCCGTCGTCGAGCCTGCCGACGACTGTGCCGACGACTGGGCCGACAAGCAGCGTGCCGAGCTTCCCGACCGGCCCACCCAGCCCGTCGGGAAGCTTTACGACACGTCCTGTCCCCGGCTCCCCGACGAGCATCCCGAGCCCGTCGTCGAGCTTCTCCGGCTCGACTCCCAGCGTCAGCGGATCGACACAGCTGGGATAGCGACGCTCTGGTTGGCGAGACGGTCCAGCGCGGTCACCGAATACATGTACGCCGTCCCCGGTGTCGCGGTCGTGTCGACGTACGACTGCGCGGCGCCGGTCGATCGCACCGTCGCGATCAGGTTGCGGGCGTCGTTGTCCGGGCAGTGGTCGCCGCCCTTGAGCTCACGCCGGTAGATCGCGTACGACGTGGTGTCCTGCGACGTCCGCGACCACTTGACCTGCACACCGTCCGCGGTCCGCGTCGCGTGCACGGCGTGTGCCGGGAGCGGCGGCCGCGAGTCGAGCGCCGGCATCGCGGGGATCAGTGCCGGCTTCGAGTACCAGGTGGTGTTCAGCAGCGTGGTCGCACCGAGCCGGTCCGCCCGCACGTCCTTCGCGGAGAAGAAGATGTTCCCCTTCACCTCGGGAATCGTGCTGTCGAACGCGAGGTGGTCGCTCAGTTCCTTCGGGTCCGACCAGTCCGGCGACTGCGTCGACGTACCGACCTTGTACGTCGCCTCGCCGATGTAGAGGTGCACGTGCGTACCGCGGACCTGGTCGGCCCACCACGGGACGATCTTGTTGTAGTCCGCCGGCGCGAACCCACCGGCCCAGTAGACCTGCGGCACGATGTAGTCGATCCACTCCTCGCGCACCCACTTGCGGGTGTCCGCCGCGAGGTCGTCGTACGTCTGCACGCCGGCCGTGGTGTCGGTGCCCTCCGGGTCGGTCGCCTTGTTCCGCCAGACGGCGAACGGCGAGATGCCGAACTTGATCCACGGCTTGATCGCGTGCATCTTCTGGCTCAGCTCGCTGATCAGCAGGTCGATGTTGTGCCGCCGCCAGTCCTGCAGGTTGGTGTAGCCGTCGGCGTACTGCGCGAACGTGGCGGCGTCGTCGAACGTCTGGCCGGCCACCGGGTAGGGGTAGAAGTAGTCGTCGAAGTGCACGCCGTCGATGTCGTACCGCGAGACCGCGTCCATGATCGCGTCCTCGACGAGCTTGCGGGCGGCCGGGATGCCCGGGTTGTAGTAGAGCTTCCCGCCGTACGTGACCACCCAGTCGGGGTGCAGCCGCGCCGGGTGGGTCGGGACCAGCGCGTTGATGTCCGTGCCCATCGAGAGCCGGTACGGGTTGAACCACGCGTGCAGCTCGAGGTTCCGCTTGTGCGCCTCGGCGACCGCGAACGCCAGCGGGTCGTACCCGGGGTCGCCGCCCTGTTTGCCGGTCAGGTACTGCGACCAGGGCTCCACCTTCGACGGCCAGAACGCGTCGGCCGTCGGGCGGACCTGCAGAACGACCGCGTTGTGGTGCTGCCGGACCGCATCGTCGAGCCAGCCGATCAGCTCGCTCTGCTGCTGCGCGGCACTCAGACCGGTCTTCGACGGCCAGTCGATGTTCACCACCGACGAGACCCAGCTCGCCCGGAACTGCCGCAGCGGTGTGCTCGCGTTCGCCGTGCACTGCTGCTGATCCGCCGCTGTCGTCGGCGCCGCGGACGCCGTACCTGTCAGGCCGCCGAGCACCAGGCCCGCCGTCACGCCGAGAACACCCATCGATCGCCAGACTCTCATGTCACTCTCCGACTACAGTTCCGGTGAAGTGGAAAGATGTTTACACATCCAAGTGCCTCAAGAACAGCGCTCGATTGATTGGCGCTAAGTTAGATGCATGCTGCGCCCCGCAACCGATGACGATGTCGGCACGATCCGGAGACTGCGGAACCAGCAGGCCAACCGGGACGTGAGCATCACCGCGCACGAGATCACCGCCGACGAGCACGCGGCCTGGTGGGCGAAGACGTCCGTGGACCCGAGCCGCCAGGTGCTGATCTACCTGCGCGACGACGCGACCGCGGGCGTGGTGAACTTCTTCGACCTCGAAGGAACCACCGGATCCTGGGGGTTCTTCCTGGACGCCGACGGGCTTGCCGAGCGGGGCGAGACGCTGCCCGCGTGGATCGAGATCATGCGCGAGGCGACGGCGTACGCATTCGACGAGCTCGGTCTCGAGGTGCTCAGCGGCGAGGTGCTCGAACACAATGCCGTGGTCCGGCAGATGAACCGGCGCTTCCGGTTCGCCGAGGGTACGCCGCAGACGCGGTACGCCGACGGTCGCGAGATCACCGTGATTCCGATCAGCCTGCGCAAGCAGGACCGTAGACACCAGGGGAAACAATGACCAGCACCATCGAGATCGGCGGGGTGCCGGTCGGGCCGGATCATCAGCCGTTCGTCATCGCGGAGATGTCGGGGAACCACAACGGTGACCTGGAGCGGGCGCTGGACATCGTCCGGGCCGTCGCGGAGACCGGCGCGCAGGCGCTGAAGCTGCAGACCTACACCGCGGACACGATGACGCTCGACCTCGACCTGCCCGCGTTCCGGCTGCCGGCCGAGCACGAGTTGTGGAGCGACGCACGGCTCTACGACCTGTACGAGGAGGCGCACACGCCGTGGGCCTGGCACGAGCCGATCTTCGAGTTGGCGACGTCGCTCGGGATGGTCGCGTTCTCGTCCGCGTTCGACCAGACCGCGATCGACTTCCTGGAGAAGCTGAACGTCCCGGCGTACAAGGTCGCGTCGAACGAGATCGGTGACCTGCCGCTGGTCCGCGGGATGGCCGAGACCGGCAAGCCGATCATCATCTCCACCGGCTCCGCGACGCTGATGGACATCGACGCCGCCGTCCGCGCCGCCCGCTCGACCGGGAACGAGCAGATCATCGTGCTCTCCTGTACGGCGAGCTACCCCGCGCCGCCGGAGCAGTCGAACCTGCGCGGCATCCCGGTCCTTCGCGACGCACTCGGCGTACAGATCGGGCTGTCGGACCACACGATGGGCATCGGCGCCGCGGTCGCCGCGGTCGCCCTCGGCGCGACGGTGATCGAGAAGCACGTGACGCTGAAGCGCGTCGACGGCGGCGTCGACTCGGCGTTCTCGCTGGAGCCGTGGGAGCTCGAGATGCTCGTCGAAAGCACCCGCGTGGCGCAGCTGTCCCTGGGCGAACCGGTCATCGGCCCGAAGCAGGCGGAACAGAACGTCCTCCGCTTCCGCCGCTCCCTCTACGTCACCCAGGACGTCCGGCCCGGCGACGTGGTCACCTTCGAGAACGTCCGCTCGGTCCGCCCCGCGGGCGGCCTCGCCCCCGACGCCTACTCCCAAGTCGAGGGCCGCCCGTTCCGCATCGCCGCCAAAGCCGGCACTCCCCTCACCTGGGACTTGCTCTAGCCTCTCAACGCGGCCGCCAGCCGATCACGAGTGACCCGAGCGAACGCCAGGAACGTGGCATCGCTCGCAGCGGTTCCCGTCATCCGGACCTCCACGACGTATGTCGGTGTCCGGTAGTACAGGCTGCGCTCGACGTAGCGGACGTCGGCGACCGGATAACTGGTCACGACGTACCGCGCGCGAACGCCGAACCCCGGCGCCGGGCGCTCGACCATCGAGGCACGGTCACGGCCGTCGAGCTGAATGTGCGCGCACTCGGCCGGGGTGGGCAGGCGCTGGTCGAGCAGCCGGTCACCGAGCGCGCCTGGAAGCTCAACGACGCTTGCGAACACCTGCGGGCCGGTCAGAAGCGGCCCCATGGGCGCGCCGCCGTCCGTCAGTGCCGATGGCGTACCAGGTGCGACGAAGTCACCCTTGATCCCCGGCGTCCCGTCGAACTGGATGAACTTCCGGCACAGCTCCGGCGAAACCTGCCCGGGCGGCAGTGGGTCGACCGCGGACCTTGCCGTCGCGAGCGGCGGGTAGATCGGGCCGAGCTTCGCCAGCCTTGCCTTCCCGTAGACGGACGGAAGCGCCGCCTCCAGCTGAGCAGTCCGGTACCGGAACTTGGCCGCGGGTGCCGGCGTGACCGAGGTCCGTGGGAGCTCGGTCCAGTTCGGCGACGGCACCGGAGTCGTCGAGGGCGTGATCGAGGGCGTTGCCGAAGGCACGGATGCCGAGTCTCCGGGCGGACGCACCCCGGACGCCGGCGGTTCGGCGCCTCCGCACCCGGCGAGCACCAGCGCCAGACACCCTGCCACAGCCACCCAGCGGAGCACCGAAGCCCCTTTCCTTGCGATCATGTCGTCGTGTCCGACGCATGCTACGCACGGAAGGGTCCGGCGTGACTGAGTATTTGTTGTTCCCTGGGCGGCATCATGTGTTGACGCGGTTTCAGGGGGAGTTCCTGCGGAGGTTCGCGGCCAGGACCGTGGTGTGGGCGGTGACTTCGGCCAATCACTCGACCACCAAGCGGAATCCGGTGGGGTTCGATCGGCGGGAGGCGGCGATCGAGCGGTTCAGTGCGGTGGAGGGGATCCGGTCGTTGGTGGTGGGGGTCGTGGACACGGCGCCGACGGACGAGTTCGCCGAGGTGACGGTGAAGGCGATCGAGGCCGGGACCGACGACCTGGTGCGGTTGACGGTGGAGAACACCGTCGTCGCCTGCTCGACGCCCGAGGTGAGCAAGTTGTACGAGCAGCTCGGGTACCAGGTGATCGGCGTCGAGCCCGAGGGGACGGCGCGGCCGTGGGACGTCCTGCTGATGATTGCCGCAGGCAACGAGCAGTGGAAGGAGCTCGCGCATCCGGCAACCGTCGACGTGTTCGAGCGGTACGCGCTCGACGCGCACGTCGCGCGCTGCGTGAACGACCCGGTGGTCGGCGATGACGGCGGGCTCACCACCACCCGCGACTACAAGACGTACGCCGACGCGTTCGAGACCGCCGCGGACCGGAAATGGCTGCAGATCAAGGACTTCGTGCGCCCCGGCCGGATCCTCGACATCGGCTGCGCGACCGGCGCGACGCTGCAGCTCGTCGATCGCGATCCACGGTTCCACGAGTCGGACCTGATCGGCGTCGAGGTCGCCCGGCACCTGTACGCCGAGTGCGTGCACAAGAAGGAACAGGGACTCTTCAGCAACCCGAACGTCTACTTCTACCAGCGCAACATGCTCGGCTCGGCCGTCTTCCCGGCGCGCTCCATCGACACCACGCTGACGCTCGCGCTGACGCACGAGATCTGGTCGTACGCCGACGGCTCTCGCGCCGCCACGATCCAGCGGTTCGCCGACGCACTGTTCGCGCACACGGCACCGCACGGTGTCTGGATCAACTCCGACGTCTGCGGACCCGACGAGCCCGACCGCCCCGTCGTACTGCGGCTCGACGACAGTGACGGCGAGAACCCGGACGACGTCACCGACCTCGAGGCGCTCGACGAACCGGCCGCGTACGTCGGGAAACTGTCCACCCGGGCACGGTTCTTCCAGTTCGCCCACGACTTCCGGCGGAACGCGCGGGTCCCGTTCGGGTACGACGTCAGCGGTGACAAGCTCACGCTCCGGCTGGCCGACGCGATGGACTTCCTCACCCGGAAGGACTACGTCGACAACTGGCTGAGCGAGACCCACGAACAGTTCTGCGGCCTGAGCTTCGCCGGCTGGACCGCGGTCGCTGAATGCGCCGGTTTCACCATCGACCCGGCCTCGCGGGCCTGGCGGAACGACTGGGTGATCGACAACCGCATCGCCCCGGTCGCGACCATCACCACCCCCGACGGCGACCCACTCGACTGGCCTGTCACCCACCAACTGATGGTCGCGCGCCGCTGAGAATCGGCAGCTCGACAGGAGGTGTCGCGTCGGATCGCCGCCCGTCACGCTCAGCGCAGCGTGCGCCCGCGCTGATTTCGCGGACACCTCCTGTCGAGCTGCCGGACTTCTACGCGACCTCGAGGTGCAGCGTTCCGGCGAGCGGGCGGACGGTGAGGGTGCGTTCGCCTTGGCTGATCAGCAAGGGCAGGTGGCTGGAGAGGAACGGTTCACATTGCACCGCGTGCGCCGTACCGTCCGGCCAGGTGGCGAACAGGATCCAGTCGGCCGGGTCCAGGTCGGCCATCTCCACGACCGCTGCCCAGCCGTCGTCCGACACGGTACGCCGGCACGCGACGTCCACGTGGTCGTCGGAATCGGGCAGGTACCGCCGCCAGCTGAAGTCGACGTCACCCCAGTCCGGCCCGCGCACCACCAACATGTCACCGGCCGCGACGGCCGCGGTGGCGGTCATCCGGATCGGCGATTCGTGCAGGTTCACGTACCCGCCGGTCGAGCGGGTCAGCATCACCGCGCGCCCACCCTCGGCGTGTGAGACCAACCGGTCCCCGGCCGTCCACAGCAGCACCTGCTCGCGCCCCTCGGGCCCTCGCATCCGGAACGCCCGCGTCGTCCGCTGACTGAACGGATCGTCCGGGTTGGTCTCCTCGAGAATCGGCCGGATCGGCAGCCGCGCGGTGAAATCGCGGCCGTTGACCTCGAGCGGCAGTTCCTCCTCGCCACCCGACAACGGCCGGCTGACGAACAGCGACGGCTCGTCGAACGCCGACCGCCCGTGCAGCACCAACGCATCCGGCGTCTGCTCCACCGACGTCAACCGGCACGGATCCGACAACCGCCGTACGGCGAGCGCGCCGTCCTTGCCCGGACCGGGCTGGATCCAGCTCGTCCCGTCGATCCACGAGCCCGGCGGCCAGCCCGGGCTCCCGGCTCTCTGGCCACGCAACAGGTCTCGGCGCCGAACCCCACCGACCCGCATCCGGACGTCGAACTGCGACGGTCCAGCTGGGCATTTCGCGAGCAGTTCGCGGCTCACCCGAACCTCGAAACCGACCAGGCTCTGCTCGCCGCGAAGATCGGTCGCCGCGTACCGCCGTACCGGAAGGCGGTGGTGCCGGCCGCCGACGACCAGGCCGATGCGGAGTGTCGACGGCTTGGACTGCAGGTGGCGAATCTCGGCGGTGCCCTTCACCACCAGCTCACCGTCGATCCAGGTCACCTCCCGCACGCTCGTCGCCAGGGTCAGATCGGTCTTGTCGATCTGCAGGTGTTCCTGAGCCGTCGCAGGGTCGAGCGCGACCATCCGGAGCAACTCGATGTCGCCCGCGCGGAGGGCCGCGAACTGCAGCTGGGCCAGCCGCGGCGAGTTCGTCAGCACCGCATCGTCCAGTCGGTCGAGCAGCTCGGTGCTCAGCTCGATGAGGTGCTGCTCTTCCTCGGCCGGAACCGTGCCGAACGCGGACAGGATCGCGTGCAGGTCGATCTGCCGGAAGTGCGCGTGCACCCGGTGCCGGATGATCGGCAGCGCGTTCTCGACCTCGTCCAGCACGATGCCGGCCGAGAAGACCCGGTCGCGCATGTTCGCGAACTGGAACTTCTGCTGGGTGATCGAGTCACCGGACTCCCGCTCGCGCCAGAAGTACACGGGCGCCGCGATGGTGTCGACGGTGACCGCGTCCAGGTGCGCCTTGAGTGTGATCGGGTAGTCCTCGTACCGGATCGCCGGGAATTGGTAGCTGTTCTCGTCCCAGAACGACCGGCGGTAGATCTTGTTCCACACCATCCGGTCCAGCACCAGCTGCGGCGTCTCGGAGACGTGCGTGGCCTGCCGGTCGGCCGTGAACGCCTGCCCGTGCAACCACGACGGCCGTACGCCGTAGCTGTTGTTGAACCGCCGCGCGTTGCCACCCGCGAAGTCCGAACCGGTCCGGTCGAGCGACCGGATCAGCAGCCCGAACCCGTGCCGGGTGACCAGGTCGTCGCTGTCGACGAAGGTGACGTACTCCCCCATCGCGTGCTCGATCCCGGTGTTGCGGGCCGGACCGAGCCCGGCGTTCTCCTGCTGCACCACGCGGAACCGTGGGTCACGCCCACAGAATTCCTTCGCGATCACCGCGCTCTCGTCCGGTGACCCGTCGTCGACCAGGATCGCCTCGAAGTCGGCGAACGTCTGCCGTGCGATCGAGTCCAGACAGTCCCCGATGTACGCCCCCACGTTGTAGAACGGCACTACCACGCTCAGGCGCGGCCCCTTCACCGCTTCCGGATCCGGCGCGCGAGCTTCCGGGCCACGACCTTCGGCTTGCGGACCTGCGCGGCGTGGAAGAACACCCGCGACATCGCATAGGTGCGGGATCCGCGGATCCGCTCGTGGGCCGCCTGCAGGCGTTGGAGTTGCAGGCGCAGCTCGCGGATCCGGTTCTCGCGGGTCTTCATCGCCTTGTTGCGGAACCCGAGCGTGCGCTCCAGACCGTAGACGTGCCCCTTGAGCTCGAACAGCTCGTGCTTGGCCTCTTCGGCCTCGGTCAGGGCGCTGCGGACGTCGATCGCGTGCGTGCTGGTGCCGAGTACGGCGGTCAGGGCCGCGGCCAACTCTTTGCCTCGGGCAACCTGCTCGGTGGCGGCCGGGAGGGTGTCGGGAGAGGTCGCCTGAAGTTGTTCCGGCGCCTCGACGCCGGACATGCCGAGCCAGGCGGAGACCAGGTCGTCACCCAGCATCCACGGCGGCCACGGGTGCCGCCGGTGCTGGCCGATCAACCGGTCCTGGAACCGCGACCAGGCGGCCGCGAGCAGGTCTTCCTTCTCGACGGGCTCGTCGGTCACCCACGCCGAGACGCCGTACGCGAAGGACTCGCCGTCGTAGATCACGTCGTCCCAACGGACGATCACCCGCGAGGTGGTCACCCACTCGCCGAGATCCGCGGCCAGCTTGCGGAAAGCGGGCACGTCCTCAGCCGCCGCGAGGCGGAACAACACGGTCTCCACCGACACACCCGAGGAGATGGTGGCGGGGACGACTGTGGGGTCGAAGGACAGACCTTCAGAACCAGAAGGTGTGTTGGTGACCGAGGTGTCCCAGCCCGTGAGGGTCTGGTCTGCGGTGAGGACTGCTTCGGCCGTCTGGGAGTAGAGGTCGTGGGCGCCGTGCGCGCCTGCGATGGCGACCCAGCCCGTGGGGACCGCGGCCAGCAGGCCGGCTCGGGCGGCCGTGTCGATGCCCTCGTGGGCCGGGGACAACAGCGGTACGTCGACCGACTCGAGCGCGCCGATCGCCAGTCGCGTCGGGAGCTCACCCGGACGGGCCCCGGCGGCCACGTCGCTGCGGACGAACGTGCGGGACCCGAAGTCGGCGTACACCTCGGTCTTCCACGGCAGCGCGGTCTGCAACTGGTCGACCGACACCGGACGGGTGGGGTCGTCGTGCAGCGGCCGCCACTCGTCGTCGCCGTGGCGTTCGTCGGCGGGCCGGCTGTCCAGCAGGTTCAGCAGCGAGAACTCGTTCTCCACCCCGAGTACAACGACCGCGTCCGGCGTGGTCAGTGCGGACAACGCGGCCAGCCGCGCGCTCCAGGACAGGTCGTCGCTGTCGTACCCGAGCAGGCGGTCGAGACCGTCGCTCGCGATGATCACGTCGTACGGGTCGGTCTGCAGGCCGTCCAGCGCACCGGCGATCACCTGCAGGTTCGGACCGAAGTCCTCACCGAGCTGCTGCGCGTCGGCGACCGAGCGCACCAGGATCGTCACGTCCGCGGAGTGCGCCAGCACCGACTCGATCAGGTGCGGGGCATGCGGCCCGAGGATCAGCGTCCGCCGGTTGGCGGGGACGACGTCGGTCAGCAGCGCCGCGAGCGCGGGCCGCGCCGTCGTCTGATCGGTCCACGGCTGCATCTCCCCGCGAACGACCTGCAGTTCAGACACGCTCTCTCCAATCGAACAGGCTTCGCAGTTCCGCGGGCGGCATCATCCAGGGTTTGCCGAGCTCGAGGTCGGTGGTCGCCCGGGCGGCTTCGAGGTCGATCGAGGTGCCGAGCATTTCCGGCCACAGGCGCTCGATCCGGCTCTGGCCGCCGAACAGCGGGTTCTCGCCTTCCATCTCCATCGGGTCGCCGTACACGGCCGGCTCACAGCCCGCCGCGATGCCGTAGAAGATCGCGGTCGACAGCCGGTTGGCCGCGACCCGCTTGTGCTTGCGCAGCTCGGCGAGCTGCTTGAACAGGAAACGCCGGTCGGTCCCCTCGTAGGAGAAGCCGCGGCGCCCGAACGACACCACCCGGAAGCCCGCGTCCTCGTAGAAGCCGCGTACCTCGGGCCGGTCGAACTCCGTGTAGTACAGGCTGAAAGTCACCGGACCGGGCTCGGTCTCGCGGATCTCGTCGATCAGCCGCTGGTGGTCGCCGTGGATCTTGCCGCCCTCCCACCCGTGGAAGAGGAACCACAGCGTGCCCTCGCGCTCGACCGGTTCCTCGGGCTCCTGCTCGAGCTCGAGCAGGTACAGGAACGGCGCACCGATGCTGTGGTAGTTCCGCCGGCCCAGCGAATGCCCGCGTCGCTTCGGGGCGTCGCTCCAGGTGAACCGCCAGGCGCCGTCGTAGAACTCGTGCACCGGGTTCCAGCCGCAGCCGATGTTCCAGCCGTGCTGCAGGTACCCCCGCAGCCGCGGCGGGTGGTCGAAGTCGAACCCGGCGTACCGCGACAGGATGTGCGTCTGGCCGTAGTAGTGGTTGTGATGATGCATCAGCGCACCTCCACGTGCAGAGTGCCGGCGTGTGGTCGAACGGCGAGCGCGTGTTCCCCGTGGGCGATCGCGAGTGGCAATCGGCTGCACAGGAAGGGCTCGCACTGCACGGCGTGCGCCGTACCGTCGTCTTCGGAGGTCGCGAACAGGATCCAGTCGGCCAGCGCGGCGAGCGGGTCGACCGAGACCTGCACCGCGGTCGCCGGGATCAGCCCGTCCACGTCGACCGCCGCCGCCCAGCCATCGGCGGTGACGGTACGACGGCATTCGACGTCCAGGTGGTCGTCGGAATCGGCCAGGTACCGCCGCCAGCTGAATCTGACGTCGCCGCCGGACGCGCCACGCACGACCAATTCGTTGCCGTCAGCAACCGCGTGGGTCGCGGTGGTCCGGATCGGCGACTCGTGCAGGTTCACGTACCCACCGGTCGACCGGGTCAGCGTCACCACGCGCCCCTCCTCGACCATCGAGACGGCATCGTCACCGGCCGTCCAGAGCAGCACGCGCTGCTGCTCCTCCGGACCGCGCACCTTGAACGAGCGCGTCGTCCGCTGACCGAACGGGTCGTCGTGGTTCGCCGCCGCCCGCAGATCGCGGATCGGCAACCGGGCCGTGAAGTCGCGGCCGTCGAGCTCGAGCGGGATCTCCTCCTCGCCACCGACGACCGGCCGGCTGAGGAACAGCGCCGGCTCGTCGAACGACGCGTGGCCATGAAGCACCAGCTCGTCGGCGGTCCGCTCGACCGCGGTCAACCGGCACGGGTCCGTCAACCGCCGCAACGAGAACCAGCCGTACTTGCCAGGCCCCGGCTGGATCCAGCTCGTCTCGTCGATCCAGGCACCGGGGGGCCAGCCGGGACTTCCCGGGCCCTGACTGCCGAGCATGCCCTTCCGGTCCCGCCGCCCGGACTGCATCTTCACCTCGAAATGCGCCGGGTTCCCGGTGCATTTCGCCAGCAGTTCCTGGTCCAGCAGTACCTCGAACCCGACGAGCGCCTGCTCCCCGTGCAACCCGAGCGCGTCGTACCGGCGTACCTGCAGCGGGTACGACGTGTCGCCGACGGCCAGCGCGACCTGCAGCGTCGACGTCCGGTCGGTCGCCAGGTGCCGGATCTCGGCGGTGCCCTTGACCGACAGCTTGCCGTCGACCCACACCACCTCGCGCACACTCGTCGCGAGCGTCAGGTCCTGCTCGCGGAGCTTGTACAGCGCCCGCGGTACGACGGATTCGCCCAGGCCCGGGTAGTTGTAGTCGAGCTGCTTCGACCGCCGCGACCTCGGTACGGCGCGGGCGCCGCCACGCAGCCCACCGGAATTCCGGAACACCGCGAGCCGGCGGAGCAGGTCGACATCACCGGCCCGCAGCGCGGCGTGCTGGATCCGGTCGTACCGGTGGGTGACCGCCAGCACCCCGTCGTCGAGCCGGTAGAGCAGCTCGCGGGACAGGTCGACCAACGCCTGCTCGTCCTCCGCCGGCACGCTGCCGAACGCGGACATCAGCGTCAGTACGTCGATCTGCGCCAGGTGCGCGTGCGTGCGCCGCCGTACCGCCGGGACCGCGTCCTCGACCAGGTCGATCACCATCCCGGCCGACGTCACCCGGTCCCGGATGTTGCCGAGCTGGAACTTCTGCTGGGTGATCGACTCGCCGGACTCGCGCTCGCGCCAGTAGTAGACGGCCTGGGTGATCGTGTCCACGGTGACCGCATCCAGGTGCGCCTTGAGCGCGACCGGATAGTCCTCGTAGCGGATCGGCGGGAACGTGTAGCCGTTCTCGGTCCAGAACGAGCGGCGGTAGACCTTGTTCCAGAGCATCCGGTCCAGGACCAGGTCGGGGAACTCGGTGACGTGGGTGGCATGCCGGACCCGCGCGAACGGCTGCCTGTGCAGCCACGACGGCCGCACTCCGAAGCTGTTGTTGAACCGGCGCGCGTTACCGCCGGCGATGTCCGAGCCGGTCCGGTCCAGGGTTCGGACCAGGGCGGCGAATCCGTACCGGGAGACCAGGTCGTCGCCGTCGACGAAGGCCAGGTACTCACCGGTCGCCTCGCGGATCCCGCGGTCGCGGGCCGGTCCGGGCCCGGCGTTCTGCTGCTGGATCAAGCGGAACCGGGGGTCCTTGGCGCAGAAGTCCTTGGCCACCACGGCACTGTCGTCCGGGGAACCGTCGTCGACCAGGATCGCCTCGAAGTCGGTCCAGGCCTGCCGGGCGATCGATTCCAGGCAGTCCTCGAGATACTCGCCGACGCCGTAGAAGGGCACCACCACGCTCAACCGCGGCGTCACTACGGTGTGTCCTTTCTCGAGGTCGGCAGACAGTGGGCCCCCAGCGCACTCCTACTAAGCGGCAACGAGATGCACCGTCAGAAGGTTATGCACGGGTTCGAAGCCGTAGCGGGCCCAAATCCTTTGGATGCCGGTCTGGTGGGTCTGGGTAGTGACGACGAGCCGCCGGGTCGCGCAGACGTCCTCGACCGCGGCCAGCAGGTGTCCGTAGCGGCCACGGCCCTGCTCGGCCGGGACGACGCCGGCCAGCTGGACCTCGGTCCACGACCGCTGCTGGTCGATAGCGGCCAGTGCGAGCACCCGCCGGTCCGGTCCGCGCAGTACGACGGCTCCCGCGTCGGCGATCCGCCGCCGGGCCCACTCCTGCCGGCCGGCCAGTGCCCTGGACCGGTCGAAGACCGGGTCGGAGCAGTAGTGGTTGCCGGAATCACCGAAGACGTCCGCGACCAGGTCGTCCACCACGTCGTCGGCGGCCTGTGGTTCGAGCTGCGCGGTGAACCCGGCCAGTGGCGCGGGCCGCCGGCCCTTTCCGACCGGGAGCGACCAGCAGACGACCGTGTCCGCGAGCAGCGCCTGCCGCGGTCCGTTCGCGAGCGCGGCGAACCAGGTGGTTTCGCGGGCCGGATACCGGAGCACAATGACGTCGGCCGTCGACTTCTCGACCGCGGCCAGCACTTCGGCGAGTGGCGTGCCGGATGATGCGGACACGCACATCCGGTCGATGGACACCCCGAAGCGCTTCGCCGCGTCCACCGACGGCCGCACGGTGAGCTCACCGGCCTCGAGCGCGTCGTACCAACTCATAGAGCGCTGAGCTTAAGGCATCGGGGTTACCACTTGTGTGCCGGAACGTACGCTCCGGCACCTCACGCGCAGTGACACTCCACATTCGTGGCGCAACGGATTTCACATTAGTGTTACGACATGCGCGCGAAAGCGAGGCGGCGGGGGCCGCGGACCGCGGGGCCGTCCCTTTCCGGGCTGGCCGCCGGCGTCGCCGTTGCGCTGCTGGCGCTCGTTCTGCTCGCGCTGCATTCGACGCCCTTCGAGCTGGTCCGTTTCGTGCTGTTCACCGGCGTCGTCGTCACGCTGCCGGGGTTCGCGCTCTGGCGGCTGATCGGCGGGTACCGGCGGAACCTGGTGGAGGACCTGTCCGCCGGATTCGCCGTCGGCACCGCCGGGCAGGTTCTGGTTTACCTGGCGAGCGCGTCGATCGGGTTGCAGGCCTGGTCGTGGGTGTGGGCGCCGATCGTGCTGGTGATCGCGTTCGCGGACAGCGACGCCCGGGCGCGGGTCTGGCGGCGGGTCGAGCGGCCGTTGCGGCCGCTGCAGGCCTGGTTGCTCGCGGCGTCGACCGCGGTCGTGCTGCTGATCGTGTACCGGCGCGGTCCGGCGCAGTTCCTGCCGGCGTACACCGATCCGCTGAAGGCCTACCCGGACCTGGCGTTCCAGCAGGCGCTGGCGGCGAGCGCGAAGTACGACGTACCGATCTCGACGTTGTGGCTCGGTGGCGAGCCGATGAAGTACCACACGTTCTTCCACCAGGCGACGGCCGCGACGCAGTGGGGAACGCGGATCGACCTGACCGATCTGATCCACTCGCTGAGCTGGCTGCCGCTGTTCCTGGCGGGATGCGGGTTGGTGTTCGCACTGACCACGCGGCTGACGCCGACGGCCGAGTCCGGTGCCACCTGGGCGGGGCCGCTGGCGGTGTTCGTCGCCGGTCTCGGTGGGGCGGTGCAGCCGCTGGCGGGCGTCGGACTGGGCGGGATCTCGACCGCGGTCGCGGCGTACCTGAGTCCGACGCAGAACCTCGGCGTCCTGATCGCGCTGGCGCTCTGCGTGGTGGCGGTCGACCTGCTGCGAGCCGACGGTAGACCGCGCAGCCGGTGGGTGCTGCTGGTCCTGCTCGCGCTGGTCGCGGCCGGTGCGAAGTCGACGATCCTGCCGCTGGTCGGCGTCGGTTTCGCCTGCGCGTTCCTGCAACTGGGGCTGGTACGGCGACCCACGCGGCCGGCGTTCCTCGGCGGGCTGCTGTCGCTGGCGGTGTTCGTGGCCGCGCTGATCACGATCTTCGGCGGCAGCACGTGGGGGACGGAGATCAAGCCGTTCGAGACCTTCGTGCAACTGGCGCCGTACCCGATGCTGGTGTCGAACCCGCACGCGCAGCTGTTGTCTGGGCTGACGACGCTGCTGAGCTGGGCGTTGGCCGCGTCGGGGTTGTTCTTCCTGGGCCGGAAGTGGCGGGACACCGGGGTGGCGTTCCTGGCCGGCGTCGCGGTCGCCGGACTGCTCGGGACGCTGCTGACAACCCAGTCTGGCGTCAGCCAGCTGTACTTCGTGCGGACCGCGTTCCCGGTCATCGCCGTACTCGCAACGGTCGGGCTGGCGAACCTGGTCGGGCGACTGGCGGACCGGCGTGCCGTGGTGCTGGTCGGAGTGGCGGGTCTGCTCGGTCTGGTGACGCTGGCGATCGCACGGTGGCAGTCGGCCGACCTGCCTGGCATCAAGGAGCCCTGGCTGTGGACGGCCGTGGCGGTAGTAGTGGCGGGTTTGGTCGTAGCGGTGGGCTGGAAGGCAGCGCGGCGGCCGGGGAACTTCTTCGTGGCGTTGCTCGGCGGTGTGGTCGCCGCCTGCATGGTCGGCGCGACGCTGGTGCCGTTGCAGGCGGTCGTGTCGGACAAGGCGTCCAACCTGGTCTTCGCCCATCCGTTCCGCGGCGGTGCGACAGCAGCGGAAGCAGGCGCTGCGCGGTGGCTGCGGCGGAACAGCGCGCCGGGCGACCTGATCGCGACCAACGCGCACTGCATCATCCAGCGCGAGGGCGTCTGCGACAGCCGGCACTTCTGGCTCGCTGCACTGTCCGAGCGGCCGGTTCTGATCGGAGGCTGGTCCTACTCCAACCAGGCGAACCGGATCGCCCTCACCAACGACGGCAACCCGAGCCTCATCCCGTACTGGGACAGCGCGCAGCTCGTCGCCAACGACATCGTTTTCAAGTCCCCCACGCCGGCTGCGATCGAGCGGCTCCGCCAGGCCGGCGTGCGCTGGCTGTACGCCGACCACCGGGCCGGCGAGGTGTCACCAGCACTCCGCAACTTCGTCCGCCTCCGCCACGCCACCCTCGACGCGACGATCTACGAGCTCAAATAAGTCGCAGGAGCGCATCGGCGACTCGCTCCCGCCCTCGGCCGTCCACCAGCTCCCAACCGGCTCTCGCCAGCCGACCACGCTCGGCCGAGTCGGTGAGCAGCCTCTTGAGCACCGGGACGGCCAACGAGGTGTCCGCCTCCAGTGCGCTAAGTAGACCGAGCCCAGCCGCCGCACCGGTGTCGATCGCGCGCTCGTAGCCCATCACCTGGTTGTCGACGACACACACCAGTCCGGCCGTCGCACCGAGGCACAGCAGCTCCCAGGTCGACGTACCGGACGCACTGATCGTCAGGTCGGCCTCACGGACCTGCGCTGCGAGCTGATCGGTCGGACCGATGACCTGAAGCTGCTGATGCGGCTGCAGCTCCACAGCAGCGATCTGAGCGGCCAGCGCCGGCCCGGGGGCAACCAACGTTGCCTCAAAGGGCAGACCGGTCGCCACCAGCGCCCGCGCCACATGCGGACCAGCACCGAACGCATCCGTCCCACCAAAGAACGCAAAAACCTTGGGTACGCCGTTCTGTCGCGCAGCAGGCGGCTCACTCGGGCGATGCGCGAGGATCTCGTCGCGGATCATCACGTACGGCAGACCGGCGAGCCGGACCGAGTCACGCGGAAGGACCGGGAGATCCAGCTCGGCGGCGAGGTTCTGGTCGACCAGCACGTCCGCCTCGGCGCCGCGGAGGTCACCGTCGACGATCGCCAGCGTGGGCAGGCCGGTGGCCCGGACAGCCGGGTAGACCGCGGCATCCAGGTCGTAGGAGTCGAAGACGACCGCGTCGAGACCGAGCGCGCCGAACAGCGCGACATGCTCCTCCGGGGTCCACACGGCCGGGGTCACCGAGATCCCGCGAGCGGCGATCTGTTCGGCGGCCCACGGGACGGTGTGGGCGTCGCAGACGAAGACGAGTTCGGCGCCGCGACGGCGTACCTCCTCGGCCAGCGCCAGGCAGCGCATCACGTGCCCGACGCCCCGGGCGGGGCCTACATCACATCGCACACCGACGCGTTTCACGCCCCAGACCGTACCTGCGCAGCGTACGTTTGATGACGCCGCACTGAGACGCGGGTTGAAGGGACAGCTCACCGGGCAGCTATTGTTTCCGAGGTCCGCACCGCGTGTGCGCAGTTCGGAACTGTCCGTCAGAAGGGTCCTGCTCGCGTGTCAATCCTCACCGGCTCAGACATTCTCGTGACCGGAGGCACCGGGTCGTTCGGGCGGACGTTCGTTCGACACGTGCTGACGAACCTCAAGCCGCGGCGGGTGATCGTCTTCAGCCGCGACGAGCTGAAGCAGTGGGAGGTCCGCCAGTCGTTCGGCGACGACCCGCGGCTGCGGTTCTTCCTCGGCGACGTCCGGGACCGCGCCCGGCTGCTGCGCGCCATGCACCGCGTCGACTACGTCGTGCACGCGGCCGCGCTGAAGCAGGTCGACAGCGGTGAGTACAACCCGTGGGAGTTCGTCCAGACCAACGTGGTCGGCTCGCAGAACGTCATCGAGGCGGCGATCGACAGCGGCGTGAAGCGCGTCGTCGCGCTGTCCACCGACAAGGCGTCCAGCCCGATCAACCTGTACGGCGCGACGAAGCTCACCGCGGACAAGCTGTTCATCAACGGCAACCACTACGCGGCGGCGTACGACACCCGCTTCAGCGTCGTGCGCTACGGCAACGTGATGGGCAGCCGGGGCTCGATCATCCCGAAGTTCCGGGCGTTGCACGCGGCCGGGCAGTCGCTGCCGATCACCGACCTGCGCTGCACCCGGTTCCTGATCACGCTGCCGGAGGCGGTCGAGTTCGTCGTCGACTCCTTCGACCTGATGACCGGCGGCGAGCTGTACGTGCCGCGGATCCCGTCGATGAAGGTCACCGACCTGGCCGAGGCGATCGCGCCCGGCGCGACCATGCACGACATCGGCCTGCGCCCCGGCGAGAAGCTGCACGAAGAGATGATCAGCCCGGAAGAAGGCCGTCGCGCGCTCGTCCTCGGCAATCGCTTCGTCCTGCAGCCCGACCTGGCCAGCTGGGGCTACCAGCCGCCGGCCGCGGGTGTGCCGGTGCCGGAGGGTTTCCAGTACGCGTCCGACACCAACGACCAGTGGTACTCGATCGAGGAGATCCGCAAGATCCTCGAGAGCGACGCCTGACGTGCTTCCGTACGGACGCCAGTCGATCTCGGAGGAGGACATCGCGGCGGTCACCGCCGTACTTCGGGGCGACTGGCTGACCACCGGGCCTGCGGTCACTGCGTTCGAGAACGCGATCTCCGAGCTGGCGGGCGGGCACCGGGCGGTCAGCTGCACGTCGGGCACCGCCGCCCTGCACATCGCGTACGCCGCCCTCGGGGTCGGCCCCGGCGACGAGGTGATCACGACTCCGATGACCTTCGTGGCGACCGCGTCCTGCGCCGCGATGCTCGGCGCCAAGGTCGTCTTCGCCGACGTGGACGAAGCCACCGCACTGCTCGATCCGCAGGCTGTGGAAGCCGCGCTGACCGATCGGACCCGCGTCATCGCAGCGGTCGACTACGCCGGCCAGTCCGCGGACTACGCGGCACTGCAGCTGCTGGCTGACCGAGTCGGCGCCCGTACCCTCGCCGACGCTGCGCACTCGGTCGGCGGCGCGGCGGACGGCCGACCGGTCGGGGACCTCGCCGACGTCACCACGATGTCGTTCTTCCCCACCAAGAACCTCACTACCGGCGAAGGCGGCGCCGTGGTCTGCAAGGACCCGGACGTCGCGCAGCGCGCGCACGAGTTCCACTTCATCGGCTTGGTCCGGGACGCCGCACGGTTCGAGATCGCCGACGAGGGCCCCTGGCACCAGGAAGTCCACGAGTACGGCGTGAACTACCGGCTCACCGATCTCGGCGCGGCGCTCGGGCTGTCGCAGCTCGCGCGGCTGGCCGAGTTCAAGCGGCGGCGGGCCGAGATCACCGCGCGGTACAACGCGGCTTTCGCAGGCGTCGACGGGTTGCGGACGCCGGTGCAGCGGGCCGGAGTCGACCCGATGTGGCACCTGTACCCGATCCGCGTCCTCGGTGGGCGACGCCGGGAGATCTTCGAGCGGATGCGCGCGGCGGGCATCGGCGTCCAGGTGAACTACATTCCGGTGTACTGGCACCCGGTCTTCGCGCGGCAGGGCTACCGGCGCGGCCAGTGCCCGAACGCCGAGCAGTTCTACGCCGACGAACTGTCCCTCCCCCTCTACCCGGACCTCACCGACAGTGACGTGGACCGGGTGATCGAGACCCTTTCGACCCTGGTTGGCTAACGTGACCGATGTGACCCGATCGAACCTGGTCGGCGGAGAGCTGCTGAACTGGTCGGATCTGCACCCCGCCGACGCCCGCCCCGCGTGCACCGGCCCGGCTGCCACGGCCCTCCTGACCGCGACCCTCCAGCCCGACGACGCCGTCCTGATCGCCGGCCCGCACGCCGCCGACCTGATCACCGCTGCCGCCGACGCGGTCACGTCCGTCGATCTCCTGGTCCGCTCCGCCCCGGACGCCGAGGAACTCGCCGAGCAGTTCGAAACCACCAAGGGTGAGGTCTTCTGCGGCGCCCTCGACCGCTTCGCCCTCGACGAGCGGACCGGCGCAGGCGGCGACAGGTACGACGTGATCGTCGCGCTGGACGGGCTCGATCGACTCGTCGGGCCGGACACGGCGATCTTCACCTGGGCGGACGGGCTCGCCCGGCTGCTCGGGCGGTTGCGACCGGGTGGGCGGCTGTTGCTCGCCGCCGAGAATTCGTTCGGGTTCGAGCGACTGATCCAGCCCGACATCACCGCCGCGCTCCCCCGCGACGAGGACTGGGCGCGCGACGTCGCCGACCGAGCTCCCGCTGGTCTCAAACCGTTGCAGGCCGCACTACACGCGGCGGGAGTCGACGTCGCGCAGACGTACGCCGTCTTCCCGTCCCTCGTACAGGCCGACGTCGCGTTCACCACCGTGGACGGGTTCGCCGGCGTGATCGCCGCGCGAACTGTTGCCGCACGCAACGAAGGACCCACCTTGATGGACCCGTACCGCGTGGTCCTCGACGCGGCCGAGGCCGGCCTCGCGGTGGAACTGGCCCCCGCCTGGTACTTCGTCATCGGAACCGAAACCCCTGCTGTCCTGCCAGAAGGCAGTGTCCCGACCGGCGACGGCGTCCTGCTCGAGGAGCACCTGCTGGCAGCCCTGCGCTGTGATGACCAGGCGGAGCTTCGCCGCGTGATCCCGGAGTACGTGGCGTGGCTCGGCGCGCGTGGTGCGGGGTCGCCGGACAACGTGATCCGCGACGGCTCGTCGTACCGGCTGTTCGGGGAGGCGCAGGGGCTCGACGTGGTGGAGCACCTGGCCCGGTTCGCGCGGCGCGCGCTGGACAGTGGCTCGCGGCAACCATGGCCCGCGGCCGCCGACCCGCATGCCCTGACGGCGCGGCTCGCCTCGATGGCGGGGATCACCGTTCCCGAGCAGGAGTTCACGCCGGACGAGGTTGTCCGGCCGCGGGGCAGCGCGGAGCAGCTGACGACGGTCGCCCGGCTCGCCGACGAGCTCGCGCACGCAAGCGCCCGCGCGATCCTGTTCGAAGGAACCGTCAGCGGTATCCGCCGGTCCCGGCCGTACCGCATCGGTCACGCGGTGATGAACCCAGCCCGGGTGATCCGCCGCCGCCTCAAGCGGGTCCTCAAGAAGGTACGGCGCTGATGCACCACGCCAACCACTTCTACGGGCACGCCAACATCATGGCGTCGTACGCCGGACTCGCGAAACCGCCGCGGATCTGGGGCTACCTGCAGCACGGCTGGAACATCCTCGACGGCTTCGCGTACGGCACCAACTTCGCGCCGGGGATGCCGAAGTTCGTCTGGTCCGACAGCGTCCGCCGCCGCGGCCACGCGCTCGGCCTGCGCAACTACTCGGTGATCGGCTCGGTCTGGCTGTACCTGCTCAAGGTGCACCCCGAGCTCGCCACGCCGTCGAAACGGGCCAAAGGCACCATCTTCTACCCGTTCCACGGCTGGGAAGGTCAGCACGTGCTCGGTGACCACGGGCGGATCGTTGCCTCGATCAACGAGCACGAGACCGGCCCGGTGACCGTCTGCCTGTACTGGAACGAATACGAGAAGCCCGCGATCCGCAACGTCTACAAGGACGCCGGTTTTCGGGTCATCACACACGGCTACCGCGGCCTGCACTGGCGGCGCACCAACGCCAAGTTCCTGGTCAACCAGCTGCGGGAACTGCGCAAGCACGAGCGGGTCGCCTCCAACCGCCTCAGCTCCGCCGTTCTGTACGGCGCCTCGCTCGGGCTGCGGCCCGGGGTCTACGGTGATCCCATGGTGCTGGAGAACGAGCACCCGTCGTTCGGCGGTCAGGCGCGGATCAAACGGCTCTGGCCGGAGATGGACCAGCCGTACGTCCCAGCCGCGGTCGCCCGTGCCTTCACCGACACCGAACTCGGCGTCGACCACGTCGCCGGTCCGGCAGAGATCCGGGAGATGTTCCGATGGAACAGCTGACAATTGGCATCATCACGCAGGTCCGGGTGACCAGCACACGGTTGCCGGCCAAGGTGCTGCTGACCGCCGGCGGCCGCTCCTACCTGGAGCACCACCTGGACCGTCTGCACCGCACCGGGCTGCCGGTGATCGTCGCGACCACCACGAACCACAACGACGACGTGATCGCGCAGCTGTGCCAGGAGGACGGCATCCCGATCTTCCGCGGCAGCGAGGACGACGTCCTCAGCCGGTTCGCCGGCGCCGCCCGGGAGAACGACCTCGACGGGATCGTCCGGGTCACCTCGGACTGCCCGCTGATCGACCCGGAGATCGTTGCCGCGGGCGTCGACCGCTGGCGGTCCGAGCAGGACCTCGACCTGTACGTCTCGAACTGCCTGGAGCGCACCTACCCGCGCGGCATGGACTTCGAGATCTTCTCCGCCGCCCGGCTGTACGACGCCGAGGCGAAGGCGATGCTGAAGGCGGACCGCGAGCACGTCACGTCGTACCTGCACCAGAACCGGTCCGGCGAGATGCGGCTGCTGAACCTGCCGTGGAGCGGCGGCGGAGCGCAGTACCGGCTGACGCTGGACACCGCGGACGACTGGAAGTTGCTCGACGCCCTCATCGAGGACTTCGACGCGACCAAGCTGAGTTGCGCCGAACTGGTCGCGATCCTCGACGAGCACCCGGAGCTGGCCGCGCTGAACGCGCACATCGAGCAGAAGAAACTCGGCGAGTAACAGCGTTCGTGGCCGTCACTACGGCATGATTTAGCTGATGACCACCAACGACCCGGCCGGGGACGCTGCCGCTGCTGCCGCTGCCCATGGCGCGCGCACGGCGCGGGCGACCTCGTTCGGCGCCGTCGCGGCCGCGTACGAGGCCGGCCGGCCGACGTTCCCGGTCGAGGCGCTGACCTGGATCCTGGGGCCCGGCCGCGGTCTCCAGGTGCTCGACCTGGGTGCCGGCACCGGAAAGCTGGCCGCGGTCGCCGCCGAGCTCGGGCACCACGTGATCGCGGTCGATCCGTCGCCGGAGATGCTCGAGGTCTGCCGTCGGCGGCCCGGGATCGACACGATGGTCGGTGCCGCGGAGTCGATCCCGCTCGCGCACGCCTCGGTCGACGCGGTGCTCGTCGGACAGGCGTTTCACTGGTTCGACCACGCCCGGGCGCTGCCGGAGATGGCCCGCGTACTGCGCCCGAACGGCGTCCTCGGACTGCTCTGGAACAACGCCGACACCGTGGTGCCGTGGGTCCGCCGCATGTTCCAGGTGATCCAGGGCGACAGCTTCGGGGGGAGTGACGGGTTCGAGCCGATCCCGGTCCTCGAGCAGTCGAACCTGTTCACGCTGATCGAGCAGGCCCGGTTCCGGCACTGGCACGACATGAACCGCGAAGGCCTGCGCCAGCTGGCCCGCTCGCACTCGGCGGTCGCGATCCTCAAGGACACCCGGCGCGAGCAGCTGCTGGAGCAGGTCGACCTGATCTACGAGCACAGCGCCCGCCCACCGGAGCCGCTCCGGATGCCGTACCTCACCGGCTGCTACCGCGCCCGCCCGAGCGAGTTCGCCAACTACCGCCGCACCCTCGACGGCCCCGTCGCGCCGCATCTGTAGAGGTTGACCGCCGCACCTGGAGAAACGTTTTGGTTGCGGTAGGTCACAAACGGGCGACTTGCGGCTAACGTGCACCTGTTCGGGTCCACCGAAGGGGAGCTCATGGACGACCAAGCGGTGCGCGAGCGGGATGCCCGCGCGTACGAGGCGGTGCACGAGGCGGCCGACTTCACCGAGCTGAAACGCCGGTACAAGAACTTCGTCGTACCGTGGACCATCGCCTTCATGGCGTGGTACCTGGCGTACGTCGCCTGCTGCAACTGGGCCCGGGGCTTCATGAATCACCGGATCGGCGACACCCACATCAATGTGGCGCTGATCTTCGGGCTGCTGCAATTCGCCTCGACGTTCCTGATCGCGGGCCTGTACGGCCGGTTCGCGAACCGCAGGCTCGACCCGCTGGCCCACGGCCTGAACGCCAAGTACAAGAGGGAGCGCCGCCGGTGACCACACTCCTCGTCCCACTGGCGACCGAGCCGGGGAACCGCGCGCTGACGATCTCCCTGTTCACCGCAGTGGTCGCCGTGACGCTGTACATCACCTGGTGGGCGTCCCGGCAGAACAAGACCGCGGCCGACTACTACGCCGGCGGCCGCTCGTTCAGCGGCTCGCAGAACGGCCTCGCCGTCGCCGGTGACTACATGTCCGCGGCCTCGTTCCTCGGCATCTCCGGCCAGATCGCGCTCTACGGGTACGACGGCTTCCTGTACTCGATCGGGTTCCTGGTGGCCTGGCTGGTCGCCCTGCTGCTGGTCGCCGAACTGCTGCGGAACTCGGGCCGCTTCACGATGGCGGATCAGCTCGCCTTCCGGATGAAGCAGCGCCCGGTCCGGACGGCGGCCGCGACCTCGACGATCGTGGTGTCGATCTTCTACCTGCTCGCCCAGATGGTCGGCGCCGGATCGCTCGTCGGCCTGCTGCTCGGCGTCAAGAGCGAGGGCGTGAAGGCCGCCGTCATCGTGCTGGTCGGCGCGCTGATGATCGTCTACGTGACTATCGGCGGCATGAAGGGCACCACGTGGGTGCAGATCGTGAAGGCCGTGCTGCTGATGGCCGGCACGGTGCTGATCACCTTCCTGGTGCTGGTGAAGTTCCACTTCAACATCTCCGACCTGCTCGGTTCGGCGGCCGAGAAGTCCGGCAAGGGCGAGGCCTTCCTGCAGCCCGGCCTGCTCTACGGCAAGGACCTCACCGGCCAGATCGACTTCCTGTCCCTCGGCCTCGCCCTGGTCCTGGGTACGGCGGGACTCCCGCACATCCTGATCCGCTTCTACACCGTGCCGGACTCCCGCGCCGCGCGCCGGTCGGTGCAGTGGGCGATCGGCCTGATCGGCGTCTTCTACCTGATGACGCTGGCCCTCGGCTTCGGCGCGGCGGCCCTGCTGGACACCGGCAAGGGCTCGGCCGTGGCGGAGTCGAAGGGCAACGTCGCCTCGCCGCTGCTGGCCGAGTCCGTCGGCGGTGGCGCCGGTTCGCTCGGCGGGTCGATCCTGCTGGCGCTGATCGCGGCGGTCGCGTTCGCCACCATCCTCGCGGTGGTCGCCGGCCTGACGCTGACGTCCGCGTCGTCGTTCGCCCATGACCTGTACGCCAACGTGATCTCCAAGGAGAAGCCGAGCGAGAAGCAGGAGCTGCGCGTCGCCCGGTTCGCGGCGATCGGGATCGGCGCGGTGTCGATCGCGCTGGCGATCCCGGCGCAGAAGCTGAACATCGCGTTCCTGGTCGCGCTGGCGTTCGCGGTCGCGGCGTCGGCGAACCTGCCGGCCCTGCTGTTCAACCTGTTCTGGCGGCGGTTCAACACGTCGGGCGCGGCCTGGAGCATCTACGGCGGCCTGATCTCCGCCGTGGTCCTGGTGATCTTCTCGCCGGTGGTGTCCGGCAAGCCGACGTCGATGATCACGAGCGCCGACTTCGCCTGGTTCCCGCTGTCGAACCCGGGCATCGTGTCGATCCCGCTGGGCTTCCTGTTCGGCGTCCTCGGCACCTACCTCGGTCGCGACCGAGCCGGCGAGGCGCGGTACAACGAGCTCTCGGTCCGCTCGCTCACCGGTGCCGGCGCGGAAGGTCCCGCCAAGCACTGACGTCTCCCCGGAAGGGCCGGCTCGCACTGCGCGAGCCGGCCCTTTCGTCGTTCCCGAACCGTTGACGGCCGCGTAGCGGTGCCGTAACAATGAGCCATCGCCGCGCAAGAATTGAGCAATCCTACGTAAGTTTTGGACTCTCGCGCGGTGGCTCTTCCCTGTCCCGCCCACCAGGAGAGGCCTCATGCGAATTCCCCGATGGCGGTTGCTGACCGCCCTGCTGGCCGCGAGTCTCGCGGCCGCGCCCCTCGTCCGGTCGGTCCCTGCCGCGCAGGCCGCCATACTCGCCGGACCCAGTCTTGCCGGGCCCAACCTCGCAGCCGGCAAGGCCGCCTCGGCCAGTAGCAGTACGCAGAACTACGCCGCGTCGAACGTGACCGATGGCAACCAGGCGACGTACTGGGAGAGCGCGAACAACGCGTTCCCGCAGTGGGTCCAGGTCGACCTCGGCTCGTCGGTCGCGACCAACCAGGTCGTTCTCAAACTGCCGACCGCGAACTGGGGTGCCCGCGACGAGACCCTCGCCGTCCAGGGCAGCACCGACGGACAGAACTTCACCGACCTGTCCGCGTCCGCCGCGCGCACCTTCAACCCGCCGAACAACACCGTGACCGTCAACTACGGAACGGCGACCGCGCGGTACGTCCGGGTCCGGATCACCGCGAACACCGGCTGGCCCGCCGGTCAGCTGTCCGAGCTCGAGGTCTACGGACCGGCGACCGGTGACACCCAGGCTCCCACCGCCCCGGGCAACCTGGCCTTCACCGAGCCCGGCGCCGGCCAGATCAAACTCACCTGGAGCGCATCGACCGACAACGTCGGCGTGACCGGGTACGACGTCTACGCGAACGGCCAACTGCGGACCAGCGTGGCCGGCAACGTTCTCACCTACACGGACAACCAGCCCGCCAACACCTCGGTCGCGTACTTCGTCCATGCGAAGGATGCCGCTGGCAACCAGTCGGCGAACAGCAGTACCGTCACTCGGAACGGCAGTGGTGGTCCGGGCAGCAACCTGGCGGCGCACAAGCCGATCACCGCGTCCGGGTCCACGTTCACCTACGTGCCGGCGAACGCGAACGACGACGACGTGACGACGTACTGGGAAGGCAACGCCAACCCGGCCACGCTGACCACACAGCTCGGCTCGAACGCGGACCTCAGCTCGGTCGTGGTGCGCCTCAACCCCGACGCGGCGTGGGGCCCGCGGACGCAGACGTTCTCGATCCTCGGGCGCGAGCAGAGCTCCACGAACTTCGCCACGATCGTTGCCTCCGCGACGTATTCGTTCGACCCGGCGGGTGGGAACTCGGTGACGATCCCGGTCAGTGCGCGCGTGGCCGACGTACGGCTGAACTTCACCGGGAACACCGGTGCGCCGGCTGGTCAGGTCGCGGAGTTGCAGGTGCTCGGCGTACCGGCTCCGAACCCGGATCTCACGCTCTCCAACGTCTCCTGGACACCCACCTCGCCGGTCGAGACCGACACGATCACGGTCCGCGCGACGGTCAACAACAGCGGTACGGCGGGATCCGCGGCTACCGACGTGAACTTCTACCTCGGCACCACCAAGGTCGGTACGGCGGCCGTCGGCGCGCTAGCGGCCGGTGCATCAGCGACGGTGAGCGCGTCGATCGGGACTCGCGACGCCGGCAGCTACGCACTGAGCGCCAAGGTCGACGAGGCGAATTCGGTGATCGAGCAGAACGACGGCAACAACACCGCGAACGCCTCGGGCCCGTTGGTGGTGACACCGGTGGCGAGCTCGGACCTCGTCGCGGCCGCGGTGAACTGGACGCCGGGCAACCCGTCGGCCGGGAACTCCGTCTCGTTCTCGGTCGCGTTGAAGAACCAGGGCAGTGTCGCCACGGCGTCTGGTGCGCACGGGATCACGCTCACGGTTCTGAACGGCTCGACCGTGGTGACAACGCTCACCGGCTCCTACAACGGTTCGATCGCCGCCGGCGCGACCACTCCGGCTGTTGCCGTTGGCAACTGGACCGCCGCGAACGGTCGCTACACCGTGCGCGTCGTACTGGCGGACGACGCGAACGAACTGCCGGTGAAGCGAACCAACAACACCAGCGAGCGCCCGCTGTTCGTCGGGCGCGGCGCGAACATGCCGTACGACCATCTCGAGGCAGAAGACGCCGCGGTCGGCGGCGGCGCGAACGTCATCGGTCCGAACCGAACGATCGGCGACCTGGCCGGCGAGGCATCCGGCCGGCGCGCGGTCACGCTGAACACGAACGGCGCGTACGTCGAGTTCACCACCCGGGCATCCACGAACACACTGGTCACGCGGTTCTCGATCCCGGACTCGGCGGGCGGCGGCGGGCAGTCGTCGACGCTCAGCGTCTACGTGAACGGCTCCTTCGCGAAGACGCTGACGCTGACCTCGAAGTACGCGTGGCTGTACGGCGCTGAGGCGTCGCCGAACAACTCACCCGGTTCGGGCCCGGCGCGGCACATCTACGACGAGGCGAACCTGCTGCTCGACCAGACCTATCCGGCCGGCACGAAGATCCGGCTGCAGAAGGATCCGGCGAACAGTACGACGTACTCGATCGACTTCGTGGACACCGAGTCCGCGACCGCCATCGCGAACCCCGGCGCCGGTTTCGTGACACCAGGCGGGTTCACGCAACAGGACGTGCAGAACGCGCTGGACAAGGTGCGGCAGGACTCGACGCTGCAGGGCGTGTACCTGCCGGCCGGTGACTACGAGACGTCGTCGAAGTTCCAGGTGTACGGCAAGGCCGTCAAGGTGATCGGGGCCGGGCCGTGGTTCACCCGCTTCCACGCGCCGTCGACGCAGGACAACACCGACATCGGCTTCCGCTCCGAGGCATCGGCGAACGGGTCGACGTTCAGCGGTTTCGCGTACTTCGGCAACTACACCTCGCGCATCGACGGCCCCGGCAAGGTCTTCGACTTCTCGGGTACGGCGAACATGACCATCGACAACATCTGGGTCGAACACATGGTCTGCCTGTACTGGGGTTCGAACACCGACACGTCGACGATCAAGAACTCGCGGATCCGCGACACCTTCGCCGACGGCATCAACATGACGAACGGGTCAGCCGGCAACACCGTCAGCAACAACGACGCCCGCTCGACCGGCGACGACAGCTTCGCGCTCTTCAACGCCACCGACAACGGCGGTGGCGAGGTCCGCGACAACATCTTCGAGAACCTGTCCGCATCGCTGACCTGGCGGGCCGCCGGGTTCGCGGTCTACGGCGGCACGAACAACATCTTCCGCAACCTCTACGCCGCGGACATGCTCACCTACCCCGGGATCACCATCAGCTCCCTGGACTTCGGCATCCCGATGAACGGCTTCGGGGCAACACCGCCGACCCAGTTCCAGAACGCGACAGTGGTCCGCTCCGGCGGCCATTTCTGGGGCAACCAGGCGTTCCCCGCCGTGTGGATCTTCTCGGCCTCGAAGATCTTCCAGGGCATCCGCGTCACTGACCTCGACGTGGTCGATCCGACGTACAGCGGAATCATGTTCCAAACCAACTACGTGGGCGGACAGCCCCAGTTCCCGGTCGCGGACACGGTCTTCACCAACACCACGATCTCCGGCGCCCACAAATCCGGCGACGCCTTCGACAGCAAATCCGGCTTCGCCATCTGGGCCAACGAACTCCCCGAACCCGGCCAAGGCCCAGCCACAGGCACCGCCACCTTCACCAACCTAACCCTCACCAACAACACCACCAACATCCAAAACACCACCACCACTTTCACCCTCACCCGCAACTAACCCCCACCCCGGGGAGTGCGCGGCCCCCCAAGGCCCGCACTCCCCGGCCCCCACCCACAACCCGATTCCCCGCGGGAGTGCGCCTCAGCCCACACCCACTCCCCGGCCCCATTCCCACCAAGGCCGACCCGCGTCCCAGGCACCGCAAGCCACAGAACCCAGCAAATCCACCCACCGCACCGCACCGAACCGAACCACCACGACACCGCGCACCACTCACGCCACAACGCTCACTCCACTACGCGCCCCGCAATGCTCACTCCGCCACTCACTCCGCCTCGCTCACGTCACCACGCCACCACGTCACCAGGCACATCCCGGCCAGGCATGGCACGACGGAGTCCCCCGCCCCCGGGACCTGGCAAACCCGAAACGTCTCCCCGCGCCTCTCGCACCGCCACTCGCGATCCGCACACAACCTCCGCGACATGTGTGCTCCACACCTCCAGCGCCCCACTCACCCGCGCTAGGTGCAACACTCCCAACCCCGCACCCCACCCATCTGCACCCCGCTCTCCCGCTCTCCCGCTCGGCGGATCCCCAGTACCCCGCTCACTCCACACTGCACGGACTCCACCGAGCCCTCCGCCCCGCCTGCCCCACTCACATCCTGCGCACCCCGCCACGCGTCGCCATGCCGCGCGCACTCCACCACGCACCCCCACAACACGCGCTCCACACCCCACGCGCTCCATCAAGCTCGCCGCCGCCCACCTGCCGCCCGCTCAGCCACCCCCAGCGGCCCCGCCACGCGCCCCGCGCTTCATCCCCCCGACACACCCGCGTGCCTCGCGATGCAGCCCCCAACACGCCCTCCGCCAAGCCTGCCTGCCCACACGCCCACGGCCGGCGACCCGCCCCACAACACGCACTCCAAGCCGCATCACCAGACCCGGCGCACCGCTCCACGCTCTCGCGTCGCGCGTACTGCCCGACCAGGCTTCTCGCTCCGCGGAGCCCGCCGTCTACCCGCAGTTCCCGCATCCCGTGCGCGCGGGCGCCCCGCCACCCAAGCCGGAGTACCGCGCCGGGCGCCTCCTCGCCCGGTACCTCGGCGATCGCGGACGCTCCACACCGTGCGTTTCCGCCGCGTGTTCCCACCACCTGCGCCCACCGCGCGCTTGCTCTGTCGAACTCAGGCTGCGGAGTACGGGCTGGGGCACCGGAGAGCCACGTGGCTTGGTGTTGGTCTGGCGGCGGACGGCTCAGGTTGTTGCGAAGGATGGTGGGCCGGGGTCGGAATCGGTTGTCGGGGCGGCGCCATACATCGCGAACTGTGCTGCGTTCGCAAGAGTGGCGTCGGTGGACTTCCAGCGGCTTGTCCGCGTTCCAACGGTGGCGGGTGCGGGCAGGACTGTCCTGCTCCATGGCTCGGGATCGCGCGAGGACGGAAGGACAGGTGTCGAATCCACCAGCTCGGATGCGCGCGGTTCGGGCGCCTTTGACTCGGGTGTGCGTGGCGCGGATGCGCGCGGCTCGGGCGCACGTGACTCCGGCGCACGTGACTCGGGTGTGCGTGGCGCGGATGCGCGCGGCTCGGGCGCACGCGACCCCGGCGCACGTGACTCCGGCGCACGTGACTCCGGCGCACGTGACTCGGGTGTGCGTGGCGCGGATGCGCGTGACTCGGGTGCATGCCGCTCGGTTGTGGGTGGCATCGGCGCGCGCGGCTCGGGTGTGGGTGGATTTGGGGACTGGGTGGTGGTGCGCGGCGGTTTGTGATGGTGAGGGCTTGGTGGGTCTGCCCAGGTGGGGCGGGTGACGTGGACTGTGTCGTTGGTAATGGTGATGTGCCAGTGGCCGGCGTGGAGGTCGGTGTGGTGCCGACGGCAGAGGAGCACGAGGTTTGACACTGCGGTGACGCCGCCGTCGACCCACGGGATCAGGTGGTGGGCGTCGCACATGACGGGTGGGGCGCCGCACACGACACAGCCGCGGTCGCGGGTGTTCAGGGCGCGTCGCATTGCTCTGGTGACGAGGCGTTCGCTTCGACCGACGTCCAGTGGTTCTGATTTCGAGCCGAGGACTACCGGGATGATCTTCGCGTCGCACGCCAGCCGTCGGATGGTGGCGGCGGACAATCCGTTGCTGTACACGGTCTGGCCGATCGCGTCCGCCGTTGCCGCTTTCAGGTCTTGAAGGTCGATCGTCACGGTGATGTTCGCCTTGGCACCGAAGCCGGGCACCACATCACCACTTGAACCTCCGCGCCCAGCAGAGTCCGCAGAGCCTGTGGCGCTCGCGACTGCTGGTTGGGTGCGTCCTGCGGAGTCCGCGGCGCTCTCAGTTTCTGGCGGGGTGCGCACTGCAGCGTCCCCAGACCTCGAGAGGCTCGCGGCCGCTGGTGATGTGCGCCGTGGGGAGTCCGCAGACCCCGACGGGCTCGTGACTGTTGGTGAGGTGCACTCCTCGGAGTCCGCGGACTCCGCAGGGGTCGCGACCGATGGCGGGGTGGTTGTGGAGGGTCGGCGGATGGTGGGGGTTGGGGTGCCGGCGTCTAGGGCTGTGGCGGCGAGAGTGAGGGTGGTGGTTAGGGCGTCGGCTTGGCGCTTTTCGCGGGGGCGGGGGTCGGGGGCGCCGTCGATTGTGTTGTGGGGGCGGGCGGCGGTGATGATCAGGGTGCGGAGGAGTTCGGCGTTCTCGTTGGCCAGGTAGCCCTTGAACTTCACGCCGCGGTCGGCCGAAGTCAGGGTGAGGGTCTCGCGGGCGGCGGCTTTCTGTTCTTCGGGTTCGGGGCCGTCGGTGTCGAGGATGTCGCGGGCCTGGACGGCGGCTTTGCGCAGCTCGGCCGGGGGTAGGTGGCGGGCGAGGCGGACGAGTTCACGTTCGGCGCAGTCGAGGTCGTCGACTGGCACGGTCGACGGTGTCTTTTCCAGCTCGAGCACGATGGCCTCCGCCTGGGCCGACCGCATCAGTACGCCGGTCTCCGGGTCATCAGCCAGGGCAGCGGTGACCGCCTGGTATTTCGGTAGCGCGCGGGCGAGCTGCACATCGCGACGGGCACGGTAGTGATCGAGGCGGTAGCGGTACTCGATGAACTGGATTGTGTCGCAGGCACCGACAGCCTCCGCGTGGCCGCTCCGGTCCAAGGCCGCTAGGAGTCGCAGGCGGTGGGCCTCCAGTCGGGCGAGGTCGGCATGGCTCTGGTCGAGAGCGCGCACGAGCTCGCGCTCGCTCATCACCTCAGGAGGCCGCTCACCCAGGAGTTCCATACCCCAAAGCCTAGACACCCCCTCCGACAGTTTTCAAAGCCAGAACCCCTTTATTTCAAGGGAACTCGTCATCCACAACCTAAACACCCTGTGGATATTGCCATGAGCAACTATCAGGTCCGCCAACGAGTAACGCGTGGGCAGTGGAGGTCAGGGCGTGCAGGGCTGCGCCTTGGGTTCTTTCGGTGGTGATCAGACCGGCGGCACGGAGGACTCTGGTGTGGTCCGAGACGGAGGCCGGTGAGATGCGTAGCCGGCGGGAGAGCTGGGTTGTGCTGGCGGGGTGGACGAGGGCTCGGAGTACGGCGGATCTGGTGCGGCCTAGGAGATCGGCCAACGAGTCAGCGGTGGCGAGTTCGGTGGCGGGGAGTTCCGCGCACGGGTAGATGAGGACGGGACGGCGGTCCGGGACGTGCATGACTGAGCAGGTGGCCGCGAGCGGCGACGGGTAGAGCTCCAGGCCGCGGCCGTTCAGGTGGATGTCGGCGGCTTGGTGGTCGGTGTCGTCGGGGCTGTAGGTGGTGAGGACCGGAGCGGACCAGTCGACATCCGGGTGCAGAGAAGACAGGAGTGCGTCGACGCCTTCGTGGAGGATCGTTCGGGTACGTCGCCCCAGGTCGGCACTGTAGTGATGGTGTAGTTCCGACGGGGCCAGGACGTGCTGGTGGAAATCGCGCACGGCCGCGCCCAGGGCTCGACGGGAACCGGACCGACCTGCAAGCAGGCCCTGCATGTATAGGTCGATCTGGGGCGGTAACCACGGACCTAGCTGCTCGCGGATCACGTCTGCCGGCGTGTCCATCAGCGCCTCGACGGCGGGCTCCAACCCGCCGGTGACGTCGGGGACCAGGAAGCCCGGGAACAGGCCGCCGGGCGAGATCAGCTTGAAGAGTGGGCGCATCGAGCCCCGGACTCGGGGTCCTGCCGAGCGGCGCCACCGGCAGACCGCGGGCGAGAGCGATGGTTGGCCCAGCGCGCGGGCGGCGAGCGCGGCCTCCCGAAGGGGATGCGGTTCGGCCGGGAAGGTGACCCGCCCGAGGTCCGCCGCGGTGAAGTGGACCCGGATCATCCCCCGATTGTGACCGCAGAACGCAGCCGTGGGCAGATTCCTTCGGGCAGACTTCTTCGGTTCAGGCCGAAACCGGTCGCGAGGGACAGTCCTGCTCTCGGACGCTGGTCGGATGAAGCGTCTGGCAGTTCTCACCGTCCTGGTTCTGACCGTGATCACCCCACCGGCGACCGCGAGCGCCGCGTCCACCCACCGACCATCGGAGTACGTCGTCTCGACCACTCCCGGCGACACGCCTGAAGGGATCGCGGTGATGCCCGATGGCACGATGTACGTCACCAGCGTCGGCACCGGCGCCGTGTACCGCGGTACCACCCGCTCCCCCAAACTGACCCAGTTCCTCGCCGCCGGCAGTGACGGCCGGACGTCCGCGACCGGTGTCCACGTCGACCGCTGGGGCCGCGTCCTGATCGCCGGCGCGGGCACCTCGAAGCTGTTCCTGTACGACGCCCGCGGCCGCCTGCTCGCCGTACGCCGGGCCGCCGACGGCTCGTTCCTGAACGACTTCACGATCGCCGGTGACGCCGTGTACGTGACCGATTCGGCACACAATCAGATCTGGCGTGCACCGCTCACGCGCGACGGACTAGGCGAGCTCGAACCGTGGCTCACGCGCGACAGGATGCAGCCCACGCCGTACTTCCTCAACGGCATCGTCACCGACGGCCGCGTGCTCCTGGTCGGCGAGCAGGGTCAGGACGTCACGTACCGGATCGACCTCCGCACGAAGCAGGTCACGGTCCTCGACGTCCCGAACGGCATCCTGTCCGGCGACGGTTACCTCCTCGAGGGACACCGCCTGTACGCCGTCTACAACGCCGGCGGCGGCAAGTACGTCACCAGGCTCGCGCTCCTGAACCACGACCTCACCGAGGCAACGCTGCTCGCGGATTCAGCCCCCAGTACAGCGACCCCGACGACGATTGCTCGCGACCGCGGCCGGCTGCTGTGGGTCAACAGCCAGCTCGACGGTGCTCCCGGAACGCCGCCGTACACCGTGACCGTCGTACCCAGGCTGCGTTAGAGGTCGTCGGTGATGCGGGAGAGGGCTTCGCCGGCTTTGAGGACCAGGGCTCGGTCGGGCTCGTCGAGGCGGCTGAGGAGCTTGGCGAGTTCGTCGGCGGCTTGACGGCCGGAGGCTTCGACGGTGGCGGCGCCGGTGTCGGTGAGGACGACCGCGGTGGCGCGGCCGTCGACGGGGTCGGGCTCGCGGCGCACCAGGCCGGACTGCTCGAGCGCCGCGACCGTGGTGGTCGCGGTGGGTTGTGAGCACGGTACCCGAGCGGCGATCTCGCCGATCCGGATCGGTTGCTCGTCGGCGATCAGCATCAGGGCCAGGAACTGCGTCGGGTGCAGGAGCGTGGTGGTCCTGCTCCGGCGCAGGTGCCTGACGATCCGGTGCATGCTGACCAGCAGCTGCAGTGCTTCCTGCGCCATCGCGTCCACCTCCGTCGGGAAGCGCCATCCTGGCACAGCGGTCCAAATTTCTCCCATCTCCGCAGCTTGATCTCCGGCCGACAGAGGCCGCTCCTGGTGGCGTGCGAGAGCGCCCGTTCCACCAGGCGGCGCGCCGAGCCGTCGCTTCCCCCGCGCTGCCCAGCCGGCGTCTCGACGTACGCCGATGACTTTCGCGTCGCGATCGCCTCTGTATGAGTAGGAGGTGGTCCCCATGACCAACGGGCTGGAAAACAAAAATGTGGTCGTCTACGGAGCCGGTGGGGCGGTCGGCAGCGCGGTCGCTCGCGGGTTCGCCCACGCAGGCGCCAGGGTGTTCCTGACCGGGCGGAATCCCGACAACGTCAACACCGTCGCAAAGGAGATCTCCGCCGCGGGCGGGGCCGTCGAAACCGCGGTGGTCGACGCCCTGGACGAGAAGTCCGTCACCGAACACCTCGACGCCGTCGTCGCCGACGCGGGCAGCATCGACGTGTCGTTCAACGCGATCGGAATCTCACCGCGAGGACTGCAGGGAATCCCCTTCACCGACCTACCGGTCGACGACTTCCTGCGGCCGGTCACGACCTACGCCCGGGCCCACTTCGTGACCGCGAGGTCCGCCGCACGGCACATGATCCCTCGCGGGGCCGGAGTGATCATGATGCACACCCCAGAACCCGCCCGCGTCCCCCTGCCGTTGGTCGGCGGCATGAGTGTCGGCTGGGCGGCGATGGAGGCCCTGAACCGTGCGCTGTCCGCCGAATGGGCGCAATACGGCGTCCGCTCGGTCTGCCTGCGGACCACCGGAATGGTCGAGACACCGGTCATCGACATCGTGTACGGACTGCACGCGGACGCGTTGGGTATCCCCCAGGACCAGTTCACCGCCGCCGCCGGCGCGATGACCCATCGCAAGCGGCCCACGACGCTGGCCGAACTCACAGCGGTCGCGGTGTTCCTCGCCTCCGACCAAGCGTCCGCGATGACCGGAACCGTCGCCAACCTGACCGGCGGACTCGTCGTCGACTGACCACCCGACGCTCCGGCCACCGCACCACGGCGGGGGCCGGAGCACCCCTTATGAGAGGTGTGAACAATGAACGATCTCCTGGCGAGCGCGGTCGCCGCACACGGTGGTATGGACCGATGGAATCGGATCCGGGCGCTCCGCGTCGACGCCGCCATCACCGGTGCCTTCTGGCAGATCAAAGGAAAGAGCGATGCGCTGAAGGCCATCCGCTTCGAGGTGGACACGACCCGAGAACAGGTGACCATGGACTTCGTCGGTCAAGACCGCCGGACGCTCTTCCAGCCCGACAGGGTCGAGCTGCAGCAGCTCGACGGCACCGTGGTCGACGCGCGGGACGACCCGGAACGATCGTTCGACGGCCATCAGTTCCAGACGCCGTGGGACGATCTGCATCTGGCGTACTTCACCGGCGAAGCTCTGTGGACGTACCTGAACACACCGTTCCTGCTCACCTCACCGGGGTTCGTCTGCGAGGAGATCGCGCCCATCGAGGTCGACGGTGAAACCTGGCGGCGGCTCGGCGTGACGTTCCCCGACCACATCAAGACCCACACCCGCAAACAGGTCTTCTGCTTCGGGCCGGACGGGCTGCTGCGCCGCCACGACTTCGCCATCGACATCGTCGACCCCGGCACCGAGTCACAGCTGTACGCCGCCGATTACCGCACCGTCGACGGCATCGTCATCCCAACCACTCGCCGGGCCTACGCCACCATGGGCGACGACCAGGTCGTTCTGGTCGCCATCGACCTGGGCGACATCACCGTCCGCTGATCCCGCTGTCCCTCCACACCAGGGAGAATCATGCGCACCATGGTTGGACCCACAGCCGGCAGCGAGGATTTCGGAACGGTGAGCGAACCGTTCCGGCGAGAGTTGCTGGCCTACTGCTACCGCATGCTCGGCTCGGTCCACGAGGCCGAAGAAGTGGTGCAGGACGTCCTTCTCGATGCTTGGCGAGCCTACGAGGGCTTCGAGGGAAGGTCGTCACTGCGGACCTGGCTGTATCGGATCGCGGCCCGGGCCTGTTTCAAGGCGCTCGAAAAGAGCCGGCGCAGGCCACTGCCCGCCGATCTCGGTGCCCCCGAGGCAGACCCGCAGGCCAGGCTGGTCGAGCGAACCCCAGAGGTGCCGTGGCTCCAGCCGATGCCCGATTTCCTGTTCACCGCCGCGCCGGTCGATCCGGAAGCAGTCGTGGTGGAAAGACAAACGATGCGGCTCGCCCTGGTCGGAGCGCTCCAACAGCTACCGCCCCGACAGCGAGCAGTGCTGATCCTGCGCGACGTACTGCAATGGCGAACCGCCGAGGTTGCGGAACTGCTGGACCTGTCGACCGCAGCCGTCAACAGCGCCTTACAACGAGCCCGGGCGCAGGTTCCGCTCAGCGAAGACGACCTCACCGAACCTGTCGAGCGACAGCAGCGGGCTCTGCTCGACCGGTACACCAAGGCCTTCGAAACCGCGGACGTCGATCAACTCGTCGCGGTGCTGACCGAGGACGCACGCTGGGAGATGCCGCCGATCGCGACCTGGTTCGAAGGCCGCGACACCGTCGTCGCCTTCCTGGCCAGAATGATGCCGACGATCGGACCGGCCGAACTGGTCGCGACCTCCGCCAATGGACAGCCTGCCTTCGCGGTGTACGCCCGCGGTCACGACGGCGCGTATCATCCGCACGCACTGCACGTACTGACGCTCAGCCCCCGAGGCGTCAGCCGGATCGTCGCCTTCCACGGCTCCGGACTGTTTCCGCTGTTCGGACTCTGACGGGCGACGGCATGCCCGACCAGGGAGACATCACCGAGTACGACGCTGCGCTGCATGCGCAACTGCGGCTGTTCTGCCAGCTGATGCTCGGATCGACCGACGCCGCCGACTGCATGCTTCAGCAGATCTACCACCAGCAAGAAGATCTGCCATCGGACCGCGTTCACCTGTTCCGCGTCGCAGCCGGGCTCTGCGGACTCCGGCGATAAGCGGCCCTCCCTGTCAGAGGTGGACCGAGAGGATGCCGAGTGCGAAGGCGAGGCCGGCGAGACCGAGCATGGTCGTTGCCAAGCCGATGAGACGGCGCTGGAGGACCGGGAGCTCGGCGGACGTCGCGAAGACGCGTTGCGGCCAGTGGCGCCAGGAGACGTACCAGAAGATGCCGGTTGCGATCAGCAGCAGGAGGCCTTTGACCGCGTGGATCTGCCAGTGATCGTGATTCAGCAGCAGCAGTACGGCGCCGCTGAGCGCGATCGCCGCGATCAGTCCGACCACCTTCCACCGGTTGCCTGAAGCAATCACAGTGGTGAGTGACTCGCGGCCGTCCTGGTCCTTCCCGAAGTACTTCTTCAGCTTCGGCTGGACGACGAACAGCGAGTACGCCATCCCACCCACCCAGGCCGCCGCGAGGCCGGCGTGGATGATCGCGACGAGGGCGGTCATCGCTGCACCGGCCGCGCGAACGCCTGCGACGGGAACAGGACCGCCCAGGTGAGCGGCTGGTTGGTCTTCTCGATCCGTTTGGCCTCGATGGTCACGGCACGACAGTAGGTCCATCGCGGGTGCACCAGCCGGTAGCCTCGCGGGATGGACCCCTGGCAGACGTTGACGACCGACTACGAACAACGCCGAGCCAGGGAGGACTCCCTGGACCAGTTGATGGAGTGGGAGGCGCAGCGCTCGCTGATCGGCTCGGTCGAGGGAAAGACGATCCTGGACGTCGGCTGCGGCAACGGCGGGAAGGCGATCGAGTTCGTCCGGGACCACGGCGCCGCTGCCGTGGTCGGGGTCGACATCGGCGCGCAGTTCCTCAGACCGCCGGCCGATCTGGACGTCACACTCCTCACGGGGGACCTGTCGGCGCTCGACGAGATCGACGCGCTGGCGGGTCGGCGGTTCGACGTGGTCGTGTTCCTGCAGTCGCTGGCCTACGCCCGGGATCGCGCGCGAACCCTGCGCGCGGTGCGGTCGCTGATCGCGGATGACGGCGTACTCGTGGTGTCGATGGCCCATCCGATCAGGTACGCCGTGGAGCGGTCGGAGCGGGACGGGGTGGGGATCGGCGACGCGTATCACGCGGTCGGGCCGTACTCGTATCCGTCGCTGTGGAACCCCGACGTCACCATCACGCATACGACCGACACGTTCTCGTCGATCCACAATTCCCTGACCGGCAACGGTTTTCGCGTCGATCAGGTGCTCGAGCCGCAGCTGTCCGAGGAGAACAAGCGGCGCTATCCGCACAAGCAGGCGTGGTTGTCGCAGTACGTCGGCATCATCATCTTCCAGGCCCGGCCCGCGTGAACGAGGTCCAGGTTCTGCATCGCACCGGCCAATGGTGTCCCGGCCGTCAGCTCGGTCAGGTCGTCGCGTACGACGTCCACATCCTCCCGCAGTACCAAGTCGCCGGGCGTCCCACCGTCGAGCGCTGCTACCTGCTCCTCGGCGAAGGCGTCCAACTCACCAAGCCGGCCGTGTTCGCGGGCCCGATGGAGGGCTGGTGGTACGTCGACCTGATCGAGCTCGAACGCACCGATCAGGGCCTGGTGGTCCACGACATGTACGTCGACTTCCTGATCCCGCCAGCGCAGAACCGCTACCAGATCCTCGACCTCGAAGAACTCGCCGACGCACTCACCGCCGGCAAGCTCACCCCGGCCCAGTGCGCGAAGGTCCTCACCACAACCCAGCAGTTCATCCACCGCTACCTCCGCGGCCCCGAAGAAGGCCCCCACGGCCCCTCCGCCGAGTTCCCACCCCCTGAGGTGACGACCCTCGAGCAGCTCCCGTCCTTCTTCGAGAAGGTCAGCGACTAGAAACGAACAGGCCCCCGGAAGAACCGGGGGCCTGTTGGAGTGCTGCGGGGTCAGTCCTCGTCGGACTTGCCGGCTTCGAGGTTGGTTTTGATCAGGTCCATGACGGTGGAGTCGGCGAGGGTGGTGACGTCGCCGACCTCGCGGTTCTCGGCGACGTCGCGGAGCAGGCGGCGCATGATCTTGCCGGAGCGGGTCTTCGGGAGTTCCGACACGACCATGATCTGCCGCGGCTTCGCGATCGGGCCGATCTCCTTCGCGACGTGGTTGCGGAGTTCCTGGACCACGTCCGGTCCGCCGTCGCCGGCCTCGGAGCGGAGGATCACGAACGCCGCGATCGCCTGCCCGGTGGTCGGGTCGGAGGCGCCGACGACGGCCGCCTCGGCGACCTTCGGGTGCGACACCAGGGCCGACTCGATCTCGGTCGTCGACAGCCGGTGCCCCGACACGTTCATCACGTCGTCGACCCGGCCGAGCAGCCAGATGTCGCCGTCCTCATCCTTCTTGGCGCCGTCACCGGCGAAGTACATCCCCGGGAACCGCGACCAGTACGTGTCCACGAACCGCTGGTCGTCGCCCCACAGGGTCCGCAGCATCGCCGGCCACGGCTTGGTGATCACGAGGTACCCGCCGGAGCCGTCCGGCACCGGCTGACCCGCGTCGTCGACGACGTCGACATTCACGCCCGGGATCGCCCGCATCGCGGCCCCCGGCTTGCCGGCCGTCACGCCGGGCAGCGGCGAGATCATGTGCATGCCGGTCTCGGTCTGCCACCAGGTGTCGACGACCGGCGCGTTGTTGCCGCCGATGTGCTCGCGGTACCAGACGTACGCCTCGGGGTTGATCGGCTCACCGACGGACCCGATCACCCGCAGCGACGACAGGTCGAACTTCGCCGGGACCTCGGCGCCCCACTTCATGAACGTCCGGATCGCGGTCGGCGCGCAGTACAGGATCGACACCTTGTACTTCTGCACGATCTCCCACCAGCGGCCCTGGTGCGGCGTGTCCGGCGTACCTTCGTACAGCACCGAGGTGGTCGCGTTCGCGAGGGCGCCGTACACGATGTAGCTGTGCCCGGTGACCCACCCGATGTCGGCGGCGGTCCAGTAGACGTCGGTGTCCGGCTTGAGGTCGAACACACCCCACTGCGTGTACGACGTGCCGACCAGGTACCCGCCGGTCGTGTGCAGGATGCCCTTCGGCTTGCCGGTGCTGCCCGAGGTGTACATCACATACAGCGGGTGCTCGGCGTCGAACGCCTCCGGCGCGTGCTCGGTGGACTGCTTGCCGACGAAGTCCTGCCACCAGAGGTCGCGGCCCTCGGTCATGGCGGTGTCCTGGCCCGTGCGCTTCACGACGACCACGTTGCGGACGTCCGGGCAGTCCACCAGCGCGGCGTCCACGGCCGGCTTCAGCGCCGCCGCCGCGCCCCGGCGGTAGCCGCCGTCGGAGGTGATCACGACGCGCGCGTCGCAGTCCAGGATCCGGTCCTTCAGCGCCTCGGACGAGAAGCCGCCGAAGATCACCGTGTGCGGGGCGCCGATCCGGGCGCAGGCGAGCATCGCGACCACGGTCTCGGGGATCATCGGCATGTAGATGGCGACGATGTCGCCGGCCTTGACGTTCAGCTCGAGCAGCGCGTTCGCGGCCTGGCTGACCTCGTCCTTGAGCTGCGCGTAGGTGATCTCGCGGGTGTCACCGGGCTCACCCTCGAAGTAGTACGCGACCTTGTCACCGAGGCCGTTCTCGACGTGCCGGTCGACACAGTTGTACGCCGCGTTGAGCTTGCCGTCGGCGTACCACTTGGCGAACGGCGGGTTGCTCCAGTCCAGCGTCTCGGTCGGCTCGGTGGCCCACGTCAGCCGCTTGGCCTGCTCGGCCCAGAACCCCTCGAGGTCGGCCGCGGCCTTCTCGTACGCGTCGGCCTTCAGGTTGGCGTTCGCGGCGAGCTCGGCGGGCGGCTCGAACCGGCGCTCCTCGTGCATCAGGTTCGACAGTGCCTCGGACGGGGCCCCGGACGGCGCACCGGGCTGGGGTGACTCTGCATTCGTCACGTCGACGACTCCTCCTCGCTGGCTTCGGCGCGCTGGAGCGCCCGGCTACCTTTCTACCAACGCAGACCTTGCCACGGAACCGGTGTCTCGACGAGCCGTTTCGAATCTGCGCCGAACAGGACCAATTCCGGGCCGAGCGGCGGCTGGTTCTCAGGCAATCCGGATCTCAGGCAATCCGGCGGACGGCGGAACCAAACGGGTGCGGTGTGCATCGGAGGTGGTATGAACCCGACGCAGCCGACGCCGATGCGGACCGCCGTGACCGACGAGGGCCGGAAGATCTCGCGGGCCGCCCGGCGCCGGGTGCACGCGCGCGAGCTGCGGGTCCGGCGGACCCAGAAGGACGCCCGCGCCCAGCTGCCGACCTGGTAGTTCTCGACCTGGTAACTCCCGGCCGGCTAGCTCTCGACCGGGGTGCGGCTACTCCTGGTGATAGGCGAGGAGTTTGCCGAGGATCGATCGCAGCCGGGTCCGGTCGGTGGCGGACAGCGGGGCGAAGATCTCCTCCTGCGCCTTGCCGATCAGGTTCGTCAGCCGCCGGTACTGGCGCTTGCCGGCCGTGGTGATCGTGATGATGTTGCGGCGACCGTCGGCCGGGTCGGGGCTGCGCTCGACGTAGCCCTCCTCCTCCAGCTCGTTGAGGGCGGCAACCACATCGCTGCGGTCGATGAAACTGCGCCGCCCGAGCGTGGCCTGACTGGCCGGACCGAACTCCACCAGGGTCGCGAGCAGCCGATAGTGGTACGCCCGCGCACCTCCTGAGGCGAACGACTCGGTGACGATCCGGTGTGCCTGGGCCGCACTCTGGGTCAGCAACCAGCTCGGCAACTGGGCCAGGGCGTTCGGGGTCTGCTCGTCCACCCGCGCAGTCTAGGGGCTGAGGGGTTCCTTCCCCGCGATCCCAGCGTTGGCGCCACCTACGATTCGCGCGCGTCCAGGAGCTCGTCCCAGTGTTCCTCGGCCCACCCACAGAACGCCCGGAGCGGCTCGAGCAGGCTCCGACCGAGGTCCGTGAGCTCGTACGTGACCCGCCGGACCGGCTCGGCGTACTCGGTCCGGCGGACGAATCCGTCCCGCTCCAGCGACCGCAACGACCGGGTCAGCATCTTCGGGCTGACCCGGGCCAGCGGGATCCGCAGCTCGGAGTACCGCCGCGGGCCGTCCTCCAGACAGCGCAGCACCAGCGCCGCCCACTTGTCGCCGCCGACCCGGAACGGCAGCAGCGTCGACGGGCAGATCTCCTCGAACATGTCCGCTCGGAGCGCCTCCATACCCACCACGGTAGCCAAGGTATCCAATCGGAAACCACCCTCCCGCCTACCGTCGCCGTACCCATTCCAAGGAGGTTGCGGTGAGCAAGGTTCTGGTGATCGGCGCCCGCGGACGAACCGGCCGGGCGGCGGTCGAGGAGGCCCGCGGACGAGGCCACGAGGTGGTCGGTGTCGCCCGTACGGCGGATGCGCGGGAGGCGGGCGTCGCCGTCGGGGACGTGACAGACGCGGGGCGGATCGCGGAGTTGGCGGCGGGCCGGGACGCGGTGATCGCGGCGGTCTACGACGGCGGCAGCGACCCGGCCGTGTTCTTCCCGGCGGCGGCGCGAGCGCTCGTCGACGGGCTGGAGAAGGCCGGGGTACGACGGCTCGTCTGGGTCGGTCTCGCCTCGATCCTCCCAACCGCCGACGGCACGCTGCTGATGGACGCAGCGGACTACCCGGGCGAGTACCGATCGTTCTTCCTCGCCCACCAGGCGGCCCTCGACGTCTTCGCGGCCTCGTCCCTCGACTGGGTCTCGATCGCACCGACCGGCGACTTCGACCACGCCGATCCGTCCCTCAAGGGCGGCTACCGGGTCGCCCCGGCGAACGCCGGCGACCTGATCTCGTACGCCGACCTCGCGGTCGCGCTCGTCGACGAGGTGGACCACCCGGCCCACCATCGGACGGCGATCGGGGTAGTGGTCTAGTCGGGATGCTCGCGGCGGCCGGCGGGCGGACGATAGGTTCGGCGTATGGCTGGGGCGGAGGAGTACTTGGGCAAGGCGTTGGCGATCGCGCAGCACGCGGCCGAGACGCAACTGGGAGCGATCCGGGTCGCGGCGGGCCTGGTCGCCGACGCGCTCGCCGGCGGGAAACGGTTCTGGGTGTTCGGCACCGGGCACAGCCACGCGCTGGCCGAGGAGGTCTACGGACGAGCCGGCGGGCTGGCCGACGTACGGGCGATCCTCGAACCCGGACTGATGCTGCACGAGGGCCTGCAGAAGAGCTCGCTGCTCGAACGCCTGCCGGGTCTCGCCGCGGTCCTGCTCGAGATCAACGACCTCGAGGCCGGCGACGTCGTCCTGATCGCGTCGAACTCCGGACGCAACGCCGTACCCGTCGAGTTCGCCCTCGGCGCTCGCGAACGCGGCGCCCAGATCATCGCGCTGACCTCGCTGGCCCACTCCAATGCGACCACGTCCCGCGCGCCCGGCGGTCAGCGCCTCTTCGAGACCGCCGACGTGGTCATCGACAACTGCGGCGTCCCCGGCGACGCCCTGATCGAGGTCCCCGGCGCAGGCGAACCCACCGGCGCCACCTCCACGATGATCGGCGCCCTGCTCCTGCAGGCCCTCACCGTGGAGATCGTCACTCGCCTGACCGAACGCGGTCAGACCCCGAACATCCTCCGCAGCCTGAACGTGTAGCGATGCAGCCTGAGCGTGTAGCGATCAGGTGGCGCGGTAGGCGACGGTGATGTCGTAGCGGTCGGAGCGGTAGACCGACCGGCCGAACTCGATCACCTGGTCGCTCGCGGTGCGCGGCGCCGAGGTGATGATCAGGCACGGGGTGGTGCGGTCGATCTCGAGGAGCTCAGCGTCGCCCGGCTCCGGCGGGGCGGCGACGATGGAGGCGGAGACCATGCCGAGGCTCACGCCGTACCGCGTGGAGAGCTCGGTGTAGAGGCTCTTCTCGGCGAAGTCGATCTCGTCGAGACCCGGGTAGCGCTGCAGGGACAGGGCCGTGCGCTCGACCGCCATCGGCTCACCGTCCGCGGTGCGGAGGCGGACGAGGTGCAGGACGGGGGTACCGATCGGCTCCTCGAGCTCGCGGGCGAGGTCTTCGTCGGCCGCGCCGACGCGGTGCTCGAGGACCTTGGCGCCGGGCTGAATGCCACGGTTCGCCATGTCCTGGCTGAACGAAGAGGCAAGCATCCGGGACGGGCGCGGCTCGGCGACGAACGTGCCGCCACCGGGGCGGCGATTGGCCAGGCCCTCGGCGACCACCCGGTCCACCTCCTGGCGGACCGTCATCCGAGCGACACCGAAGCGCTCGGCCAGGACCCGTTCGGACGGCAGCACGGTGCCGACGGCCAGCGAGCGGGTGAGGTTCTCCAGAATCTCGCGAATCTGGTCACCCTTCGGGCGATCGGTCCGCAGCTCGGTGGGGAGCTCGGCGAGATCGCCTGGGTTGTTCCGTGGGCGGGCCATGAGGTCAGTATCCCTGGGAATTTGCCCGGCAAACCGGTTGCCGGGGGACGCGGGCCGCGGTGTGTCGTACCGCGCAAGCCGCTCGCGACCACAACGTCGCGAACGACCTTCTCAGCCGACTGTAACGTCCACGGCCGTCTCACGGCCAGTGACGATCCACAGGCCCAGCCAATTCACAGCGCGGGTAGTTTTAACGCTATGACCCCGGCACAGTTCGCACAGGAGACGTCGACGACCGGCGAGTGGAAACGGCAGGGCAACAGATTCACCGGCCGGATCAGCCGGGAGTCCACCGCGGCTCCCGGCGCGGGACCGGACGACCAGGGCCGCTGGCCGGTCGAGTCGGGGCGGTACCGGCTGATCGTGAGCCTCGCCTGCCCGTGGGCGCACCGGTCGGTGATCGTCCGCCGGCTGCTCGGCCTGGAGGACGCGATCAGCCTCGGGGTGGTCGACCCGATCCGCGACGAGCGCGGCTGGCGCTTCACGCTGGACCCGGCCGGCCGCGACCCGGTGCTCGGGATCGAGTTCCTCTCCGACGCCTACCACCGCACCGACCCGGCGTACGACGGCCGCGTGACCGTGCCCGCGATCATCGACACCTTGACCGGCGAAGTGGTCACGAACGACTACCCGCAGATCACTCTCGATCTCTCCACGGAGTGGACCGACTTCCACCGCCCGGACGCGCCGCAACTCATCCCGGCGGACGACGCCGCGAGGGCTGAGATGGATCAGCTGATCGAAGAGATCTACCGGGACGTGAACAACGGCGTCTACCGCTGCGGGTTCGCCACGGGTCAGGAGGCGTACGAGGCGGCGTACGACGCTCTGTTCGCGCGGCTCGACGTACTGGAGGAGCGGCTCGCGGACCGGGAGTACCTGCTCGGCGACACCCTGCGCGAGGTGGACGTCCGTTTGTTCACGACGCTGGTCCGCTTCGACGCGGTGTACCACGGGCATTTCAAGTGCAACCGGCAGAAGGTGACCGAGTTCCCGAACCTCTGGGCGTACGCGCGCCGGCTCTACCAGCTCCCCGGCTTCGGCGAGACCGTCGACTTCGACCAGATCAAGCGGCACTACTACGTCACCCACGACACCATCAACCCGACGGGCATCGTCCCGAAGGGCCCGGACCCGTCGGTCTGGCTCAGTTAGCCAGAGCGGTCAGCGCGGCAGTCACGGCCGACCGCAGTTGCGCTCGCGTCGCCCCGGACCGCGAGCGCAGGTTCACGGCATACGCGAGCAGGGTCAGCATCTCCGCCGCTCCCTCGACCTCGACCCCGGAGCGCAACTCCCCGTTGCTCTGAGCAACCTTCAGCGCGGCGGCCAGCGAATCCCGCAGTACGTCGTGATGCTCGGTCAGCACCGCCCGTACGGCGTCCGGCGGGTTCTCGGCGTTCGCGTTCGACATCATGCAGCCCCAGCCGGCGTACTCGCCGGAGAGCCGTAGCCGCAGCAGCTCGTCGAAGAACGCGCGCACCGCCACCAGCCCCCGGCGGTCGGCGGCGAGCTCGTCGAACATCGGCCGGGACCGGTGCTCGAGGTACCGGCGGGCGGCCGCCGCGTACAGGGCGTCCTTGCCGCCGAACGCGTTGTAGAGGCTCGACCGGCTGAGCCCGGTCGCCGCGACCACGTCCTGGATCCCGGTCGCCGCGCTTCCGCGCCGCCAGAACAGCTGCTCGACGACGGCCAGCGCCGCGGCCTCGTCGAAGTGTTTGACATCCGGCATACCCAGCATCATATCTTGGAACGACCGATCCAAGATTCGAGGAGCCGTGATGATCGACGTACTGGTGCTGGACGTCAACGAGACGCTGACCGATATGGAGCCGCTGCGGGACGGGTTCGAGGCGGCGGGGTTGCCGCGGCACGAGCTCGACGCGTGGTTCGCGGCAACGCTGCGGGACGGCCTGGCGCTGACCGCGGCCGGCGCGTACGCGAACTTCCGCGAACTGGCCGCCGAACTCCTGGAGGCACAGCTCGTCGCGGCCGGGATCGAGCCGACCACCGAGCGGGTCGACGGCGTGCTGTCCGGGTTCACCAGGCTGCCGTTGCACGCCGACGTCGCTCCGGGACTGCGGAGGGTCCACGAGGCCGGTGTGCGGATCGTCACACTGACCAACGGATCGGCGGCGATGTCGACGGGCGTGTTCACCGACGGCGGGATCATGCCGCTGCTCGAGCACCGGCTCGACGTCTCGGTGCCCCAGCGCTGGAAACCGCACCCGGACGCCTACCGGTACGCCGCCGAGGTCTGTGGCGTACCGGTCGACCGGATGGGCCTCGCCGCGGTCCACCCCTGGGACATCGACGGCGCCCGCCGCGCCGGGATGCAGGGGTTCTACATCGACCGGCGGAGTACGCCGTACCCGCGCGCGTTCCTCGCCCCGGATCTCGTCGTAGGAGACTTCGAGGGCCTGGCGAGCGCGATCAGCGGGTAAACTGCTTCGCAGGGTGTGCCGGGAAGTCTGGTCGGCGTCGTCCGACCGACCCCGAACGAAGGGCCGTTCATGAGCCAGCACCCTCGGATCCGCCGGAAGAAGCGCGCGTTCCCCCGCATCCTCGGGCGCGAACGCGCGTTCCTCGCCGACACGTTGCGTGCAGAGACCACCGGCGGGCTGTTGTTGCTCGCGGCCTCAATCATCGCGTTGGTCTGGGCGAACTCGCCCTGGCAGGACGCGTACCACCACCTGAGCGACACCCAGGTCGGTCCGCTGACCGTCGAGGGCTGGGCGTCCGACGGCGCGCTGACGCTGTTCTTCTACCTGGCCGGCGTCGAGCTGAAGCGCGAGCTGGTGGTCGGCACGCTGTCGAAGCTCAGCGAGGCGGTCGTCCCGGTGATCGCGGCGATCTCCGGAATGGTGCTTCCGGCAATCATCTACCTGATCGTGAACGTGGTGGCCCGGAACGGCAATCCGCACGGGTGGGCGGTGCCGACCGCGACCGACATCGCGTTCGCCCTCGCGGTGCTGGCGATCGTCGGGTCCTCCCTGCCGAGCGCGCTGCGGGCGTTCCTGCTCACGCTCGCTGTCGTCGACGACTTCGGCGCCATCCTGGTGATCGCGGTCTTCTTCTCGCACGGTTTCCACCTGCTCTCGTTGCTCGCCGCGCTCGCGCTGATCGCACTCTGGTACGTCCTGCAGCGGCGCCGCGTCCGGACCCCGTTCCTCTACGTGCCGATCGCGGTGGCGGCCTGGTGGTTCATGCACGAGTCCGGGATCCACGCCACGATCGCCGGCGTCGCGCTCGGGCTCGTCACCCGCGTGGTCGCGGATCCGGGTGAGGAGCACGCGCCGGCCGAGCGGATCGAGCACCGGCTGCGGCCGTGGTCGGCAGGCGTCGCCGTACCGTTCTTCGCCTTGTTCGCCGCCGGGGTGACGCTGAGCGGGGGCGCCGTACGGCAGATGCTGACCGACCCGGTCGCGATCGGTGTGGCGGCCGGCCTGCTGTTCGGGAAGGCGATCGGGGTGTTCGGCGGATCGTGGCTGACCGCGCGGTTCACGCGAGCCGAGCTGAACTCCGACCTGGCCTGGCGGGACGTCGGCGCGGTGTCAGTCCTCGCCGGTATCGGATTCACCGTCGCGCTGCTGATCGCCCAGCTGGCGTTCGGCTCCGACGAGGCCCAGGTCGAGCGCGCCAAGGCCGCCGTCCTGATCGCCTCGGTGCTGGCCGCACTGATCGCCTCGGCATTCCTGGCTCGCCGAAACCGCGCGTACGCCGATTGACTCGGCTGCGGACGGTAGTGTCGGGGCACGGACCTGTCGGAAGGAGTTGCGATGTCGATGGGGCAGAACGGGGACGAGCCCACAGTCGGCCAGTTGGTCGCGAACGTCAGCAAGGACCTGTCCAGCCTGGTCCGCGGCGAGGTCGAACTCGCGAAGACCGAGCTGAAGAAGACCGCGGTCGCGGCCGGCACCGGAGCGGGCATGTTCGCCGGCGCCGCGTTCCTGGCGCTGCTCGCGATCGTCCTGCTGTCGATCGCCGCGGCGTACGGGCTGGTCGCGGCGGGTCTGGACCCAGCGATCGCGTTCCTGATCGTCGCGGGCGTGTACCTGGTGGTCGGCGCGATCCTGGTGTTCATCGGGAGGCGGGCGCTGAAGAGCGCAAAGGGTCCGCAGCGGACCATCGAGTCCTCGAAGGAGTCGGTCGAGGTGCTGAAGGCGATCGGCAAGGGCACCGACGAGCGCGTGGCCCTGCCCGAGCCGGGCGTCCGGCGCTGAGCCCGGCGGGTGTCGTCGACCTCCTGGTCGACGGCCCCTGGTCGCACTCACTGGTCGCGGCCAACGGGGCCCGGTTCCATGTCGCCGAATGTGGTGCAGCGGACGATCCACTCGTCCTGTTCCTGCACGGCTTCCCGGAGTTCTGGTGGGCGTGGCGGCACCAGCTGCCGGTGGTCGCGGCCGCCGGGTACCGCGCCGTCGCGATGGACCTGCGCGGGTACGGCGCCAGCGACAAGACCCCGCGTGGTTATGACCCGTACACCGCGGCCGCCGACGTCTCCGGCGTGATCCGATCGCTCGGCGCGACCGACGCGGTCGTGGTCGGACACGGGTGGGGCGGGTTCATCGGGTGGTCGGCCGCCGTACTGACGCCGCGGCAGGTCCGTGGACTCGCAGCGGTGTCGGCCCCGCATCCGCTGCTGCTGACGCGGTCCGGGCAGACGAAGGCGATGACGCGGAGCGCGTGGTTCCAGCTGCCGATCCTGCCCGAGCGGCGGCTGCTGGCGCAGGACGGGCTCCACATCGAACGTTTGCTCCGCGCGTGGGCCGCGCCGGGCGGCACGTTCCCGGACGCCGAGGCGTCACGCCGGTACCGCGCCGCGCTGCAGGTCTGGCCGGCGCCGCACTGCGCGCTCGAGTACCACCGGTGGTTCGCCCGGTCGCGTTTCCGTCCGGACGGCCGCAAGTACTCCGCGACGATGCGCACGCCGGTCGCCGTACCCGTTCTGCAACTGCAGGGCGCTCAGGACTCAGCGGTGAGCCCCACCGCGACCACTCCTCCGGATCTGGTCGCGGCGCCACTGCGGCACGAACTCATCACCGGCGCCGGTCACTTCCCGCATGAGGAAGCACCGGACGTGTTCAACAAGCTTTTGCTGAACTGGCTGGCCACCGTCAGCCATCCCGGCGCTGCTCCAGAGTCGCAGTAACGACCCAGCCGGCCCCCCGCCGCTCCACGCGATACTTCGCAGTCATCCAACGCCCGCAGTTGTAGAACAGGCTCACATCGACCTCGGCGTGGTCGCCCTTGTCGACCACATCGCTGAGCTGAACCACGCCGATGCGGTTGTCGCCGCAGGTCGCCGGAGCGGGCGACATCTCTGCGTGGTACTGGATCGGAGCGGTCTCGCGGACCAGCCGGCGGAGCAGCGCGCGCTGTTCCGGAGAGATCGGCGGGCCCTTCCGGACATGGTTCTTCCCGACGTCGGACAGGTCCAGCACGACCACCGATCGCCAGCCGTCGATCGGCCGCACGGTCCGAAGCATCGTGCTGAGACCGGCGGCCCAGATCCGGGCATCGTCCGTGGACGTGCGGGCCGGTGCCGGCGTGGACGCGGCGGGCTCGGGCGGTGCCGCGGCTCCGACCCGGCTGACGCCGTACAGGACTCCCGCGAGGACCGCGAGGACGGCGGCGGCCGCAAGCAGGATCGGGACCGCGGTGCGGCGTCTCACCGGTTCGGTTGTCTCGGGCAACTTGTCGGCCAGTTGCTCGCGGTCGGCGAACGTCTCCCGGAGCAGAGTGCCGAGCTCGTCGTCGGTCAGGTTGGGCATGTCAGATCGCCTCCTCGGCGGACAGGCAGTCGCGCAGAGTGGCCAGCGCGCGGGCGGCGTTCGAGCGGACGGTAGCGGGCGCGACCCCGAGCAGTTCGGCGATCTCGGCGTCGGCGAGATCTTCGTAGTACCGCAGGACCAGGACGGCGCGTTGCTTGCGGGGCAGCTGAGCGAGCAGCCGCCACGCGGCGTCGCGCAGCGCATGGCGAGTGCTGACGTCGTCGTCGGCAGGCTGCTCGATCGGCTCGGCGAGCGGTACTTCGCGGTTCTTGAGCAGCCGCCGCCAGCTCAGGAACTCATTGAGCACCATGGTCCGCAGGTACGCCTCAGGGCGCTCCAGTTCGCCGATCCGCGCCCACTTGCGATGCGCCCGTTCCAGCACCGTCTGGACGAGGTCCTCGGCGGTGTGCACGTTTCCGGTCAGCATCAGCCCGAGCCGCAGCAGCCGGCGCTCGTTCGCCCGCACCACGTCGTCGTACAGGAGCGCCGGTCTCACCCCGCTCGTCGTCACCGTCATGCCCTTTCAACGCGACGATGCTGCGGGCCTGCTGCATCAGGTGCAGGACTGGGTGGAGACCTCTTGGGTCGCGGTGGTGCCGTCGCGGGCGTCGTCCGAGACCTGCTGGGCGGTCAGGACGTAGCCGGTGCGGTTGTCCTCGACGGAGGCCGCGAAGACCACGCCGTACACCGTGCCCTTGGAGGACAGCAGGGGGCCGCCGGAGTTGCCCGGGCGGACCGACGCCCAGATCGAGAACGCCTCGCGGGTGACGGTCCTGTCGCCGTAGATGTCCGGGCCGCGGAGCCGTTCCTCGGACCGGATCCGGGCCGGCTCGGAGTCGAACGGGCCGTTCTCCGGGTAGCCGAGCACGACCGCCGGGTCGTCGGCCTTACCGGTGAAGTCGAAGGACAGTGGCTGCTCGGTCAGCTTCGGCACGTACAGCACCGCGATGTCGGTCTCCGGGTCGAACACCACGACCCGGGCGTCGTACTTCTTCCCGTTCACCTCGATCTTCGGTTCGCTGACCCCGGCGACGACGTGCGCGTTCGTCATCACCCGCTGCGGCGCGTACACGAACCCGCTGCCCTCGAGACCGCGCGAGCAACTCGCCACCCCGGTCACCTTCGCGATCCGCGTGTACGCCGAGCGCACGTTCGGCTGCCGCGCGATCGCGCTGTCCGGCGGCTGCGTCTCGCGGATCCGCTCCGGGACGAACGGGTCCAGGAACCGGGGGAACAGGTCGGTGTTGACGACGTCGTTGAACGACTGCAACGCCCGGTCGGCACTCTCCGGCAGGAACTGGTCGACCTTCGCCAGCACCTCCGAACCTCGCACCGCCGACGTCACGCTCGGGATCCGCGCACCGCTCACCGCGACACCGAGCACCCAGGCGACGATCAGCACCGACGCGGCCGCCAGCGCGGCACCGCCGAGCGCGTCGAGGAATCGGATCGGCTTCCAGGACAACCTGTTCCGCACTCTGGTGCCGATCAGCGCCCCGAGCATCCGGCCGAGCGCGGCCAGTCCGACCACCAGCACCAGCGCGGCGAACGACACCGTCACGCTCGGTGAGAAATGATCCAGGATCCGCGGCACGCCCCAGACGCCGACGGCCGCGCCGCCGAGCAGGCCGAGCGTGGCGCACGCGCCGAGCACGAACCCCTCGACGTACCCCGAGATCGCCACGAGTGCCGCCGTACCCAGCACCGCCCAGTCGAGCCAGCTCATTCCACGCCTTCCGGCTTGTCACCGCGCGCCTGACCTAGATCATGCTCGATGGCGGTCATCCGCCGCACGTCCTCCGGCCGTCGCCCGTCGCTCCGCCAGGCCGCCTCGACCAGTCGGTCGGGCAACGGTACGACGTTCGAGGGGTCCCAGTCGCGGTACCACCCACCGAGCAGGAGCAATTTGTCCAGCAGGCCGGCCGTGAACCCCCAGATGTAGAGGTCGCCAACAGTGAACGCCGGGCCGGTGAAGCCGCTCGGGTGCAGGCAGCTGATCCGGTTCGCGGGGTCGGTCAGCGCGGCGAGCGGCACCCGGTGCACCGACGCGACCTCGGCCGGATCGATCACCGCGACCGGCGACGGCTCCCGCCACCAGGCCAGCACCGGCGACACGCCGAAGTTGCTGACCGGGACCCAGAGCGCCGGCCAGACCGCGAACGGTACGACGCCGGTCGGGTCGAGCCCGGTCTCCTCCTCGGCCTCACGCAGCGCCGTCCGGACCAGACCGGTGTCACCGGCGCCGTCCTCGGGATCCGCGCCACCACCCGGGAACGCCATCTGCCCGGCGTGCGTGCGCAACGTCCAGGCCCGCTCGGTGAGCAGCACCTCGGGGCCGTCGTTGCCATCAGCAAGCAAGATCAGGACCGCGGACTTCCGCACCGCCGGATCGTCCGGCGGCAGGAACCGCGACAACTGGCTCGGATCGACGTCATCCGACGCCTTCGCCAAGGTCTGCAGCCACTCGGGGATCTCCACGCCTTCGAAGGTCATGGGGCCTCCCGGCCTGGACTGAGGAGCGCAGGGAGCGCAGCGACTGGAGCGACGAGGGAAGGCCGGGAGTTACAGCCCCATGACCACGCCGGCGCCGGAGGCCCGGCCAAGGACAGAGTCATGGCGTCACTCCGAGTTTGTCCTTGACCAACTGGTCGAGTTGTTGTTGCGAGGTGAGTACCCCGCGGTGCACGTAGGCAACCGTGCCGTCCGCGTCGATGAAGGCGGTCAGTGGCGGGCCGCCGACGCGGAGCGCCTGCTTGATCGCCTTCTCGGTGTCGACGAGATGCGGGTACGCCAGGCCCTCCGCGGCCGCGAACTTCACCGCGAGCTCCGGCCGCGGGTCGTCGTAGTCGATCCCGAGCATCTTCACCGAGTCAGACTTCGCGAGCTTCGCGAGGTACGGCGCTTCGGCGCGGCACGGCGTACACCATTGGGCCCAGACGTTGACCACCAGCGGTCCGCGCAGGTCGGCGAGCCGGATGTCCGGCCCGCTACCGAGGCACGGGAGGCTGACGTCGGGCAGGCCCTTGGTGGCCGGCGGCTTCGACGGGGTCGACGGGCAGGCCGCCAGCTTGTCGGCGCCTGCGACCACGCTGCGGGCGTCGGACGGGGCCGCTCCGGGTTTGTCGGTACCGCACGACGCCAGGACCAGTCCGGCGACCAGCCAGCCGATCACGCACAGCGTCGTACGACGGTTCACGCGGGGACCTTCACCAGCTTCGCGGCGGCCTCGGGATCGGTCGGCCCGGTCCCGTACGACGGGCACCACTGGGCGATCGGGCAGGCACCGCAGGCGGGCTTCTTCGCGTGGCAGCGGCGGCGGCCGTGGAAGATCAGCCGGTGCGACAGCATCGTCCAGTCCTTCTTCGGGAACAGGTCGCCGATGATGTGCTCGACCTTGACCGGGTCCTCCTCGGCGGTCCACCCGAAGCGCCGGACCAGGCGGCCGAAGTGCGTGTCGACCGTGATCCCCGGGACGCCGAACGCGTTGCCGAGCACCACGTTCGCGGTCTTCCGGCCGGTGCCCGGGAGCTTCACCAGCTCGTCGAGCTTGTTCGGCACGATGCCGTCGTAGTCGTCGACGAGGGCCTGGCCGAGCTTCATCACGCTGTTCGTCTTCGCGCGGAAGAACCCGGTCGGCTTGAGGATCGCCTCCATCTCGTCACGGTCCGCCTCGGCGTACGCCTGCGCCGTCGGGTACTTGGCGAACAGGGTGGGGGTCACCTTGTTCACCGTGACGTCGGTGGTCTGGGCGGACAGGATGGTGGCCACCAGCAACTCGAGCGGGGTGCTGAAATCCAGCTCGCAGTGCGCGTCCGGGTACGTCTCGGTCAGCACCTTGTGCATCTTGCGGGCCCGGCGGACCAGCTGGGTGTGGGTCTCGTCAACAAAGACCGGAGCCTTACGGGGAAGCTTCAGCGGGACCTGTGAGAGCGGTTCCGCGACACGCGGGGATGGCATGCAGGCCAGCCTACGTGGCGGTCCCGACACCCGAGGGGCTACGGTTTTGTGGCGACCGGGTGTACACATATCGGTCGACGGGCGTGGCCGATCCCACGTCCGGAGTCGTGGTCAAAGGTCCTAGGAGGCCCAAAGTGGATGCCGCAGTGCTCCGACAGGCACCGCTGTTCAGTCAGCTCGACGACGAGGCGGCCGACGCGCTGGCCGCGTCGATGACCGAGAGCCGGCTGCGCCGCGGCCAGGTGCTGTTCCACGAGGGCGACTCGGGCGACCGGCTGTTCATCGTCACCGAGGGCAAGGTCAAGCTCGGCCGTACGTCGGCCGACGGCCGGGAGAACCTGATCGCGGTCCTCGGCCCCGGCCAGATGTTCGGTGAGCTGTCTCTGTTCGACCCCGGACCGCGCTCCGCGACCGTCACCGCCGTCACCGACGCCTCGATGATGTCGCTGACCCACGACGAGCTGCTCCGCTGGCTCGAGGGCCGTCCGGCCGTCGCCCGCGGCCTGCTCCTGCAGCTGGCGTCCCGGCTGCGCAAGGTCTCCGACGTCGTGGCCGACCTGGTGTTCTCCGACGTACCGGGCCGTGTCGCCAAGGCGCTGCTGGACCTGGCGAGCCGCTTCGGCCGCACCGCCGACGACGGCGTCCACGTCCACCACGACCTCACCCAGGAGGAGCTCGCCCAACTGGTCGGCGCCTCCCGCGAAACCGTCAACAAGGCCCTCGCCGACTTCGCCTCCCGAGGCTGGGTCCGCCTCGAACCCCGCTCCGTCGTACTCCTCGACGTAGACCGCCTCCAGCGCCGCGCCCGCTAGCTGTTCAAGTAGTCCAGCTGGGCCCGTACCGAGCGTTCGGCGGCGGGCCAGAGGGATTTGTCCACGTCGGCGTAGACGTGTTCGACGATGGCTTCGGGTGTGGTGTGGCCTTCCGCGAGGGCGGCTCGGACCTGGTCGAGGCGTTCCTGGCGGTGCTTGAGGTAGTACGTGAGGACGCCGGCGGGGTCGTCGATGACGGGGCCGTGGCCGGGGAGCAGGCGGGTGACGCCGGCTGGGGAGTTGGCGAAGGCTCTCAGGTGTTCGAGGGAGTTGAGGTAGGGGCCGAGGGCGCCGTCCGGGTGGGCGACCACCGACGTACCGCGGCCGAGGACGGTGTCGCCGGTGAGCAGCGAGCCGTCCTGCGGGACCCAGAAGCAGACCGAGTCGAGGGTGTGGCCGGGGGTCGGCAGGACCTCGATTCGGAGGCCGTCCGCGGTGACCACGTCTCCTTCGGACAGGCCGTGCGCGTGGTCGGTGGGGATGCGGAACGCCGGGTCCACCGCGCGGACGCCGCAGCCGGCCTGGTTCGCGAACCACGCCGCGCCCTCGGAATGGTCGGGGTGCTTGTGGGTCAGCAGGACGACCGCGACCTGGCCGGCCTCGGCGAGGACCGCGCGCAGGTGGTCCTCCAGCATCGGGCCCGGGTCGACGACCACCGACTGTTCGGCGTCCGGCGCGCGGAGGATCCAGGTGTTGGTCCCCTCCAGCGTCATCGGGCCGGGGTTGTCCGCCCGGACCAGGGTTGCGTACTCCGTGACTCTCATGTGGTCTCCAGATAGGCCCGGTCGCCGTCGACGCGGACGGTGGGCATGATCGCCCGGATCTCCCGCTCGCCGGCCGCGTCCAGGATCGCCGTCACCTCGCCGTACTGCGAGAGCTCGCGGCAGCACACGTACGTCGGGGGCAGCATCAGCACCTCGCCCGCATCGACTGCCGCGACCGCGTCGTCCGGGCGGATCCAGGTGACCTGGTCGGACTCGCTCGTGACGTCCCGGGTCACCTGCCCGGGCGGCAGCGCGGCGACGAAGAACGCGGTGTCGTACCGCTTGGGCTCGAACTCCGGGGTGATCCAGTGCGCCCACGGCCCGAGCAGGTCGGCGCGCAGCACGAGCCCGCGCCGGTGCAGGAACTCGGAGAACCCCAGCTCGCGGCTCTCCAACGCCACCCGATCGGCCTCCCAGTCGGCACCCGTGGTGTCATCGACGACCGTGTCCGCGGACGGGCCGGCAAGCAGTACGCCGGACTCCTCGAACGTCTCCCGTACGGCGGCAGCGACGTACGCGGCCGCCGTCTCGGGCGAACACCCCAGCCGCTCGGCGAACCAGCCAGGCGCCGGACCGGACCAGGAGTCGGCCACCGTGGAATCGGTCGCGTCGACCCGCCCGCCCGGGAACACCGTCATCCCCGCGGCAAACGCCATCGTCCGCTGCCGCCGCAACAAATAGACCTCAGGCCCACCGGCCGTGCCCGCTGTTGCGTTGCCCGGGGTCGGCGGTGGTGTGGGGTTGGCGGCGCCGCTGGTGGTGTCGCGGAGGAGGATGACGGTGGCGGCGGGGCGGGGGGTGGCCGGGGTGCGGGAGCCGCGGGTGTACTCGAGCGCGACCTCGGCCATCCGGCCGGTCATGAGCTCGGACCGGAGGTCGCGCATCACCGGCCCGGCCTCCGGCCGGCGCGTGGCCGGCGCCGGGGGCCGAGCGGCCGACGTGTCCTCGGGGACGGCGCCGCCGGGACCCCCGCGTTCGCCGCCCCGTCGCGGGGTTGGCTGCGGCCGTCCAGCACTACCGAGCAGATCAGCCGACCTCGACGATCAGTTCGACCTCGACCGGGGCGTCCAGCGGCAGGACCGGGACGCCGACGGCGCTGCGGGCGTGCTGCCCGGCGTCGCCGAAGACCTGGCCGAACAGCTCGGACGCGCCGTTCGCGACCTGCGGCTGACCGGTGAAGTCCGGCGTGGACGCGATGAACGCGACCGCCTTGACGATCCGCTTCACGTTCGCCAGGTCACCGATCTCGGCCTTGACCGCGGCCAGCGCGTTCAGCGCGCACTGCTGCGCGCACTCGCTGGCGACCTCGGGCGTGACGGCGTCCCCGACCTTGCCGGCGGCGATCAGCGTGCCCTGGCGCAGCGGCAGCTGGCCGGACGTGTAGACCAGGTCACCGGTCCGGACGGCCGGGACGTACGCGGCGACCGGCTTGGCGACCTCGGGCAGCTTCAGGCCGAGCTCGGCCAGCTTCTCCTCGGGGTGGCTCATTTGTCCTCGATCTCCCGCTTGAAGTACGCGACCAGGTTCTCCGGGTTCATCCCCGGGACGACCTGGACCAGCTCCCAGCCGTCCTGGCCGAAGTTGTCCAGGATCTCCTTGGTCGAGTGGACCAGCAGCGGCGCGGTGAAGTACTCGAACTTCTTCATGAAGGGGACTCTAACGGTGTGTCCTGGGGCACGCCCTACCCTGGGGACTATGGCGCGACTGCACGTGGTCACCGGTAAGGGGGGCACCGGGAAGACAACCGTCGCGGCCGCCATGGCTCTCGCGCTGGCGACCGAGGGAAAGCGGGTGCTGCTCTGCGAGGTCGAAGGCCGTCAGGGGCTCGCCCAGCTCTTCGACGTACCCCCGCTCCCGTACGTCGAGCGCCGGATCGCGCACGGTCCCGGTGGGGGTGAGGTGTTCGCGCTCGCCGTCGACGCCGAGGCCGCGCTGCTCGAGTACCTCGACATGTACTACCACCTCGGTCGCGCCGGGAAGGCGCTGGAGAAGGTCGGCGCGATCGACTTCGTCACCACGATCGCCCCCGGGCTCCGCGACGTACTGCTCACCGGCAAGGTCTACGAGGCGACCCGGCGGAAGGTGAACGGGAAGCTCGCGTACGACGCCGTGGTGCTGGACGCCCCGCCGACGGGCCGGATCGCACCGTTCCTGAACGTGAACACCGAGGTCGCCGGGCTCGCCAAGGTCGGACCGATCCGGAACCAGGCCGACGCGATCATGGGCATGCTGCGCTCGGACGTGACGCGGGTCCACCTGGTCACGCTGCTCGAGGAGATGCCGGTCCAGGAGACCCTGGACGCGGTCGACCAGCTGCAGAAGCTGGACCTGCGGATCGGGTCGATCGTGGTGAACATGGTGCGCAACAGCCCGCTCGACGACGACGCGCTCGCCCTTGCGGTGAAGGAGAAACTGCCCGCCGCCGAGCTGACCAGGGGGTTGAAGGCAGCCGGCATCACGATCGGCGGCGACCTGGTCGGGACGCTCGCGACGGAGGCCCGCGACCACGCCATCCGGGTCGGTCTGGAACGCGAGAACCGGGACCGTATCGATGCCCTGGGCAAGCAGGTGACCGAGCTGACGCTGCAGCCGGACGGCATCGACCAAGGCACCCTGCTCGACCTGGCCGAGGAGTTCCGCGCATGACCCAGCTCGACCTCGACGCGTTGATCGATGACGCCGGGACCCGGATCGTCGTCACCTGTGGATCCGGCGGCGTGGGCAAGACCACGACCGCCGCCGCGCTCGGCCTGCGCGCCGCGGAGCGTGGCCGGAAGGTCGTCGTACTGACGATCGACCCGGCCCGGCGGCTGGCGCAGTCGCTCGGGCTGACCGAACTGGACAACACCCCGCGCGCGGTCGCCGACGTGAACCCGAAGAACGGCGGCCGGCTGGACGCGATGATGCTGGACATGAAGCGGACGTTCGACGACGTCGTGCTGCAGCACGCGACGCCGGAGAAGGCCGAGCAGATCCTCGCGAACCCGTTCTACCAAGCGCTGTCGTCGTCGTTCGCGGGGACGCAGGAGTACATGGCGATGGAGAAGCTCGGGCAGCTGCACCACCAGGCCGAGCGGACCGGCGACTGGGACCTGATCGTCGTCGACACCCCGCCGTCACGGTCCGCCCTGGACTTCCTGGACGCGCCGGAGCGGTTGGCCTCGCTGCTGGAAGGACGGTTCCTCCGGTTGCTGCTGGCGCCGGCGCGCGGGCCGTTCAAGCTGATGTCGGCGGGCGTGAACATGGCGATGTCGGTGCTGAACAAGGTGCTCGGCGCGCAGGTGCTGACCGACGTACAGACGTTCGTCGCGGCGTTCGACACGCTCTTCGGCGGATTCCGGCAGCGTGCCGAGCAGACGGTCGCGTTGCTGCGGGAGCCGCATACCGCGTTCCTCGTGGTGGCCGCGCCGCAGAACGATGCGCTGCGCGAGGCGTCGTTCTTCGCCGAGCGGCTGCGTGCCGAGGGAATGCCGCTGGCCGGCGTCGTGCTGAACCGGGTGACGAACACGCAGGCCCCGGAGCTCTCGGCCGAGCGGTCACTCGCCGCAGCCGAGAAGCTCGAGGAGGCGGACAAGTCGCTGCTGACGGCCGCCGTACTGCGGTTGCACGCGGACAAGATGCAACAGGTAGTAGGCGACCACAAGCGGGCCGAACGGTTCCGCCGCGGTCACCGCTCGATCCGCACCGTCGAGGTCCCGGCGCTGCCGGACGACGTCCACGACCTCAGCGGCCTCCGCCAGATCGGCGACCTACTCACTGCCTGATTTCACGGCCTGATTTCACCGTGAGCGAACGGTCAGGGGCCCGGGAATTACTTGCTTACACCCATGGTTGAGCCTGTCAGACTCAATCTTGAAAAGGGTGTGACAGCGTGACCGATACGTTGAATCTTCCTGTCCTGCCGCTGGACGACGTCGTGGTCCTGCCCGGGATGGTCGTGCCGGTCCGGCTCGCCGACAGCGAGGCCCGGGCGGCGATCGATGCCGCGCAGGCATCGGGCGAGGACAAGGTCCTCCTCGTGCCGCGGCTGGACGGAAAATATGCCAAGGCCGGGACGCTCGGTGAGATCGAGCAGATCGGCCGGCTGCCGGGCGGTGCCCCGGCGGCCGTGATCCGTGGGACCCAGCGGGTTCTGATCGGCTCCGGGACCACCGGTCCGGGTGCCGCGCTCTGGGTGACCGCCACGGTGCTCCACGAGATCACCGATGAGCGGTCGGCCGAGCTGGGCCGCGAGTACAAGTCCCTGACCACCTCGGTGCTCGAGCGGCGCGGTGCGTGGCAGGTCATCGACTCCGTGAAGCAGGTGAACGACCCCGCGGAGCTGTCCGACCTGGCCGGCTACGCGTCGTACCTGAGCGACGAGCAGAAGTCCGAGCTGCTGGAGAACGCCAACGTCTCCGAGCGGCTGGAGAAGCTGATCGGCTGGGTGAAGGACCACCTCGCCGAGCTCGAGGTCTCCGAGACGATCCAGAAGGACGTCCAGGAGGGCATGGAGAAGCAGCAGCGCGAGTTCCTGCTGCGCCAGCAGATGGCCGCGATCCGCAAGGAGCTGGCCGAGCTGGACGGCAAGGCCGAGTCCGAGGAAGAGGACTACCGGGCCCGCGTCGAAGCGGCCGACCTGCCGGAGCACGTCCGCAAGGCCGCGCTCGCCGAGGTCGACAAGCTGGAGCGGACCGCCGAGCAGTCCCCCGAGGTCGGCTGGATCCGCACCTGGCTGGACACCGTGCTCGAGCTGCCGTGGAACGAGCGGACCGAGGACAGCTACGACATCCGCGAGGCGCGGGCCGTGCTGGACGCGGACCACGCCGGTCTGGATGACGTGAAGCAGCGCATCACGGAGTACCTGGCCGTACGGCGTCGCCGCGCGGACCGTGGTCTCGGTGTGGTCGGCGGTCGCCGCAGTGGCGCCGTACTGGCGCTGGTCGGGCCGCCTGGTGTGGGTAAGACCTCGCTGGGTGAGTCCGTGGCGCGGGCCATGGGCCGGAAGTTCGTCCGGGTCGCCCTGGGTGGCGTCCGGGACGAGGCCGAGATCCGCGGTCACCGGCGGACGTACGTCGGTGCGCTGCCGGGCCGGGTCGTCCGGGCCATCACCGAGGCGGGTTCGATGAACCCCGTCGTACTGCTGGACGAGATCGACAAGGTGGGCGCGGACTACCGGGGCGACCCGACGGCTGCCCTGCTGGAGGTCTTGGACCCGGCGCAGAACCACACCTTCCGGGACCACTACCTGGAGGTCGAGCTGGACCTGTCCGACGTGGTCTTCCTGGCCACGGCGAACGTGCTGGACTCCATCCCGGCGCCGTTGCTGGACCGGATGGAACTGGTGCAGCTGGACGGGTACACCGAGGACGAGAAAGTCACGATCGCCCGTGACCACCTGCTCCCGCGTCAGCTGGAGCGGGCGGGTCTGACGACGGACGAGGTGGCTATCGAGGACTCGGCGCTGCGGGTGCTCGCGGGTGAGTACACCCGCGAGGCCGGCGTACGGCAGCTCGAGCGGTCGATCTCCCGTGTCCTGCGGAAGGTGACGGCTCGGTTGGCCCTGGGCGACGAGCTCGGTGCACTGACCATCGGCGGTGGAGACCTGAAGGAGTACCTGGGGTCGCCGAAGTTCACTCCGGAGTCGGCCGAGCGTACGGCGCTTCCGGGGGTGGCGACCGGACTGGCGGTCACCGGCGCGGGTGGTGACGTGCTCTTCGTGGAGGCGTCGCTGGCCGACAAGGAGACCGGCCCGACCGGAGTCACGCTGACCGGACAGCTCGGTGACGTGATGAAGGAGTCGGCGCAGATCGCCCTGTCGTACCTGCGGTCGCACGGCGCGGAGCTGGGGCTGCCGGTCGGCGACCTGGCCGAGCGGAACGCCCACATCCACGTACCGGCCGGTGCCGTCCCGAAGGATGGACCGTCGGCAGGTGTGACGATGACAACGGCGCTGGCGTCGCTGCTGTCCGGACGGCCGGTCCGTTCGGAGGTCGCGATGACCGGTGAGGTGTCACTGACCGGACGGGTGCTCCCGATCGGTGGCGTGAAGCAGAAGCTGCTCGCCGCGCACCGGGCCGGGCTCACCACGATCCTGATCCCGAAGCGGAACGAGCCGGACCTGGAGGACGTACCGGCGTCCGTGCTCGCGGAGCTGACCGTGCTCCCGGTGAGCGACGTCCGCGAGGTACTGGATCTGGCACTGGAGCCGGCCGAGGTGGCCGCGCACCAGTACGCCGCCTGATCGACGTACCGCTGGAGGGCCTCGGGCAACTGTCCCGGGGCCCTCGTCCTTTTGGATGAACTTTGTCCACAGGGTGTGACTGAACTCATATTCCAGGCGGTAACCCAAACAGCCGATCCCGTAGTCTCTATAACCATGCGCGCGAGGGAGAAGGGCGACCGGGGAGTCGCCCAATCTGTGGTTCTGTTCCTTGGGGTGAGCGTGTTGTCGGGGGCCTTGGCCGCCGGTCTCGCCATCCCGTTCGCCGGCCTCGCCGGCTTCACCACCCAGAAAACCTCGGACACGTTGCAGGACCTGCCACAGCAGTTCGACGAGGTGCCGCTGAAGCAGAAGAGCCAGATCTTCGCGGCCGACGGCACGCTGATCGCGACGCTGGCCGAGCAGAACCGGGTGCCGGTGAAGCTCGCCCAGGTCGCACCGATCATGCAGAAGGCGATCGTCGCGATCGAGGACGACCGGTTCTACGAGCACGGCGCGCTGGACATGAAGGGCACGCTCCGCGCGCTGCTGCAGAACCAGTCCGCCGGTTCGGTGCAGCAGGGTGGTTCGAGCATCACCCAGCAGTACGTCAAGATCAGCCTGGTCGAGAAGGCGAAGACGCCCGAGGAGGTCGCGGCCGCGACCGCCGACTCCTACCAACGCAAGGTCGCCGAGCTGCGGTACGCGATCGCGGTCGAGAAGCAGTACTCGAAGAACGAGATCCTCGAGAAGTACCTCAATCTCGCGAACTTCGGCGACGGCGCCTGGGGCATCCAGGCCGCCGCGCAGCACTACTTCTCGGTGAACGCGAACCAGCTGACGCTCCCGCAGGCCGCGATGCTGGCCGGCCTCGTGAAGAACCCGACCGGCTACGACCCGACCAACAACGCCAAGCGCGCCAAGGACCGCCGCGACGTGGTGATCCGGCGAATGCTCGAGCTGAAGGTCATCTCGGTCGCCCAGGCCAACTCGGCCCTGAAGACCCCGGTCATCGACCCGGCCAAGGTCCGCCCGAACAAACTCGGCTGTGGCAACGGCCCGTACCCCTTCTACTGCGAGTACGTCGTCTCCGAACTGGAGAACAACCCAGCCTTCGGCAAAACCAAAACCGACCGAGCCAACTACCTGAAGACCGCGGGCCTGAAGATCACCACCTCGCTGGACCCGAAGATCCAGGCAGACGCGCAGCGCTCGATCGACACGCACTCCAAGCCGACCGACGACGCGATCGCTGCGATCACCATGGTGGAGCCGGGCACCGGCCTGGTGAAGGCGATGGCACAGAGTCGTAAGTACGGCAACAAACGGGGCCAGACGGCGTACAACTTCAACGCCCCGAAGACCTACCCGGGCGGGTACGGCGGGTTCCAGAACGGTTCGACGATGAAGGCCTTCACCATCGCCGCCGCGATCCAGAAGGGCATCCCGCTCACCTACAAGATCAACTCGCCCAGCCCGCTGAACATGGGCGGTATGAAGTACAGCACCTGCGACGGCACCCGGGAGATTCCCAAGGGATACGCGCCGCAGAACTCGACGACGAACGTCGCGGACCCGAACATGATCCAGGCGGCACAGAAGTCGACGAACACCTACTTCCTGCAGCTCTCGCTGCGGACCGGCCTCTGCCCGATCGCCAAGATCGCGGCCTCACTGGGCATGTACGACGCGCAGAGCCTCGGCGCGCTCGACCAGGTCGCGTCGATGACGCTGGGCGTCGGCTACATCACCCCGCTGCAGCTGTCCGGCGCGTACGCCGCGTTCGCCGCTCGTGGCATGTACTGCGCACCGTGGGTCGTCACCTCGGTCAAGGACTCGGCCGGCAAGCCGGTCAACACTCCCGGCGCGAACTGCAAGCAGGCGCTGGCCCCAGAGGTAGCTGACGGCGTCAACGCGGTCCTGCACCAGGTGATGGAGCCCAACGGCACCGGCGGCAAGCTGAAGTTCGGTCCCAGCGACCTGGCCGGCAAGACCGGAACCATCCAGAAGGCGAAGGCCGTCTGGTACGCCGGGTACTCGTCGAAGCTCGCCGCCGCCGCCACGGTGGCCGACGCGTCGCTGCCGTACGACCCGCTGCGGGGCCAGACCCTGAACGGCAAGAACATCGACGACCCGACAGGTTCGGGCACCGCCGGGCCGATCTGGGAAGCCGCGATGAAGGCCGCGCTGCAGGGGTACCCGACCACGCACTTCGTCGCGCCGTCGAGCAAGATCCAGCGCGGCGACGTGAAGAGCTTGCCGTTCGTGAACGGCATGAACCCCACCGACGCCGCGAACAAGCTGCGCCAGGCAGGCTTCGAGGTCGCGACCGCCTCCGGCACCGTCAACTCCGAGGAAACCGCGGGCACCGTCGCCTACACGGACCCGAGGCAACGCGACGGCGCCCCCGAAGGCTCGGTCGTCACGATGTACATCTCCAACGGCAGCCAGAAGAACCAGCCGAAGCCCCCGACCCAAACCACCAAACCCCCGGGCAAACCAACAACCACCATCAACCCGAACTGCCCCCCGTGGAACCCGAAGTACCCCAACTGCGGCGGCCGCGGCCACGGCGGCTAAACGACGGCTAATTGAAAGGGCCTCGTCCACAACGGACGAGGCCCTTTCACATCAGACGCTCAAAGAACAACCGCTTCAGGTAACAGGCGGGGGGGCAAGAGCGCCCGCCAGATCCCCACGTCACCGTTTGTCAGGCGCCGAGTTGGCGCTTTACCTCGGCGGAGACGACCCCGCCGTCTGCTTTGCCTTTGACTTTGGGTTGGAGGGCTCCCATGACCTTGCCGATGCCGCGGGGGCCGAGTTCGGCGGCGCCGGTGGCGGCGATGGTTTCGGTGACCAGGGCCTTGATCTCGTCCTCGGTCAGTTGCTCGGGGAGGTACTCGGCGAGGATGTCCGCCTCGGCCTGCTCCTTGTCCGCGAGCTCGGCGCGGCCGGCGTCGCGGTAGGCAACGACCGACTCGCGGCGCTTCTTCGCCTCGGAGCTGAGCACGTCGACGATCTCGGAGTCGCTGAGCTCCCGCGCCTCCTTGCCGGACACCTCCGCCTTGGTGATCGCGGTCAGCGCCATCCGCAGGGTCGACTTGCGGATCTCGTCGCGCGCCTTCAGTGCGGCGGTCATGTCGTCGTGCAGGCGCTGCTTCATTCCGGAGTTGGACATAGCAGAGATTGTGGCAGGCTGGAGAAATGAGTTTGCGCGGCATCGCCTCCACCACCCTCAAGACCACGGCTGTGGTCGGCGCTGTGGGCGCCGCCTGTGTCGCGTACGCGGCCGGGATCGAGGTGCGCTGGTTCACCCTGCGCAGAGTGACGGTGCCGGTGCTGCCGGAGGGTTCCGCGCCGCTGAAGGTGCTGCACCTGTCCGACCTGCACCTGATGCCCACCCAGGAGCGGAAGATCCGCTGGGTGAACGACCTGGCCGCGCTCGAGCCGGACCTGATCGTCAACACCGGCGACAACATCTCCAGCGCGCAGTCGGTCCGCCCACTGCTCCGCGCGTACGGCGATCTGCTGGATCTGCCCGGCGTGTTCGTGTTCGGCTCCAACGACTACTGGAAGCCGCACTTCAAGAACCCGGGCAAGTACCTGCTGCCCGCCCACAAGCAGCGGCACAAGCCGCACGGCCCCGACCTGCCGTACGAGGAGATGCGCCGCGCCTTCACCGGCGCCGGCTGGACCGACCTGAACAACGCCAAGGCCACGCTCAAGGTCAGCGGCCTGCGCCTGGACTTCGCCGGCACCGACGACCCACACATCAAGCGCGACCGGTACGCCGAGGTCGCCGGCGACATCGACCCGACGGCCGACCTGTCGATCGGGGTCACGCACGCGCCGTACCAGCGGGTGCTGAACGGGTTCGTCGGCGACGGGTATCCGCTGGTCCTCGCCGGGCACACGCACGGTGGTCAGCTCGCGGTCCCGCTGTACGGCGCCCTGGTGACCAACTGCGACCTCGACACGTCCCGCGTGAAGGGGCTCTCCACCTGGGGTTACGAGGGCCGTCAGGCCGCGCTGCACGTCTCGGCAGGCCTCGGTACGTCGCCGTACGCACCGGTCCGATTCGCCTGCCGGCCGGAGGCGACACTGCTCACTCTCGTCCCGCGAATTAACCCGATTTCGTCCGGACGCTGAGCCCATGTAAGCTACTCGCGAATTCGGGCTGTGGCGCAGCTTGGTAGCGCGCTTCGTTCGGGACGAAGAGGTCGCAGGTTCAAATCCTGTCAGCCCGACCAACAGTCAGGGCCAGTCACATCGTGACTGGCCCTGACTGCGTTAGAGGCTCCGTCGTGGTGAGAAGCTCCGTCGTGGAGGTGCTGGGGTGTGAGCGGTTCCGACCACTACGAGGTGCTGAACGTCGAACGCACCGCGACGACCGCCGAGATCAAGAGCGCGTATCGCAAGCTGGTCCGCCAGGTGCACCCGGACCAGGGCGGGAGCGCGGCGCTGTTCCGCGTCGTGCAGGAGGCTTGGACCACGCTCGGCGACGACCACCGGCGCGCGGCGTACGACCGCGAGCTCGCCGGGAAGAGCGGCGCCGCCTCCGAACCACCGCCGTACGAACCGCCGCGCTACGAGCCACCGCGGCACGACCCGCCGTCATACGAGCCGCCGCGCGCTGAGCCTCAGGAAGACACAACCGCGCCCGAGGTGCCGTTCGAGCCGGTGGGTCTGCTTAGTGCGGTACCGCGTTTCGGACGCTGGCGCGTGGTTGCGATCGTCCTGCTGCTCGCCTGGCTGATCGTCGTGACCGGCCCGCTGGTGATCGCGGCCGTAACAAGCCCGGAGTACCTCCTCTACACCCTCCCACTGCTCTGTCTGGGTGTGGCAGGCCTGCCACGCCAGTGGCGCTTCCGGATCCCCTTCGGCCGCCTCATGAACAGGTTCGGCATCCTCGTCGCGGTCGCATTCCTCGCGACGCTCGTGATCGCCTACTCGCACCTGGACACCACCACGCGGGTCTTGCTCTTCGCCCTGCTCGGTGGCTTCCTGCTGGTCCGCCTGGTCGGCTGGCGCCGGTCGATCGCGCTCGACCTCGACCGGGCGGTCGACAAGTACGCCGCCTACGAGGCCAACATCTGGGGCCGACCGGGCGAGCCGCTGGTCGACGACGGGTACTCGACCCCGCTGCCGCCGTCCGAGGTCCTCCGCACGCGACGGACGGCACTCCTGCTCGAACGCGTGCTGACGGTGCCGTCCGCGAAGCTGATCCACGCGCCCCGGATCGGCGGCCTGACCGTCGACCACCTGCTGCTGGCGGGGTCCAGGGTCGCCGTCGTGGCGTCGGTCGTCGGACCGCCAGGCGCGTACTCAGTCGACGCCTACGGTTCGGTTCTCCGCAACGGTCAGCCGTTCGGCGGCGCGCCCGCCTTGACCGACGGGATGAGCGCGTGGGAACGGTTTCTGAAAGGCACCCAGGTCCGCGGCTTCCTCGTCGTACTACCGGTGTCCGACGGCCAGTCGGGCATCACCACGGTCTCGGCGCCCGATGCAGCCGTCGCCTGCCTGTCGCCGCAGGCCGCGGTGGCCGAGATCACCGCCTGGCTGCAGCCGGAAGGCAACATCGTCGACCGCCGCCTCCTGTACGGCGTCCTCTACGACGCACCCCTCGCTCAGGGCTGAACCTAAGCTGGACCGCATGCAGCGGATGGATCTGGGCGAGGTCGAGTACGAGGTCGCCGCGAAGGAGATGCGCGGCTGGGTCGAGGAGCGGATCGAGGGTACGGCGGAGGATCGACTCTTTCTGCTCAGTCATCCACCGGTGATCACCTACGGACCGCGGACCTCGCCGGAGGATCTGCCGGCCGGCACTCCCGCGGTCGCGGTGGATCGTGGCGGCTTCGCGACGTACCACGGGCCGGGGCAGCTGGTCGGTTACCTGGTCGTCGACCTGCACCAGCGCGGACCGGTCGACATCGTGCGCTGGGTGGAGAACGGCCTGATCGATGCGCTCGGCACGCTCGGGTTCCCGCTGGTACGACGGGACACGCCGAAGGGCGCGAGCAGCCTGGTCGGGGTCTGGACCGAGGACGGGCGGAAGCTGTGCTCGATCGGGATGCGGATCCGGCGCGGCGTGACCAGCCACGGGTTCTCGGTGAACGTCGACCCGGACATGACCGTTTTCCACACCTTCACCAGTTGCGGGCTGCACGACGTGACGATGGTCTCGCTGGCCGAGCTGGCCGCCGAGCAGGGGCGGGCCACGCCCACCGACACCGACGTACGCGACGCCGTCGCGCGCAGCCTGGGAGCCCGATAGCCTGCCGCAATGAGCCAGGAGGACGACGACGAGCAGATGCCTGCGGATCTGGAAGCCGTTCTGGAGGCCGCCGAGGAGGCGGAGGAGGAAGCAGGCCGGCACCGGTACGACGGTCCGCCGTTGCCGCCGGCGCTGATCCTGGTCGTCGTCGGTCTGCTCTGCGGGTTCGCGACCATCGCGCTGGTGTGGCTGAGTGAGCGCAGCTGCGAGCGGTTCCGGGACACCACGAACTGCGGCGCCCTCGGGCTCCCGCTGCTGGTGGTCATCGTGGTCGTGACGATGGTGCTCGGCGGGCTCGCGCTCGGCCGGCTGGCGATGCCGCACCCGCGGCTGATCCCGTTCCTCGGCGTCGCCTTCATGGTGGCGCTGGTGATCGCGTTCCTGACCGGCCACCTGGACTCGCCCTGGATCCTCGCCGTCGTCCCGGCGCTGACCGCCATCACCTTCCTGCTCGCCAATCTCGTCGCCCGACTGCTGGAGCGTGCCGATGCCTGACCTGCCCGTCTACGAGTGCCCGCGGACCGCCACCGCGCCGAGTCTCGACGGCACCCTGACCGACCCCGCCTGGGAGGTCGCGCCCTGGACGACCGGCTTCGTCCCGATCGCCGCCGGCCCGGCGCCACGGTTCCGGACCCGGGCGAAGCTGATGTACGACGACGAGTACCTGTACGTCGGCGGTCAGCTCGAGGAGCCGCACGTCTGGTCGACGATGACCGAGCACAACAGCAAGCTCTTCCACGAGAACAACTTCGAGCTGTTCCTGGACCCGGACGGCGACGGGCTGAACTACTACGAGTTCGAGATCAACCCGCTCGGCACGATCTGGGAGCTGACGCTGCCGAAGCCGTACGTCGACGGCGGCGTCCCGATCGACCCGACGAACCTGCCCGGGCTGCGGACCGCGATCCACGTCGACGGCACGGTCAACGACCCGTCCGACACCGACACCGGGTGGTCGGTCGAACTCGCCGTACCGTGGGCCGATCTGGCGGCGTACAACCAGGGGCGCGCCACGCCGCCGAACGCGGGTGACGAGTGGCGGATGAACCTGATGCGGTGCGAGTGGCCGCACGAGGTGGTGGACGGCGCGTACGTGAAGGGTGAGCAGATCGAGTTCTGGGTCTGGTCGCCGCAGGGTGTCGAGGACATGCACCTGCCGGCCCACTGGGGCGTACTACGGTTCTGACGGCGAGTGACCCCTGTGACCTGGCGTTAACACGGCCGCGAGACAATAAGGCACGTGAACTTGGGGGGCTCCGGCGATCCACACGGTCTGGAGGCGGACCAGGTCGTCAGCGCGATCGAACGCGCGTGTGAGAGCGACCTGCGGACCGCCCTCCGGCTCGTTGCGCGGTACTCCGCGTACTGGTGGTCCCGCGGGCTCCAGGACGAGGCCGCGGCGGCGGCCGAGCGGGTGTTGAGCATGCTCGGTCGCACCGTCCCGGTCGGGCTCGACGAGGAGTACCTGCTCGCCGTGATCGACGGTGCCGCGTCAGCCGAGCAGGAGCAGATCGAGCTGGCCCAGCAGATCGTGCTGACCACGACCGGCCCGTTCCGGTACTCCGTGACGGTGCTGCTGTGGTCGTTCGTGTTCGGCCCGTTCGAGTCGGCCGAGGTGGTCGAGGACGTCCTGGAGCGGAATGAGAGCGGTGACGCCTGGACCCGCGCCGCCGTCGAGCTGATCCGCGGGTACCCGGGCCTGACGAACGCCGCCCCCGCTGACACGGTGCAGGCGCTGCGGACGGCGCTGGGCCGGTTCCGGATGCTCGAGGACCGGTGGGGCATGTTCCTCGCGCTGAGCGCGCTCCGGCACGTCGTCGACGAACCGCTGGACATCACCACGGAGGCGCTGCGGCTCGCGGAGCACCTGTGCCTCGTGGAGGAGACCGCACTCCTGCTGTGCGAGCGGGCCGAGTTCTACCGGCGCGCGGGCAAGCTGGAGGACGCCCAGGCGGACTACGCCCAGGCGCTGTCCATCGGCGAGCATGCCGAGCTGCTGGAGACCGTCGCCGCGGCTCGAATCGGTCTCGCACGGACCGCTCGGCACTCGGGCAACCTCCCGGCGGCCCGGTCGCACCTGTCGGTCGTGCTCACGATGAACGGGCTCGAGGACGCACACTTCGAGGCTCATCACGAGCTTGCGGCGCTGAACGCCTCCGAAGCCTCCGCCTGAGTCAGTGGGACGCGGGCACACCCCAGGGTGTGGCCGGGGGATATCCCCCGGCGAACTGTGGGGTCAGCCACATCGCGGCGGGCTGTGCGGCTGGTTAGAGTCGGGAACAACCAGGCCGGAGCCAGCACAGAACCTGCAACGGAGCAGCTGATGGACAAGACGTACGGGTCGCCGCAGGAAGCGGTGGCGGACATCGGGGACGGCGCCAGTCTCGCCGTCGGCGGCTTCGGGTTGTGCGGCAACCCGATGCAGCTGATCAGCGCGCTGCACGACAAGGGGGTCAGCGGGCTCAGCGTCGTGTCGAACAACTGCGGCGTCGACGACTGGGGCCTCGGCATCCTGCTCGCCGACAAGCGGATCGCCAAGATGACCTCGTCGTACGTCGGGGAGAACAAGGAGTTCGCCCGGCAGTTCCTCTCCGGCGAGCTCGAGGTCGAGCTGACCCCACAGGGCACGCTGGCCGAGAAGCTCCGGGCCGGCGGCTGCGGGATTGCCGCGTTCTACACGCTGGCCGGGGTCGGCACCCAGGTCGCGGACGGCGGGCTGCCGCAGAAGTACCACGAGGACGGCTCGGTCGCGAAGGCCTCGGAGCCCAAGGAAACCCGGGAGATCAACGGCACGACGTACGTGCTGGAGGACTCGATCACCACCGACTTCGGGCTGGTGCACGCGCTCAAGGGCGACACCCACGGGAACCTGGTCTTCGACCGCAGCGCGCGGAACTTCAACCCGCTGGCCGCGATGGCCGGCCGGGTGACGATCGCCTCGGTGGAGGAGCTGGTCCAGCCTGGTGAGCTGGACCCGGACGAGATCCACCTGCCGGGCGTCTACGTCCAGCGTGTCGTTGCTGTTGGCAAGGACATCGAGAAGCGGATCGAGAAGCGCACCGTTCAGCCCCGGAAGGACGCCTGAGATGCCGTTGACGCGTGAGCAGATGGCGGCCCGGGCCGCGGCGGAGCTCGAGGACGGGCAGTACGTGAACCTCGGGATCGGCCTGCCGACCCTGGTGCCGAACTACATCCCGGACGGCGTCACGGTCGTCCTGCAGTCCGAGAACGGCATCCTCGGCGTCGGGCCGTACCCGGTCGAAGGCGCCGAGGACCCGGACCTGATCAACGCCGGCAAGGAGACCGTCACGACGTTGCCGGGCGCCTCGTTCTTCGACTCGGCGCTGTCCTTCGGGATGATCCGCGGCGGCGCGATCGACGCGGCGATCCTGGGCGCCATGCAGGTCTCGGCCAAGGGCGACCTGTCGAACTGGATGATCCCCGGCAAGATGGTCAAGGGGATGGGCGGCGCGATGGACCTGGTGCACGGCGCGAAGAAGGTGATCGTGCTGATGGAGCACGTCGCCAAGGACGGCTCGCACAAGATCCTCGAGGAGTGCGACCTGCCCTACACCGGCCGCGGCGTGGTGAACCGGATCATCACCGACCTCGCCGTCCTGGACGTCACCGACGACGGGCTGCGCCTGGTCGAGCTCGCCGAGGGCGTCACCTTCGACGAGCTCCAGGAGAAGACCGGGGCCCCGATCAAGCAGTAATCACCCGTCGTCCGGGTCGTACGTCATCAGTTCTGGGGACGTGCCGGACCATGCTCTGCGGCGACGCTCGAACTCCCATCGAGTTCGAGGAGGCCGCACAGCATGGCGGACTACATCGGCTACGCACTGCGCATCGCACCGGCGGCCGGCAACTGCTCGCCGCCGGTGCTCACCGACGGGCCGTACGCGGAGAGCATGGAGTACGTCCTGAGCTGCTCAGGGAACGAACACCGTCTCCGGCAGGGCGTGCCGCCAGAGGGCCGGGCGCGGGCGCTGCAGGAGATGCTGGTCGAAGAACGCCGGGATGTACGTACCCATCGCGCGCAGCACCCGGCCCGCGTCCGCCGTACCGATGGTGTTCGCGATCAGCTCCGGCGGGACGGTGAAGAACCGCTGGAACCACGGGATCAGGGCTTGGTAGTCGACGAAGCTGTAGTGCCGGCCGTTCGGCAGGTTGAGGTCGCGTTTCCAGCCTGACGAGTGCTCCCAGAACAGGTCCCAGGACGGTTCGACGTGATGATTGTGCGGACCCGGGCCGGTGGTACCGGAGCCCATCAGCAGGAACGGGCGGTCAGTCCCCCGGGCGACAGTCGGTGCGTCCGCCGGGTCGTCGTACCCATAGCCGAGCTCGGCGTCGATGTCGATCGCGGCGCGGACCCGCGGATCGGCGACCAGCAGGTCGATCGAGGTCAGACCGCCGGCCGAGTGACCGTACGAGCCGATCCGGTCGAGGTCGAGCAGCTTGCCGAGGCCGGCCGGCAGGCGGCGCTGCTCAGCATCCGGGTTCTCGCCGCGCGCCAGCACCGCGAGGCTGTCCAGGACGAAGCGCAGATCGGCGTACCGCGTGTTGCGGGCGAGGAGCGCGTACGGCGCCGGTGGCAGCGTCTGTACCTCGAGCCGACCCCCGGGAAACTCGACACCGGCGACCTCGTACGTGTGGTCGACCGTGACGACGACGTACCCGCGACTGGCGAGCTCCGAGACGGTGATCGAGGCCAGCCCCCGCGGTACGCCGAAACCCGGCGAGAAGAGCACCACCGGACGGCGGCCTGGGAGGACCGGCGCGAGCAGGCCGGCGTGGCTCTTGGCGCCCGCCCAGTCGATGGTCCCCAGCGGCTGCTCGAGCGCGACAGCGGCCCCCTCGCCGTACACCTGGGCGGTCAGCGGCTGCAGGTACGGCGCGGGCTCGGTGGGCCGGCTCGCCGGGTACCAGATGCTGATCATCAACTCCCGCGCACGACCGGGCACGTACGGGTCGTCACGGCCGTGGTCGACGAGATGCAGCTCGGTCGTGCCGATCGGCAACGGACCGGTCGGCCGGGGAATGCGAATCGGAATCTGCGTACTCCGTGTAGTCGCCCAAGCGGTTTGCGTGAAAGGCGCGAGCAGCGTCGCGCCTGCGGAGGCGATCAGAAGGCGTCGGGTGAGCATGGGTCGACTGTGCCCGGTTACTAACAGTGCGTTCAGCTTCCGAAAGACACCTGTGTTCCCTGGCGAAAGTCGGGTATGACGGGACCCGTGGAGTTGGATGTGCTGGTGATCGGTGGAGTGGGGATCGACACGATCGTGCGGGTGCCGAGCCTGCCGTTGGCGGATGTCGATACGGTCCCGGTCGAACCGATCGAGACGTACTTGGCGCACACCGGGCACGGTGTCGCGCTGGGTTGCCACCTGCTCGGGCTGAACGCCGGGCTGGTGGACGTGATCGGTCGCGACCCCGAGGGGATCCGGATTCAGCGGGAGTACCAGGAGTTGGGGATCCCGCTGCGGGTGGTGCTGCACCCGAGCGGGACCAGACGCTCGGTGAACCTGGTGAGTCCCGACGGGCGACGGCTGTCGATGTACGACGGGCGGCACCCGGCCGGTCTGCGCGTCGACCCGGGCCTGTGGCGGCCCGCGCTGCGGCGCGCCCAGCACGTGCACGTCTCGATCATGGACTTCGCCCGCGACGCACTCGGCGACGCGATCGCCGCGGACCGCTCGATCTCCACCGACCTGCACGACTGGGACGGGAAGAACGACCACCACAAGGACTTCGCGACCGCGTCGGACATCGTCTTCGTGTCGACCAGCGCGCTGCCGCCCGATGCGGTCGACTGGATCCTCGCCAACGGCCGGGCCGAGGCCGTGGTCGCGATGGCCGGCGCCGACGGCAGCTACCTGCATGTCCGCGGCCAGGACGTCCGGCACTTCCCGGCGATCGACTTCCCGGACCGCCCGGTCGTCGACACCAACGGCGCCGGTGACGCGTACGTCGCCGCGTTCCTGGCCCGCTACCTCGATGGCGCCCCGTGGCAGGACTCGGCCCTGGCCGGCACCGTCGCCGCGTCCTGGGCGTGCGGCTCCCCCGGTACCCACACGAACCTGATCACGGCCGAGGAACTCGCTGTTCGAAGTAGAAAGCTCGGATGAAGCAGTCCCGCGGCTGACCGACGGCGAACAGCACGCAGTCGACGACCGAGTCCGCGGTCAGCTCGGCGCCCGTTTCCCGCGGGCCGTCCTGGACGAAATCGGGCGGGAACAGCGAGATCACCCGGATCCCCTCCGGGCGCAGGCGCTCGGACAGAATCTCGGCGTACCCGGCCTGCGCGTGTTTGGCGGCGTAGAACGCCCCGTGTGCCTCTGAGCGGTGCTGGCCGACCTCACCGGCCGCCGAGATCAGGTTGACGATGTCCGCGCGCTCGGACGCCCTGAGCAGCGGCAGGAGCCGCTCGGTGAGCAGCACGGTCCCGGTCGCGGCGCCGGCGATCGCATCCGTGATGTCGGCAGCCCTCGGCGAGTCACCCAGGTACTGCGCCCCGCTGTTCACCAGAACGTCGAGACGCTCGACCGGCAACCGCTCGATCGACGCCGGGTCGGCCAGGTCGAGTACGGCGGCAGTCGCGCGGCGACCCGCGGCTCGGATCAGTTCGACGGTTTCCTCGGCGGCGGACCGCTGGCGCGCGGTCGCGAGCACGTGGGCACCGCGTGAGGCGAACGCGAGGGCGAGGCGGCGGCCGGTGTCACGGCCGGCGCCGGTGACGAGGACGTTCCGTCCAGCGAAGGTCATGGGCGACAGGCAAGCACCTCAAGTCGCCTGGAGGTCAAGCGCGGGCCATCGGTGGGTGCAGGGTGGTGGCGGTGCCGCGGTGGAAGAGCTGGGCGGGACGGCCGCCGTCGCGAGTGGTCGTCGTACCGACCGGGGCGACGAAGTCCGGGGTCTTGGTGACCTTGCGATGGAAGTTCCGCGGGTCGAGCGGCGTACCCCAGACCGCTTCATAGACGCCGCGGAGCTCGGAGATCGTGAACTCCGGCGGGCAGAACGCGGTCGCGAGCGGTGAGTACTCGAGCTTCGAGCGAGCCCGCTCGACGCCGTCGGACAGGATCCGATGATGGTCGAACGCCAGCCGGACCGAGTCCCGCAGTACCTCGGCGGCGTCGACCCAGCTCGCGGACGCGGCATCGGAGCCTGCGACCGGCGCGGGCAGGTCCGGGACCAGGGCGAGGTACGCCACGCTGACCACCCGGCCGCGCGGGTCGCGATCGGGAGCGCCGTACGTCGCGACCTGTTCGAGGTGCAGGCGGTCGGACGACAGGCCCGTCTCCTCGGCCAGCTCGCGCCGCGCGGTGGTCTCCAGATCCTCGCCGCCGCGCACGAACCCACCTGGCAGCGCCCAGCGGCCCTCGTACGGCGGGATGCCGCGGCGGATCAGCAGCACCTGGAGGCGACCGTCGCGGACGGTCAGGATGACCAGGTCGGTGGCCAGGCCGAGCGGCTCGAAGTCCATGCCACCACTCTAATCGTCACCTTGACGAGAAGTCATCCCGGGTCTTATCGTCATAGTGACGACAAGGAGATCGAAGAGATGGCAGACATCAGCCGGTTCCCCTTCATCAGCCACCTGCGGGCCAACCCGACCACCCACGTGCTGCACCTGCGCAACGGCCGGGTCGCGCACGACGGCGCCGGCCAGGCGTTCTGGTTCCGGGCCCTGAACTCGTCGCTGAGCGAGATCCCGATCGACGACCGCGAGCAGCCGCTGCTGTTCCACGGCCGGACGCAGGACTTCCAGGACGTGGCGGTCCAGGCGACCGTGACGTACCGCGTGACCGATCCCGCGCTGGCCGCCAGCCGGCTGGACTTCGGGATCGACCCGAACACCGGGCTGTGGCGGTCGACTCCACTGGAGCAACTCGGCGGGCTGCTGACCGAGCTGGCCCAGCAGACCGCGCTGGACCTGCTCGCCCGGATGACGCTCACCGAAGCGCTGTCCGAGGGCATGCCCGCGCTCCGCCAGGCGGTCGGCACCGGACTGCGGGAGGATCAGCGGCTGACCGGGCTCGGGATCGGCGTCGAGGACGTCCGGGTGGTCGCAGTACGGGCCGAGCGAGACGTCGAGAAGGCGCTGCAGACGCCGACGCGGGAGATGGTGCAGCAGGCGGCCGACAAGGCGACGTACGAGCGGCGGGCGCTGGCGGTCGAGCGGGAGCGGTCGATTGCGGAGAACGAGCTGCAGAACCAGATCGAGCTCGCGCGCCGCGAGGAGCAGCTGGTGAACCAGCGCGGTCAGAACGAGCGGATGCGGGCGACCGAGGCTGCTGCCGCGGGTCAGATCGAGACGCAAGCCGCCGCTGGACGGCAGCGCGCACTGGCCGAGGCGGAGGCGGACTCGAAGCGGGTGATCGGCGCGGCGGAGGCTGCGGCCGAGCACGCGCTGCTGGACGCGTACGCCGAGCTGGACCAGTCGACGATCCTCGCGCTAGCGATCAAGCAGGGCGCGCTGCCGGAGATCGGCACACTGAACGTGACGCCCGACCTGCTCACCCCACTGCTGGCCAAGCTCACCTCCGGGACCCCGTCGTGAGCCTCCCGCCGCGGGCGGTGATCGTGCACCGGGCGACCGAGCTGACCGAGCTCGTCGCCCGGCACGGGACCCGGCAGCAGGCCGGCTTCTTCCTCGCCGGGCGGGGCCGCGACCTGGCCGAGCTCGACGCGCGGCACCAGGCCCAGCAGGACGCGCTCGCCACGGTCTCCGCCGCGATCCCGCTGGACTGGCGGCGTACGGTTGCTGAGCGCAACGATCTCGACCGGTTCGGGTTCGGCCCGGAGGACGTGGTGATCGCGGTCGGCCAGGACGGGCTGGTCGCGAACGTCGCGAAGTACCTCGACGGACAGCCGGTGATCGGGATCAATCCCGAGCCGTCGCGCAATCCCGGCGTACTGGTGCCGCACGAACCGTCCGCGATCGCCGGCCTGTTGGCCACGCGGGACGTCGCCGAGCGCACGATGGTTGCCGCGAGCACCGATGACGGTCAGCAGCTGATCGCGCTGAACGAGGTGTACGTCGGTCACCACAGCCACCAGTCCGCGCGCTACCGGCTGAGCTCCCCCGACGGACTGCCCGAGCGGCAGTCGTCGTCCGGGATCCTGGTCGGCACCGGCACCGGATCGACCGGCTGGTGTCGCTCCGCCTGGCAGGAACGGCGGAGTCAGCTCGCCCTGCCCGGACCGACCGATCCGGTGTTGTGCTGGTTCGTCCGCGAGGCGTGGCCGTCACCGGCGACCGGGACCGACAACACCGAAGGGCTGCTCAAGGCGCCGGATTCACTGACGATCACCGCCGAGTCCGACCTGGTGGTCTTCGGCGACGGGATGGAGTCCGACACCCTGAGCATCGGCTGGGGTCAGCGGGTCGAGATCGGCGTCGCCGCGGTGACGTTGCGCTTGGTGGTCTGAATCGTCGCGTGCCAGGCGGAGTACAGCCGCCGGGCCGAGCCTCCGATCGGGCCGACCGCGTCGAACACCGCGCCGCGGCTGGCCGGCTTCGCCTTCTCGATCGCGGCGACGGCCTGCTCCGGGGTGTCGATCGTCGAGGAGCAGACACTGAGGATGTAGTCCGGCACCTGCAGCTTCGGGTCCACGCACCCGACCAGCGGTACGCCGACCGCCGCGACGATCGGGAACACCGTGCCCGGGATTCCGATCGCACACTCGACCGTCGCCGACTCCGGCACCGAACCGAGCGCGCTGATCTCGTACCGGTCCCACAACGTGCGGTCCTCCCGCGGGTGCAGACCGACCACGATGTGCTTGCCCGCCGCCTCCAGCTTCGCTGCCGCGTCGAGCAGCAGTTGCGTACCCGGCGCCGCGTTCCCGGTCTGGTCCGGGTGCGTCACGCTGGTCAGCACGAGCACCCGATCCTTCTGCGGCGCGTACTTCGGCAGGTTGTCTGTCTGCGCCGAACCCACCATCCGCACGTGCCGCTTCCACCCGAGGTACGTCGCGAACACGTCGGACTCGGCCGGCGACGCGGCCGTGACGAGCTCCAACCGCGACCGGAACTCCTTGGCCCGTGGTGCCTCCACCGGCTTCAGGTAGGCCAACGAGCTCGCCGCCATCGGCAACCGCTTCAGCGCTGCCGCCACATCGGCCGGCCACGCCTCGGCACCGTTCACCACCAGCAGATCGGCCCGCGGCACGTCGTTCAACGTCGCGACCGGCACCGGGTCGCCGGGCTTGATCTGCGTCAGGTCCGGAACGACCTGCACCAGCTCCCACCCGCGCCGCTGCGCCTCAGCCAGCAACGGCTGCGCGTGGTACGTCCCCCACGGCTCGTTGGTTGCCAACAGCACCCGAGTCCGCCGCGGCCGCGCCGCCACGGACAATCCCGGCGTCGCGGCGAGCCCGATCCCCAGAGCCCCGGCCTTCAACAGCGTACGTCGCGTCGTGATCATGCCCGCGAGACTACGAAGCCTTCGTGAACAAACGTTAGATCTCCCTCGACGACTGGGGGTCAGCACAGGTTGTGGTGAGTTGAGACCCGGTATTTCAGGTGTTCACACACCATTTCCTGTCCCAGGACACCGGTTGTGGCGAGCCTCTGCTGCCAGGGGTTGACGCTACTCCGGCTATCGTCGGGGGCTCCGGGTCAGGCGAGAGGGGGTCGTTGTGGTCGATGTCTTCGCGGGACGGTTCGAGCTCATCGACCCGGTGGGTTCCGGCGGCAACAGCATGGTGTGGCGGGCCTGGGACCGACGGCTCGAACGGTTCTGCGCCGCGAAGGTGCTTCGGCAGCGCCATGCCGGAGCTCTGCTGCGGTTCGTTCGTGAGCAGCGGGTTCGACTGGATCACCCGCAAGTGCTGAGTCCTTACAGCTGGGCCGCCGAGGACGATCAGGCGTTACTGGCGATGGATCTGGTCGGCGGCGGTTCGGTGAGCAACCTGGTCGCCGACTTCGGTCCGTTGCCGCATCGCTATGCCGCCGGGCTGCTGGCGCAGTTGCTGGCCGCGCTCGACCATGTCCACGCGGCCGGTCTGGTCCACCGCGACGTCAAGCCGGCGAACCTCCTGCTGGAGGTCACCGGTACCGAAGAGCCAGTACTGCGTTTGAGCGACTTCGGCATCGCCTTGTCGCTGGGTGAACCACGTCTCACCCAGGACGGGGCGGTGGTCGGTACGCCGGGCTACGTCGCTCCCGAGGCGCTCGCCGGCGAGCCACCGTCCATCGGCCAGGACCTGTACGCCGCCGGCGTCACCGGCTGGCAACTCCTCACCGGCGAAGAGCCCCCGACCACCGGCCTCGACCTCAGCAGCCCTTCAGGCGTTGGCGGGCACGGCATCCTCTGGCGCGTTGTCGGAGACCTCGTCCAGCCCGAGGCTGCCGAGAGAACTCCGTCGGCAAAGGCCGCCCTCGCAGCGCTGGCGCCGCTCCTGGCGGAACCACTGGAGCTCCCCGCCTTCACACCGGACGGCGAGACGATCGAGGTCTTCGACCACCTCCCGCCCCTCCCCACCCCGTACGCCGCCCTCGCCACCCCCACGACCCCAAGCCCCGAGTCGCCCGAATCCCCCGAGTCCCCCAAGCCACCCGAGTCATCCGCGCCACCAGCGCCGCCCGAGTCACCCAAGTCACCCAAGTCACCCGAGCCATCCGAGTCACCCGAGCCACCCGCGCCACTAGTGCCGCCCGAGTCGTCCGCGCCGCCCGAGGGCACCCGGACGCCGCGCAGGCGCCGTACCGCCGTGATGGCCGCGTCCGGTGTCGCACTGGCGGCGACGGCCGCTGTGGTCACCGCGCTGACTTTCAACGGGCAGCCGGCCGACGAGAACCGCCGGCCGACGACACTGTCGCCCGGACCGGAGACTGTCGGCAGCGCGACCGTCACGCCACCCACGAACACCGCCGTGAAACTGGGCGCAGTCTGCGGTTGGCAGGAAGCGGGCAATCTGGAAACGGCTGCTGACGGCACCCGGAGCGTGTGCCGTCAGCAAGGATCGTCCTATCGGTGGATCAAGGCCGGTTAGTCCAGCCAGGCCCGTTCGGGTACGTCGGCGGAACCGCGGGCTTCCGGCGGCGGAGGATCAGCGCCGCGACCACGATCGCCACCGCGAGTACCGCGACCGCACCGCCGATGATCCAGGGCATCGGCACGGTGGTCTCCGCGGCCGCCGGCTTGGCGTCGTCATCGCCCGATCCCTGAGCAGCCGGGGTGGCCGACTCGGACGGCGTCGGCTCGCTGGCGGACGGAGTGGCCGACGGCGTGCTCGGGGTCTCCTCGACCGAAGCGCCGTACTCCGGACCGGCGACCTTGTCTCCCGCGACAGCCAGGTCGATTCGCATCGGTACGCCGCCCGTCTGCTGCCCGCCGAACGGGGCGCCCAGCTTGACCACCACGTAGTACCAGCCGTCGATACTCGCCTTGCGGACCAGCGGGTCGCTCGCGGTGCGATTCAGGTACGCCGCCCGCGGTGTCCCGATCGCGGTGCCGCTGAGCGGCAGGATCTTCGTCACGCCGGTGTACGCCGTCGTGTCGAACTTGAGCTCCGACCGCACCGGATTGAACAGACCGGTCCTGATGTTGGTGGTTTCCGCGTCCGGCGCACCGCCGAAGGTGACCCGGTAGGCCAGCCCCTGCCCCCATTCGAGCTTCACGCGATAGAACAGCTCTTCGCCGTTGTAGATCGTCTCGCCGTACCGGCCGGACCCCGCCAAGGTCGTTGCCTCGTTGAAGGAACCGCCGCCGTGCACCGGCCGAACCGCGCCGGCCGGCTCCTTCGCGAACTGGACGAGAGCGGCCGTGGTGGGCTCACCGCGGTTTCCCGTCACCGGCGGCTCGATCCGCAGCTGAAGCTCCAGCGGCACGCGGTCCACACCGTCCTTGGCGTCCCGGGTGACCCGGAAGACGTACTTGCCGGGAACGCTGCACCCCTTGGGCTTCGTCGAACCGGACACCGTGCCGTCCCAGGTGAGCACCGACGTCAGCGCACCGCCGTCGCTCTTCGCCCGGGTGTGCAACTGGCGATCGCGGAAGAAGCAGTCCGCCCCGCCCGGTCCGGTGATCTTGATGTCGAGGGCCTCGACGTCGCGCGGGTTGCCGCGCGGGAACACTGCCGTCGCGGCGAAGTACGCCGTGTCACCGGCCTTCAGATCGGCCGCGTAGAAGCGCTCCTCGACCGGATTCAGTGTGTCCAGGTACTGCCCGGGCACCACCGTCGGCGCGGTGAACGGATCGGCGGTGCCGGTGATCGGCTGCCCGGTCGGCTCGTAGTGTCGCAGCGCCCGGTCGGTCACCCGGCCCAGCACGCCGAGCAGTGAGTCCGCATCGGCCGCGTCGTGGTACGTCCCACCCGTGTTCTGCGCGATGCAGGCGAGTTGAGCGCGCGCCTTCGCGTCGACCCGGAAGCCGATCGCGTGCACGTGCAGGTCGACGCCCTGCTTGTGGAGCTCCTTGGCCACCGCGCACGGCTGCGGCGGCGCGCAGGTGTCCTCGCCGTCGGAGACCAGCACGATCGAGCGCTGCCCCTCCTTCGGCAACTGGGCGGCCGCGACGCGCAGCGCCTGGCCGATGGGCGTGTAGCCGCTGGCCTTCGCCGCGCTCACCGCGCTCTTGAGGGCGACCTTGTCGACCGCCTTCACCGGGTGGACGACCTTCACGTCGCGACAGCCCGCGGCCTTCTCGGCGCCGCTCGATCCGGTCCCCGCGCCGTAGATCGCGAGACCGACCGGCGCCTGGGCCGGCAGTCCGTCGATCATCGACCCGACAGCGCGCTTGGCGGCGTCCATCCGGGAACTGGTCCCGCCGACATCCTTCGCGGTCATCGAGCCGGACGAGTCGAGCACGACCATGACCGGCGACAACTCGCCCTCGGCGGCGGCCGTCGAGGCGTTTCCGAACGCGAACGTCAGCGTCAGGACGGGCAACGCTGCCAGGGCGGCGAGGCGTCGTATCATGGCGTCTCCAGAGGTTTCAGGGGGCGAACATGGAGAAACCTACCGTTTGCATTTGCAATTTGCAAACAGAAATCGAGGTGATTCTGTGAACGACCTGTACGACCGGAACCTGAAGCTGCAGCTCGAGTGGTACGGCGAGCCCCTCGGTGAGCGGTTCCGCCGGTTACTCGATCTTCTCAACCTCTCCCAGGCCCAGTTCGCCGGCTTGCTGGGCCTGTCCGCGCCGATGCTGTCGCAGTTGATGTCCGGACAGCGCGCCAAGATCAGCAACCCGGCCGTCCTGTCCCGCCTGCTCCAACTGGAAGCGACGGTGAACGATCCCGGCTGGAGTCGCCTGCCGCCCGCCGAGCAGGCCCGCAGACTCGACGAGATTCGTGGCGCTCAACGATCGACCCTCACCGTCGACCACGGCACAGGGCCCGCGGCTGCACCAGCGGTCGCCCCGGACCCCGTCGCAGCCATTCAGTCCCTGCTGCGCGACATCGCCTCCGCAAGCGATCTCCAAGGAGCATCCGAACTCCTGGACGCCGACTACCCCGAGCTGGCCGAGGCGCTACGCGTCCTGGGTGCCGGCCGCACCCAGGACGCCCGCGCCTACTACGCCAGGATCACCGGCCGACGCTGACAGCGGCAGTCGGACGTCAGCCGCCGTTGAGCGGGTCGTACGCGGGAGCGAAGCGGAAGTAGTCCCAGTTGGTGAAGGTGGTGGGCGCCTTGCCGAGGGACTTGATCACGGTGGCGCCACCGTTCGCGTGGCCGACGGCGTACAGGTAGCCGTTGTGGGTGTCCCTGTCGATGCCGAGCAGGAGCGACCCGGTCCGGCCGCATGGCGCCGCGACCAGTTGCTCGAAGATCTGCCAGCTGGACGTCCGCACCGGCGTGATGATCGGCTTCAGCGGCACACTCGCCGGGATCTTCACCGTGTACAGCCCACCGGCGCGGTTGTTCGCCAGGAACATGTCGTACGTCGGGGTCGTGGCGATCAGCGCGAACGACTTCATCGTGCTCATCCCGGTCACGTACCCGGTGTTCCGGAATCCCTTCCCGACATCGGTCCAGCGCCCGAACTTCCCGTACATGTCCTGCGAGTACAGCGTCGTCCGGGTCGGCTTGCTGCTCGCGGACGCCTTGTACTGCGACTGGATCAGGAACCGGCCGCCCCACCCGTTGCCGATCCGCCGGAACACCGGCGTACCGACGACCTTGCCGTCCGGCCCGATGGTGTACGAGCTCTCCATCAGGTAACCCGAACCCCACACCACCTTGCCGGTCCGCGTCGTCCGCCCGTTACCGGCCGACACCGCCGTAAACGCCGTCGGATTACTGACGGCGTACGGCGACTGGTAGACGTTCGGCGTGTTGAGCACCGGACTCGTGGTCGGTGGTGACGTCGCCGACAGGACGCGACTGTTGACACCCCAGCTGTCGGAGAACGAACCGAGCCCGAGCGCACATGCCGCGGCGACGGCCGTGGGCGAGTTGACTGCTGTGGGTGCTGCGGCGGCCGGCTGCGGCGCCGGACCCACCGCGAGGGTGAGTCCGGCGGCAGCGGCCAGACCGATGGCCTGACGGAACATCGAGAACCTCATTCCCCGTTGGCTGTGTCGTACACCGGGATCGGCACCCAGCGGAAGTCGACCGGGTCCCCGTACGTGCCCGGCACCTCACCGCGCGACTGGATCACCGTGGACAGGCCGTTGGCGTGCCCGATGGCGTACAGGTAGCCCTTCTTGGTGTCCTTGTCGATCGCGAACAGCAGCGTGCCGTATTGGCCGCAGCCCATCGCGGACAGCGTCTCGAAGCCCTGCCAGGTGCGGGTCCGGACCTGCTTCACGACCGGCTTCGCCGACGCCGCGGCCGGGATCCGGATCGTGTAGAGCGCACCGCCCTTGGTGTTCGCCAGGAAGGTGTCGTACGTCGGCGTCTTCGCGATCAGCGTCATCGTCTTGACGGCCGAGAAGCCGGGGTACGAACCGGATGCCTTCCAGCCCTTACTGCCGGTGTTCCAGCGGAACAGCACCCCGTCGTTGCGCAGCGCGTACGCCGCCGAGCGGTAGACCTTGGGCTTGCCGTTGTCCGGGCTCTCGTAGTCCGAGGTCTCGAGGTAGGTGAAGCTGCCCCAGCCGCCGCCGACCCGGCTCAGACTCCGGTTGTCGATGGTGCCGTCCTCGTAGCCCTGGTAGTAGCTGTAGTACAGCGCGTCGCCGATCACGACGTACCCGGAGCGGTCGGTGCCGGAGATGTCCGGCTCGGTGGTCTGCCGGGCGCTCAACCGGACCTGGCCGGGCTTGTACACGCCGGCGGTGCTCCAGTCGTCCGGCACCGTCGGCGGCGTGGTGGCGGTCGGGTCCGCGAAGCGATGCGCTCCCGCGGCGGTGACCCCGCCGTTCCACACGAAGCAGGCGGCGGCCTGCGCGGCCGTGATCTTCTTGCTGGTCCCGGGCACCGTGGCCCCCGGCTTGGTCGGGTCGGGCTTGGCCGCCCCCTGGGCGTGCGCGGCCGCAGGCAGCAGCGCGGTCAGTGCGAGGACGGCGCTTCCGGCAAGGGCGGTGAGTCGTAGGTTCATGTCGGCCCCCTTTCAGAACTCTTGATACGGGGCGGACACGGAAAGTTGCGAGTGAAGTATTACCCGTGCACTTCACGAAAGTGAGCGGGCGAGTGAGTTCTGTGTACAAAATAGTCGTTCACCTACCGCCCTAGGGGAGACACGTATGCGCACAACTCGGTTACGGGCCGGGCTCACGCTCCTGGCCGCCGCCGTCCTGGCGCCGGCCGCCACCCTGACAGCCACCGCGGGCCCGACCGCCGGCCCGCCTCAGAAACCGTTCGTCCAGGGCACCACCACAGTGCCGGCGTACGACTATGACAACGCGATCCACGAGAAGGTGCAGGTCGACGTACCGAAGCTGGACGGGGACGCGAACGGTGTCACCGACCAGGTCACGGTCGACATCATCCGGCCGGGTGAGGCAGCCCAGGCCGGCATCGACGTCCCGGTGATCATCCAGGCCTCGCCGTACTACGCGAGCGATCCGGCGAGCTCCTTCGACGGGGCCGGGGTCCGACAGGTGTACGGGAGCTGGCTGGACAACTACTTCGTCCCACGCGGGTACGCCGTCGCGTTCGTGGACATGCCCGGGACCTTCCGCTCCACCGGGTGCAGCGACGTCGGCGCAAACCTCGAGGTGCTCGGCACGAAGGCGGTCGTCGACTGGCTGAACAACCGAACCGCCGGACACACGCCGGACGGCAGCCCGGCGAAGGCCGACTGGTCCACCGGCAAGACCGGCATGATCGGCGTGTCCTGGAACGGGACGATCGCGAACTCGGTCGCCAGTACGGGCGTCCGCGGGCTGGAGACGATCGTGCCGATCGCCGCGATCTCCAGCTGGTACGACTACACCCGCGGCTTCGGCGTGCCGTTCTACGACGAGTACATGGGCTTCCTGCACGACTACGTCAGCAACGACGCGTCACCGCGCTGCGTCGCGCTGACCGACGAGATCGAGAAGGCCTCGGACACCCCGACCGGTTCGTACAGCAGTTGGTGGAATCCCCGGAACTACCGCCTCGACGCCTCGAAGGTCCGGGCGAGTGTGTACGTCGTGCACGGTCTGGGCGACGAGAACGTCAAGACCCGGCAGTTCGGCGAGTGGTGGGACGAGCTCGCGAAACGAGACGTGCCGCGGAAGATCTTCCTGCACCAGGGCGTGCACCTGGACGGGTTCAGCTTCCGCGACGAGTGGGTGAACAAGCTGCACCCGTGGTTCGACTACTGGCTGCAGGGTCTGGACAACGACGTGATGAAGACGCCGCAGGCAACGATCCAGCGGGAGGACGGGTCGTTCGTGGACGAGGCGCGCTGGCCGGCCGCGGGTGCTCGGCAGACGACGCTGAAGCTGAGCAAGGCGTCCGGCGCGAAGGCCGGTGGGTTGTCGATCGCGGCCGCGTCGAGCGACCCGATCAGCTTCACCGGTACGTCGAAGGAGTCCGAGGACACCGTCGTACTCGACCCGACGACACCGCGATCCGATCGGGCCGTGTTCCTGAGTGATGCGTTGTCGAAGGCGGTCCGGGTGAGCGGTACCGGGAAGGTGTCGGTCCGGGTCAAGGTCGACAAGATTGCCGCAGGCATCAAAGCCCGGCTGGTCGACTACGGTACGGCGAACCGGTACGTGAACGTCACCAACGTGCCGGACACGCGGGTGTGCTGGGGTGACGGGAACGCGCTCGACACCGGGTGCTACGCGAAGACCCAGATCAACACCGCGGTCTCCGACACGTCCGTCGCCGTACGGACACTGGCGGATGTCGGGCACTACAAATCCCTGTACACCAAGGAATCGCTGCGATCGGATCGTTGGTACGACCTATCGTTCGAGCTGAACGCGGACGACGTGGTGTTCGCCGCCGGCCACCGCCTGGGCCTCGTCCTCACGGTCGAGCCCGACAACCCGTCGGTCCCGTTCACGGGCGCGACGATCACCCTCGACCCAACCCGCTCGTCACTAACACTTCCGCTGACGGGCTACACAGCAGCACTACAAACCGCTGAGGCACCACAGTCGCGGATCGCGGCGAACCGGTTGGCCCAGCCGGAGCCGGAGAAGAACCCGGTAGAGCTCATGAAGCAGATGGTCGAAGCGTCTAGGTAGTTGAGAGTTGGTGGTCTCGGTGAGAGCCGAGACCACCAAAATCACAACTCTGAATAAGCAGCGACCAGGGTTGTGGCGTCGTGTTCCCAGTTGAGTTCTGTTGCGGCGGAGCGGACGCCGTCGGTGTAGGTGCTGTAGTTGTCGATCACCGAGCGGACCGCGGTGGCCAGCGACTGGGGGTTGCCCGGCTCGTACAGGCCGCCGAGCTTGTACTGCGTGACGACCGCCCGCAGCTCGGGCAGGTCGGCGGCGACGACCGGGACGCCTGCCCGGACGGCGTGGAAGAGCTTGTTCGGCAGCGCGAGGCGGTGGTTTTCACAGGTGTTGGTAAGGGTGACCAGCGAGATGCCGTACGCGCGCAGCGTGTCGTCGACCTCGTCGATGGACCGCTCCGCGACCGTCTCGACCGGCCCCAGATCCAAGCGATAGTTGGGATCCACCGACCCCATCAACACAGTCCGGAACGGCGCCAGCTGACGAGCGGCCGACACCACGGTCGGCAGGTCCCGCCCGGCACCGACGCGTCCGGCGTACAGCAGGCCCTCGGGCTGATCCGGCGCCGGCGGTACGTCGTCCGCGCGCGGGAACGTGTTCCGTACGACGCGCACGTCGGACAGTCCACGCGACCGCAGCCGCTCGGCGATCCCGTCCGACACCGTGAACACGACCCGCGCCTTCGACGCCAGCGAGACCTCGAACTTGCGGCCCCGCGCGCGCCACAACGGCGTCGGCCGCCCCGGAAGCGCGCGGTCGAACCACAGCTCGTGGGTGTCGTACACGAGAGCCGCCGACCACTTCTCGGCGTACTCCGCGGCGAGCTCCAACGTGTTGAAGTCATGCGCATGCACCACGTCGACCGGACCGGCCGCGGCCACCCGAGGCGTCGCGGCGACCCGCCACTGCTTCTCGGTGCGCGACCGGTGCTCGGGCAGCAGCAGCCACCGGCCGAACCGCTTGACCAGCACCTTCGGGCCCGAATGCCCGTGTCCGACGGTCAGACCGCCGTTCCCGGCCCGCAGACCGGAGGACCGGGACACCGACTCCACGGTGATCCCCGGCCCGACCTCACTGTGCACGTTGGCAAGCCAGGCTTCCGGGACGTCGCGGCCGATCACGTGCAGCGTGTGACCGGCCGCGGCCAGCGCCGTGGCCTCCCGGAGGATGCGCGAGTCCCCGGCGATCGGGGACTGCGCGATCATCAGAATCCGCACTTACTCGCTCTCGTCCTCGACCGGCAGCTCGTTGTTCAAGAACGGCAGCAACATCTCCACCGACTTCCGCCCGTCGTGCAGGTCGCGCACGAACGCCGGACCCGAGTCGGCGATCTTGCGGGCGGTGTCGCGCTCGGCGACCAGCCGCTCGATCACCTCCGACAGGTCGTCCGGATTCGCCTCGGCGATCGGCAGGTCGGTCGGCAGCAGGTCCCGGACCGGGTCCGCGATGTGCCCAACGGTGACCCGGCCGGCCGCCATCGCCTCGCACGCGAACACGCCGTACGAGCCGAGCAGCAACTGGTCGACCACGATGTCGGCGCTCTTCACCATTTCGGCGAGCTCCGCGTGCGGCACGCCCTGGACCCGGTTGTACTTGATCAGGCCCCGGGCATCCAGGTCGGTCAGCACCGGGTCGACGTACGCCGAACCCTTCAACGCGCTGGCCGACGGTGCGTGCAGCACCACCGGGACCTCGCGCTCGAGCACCGGCTGGGTGGATGCGAACCCCTCGACATCGACCGCCAGCGGCAGCCAGATGCTGTTCTCGACGAACTCCATCAAGTCCGGGGTGGTGACGAAGACCGGGCCCTTGTAGCCGTCCAGGTGCCGGCGCATCAGGTTGTTCGCGGCCTGCAGCCGCTGGGTCAGCTCGTCGTCCGGGTCGCGGAACGGCGAGTACTGGTACTGCTCGCGGTGCTGCGCCGGGTCCCGGATCTCGGACCCGTGGAACACCAGACCGTGCTTGATCCCGGCCTGGTCCAGCATCGGTACGTCGGTCGTCCACATCTGCCCGCGCTGCTGACCGAACATCGGCCGGCCCGCCTCGAACAGCACGTGGGTGACCTCGCGCAACGCGTACGCCGTCAGCTCCAGCTGCCAGCGCAGGTCGGACCGGTACTGCCGGTACGTGCCCGTGCGGTGCACGCGGAAGTCGAACGCCCCGCTGCCCGTGGTCAGCGACTCGGCCTTGATGTCCGGAACCTCACGCTCCAGCGCGGTCGCCCACAGCCACGCCTGACCGGCGCTGTTGACCGGACCGAGCAGCAGGTGCCGCCCGGTCTTGACGATCTTGCCGCCCGGCCGGGTGATCTCGAGCTGCCGCCCGGTCAGCTCGCCGTACAGCGCCCGCAGCTTGGTCGCCTGACCCGCCCAGGAAACCTCCTGCTGGTATGCCGGATCGGCGACCCGCTCACGGTAGGAGTCCAGGTCGCCGAGCACCGTCCGGACCTTCGAGGCCAGGCCGTGCGCGTCCGCCGCGGGGAAGACCTCGCCGATCCGGGTGCGATCGACGAACTCCTTCATGCTCGGCATGTCGCTGACCACCACCGGCAGACCGGCGAAGGCGTACTCGAACAGCTTGTTCGGCAGCGCCATCTCGTGGCTCGGGTAGCGCAGGATCGGGATCAGGCCGACGTCGGCGGTGCGCAGGAACGCGACCACCTCGTCCGGCTTGACCGGGTCCAGGCAGTGCAGCCGGTCCTGGACCTCGAGCTGCACGGCCTCTGCCTGCAGCGCCCGCACGGCATCCGTCGCCACACCAGGCACGCAGACGACCGCAAGGTGCACGTCCGGCAGGTCCACCAGCGCCTGGACGGCGCTGTGGATACCGCGCGCCCGGGTGACGCCACCGCTGTAGACCAGCAGTGGTACGTCGGGCGCCAGGCCGATCTCGCTGCGAATGTCGGACACCTCGACCGACACATCAGCAGGGTTCGGCGTGTTCATCACCACGGTCGGCTCGTGGTCGAGACCGTGCTCGCTGCGCAGCCGGGTCGCGATCGCCGGGCTGACGGTGATCACCTTGTCCGCCTGGCCGATGTACTCACGCTCGTGGTTGGCCCACGCCGCGATCGAGCGGCGGGTGCGCGCGCCGTACTGCGAGAGTCCGGCGACGTACTCGTGCGCGTCGTACACGACCTTCAGGGTGCGGCCGCGGAGCTTCGCGCGGCCGGCGGCGCGGGTGGCGACGCCGATCACGTGCATGTCGTGCGCGTGCACCACGTCCGGCTCGAGGCGGTCGATCAGGTCGCCGAACGCGATCTCCAGGTCGAGCGCCTCGGGGTGCAGCTTGCGCCACGGCGCCGGCCAGGGCAGCCGGTGCAGCACTCCGTCGTACGCCCGCCAGCTGAACTTGAACGGGGCGTCGGCCTTGTTGCCGACTCCCTTGCGCACCCAGGCGGCCCGCTCGGCCGCCTTCCAGCGAGCACGCCTGAGCAGCCGGGTGGCGACGCCGGCCTTGAACTGGACCGGGTTTCCCTGGCCCGACTTGGCGCGCGCGATCGCGTGCCCGGAGTCGGCCTTCAGCTCCTTGAGCTCGGCCGCGATCCGCTGGCTGCGCGCCACATAGGTCGTGCGGTACCGGTATCCCACGAGCGGCGGCCGCCAGTTCCGGCGCGCCGTACGGCTTCGTTTCCGTTCCTCACGCAGTGCGAAGGGCACCGCCACCCGGACGATCAGCGCACCGTCGAGCATCTCCCTCGACGGAAGGCCGCTGGCCGAGACCCCGAGCACAGTTACCTCTGCTCCGGTCTCGGCCAGTGCTGCGGCCTCTTTGCGGACCCTACTGTCGTTGGTGACGTCGTTGGCGACCATCATCACGACCCGCAGGTCGGCAGTTGTCACTGGCTGACCGACCTTCCGATCACAATCCGCCGCACGCCGGCCCACTTGGCCGGGTCGGTGCGGTCACGACCGTCGACGAGTACCTTCACGCCCGGCAGATCGGCCGGGCTCAGCTGCGCGTACTCCGCGTGGTCCGCCTGCAGCACGGCCGCGTCCACCGGCGTCCCCAGCGTGTACGGCGTGAAGCCGAACGCCTGGAGCTCGTCGTCGGTGTACATCGGGTCGTGCACGGACACCTCCGCGCCGCGTGCCTTGAGCGCCTCCACGGCCGGGAACACCCCGGAGAACGCCGTCTCCTTGACCCCACCACGGTACGACGCGCCGAGCACGACGACCTTGGCTCCCTTGAGCTCGCCGAACGCGCCCTCGAGCAGGCCGATCGTGTAGTCCGGCATGCCGGCGTTCGCCTCGCGCGCGGCGCGGACGACGGTGGCGTCCGGGTCGGTGTACAGGTACAGCCGCGGGTACACCGGGATGCAGTGCCCGCCGACCGCGATACCCGGCCGGTGGATGTGGCTGTACGGCTGTGAGTTCGACGCCTCGATGACGGCGTGCACGTCGATGCCGTTCTGGCCGGCGAACCGGGCGAACTGGTTCGCCAGGCCGATGTTCACGTCGCGGTAGGTGGTCTCGGCCAGCTTCGCCAGCTCGGCCGCCTCGGCCGAACCCAGGTCCCAGACGCCGTTCGCGCGGTCCAGGTCGGGGCGCTCGTCGAAGTCCAGCACGGCCTCGTAGAACGCGATCGCGCGCTTGGCGCCTTCCTCGGACAGGCCGCCGACCAGCTTCGGGTACTTGCGCAGGTCCGCGAACACGCGGCCGGTGAGCACCCGCTCCGGCGAGAACACCAGGTGGAAGTCGGTGCCCTCGGTCAGACCCGAGATCTCCTCGAGCATCGGCTTCCACCGGTTCCGGGTGGTACCGACCGGGAGCGTGGTCTCGTAGCTGACCAGCGTGCCGGGAGTGAGGTGCTCGGCCAGCGAACGGGTCGCGTTCTCCATCCAGCCGAACTCCGGCTGCCCGGTCTGCTCGTCCACGAACAGCGGCACGACCACGACGACCGCGTCGCTGTTCGGGATCGCGTCCGCGTAGTCCGTGGTCGCCCGCAGGCGGCCGTCGGCCACGGTCTCGGAGAGCAGCTCCTGCAGGTGGGCCTCACCCGGGAACGGTTCCTGGCCGGCGTTGACCAGCTCGACGAACTTCTCGTTGATGTCGACGCCGACGACCTGATGGCCCTTGGCGGCGAACTGGACCGCCAACGGCAGTCCGATCTTGCCTAAGGCAACAACACTGACACGCACTGGTTCTCCACTAGGTAGTGATTCTTCATCGGGGGCCTCGGAGCTTCCGTTCCAGCGGGTGCTCGACGAACTTGTAGAGCAGCCACGAGGCGAAGATCGAGAGGGCGAGTACACCGGCGTACCAGGTCAGGTTCGACCAGCCGATCGGGCCGGCGACGCCGTGGTACTCCTTGATCGCGTACAGGATGGTCGCGTGGATCAGGTAGAACGCGTACGACCACTGGCCGAGCGCGACCAGCGGCTTGCTGCGCAGCAGCGACCGGCCGCCGCGCATGTCGCGGGCCGCGACCGCCAGGATCAGGAACCCGTACAGGAACGTGAGAAATTCCTTCTGGCACAGGCCCATCGTGATCGCGCCGGGGAAGGTGGCCGCGTGCTTACCGGAGTACCAGAGCACGTACAGACCGCCGCCGGTGACCAGGAACGCGAACCACACCGGGATCCGCGGCTTCCAGCCCGACCGCAGCGCGATCGCCAGGCCGATGCCGAACAGGAACGCCACCGAGTGCAGGACCGGCTGCGGCAGGATCGGTACGACGTCCTTGTAGTGGAACAACGCCAGCCGGTAGCCGCCGCCGAGCACGATCACCGCGACGCACAGGATCAGGCCGCCGGCCGTCTTCAGCTTCTGCGTGGCCCGCCAGACGAACGGGAAGTACGCGTAGAAGAACGCCTCCACCGAGAGCGTCCAGCCGGCCGGGTTCCCGCCGTACAGGACGGTCGGGTTGTTCGACCAGCCGTGCAGCAGGAACGTCGACAGCACCAGCACGGTGATCGAGACCGGCTTGATCCACGACATCCCGGCCGGCGGGTCGACCCGGTAGAAGACGAAGAACGCCGCCACCAGGGTGAGGAAGTACAGCGGGAAGATCCGCGCGAACCGGCGCCGGTAGAACGTCCGGACCTTCGTGCCCTTCTGCGCGGACCAGGTGAGCACGAAACCCGACAGCACGAAGAAGAACGTGACGCCGGAGGTGCCGTACTTCAAGAAGTCGAAGATCGGCAGCGGCGCCAGGTTCGTCATGTGGTGGCAGAAGACGAAGAAGGCCGCCCACCAGCGCAGGCCGGTGAGCGACTCGACCCGAGGTAACCGTCCGGGGCGGGCCGCCGGACCGCTCGAGGTGGCCGTACTCGCCGGCGCGCCTGGAGGCGGGGTCCCCACATCGGCCGACCCAGGGAGATCCTGGGTCGGCGACTGGTTCTCTTCGGCGGCCTTCGTCATGTAGTTACTCCGCGAGAGTAGAGACGACACGCTCCGCAGCGTGGCCGTCGCCGTACGGCATCGGGCGGTCCCCCGTGGGCGCCGGCCGGGCAGCCAGCGCAGGCAGCTTACTCACGTCGGATGTCAGCACGTTCCATCCGCCCTCCAACGTCTCCACCCACTCGGTCTCGGTGCGCAGCGTCGTGCACACCCGGCCGAGCAGGAAGGCCTCCTTCTGGAGACCACCGGAGTCGGTCACGACACCGGCCGAACCGAGGACGGCCGCGACCATCTCCGGGTACGCCAGCGGCTCCCGGACATGCAGCGAACCGTCCGGATGCTCCAGCTTGATGCCGTGCTCCGCGCACTTCGCGACCAACCGCGGGTGGGCGAGCAGCAGCACCGGCGCACCAGCTGCGGCCAGACCGTCGACGATCGCGGCCAGTCGCGCCGGGTCGTCGGTGTTCTCGGCGCGGTGGATCGTCGACACGACGTACTCGCCCTGCTTGAAGGGCAGGTCCAGCGGCTTGTCCTGCACCGCGTCGCGGACCCGGAAGCACACGTCGGTCATCACGTCGCCGACCAGCCGGGACTTGCCCGCCAGACCCTCGTTGGCCAGGTGGTCCATCGCCACCTGGGTCGGGGCCAGCAGCAGGTCCGCCGCGTGGTCGGTGAGCACCCGGTTGTGCTCCTCCGGCATCAGCCGGTTGAAGGAGCGCAGCCCGGCCTCGAGGTGCGCGACCGGCAGGTGCATCTTGACCGCCGACAACGCACCGGCCAGCGTCGAGTTGGTGTCGCCGTAGACGAGCACCCAGTCCGGCTTGTGCTCGTCCAGTACGGCGTCCATCGCGGCCAGCATCGCGCCGGTCTGGACACCGTGGCTGCCGGACCCGACACCCAGGTGGACGTCCGGGTCCGGGATCCGCAGGTCGGCGAAGAACACGTCGGACATGTTCTTGTCGTAGTGCTGCCCGGTGTGCACGATGACGTGCTGGTGCTCGGTTGCGGCGAATGCTTCCGCGACCGGCGCCAGCTTCACGAACTGCGGGCGCGCACCGACAACGCTCAGGACCTTCATGACTACCGGTTCTCCCCGGCGACCGCGATGGTGCGGTCCTCGGCGGCCGACTGGATCACGGCCTCGGCCACCGCGACGGTGGTCAGACCCTGCTGCAGCGTGACGATGTCGGCATCCTTGCCCAGCACGGCGTCCCGGAAGGCCTCGTGCTCGGTCTTCAGCGGCTCCGGCTTGCTGATCGCGTAGCGGATCATGTCGCCCTCGCTGACACCGCGGAAGTGCGCGACGTCGTCCCAGGCGGTCTGCACGGTGCCGTTGGAGTGGAAGGTGAGGTCGGCCAGCAGCGTGTCGGCGATGAAGGCGCCCTTCTCACCGGTGACGACGGTGAGCCGCTCCTTCATCGGGGACAGCCAGTTGACCAGGTGGCTGGTGACGGTCCCGTCGGCCAGCTTGCCGGTCACCGCGATCAGGTCCTCGTACTGCCGGCCCGACTTGTGGGCGCTCTGCGCGGCCACCGTGACGAACGGCGACTGCGTCACCCACGCGGTCAGGTCGATGTCGTGGGTGGCCAGGTCGAGCACCACGCCGACGTCGGCGATCCGGGCCGGGAACGGGCCCTGGCGGCGGGTGGTGATCTGGTAGATGTCGCCCAGCTCACCGGCCTCCAGCCGCACCCGCAGCGCCTGCAGCGCCGGGTTGTACCGCTCGATGTGACCCACCGCGCCGACCAGGCCGGCCGCCTCGAACGCCTTCGCGATCTCGGTCGCCTCGGCCGAGGAACCGGCCAGCGGCTTCTCGATCATCGCGTGTACGCCGGCCTCGGCCAGCGCCTTCGCGATCTCGGCGTGGTACTGGGTCGGCACCGCGACCATGCAGTAGTCGATCTTCTCGGCGATCAGCTGCTCGATGTTCTCGTACACCGGACGACCGCCGGCGACACCGAACTTGTCACCACCCGGGTCGGCGACCGCGACCAGGTCGACACCCTCGAGGGAGGCCAGCACACGCGCGTGGTGCCGCCCCATCATGCCCAGGCCGATCAGGCCCGCACGCAGGTTCGCAGTGTTCGCCATGGCTCACGCACCCGCCTTCGCCACGGTGTTCACCGCGGCCACGATCCGGTTCAGGTCGTCCTCGGACAGCGAGGGGTGGACCGGCAGCGAGAGCACCTCGGCCGCGGCCTTCTCGGTCTCCGGCAGGTCCAGCTCACGCTGGAACGACGGGAGCCGGTGGTTCGGGATCGGGTAGTACACGCCGCAGCCGACGCCGTACTCGGTCCGCAGGGCGTTCGCGAAGCCGTCGCGGTCCTCGGTCACGCGGATCGTGTACTGGTGGTACACGTGGCTCGCCTCGGCGGCGACCGCCGGGACGCCGACACCGGCGAGGTTCGCGTCCAGGAAGGCCGCGTTCTCCTGCCGCTGCTTCGTCCAGCCGCCGACCTTGGTCAGCTGCACCCGGCCGATGGCGGCGTGCAGGTCGGTCATCCGGTTGTTCAGGCCGACGACCTCGTTCTCGTACTGCTTGAGCATGCCCTGGTTGCGGAACAGCCGCATCCGGCGCTCGAGGTCCTCGTTCGCGACCGAGTTCATGCCGCCCTCACCGGACGTCATGTTCTTGGTCGGGTACAGGCTGAACATCGCGAACGCGCCGAAGGTACCGACCGGCGCGCCGTTCCAGGTCGCGCCGTGCGCCTGCGCGGCGTCCTCGAAAATTTGGATGCGGCGCTCGGCGGGCTTGTCGGCACTGTGTTTATCAGCAATGGCCTGCAGCGCGGTCATGTTCGCCGGGTGCCCGAACAGGTGCACCGGCATGACGGCCTTGGTCTTCTCGGTGATCGCGGCCTCGACCGCCACCGGGTCCAGGCAGAAGTACGTCGGCTCGATGTCGACGAACACCGGCGTGGCGCCGGTCAGCGCGACGCTGTTCGCGGTCGCGGCGAAGGTGAAGGACGGGACGATGACCTCGTCACCCGGGCCGACGCCAGCGGCCAGCAGGCCGAGGTGCAGACCGGAGGTTCCGGAGTTGGTCGCGACGCACGCCCGGCCGGAGACCAGCGCTGCGCCGAACTCCTGCTCGAACGCCGCCACCTCGGGGCCCTGGGCCAGCATGCCGGACTGCATCACCCGGTCGACGGCCTCGCGCTCCTCCTTCCCGATGATCGGCTTCGCGGCCGGAATCGGCTGCACCATCAGTTCTCCTCCTGTGTTTCGTCGGCCGGCCGCAGCCGTCCGTCGGTTTCGATGTACATCTCGCCCGTGTTCGGGCACTTCCACTCGCCGTTACCGACGTCGAGCAGCGGAACCCCGGCCTTGCCGACCCACTTGAGCCGGCGCGCCGGGACCCCGGCGACCAGCGCGAAGTCTGGCACGTCCTTGGTCACCACCGCACCCGCGGCGACGGTCGCCCAGCGACCGATGGTGACGGGGGCCACGCACACGCTGCGCGCACCGAGCGAGCAGCCTTGTTTCATCGTCACCCCGACCGGTTCCCAGTCGTGGCCGCTCTTCGGCGAACCGTCCGGGTTCACCGCGCGCGGGAAGTAGTCGTTGGTGAGGACCACCGCCGGGCCGATGAACACACCGTCCTCGAGGGACGCGGGCTCGTACACCAGCGCGTAGTTCTGGATCTTGCAGTTGTCGCCCATCCGGACCCCGGTCCCGACGTAGGCTCCGCGGCCGACGATGCAGTTCTCGCCGAGGACCGCGTTCTCGCGGATCTGGGCCAGATGCCAGACCGACGAGCCGTCGCCGATCTGAGCGCTGTCGTCGACGTCGGCGGATGGCGCGATGCGGGACGTCACAGGGTCTCCTTCGAAATGAGCCAACTTCTCAGTACTGCGGCCGAACGGCGTCCGTCGTGCAGTTCGGCCACGAAGCCGGGGCCGGCGGAAGCCCGCTCGGCGGCGGCGTCACGATCGGCGATCAGACCGGAGAGGACATCACCCAGGGTGTCGGGATCCGCCTCCTCGATCGGCACCTCTCGCCCAGTCAGAGTACGCACCCGCTGGCGCACCGCGTCACCGACGTACGAAACCACGATCCGCCCGGCGGCCAGGGCTTCCGCGGCCGCCACGCCGTACAGACCGATGTGCAGTTGGTCGACAACGATGTCGGCGTCGCCGATGACGGCGGGCATGTCCTGGTGCTGCACGCCGGTGATCCGGCGGTACTCGACCAGGCCACGGTCCTGGAGATCGGTGAGGACCTCGTCGATCTCCTGCGTGCCTTTGAGTTTCGCGTTCGACGGGACGTGCGCGACGACCGGCTTCGGGCCGGCGAACAGCGGCCGCGCGGACTGCTGCCACCGTGTCGGATCGATCGCCACCGGCAACCACTGGGCGTTCGGTACGTCGTCCAGCAGGTCGACCGTGGAGACGAACACGGGCAGGCCGAGCGACTCCACCAACTCCGCGTGCCGGCGGGCCTGCGGCTCGAGACGGTCGGTCAGCTCGTCACCTGGGGTGAACGGCGACCAGCGCTCGCGCTTCGCGTGCCGGCTGGGCAGGCGGATGTCGGAACCGTGGAAGAGCAGCGAGACGTCGATGCCCTTGGCGAGCATCTCCTCGATGTCCGCGGCCGCGTCGGAGTAGCCGCGGGCGCCGAAGAGCGGGCGCAGCGACTCGACCATCACATGCGTGTAGTTGCCGAGGACATGCTGCTGCTGGGCGCGCTGCCAGCGGGGCTGACCGAACCACGCCAGCGGTACGCCGTAGTCGTCGGCGAACTGGAACTGGCCCTTGCGGTGCAGCGAGAACGAGACGGCGTCGACGTCGGGCAGGGTCTTCGCGGCCTGTGCCCAGGCGTGCCCCTGCCCGGCGGAGTTGGTCGGTCCGACCAGCATCCGCACGGGCGTCGTCGCTGCCGGCGGGAACGCCGGCAGTTGTGCGAACGAGTACCGCAAGCCGCGCAGGCGCCTCCGGACCGCTCCCGCGGTCCGGGCCAACGGCGCCGGCAGGTGCTCGCGCATCGATCGCGTCACCGTCACTGTGTCACCCATTACCTGCCGGGACCTTCAGCATGTCCAGTTCGCGGCGGGCCGCCGGGAGACCGAGCACCACCGGGGTGCTGGTCTTCCGCTGGCCGAGGTTCCAGCCGGCCCAGATCGCGCCCGCGTCCAGGGCCACGACCACGTCGGCCTGGTCGATGGTCGCGAGCACGTCCCGGCGGGTCAGCACCCGCGCCCAGTACGTCTTCCCGAGATCACTCGTCGCCCGCTGTCCCCGCAGGAACTTCACCGGCGCCGACTTCTTGATTGCCGGCGGCAACATCCGCCCCGCAACCTTCCGAGCCCGCCGAGCCCGCCACTCCACCGCCTTGACAACCCGCTTGGCCCCAGTCGGCCGAGGCTTGGCGGCAGGCGCTGCAGGAGCTACCGGCGGTGTGGAGGGAACCTCAGCAGCAGCCGGAGCGACCTTGGTCTCTTCAACAACGGCTTCCGGTTCGGCGACCGCCTCCGGGGCGATGACTGCGTCGGGTGCCTCGTCCGTGGGATCGACCGGCTCGGGCTCGACGACCGGCTGTGCCGGCATCCGCCCGGGACCGATCAACGTGAACGTGTTGACCTTGTCGGCCACCCACGCGGAAGGAGCGACCCAACCGACGACGTCGATCGTGATGGCCTGATTGCCAAGATCCTCACGGACCTGGTCGAAGTACGTCGGCGGCAACCGCCGCGTCGACAGCAGTACGACGTTGCTCATGCGGCCACCTTCTTCACGCTAGCGGCCAGCGACTCGATCCGCGGGTCGAGCTGCAGGTCCCGCCGGTACGACGCACCGAACTCCCGCGCCTTCGCCCGGATCCCCTCGTCCGCGGTCCGCGCCGAGTGCGCCGCCTCGATCAGCGCCGCCGCGATCGCCTCCGGCGTCACGTCCGCGACCGGGAACCACAACGGATGCCCACGCAGTACGTCGGACGCCGCGTTCTCGGGGTCGTGCACCGACACCACCGGCAACCCGGTCGCGAGGTACTCGAACACCTTGCCGCTGGTCACGTACCGCCCCTTGCCGAGCATCAGGAGCTGCGCGTCGAACTCGTCGTACGCCTTGGCGATCTCGGCCTTGCCGACCGGGCCCTCGTAGCTGACCCCGGCGTCGGCGGCGGCGTTGATCGTCGCGAGCATGTCCGCCCGCGGCTGCGCGTAGTACCCGAGGTAGCCGTGGATCTTGGCCTTCGCGCCCTCGAGCTCCGGCGACTGTTCCTTCGCGAGCTGCCAGCCCTCGACGAACTCCTTGAGCGGCACCTTCGGCGACACGGTTCCGACGTACCCGAAGACCAGCGGGCGGTCGGTGACCGCGCCACGGTCCTGGGTGTCCGGCACCAGGTCGGGGTCGAAGCCGTTGGCGACGGTGTGCATCCGGTTCGCCTGCGCCGGGTAGAGCTTCTCGTGCCACTCCTTGATCGGGTCGTTGACGAACCAGACCTCGCGAGCGGACTCGACCAGCTTCTTCTCCCAGCGGGCCGCGCGGCTGTTCGGCTCGTGCAGCCGGTCACCGGTGAAGACGTCCAGCAGCCACGCGTCGCGGTAGTCCATGACGTAGGGCACCTGGAACTTCTTGTGCAGGTGGTACGCCGCGGTGAACGCGACGTGCGGGTTCGCGGTGGCGACCGTCAGGTCGACCTTGTGCTGCTTGTGGATCCGCTCCGCGGCCTTCTCGATCACCGAGCGCCACGGTCCGTACCCGCTCTCCGGGAACGGGATCTGGTCCTGCTTGGTGCGCCACTTGGCCCAGAGCTTCGGGTTCGCCGCCCGGCGCTTGGACCAGCGCCGCAGGTCGGCCTCGAGGATCGGCCACTCGAACGGGACCCGGACGACCTCGACGGAGGGGTCGACCCGTTCCTCGAGGGTCAGGTCCGCACCGGTGAACCGGAAGAACGTGTCGCGGTCGGCCGTCAGCACGGTCACCTTCCAGCCGAGCGCGGCGAACCGGTTGGCCGTGGCCAGTGCCCGGTAGACACCGCCGCCCCGGCAGGGCGGGAAGCCCCAGGCGACGTACAACAGATGTGGGCGGTCGGTCGTCATGCAGGTCCTCTTAGCAGGTTGAGAATCGCGTCGGCCAGTTCGTCGTACGGCGTTGTGGTGGACAGGTGCTCTCTCGCCCACTGCAACGCGTGGTCACGCAGTTTCTCCAGCTCCCCGGGATCCGCGGACCAGCGCCGCAGGGTCTCGGACGCCTCCGCCACCGAGTCCACCAGGACTCCGCCACCGGACTCCTCGATCACCCGGGTCTGCCGGGGCAGCCGGGTGGACAGCACGGGAAGGCCGCTGGCGAGGTACTCGTAGATCTTGGACGGCATCGCTTCCACGAACGCCGGGGTGGGCTGAAGCATGGCGAGGCTCGCCCAGGCGCCGTGCGCGATCCGCCAGGCGTCGGCGGGTGGCTGGCGCCCGTGCAGCCGGACCCGGCCGTCCAGGTCGGACTCCACGATCCGGGCCTCGAGCCGGTCCCGGTCCGCTTGCGCGACCGGGCCGACCAGGTCGAGTGACCAGTCCGGTGCCGCGGCGACGGTCTCGACCATGTCGAACAGACCACGGCTGGTGCGCAGGTCCCCGACGTACACGGCGCGCGGGGCGCCGGTCGGCGGGGACGGGGCCAGGAAGCCGTGGTCGGGAAGGTTCTGCACCACGATGCGGTGCTTGGCCTGGTGCGGTGCGAGGTGCGAGTCGGCGACCACGGTCAGGTCGGCGCCCGCGGCCAGCTTCGACCCGGCGCGCACGATCAGCCGGGCCGGCAACCCGGCCGGTCCCTGCGCCCAGGCACGGTCGGCGAGCAGCCGCTCGTAGTCCTCGTGGACGTCGACGACGAGCTTGCGCCGCCGGATCGCCGTGACCAGGCGGGTGACCGGGATCATGTCCGGGTCGACCGTCATCACGACCTTGGCCTTGGTCCGCCACGGCAGGACGGCAGTACGGGCCAGCCGCTGCACCAGGTTGCCGCGGGGGCCCGCGTGCACGGTGGCGCCGGCCGGACCGCCGTCGGCATCACCGAGGCCCCACAGCTCGACCCGGAGGTCGCGGTGCTGCAGGGCCGCGGTGATCTTGTGCAGGCGCGCATCGGCCACGTCGTGACCGGTCGTGATGATCCCCACGTCCGGCGCCGTGCTGCGAGACATCGGTCAGAGATCCTCGAGTGAGACGGCTTCTTCTTCCCCGACCTGCAGGAACTTGGTGTAGGCCTGGATGACCTCGTTGGGCTCGCCACGCATCATCAGCTTGCCCTTGTGCAGCCAGATGCAGTCGTTGCACATCTCGCGGACGCTGCTCATCGCGTGGCTGACCAGGAACATCGTGCGGCTGTTCGTGACCAGCTCGGACATCTTCGCCGCGGCCTTCGTCTTGAACGACGCGTCACCGGCGGACAGCGCCTCGTCGATCATCAGGATGTCCGGGTCCATGTGCACCGCGACCGAGAACGCGAGCCGGCTGAACATGCCGGACGAGTACGTCCGCATCGGCATCTCCATGAAGTCACCGAGCTCGGCGAACTCGGCGATCTCCTCGTACCGCGCCTCGATCTCCTTGCGGCTCAGACCGGCCGCCAGACCACCGAGGACGACGTTCTCCTTGCCGGACAAAGCCGCGTTGAAACCGACGCCCAGCGACAGCAGCGTGGAGACCCGGCCGTGTACCTCGATCCGGCCGGACGTCGGCGGCAGGATGCCGGCGATCGAACGCATCAGCGTCGACTTGCCCGCACCGTTCGCGCCGATGATGCCGATCGTGGTGCCGTGGTTGACGTCGAAGGAGACGTTCTGGACGGCCTTGACCTCGCGGACCGCACGCTCGCCGCGGCCGAGCCGGACGATCGCGCTCTTGAAGGTCGGCACCCGCTCGAACGTCGTGCGGTACGTGATCGACACGTCCTGCACCTTGACCGCCGGAACATTGGACTGCGTCTTCTGCATCGGCTTCTTCTCGGTCTCAGAGACGGACAACGAAATCACGCTCCCTCGACATGAAGAACAACGCGCCGACCCCGAACGCCAGCAGCGCCCAGAACCCGCCACCGATCCACAGCTTCATGTTCGGGATGTGGCCCTTGACCAGCAGGTCGGTCCAGCCGCCGAGCAGCGAGTACAACGGGTTGTACTGGATGAAGCCCTTGAACTTCGGCGGCGCCTGCTCGGCGAACCACAGCACCGGGGACATGTAGAGCCAGATGCGCACGAAGTACGGCAGGAAGCTCGCGGTGTCGCGGAAGTAGACCTGCAGGGCCGCGAAGATCATCCCCATACCGGCGGCGAAGACCGTCAGCATGATCAGGAAGGCCGGCGCCAGCAGCATCTGCCAGTGCAGCTTCTGCTTCATCAGCAGGTGGATGATGAAGTACACCACCAGGGTCGGCAGGAACCGGAAGAACGCGGTCCGGACCGCCGACAACGGCAGCAACATCCGCGGGAACGACTGGTTCAGCAGCAGCTTGCCGCCGCCGACGACGCTGGCCGCACCGGCCGTCATCGCACCGGAGAAGTAGTAGAAGGCGAACAAGCCGCCGCACATGTGAGCGAACCGCAGCCCTGCATCGACCTTGGCACCACCACCGGCGATGATGTCGGTCAGCAGGTAGTAGACCAGGGCGAGCAGCAGCGGGTTCAGCACCAGCCACACCTGGCCGAAGAAGGTGTTCGTGTGGGCGCCCCGGATGTTCGTCCGGGACATCTCCGCCGCGAACTCCCGTCGCTGCCACAGCGCCTTGAAGTACGGGCGCAGTGCCGGCAGTCCGACCTTGTGGGGTTCGTACACGTGCACCGACGGGTTGAACTCCTCGTCGACGCTAGTCGCGTTCATTCAGGCGACGCCTCTCTCTGCCGGAAGTTGGATCCACGATGGCCGATCACCTGGGTTTCGGCTGTTGCCGCCAGGGGTACGGCGGCACGCCACGCAGACCGGGAAGCAGAGTAGCGGATCGATCCGCACGCCGACGACACAGCGGTCCTCCTTAGTGAGCAACGACGTACGGACGGCTACCAAACGTCGTACGCCACTGCGTCCACAACACCCGAGTCGTCCTTCGCCGATCGTTATCCGGAATATACATTTGACAGCCGACGACGGCCAAAACGCCTTCCAGCGCACGCAAACGGCGCCTGTTCCATGCTCGCCGCGCCCGGCAGTGAACAACAGTGAGCAAGGTCAAATCGCTGTCAATTCATGGGTACGACGCTACGCGCCGCCCCGCGGTTGGCGTGACGTGCCACACCGGGGCCGTGACAGATGTGGTCACGGGTGACCGCTGTTACCGGCGGGACCCCAGGAGGTGCTTCCTGGCCGGTGTGAGCCGGGCGGTGGACGTGACACGCAACATCACATCCACGCTTCCCATGGACAGCCTCACCATCCATGGAACACCGCTCGGCATCTCCCGGGGTTCCACCTGCGATCCGGCGGCGTGTCCGCGCTGGGCGGTGCCGAACACGCTCCGTGCCGGATCAACGGGCACGATGACCAGGGCGGCGGTCATCGCGCCTGGGACCTGGCGGGCGCCAAGCCCCCTCGTCCGTCCCCAGAGATGCTGCGGACGCCGGCAGGTGCGCGCAGCAGGTGTGGGGGCGGACCGGAGACCGGTGGAGGACAGTGCGTCACGGGCTCCCTGCAAGGACACCCTGGCACTGGGGACGGCACCCGCGCGAACGGTGGCGGCACACGGCGGAACCGGTCGCATCGGGCGTCCTCCTCATCGGCCTCACGATTGGAGAGATGCCACAGTTTGTACACCCTTCGGCACAGCCGGTGATGGCACGGAAGTGCGAGGGCACCGATGCGCCGGGATCGAGACCCAACCGAAACAGGGTCCGCTGACGGGACAGTGAACACACGCCAGAATTGGAACAGCAGCCCGGCGGCGCTCAGGTGGTCCGTCGCCGGGCTGCTGGACCTCAATTCTCGCGCAGGAGCGCGAAAAATGGGTGGCCAGATGGTGACACGGCACAAGAATGCTGACAGGACAACAAATATCGCTGCACGCATATGCGCCGACACGGACGGTGCCGACCCCACTGGATCGGCCCCTTTAACCTTGGAAGGGCGGTAGCGGACGGTGACAGCACTCGGAAGGGACGGGGAGTCGTGAGCGGAACGGACACGGAGCGTGCCGATCATTTGAAGGTGCTCGGACTCAACGACGACGAGGTCAGGATCTACCAGCATCTGCTGCGGACCGGCCCGTCGTCGATCACCGAACTGGACGAGGCGGTCCCCGACCGGGAGCATCCGATCGACGCCGCGCTCGGCGGACTGGTGCAGGCCGGTCTGGCCCGGCGGTCGGGATCGGACCACTCGCGTTTTCTCCCGGTCCCGCCGGACGCCGGCCTGGAGGCGATGACGCTACGTCGCGAGTCCGAGCTGAAACAGGCCCGGATCGAGGTCCTGAACGCGTACGACGAGTTCCGCCGGACCGTGCACAACGAGTCGACCGCGCACCTGATCGAGGTGGTCACCGGCAGCGCGATCGTCGAGCGGATCCACCAGATCAAGGGCGGCGTGCAGCGCGAGATCCTGGCGATCGACTCCCCGCCGTACTACATCGGGGGCCCGAACCAGGAGGAGATCGACCACCTGAAGCGTGGCGTCTCCTACCGGATCGTGTACTCACCGGAGTCGGTCGAGGTGCCGGGGTACCTGACCGAGAACATCCTGCCCTGCGTGGAGGCGGGTGAGCAGGCGCGGGTGCTGCCCGACGTACCGGCGAAGCTGACGATCATCGACGGCTCGATCGCGTTCGTCTCGATGTCGGCGCGCGACACCGACGTGAACCGGTCGCTGCTGATCATCCGGCCGAGCAGCCTGCTGTCCGCGCTGATCGGGATGTTCGAGCTCTGCTGGCGCAACGCGCTGCCGCTGCACGCCTCGGTGGGGACCGAGGACGACCGGCTGGAGCCGATCGAGCGCCGCCTGCTGGCCCTGCTGGCGACCGGCGCCGCGGACGACACCATCGCCCGTACGCTCGGCATCAGCCGCCGGACGTTCTTCCGCTACCTGGAGCGCCTGATGAACCGCACAGGCGCCAGCACCCGCTTCCAACTGGCCCTGCACGCGGCACGGGAGAACTGGCTCTAGAACGCACTGATGGGCCCGCACACGTTGATGTGCGGGCCCCTCGACGTTCTTATCAGGAAACGGCCGGTGTGAACTCCTTGGCGACGACCTCCGCGATCTGCGCCGTGTTCAGCGCCGCGCCCTTGCGCAGGTTGTCGCCGCACACGAACAGCTCCAGCGAGTTCGGGTCGTCGAGCGACTTCCGGATCCGGCCGACCCAGGTCGGGTCGGTGCCGACCACGTCGGCCGGCGTCGGGAACTCCCCCTCGGCGGGGTTGTCGAACAGCAGTACGCCGGGCGCATCCCGCAGTACCTCACGGGCACCGTCGGCGTCGACCTCCTGGACGAACCGCGCGTGCACCGACAGAGAGTGAGTGGTCACGACCGGAACTCGCACGCAGGTCGCGGACACCTTGAGATCCGGCAGCCCGAGGATCTTGCGGGACTCGTTGCGGACCTTCAGCTCCTCGGACGACCAACCGTCGTCCTTCAACGAGCCGGCCCACGGTACGACGTTCAGCGCCAGCGGAGCCGGGAACGGGCCGAGGTCGTTACCCACCACCCGGCGGACATCACCCGGCGAGCTGCCCAGCTCGCGATTGCCGGCCACCTTGGTGAGCTGGTCGTACAGCGCGTCGATCCCGGACTGACCGGCACCCGACGCGGCCTGGTACGACGCCACCACCAGCTGCTCGAGCTCGTAGCGGTGGTGCAGCGCACCCATCGCGACGATCATCGACAGCGTCGTGCAGTTCGGGTTGGAGATGATGCCCTTCGGCCGGTTCCGGGCCGCCTCGGCGTTCACCTCCGGGACCACCAGCGGGACGTCCGGGTCCATCCGGAACGCGCCGGAGTTGTCCACCACGACGGCACCCTTGGCGGCCGCGATCGGCGCCCAGTGCGCGGACACCTCGTCCGGTACGTCGAACATCGCCACGTCGATGCCGTCGAAGGCGTCCTCGCTGATCGCGACGACCTCGACGTCCTCGCCGCGGACCGACAACTGTTTACCCGCGGAGCGCTCGGAGGCGATCAACCGGATCTCTCCCCAGACGTTCTGCCTGGTCGAGAGCAGGGTCAGCATCACCGAGCCGACGGCGCCGGTTGCCCCGACCACCGCCAGCGAGGGCAGACCCGCCCGATCGTCGATCGTGTTCTCCACAGCGCTCACAAGGGTCACCGTCCAGTTCCTCCGTACACGACAGCCTGGGTGTGCTCGTCGTCCAGATCGAATGCGGTGTGCGCCGCGGTCACGGCAGCATCCACCAGGTTCTCGTCCACGACCACCGAGATCCGGATCTCCGACGTGGAGATCATCTCGATGTTCACGCCGGCGTCGGCCAGCGCCGAGAAGAACTTCGCGGAAACGCCCGGGTGCGAGCGCATTCCGACTCCGACCACCGAGACCTTGCCGATCTGGTCGTCGTACAGCAACTGCTCGTAGCCGACCTCGTCCTTCATCCGGGCCAGGGCGGACATCGCCCGGGCGCCGTCGACGCGGGGCAGCGTGAACGAGATGTCGGTGCGGTTGGTGGCGACCGCCGAGACGTTCTGCACGATCATGTCGATGTTGGTCTCCGCGCCGGCGACGGTCTCGAAGATCCGGGCCGCCTCACCCGGCTTGTCCGGCACACCGACGACGGTGATCTTGGCCTCGTTGCGGTCCTGGACCACTCCGGAGATGATCGCCTGTTCCATCTGATTCAGTTCCTCCGCATCGACGACCCAGGTGCCTTCCTTCTGCGAGAAGGACGAGCGCACATGGACGGGGACGTTGTAGCGCCGCGCGTACTCCACGCAGCGCAGGTGCAGCACCTTGGCGCCGCAGGCGGCCATCTCGAGCATCTCCTCGTAGGAGATCTTCGGGATGTGCTTCGCGGCCGGCACGATCCGCGGGTCCGCGGTGAAGATGCCGTCCACGTCGGTGTAGATCTCGCAGTAGTCCGCCTCGAGCGCGGCGGCCAGCGCCACCGCGGTGGTGTCCGAGGCGCCCCGGCCCATCGTGGTGACGTCCTTGGTGTCCTGGGCGACGCCCTGGAAACCGGCCACGATCGCGACGTGGCCCTCACCGAGCGCTTCCTCGATCCGGCCCGGCGTGATGTCGATGATCCGCGCGTTGCCGTGCGCGGACGTGGTGATCACGCCGGCCTGCGAGCCGGTGAAGCTGCGTGCCTCGTAACCCAGGTTCGCGATCGCCATCGCCAGCAGCGCGGCCGAGATCCGCTCACCCGAGGTGAGCAGCATGTCGAGCTCCCGCGGTGGGGGCAGCGGTGAGACCTGCTGGGCCAGGTCCATCAGTTCGTCGGTGGTGTCACCCATGGCGGAGATGACCACCACCACGTCGTTCCCGGCCTTCTTCGTCGCGACGATCCGTTGGGCCACGCGCTTGATGCAATCGGCGTCGGCGACCGAAGAACCGCCGTACTTGTGTACGACGCGTCCCACAGTGTTTCTCCTCAAACCACTGGTTGCGGTACGCCGTGCGGCGTTGCACCAGGCGTAGTCTCATCGAGCATTCTAGCCGTGACCTGACCGTTGCCTACCGGCTGACCAGCACCCGGGCCGACCGTCCTGTGGATCGTCACCACCGCCGGAAGGTCCTGGGCCGGAGCGCCGGGCGACCGGAAACCGTTCGGCCACTTGTTCATATAAGTCATCACTGAAACAATCGCCAGGTGCACGCGTTCGACATTCTCGGCGATCCGGTCCGGCGCCGGATCCTGGAGCTGCTCGCCGACGGCGAGCTGCCGGCCGGCAGCATCGCCGGCACGATCGGCGCCGAGTTCGGCATCAGCCAGCCGGCGGTGTCCCAGCATCTGCGGGTCCTGCGCGACAACGGGTTCGCGACCGTGACCATCGACGGCACCCGGCGGCTGTACGCCGTCGACCCGGGCCCGCTGCGCGAGATCGACACCTGGCTGGACCGGTACCGGAAGTTCTGGATCAACCGCCTCGACGCGCTCGAGACCGAGCTGCACCGCGGCCGCCGAAAGTCCTGAAACCTTCCGCCCGCACACTGCATCTGGCTTGGTATGCGGAACATCGTCGCCAAGCTGTGCATGTCCGAGGACGGGATCGTCGAGCGGCCCGAGCAGTGGCTGACCGACGCGCGCCCGGCGCTCGGCCTGCTGACAGCCGGAACCCGGACCGTGCTCTTCGGCCGCCGGACCTTCGAGCGGTACGCCGGTTCGCTCGCCGGACTCGAGCACACCCGGAACATCGTGATCAGCTCCCGTCCCGTGGTTGCCCGACCCGGCACCGAACTCCTGCAGGGCGACACCCGCCGGGTGCTCACCGCGTGGAAGTCGGTGCCCGGTGAGGACCTGCACGTCTTCGGCAGCCTGACGCTCGTTCGCTCGCTGCTGCGCTGGCGCCTGATCGACGAGTTCTCGCTGCTCATCCACCCGATCGCCGCCGGGCGCGGCATGCTGCTCGATCGCCGGCCGCTGCGACTGATCTCGATGTGCGCCCGCGACGGCGGCGTCCTGGAGGCGAACTACAGCGTCCGCTACGCCGCGACCGCCGTACCCTCGACGGCACTTGTCTCGAGCGGCCGGTGGGGCGGGACCCGCAGCAGGGACAGGGTCGCGAGTACGGCGAGGCCTGCGGTCAGGACCCACGCGTAACGCACGCCACCGGCCTCCACCGCCGCACCGGCGACTGCCGAGCCCACCGCTGAACCGACCATCCCGCCGCTCTGCGTCCAGCCGAAGATCTCGGTGTGGGCGGAGGTCGGGGTGAGTGCGCCGATGCGTTCGTAGAGCGCGGCGACGGTCGGGGCGATCATGCATCCGGCAGCGAACATCCCGATCGCCAGCGCGACCACCGAGGACGCGGCGAAGATGCAGGCCGTGACCAGTCCGGCGAACACCAGCATCCGACGCCACACGGCCGAGGTGTGATTGCCCGGCAACGCACCACCGATCACACCGCCGGTCACACTGCCGACCGCGGCCACGGTTTCCAGTACGCCGGCGATCAGACGGTTCCCGTGCTCGTCGGCGACGGCGACCATGCCGAGCGACATCGACGCGAAGCCCATCACCAGGCAGGCCCACGCGACGAGGATCGCCGTACGGTGCGGATGGAAGACGAGCTGCCAGGCGGTCGGGCGCGGGCCTGAGCTGTCGTCGTGCGGTACGCCGGCCTGCTGGTTCAGACCGAACCACCAGATCGCCGCGGCCGCTGTCACCGCACACGCCAGCAGGCCTGCCCGCGGGCTGGCGAAGCTGACCATCAGGGCGCCGAGCATGGGACCGAAGACGAACAGGAGCTCCTGCGCGGTGGCGTCCAGTGAGTAGACGGCCCGCAGTCGGGAGCCGTGCACGATGCGGGGCCAGTTGGCGCGGAGTGCCGAGGTGACGGGCGCTACGAAGACACCGGCCAGTGCGGCCGCGATCGGCAGCACACGAAACCAGCTGTACGGCAGGACGGCGAGGACCGCCATCCACAGGCCCCAGGCCATGCCCGTCGCGATGACAACCTTGCGCGCGCCTCTGCGATCGGCCATCCGTGACCAGACCACGCTGGCGACCGCCGTACCGACCGAGTAGGCGCCGGCGACCACGCCGGCCCAGCCGAAGCTGCCGCCGGCGTCCTTGGCAAGGAAGGACAACGGGACCATCGTCGCCAGCACCGGCATCCGCGCCACCAAGGCCGAGGCGAGCAGGGAGATCACGCCGTGGGTCTTCCACAGGTCGCGGTACGCCGTCAGGTCCATGGGCTGCATTCTCTCCTGACAACGACAGACACCGCCTCCGGAATTCTCCCTATCTCAGTTGCTGGCCTCTGATTTGTCGGGAGCTTATGCGAACATGTGTTCGTGTCGGTCTCCGGCGGGGCAACCATCCTGCATGCCGATCTGGACGCGTTCTACGCGTCGGTCGAGCAGCGCGACGACCCACGCCTGCGCGGCCGGCCGGTCATCGTCGGCGCCGGGGTGGTGCTGGCCTGCAGCTACGAGGCCAAGGCGTTCGGCGTCCGGACGGCGATGAACGGTGGGCAGGCGTTGCGGCGGTGCCCCGGCGCGATCATCGTCGAGCCGCGCATGTCGGCGTACTCCGAGGCCAGCAAGGCGGTGTTCCAGGTCTTCGAGGACACCACGCCACTCGTCGAGGGCCTGTCGATCGACGAAGCGTTCCTGGACGTCGGCGGCCTCCGGAAGATCCGCGGTACTCCGTTGGAGATCGCGCAACGCCTGCGGGCCGAGGTGCTGTCGAAGGTCGGGCTGCCGATCACCGTCGGGGTGGCGCGGACGAAGTTCCTCGCGAAAGTCGCGAGCGGGGTCGCGAAGCCGAACGGGCTGCTGGAGGTCGCGCCGGATCGGGAGTTCGAATTCCTGCACCCGTTGGACGTTTCGCGGTTGTGGGGCGTCGGCGAGGTGACCGCGGAGAAGCTGCGCACTCGCGGGCTGACGAAGGTCGGCGACGTCGCGATGCTGCCGGAGGCGGCGCTGGTCGCGATGCTCGGGCGGGCGTCCGGCCGCCATCTGCACGCCCTCGCCCACAACCGCGACCCGCGCCCGATCGAGGTCGGGCGCCGGCGACGCTCGATCGGCTCGCAACGCGCTCTCGGCCGCTCACCCAAATCACCGGCGACCCTCGATGCGGTGCTGGCCGGGCTGGTCGACCGGGTCACCCGGCGGATGCGTTCGGCCGGTCGCTCCGGGCGCACTGTCACCCTCCGCCTGCGCTTCGACGACTTCACCCGCGCGACGCGCTCTCATACGTTGCCCCAAGCAACGGATCAGACGCGCGCGATCCTGCTCACCGCCCGCGCCCTGCTCCGCGCGGCGCAGCCGCTGATCACGACGCAGGGTCTGACCATGATCGGCATCTCGGTCGGCAACCTCGAGAACGAGGCCGCCCTCCAACTCGCCCTCCCCTTCGACAAGGCCGCCAACAACGAACTCGACTCGGCCCTGGACCAGGTCAAGGACAAATTCGGCACCAACGCCATCACCCGAGGCATCCTCCTGGGCAAGCGACCAGCCCTCGAAATGCCCATGCTCCCGGACTAGCGGCGCGGCTCGCGTTCACGCCCGCCCAAAACCACCCGCTGCGCGCCCGACGCCGGAGCACCCGCCGCCCAACCGACAGCCCGGCACCCACCGCACGTCCGCCCCCGGCACCCGCCGCGCGTTTGAGGGGCCGGCCCCTGAAAGTGCGGCCGGGCCCCTCGATTTCTGGGTGCGCACCCCCTCGTTTGAGGGGCCGGCCCCTCAAACGGTGCTAGTACGTGTTGTCGTGGCGGGGGCCGGCGTACCAGTTGAGGGCGGCTCGGAGTTCGTTGACCTGGGTGACGCGGCGCGGGTGGGTGGCGCCGTGGGCGATCGGGTAGAGGCGCAGGGCGCCGTGGTGGCGGCGGTGCGAGACGGGGAGTTGGTTCTGGTACGGCGGTTCGAGCCAGGCGATCAGCCACGGACGTTTGACGTCACCACCGACGCGGATCCGCGGTACGCCGTTCCAAGGGACGGTGGCCTCGCGGTAGGCGCGGGTGACGGTCAATCCCTCGGGGGACAGGCGCAGGACGACCTTGGGTCTGAGGACGAGGATCCAGTGGCGGACGGCGAAGTACCCGAAGGTGAGGGAGACCAGGGCGGAGAGGGTGGAGAGGACCGGGTGCTGCGCTTGGAGCTGCGGGTTGCTGGGGATGAACGCCAGGCCCAGGAAGGTGGTGATGGCGGCGAAGACGGCTGGTCGCGCGCGGCTCGTGGTGAAGGTCGCGCCGACGACCTGCGGTTGGGGCAACTGCGGAAGCTGCAGTTGGGGCTGGTGCGGTCGCGGTAGCTGGGGAGGCTGCGGTGGACTCAGATGCGGTGGGTTCAGTTGCGGTGCGCTCGGCTGCGGTCGGCTCTGTGGTGGTGGGAGGTGCTTGGTTGGGGTTGGGAGGATGAGCGTGGGGGGATGGAGGAGGGCGGTTGGGGCCGGCGGGCCGAGGGTTTGCAGGATCTCGGCCGGCGTCGGGCGGGTGGCGGGGTCGCGGGCGAGGCACCGGCGTACGACGTCGTACAGCGGGCCCGGTAGCGGCGGGATGTGCGGCTGCTCGTTGACGATTCGGTGCAGCAACGACGCCGGGTTCCCGGTCGCGAACGGTCCCCGCCCGGACGCCGCGAACACGAGCACCGCACCCAACGCGAACACATCACTCGCAGGCCCGATCGCGTTCCCCGTGATCTGCTCCGGCGACAGGTATCCCGGCGTACCGATCACGACGCCCGTCGCCGTCAGGCTCGTCTCCTCCAGCGCCCGCGCGATCCCGAAGTCGATCACCCGCGGGCCGTTGTCGGTGAGCACGATGTTCGACGGCTTGAGATCGCGGTGCACCAGGCCGCTCGCGTGGATCGCCATCAACGCCTCGGCCAGCCCGGCCGCGAGCGACCAGACACTGTCCGGCGACAACGGCCCGGAGGTCTCGATCGCCTTCTGCAGCGTGGATCCTGGCAGGTACTCGGTCGCCAGCCACGGCCGGTCCGCGTCCGGATCGGCGTCGATCACCGCCGCCGTGAACGCTCCGCTGACCTTCCGTACCGCGGCGACCTCGCGCGCGAACCGCGCCCGGAACCCCGAGTCACCGGCGAGCTCGTCGCGCACCACCTTCACCGCGACCAGCTGGCCGCCCGGCGACCGCGCGAGATAGACCGCACCCATCGCTCCACGGCCGAGCCGGCCCTGGATCGCGAACGACCCGACCACGGCCGGATCCTGTGGATGCGTAGTCATCGGGCGTCACGCTAACGCGCTTCAGGATCGCGGGTACCCGATCTCGGCGATCCCCTCCGCGAGGTCGTCCAACCGCCGCTGCCGGTTGAGCGACGTCACGACGTACTCCGTCAACGGCATCAGCGCGTACACGTGCCGGATCGCTTCCAGGTCGAGCGCCACCTCGTAGTACTCCTCGGCGAACGTCAGGTACGCCTCCGGCCGCCCGTCGGCCACCAGATCGAAGAGCCGGTCCGCCCCGTCGGCGTCGACGTTCTCGACCGGACCGCATCGCCAGGACGAGTCGTCGGTCGTCCGCCAGAAACACACCGTCGCCCGCGGCGCACCGGCCGGGTCCCAGAACGCCTTGTCGTCCCGCGCCTCGCGGAACACCTCCGGTACGCCGTCCAGCAGCCCCGGCCACCACTCCATGTCGTTCCCGTACGGCGACATCGGCGACTCGTGATCGAACCCGTACGCGAACGCACCGTCGGGTGAGAACACGATCGAGTACTCGTTTCCCGACCCGTCGCGCATCAACGCCGCTTCCTCGGTCCCGGACCAGCGCGCGTCGAACTCGTAGTACCGCGTGCTGTCGTCCTCGTTCAACACGAGATCGAGCACCGCCAACGCCCGGCTGACCCGCCGTACGACGCTGATTTCCGGCATCTGCCGCACCACTTCGAGAACTGACACAGCGCCATTCAACCGAGTCCGCGGTGCACGGCTCAGAACGGGTCGAGGTAACGGCCGCCGTACCCCATGATGTCGGTGCGGAATTTCTCGAGTTGCTGCGTGCGCTTGCGCGTCGACCGGCCGAGCCCGACCGGGAGCACCCAGTAGCTTCCATCCTCACGGCGTGACACCGGCACCTCGTCGGGAGTGAGGGTCGCGTCGAGCCAGACGACCACCCATGGGCGCTTCGAGTGCCAGACGACGCGAATCTGCCCGACGGCTTGCCACGGCGCGATCAGTTCGCGACGACCGCGTTTGATCGTGAGCGCTTCCGAGGCGAGCCGGAGCTCGGCCCGCGGACGCAGTACGGCGATCCACGCGCGGACCGCGAGGACGACAAACAGCAGGCAGACGAGATTGAAGAACACGTCCGAGACTGGATTCTCGTAGTCCAGATTGCGGGGAAAGAAGCCGACGACGAAGAAGGTCGCGATCGGCGCCCAGATCATCGCCCGCACGCGCGACGTACGGAACGTCGCGCTGAGTTCCTTCACCTGCTGCTCCACACGGGCCTCCTGACCGGGATCGAGTCCTCACCGTATGGGCTGAGGACCCCCGCGTGGGCCGGTCAGGAGCAACCTGTGGATAACTACCGGCGCTGGACGGCTTCCTCGGCGACCTCGACCAGTTCACGGTCGGTCGCCTCGGTCTCCGCGTCGTGCGCCGGCTCCAGCCGGTCATGCGCGATCAGCGACTGGATGGCCCGCAGTACGGCGCTCGCCGCGGCACCCCACGTGGAAACGTAGGAGAACTGCCACCACCACAGCGCCTCGACGACCCGGCCGTCCTCGTAGTGCGCGAGGCCGTGCACCAGGTCGGTCGCGATCGCGGTCAGGTCGTCGGAGAGCCGGTTCACGGTGATCTCCGGCGGAGCGGCGTACGGGTCGAAAACCTCGGCGTACTCGTCGAGGCCCTCGAACAGCACCGCGAGCCGGTCGCGCATCGCGTCCAGGTCCGGATCCGGTCCGGCGTCGCTCTCGAAGCGCTCCTCCGGGACGAAGTCCTCGAAGGCGCCGAGCCGGCCGCCGGCGAGCAGCAGCTGGCTGACCTCGAGCAGCAGGTACGGCAGGGAGGCGAGGCCCTCGTCGACCCCGTCCTCGTCCGGCTGCGCGGCGATGTCACGCACCGAGATCAGGAAGCTCCGGACCTGGTCGGCGATCTGTTCCGCGAACTCGGTCAGGTCCTCGCTGTCCGTCCCCAAAGCGCGTTCCGCAATATCGGTTGGTTCAGTCATCGATCGATCGTCGCCCTTCAAACGCCCGTCCGAGGGTGACCTCATCCGCATACTCGAGGTCACCGCCTACTGGAAGTCCACTAGCCAATCGGGTCACGCGCAACCCCATGGGTCGCAGCAAGCGGCTCAGGTACGTCGCCGTCGCCTCGCCCTCCAGGTTCGGATCGGTGGCCAGAATGATCTCGGTCACCTCTCCGCTGGCCAGCCGCTGCATGAGCTCCTTGATCCGCAGCTCGTCCGGCCCGATGCCTTCGATCGGCGAGATCGCACCGCCGAGCACGTGGTACCGGCCACGGAACTCGCGGGTGCGCTCGATCGCCACCACGTCCTTGGCCTCTTCGACCACACAGATCAGACTCAGGTCCCGGCGCGGGTCACGGCAGATCCGGCACTGCGGGTCCTCCGCGACGTTGCCGCAGATCTCGCAGAACTTGACCTTCTCCTTGACCTGCACGAGCACGTGCGCAAGCCGCCGTACGTCGGTCTCGTCCGCGGCGAGCAGGTGGAACGCGATCCGCTGCGCGGACTTCGGACCCACTCCGGGCAGGCGCCCCAGCTCGTCGATGAGATCCTGAACGGCCCCCTCGTACACGTCAGCCCGGGTTCTGACCGGGCTCGCCGGTCGCGCTCCCCGGGTTCGTGAACCCGACACCGCCGTTCTGGTCGCTCTCGCTGCCGGGCTTCGGCGCGTTGCCCGGCTTCGGCTCGTCGTCGCCGGACTCGACCGCGGGCTGCGCCGCACCGGGCAGGGTGAAACCTGCCGGCCCGGGCTGGCCGGACTGCCCCGACGGGCTGCCGCCGAAGCCGGGGATGCCGCCCTCGCCACCGAACGCACCGCCGAGCCCACCGGCCAGCGGACCCATCGCGGCGGCCGCGGCCTGCTTCGCGTTCTCCGAGGCGTCCCGGACCGCGGCGACGATCAGGTCGGCCAGCGTCTCGGTGTCGTCGGGGTCGACGGCTTCTTTCTTGATGTTCAGGCTGAGCAGCTCGCCCGTGCCGGACACCAGGGCGGTCACCAGACCGCCACCGGCCGAACCCTCGATCTCCTGACCTTCCAGGTCGGCCTGCGCTTCCATCAACTGGTTCTGCATCGCCTGCGCCTGCGCGAGCAGGTTGGACATGTCGAAGCCCCCAGCACCGCCACCGTCGAACACTGCGATCTCCTCGTCCGAACCGCTCTCCCGAGCCCCGTACTTACCGTCCCGGCCTCGACACACCGTTTCCGGGCCTGTCTCCCACCGGAGCCTCAACACTAGCCGGTCCCTCGGACAAGCCCAGCGCGACCCAGAAACCGACCAGTCTCCCCATGGTTATCCACAATCTTGTGGACATCTTTATCCACAGCCCTGTGGATTATGTGGATACCGAGCGTGACTCGGGCCCGCAGCCTGTGGACGGGCCTGTTACCAGCGGGTGGCGCCGGCGTGAACTCAGTTGGGCTCTTCGGTGATGATCTCGGCGCCGAGCGTGTCCCGCAGCAGGTCCGTGTGCGACCGCGAGTCCTCCTCGAGCACCAGGTCGTCCTCGCCGATCGAGTCCGCTTCCTCCTCCGGCGTCAGCTTCACCTCAGGTGCAACCGGAGCTGCAGCCTTCCGCGCCTGCTCAGCAGCAACCGCCGCCTCCGCAGCCCGCCGCTTACTAGCCGCCTGCTCCCGCCGATCCCCCACCGGCTGCTGAGCCTGCGGGGCCTTCTGAGTCTGCGCCGCCTGCTGTTGCCGCGCCGGACGCGCCCCAGGCCCGTCCTCCCACGGATCAGACTCCGGAGGTACGTCGTACTCATCCGGCGGCTCCCGCAACGCAACCGCCGTCCCAGCCTCCTCACCCCAAGCCCCACTCCGACCACCAGCGCTATTACCCCGCCTAGCCCCCGCGCCCGCGCCACCAGCAGCCCCAGCACCTGGCGCACCACCAGCAGCGCCGCCGCGACCTACGACCGCGCCACTTGCGGCACCACCAGCAGCACCGCCTGCAGCAGACCCGGCACTTCCTGCACCACCAGCTCCGCCACCTGCAGCCTCGGCGCCTGCAGCCCCGCTCAGACCTTCGACGACCGCTGCGCCACCCGCGACGCCGGCACCATCGGAAGCTGCCGCACCTCCGCCGAGACTTCCGGCCCCGGTCGTGCCACGAGCACCATCCGAACTACCTGAGCCTGCCGAGCCAGCTCCCGCAGCCACGTTCCCAACTCCACCGGCACCGGGCCCGCCGACGCCTGGTCCACCAGCACCCGGTCCACCCGCGCTCGCACCCGACCCACCTGCGCCAGACCCGCTCGCACCGAACCCGGCTCCTGGCTCGCCGGCTCCGCCTGCAGCACCCGCACCAACTGCAGCGCCACCCGTGCCGGGACCACCGGATTGTGCTCCGGGGCCGCCGGTCTGCGAACCGCCGCCACCGGACTGCGGACCGGAGGCACCGGACTGCGGCCCAGCACCGCCGGGTTGCGGACCCGACCGGCTCGCACCGCCAGCACCCGGATCCGTCGACGGGTCAACAACCGCTTCGATCCGGCGGTTGACACCGATGGTGTCGATCATCGCCTGCCGAAGAATCTCATCGCTGCCAGAACGCGCGAAGCTCTCTCGCGCACCGGCGTTCACCAAACCGAGCGTCAGGGTCTGATCGTCGATCGCAATCACCTGAGCGTTCTGGCTCAACATGATCCACGCGAACCGACGCTTCGCCTTCACCGCATCCAGCACCTCAGGCCACAACCGCCGAATGTCCACCAACCCAACAGCCCCACCCGCCGCAGCCTGCGCAGGCGCGGACTGTGCGGGCGCCGACTGCGCGGGCGCTGCGGACTGTGCGGGCGCGGACTGCGCGCCCGGAGCAGCCGACACCGACGGCTCGTCCCCCCAAGACCCCGTACGCGCTCCACCCCCAGACGCCGCAGCACCAGACCCAGTGCCACCGGACCCAGCTCCACGCGGCGCCGCGCCAACAGACGCTGTGCCACCCGCCCCCGCGTCATCCGACGCGGCTCCAGCGGCAGCACCAGCCGCCGCCCCGCCCACACCGTGAGCCACCGCAGCGCCAGCGTTGCCGGACTGACCACCACTAACCGCACCATCACCGGACCCACCGCCGGGCCCGCTCGCGCCGCCTGGGCCGCTCGCGTCAGCCGCACTACCTGCGCGATCGGCGCTGCCTGGAGCACCGGTACCTCCGGCACCGCCCGGGCCACTTGCATCGCCCGCGGAGGGGGTGTGTGTGGTGTCAGCGCGGCTGCCGGCTGCAGCTGCTCGGGCGGCGGCTCGGCTCGCGGACGCGTCCGCCGGTGCGCCAGAACCCGCGTCACCATGGGAGCCCGCTCCACCGGCCGCGCCCATCCCGGCGGCACCGGGAGCTCCCGAGGCGCCACCACCGACCGAGCCGGCGGCACCCGGCGCGAAGTCCGGCGTACCTCCGGGGACTCCGATCGCCAGGCGGCGTTCCATGCGGTCGAGGCGGGCCTGAATGCCGTTGGTGGAGTCGTCGGCGCCGGGCAGGAGCACCTTGGCGCAGATCAGTTCCAGCTGGAGCCGGGGCGCAGTCGCCCCACGCATCTCCAGCAGACCCGCCGCGACGATGTCAGCCGCCCGCGTCAGCTCAGCCGGGCCGATGCCGGCGGCCTGGGTCTGCAGCCGCTCGCCCTGGTCCTCGGCGGCCTCGATCAAGCCGGAGGTAATGGCAGACGGTACGGCGGACAGCACCACGAGATCCCGCAGCCGACGCAAGAGGTCCTCGGCGAACCGCTTCGGGTCCTGACCGGTCTCAATGACCTTGTCGATCGTCTCGAACACCGCCGCGCTGTCGTGCGCCGCGAACCCGTCAACGCACGCGTCGAGCAGCGAATCCGGCGTGAACCCGAGCAGCGCGACCGCCAGCTCGTACGTCACCCCTTCGGGCCCCGCGCCACCGATCAACTGGTCGAGCACACTCAGCGAGTCACGCACCGAACCGGCGCCGGCCCGCACGACCAGCGGCAGTGCCTGGGACTCGATCGCGACGCCCTCCGCCTCGCACAGGCGAGCCATGTACTCGGCGAGGACCTTCGGCGGCACCAGCCGGAACGGGTAGTGGTGGGTCCGGGAGCGGATCGTCCCGATCACCTTGTCGGGCTCGGTGGTCGCGAAGATGAACTTGAGGTGCGGCGGCGGTTCCTCGACCAGCTTCAGCAGGGCGTTGAAGCCCTGCGTGGTCACCATGTGCGCCTCGTCGATGACGTAGATCTTGTAGCGACTCTCGACCGGCGCGAAGAACGCCCGCTCGCGCAGGTCGCGGGCGTCGTCCACACCACCGTGCGACGCCGCGTCGATCTCGATCACGTCGATGCTGCCAGGCCCGCCGCGCGCCAGGTCGGTGCACGACTTGCACACCCCGCACGGCTCGGCGATCGGGCCTTTCTCGCAGTTGATCGCCCGGGCGAGGATCCGCGCGCTGGTGGTCTTCCCACACCCACGCGGACCGGAGAACAAGTAGGCGTGATTCACCCGGTTGTTACTCAACGCGTTCCGCAGCGGCGCGGTGACATGGTCCTGCCCGATCACCTCCGCAAACGTCTCCGGGCGGTACCGGCGATACAGAGCAAGAGGCGCTTCCACGCGGCAACCCTAGCGCCGCCCCCGGACATTTCCCCGCCCACTCCACGTAGCACCGGCGCGTGGCACGGATCGGGTCGGTGATACGGCGGCCGCCTAGGGTGGGCGGGATGTGGACTGGGGACGAGCGGCAGCAGGGCGTGATTCAGCGGGCGCGGGAGGCGTTTGTCGCGGACTCGCGGGTTCTCGCGGTGTACCTGATCGGGAGCTTCGCGACGGGGGCGGCCGACCGGTTCAGCGATGTCGATGTCCATCTGGTGGTGGCTGACGACAGTACGGCGTGGTTCGAGGAGCACTGGGACGACGTACTGCGGGAACTCACCGGGCCGACCGTCCACGCGGACCGGATTCCCGGGCTGATCGGCGGGTTGGGGATCACGCCGGACTGGCTGCACGTGGACCTGATCATCCACCCGCTGGCGTCCTTCGACCGGTTTCAGTACGACGGCGTCAAGGTGCTGTTCGACCGGGACGGGACGCTGTTCCCGGACGGCGACATCGCACCGCAGGGTGGCCGGCCTGGTGAACCGTACTGGCCGGCCGGCACCGTCAACCTCTTCTTCTACTTCCTGGGCAACCTGGTCACAGTCCTCGGTCGTGACGAACGGATCGTCGCGAACCAGGGCGTCGGCGTCGTCCGCGACCAGCTCGTCGCCCTGATGCTCGCCGAACGCGGCGTACGCCGGACCAGCGGAGCCAAGCGCCTCAACGCCCTACTCTCCGACGAACAACGCGACGCCCTCGAAGCCATCCCAGCGGTCGGCACCGACCCGGCCGACGTGATCGCCGCGAACCAGTACATCTGCCGCCAGTTCATCACCCGCGGCACCGCCCTGGCCAAACTCACCGACAACCCGTGGCCCACCGAGTTCGTCGACGCAACCCTCCAACACCTCCACAACCACTTCCACCTCAACTTCACCTAACCCACCGCCGTACGCTCCCCGCATCACTCCCCTTGAGGTTCCTCCGGGGCCGGCTTCTCCGGGAGGTGGCTGGCGGCTTTCTGGCCGGCGGGGCCGAGTTTGTTGAGGGCCTTGCGGACGCCGTCCACGACCGCGTCGCCGACGGGGTTGTCGTTGGTGTCGTCCGGGTCGCCGATCGCGCCGCTCGAGCTGGAATCCACGGGGCCTCCTCGGATTGGTTGCCGCAGGCACAGATGCCCACAGCAACCAACCTACGTCTGCCGGGGACTCACTTCATGTGATAGTTCGCGAACCGGGTCCGCAGATCCTTCTTGGAGAACTTGCCCACCGACGTCTTCGGCACCTCGTCGATGAACTCGACCGCATCCGGCAGCCACCACTTAGCCACCAGCGGCTGCAGGTACTCGAGGATCTCCTCGCCAGTCACATTCGAACCCTCGACACGGACGACGCACGCGAGCGGCCGCTCGTCCCACTTCGGGTGCGGTACGCCGATCACCGCGGCCTCCTTGACCGCGGGATGGGCCATCAAAAGGTTCTCCAGCTCGACCGAGCTGATCCACTCGCCACCGGACTTCACCAGGTCCTTGGTCCGGTCGACGATCCGCACCGAGCCGTACTGGTCGATCGCGGCGACGTCGCCCGTCTTCATCCAGCCGTCCTCGGTGTTCAACTGCGCACCGTCGTCGGGCCGGTAGTACTCCGCGGCGATCCACGGGCCGCGGACCTGCAGCTCACCGGTCACCTCGTCGTCCCAGGGCAGCGGCGTGATCGAGCCGGGTTCGACGATTCGCACCTCGATGCCAGGCAGCGGGAGACCGGCCCGAGCCCGCAGATGCGCCTGCTCCTCCTGCGGGAGATCCGTGTTCCGCGCCGGGACATGGGAAGCGGTCGCCACCGGGCTCGTCTCCGTCATCCCCCACGCCTGCAGGATCGGCCGGCCGAGCTTCTCCCGGAACGCCTCCGACAACGCCTCGGGTACGGCGGACCCGCCGCACGGGATCCGCCGCAACTTGGGGAGTTCGACCCCGTCGAGCAGCGGTAACAGCCCCTGCCAGATCGTCGGCACGCCCGCGGACAGCGTCACCTCCTGCTCCTGCAGCAGCTTGAGAATCCCCTTCGGGCTCATGTCCGGCCCTGGGAACACCAGCGACGCACCCGCCATCGGCGCCGCGTGCGCGAGACCCCAGGCGTTCGCGTGGAACATCGGCACGACCGGCATCACCTTGTCGGTCTCGGTCAGCCCGATGCCGGAGTTGGTGAGGACACCGATCGAGTGCAGCCAGGTGGACCGATGCGAGTAGACGACACCCTTCGGATTCCCCGTCGTACCGCTCGTGTAGCACATCGCGGCGGCCTGGTTCTCGTCGTCGACGTGGAACTCGACCGGGTCCGCAGCGGCGAGCAGCTCCTCGTAGTCGTGGAATCGCGGATCGTCCGGGATCTCGGCGCCCGGCGCACCCGGTGGCAGGTCGTCCATCACGACGATGTGCCGCAGCTGGGTCAGCCGGTCGAGCAGGGGCAGGAACAGCCCAAGCAGCGACCGGTCGACGAAGACGACCTCGTCCTCGGCGTGATTCGCGATGTAGACGACCTGGTCCGGGAAGAGTCTGATGTTGAGCGTGTGCAGCACCCGACCGGTGCAGGGCGCGGCGAAGTACAGCTCCAGGTGGCGGCCCGAGTTCCACGCGAAGGTGGCGACGCGGCCGTCGGGGCTGATCCCGAGCGCGTCCAGGACGCCACCCAGACGTCTGGTGCGGTCGGCCCACTCGCCGTACGTCAGGGTGACCGGCGCCGGCCCGCCGGTGTGCACCGTCTTGTCCGGGTAGAACTGCTCCGCACGACGGAAGATCGTGTCCAGTGACAGCTGGTAGTTCTGCATCAGACCCTTCATGCACACACTGTGCCAGTCGCGATGTCACCTTGACCATGACCTCAACCGGACTTTCTCCGGCACTCTTCCGGAACCGGCGCCTGCGGCAACAGCAATCGACCGATCACCGAAGAACACGTTCGGTTGGTATATGACACGACATACGTGTCGTGTAATATGTCTGGCATGAAGGTTGTCGAGGAGCTTCGCTATCTCGTGCTGGCGATTCAGCGCGAGGGCAACCGGCTGCTCGCGGCCGAGTTGCGCCCGCTGGGCATCACGCCTTCCCAGGCTGAGGTTCTGCGCGTCCTTCGCGACCACGGTCCGATGACGCTCAACGCACTGGGGGCACTACTCGTCTGCGAGACCGGCAACAGTCCGAGCCGGCTTGTGGACCGGCTGGTCGCGCAGGGCCTGGTGAAACGCGGGATCGACCAGGTCGACAAGCGCTATCTCACGCTCAGCCTGACCCCGCAGGGCCGCGCCCTGCACCGCCGCATCATCACCGCGGAGAACCGGCTGCACCGCACGATGCACGACCTTGTCGCCGGCCAGGCGCTCGACGAGACCATCACCACGCTCCGCACCCTCGCCGACGCCTTTCCCGCCGGGGCCGCGCTGGCCCGCCGACGGGGTCCCGCCCTCGCCCACCAGGAGAACTAGTCATGGAACAGGCCACCGAGACCATCCACGCCGGCCAGGCAGCGATCCGTCAGGTCCTGCTCGACGCCCTGGGACTGCCGGAGTGGAACGAGGCGTTCCTCGCCATCGACGGCCCCCGCGAGACCAACCCGGGGACCCGCTACTCACTCCGGGTCCGGCCGGGCTTCTCCGGCGAGCTGCAGTACACGGTCGTCGAGGCGGACCGTGTCGAGATCGTGTGGCACGTCCCGGGCTTCCGTGAGGTCGGGACGTGGACCATCGGAGCGGACAGCCGGGTCACCCACACGTTCGAGCAGTCCGGCCCGCTCGCGACCGTCCTGCGCCCGGCGTACCGGAACATCGCGACCATCCGGCTGGCCCGCCTCGCCAACCGCGTCCGGCAAGTGCAACTGGCCCATACCGCCTGACACGTGCGCGAACTACGCTCACGCCATGCTGACGAAGGTCCGTGACACCAGGCTGTACGTCGACCAGCGCGGGCCCGAGGACGCGCCGCCGCTGCTGTTCGTCCACGGCGGCCCCGGCGCGGGCTCATACGACTTCCTGGCCTTCCAGGGCGACCACCTCGGCGAGAGCTTCCGGCTGATCGCCGTGGACCAGCGCGGAGTGCAGCAGTCCGACCCACTCACCGGACCGGTCACGGAACAGGACCTGGTCGCCGACTACGAGGCCCTGCGCGAGCAGCTCGGCATCGAACGCTGGGCGGTCCTCGGCCACTCGTACGGCGGCCGCATCGCACTCCGGTACACCGTCGCGCACCCGGACTCGATCACCAAAGTCGTCTTCGAGAACCCCGGCTGGGACATGGTGCTCGCTACCGACACCCTCGTCCGGGCCGCGCTGCCACTGCTCCCCGGCGCTGAGGTCCCACCGCACACCGGCCCAGCGACGAAGGCCATTTGGGACGAACGCACCGATCTGCTCGCCCAGCTCGGCGACCGGCGCATGGAGATCTACCTCGGCCCGGACTCCCGCGACCTCCAGATGCCCGCGGACACCGAGATCTCCGACGAGTACCACGAGCGGTCCGGTCACTTCTCCGAGCAGATCACCACATCGGCCAGCTTCGGCGAGCCGCTGCTGCCGTCGCTCGCCAAGCTGTCCCACCCCGCCCTACTGATCAAAGGCGAGTACGACCCGGTCACCAGCCCGGAGGAGATCGCGCTGTTCCGCTCCGACGTACCGAACGGCACCTATTACTACGCGACCGGCGCCGGTCACTTCGTGCACGCCGAGCAGCCGGACCTCTTCACCCGGCTGGTGACCGACTACCTCAGCTGAACGCGAGCGGGACGGCCCGCTTGTGAGCGGTACGGCGGTGCGTCGCGATGATCCGGCTCGCCGCCTTCTCGTCCACGTCGTTGCCCTCGAGGAAGTCGTCGATCTCGTCGTACGTCACGCCCAGCACGTCCTCGTCCGGGACGCCCGGGTTGTTCGACTCCAGGTCGGCGGTCGGGACCTTGCCGGTGATGTCCGGCGACGCACCGAGCCGCTCGCCCACCGCGCGGACGCGGCGCTTGGACAGCCCGGACAGCGGCGTGAGGTCGCAGGCGCCGTCGCCGTACTTCGTGAAGAAGCCCATCACCGCCTCCGCCGCGTGGTCCGTGCCGACGACCAGACCGCCGCGGGCACCGGCCACGACGTACTGCGCGACCATCCGCTGGCGAGCCTTGATGTTGCCGACGTGGAAGTCCTCACGGTCGCCGAGCCCGGCGTGCCGGACCGACTCGACCATGGCGTCGGTGGCCGGCTTCACGTCGACGACCAGCGTCTCGTCCGGCTTGATGAACTCCAGTGAGCGCTGCGCGTCCGCCTCGTCGGCCTGGACGCCGTACGGCAGCCGCATCGCGACGAACGTCGCCTGACCGCCCTCCGCCCGCACCCGCTCGACCGCGAGCTGGCACAGGCGCCCCGCGGCGGCGGAGTCGACCCCGCCACTGATCCCGAGCACGTACGCCGTCGCGCCGGTCCGCCGGAGCCGGTCAGCCAGGAACTCGACCCGCTGCTCGATCTCGCCGTCCACGTCGAACGTCGCCGGCACGCCGAGCTCGGCGATGATCAGTTCCTGCAGGTAACCGCTCTCGGGGTTCATCGATCTCCTCAGTCTTGGGGAGACCAAGCCTAGACATGAGGATTCCCCGCGCACCCGGAAGAGCTCACTTACCCTTGCTGCCTTCCGGCCCTGGGGGGTTTGGGCGAGATACCGCCACGCGGGGAACCAGCCATGAGTGTACGGGATCGAGTCACCGCGCCCGAAATCCGGCACGGCATTTACTACCCGTCGCGCACAACGGAAGCCCCGATCGGCCTCTGGTGCGCCCTGAGCGAACAGGGGTGCGGGGTCCGCCGATCGGGTTCAAGCTGGGTGGGTGACGGATCATCAATTCGGCCCGTTCGGGATCACCACCGGGCTCGACAGCAGTGCGGAGTCCATCGCGGCGGCGCGAGCGGCCGAAGAGCTCGGGTACCCGGTGATCTGGCTGTCCGGCGGGCCACTGCCCGGACTGCAGACGATCACCGACCTGGTCGGGGCCACGACGTCGATCCGGTTCGTCAGCGGGATTCTGGCGGTGGTGAAATACAGCGCGGCCGACGTGAGCGCGAGGTACGCCGTACTGGAGACGATCGCGCCGGGGCGGTTCACCGTCGGTCTGGGTGGGGCTCACGGCGCTAAGCCGCTCGCCACGCTCAACGCCTACCTGGACGAGGTCGACGTACCTGTGGAGCGTCTGGTGCTCGCTGCGCTCGGTCCGCAGATGCTGAAGCTTGCCGGCGAGCGGACTGCCGGCGCGTACCCGTTCCTGACCACTGCGTCGTACTCTGCCGAGGCGCGGAAGGTCCTGGGCCCGGACAAGCTCCTGGCCGTCAGTCACCTCGTTGTCGTCGAGAACGACGCGGACCGGGCGCGCAGCATCGCGCGGGACACCATCAGCTTCTTCACCCACATCCCGGGGTACGTCGCCTCGCTGAAGCGGCAGGGGTTCACTGACAGCGACCTGTCCGAGCTGCCGGACGACATGGTCGATTCACTCGCCGCGTGGGGCAGTCCGGCCGACATCAAGGCCAAACTGACCGAACACCTCGACGCCGGCGCCGACCACGTCGCAGTCAACGTCCTCACCGGCGTGACCGGCCCACAGCCGGTCGAGCAGTGGCAGGCGCTAGCTCCCGTGCTGCTCAGGTAGCTGCTTCTCGTACAGCCGGTATCCCGGGCCGGACTCGATCAGCTCCTGCAGCGCCTCGACGTTCCCCGGCCCGATCGGCCGCAGCACCAACTCCGCCATACGCGCGACCCTAGCCGCCGCCCCGATTTCGGATTCGCCACCACCGCCCGGTATCCTCTCGGCTTGGAGGATTCGCCTAGAGGCCTAGGGCGCACGCTTGGAAAGCGTGTTGGGGGCAACCCCTCACGAGTTCGAATCTCGTATCCTCCGCCAGTCTCCCAGAGACAACCGGAAACCCCGTTCTGCAGGTCAGAGCGGGGTTCTCGCGTTTCGGAGGCACCCACGGCGGGGCAGCCGGGCCCCGGTCGACGGAGCAGGAGGAACGAGTGGCACAGATCATCGCCGAGGTCTCGCGGACGTTCAACGAGTTCCTGCTGCTGCCGAACCGGACCCGGACCGACTGCTCACCGGGGACGGTCGACCTGCGCACGCCCCTGGTGCGGCACCGTGTGGGGGAACCATCAGCGATCGAGCTGAGCTCCCCGTTCACCTCCGCGATCATGCAGGCGGTCAGTACGCCGGAACTCGCCATCGCGCTCGCGCGCAACGGCGGCCTGAGCTTTGTGCACCACAACCAGCCGATCCAGGACCAGGCCGCTGCGGTCCGCCGGGTGAAGAACTTCAAGGCCGGATTCGTCACCAGCGACACCAACGTCCGTCCCGACGACACTCTGAGCGTGCTGGTCGACGTCATGCGCCGCACTGGCCACAGCACCGCCGCGGTCACCCACGACGGGACCGCCACCGGGCGCCTGCTCGGCCTGGTGACCTCCCGGGACTTCCACCCCCAGCGACACGACCTCGGCGGACCGGTGAGCGGCCGGATGACCCCCATGCCGGACCTGCCCCACGCCGGGCCCGACACCACGCTCTCCGAGGCCAACGCCCGGTTGTGGGACGAACGGCTCGACTGTCTCCCGGTGGTGGGCGACGAGGGCCACCTGCAACATCTGGTCTTCCGATCGGACTACGCCGACAACAAGCGCTTCCCGCACCAGATCGTCGACGCCGCCAAGCGTCTGCGTGTCGGCGCTGGCATCAACACCCACGACTACCAGGAGCGAGTCCCCGCCTTGCTGGAAGCGGGCGCGGACGCCCTGTGCTTCGACTCCTCCGACGGCTACAGCGACTGGCAGGCAGAGGCCCTGACCTGGGTGAAGAAGCAGTATCCCGAGATCCCGGTCGGCGGTGGCAACGTGGTCGACGGCGAGGCGTTCACCTTCCTCGCCGAGGCCGGTGCCGACTTCGTCAAGGTCGGTGTGGGCGGCGGATCCATCTGCATCACCCGTGACCAGAAGGGCATCGGCCGCGGCCAGGCCAGCGCGGTCCTGGATGTCGCCGCGGCGCGGGACGCGTTCCACGAACGCACCGGCGAGTACGTGCCGATCTGCTCCGACGGCGGCCTGGTCCACGACTACCACGTGGCCTTGGCGCTGGCGATGGGCGCCGACTTCGTGATGATGGGCCGGTACTTCGCCCGGTTCGACCAAGCCGCCGGCGCGAAGCTCCCGACCCGGGACGGCTTCGTCAAGGAGTACTGGGGCGAAGGCTCGAACCGTGCCCGCAACTGGCAGCGCTACGGCCAGGGCGGTCAGGGTCTGATCTTCGAGGAAGGCGTCGACGGCTACGTCCCGTACGCCGGCGACCTCGACGAGGGCCTCGCCGTGACCATCGCCAAGCTCAAGACCACGATGGTCTCCTGCGGGTCCACCACACTGCCGGAGTTCCAGTCCACCGCCCGGCTCACTCTGGTCTCCGAGCAGAGCTTCCAGGAGAGCCACGCCAGCGTCACTCTCCGAGACACCCCAGCAACGATCGTCTGAGGCGCGGGTCAGGGCAGGTTGGACAGGGCCTGGTGGAGGAAGGCGTCGCGGCTGGCGGTGGCTGTAGCGGCGTACAGCGTGGTTGGGGTGTTGAGGGCGGCTACTGCGTCCCAGTAGGCGACGTGGTCGGCTTTGCGGCCGGTGGCTTGTTCCCAGCCGGTCAGGACGTGGGCGGGGGCGTCCGAGCCGAAGCTGATGGCGACCTGTTTGCGGAGCTCGGACAGGTCCACACCGGGAGCGCCTACGCCTGCGGTCTTCCAGTCGATGAAGGCGGTCAGACGGTCGCCGGTCCACACGATGTTGCCGGGCCAAACGTCGCCATGGAGGAACACGGTCTCCTCAGGCGGTAGCCCATGGGCGGTGACCAGGGTGTCGGCCTGCTGGAGGAGGGGCGTGGTCGGCATGCGTCCGGCGCGACGGTCGGCGGCGAAGTCGTCCACGGCGATCGGACGGGGACGGAACGGCAGGTGCTCCCGCGGAGACATCTGGAGAGCGTGCAGAGCAGTCAGTGCAGCACCGGCGGCGCGCAGGCTCGCAGGTGTTCCCAACGCCCAGTCCGTGGTCCCAGGAACCACTGTTTCAAGAGACGCCGGTACGCCGGCATGCTCGCCGGTCAGGTCCGCGGCCAGCAGACGTGGCGCCGGCAACTGATGGCGATCAGCCACCTGTAGTGCCGCGGCAGCGGTGGCGATCATGCCGGCGCCGATGCGTGGAGTAGGTGCGCGCAGGATGCACCGGGTCGAGCCGGCGACCAGCAGCCACGGGCCTTGGGCACCGTGCAGTGGTCGGACTTCGCGGATCGGCGCGCCACAACAGGTGGCGGCCCAGGCAACTGTGGTTTCCCTCATGGCCGAGTTTACGTCCCCGTCAATGGTCTCCAGGGGTAATGAGGCCCGTTTCGTAGGCAAGGACGACAGCCTGGGCTCGGTCTCGCAGGGCGAGCTTGGCGAAGATCCGGGCCGCGTGGGTCTTCGCGGTGGCTTCGCTGAGCGTCAGCGCGGCGGCGATCTCGGCGTTGGACAGCCCCTGGCCCATGAGTGTGAGGACCTCTAGCTCACGGGGGGTGAGGCTGGAGAGGCCGCGGTGTACGGCGGGCTGAGTGGCAGTCGATGTGGCGAACCGTTCGACCAGACGGCGGGTGATGGACGGGGCCAGGAGGGCGTCGCCAGTGGTGACCAGGCGGACGGCGGCGGCCAGGTGCTCGGGCGTGACGTCCTTGAGCAAGAACCCGCTGGCGCCGGCCGCGAGGGCGGCGTACACGTAGCGGTCGAGATCGAAGGTCGTGAGGATCAGGACGCGGCAGTCGGTCGGCGTGGCGAGGATGCGCCGGGTGGCTTCCAGACCGTCCATCGTGGGCATGCGGATGTCCATCAGGACGACGTCGGGACGCAGGCGCCGTACGGCGTCCACTGCTTCCTCGCCGTCCGCGGCCTCTCCGACGACCTCGATGCCGCGAGCGGCGAGGATCATCCGGAAGCCGGTCCGTACCAGGGCCTGGTCGTCCGCGATCACCACTCGCGTCGTCATGGGCGTTCCAGCGGCAGCTTGGCCCGAACGCGGAAGCCACCACCGAGTCGGCGGCGCGCGTCCAGGTCCCCGCCGTACACGGCCACCCGTTGCTTCAGGCCACGGAGACCGCGGCCGTCGCCCTCGGGAGCCGGTGGGCGTCCACCGGTGAGGATGCTTGGCCCGGTGTTGAGGATCTCCAGGCGAAGGGCGTGCGGGGCATAGCGGACCGTCACCTCAGCTCTGACGCCGTCACCGTGCTTGAGCGCGTTGGTGAGGGCCTCCTGAATGATGCGGTACGCCGTGACGTCCACGCCGGTCGGCAAGTCACAGGGGTCACCAGAGATGCGTACTTCGACAGGTAAGCCAGCGAACGCGGTCCGGTCGATCAGAGTGCTCAGCTGAGCCAGACTCGGCTGTGGAGACAGTGCCTCGTCCGAGTCGTCCTTGGGCACGAGCACACCGAGCAGATGCCGCAGCTCAGCCATGGTGTCGCGACCGGCGGCCTCAACAGCCAGCAGGGCCGACTCAGCCTGCTCCGGCTCATTGACAAGGACATGCCGCGCCGCACCGGCCTGAATGACCATCACGCTGACGTTGTGACTCACGATGTCGTGCAGATCGTGAGCTATCCGCGCACGCTCGGCGTCGACTGCGCTCCGGGCGGCTGTCTCGCGTTCGCGCTCCAGCAGCCACCCGCGCTCCTCCAGCGCCCGCGCGTGCGCACGCCGTGCACGGACCAGTGCGAGCGCCAGCAGCCCGGCCAACACGGCCAGTGCCGCGACAACTAACCACAGGATGGTCACGAGGTCCACTGTCCCAAAGGCATAGGACGCTACGCATCATCCGCGAGGCGCACCGCCGTACATCTCCAGGATGACGGCTTCCGGACTTTACGTCGGCAGGGTGACGTCAGCGGGCTTCGAGCGGACCTAGCGTGAGCAGCATGACGGACGACGTAGGCAACGCAGAGGCGGTCGTACAGCTCACCGCAGTGCGCAAGGAGTACGGCGAATCCCTCGCGCTCGACGGAGTGTCGCTGGAGATCCACGCCGGTGAGGCGGTCGCGGTGATGGGACCGTCCGGCAGCGGCAAGTCCACACTGCTCAGCATGGTCGCGGGGCTGGACCGGCCGACGTCGGGCTCCGTCGTGGTGCACGGCGACGACCTGGGCACGATGGACGAGAAGGGGCTGGCCCTGTTCCGCCGCCGGCGGATCGGGATGATCTTCCAGTTCTTCAACCTGCTGGACGACCTGTCCGCCCTCGACAACGTGGCACTGGCCGCACAGCTCACCGGTACTTCGGCCCCGCACGCGCGCAAGCGTGCACTCGAGCTCTTCGAGGAGCTGGGCATCGCCGGCCGACGCAACACCTATCCGGCGCAGCTGAGCGGCGGTGAACGGCAACGAGTCGCGGTCGCGCGCGCACTGATGAACCGACCAGCCGTCCTGCTCGCCGACGAACCGACAGGTGCCCTGGACACCCGGTCCGGCGAGCAGGTCATGGATCTGCTGCTGGACCTCAACCAAATCGGCCAGACGCTTCTACTGGTGACACACGACCAGCAGCTCGCGACACGCTGCGCCAGCCGAGTCATCGACTTCGTCGACGGGCAGATCGCCGGCGAACGCAGCCTGGAGCGTACGTCGTGACCGCGGTCTGGCCGGTGTCGCGAGCAGCGGTACGACGGCGTCGCGTGCAGACCGTGGTGATCGGCGTGGTCGTACTGCTCTCCACAACGATGATTGTGGTCGCGCTGGGACTGCTGGCCGCCTCGAGCGGTCCGTTCGACCAGGCGTACGCCAAACAGAGCGGTGCGCAGCTGGCCGCGTCGTACGACCGGACCAAGGTCACCGACTCCCAGTTGACCGAGGCTGGGCGGAATGCGCCGGCTACGGCCGGACCGTTCGCTCAGGCGACGCTGGACGTCTCTCAGCCGCCGATGCTCGGGTCGCTGGTGATTGTGGGCCGCGCGGATCCAGGTGGCGTCGTCGACCGGCTCAATGTCTGGAAGGGGCACTGGGCGGACAAGCCGGGGGAGATCGTGCTCAACCGGAACCCCACCGACTCCGCCGGACATGGCACGCCGCAGCTGAACGGGACGCTGACGATGCCGGACGGTCGGACGCTGACCATCGTCGGCTTCGCGTACAGCGTCAGCCAGTCGGCGGACGCATGGGTCAGCCCAGCGCAGATGAGCGAGTTGAAGCCGACGTCAACGCAGATGCTCTATCGGTTCGCCCACGCGGCGACGAACGCGGAGGTGACGGCCGGCCAGAACGCGGTGACCGCAGGGCTTCCGTCTGGCGCTCTGCTCGGCGCACAGTCCTACCTGGCGTTGCGGGCAGCCGCGGCAGGTGAGCCAAACACGTTCGTACCGTTCTTGATGATGTTCGGCTGGCTGGGGCTAGCGGTCGCCGTACTGATCGTTGCGAACGTCGTCAGCGGTGCCGTGGTCGCCGGCTTCAAGCACATTGGCGTATTGAAGGCACTGGGGTTCACCCCGACACAGGTGCTGGCTGTGTACCTCGGGATGGTGTCGATCCCTGCTGTCGTCGGCTGTGCCGGTGGAGTTGTTCTGGGCAACATACTCGCCACTTCCCTGCTGACGAGGGCTTTCGAGAGCTACGGAGCCGGTGGCCTCGGCGTACCCGTCTGGGTCGACGTCGCCACCCTGATCGGCGTACCTGCTCTCGTGGCACTGTCTGCGTTGGCGCCTGCGCTGAGGGCGCGGAGTCTGTCGGCAGCACAGGCGATCAGTGCTGGAAGCGCACCGCGAGCTGGGCGCGGTCTGACGGTACAGAGGTGGTTGAGCGGGACTCGCCTGCCACGGTCGGTCAGTCTGGGCTTGGGACTGCCATTTGCCCGTCCTGGACGCACGGCGTTGACGCTGGCAGCTGTGGTGCTCGGCGTCACCAGCGTGACCTTGGCGGTGGGGCTCGGGAAGTCGCTGACGACGTACCAGCAGGCTGCCAGTCGGGTGAACGCCGTTGACCTGACCTTCTTCGCCGGTCCGAATGGAGCTAGTCCAAGCGACCCCAATGGCCCGCCTGGTGCGAAGTTGAGTGACGCGGAGGACGAGGCGGTACTCCGGTCCACGCCAGGCGTCACGTCGGTCGCAGCGATGGCTGAGCTGGACCTGCGGATCGCTGGTACGCAGACCGACCTGCGGACGTCGTTCTACCGCGGGGACTTCGATCAGCTCGGGTACCGCATCCTGGCTGGGCGCTGGTTCGACGGACCGGGAGAGGTGGTCGTGTCGGAACGCTTCCTGCGGCAGCGGGGGCTTGCGGTCGGCGACACGATCACACTGCAAGGACAGGGCAAGACTGTGCGCGCACAGATCGTCGGGAAGGCGATGTACAACTCTGCCGACGAGGTGCTGTCCAACTGGTCGACACTCGCGCTGATCGCTCCGAAACTGCGTGCGAACCTCTATGAGGTCAATGTGAAGCCCGGAACCGATCTGAACGCGGTCGTGCAGGCTGTGCAGGCAAAGGACTCCGGACTGCAGCAGGCAGATGGCCAGGACGCCGGCACCTTCGTCACCGTGGTCCTCGCGACCGTAGTACTGCTCACGCTGATGCTGGGAACCGTCGCGGCACTGGGTGTCTTCAACACCGTCGTACTCAACACCCGCGAACGGCGCCGCGACCTGGGCATGCTCAAGTCGATCGGGATGACGCCCGCACAGGTCACTGTGATGGTCGTGACGTCCATGACCGCGCTGGGCGCCATTGGTGGCCTGTTGGGCATTCCGCTCGGCATCATCGCCCACCGCCTGGTCGTTCCCGCTATGGCGAACGGTGCCCAGATAGAGCTCCCGTCGTTCATGCTGCACGTCTTCCCCGTCGGTCTGCTGGCCCTCCTGGTCCTGGCCGGCATGCTGATCGCGGCCGCCGGCGCCTACTTCCCCGCCCGCGCAGCCGCCCGTACCACCATCGCCGAGGTCCTCCACAACGAGTAATTCCGGTTGCTTGGCGGGCTCGAGTCGGGCTGACTGGACTCATGGACGAGGTGGTCGCGGGTAATCGGGTGGTCTGGGAGCAGGCCTCCAGCAAGCACATCCGGGAGTACGACGAGTTGCTGGAGCAGGCCCGTGGTGACGGGTTGCTGTTCGAGCGGGAACTGGAGTTGCTGGCGCCTGTGCTCGCGGAGCGGCCAGTAGTAGTGCATCTGCAGAGCGGACACGGGCTCGACGACATCGGACTGGTCAAGGCAGGCGCCCGGGAGGTCGTGGGCGTGGACTACAGCTCTGTAGCTGCGGGCGCGGCGCAGCGGCGGGCCGACGAGCTCGGGATGCCCTGTCGCTACACGGTGGCCGAGGTTCCCGGCGTACCGCTTGACGATGGGTGTGCGGATCTCGTCTACACGGGCAAAGGCGCGCTGATCTGGATGCGGGACATCGACGCGTGGGCGCGGGACGTGGCGCGCCTGGTCCGGCCGGGTGGGCATCTGTTCGTGTACGAGGCCCACCCGGCCGTTCCGCTGTGGAGCTGGGACGAAGACGAACCACGTGTCCGCCCGGACCGCAGCTACTTCGCGGAGTCACACATCAACGACACCTTCCCGGGCAACGGCGCCCAGGAGTGGCAGTGGACGCTCGGCCAGATCGTCACTGCCGTCTCCCGGGCCGGTCTGCAGGTCCAGGTCCTCGAGGAGTACGCCGAGCCGTTCTGGCGACCGCAGGACGACACCAGTGCCGCCGCCTGGTCCGGCCGACTCCCCAACTCCTACGCGCTCCTGGCCCGCAGACCCATATAGATAAGGCCCTTAGAGATAGGGCAGGAGCGCGGCCTCCTCGCGGTCCAGGTGGGCGTTGAGTTGGGCGATCAGTTCGTCGATCTGGTCGAGGACTTCGGGGGCGCCGACGAGGCGCTCCAGTTCACCGAGCAGTACGGCGATCTTGTCGTGCTCCACCTGGAGCTCGTCGACCACGTCGGTCAGCTCCGGGTGTTGCTGGACGAGCGCCGGAAACAGCCCGGTCGACTCGCCGGTGTGGTGGAAGTGCAAACCCTGACAGACCGTCAGGCAGTTGATGCGCAGCTGCGCGCCGAGCGTCCCCGAGTTCGCAACCTCCTTGCGGATCAGGGAAAGCTCGCGCCGGAACGCAGCGTGGATGATCTTCAGCGCCTCGCCGAACCCACGCTCGGCTCCCGGCGGCGGGCCGGGGCGCTGCTCGAGCGCGACGACCGGAATCGTCCGGGTGGTCTTCTTCTGGTACTCGCCCCACCCCGAGTCGGCCTCGACGAGTCGCGCGAAGACCTCGTCGCGTTCCGAGCCGCGGAGTACGACGGCTGTTGCCGGGTAGCTGAAGAGACCTAGGTCCACTGTGACCTCGGGCTGGGCGAGCAGGTTGTGGTACCAGGCGGGGTGTTTCGGGCTGCCGCCGGCCGAGCCGACGACCAGGACCCGGGCGCCGTCGGGGTAATACGCGAGGATCGCGGTCCGCGATTGGCCGGTCCGCGCGCCGGTGGTTGTTAGGAGCAACAACCGTGAGTTCTCGAAGGGCCCGCCGACCTGGCCGGCGTTGGCCCGGAACTCGTCGATGAGTTGTGCGGTGAAATCGTTCAGGATTCGCTTCTCTCTGGGTCGTGGAAGAACGTACAGACGGGGAGAGAAGCGGCGGGCGGGGCCCGCGGGGCGCTCAGAGCGCAGCCGGGAACCCGACTCGTGAATGGCTGGAAGCCGACCCGGCAGTCACGTCGAAGATCGTACCCAAACCACCGGTCCAACCCAAGAACGGCAACAATGTCACCGTGCCCGATGTGCCGGAGGTGTCGCAGGTGCCGCAGTCCGATGCGGCGCTGCCCGATGCGGCGCTGCCCGAGCGGCTCGTGCATGCCGGGGTCGAGCTTCTCGAGCAGGAGGGCCTCGGCAATCTGACCCTGCGCGCGATCGCCCGCGGTACCGGCGTCTCACACGGCGCGCCCCGGCGGTACTTCCCGACCCACAACGCGCTCCTCGCCGCGATCGCCGCCACCGGCCTCACCGACCTAGCCGCCCGACTGACGCCGTACCCCGACGGCTCGCCCGAGGACCAACTGGTGCAGGCAGCCCGCCGCTACCTGGAATTCGCCGCCGAACGCCCCGGAATGTTCGACCTGATCTTCCGCCACGACCTACTGTCCGGCGCCGGCGGCAACCTTCGCGCGACCTCGCTCCCGCTGTTCCAGACGTTCGTGGACCTGGTCGCCCGCCAACACCCCACCGACGCCGACCTCCGCGCCACCGCCCTGTGGACAAACATCCACGGCCTGGCCACCCTCCGAGCCACCAACGCCCTAACCCTCCTCGGCACCACAGACCTCGACCCCACCATCAGGTACCTCGTCCACGCCCACCTCACGTAGCCCGCAAAGCGTCGTACACGACTAAGCCCTGCGGAATTCGGGTACCCGCTGTTGTCACGCGTCTGCGGTACGTCGTGGTTTGTGGGGTGTTGTGGAAAACGGGGTGGAACTAGCGAAAAAACCTCACGAACGCTGTAACGACCTGCACACTGGACCGATAAACGGGTGAGTGACCCAGCGGGGGGCCGAGTGGGGAGCTCCGGTGTTTCTTCGGGACCACCGCGCGTGTGGAGGGGGCCTCGCAGGTGCTCACCCGGGGCGGGGTGAGCACCTGCTCGAGGATCTAACCCTTGATGCCGACGTTCGCCATTCCTTCGACGAACCGCTTCTGGGCGAACACGAACAGCACGATCATCGGCAGCGTCGCGAGCGCCGTACCGGCCATCAGGTACGGCCACTGGATCTCGGCCGGGTTCTGGGAGAAGATCGCCAGCCCCAGCTGCAGCGGCCGCATCTCGTCCGACGTGGTGATCATCAGCGGCCAGAGGAACCCGTTCCAGGCGGCCTCGATCTGGAACACCGCGATCGTGATCAGGGCCGGCTTGATCAGCGGCGTCATGATCCGCCAGAAGATGCCGAACTCACCGAGCCCGTCGACCCGAGCCGCCTGCGCCAGCTGATCCGGCAGCGAGACGTAGAACTGCCGGGCCAAGAAGGTGAACAAAGGCGCTGCGCCGAGCGGGATGATCAGGCCCCACCACGAGTTCAGCCAGCCGATCCCGCCCTGGCCGAGGATGTTGTTGCCGCCGAACAGCGGGATCGACTTCACGATCAGGAACAGCGGCACCAGGATGATCTGGAACGGCACCATCAGCAGCACGATGAAGTAGCTGAGTAGTGCCTTGCCGCCGCGGATCGGCAGTTTCGCGAGCGCGTAGCCGGCCGTCGTACAGACCGCCAGCGTGAACGCCGTCTCGCCGACCGCGATGAACAGGCTGTTCCGGAAGTACCGCAGGAACGGCGCGGTCTGCATCGCCTCGACGAAGTTGTGCCAGCGCAACTCCTGCGGCAGCCAGCCGAACTTCGCGATCTCCAGGTTGGACTTGAACGCGGTCAGCAGCATCCAGACGAACGGCACGATCATCAGGAGCCCGCCGACCGTGAGGACGACGTACAGCAGGATCCGGCCCGGCCGGACGGCCGGCCGCTTGGTACCGGCGACGGCCGGCAGCGTTGCGCTAGTCATTGGCATCCGCCTTCTGGAGCACACGCCCGGCGCCGATGAAGAGCGCGATCACGATCATCATGATCACGGTCTCGGCGGACGCGTAGCCGAGTTTCAGGTTCTGGAACGCGTTCTGGTAGATGTCCATCACCAGCACCCGCGTCGACGAGCCGGGGCCGCCCTGCGTCATCACGTACACCAGGTCGAACACCTGGAAGGTGCCGACGATCGACGTGATCAGTACGAAGAACTGGACCGGCCCGATCGCCGGCCAGGTGACGTTGACGAACCGCTGCCAGCGGCCGGCACCGTCCAACTCCGACGACTCGATCAGGTCGCGGGAGACGCCCTGCAACGCGGCGAGGTAGATGATGATCTTGGTGCCGAGCCCCTGCCAGATCCCGACCACCATCAGCGATCCCAGCGCGGTGCCCGGGTCGGCCAGCCAGCGGTTCGGCGCGAACCCGAACAGGCTGAGGAACCCGTTCGCCAGGCCGGAGCCCGGGTTGTAGATCCACAGCCAGATGGTGGCCACGGCAACGGTCGCGGTGACGGTCGGGATGTAGAACGCCGTCCGGAAGAAGCCGAGGCCGCGGATCTTCTGGTTCAGCCCCATCGCGACCGCGAGCGAGACCGCCATCGAGATCGGGATCACGATGATCGCGTACAGCACGGTGTGCCACAGCGACGCCAGGAAGTTGGCGTCCCGGAACAGGTCCGCGTAGTTGCCGAACCCGACCCAGGAGAAGGAGTCACCGAAGCTGTAGTCGGTCAGGCTGAGCACGAGGACGGCGATCACCGGAAGCACGATGAAGATGCCGGAGTGCAGCAGCGCGGGAGTGAGCAGTGTCCAGCCGGCCCGGACCTGGCTGCGGATCAGCGTTCGATCGGCCTTCGGCGGCGTCACCTTGCGAGGCGTGGAGACCGCCGGACGTTCAAGAGTTGTACTCATCGCGACTGTCCTGCCAGGTTGTGCAGCACCTTGGCGGGATCCTTCTGTCCGAGGACCGCCTGGGTGAGCTGGATGTCGAAGTTGCCGCGCATCTCGAGCCAGTTGGCCGGTACTTCGTTCTCGTTGACGGCGTACGGCAGGCCGTCGGCGACGAACTGGCTCAACGGGTTCGACTTCGCGGCCGGGGAGTTGCTGGAGTCCTTGTAGGCCGGGATCTTCTTGTTCAGCTTGGCGAGCGCGTCCAGAGTGGTCGGCTTTGTCAGCGTCTGGATGAACGACCAGGCCGCGTCCTTGTGCCGGCTGCGCGATCCGATCGAGGCCAGGTCGCCGCCGACGTACTCGATCTCCTTGCCGCTGTCGAAGCGGAAGAACTCCAGGTCGTCGCAGTTCTTCTGCCCGATCCCGTCCGCGGAGCAGTCCACGCCGCCGTTGACGATGCCCATCGCGGCCTCACCAGTGAGCACGAGTGGTTGCTGGGCGGCGTTGGTCTGGCCGTACGGCTGGACGTTGTTGATCATCGACTTGATCCACAGCAGGGTGTCGAGCCCCTCCTTGTTGTCGAAGTTCGGCTCACCCCCGATGTAGAGCGGCGTACCGGTCGAGGCCAGGAAGGTCACGAACGACTGCCGGAAACCACTCGCCGAGGCGAGGTCGAAACCGCTGCGGGTGATGTTGCCGTCCTTGTCCCGCTTGGTCAGCTTCTCGGCCGCGACCTTGAGCTCGGCGAGCGACTTCGGCGGCTTGGACGGGTCCAGGCCGGCCTCCACGAACGCGCTCTTGCGCAGCGCCACCGCGCGCGCGTCGGCGATCAGCGGGTACGCGTACAACTTCTTGTCGTACGTCACCGCCGGGATCAGCGCCGGCGTGCTCTTCTCCTTGATCACGTCCGGCGTCACGCCGTAGTTGCCGAGATCCTCGAAGATCCGCTTCGACGCGAACGGCTGGACCCATCCGACGCCGGTCACCATCACGTCGTACGGGATGCCGGCCGCGATCGAGGTCGACATCTTCTCGTTCAGGTTCTTGTACGTCGCGAAGTCCGGCTCGACCTTCATCTTCGGATAGGTCTTGTGGAAGTCGTCGACGACCTTCTGGAACTCGGCCTTGCCCTTGGCACTCGGCGGGAAGGACGGCAGCAGTACCCGCAACGTCCCGGTCGCCTCGGCCGGCGGCACGCCGTCGGTGCTCTTGTCGATCACCCCGTTGCCACAACTACTGACCACCACGCTGAGCGCAGCGGCCAGCAGGGTCAGTCCCACTCCACGTCTCACAGGGGAACTCCTTCGCTGACTTGTTCAGCCGGGGCCCAAGACCCCACCCAAGTGCAGCGAAAGTATGGGAAAGGGCTTTCCTCGTCAATACCCAATCGCTCGAACGATCACATTCGATCACGATCGAGATCTGCCGAGCGGGGTCAGCCGATGGTGATGGCCTGGCGGTGCGTGTCCGCGCTCGCGCCGCAGGAGGTTCGGATGTTGAGGGTGGGGAGGAGGCTGAGGTGCTGGACGGGGGTGGTGGGGGTCTGGATCTTGCGGAGCAGGAGGTCGCACGCGGTTTCGCCGAGGGCCTGGCGGGGTGGGCAGACGGCGGTCAGGGGTACGACGGCCAGCGCGGCGGTCACGTCGTTGTACGCGATCACCGACAGGTCCTCGGGGACGCGCAGGCCGAGCTCCATGGCGCGCTCGACCAGGCGGGCGCCGTGCTCGTCGGAGTGCACGAGTACGGCGCGGCTCCCGAAGGACTCGCACTCGGCCAGGAACGCGTCCAGCTGCGCGACCGCGTTGGGGTCGTCGCCGCGCATCGGGAGGTCGACGGGCGACAGGAAGACCTCGACCCCGAGCGCCTTCGCGGCGGTCTCGAGCCCGAGACGCAGCCAGTACGCCGTCACCGTCGCCTGCAGGTTCACCGCGATCCGGCGGTGGCCGAGCGCCACGAAATGCCGGAGCGCGAGCATCGCGCCGTACGCGTGGTCGGTGCGAACGTGGTCGTACTCGCGGGCCACGTGCGGGAACCCGAACGCCCGCTCCATCAGCACCACGGGTACGTCGAGCTCGTCCAGGCGGGCGTCGAGCCGGTCGGCCGCGCCGTCACCGAGCGCGGTGCTGATCAGCAGTCCGGCGATCCCGATCCCGAGCACCTTGTCGATCCGCTCGCGCTCCGTCGCCGCGTCGTACCCGGAGACGCCGAGCACGAGACGGGCGCCGTACCGGTCGGCCATCGCCTCGGCGCCGCGGATCACGTCCGAGTAGTACGGCGCCGCGGCCGGGACAACGATGCCGATGGTGAGCTGGCTCCCGCGGGCCGGCAGTTCGGCGGTGCCGGTGCCGATCGCGCCACCGTGTACGCGGCGGAGCAGGCCGGCCTTGTCCAGTTCGGCCAGGTCCCGGCGTACTGTGATCGCGGACACGCCCAGCTCGGCCACCAGGTCCGCCACCCGGAGCCGGCCGTGTCTGCGCAGGCTGCGCAGGATCAGCTCGTGGCGCTCCTGTGCAAGCATGCTGTCCCCTGGCGGTCCCGGTGAGGTGGCTGCGTGATTGTTCGTGATCATACGATCAAGACACGCTCGGACGGAACGAGGAGGCGATCGGTGGAGAAGGCGGGCCGGACGAACACCGTGTTGGCGAAGCTGTCGGTCGTCGGCGACCTGTTGATGCTGCAGCTGGTGTTCCTGGTGATCAGCCTGCCCATCCTGACGTTCTTCCCGGCGGCGTTCGCGCTCCAGCGGGTGCTGCCGGAGGCGATCAGTCAGGACAAGCCGAAGCTGCTGCGCCAGTTCTTCCGCGAGTTCCGCTGGGCGATGAAGAACTTCTGGATGTCGGGGCTCGCGCTGTACGTCGGTGGGCTGATGCTGGCGTTCGGCATCTCGTTCTGGGCGTACGCCAACGGGCCGGCCCGGATCTTCGCGCTGGCGATCCTGATCCCGCTCACCGGGATGATCCTCGGGCTCTACCTGAGCGGACTGGCGATTCTGCCCGAGGCTCCGGTCACGGCGACCATGAAGTCGCTGTTCCGGTCCGCCAACCTGTTCCTGCTCCGTCGACCGCTCCCGGTGGCCGGTGGGGTCGTCGTACTGCTCACCTGGTTCGCTCTGGCCACGCAGGTACCCACGCTGTTGGTCGTGGGGTCCGGACTGGTTCCGGCACTCACCGCGTACGCGATGTCACGCACCCGTCGCGAAAAAACTTCTGAAGACGTGTCAATCTGAGTCCTCCCCGTCCGACGTAGAGGTGAAAGGCCAAAACGACGGACGAAGGAGACCGGAATGTACGCGACGACCGACACCCTGGCGACTGCGCCGGCCGCGCAGGGCGGCCGCTCGCGCTGGCTGGCCCTCTACACGCTGTGCGCGGGCATGTTGATGATCGTGCTCGACGTCACCGTGGTGAACGTGGCCCTACCGGCCATCCAGGACGACCTCGGCTTCACCAGCTCATCCCTCGCGTGGGTGGTGAACGCCTACCTGATCGCCTTCGGCGGTCTGCTCCTGCTGGCCGGCCGGCTCGGCGACCTCCTCGGCCGCCGGAACGTCTTCACCGCCGGGCTGGTCGTTTTCACCGCCGCGTCCGTGCTGTGTGGTCTGGCCAGGTCGCAGGAGGTACTGGTGATCGCCCGGTTCATCCAGGGCGTCGGCGGCGCGCTGACCTCCGCTGTCATCCTCGGCATGATCGTGACGCTGTTCCCCGAGCCGCGGGAGCAGGCCAAGGCGATCGGCATGTACGCGTTCGTCGCGTCGGCCGGTGGGTCGATCGGTCTGCTGGCCGGCGGTGTACTGACGCAGGCGATCAGCTGGCACTGGATCTTCTTCGTGAACCTGCCGATCGGCGTGCTGACGACCGCACTGGCCGTCAAGCTCATCGAGAAGGACAAAGGCCTCGGTCTGGGCCGCGGAACCGACGTACCGGGTGCTGTGCTGATCACCGCGGCGCTGATGGTCGGTGTGTTCACCATCGTGAAGCCGGCGGCCGAGCTCGGCTGGACCGCTCCGCGGACACTGGTGCTGGGTGCGGTGACGCTGGTGCTGCTGGCCGGGTTCATCGCTCGTGAGGCGACCGCCGCCAACCCACTGGTGCCGCTGCGGATCTTCCGCTCCCGCACACTGACCGGCGCCAACCTGATCCAGGCACTGTCCAGCTCCGGGATGTTCGGCATCTTCTTCCTCGGCTCGCTCTACCTGCAGCGAGTGCTCGGGTACGACGCTCTGGAGATCGGACTGGCCTTCCTGCCGACCACTCTGGTGATGGGGCTGCTGTCGGTGAAGTACTCCGAGAAGCTGGTGATGCGGTTCGGCCCGCGGCGCCCGCTGATCGCCGGACTGTCGCTCATCGTCGTCGGACTGGTCCTCTTCACGCAGGCTCCGGTCGGTGGCAACTACTTCGTCCACGTCCTGCCCGTACTAGCCCTGCTGGGCCTGGGCGGCGGCATCTGCTTCCCCGCACTGATGGGCCTGTCGATGTCAGACGTCAAGCCCGAGGATGCGGGCCTCGCGTCCGGCCTGATCGGCACCATGGGTGAGGTCGGCGCCGCCCTGGGCCTCGCGATCCTGGCCACCCTCTCCGCCACTCGCACCGCCGCCAGCACCAAGCCGGCCCTGGAGGCCCTGACCGACGGCTACCGCTTCTCCTTCGCCATCGCCGCCGTCATCGTCGCCGCCTCGGTCGCCATCGCCATCACCGTGATGCGCCCCGCGAAGCTGCCGGCCGAAACCACCCCGGAGCCCGAAGAACTCCTCTGCGAAGCCGCCTGATCCAAGTACGCCGAACTCCCCGCGACCACGCCGGTCACGGGGAGTTCGACGTACCCGCCGAGTACCACTCCCACCACGACAACCCCCGCCGCCTGGCACCAATGGTAAGCAGCACCATCGCGACCAGCACAAAGACCGATCCACCGGCGACGAGACCCCAACCGATCCGCGGTGTCCGCTTGTCATCGACCCATTGACGCGCGTCGACATAGGCCAGGGCGGTCGACGGTTCTGAGGGTTGGTAGAGGATCCGCAGGGGCGGCGCGTAGCGGGTGCCGGCGGCCGGGGTCTGCAGTCCTTCCGGCATCCCCTGGCGATCGTCCTCGAAGTTGTCGAGTGCGGTGTGAACCTGCCGGCCATCAGCGGTGAAGACGATCCGCACCTCACCGATCAGGGGGCTGCCCTTCCCGGGATAGACGTCGACCTTCACGTCGCTCGCGACGGTGTCGACCCCGCCGGCCAGCAGCTCACGACTGAGATCGACTCGACCGGCCAACTCGAACAGCATCAACAAACCCGCCAACACAGCGACAAGCGCAGGAACCCCGAGCCACGTCGGCCCGCGCCCGGGCCAGTCGACGTTTCCGCTCACCCGGCGGCGCGCTTTCGGCGGAGGAGGACGGACACAACGACCAGCACTACCGCGGTTGGGACGGCGATCTCGGCGCTGGGTGTACGGGAGAGGAACGGCCTCAGCAACAGGAACAGACCGCCACCGAACACGATGAGCATGACGAATGTGTCCGCGACCGGGTGGGCCCGCTCCCAGGAGCTGACGCGCTGAAGCGCCGCAGGGCCGATGAGCCCCGGCAGCATCACCGCAGTCATGAGAACAGCCGCGGCCACGGTCTCGAACGTGGGATTGTGCACGGCCCGGCCCGTAAAACTCACCACCATGACGGCGGCGAACACACGCGCCGCCGCGGGCGGCGGACCGAAATCGCGGTCGATGAATCTGTCGAACTGCCCCATGTGGTTCCTCCCCAGGAGGGGATGATCGCATGGGTTGTCCACAGCTGGCGATGGGACGGGTTTCGGGGTGGGGGGTGGGATGCGGAAGGATATGGGACCTGCCCAAGGCAGAATGCTTCGCGGTGTGTTGGTCGTAGAGGGGAACGGACAGTGGCAGTGCAGTCGGTCGAGCAGCGGATCGCCGAGGAACTCGAGGTCGGCGAGAACCAGGTGCGAGCAGCGGTGGCGCTGCTGGACGAGGGCTCGACGGTCCCGTTCATCGCGCGGTACCGCAAAGAGGTCACCGGGATGCTGGACGATGCCCAGCTACGGACGCTCGAGGAGCGGCTGCGGTACCTCCGGGAGCTGGAGGAACGCCGGCAGACGGTGCTCGAGTCGATCGAGAGCCAGGGCAAGCTGGACGACGCGCTGAAGGCGTCGATCCTGGCGGCGGACACGAAGTCCCGGCTGGAGGACATCTACCTCCCGTACAAGCCGAAGCGCCGGACCAAGGCGATGATCGCCCGGGAGAACGGCCTGGAGCCGCTCGCCGACGGCCTGATGGCCGACCCGGACGTCGAGCCGGTCGCCGCTGCGGCGGTGTTCGTGAACGCCGAAGTACCGGACCCGCAGGCCGCGCTGGACGGCGCCCGGGCGATCCTGGTCGAGCGGTTCGCCGAGGACGCCGACCTGATCGGTGGGCTGCGCGAGCGGCTCTGGGAGCAGGGCCGGCTGGCGTCCGCGGTGCGCGAGGGCAAGGAGACCGAGGGCGCGAAGTTCTCGGACTACTTCGAGTTCGACGAGCCGTTCACGAAGATGCCGTCGCACCGGATCCTCGCGCTGTTCCGCGGCGAGAAGGAGGACGTGCTGACGATCTCCGTCGAGCCGCTGCCGGCCGGCGTCGAGGTCGACGGACCGACGGAGTACGAGACGACCATCGCGCGCAAGGTCGGCATCGAGAACCAGGGCCGCGCGGCCGACAAGTGGCTGGTCGAGACGGTCCGCTGGGCGTGGCGGACGAAGATCCTGGTGCACCTCGGCATCGACCTGCGGATGCGCCTGCGGCAGGTCGCCGAGGACGAGGCGATCCGGGTGTTCGCGGCCAACCTGCGCGATCTGCTGCTGGCCGCCCCGGCCGGCACCCGCGCGACGATGGGCCTGGACCCGGGCTTCCGCACCGGCGTGAAGGTCGCCGTCGTGGACGCGACCGGCAAGGTCGTCAACACCGGCGTCATCTACCCGCACGTCCCGCAGAACCAGTGGGACAAGTCGATCGCCACCCTGGCCGCGCTGGCCGCCGCGCACAACGTCGACCTGATTGCCATCGGCAACGGTACGGCGTCCCGCGAGACCGACAAGCTCGCCGCGGAACTGATCGCCCAGCACCCCGAGCTCAAGCTCACCAAGGCGGTCGTGTCCGAGGCCGGCGCGTCGGTGTACTCCGCGTCCGCGTTCGCCTCCCAGGAGCTGCCCGGGATGGACGTGTCGCTGCGCGGCGCGGTCTCGATCGCGCGCCGCCTGCAGGACCCGCTGGCCGAGCTGGTGAAGATCGACCCGAAGTCGATCGGCGTCGGCCAGTACCAGCACGACCTCGCGGAGAACTCGCTGTCCCGCTCGCTCGACGCGGTCGTCGAGGACTGTGTGAACGCGGTCGGCGTCGACCTGAACACCGCGTCCGCGCCGCTGCTGACCCGGGTCTCCGGGATCACGCCGGGCCTGGCCGACAACATCGTCCAGCACCGCGACGTGAACGGCCCGTTCACCTCCCGGACGGCGCTCAAGGACGTCGCGCGGCTCGGCCCGAAGGCGTTCGAGCAGGCGGCCGGGTTCCTCCGGATCCCCGACGGCGACGACCCGCTCGACGCGTCCAGCGTGCACCCCGAGGCCTACCCCGTCGTACGGCGGATCCTGGACGCGACCGGGTCGGACGTGAAGGCGCTGATCGGCTCGGCGGAGCTGAAGCGGCTGAAGGCGGCGGACTTCGTCGACGACATGTTCGGTCTACCGACCGTCACCGACATCCTGGCCGAGCTGGAGAAGCCGGGCCGGGACCCGCGGCCGGCGTTCAAGACCGCGGTGTTCGCCGAGGGTGTGGACAAGATCGCGGACCTGAAGCCGGGGATGCGGCTGGAGGGTCAGGTCACCAACGTGGCCGCGTTCGGGGCGTTCATCGACATCGGCGTCCACCAGGACGGGCTCGCGCACGTGTCGGCGCTGTCGAAGAACTTCGTGAAGGACCCGAGCGAGGTCGTCAAGGTCGGCGACATCGTCACGGTCAAGGTCCTCGAGGTCGACATCCCGCGGCAGCGGATCTCGCTCACGCTGCGGCTGGACGACGAGGTCGGCTCCGGCGGACAGGGCGGTCAGGGCGGTCGCGGGCAGGGCCGTGGTCAAGGCGGCGGCCAGGGCGGCCAGGGCGGCGGCCGCGGTGGTCAGGGCCGCGGACCGGGCGGATCCGGCGGCGGTCAGGGACGTGGCCCCGGTGGCGGTCAGGGCCGCGGGCCGGGTGGATCCGGTGGACGCGGTGGCTCCGGCGGCCAGGGCGGTCGCGGCGGCAACCGTGGCCCGGGCGGCGGCCGCGGCAACCAGCAGGAGACGCCGATGGACGAGACCTCACTCGCCGACGCCTTCCGCAAGGCCGGCTTCACCGTCCGCTGACCCCGAGTCTTCCGGAGCGCACGCTTCACCGGCCGCTGGTCACTCGCCAGCGGCCGGTTTCATCCCTCGACCTGGTACCCGGCGGCCTCGACGGCCGTGCGGATCGCCGCTGGGTCGAGGGGCCGATCGCTGACCAGTGAAACCGTCCCGGTCGGCAGATCCACCGAGACCGATGCGACACCAGGCAGCGTCTCGAGCTCCTCGGTCACGAACCCGACGCAGTGTCCACAGGTCATACCCAGCACCCGGAACGTGGTCATGACGCGCTCACGTCGCGCGTGGCCTGCGTCGTACGACGCATGCGGCCGTCCGGCGCCAGCTCGCCGAACAGGTACACCTCGGTGGAGATCGTCCGCCCACGCCGCGTCTCCGCGTGAATCGTGAACCGCGCCGCCACCCGATCGTCGGTGCGGATCGCGTCGTGGACGTCGTACCTGTAGGAGATCACGTTCTTCCGCACCGGGCGGATGTGGTCGAGCAGTCGCTGCCGGTCGATGGTGATGCCGTCGGCGATTTGCTCGATGTCGGGCGTGTAGTACCGGTCCACGACCGTGGCGGGGTCGTCGCTCTCGACGACCTCCCGGGTGAACGACTCGTAGAAGTCCGCGACGAACTTCCGTGCACTTAAATCTGACATACCGTCAAAGATAAGCACATCCGCTAACCTTGACAAGGTGTCAGAGAACAAGCCGGTACGGCGTCGGCGCCGCGCGGACGCGGACCGCAGCCGGACAGCGATCCTTGCCGCAGCGATCACGGTGCTGGACGAGCGCCCCGACGCGAGCCTGGAACAGGTCGCCGAGGCAGCGCAGGTCACCCGGCAGACCGTGTACGCGCACTTCAAGTCCCGCGACGTACTGCTGAACGCGGTCGTCGACGAGCTCACCGCAGGAACCCTCGAGGAGATCGACAAGCTCGACCTGGATCACGGGCCGGCCCTGGAGGGCGTACTGAGTCTGGTCCAGGTGGCGTGGCGCATGTTCGAGGTGCACCCGCTCCTGCTGCACCTGCCGCAGACCGGCACACAGGACGCACGCCACGACCCCGTAACAGCCCGCTTCGACCGCCTGATCCGCCGCGGCCAACGCGCCGGCGACATCACCCGCGACCTCCCCGCCCCCTGGCTCGTCACCACCCTCATAGCCCTAGGCCACGCCGCCGGCGAATCAGTCGCCAACAACACCCTCACCCCCCGAACAGCCACCAAAACCCTCCAAAAAACCCTCACCCGCCTCCTCCAACCCACCTAACCCCCGGCTCCCCCCACCCGGCGTCCAATCAGTGCAGGCAGGCACGCCAGCCCGCCGTTTGAGTCAGCACAGGCCGCGACACTCTCTGGGTTGGATCAGCACAGGTCGGCGCGCCAGCTCGGCGCGGGAGAGCTCAGGTCGGCCATCCGACCCGCCTGGATCAGCGTCGGCCGCCAACCCAGCCTGCCGTTGGATCGGCGCAGGTCGGCGCCCGGCCCGCGATTGGGTTGGGCAGGTCGCGACCTCGGCCTGGTGTTGGGGTTAGCGGAGGTCGGCGAGGTGGCCGCCGGGTTCGCCGACGTGTACTGCGGTGGCTTTGGGGGTGTAGGCGAGGCGGCGGTAGACGCGGTCTGCGCCGTCGTCGCCTGGGGTCAGCCAGGCGAGCGTGGCGCCGCCGAGTTCGAAGGACTTGAGGGTCGCGTACGCCGTTGCGATGCCACCGAGGCCGCGGCGACGGTGACTGTGGACGGTGCCGACTCCGGCGATCTCCGACACCTCGTCGGCGACCGCGGTCCACGCGGCGGTCGCCACCGGTACGTCGTCGGCGTACACCAGGACCGCACCGCCGTCGACCGGGTCCGGTTTGTAGGCGAAGTCCGCGCCGTCCATCTCGTAGGCCTCGGCCGAGACGGCGTTCGCCACCTGCTGGTCGGCGTCCGACGCGACGACCTTCACCGTCACGCCGTCGGGGAGCTCGGGTACGACGAGGTCAGCGGGCTCGACGACGAGCAGCGGGAGATGGGAGACGATCGTCATCCCATTGGCCTCGAGGGCTTTGGCGAGGCCGGGGCTGGCTTCTTCGACGAGTTCGGCGCTCAACCAGCGGTCCTCGGCGGCGAACGCCTGACGGATGATCGCGAGGTTCGGCTGAACCTCCTCCGGGTCGAACGGTTGCCCAGGCTCCGACGCGACCATCGTCGAGAGGTACCACTCGTCCTGGTCGTGCAGCATCCCCGTCAACGGTCCCGCGACGATCTGCCGCCGCGACCTCGCCATCCCCACCACCTGCGCCCGCGCGATCCGCGCCCCGATCTCCATGCCGCGGACCCTACGACGCCCACCCCCACCCCGCGAGCACATAAACACCCCCGAGCCCATCTCGCGCCCGCCAAGGCGGGCCGTCAAGCGCGCCCGGCGGGCGCCCGGTCAGCGCCCGGTCAGCGCCCGGTCAGCGCGTGGTGGGCGCGTGGTGGGCGCGTGGTGGGCGCGTGGTGGGCGCGCGGCGAGCGCGTGGTGGGCACCCGGTGGGGTGTGTAGCGGGTGGTGGGCGCACGTGGCGGGCACAGCGCGGCGGGTTAGCGCGGGGCAGCCCTCCGAGCAGCCGGCCCGGGCGCGTCGGTCGGTTGTCCGCTCACGTTCACTCACGCGCCCACATCGGCAGAGGAACGGATAACCCCTCGAAGTGGGGGTTCTTCCCTCTCACACCAGCAGAGAACCCCCAACACCAACGGTTATCCCCGCCTGCGCGGCGTGCGGTTCGGTGCCCGCCGCGCCGTTCAGGTGAGAGCGGCGGGCACGCGGCGAACGCGTGCGGAGTGCGCGCGGCGGGTGCGCGTGTTGCTCGGGTGCGTGTGCTGGGGCCCGCGGTGGTCGGCGTAGCGGGCGGTGGGCGGGAGTGATGGGCGGTGAGCGCGCGGTGGTGGACGCACCCGGTGGACGCGCGGCGGGTGCGAGTGGCGGGCGCACGTGGCGCGTACGTGTGGCGGTGCGTGCGTGTGGCGGTGCGTGCGCTGGGTGCGTCCGCTGGGCGCGCGGCGAGCGCGCGTGGTGGGTGAGGGTGGTGGGTGAGGGTGGTGGGTGCGCGTTGAACGCGTGGTGGACATGGTGAGTGAGGCGTGCTGGGCGCGCGGTGGGGGCGGACGCGCGCGTAGCGGGCGGTGGGCGAACGTGGTGGGCACATGCGGCGGGCCGGGCGCACGCGGCGGGCGGGCGACAGGCACGTGTGGTGGGCGGTGGGTGCTGAGGCGCGTGGTGAGTGCGCGTAGTGGGTGCGGTGGGTCCAGCTGCGGGTGTGGGGACTAGGCGAGTTGTAGGAGGTCTAGGAGGCGGTTTAGGTCTGTGGGGGTTGGGGGGTGGCCTAGGAGGGTGGTTAGGGCGTCGAGGGTTGCGATGAGGTCGCGGCGGGTGGCGGCGCGGGATCTGCCGGCGGCGATGGTGGCGAGGACCTTGTCTGCGCGGTCGGAGGCCGCCACGAGCTCGGCTCCGGCCGACGGGGGTGGCGTGGGTTCTTCGTCGCCGATTCGGACCTCCAGTCGGGCGCCTAGCGCCGTCGCCAGTCGGTCGAGGGCGGCGACGGTGGGGTTGCCGCGTCCGTTCTCCAGGTTCGCGATGTACGGGACGGAGAGTCCCGCATCGACCGCCACCGACGCGATTGTTCGTCCAGTCGCCTTGCGGCGTTCCCGCAGTACGTCGCCCAACTCCATGTGACCTATCTTCACAGAACACTCTTGCTCATGTCTATCCCGACAGGATAGATTCCGTCGCCGTGAGGAACCGAGACTTCCAGCGACTCTGGCTCAGCGGTGCGGTATCCGGCATCGGATCCTGGCTGCTCGTGGTCGCGATCCCGTTCCACGTCTACGCGCTGACCGGCTCCACCGTCACCACCGGCCTGACGCTCGCCCTCGAGGCACTCCCGGCGTTGCTTCTCGGCCCGTGGGCCGGCGTACTGCTCGATCGCTGGAACCTGGCCCGCGCGATGTGGATCGCCGACCTTGCCTCCGCGGCTGCCGTCAGCCTGATCCTGTTCGCCGACCGCGACCGCATCTGGCTGATCTACCTAGCGATCCTGCTCGAGAGCAGCGCGACCATCGTCTTCCGGCCGGCCTCCCGGGCCTTGCTGCCCGCAGTGGTCGGCACCGGCCCCGAACTCGCCAAGGCCAACGCGATCAACGCCACCACAGGCAGCGCCATCCGCCTCGCCGCTCCACCTCTCGGCGCCGTGCTGCTCGCCGGCCCCGGGATCGAGTTCGTCCTCGCGGTCGACATCATCAGCTATTTGTTGTCCGCAGCAACCATCGCGACGATCCGCACCCGTCGGCCGATCACCCACGACAGTACGACGGACCACCCGCTCGACGGACTGCGCTACATCGCAAGGCATCGCGTACTGCGCGGCGTCCTCCTCGGTCAGACGATCTTCCTGACTGCGAACGCCGGCCTGACCGCACTCCTCGTCCCGTTCACCGTCCAGCGTCTGCACGCACCCGGGTACGTCGTCGGTTACCTGATCTCAGGCCTCGGCGCCGGTTACCTCATCGGCGCGACACTGAGCACGAAAGCCCTGACCTGGTTGGGAATCCGCGATCTCCTGGCCGTCACCCAACTCGCCACCGCCGCCGCCTTCTTCGCCCTCTTCAACGCCCCGAACGTCCCGGTCGCGATCGGCGCCGCGGTCCTGATCGGCTTGCCCGGCAGCATCCTGCTGATCACCGCGCAGACCACGATCCAGCGGACCACGCCGCAAGCCGTGCTCGGTCGCGTCGGCGCGCTCTTCTTCGCCGGCGACTCCCTGGCGCTGTTGCTCGGAGCGCTCACGGCACCCGCCATCACGCAGGTCCTCGACCTACCGCTGACACTCAACCTCGTGGCTGCTTCCGCCGTTCTCGCGGCAGTCCTGACGTTCGTCGCCGTACCGTCTCATCCGGCCGAGTTCACGAAGACACCGAGCCCAAGGTAGCCGCGTCGTACCGCGCACGCGCCGCGGCGATCTCGGTCTGGTGGCTCTCGGTCCACGTGACGAGGGACTGGATGGTGGCGTGCAACGTCACTCCGAGCGGGGTGAGTTCGTAGTCGACCCGCGGCGGCACGACCGGGTGCACGGTCCGGCTGACCAGACCATCGCGCTCGAGCTGACGCAAGGTCACGGTGAGCATCCGTTGGCTGATCCCGTCGATCGTCTTCTTCAGCTCGGTGAAGCGCATCGACCGGTTGTCGAGCAGCGCGACCACCAGCAGGGACCACTTGTCGCCGATCCGGTCGAGGATCTGCCGGACGTCGCAGTCCTCCCGGGTGTCCCACTGGAACGCGTCCTCGGTGCAGCAGGAGTGACTCGGTTCCTTTGAAGTGCCTTCTTCCACAGCTCCCGATAGTTCCTGATGATGGGGTCAGTTACAAGAGGTAACCATGGACGAAGGAGTTGTTCCGTGTCATCAACCGTCACCCCGGATCGGCTGACCGGCCGGGCCTGGGCCGTGCTGTTCGTGCTCTGCGGCGCGATCTTCCTGGAGGGCATCGACGTCTCGATGATGGGCGTCGCGCTGCCGTCCATCCGGGCCGAGCTGGGCCTCGCCACCGGCGAACTGCAGTGGATCGTCAGCGCCTACGCCCTCAGCTACGGCGGATTCGTACTGCTCGGCGGCCGGGCCGCGGACCTGCTCGGCCGGCGCCGGATGTTCGTCGGCTGGCTGACCGTGTTCCTGCTGTTCAGTGGCCTGGGCGGATTCGCGACCGAGGGCTGGGTACTGATCCTGGCCCGGTTCGCCACCGGCGTGGCGGCCGCCTTCATGACCCCGGCCGGCTTGTCGATCATCACCACGACGTACCCGGAAGGACCGCAACGCAACAAGGCACTTCTCGTGTACGCCGGGACCGCGGCCGGCGGATTCTCGCTGGGCATGGTCACTGGCGGACTGCTGACGTCCATCGACTGGCGCTGGGTCTTCTTCGCGCCAGTGATCGTGGCGGCCCTGATCCTCGCCTGCGCGCTGACCCTGATTCCGCGGGACGACCCAACGACCACTCAGCGACCCAGCTTCGACTTGGCCGGCGCACTGACGCTCACCGGCGCAATGCTGCTGCTCGTAGCAACCGCCGTCCGCGCGCCCGACGTCTCGCCCGCGCTGACGGCATTGACCGCAGCGGCCGGCCTGCTCCTGCTGGCGATCTTCGTCGTGATCGAACTCCGCGCTTCAGCCCCACTGATCCGGCTCGGTCTGCTCCGCAACACCGCCCTCATCCGCGCGAACCTCGGCGCGATCCTCTTGGTCGGGTCGTTCGTCGGATTCCAATTCGTCGCCGTCCTCTACCTGCAGGAACTACGCCACTGGACCGAACTCGAGACGGGTCTCGCCCTGATGGTGATCGGCATCGACGCGGTGCTGGCGCCGACGCTGACGCCGTGGCTGGTCAAGCGTTTCGGCAACGGGCGAGTGGTGTTCGGAGGATTCGTCCTGGCCGCGCTCGCCTACGCAGCATTCCTGCCGCTGGACACCGATTGGACGTACGCCGCCATGCTGCCGGCGTTCCTGCTGCTCGGACTGGCGTTCGCGCTGACCTACGGCCCGTTGACGATCGCGGCGACCGAACGCGTGGCCGAGGACGAGCAAGGGCTGGCCGGCGGCATCCTCACGACATCGTTCCAGTTCGGGTCGGCGCTCGGTCTCGCGATCGTGGCCGCCGTACTGAGCGCGGCGGACGAATTGACCCTCGACGCGTTCCGCACTGGCCTGTTGGTGCCACTCGCCGCCGCGGTGCTCGGGTTGCTGGTAGCGGTCGGCGGTGTGCGTACACCAATGCGTGAGCGGCTGCGCGCAAAGGGTTAGCAGGACGTCATAGATTTCTCCGCGGATCGAATAACCTTCGCGTCTCCGAATCGTTATCTGCAAATAACTGCAAACATTCTTGACAGGGTTTCCAGGCCCGCCGGTGACTCGCCGGAGACGGCGTTGACCTGCGGGTTCGTGGGCCGCACCTACTCTGCGTTAGGCCTCTGTAAAGGTCCCTATCAAACTGTTCCGAAGGCGGCTGCAGGTGCGGTGTTCTTTATCTCAAGGCCGGACAAAGCCGTCCGGCCCTCGACCGAGACTGCCGAAGGAACCGCGATGACCGAGACGCTCGAAACCCCCGTAACGCACCGTCGGGTGCGGGTCTGGTTCGGCGCTCATCCGATCGCGGACCACACCGCCGCCGCGGAGCTGGCGGGGCAGTACGAGGAAGCCATGCGGCGCCGGTTCGCGTCCCTCCGGGTGACCAGCGAGCCGGTGCAGGACAGCGCGGCAGGACGATGACCACCCGGCCGACGTTGCTCGGGTACGTACGGGCCGACGCGCTGAGCTGCGCGGAGGAGCTGGCCGCGGCGACCGATTCACTGGTCGCTTTCGCCAGCGCCGAGGGGTTCACCCTCGGCACCGTCTACACCGAACGCGACGCGGCCGAGTCGGCAGCGTTCCACGCACTGCTCGACGAAGTGAAGCGGTCCGATGTCCGAGCGGTCGTCGTACCGACGATGAACCACCTCGGGATGGGGCGGCCGGGTGACACCCCGACGGCCCTGCGGCAGCACCTCGAGTTCCACCAGGCGCAGGTCTGGGCAGTGAGCTCACGCACAACTCCATAGACAAGCGGAGCCGACGTCTTGACCCCTGCATCGGCGTCGGTTCCGCTCTCCACCTCCACAGCTGCACCGGGGATGCCCGGGCGGTAGTGGACCAAACAAGACCCCACCGGCTGCTACCGGTGGGGCCTTGTCGTTGTTGAGGGATGTCAGGCGACGATCGTGTAGCCGTACCGCTTCATCTCGGTCGCCACCGCCGAGTTGAAGATCCCGGTGACCTCCAACTTGAAGTGCAGCTGCACCTTCCGGATCACCCGCTGGAAGTGCAGGTGCCACGGCACGCCGGCCGCCGGGACCGTCTCGGCCTTCGTGATCGCCCCCACCCGCGGGTGCGCCGCCCAGGCGATCACCCGGGCCCGGTCCGCGCCCCAGACACCGGTCATCGCGTCGTGCGTGCGCGCGTACGCCATCGCGGCCAGCGAGATCGTCGAGTCCGGCACCGGCTCCTTCGGCGGGTGTGCCTTCAGGTACAGCTCCCAGGTCATCCCGTAGTACCCGGGCGGGCCGTCGTCCTTGCCGCGGTTGGCCAGGCCGTTGCGTTTGCGGTGGTACTCCGCGACCTGGTGCGCGGCGCCGCGGGACAGGTCCTTGTCGCCGACCGCGATCGCGTGCACGTGGTACGGCCAGTTGCCCTGCGCGGGCGTCCGCAGCCAGGCGGCGAACCCGACCTGCCGGAGCGCCTTCACCACCGCGACCCGCTGCGCGGCGCTCTTCGTCCGGACGTCCACGTCGACCGCGCCACCGCCGTCGTGGGTGCCGGCCGAGGCGTCGACGCCACCGGCGTTGTACGAGCCCTGCAGGATCGCGAACTTTGAGTGGTACAGCTGCTCGGCGGCCTCGACCATCGCCACGGTGCGCCGGTTCATCGTGAAGCCGCGCCAGGCAATCCTTGCCTCAGGCATCTTTCTCCCCCGCGCCGGCACCGAGGATCCGCTCCGCGTCCTCGGCGGCGCCGAGCGCCTCCAGCTGGTCCAGCTCGTCCTCGGACAACTCGTCGTCGAACACTTCCGGCATCGCGTTCCTCCCCCTGAGGTCCCGCGCCCGGCGCGCGAAACCGGAACCACGGTAAGCGGGTGTCAGGTCACGTTCGGCGAGCGTTACACCGAAAAGTGTTCGAGGAACGTCAAGTTTTCCGTTCCCGATGCGTGCCGGGGTGTGTACAGAGGCGTGTCATGGGGTACCTCTAGGTGGTCCCGCGGTTCGGTCAGTGCCATTCGGGCATGGGTGGTGTTCACCGAGCCGCGAGTTCTCCCACTGAGGGGCGGGAGAACGACCGGCCCGGCGGGTGCGTCTCTCCCAGGATGCACCCGCCGAGGTACGGAATCCGCACGGATCCGGACTCGTCCAGTACGGCGGCGGCGTCGCTGAGAAAAACCGGAAGCCGCGCCGGACGAGGCCGGTTACCGTGGCGCGGGTGATCGAGCTGCCTGAAGAGTTCCTGCGGATGCCGCGGTGGTGGACCGAGGGCGCCGACTGGCTGCGCGACCTGCCGATGGCGGTCGACCGGCAGTGCGCCCGGTGGGATCTGGAGATCCTCGGAACGGTCGCGCACGGCTCGAACGCGGTCGTCGTACCGGTCTCTCGCGCCGGCGAGGAGTTCGTACTGCGGATGTCGCCACCGGGAGACGAGGTGGCGCACCAGGCCTGGGCGCTGCGCTGGTGGGACGGCCGTGGCATGGCCCAGCTGTACGACGCGGACGTCGACGCCGGCGCGATGTTGCTGGAGCGGTTGTCCACACCGTTGACATCACGGCCTGTGGACGAGGCAGTCGCCGTACTCGGGCAGTTGATGCGCAGACTCGCCGTACCCGCTCCCGCGGAGGCTAAGTCGACAGCGGACATCGTGACCAGGCGATCCGCTCAGTTGGAGTCGGAATGGGAGCGATTCGGCCGGCCGTTCGACGTCGGTGTCCTGCGGGAGGCACTCCGCGTCGCGCCGTACGAGACCAGCTCCACGCTCGCGGTGAACGGCGACCTCCACTCCGACCAGGTGCTCGCCGGAACGCGCGAACGCTGGCTCACCGTCGACCCCGTGCTGCTCCAGGGCGACATCGAGTACGACCTCGGCCGCGTCCTGTGGACCCGCCTCGACGAGATGACCGACATCGTCCGGTACTTCGACCTCGCGGTGGCCGCAGCGGGCCTGAACCGGGACCACGCCCGCGACTGGGCGATCTGGCGAACCGTCGACTACTGGCTCTGGGGACTGTCGGTCGGCCTTACCGAGGATCCGGTGCGGTGCGCCCGGCTGGTCAGCTCGCTCGCCGGATGAACCGGCTGCGCATCATCCGCGGCGCCTCAGCGGCGTTCGGCGCGATCGAGTGCAGGATCCACGGATGGGTCAGGTACACGTCGCCTGCCTGACCGGTGAGCTCGACGACGCGGACCGGCAGGCCGTCGAGGTCGGCGGGCGCCATCGGGTCCACCGAGCGCTGCTCCGCGGTCAGGTTGCGGAACCACGGGTCCGAGCGCAGTACCTGGTCGCGGACGGCCTTGAACTCGCGCTCGTCGGTCGTGGTCAGGAACCGCTCGATCACCTTGTGGGAGCCCGCGACCTGCGGAGTTCCGCCGCCACCTGGCTCGAGATCGCCGAGCAGCGCCCAGATCTTGACCGAGTCCGGAGCGGTCTCGAACCCGACATCGGTGTGCCACTGCCGATGCGGCACCGCCCACGGCACACCCTCCGGCATCGTGACGAGAACCTGCCCCTGGTTCTTCGGCTCCTCCCAGGCGCCGAGCAGCCCGTCGAGCGCGGAGCGCACCGTCGGACTGAGAATCGCGTGGGCGCGGCGATCGGACTTGGTGGTCTTCAGACCGGTCGGCCGCAGCGTCGTCCAGGTCGACCGGTCGCCAGGATCCATTCCGTGCCGCGCGGACAGCTCGCGCCAGAGCGCGTCCCGCATCCGCGCGGCATCGTCAGTGGCGAACGCGGACGGGAGCTTGACGATCCCGTCCCGCTCGAAGACATCCAGCTCGTCAGCGGTGAGCATGCTCCATCCTGCGCAGGCCCCTCAGCGATCCTCCACCGAATTAACAGCCGCTCACCGGCATCGTCCCCTTCAGCAGGTAGTCGGTGATCCGGTCGCGCGCGCAGGCCGAGTTGAAGTACGCCGTGTGTCCGTAGACGTCGGCGGTCAACAGCCGGCTGCGGTCGATCTGGCGGGTCAGGCTGCGCGCGTTGGCGACCGGGGTCGACGGGTCGTGCAGCGTCGACGTGATCAGGATCGGCGCCGCACCGTGCACCGGCGTCGGGCCCCACGCATTGCTCGGCGGGATCGGCCAGCCGGAGCACGCGGCCGTGATCGCCCAGCCCTCGACCGCCGCGCCGACACGGGGCGCGACCGCCTTGGCGAGTGCGAGTCGGGCGCGCGCATCGGCGTACCCGTGGAGTTCGCCGGGCAGGTCCATGCAGGACACGGCGGCGTACGCGGTCTCGGGATCGCCGAGGTAGCTGATGTTCGCGAAGTCGGTGCCGTCACCCTTCGCTGCCTTGGCCAGTGCGCTCGCCAGGGCGGTCCAGTTGTCCGACACCATCGATGTCAACGGCAACAAAGACGGCAGCGCCATCCGGAATACGTCGCCGGTCACCGGGCCGTACGGTCCCTTGAGCGGGGTCTTGTCGGCCTTGCTCACGGTCCTGTCCCAGACCTTGCCGACGTCCTGTCCGTGCAGAGCGCAGGACGTGTCCGTCGAGCACCACGTGGCGAACCGGTTGAACCCGTCCTCCATCGCCCGCGCCTCGTCGAGCATGAACTTCAACGAGCCCTGCTTGTGATCCACGATCCCGTCGAGCACCACCCGCCCGACCCGCTGCGGGAACTCCTGCGCGTAGATGGTCCCCAGATACGACCCGTAGGACAGCCCGAGGTAGTTGAACTTCTGCTCCCCGAGCGCGCCGCGGATCGCGTCCATGTCGTGCGCGACCGTGCGGGTGTCCAGGTTCCGCATCAAATCCCCGTGCTGCTTGAGGCATTGCTCCCCGGTCGCGCGACTCGACGCCACCATCGCGTCGTACTGCGCCTTGGACTTGGGGAACACCGGTACGCCGCGGCGCAGCACCGGACCGCAGTCCAGTTGGCTGCTGCTGCCCGTCCCTCGGGGGTCGAAGCTGACCAGGTCGTACTTGTCCCGGAACTGCGGGAGGATCGCGTCCGCGAGACCCGCCGCGAAGATCGACCCGCCGGCGCCGCCCGGGCCGCCGGGGTTGAAGAACAGGGCGCCGAGCTTGTGTGCCTGGTCCTTCGCCGGGACCTTCGCGACGAACACCTTCGTGGTCGGGCCGGACGGTTTCGACCAGTCCAGCGGCACGGTCAGCGTCGCGCACTGCTCCACGGCGCCTTCCTTGCAGGCCTTCCAGTCCAGCGTGTCCGCGGCGGCCGCCGTACCCAGGGGGACGGTGGCCGCCAGGACGGCTCCCGCTATCGATGCCGCTGTCAACGATTTCCACATGCCGCCAACCTAGGCGGCGGTCGGCGGCCAGCACATCCGCCGATCGGCGATGTCGGAATCAGCCGGAAGTCGTACGGATCAGTGTTCCGGGGCGAAGTCGTGGAAGCCGATCAGCTGCTGGATCTTGCCGTCGGCGTCCAGGACGACGATGTCGGTACCGCCGGCGACCGGCTCCTGCCCGTCGGCCTTCAGGTGCCAGGTCCAGCGCAGGTAGCGGTGGTGCTCGTCGATGGTGCCGACGCGGACGAACGACAGCCCCGGGAACATCTGCTGCGCCGCGCCGACCAATTTGTTCAGCTCGTCGTGGCCGGTGGTCTCGAAGCTCGGGTCCTGGAAGGTGGCGTCCGCGGTCCAGTTGGCCGCGATCAGCTCGGCCCGGCGGTCCGCGTCGGCGGCGTTCCACAGGGCGAAGTACTGGTCGGCGAGAGCGGTGGCGTTCATGGTGTTCCTCCTCGATCGGTTGCGATGGGCAGAACACTGCCGCCACGCCCGGCGGACGGTCGATGACGTCGCAGGTAATGGCGCTGTCTATGCCAGCCGCTACGGTCGGAGGATGGCAGCGACGATCGAGGAGACGTTCCAGCGCCCGGTGGGCGAGCTTCTGCGCGGCTGGCGGGAGCGCCGGCGGCTCAGTCAGCTGGAGCTGGCGAACCGGGTCGAGGTGTCCACGCGGCACGTCAGCTTCGTCGAGACCGGGCGGTCGAAGCCCAGCCGGGACATGGTGCTGCGGTTGGCCGAGCATCTCGACGTACCGCTGCGGGACCGGAACCAGCTGCTGCTGGCCGGTGGTTTCGCGCCGATCTTCAGTGAGGCGTCGCTGCACTCGCCGGCGATGCTCGCGGTGCGGACGACGCTGCGCCGGCTGCTGAAGGCGCACGAGCCGTATCCGGCGCTGGTCGTCGACCGCTGGTGGAACATCGTCGAGGCGAACTCCGGGATCGGGATCTTCACCGCCGGCGTCGACGAGAAGTTGCTCCAGGCACCGATCAACGCGCTCCGGCTGACCCTGCACCCGGACGGTCTGGCCCGGCGGATCGACAACATCGGCGACGTCCGCGCGGCCGCGCTCGCCAGCCTGCAACGGCACGTCGCAAGCACCGCCGATCCCGAACTCCAGGACCTGTACGACGAACTTCGCGGGTACGCCGTCGACGACAAGCCGGCGCCACCCGGTCCGGCGGACGTCGTCGTACCGTTCAAGCTGACCCACGACGGACGGGAGTTGTCGTTGCTCACCATGATCGCGACCTTCGGGACGCCGCTCGACGTCACGGTGTCGGAGCTGATGATCGAGTCGTTCTACCCGGCAGACGACGAGACCGCGGAGTACCTGCGGGGGCTGTCGTGAAGCCGACGCGGGACGTCTCCGACACGATCGAGCTGCACTTGCAGTACCTCGATCGCTATCGCGGCATCATCGAGGCGAAGCTCACCGGGCTGTCCGATGCAGAGCTGCGCACCAGCCGGCTGCCGTCCGGATGGACGCCGCTGGAGCTGCTGAAGCACCTGATCTTCATGGAACGGCGATGGCTGCGCTGGGGCTTCACCGCCGAACAGGTGGAGCACCCGTGGGGTGATTCGGCGGACAACCCGGACGGTCCCTGGACGCTCGAGCCCAGCGACACCTTGGCGGGGCTGTTGACGCAACTGCACGCGGGTGGCGAGTTCACCCGGCAGGTGGTGAGCGGCGCCGATCCGGCGGCGAGCGCGGCGGCCGGTGGTCGTTTCGGGACCGACGACCGGCCGACGCTGAACTGGATCCTGTTCCACGTTCTCCAGGAGTACGCCCGGCACGCAGGCCACCTGGACGTGGCCCGCGAGCTGGCGGATGGTGCCACCGGCGAGTAGGGCTGCGTGACCTACTCGCCGGTGGCGGGAATCCCTACCGGCCGGAGGAGGGGTGGCCGGTGGGGAACGTCGTCGGGAGGCTCGGCGTCGGGATGCTCGGCTTCGAGGACGGGGTCGGGAAGGTGGGCTTGGTGGTCGGCACCGGCGGCTTGTTCGGCAGCGTCGGCTTCTTGCCCGGGTCCACCGTGACCTCGGCGCCGGCGGAAACCGATGCGGTCGGCAGCGACGGCACGTTCGGCTTCGTGGTCGGGAGCGACGGCTTGCCCGGCAGTGACGGGGTCGGCGGCTTCGGGGCCGTCGGCTTCGTCGTCGGTACGCCGTGCACGCAGTCCGGCAGCGACAGGGTCGGCACCGGCTTGCCCGACGGAACCGTGGCCGGCACCGAAGGCGTCGGGAGCGACGGCTTGCTGGTCGGCACGGTCGGCAGGGTCGGCTTGGACGGCATGGTCGGCTTGGCCGGCAGCGTCGGGAGGCTCGGCTTGGTGGTCGGGATCGACGGCTTCCCCGGAAGTGAGGGCTTGCCAGACGGCACGGTCGGCTTACCGGGAAGGGACGGCTTGGTGGTCGGCAGCGACGGCTTGCCGGACGGCCAGGTCGGCTTCGTGGTCGGGACCGTCGGCTTGCCCGGCAGCGAAGGCGTCGGGATCGACGGCTTCCCCGGGAGCGTCGGCTTCGTCGTCGGCAACGACGGCTTGCCCGGCAGCGACGGCTTGCCGGCCGGCACCGTCGGCAGGGTCGGCTTCGCCGGCGGCTGGTTCGGGTCGATGGTCTTGTTGACCGAGACCACGACCTTCGGCAGCCGCGGCTTCTGCGGCAGGCAGGTCGGGTCCACCGACGGCACCTTCGGGGTGTCGGTCGGGACGACCGCCAGCACCGGCGGCTTCCCGCCACCGGCCAGCATGTTCTTCACCGGCAGGGTCGGCCCGCCGACCGCCGCGGACACCGTCGCGACGGTTCCGGCCAGCGCCGTGACACCTGCCGCCGCCAGTCCGCGACGCAGCCAGGTCAGCCGCTTGCCGCGCCGCATCAGGTCACCGGCGTTCGGCTGCCACGGGTCCATGTCGTACGTGAGCGCGTTCCGTACCCGCTGCTCGTCACTCATCAGTTTCCTCCAACTCCGCTGTCGATCAGGTCGGGTGCCAGACGCAACTTGGCCAGCGCCCGGGAAGCCGTGCTCTTCACGGTCCCGGCCGCCATACCGAGCAGCTCGGCGGTCTCGGCCTCGGAGAGATCCTGCGAGTAGCGCAGCGCGACCACGGCTCTCTCCCGGACGGTCAGACCACCGAGGGCCGAGAGCACGGCCTCCCTGGTCTGAACCGCCCCGGCGAAGTCCGCCACCGCTCGCTGGTCCCAATCGTTCTGCACCGGATCACTGGGTACTTCGTTGTTCCAGCGCCGGCGGGCCTGGGAGAGGAATCGGTTGACCAGCACCCGCCGGACGTACCGCAACGGGTCGCCGTCCAGTCGGTGCCACTTCGGGTAGGACCGCATCAACGCTTGCTGCACCAGGTCCTCGGCGGTGTGCCGATCGCCGCACAACATCTCCGCGAAGCGGAGCAAAGGGGTCGACTGCGCCACGACGAAGCGCTCGAAGTCGGCGTCCGCGGTCCGGGTCATCGATTCTCCTCAACCTCTGTCACACCGGTCCAAACCCGGTGAGCGACCGATCGGGTTCTGTTTCGTCACCAACTCCTTCGAAGAAATTTATTGACGGGCTAGTCAGAGGAGATGTTCATGAGTCACATTGGGTGAACACACCTTCACCGCCCCGGAGGTTCCGCCCATGCGTATCACTCGTTCTGTCGCGCTCGCCGCCTGTCTGGCCGCGACCGCGGCGATCTTTACCGCAACCTTGCCGACCAATGCCGCCGTACCGGATCCGACGTCGGTGGCCGCGCGGCCGGTCGCCGGATCCAGCAACGTCACCGTCGAGGGCAGCCGGATCGTCCTCGGTGACGCCGCGGCCGCGCTCGGCGCCAGCGAGATCAAGCAACGAACCGGTCTGGCCGAGCTCGCGCCGGTCCGGTTCCCCGAATCCACGTCGGCCGTTGTCGTCGGCTACAAATCCGCTGCACCGGACGGTTCCTCGACCGAGGTCGACGTACGGTCGTGGAACGGCAACCGGTGGTCGGAGTGGACGGCCGCCTCATCCGGTACGCCGACTGCGCTGCCGGCGGCCAGCGACCAGGTCCAGCTCCGGATCATCGTGCTGGCGCCACCGACCGGTGCGAAGCCGTGGGTCAGTGATGTCACGGTCGCACCCACCGACAAGGTGGCCGCGCCGCGGATGGCTATCCAGGCCGCGCCGCTCAAGTCACACGTGTTCGCGACCCGCGAGGGCCTGGTCGGCGGTACGACGGCCAACGGGCACGTCATCGTCAGCCGCGACCACTTCGTTGCCTTGCCCTCCCGACGTGGACTGTCCGGCAACGGTTCGGGCACGTATTCGGTGAAGGTCTGCACTGCCTCACGATGCGCGTTCGAGCCGGTGTGGGACGTCGGTCCGTGGAACACCAAGGACGACTACTGGAACCCGAGCGCGACCCGCGAGATGTGGAAGGACCTGCCGCAGGGCAAGCCCGAGGCGCAGGCGGCGTACCAGGACGGGTACAACGGGAAGAAGGACCAGTTCGGCCGCACCGTCGCCAACCCGGCCGGGATCGACCTCGCGGACGGCGTGTTCTGGGATGCGCTGAAACTCGCCGACAACTCGTGGGTGGACGTCACGTACCTGTGGACCGGCGACGGCGGCCGCGGGACGGTGTCGATCTCGTCCGGGTACCTGAACGTGCGGAACGCACCGAACTCCACCGGCGCCGTCGTCGGGATGGCCGGGAAGTCGGCGCAGGTCACCGTCGAGTGCCAGACGACCGGTGAGAGCGTCACGGGTTCGCAGGGGACGAGCAACGTGTGGCTGCGGGTCAACGCCGGGATGTACGTCGCCAAGGCGTGGATCTCGGCCGGCACCTTCGGCGCCTGCTGAACCTGCAGCACTCACCAACCTCCCCCACAACCACGGCCGCACGCCTGCTGACCTCGTCAGCAGGCGTGCGGTCGGCGTTTGGTGAGTGCTGGACGTCCGCTACTTCCCGCAAGAACACGGCCGCATGACTCGGTCAGCAGGCGTGCGGGGCCGGCCCGCTACTTCCCGCGCGGCGCGACCGTCGGGGGCTCCGACGGCGTCGCCCGCGGCGGCGGGGTGGGGGTCGCCCAGCGGGTCGGCGTCGCTCGCGGCGAGCGGGTCGGGTAAGCCGACGGGGTCGCCCGCGGCGGAGCGGTCGGGCTCGTCCAGCGCGTCGGGGTCGCGCGCGGTTCTGGCGTGCGCGTCGGCGGGACCGACGATGACGCGGTCGGCGTCCGGCGAGCGGGCAGCGTCGGCGTTTCGGTCGCCGGCACCGGGCGCGGAGTCTGCGCGCGAGTCGGCGATTGGGTCGCCGGGACCGGACGTGGGGCCCGAGTCGGGGTCGCGACGGGACGTGGGGTGTCGACTGTCGGGGTCGCGACGGCTGGGCCGCCTTGGGCTGCCGTGTCCGCCGACGAGTTGCTGCTGCGTGCCATCGCCGTGCCCGCGACTGCGACGCCGACCACTGCCGCGGCGGCGAGTCCGCCCAGCACCATGCGGGTCACGCGTCGCTTCCGGCCTGCCTCATTCATTCGTTGCCCTCCGCACCTTTGTGATGTTCGGTCGGGCTCAAGGACGCAAGCAGGCAATGAAAAGGTTCTGCCGGCGCGTCAGTTCGGCGAACGCGTCGGCGGCGTCGAAGGAGTAGCGAACCGCGACGGCCGGCCCTGTGGCGTCGGCGTCGCCCGCGGCGGAATCGTCCTCGGCACGTTCGTAGGAGTCACATTCGTCCGCGGCACATTCGTCGGCGGCACATTCGTCGGCGTCTCGTTTGTCGGTGTCGTGGGCGCGGAGCTCGGCGGCCGCTGCGGCGCGGTACCGGTCGGCGTCACCGGGCCGGCCGGCGGAGTCGGTATCGCGGACGGCCGGCTCGTCGGGCTCGGCGGAATACGAGATGGCTGGGTCGAAGTCACCACTGGCGCCGTCGGCCCGGGCCCCGCAGGCTGAGGCCCGTCACTCACCAGATTCCCCCCAACCACCGCCGCCAACCCGACCACCGCCGCGACCGCGATCGAAGCCGCCGCGGCGGTTGTGAGCCGGCCACGCACCCGACGACGCTGCGCCCCCGCGATCACCCGGGCCGGGTCCAGCGGCGCGACCGAGTCGTCCGGCGCCAGGGCGGCGCGGAGTTCCTCCTCCGCCACGGTTCCGCGCTCGTCGTTCATGCTCTCTCCCCCACACCGCTCAGCTCCGGCGCGGTCCGCAACTTGTCCAGCGCCCGCGCGTTCGCGCTCTTCACCGTGCCCACCGCTACTCCGAGGACCGCCGCGGTCTCCCGCTCGGTCAGGTCCTCGACATACCGCAGTACGACGACCGCGCGCTCCCGTCGGCTCAGCGCGGCCAGCGCCGCTCCGATCGCGACCCGTCGATGGATCGCGCCGGTGTGGTCCGACTCCACCGGTTCGAGGAACAGGTCGAGCTCGGCCGCGTCACCGCTCGGGCGTTCGCGCCACGGACGACGCCGTACCCACGACAGGTGCTGGTTGACCACCGACTGCCGGACGTACGCGAACGGGTCGGCCATCTCGATCCGGTCCCAGCGCAGGTACGCCTTCTCCAGCGCGGTCTGCACCAGGTCCTCGGCCAGACCGCTGTCACCGCAGAGCATCCGCGCGAAGTGCACCAACCGCGCGGATCTGGCCAGCACGAACGCCGTGAAGTCGTCGTCACGACTCCCCGTTGCCGCCATGTGTGCTCCGTCCTGCCGTCCTCACCTCACAGGACGCTGAGCTTGCGCCAAAGGTTCTGTCGGTTCCGAGAATTGGGTGATTTGGGGCAGCGTGACCATGTCGGCGGCCAGCCGGACCCGGTTGCGGCCGGCGGCCTTCGCGGCGTACATCGCGCGGTCGGCGCGGAGCAGCAGGTCGTCCACGCTCGCACCGTCGCTCGGGTAGACCGCGACGCCGATGCTGACGGTCAGGTGGAAGGTGTCCGGATCCAGATCCGGGTCGTCGAGGACACCGGCGCACATCGCGGCCAGCGGACTGTTGGCGACCGCGTTGCGCAGCCGGTCCGCGGTCACCGTCGCGTCGTCGATCCCGGTGTCCGGGAGCGCGATCACGAACTCCTCGCCGCCGAACCGGCCGATCACGTCCTTCGCCCGGATCGCGCTCCGCAGGATCGTCGCGACCGCGCGCAGCGCCTCGTCGCCGACCAGGTGCCCGTGCCGGTCGTTGACCTGCTTGAAGTGGTCGATGTCGATCAGCAGCACCGCCATCGGTTCGCGCTGGCTCCGCGACGTACGCAGCATCTGCTCGGTCCGCCGGCGCCACCAGTCGACCCGGGTCAGGCTGGTCTTCGGATCGGTCTGGGCCTCGGTCTCGAGCTGGCCGAGCAGCAGGGCGCGCTGCGCGGTGAGCGTGATCGGGATCGCGACGAACGCGAACCACGGGCTGACCAGGCAGGCGGCCGCCAGCAGACAGCCCAGGGTCGCGGCGGTCACGTCCGTGCACACGTCGTCAAGGCTGCCGACGGTCTCGCGCCGGCTGCTGCCCGGGATGATCAGCGAGATGGCGAGCCCGCACAGCAGGGTGTCGGTGACGACGTACGCCACTGAGCCGCCGACCATCGAGACGACCAGGCCGAGGCCGCCGTCGCCGGTCAGATGACGGGCCGAGACGAAGACCGAGTGTGCCGCGCCGACCGCGAGGACGTGCACGGCGGTCGAGAAGGCCCAGCGGTACGGAATGCATTTGCCGGCCCGGATCCGCCACCAGATCCGCAGCAGGACCGCGACCAGGATCGCCAGCGCCGGGTGCAGGATGACGGCCGCGGCGATCATCCAGGCCGGGGCGAGGTCCTTGTGCAGCGCGCCGCCGCGCCGCCGCCGGCTCTCCACCCGGCGGGCGCCTTCGACCGAGATCAGCGCGGACACGGTCAGGGCGAACACCACGTTCAGATCGCGCCAGCTCGGACTGTCGGTGACCGCGTGCACGGCGTACCCGATGGCGGCCAGGTCGACGAACACGACGAGGGCGAACGCCGGGACCGTCAGGGTCCAGAGCGCCCAGGAACGCACCGCTCGCCTACTCTGCGCAACCATCACCTCACACGGTACGACGAGTGCGCGTCAGGTCCCAATCCGCGACGGCGCGGCTGTGGATGACGACTTGGAAACGATCGACAACGCCTTCTGTTTCAGTCGTTTGATCAACAATCCGACGCGCATTTTCCCTGGCAGGGAAGGAAAACCGGACCTCGCCGGTTCCGGAATCAGCGCTTCCGCGCCGCGCCGAACAGCCCCCGGACGATCTCCTTGCCGGCCGAGCGCGCGAACTGCTTGAACACCGTCGACCCGATGACCTGCTCGACCATCGACTTCTCCTGCTTCTGCGCCCGCGGCCGCGACTCCTGGTGCTGTTCCTGCTTGGCCTGCTCCTGCTGCTGCTTCTCGGCCTCGGCCTGCGCCGCCCCGGCCTGCACCTTCGCGGCCAGGATCTCGTACGCCGACTCGCGGTCGACCGCCTGCGAGTACTTCGCGTTGTTCGCCGAGGCCTGCACGGCGGCCGACATCTGCTCCGCGGTGGCCGGCGCCATCAGCGACTGCGGCGCCCGCAACCGGGTCCAGGCGACCGGGGTCGGGGCGCCTTTCTCGTTCATCACGGTCACGATCGCCTCGCCGATCCCGAGCTGGGTCAGCACCTCACCGAGGTCGTACGACGAGCTCGGGAACGTCGACACCGTCGCCTTCAGCGCCTTCGCGTCGTTCGGCGTGTGCGCCCGCAGCTGGTGCTGCACGCGGGAACCGAGCTGCGCGAGGACGGCGTCCGGGACGTCCTTCGGGGTCTGGGTCACGAAGAAGACGCCGACGCCCTTCGAGCGAATCAGCCGCACGGTCTGCGCGATCGAGTCCAGGAACGCCTTCGATGCGTCGTTGAAGAGCAGGTGTGCCTCGTCGAAGAAGAACACCAGCTTCGGCTTGTCCACGTCGCCGACCTCGGGCAGGTCGTGGAACAGGTCCGCCAGCAGCCACATCAGGAACGTCGAGAACAGCGCCGGCCGGTCCTGCAGGTTCGGCAGCTCGAGCAGCGAGATGACACCCTTCCCGTCACGCTGCTGCAGCAGGTCGGCGGTCTCGAACTCGGGCTCACCGAAGAACTCCTCCGCGCCCTGGTCGGCGAACCCGATCAGCGCGCGCAGGATGACGCCCGCCGTCGCCGCGGACAGGCCGCCGAGCTCCTTGAGGTCTTCCTTGCCCTCGTCCGAGGTGAGGTGCTGGATGACCGAGCGCAGGTCCTTCAGGTCGAGCAGCGTCAGCCCGGCCTTGTCGGCGTAGTGGAAGATCAGCCCGAGCGACGACTCCTGGACGTCGTTCAGCCCCAGCACCTTGGACAGCAGCACCGGGCCGAACGAGGTGATCGTGGCGCGGATCGGGACGCCCGTCCCCTGGCCGCCGAGCGCGTAGAACTCGGTCGGGAAACCGGTCGCGGTCCAGTCCTGGCCGATCGCCTTGGTCCGGGCCAGCAGCTTGTCGCTGCTCGCGCCCGGCTGCGAGATGCCGGACAGGTCGCCCTTGATGTCGGCGGCGAACACCGCGACACCGGCCGCGGACAACTGCTCGGCCATCAACTGCAGGGTCTTCGTCTTACCGGTGCCCGTGGCGCCCGCGACCAGACCGTGCCGGTTCATCATCCCGAGCGGGATCCGGACCGCCGCCTCCGGTTTCGGCTCGCCGTCGACCAGCAGCGCGCCCAGATCGAGGGCAGCCCCTTCGAACGCGTACCCCTGCGTGACGGTCTCGACGACGTCGGCTTTCTCGGCCATCAGCGTGCCTTTCCCCGGTTGACGGAACTACCCGTCGGGAATGCTAGTCCTCCCGGGTCAGCGCAGGACGACTACACGCGTCGGGGTGGCGGCGAAGGTCCAGATCGTTGCCGACATCGCGGCGGAGACCCGGATACAACCGTGCGAGACCTTGTCATTCGTGCCGAGCAGCCAGTCGGGGTGAATCTGTTGCCCGTTCGTCTTGTACGTCGGGATCTGGTGGAACCCGACTCCACACGGCGCGAACCGGACGAAATGGTTCAGATACAACCGGGCGCCGTCGGTGTTCCGCAGTACCCGCGCCGGCCGGCCGCACTTCGCCCCACTCGTATAAGTACCAGCCTTCAGGTACGTCGGGTTGTCAACGATCCCGCCTTGCCGAACGACCTTGCCGCGGGCATCGATCAACCACACCCAGTTCTGCGTCTGGCTGATGACGATCCGGCGCCCGCTCCCCGAACTCCGCGGTACCGCACGGACGTCACACCGCTTCGCCGTCGAAGCCATCAGCCGGGTGTACGTCGTACCGCTCAGCGAACCGGTCTGGCTCAGGGCGTTGGCGGACTGGAACCGCACGGTGGCGGCCTGGGTCATCGCGCCAGCCTGGCCGTCGACCGGGCCGGACGTACAGCCGAGCCCGTTCAGGCGGGTCTGGGCGGCCTTCACCTGAGACACCGTGACCGCGTCCGCCGGCAGCGTCGTACCGAGTGCCACGACGGCGAGTGCCACGGTCACCAGGCCGAGTTTCGGAAGAATTCGCATCGTGTTTACCCCCTCGCGGGTGAGCTCCCTACCGCGCTCACTGCTCTGTGTCCGGGTCTGACGCCGGACTCCGCCAAAAGGTTGAAATCCGGTCGCGGACTGTTCCGGTGACCTTCATGACCTCCTCGCACGACCTGGAATCCCGCTAGACTCCGGGAGGTGATCTTCAAGCGCGTCGGGGACGATCGGCCGTACCCGGACCACGGGCTGCGGCCCAAGGACTGGTCTTCACTGCCGCCACGGCAGGTGCGGCTGGACGAACTCGTCACGACGAAGGGCACTCTGGACCTGACGGCTCTCCTCGACGAGGATTCGACCTTCTACGGCGACCTGTTCGCGCATGTCGTCGAGTGGCGGGGCGACATGTATCTCGAGGACGGCCTGCATCGCGCCTTGCGGGCCGCGCTGCAGCAGCGTCAAGTTCTGCATGCACGGGTACTGGTCGTGGACTGACCATGGCTGCCGCTCACGGGGGGTAGAGCAAATGACAGCGATCCATCCGCAACCGAGGCCGCACTCGCGGCTCCGGTGGCGTACACCGATCACGATGGTGATCCTGCTCGGAATTCTCGCCGGCGGCGGCTGGTGGGGCTGGAAGTCGCTGGTAAACAGCAGTGCCGAGCCGACCTGTACCGAGCAGAACCTCGCGAACAACCGCCTGGTGCCGAAACAGGTCGTCCTGAACATCTACAACGGTGGCGCCCGCGCGGGCTCGGCCGGCCGGGTCGCGGACGTGTTGAAGAAGCGCGGATTCAACGTCAGCAAGATCGCCAACGAGCCCAAGGGCGACAAGACCGACGTCGTGTCGCTGCGCGGCGCCTCCGAGACCGCCCCCGAGATGCTCCTGGTCGCCGGTCAGTTGAACCAGAAGGCCGTGCTGATCGCCGACGGCCGCACCGACCACACCGTCGACCTGGTGATCGGCGCCGGCTTCGGCTCCGTGAAGCTGAAGGGCATCCCCTCGGTCCAGGTCCCGGCCGGCAGCACCGTCTGCCTCCCGGTCGTCCGCACCCCGCAGCCGATCCCCTCCGGCCAGAACCCGAACTGACCCTGCACTGACCCCTACCGGCCGCGGACAGCTACTGCTGTTCGCGGCCGCGTTCGCCGAACCAGCCGGCCAAGCGGCCGGCCCGCGACACGGCCCGGAGGCGGCGGACGGTCTGTTCGCGGACCGGGCTGGGCGCGACGACGAGCATCGAGTCGGCGGCCCGCAGCACGGTACGGCGGTCCGGGACGAACGCCCGTTCGCCGCGGATGACCAGGGAGACCGAAACGCCCGGCGGCAGCCGGAGCTCGCCGATCTCGACACCGGCCAGCCGGGACTCGCTCGGGATCTGGACCTGGATCATGTCCGCGCCGAGCGACTCCAGCGGCGCCACGTCGATGTCCACCTCGTGCGCCGCGTTCTCGTCGAGCACGTTCAGCCGCTTCGCGAGCCACGGCAGTGACGGCCCCTGCAGCAACGTGAACAGCAGCACGAGCACGAACACCACGTCGAAGATCCGGTCCGCGTGCGGCACTCCCTCGGAGAGTGGGATGGTCGCCAGCACGATCGGTACGGCGCCGCGCAGCCCGGCCCACGAGATGAACGTCCGCTCCGCCCACGGCAACCGGAACGGCGCCGCCGAGATCGCCACCGACGCGAACCGCCCGACCACCGTGACCGAGAACCCGATCACCAGCGCGAGCACGACGTCGTTCAACCGGAACCGGCCGGGCGACGCCAGCAGCCCGAGCATCACGAACAACCCGATCTGCGCCAACCAGGCGATGCCGTCCACGAACGACCGGGTCGCCATCCGGTGCGGCAACTCCGCCCGCCCGAGCACCAGCGACGTCACGTACACCGACGCGAAGCCCGAGACGTGGAGCAGGACCGAGCCTCCGGCGTACGAGATGAACGCGACCGAGAGGACCGCGAGCGGATACAGACCGGCCGAGCCGAGGGCCATCCGGCGGATCAGGCCGACGCTCACCCACCCGATCACCAGGCCGAACAGGGCACCGACGATCAGCTCGTAGAGCACCAGCCCGCTGAATGCCAGCAGGCCCTTGTCGCCGACCTCGCCGGTGCTCACGAGTGTGACGAGCAACACAGTCGGGGCGTCGTTCAGACCGGATTCCGCCTCCAGCGCTCCACGCAGGCGTGGACGGACCGGCACCCGTCTCAGTACTGAGAACACCGCCGCCGCGTCCGTCGGCGACGTCACGGCCCCCAGGAGCACGGACAGCTGCCAACTCAGCCCCAGCACGAAGTGCGCCACACCCGCGACCACGCCGACACTCACCGCGACCCCGACGGTCGCCAACACAAGCCCCAGCGGCATCACCGGTCGTACTTCGTTCCAGCGGGTCGTCAGACCGCCCTCGGTGAGGATCACCACCAGCGCGGCGAACCCGAGCGCGTGCGCCAGCTTGGCGTCCTCGAAGTGGATGTGTCCCGGTCCGGCCTCGCCGAGCGCCAGGCCCATCCCGAGATAGATGAGCAGTGACGGGAGCCCGATCTTGCCGGACAACCGGACCGCCACGACCGCGACGAGCAGGACCGCGGCCCCGCCGAGCAGGATCCGGTCGAGCTCCTCAACATCCATAGGGGCCCTCTCGTCGAGCGTCCCGAGTCAGGTCCAGAGAGACGAAAACCCTGACGCATCACACAGCATCAGGGTCTCCGGCTCTGTCCCACCCCGAGGGGCGGTTTGGCGGTGGCGGAGGGAACCGTCGCAGGCTCCTCCCAAATCCCACAGCACTTGATATGCAGTTGGATGGTTCCACACTCCGTGCGGAACCATCCAACTCCATGGCGGTGGCGGAGGGATTTGAACCCTCGGACGGGGGTTGCCCGTCACGCGCTTTCGAGGCGCGCTCCTTCGGCCGCTCGGACACGCCACCGCCGAGGACACTATCAAGGTCGGTGACGAATGAAGAAATCGCGCAGCCGAGCACCGGCCACATCGGCCATCACACCGCCCACCACCTCGGGCCGATGGTTCAGCCGCCGGTCCCGGACGACGTCCCACAGCGAGCCCACGGCGCCGGCTTTCTCGTCGTACGCCGCGAAGATCAGCCGGTCCAGCCGGGACAGCACGATCGCCCCGGCGCACATCGTGCACGGCTCCAGCGTGACCACCAGCGTGCAGCCGGTCAGCCGCCACTCGCCGACATGCCGCGCCGCCTCCCGGATCGCCACGACCTCGGCATGCGCGGTCGGATCACCGGTCGTCTCCCGCTCGTTGTGACCGCGCCCGATGATCTCGCCACCCTCGTCCACGACCAGGGCCCCGATCGGTACGTCGGGCAGCGCGAGCTCGCCCTCCTCCAGGGCGAGCGCCATCAACCTCGACCACTCCCGCCGCAGGAGCGGGCTAGCCAAGGGCTTCGATCGCGTCGTGGAACTGGTTGCCGAACCCGAGCGCCTCGGCGATCTCCTCGAGCATCTCCTCCGGGTAGAGGTCGACGTCGTCGCACAGCGCACCGAGGTCCATCGCGGTCATCCCCAGGTCGGCGATGATCGTCAGGTCACCGGCCGGGACCTGCTCGTCGTCGTCATCGGCCAGCGGGATGTCGAGTTCGTCGACGACCTGCCGGGCCAGCGGCCACTCGGTGGCGGCGGTGACGTCGGAGATCAGCAGCCGCGCGCGACCACCGAGCACCCGGACCAGCACGAAGAAGTCCTCGTCCACCGAGACCATCCCGAGCACGCCGGCCTCACCGGGGTACCGGCGGAGCGCGGACACCACCGTGGACAGGTCCGGCTCACCACGCAGTACCAGCGGGGTGACCGTCCAGTTCCCGTCCTCGGTGTAGGCGGCGACCGCGAAATCGAGGTCGGTGGTCATCTGCCCTGCTGTGACATCGGACACCGGGTCATCGTCCCAGACTCCGGCGGCGCACGCGATCTCGGAGCGGTATCAGATCCACCAACACCCGTCAACAGTCAGTGATGGTACGTCGCTCTGCGCATCAGTTCCCGCAACTGCCGGACCCGCGCCCGCCGCGGCGCGATCCGGTCCCGCAGCGCGCGGGCCTCGTCCCGCTCGCGCAGAAAGGCTGCGCGACGACGGAGGCGGTCCAACTGCTCGGGCGTCTTCTCAGTCATCGGCGTACTCCCTGGGGGGCGAATTCAGGGCAGATTCCAATGCGGTTCCCAGTCTGACAGCGCGCACGCTTTCGCGCCGCGAATCGCCGACGGTACCGTTCCGGCTTATGCAGATCCTCGTCGTGGACCACCCGCTCGTCGCTCACAAGCTCACCGCGCTGCGGGACGAGCGCACGGACTCACCCACGTTCCGGCGGCTGACCGAGGAGCTCGTCACGTTGCTCGCCTACGAGGCGACGCGGGACGTGCGGACCGGTCCGGTCACGGTGCAGACACCGGTCGCGGAGGCGCAGGGCGTGAAGCTCGCCTCGCCGAAGCCGCTGGTCGTCCCGATCCTGCGGGCCGGCCTCGGCATGCTCGAGGGCATGTCCCGGCTGCTCCCGACCGCCGAGGTGGGGTTCCTCGGCATGGTGCGCAACGAGGAGACGCTGACTGCGTCGACGTACGCCGAACGGCTTCCGGAGGACCTGTCCGGGCGGCAGTGCTACGTGCTCGACCCGATGCTGGCCACCGGCGGGACGCTGGCGGCCGCGATCCAGTTCCTGGTGGACCGCGGCGCCGACCACATCACCGCGATCTGCTTGCTCGCGGCCCCTGAAGGCGTGCAGCGCGTCGAACGCGAACTCACCGACCTCGATGTCCCCTGCAACTTGGTGATCGCCGGCATGGATTCGCACCTGAACGAGAAGGGCTACATCGTCCCGGGCCTGGGCGACGCCGGTGATCGTCTGTACGGCGTCGCCCAGTAACGCCTTTAGACCAAGGTGTTGCGGTAGAAGAGGTTGGCTCGGCGGTCGCCGGTGACGCCTGACGCGAAGCCGAAGTACAGGCGTGCCGTCGCGTCCGTCGAGCCGTAGACCGCCATTCCTTCGGGCTCACGGTAGGTCAGGCTCTTCCCGGCCAGCGTCAGGAACGAGTCGACGAGCTGACCGGCGTTGATGTCGTAGCACCACAGCTTCGACGTCGCCTTGGTCTCGTCGGGCGCACCCGGATACGCCTCGCCTTCCCAGAAGTACGCGTACGATCCGTACAACGTCCACCCCTGGAAGTCGATCCCGGACGTCAACGCCGGCTGCTTGAAGGACGCCAGTACCGTCGAGAAATCGCCTGTCCGTGCGGCCGCAAGTGAGTACACGTTGATGTGCATGCCATCCGACAACGAGTGCCGCACACCGAGCTGGTTGAAGCGCTGATCGACGGCTGGTGTGAACACGGTCCCGTTCGACACCGGCTTCCACTTCGTCACCGATGCCGATGTCAGCGTCGTCCCGTTCTGCCACGGGAACCGGCAGATCTGCCGGCCGCGCCCGTTCGCGGTGTCCACGTCGGTCTCGGTCCAGAGGTACGTCGTACTCCCGGCACCCTCGGCGCCGATCGAGACCGCGTGGCCGAAGCCGGTGAGGTACATGTACCCGAGTTCGTTGCCGGCGAAGTCGAGCTGGGTCAGCGCGAGATCACCGCTGTTCGCCCCGCTGCCGCCCCGCAACTGCGCGGCGAACAGCCGGTCGTTCGGGGTGTCGAACGCGAACGACTGCATCACCGTCGCGTCGTGCAGCGGCTGGCTGCGGAGGAACTCGTTGGTGGTCGCGCTCATCTTGAAGCGCTTGGAGGCGGGCAGGGACAGGGTCCGGGCGGTGGCGGCGGGAAGACCGACCGTGCCGGCGGCGATCAGCGCGCCGGCCCCGGTCAGCAACCCACGGCGGGAGAGGTTGTCCATACCGTTCGACGGTAAGTCTCTTACCGAGAAGTGTCATTAGTTCGAACAAAAACTTCTGAGAACTTCTCGGCGACGGGTGTTAGACGAACGAGTCGCGGTAGAAGAGGTTGGCGCGGCGATCCCCGCCGACACCTGACGCGAAGCCGAAGCAGAGCCGGGGACAACCGAAGCGGTCGAGATGCACGCCGACGCCCTCGGCCTCGCGGTAGACGAGGTCGCCGCCGTCGAGGATGCGAACCGACTCGACGATCTCGCCGGTGGTGATGTCGTAGGTCCACAGCTTCGACGTGAACTGTGCGGGGTCAGGCGTGCCGGAGTACGCCTCGCCCTCCCAGAGGTAGACGTACGAGCCGTACAGCGCCCAGCCCTGGAAGTCGATGCCGGCAGTCATCGCGGGCTGCTTGAACGACGCGAGCACGTTCGAGAAGTTGCCGGCCCGCGCCGCGGACAGCGAGTACACGTTGATGTGAAAGCCGTCCGCTTGGGTATGCCGAATGGCGATCCGGCCGTGCTGCTGATCGACCGACGGCGTGAACAGTGCGCCGTCCGCGACCGGCTTCCAACTCCGCAGCCCCGGCGAATCCTTCGTCAACGTCGCACCGTCCCGCCAGCGGAACCGAGCAACCTGACGACCACGCCCATTCACCGTATCCACGTCGGTCTCGGTCCAGAGGTACGTCGTACGCCCGACTGCCTCCGCACCGATCGAGACCGCATGGCCGAAACCGCTCAGGTACATGTGCCCGACGACGTCGCCGGCCGTGGTGAGCTGCGTCAGCGTGAGATCACCGCTGTTGGCCGGCGACCCCGCGCGCAACTGGCCGGCGAACAGCCGCTGGTTCGCGTTGTCGAAGGCGATCGACTGCATCACGGTCACATCCGCCAACGGCTTGCTCCGAAACAGCTCACCACCCGACCCATCGAGCGCGAACCGCCGCGTCGGCGGCAACCCACCCGGCGCCGCCCACGCCGGCACCCCCACCATCCCGCCGGCCAAAACCGCCCCAGCGCCCACCAGCAACCCACGTCGCGTCATCGTCATGCGGCCAAACCGTAAGCGACTTACCGCGAACTGTCACTACTCAAAACAACTCTCCTTGAGAAAATCCCACCTTCTACTGTTACAACCGCCCTGGAGTGCCGCTCGACAGCACCCGCTCACGATCCGCCGAGTCGTGAGAAATGGCTGCCGATCCGGAACCACAACCCACGACTCGGCAAACGCACCACCGACCAACCGCCACGACTCGACCGGCCGAGGGACGCATCGGGCACGCGCGCGAGGGACGCCCGTACGGCGTGCTCGTCACTCGAAGTGCTCGCCGCCTGATCCGCTCGCCCGCGCACCCACCCGACAACCACACCCGCGATCCGCCGACTCGTGAGGACTGGCTGGTGATCCGGGACCACACTCCACGACTGGGCAAACGCGTCAGCGACCAAACGGCACGACTCGGTGGCTTCGGAGCGATATGTGGGGGTTGCGGGTGGGTTCAGGCGGTTTCGGGGAGGTCGGCTGATTCGAGGGCTACGAGTTGTTCGGGGGTGGGGGCGGTGAGTTCGGAGAGGCGGTGGGCCTGGCGTTCGGTCATGGCCTGGAAGATCTGGCGGGCGGAGCGGCCGTTGCCGAAGCCTTCGCCGCGGGGCATGCGTTCGAAGAGGTGGGAGAGCGCCGTACGGGCGTCTGTGGTGACCTCGTACTGGTGACCGCCGGCCTGGTGTTCGACGATCGCCACGAGCTCGGCGGCCGTGTAGTCCTCGAACATCAACGTCCGGGTGAAGCGTGACGACAGACCGGGGTTGGACCCGATGAAGCGCGACATGTCGTTCACATACCCGGCAACGATCACCACGAGGTCGTCCCGGTGGTCCTCCATCAGTTTCACCAACGTGGCAATGGCTTCGGCGCCGAAGTCGTTGCCGATGCCAACGGGTGCCAGGGAGTACGCCTCGTCGATGAACAGCACGCCACCGAGCGCCTGATTCACCGCCGCAGTCGTCTTCGGACCGGTGTGCCCGACGTACTCGCCGACGAGCCCCGTCCGATCAACCTCGACCAAGTGCCCCTTGCGGAGCAGACCGAGCGCCTTCAGCACCCGCCCGTACAGCCGCGCCACCGTCGTCTTACCGGTACCGGGATTGCCCGCGAACACCAAGTGCCGCGAGAGCGGCGGCGCGGGCAGACCCGCCTCCTGCCGCATCCGCACCGTCTGCATGAGCTTCACCATCGACTGGACGTCACGCTTGACGCGGTCCAACCCAACCTGCTCGTCGAGCTCGGCGAGCACGTCCTCGAGCGTCTCGTCGTCCGGCGGCATGCTCTCGTCCAGCCCGGCCGTCGGCGTCGGCGCAACCCCCGGCACGTTCGCGGCCGCCGCGAGCGCCGGTGTCGGCGCGTTCATCGGTACGCCGTCCACGGTGCAGTCCTCGAATTTCGGGTTCGCCCCGTCCTCCTGCCCGACCGCCTCGACGCAGTCGCGGATCCGGAGATGCTGGAACACCGGCGCGGACGTCTTGCTCAAATGCAGCGCCGGGTACTTCGTCCCCGTCACATCGCAGTCCAAGTACGTCCCTGCCGCCTTCTCCGCGAGGTAGATCCCGTTCTTCGCCACACTCGCGACCCGCAACGCCCGTACGGCGGGCCTCGCCCCCGACCACACGACGAGCCCGGACCCGCCGCACTCCTCGATCGTGCTGCTCGTCACCTCGGCCGCGGCGCCGGTCCCGACCACGATCCCGGCGGCCTTGGACGCACTGACGCGTACGGCGTCCAGCGTGGCCAGCCCGGCGCCCGCCAGCTCGATCCCGGTCCCGACCGTCCCGCTGACCGACGTACCGCGGAACCCGGTCGCCACCGAAGACTCCAGGTGTACGCCGGTCCCGCCGCCGCTGACCCGGCAGTCCACCGCTTCGGCCGCCGCGCCGTCGACGATCGAAACTCCCGTCAACCCAACGTCGGCGATCCCGCATCTGGTGAGCTCAACCCGTGACGCCGCGGTCGCGTGGACGCCGTGCTCCGCGCCCTCGCGAACCAGACAGTCCGTCAACCGCACCACCGACGTACCGGTGAGGTGGACGGCGCTGTAGACCGAGCGGTCGAAGCGGCTGTCGGTCAACGTCGCCGTGGCGGAATCCGAAGCCAGCAAGGCATTCGCGCCCGCGTCGGCGACGATGCAGTCGGACGCTGTCAGGTCGGCCTGGTCCTGCACCACGAGCCCGCTGGCCCGCGAGTTCCGCACGCGGCAGTCGGTCAGCGTCGCCTTCGCCGTACCGGCCGCGTGGATCCCGGGCCCGCCGGGCCGGTCGATCCGTACGTCGGTCAGCGTCGCGCTCGACGAGTCCTCCAGGAGTACGCCGGCCATTCCCGTCTGGCGGATCACGCCGTCCGTCGCCTCGAGCCGGCTGGAGCCGCGCAACCGGAAGCCGTACCCGGACGTGGTGTTCAGCCGCAGCCGCGACGCCTCCAGGAACGCGTTGCCCGAGAGCACCACGCCGATCCCGTCGATCGTGTCGATGACGGAGTCCTCGACCTTCGCCCGGACCCGCCCGGACAGGTGCAGCGCGGCCAGCCGGCCCTTCTCGATCCGCGTCCCGCGCAGTATCAGCGTGGTCACGCCGTACCCGGTCAGGTCCGTGCCCTGCCCGCCACCTTCGTTGCCGCGGGCATGGATCCGGCCGCCGACGACCGTGCAGTCGTCCAGCATCAGCCCGGCCCCGGGCGCGACGCCCACGGCCGGCGTACTGCCGTCGTCACCCGCGGCCCGGATCACCAGCCCGCGCAGCGAGCACTCCAGCCCTTCCGCCACCACCGCGGGCTCACCCGGTACGCCGACCAGCGCGACGGCACCGCCCTGGCCCGGCTCGGCGACGATCGCCACCGAGCGGTCCAGCCGGAGCTGCTCGGCGTACTCGCCCGCGCTCACGACGATCACGTCACCGGGCGCGGCGGCCCGCAGCGCCTCGGTGATCCGGCGGTAGGTCCCGCGCCCCTTCGGCGCCACGTAGCGGTTCGTCACTGTGCTCCTTCGACAGGAGGAAGTACCGGCGGAACTTGATACCACGACGGGTTGATCGACGCGCGGATCGCGGGGGTCAGGAACGCGCCGCCGATGCCCTTCTCGAACAGCCGCAGCGGCATCGTCAGCACGATCTCGGCCAGGCCGCCCTTCTGCCACAGCCGGCCGATAGCCAGGTTCCCGCCGACCAGTTTCGCCAGGCCGAGGCTGTTGGCGATCGCGTAGCCGCTCAGCACCGCGATCCCGCCCTCACCGACGGCCTCCCAGCCGGACAGCTTGACGGTCTTCCCGTTCGCGTCCGGGACGCCGAAGATCGCCGCGTTCATGGTGCCGTTCACGAAGCCGGTGAGCGGCAGCAGCAACATGTTCAGGCTGTAGTCGAAGGTGCCTCCACGCCAGCGCAGCGGGCTGGTGTTGCCAGCCCACTCCACGCCCCACGTCGCGTCGTTGTTGTTCGGCCGCTTGGTGATGAATTTGCCGCCGTCCAGGTTGCCCATGTCCTGTTTCAGCGTCCGCAGCGAGCCGCCAAGCTTGGTCTCGGTGAGCGCCGCGCCGGCCACCGACTTCAGCGTCGCTCCGACGGCTGCGTTCATCAGCGCCTTCAGCGCGTCGTTGCCGGTGAACGGTTTGTTCTGCGCCTCGGCGATGATGCCCGCGATCATCAGACTGGCCGCGTAGTCGAGGATGAACTCGGTCCCGGCCTGGATCAGCACCTTCTGGGTCAGCAGCCGCGAGAGTGGCGCGTAGTTCGCTTCGCGGAACGCGTTGCCGCCCGGTGTCAGCGTCCTGTCGGAGAGGGTCCAGTCGGACTGCATCAACCACGGCTGCCGCTGGGTGTCACCGATCCGCGTGTTCCAGCCGCGGTACTCCGTCATCGCGCCCCGGAAGTCGAACTCGTTGCCGGTCAGCGTGAGCTTGCCATCCCGCATCTCGAAGACCAGGCCGTTGTCCGAGCGTTCGCCGATCACCGCGCCGTGCTCGTCGTACAGCTTCCACTGGCCGTGCACCTTGTCGGTCTCGAGGAAGTTGTCCCCCGACTTCACCCGCTCGCGGACGACCTTGTCGAAGTCGAACTCCTTCCATTGCGCGAGATCGCTCTGCCCGTTCTCGACCTTGTACTCGCGGACCCGGATCGGCCGCCCGTCGCCGACGTGCGGCGGCGTCTCGCGGACGACCTGCGGCCCGACCTGGCCGTTCTGCGGCAGGCTGTCGCGGAAGTGCTGCGCGCCGGGGGTCCAGTTCTGCTGCAAGGTCCCGTCCGCGGCGCGCCACTGCCGGTCCAGCCGGGTGCTGCCGGCCACCTCGGCGCCGGTCTTGTCGAACTCCGCAACCCGCCATTGGTTCCCGTCCTGCCAGGACTCGATGAATCGCCGCTCGTCCAGCAGGTGCCGGTCGCGGATCAGGTTGCCCGCGGCATCGAAGTCGCGGAACGAGTTGTCCCAGCTGATCCCTTCGTCCCTGGACCCCTTGAAGTGGAACCGATCCCCTTCGCGGCCGGCGATCTGTACGCCGTTGTGGTCGAGCTCCTGCCAGCGCCAGCGCGAGGAGTCGGCGTCGCCGGTAGCCACGACGTACCGATGGTTGCCGCCGACCGGGGCCGGGGTCTGGTGCGAGCTGCCGACCAGGTTGCCGTGCGCGTCCCGCTGGACCCAGATGTTGCGGTCGGCCGGTTGCGTGTACTCGCGGACGATGCCGCCCGGGTGGCTCTCCCGGACCACGGTCCAGCCCTGGAGCCCGTCGACCTCCGCGACGTCCCGCCAGCCGTTGTTGTTGTCGAACACCCGCCAGCCGTTCAGGTCACCGGCCGTCCACGGTGTCGTCGACGTCGGGTGCGCCGTACCCGGGGCGGTGGCCTGGTCGCCGACTTTCAGCTCGGTGCCGTCGTGCAGCTTGCCCTTGAAGCGGACGAAGTCGCCGTTCATGGTCACGTCGACGATCGACTCGTCCGTGCCGACGTACCGGACCCCCTGGCCCGCGTCGATGCCGTCGCCGCTGGTCTGCCAACGGAAGACCTGGAACCGGTTGTCGCCGGAGATGTGCGCGACGCTGCCGGTGGTCGGCGGGTTGTCGAGGAAGTTCTGCCGGACCCAGATCGGCGGCCGCTGGTCACCCTGCCGGACGGTCGTCAGCAGCGCGCCGCTGTCCAGCAGTTCGCCCTTGCCGACCGACTTCAGTTGCGGCGACTGGACCTCGAACTCGCCCGAGCGGGTCGGGTGGTTCGCGCCAGGTTCGAGCTTGAACTCCTGATACTGCCGCGCCTTGTCCGGGCCGTGCCACATACCCCACTTCTGCTGCGCGACCTTGGAGACCTCGTTGCCGTTCTCCATGACCCGGACGGTGTCGGTCCAGCCGTCGCCGATCGTCTCCAGGGTGCGGCCGCCCTGCGCGACGTGCAGGCCCTGCGCGTCGTACCGGTGCCAGGTCCAGTTCCGGCCGTCCTTGATCGCCAGCACGTGACCGGTGATCTCCTTGTCGGCCTTCCCCAGCGGTGTCGGCTGCTCGGCGATCGGGTTCGCGTACTTCTGCAGGCCCTGCTGGTAGTCGCGCACCGTGTTCCCGTGGTGGTCGTAGTCGCGCCACGCCGACCCGCCGGTGTCCATCTGCCGCTTGCCCCAGTTGGTCAGCGCGCCGTTGGCGTCGTACGTCGCCCACGTCGTGCGCCGGTCGAACCAGCCGTACCCGAGGGTGTCGGTCTTGCGGAAGCTGTCCAGGACCGTGCCGTCCGGCAGCCACCGGCGTTCGAAGACCTCGACCTCCTTGGCGGTCGAGCTCTGCAGCCGGATCCGCCCGTTGTCCAGGCCGGCGATGTCGACCTTGCCGTGCTGGAAGCCGCCGGTCCCGTCGACGTTCGCGCCGTCCACCCGGCGCCACGTGTTGCCGGTCCGGTTGACGACGTACGTGAACTCGGTGGCCTGGCCGTTGCGGACCACCGGGAAGCCCTGCTCGGTGAGGTTCCCCTCGCGGGAGAACACGTGGAACTCCCCGTTCCGCGGGCCGCCCGGCAGGTCGATCTCCAGCCGTACGCCGCCCTGCGCGTCGACCGTGACCCGGTGCGGTGTCGGGACCGGTACGCCGTTCCGGTCGGTCCAGGTGACCGCGCCGTTCTGGTCGCGGGTGACCCGCGTGAGCCCGGCGCCGAGCCCGTGACCGTCGAGGTCGGTGACCTCGCGCAGCAGGCCGCCGTTCAGGTCGAAGACGTCGTGACCGCCGGTGCGCGTCACGGTGATCTCGCCGGCGGCCGCGTCGAACGTGACGTTGCGGCCCGGGATCGGCTGGTAGGTGACGTCGAGCCGCTGTGCGCCGGTCCCCGTGATCTCGAGGAAGCCTGTCTGGCCCGGCAGGTTCACCGTGTGACCGTGCGCCTGGAACGCGCCGTCGGCGTCGTACACGTGGTAGTTGCCGCCGTCAACGACTCGGTAGCCGCCGCCCTGGACGTGTTCGACCGTCCGGCCGGGGCCGGTCGGGTTGTGCAGGGTGAGGTGGTTGTTGGCGTCGTGGACGACAACCTCATGCCCGATGGGAATTCGCCGGTCCAGATAGATTCCCGCGTCGTCGAAGGTCCGGGCGATCCCGTTCGCCTCGGTGACCCGGAAGCCGCCGCCCTCGAGCGTCGTGACGGTGCCGGGCAGGTGCGCGCCGGCGTTGTCGAGCAGCTCCGGATCGCGACCGAGACCGTGGTACAGGAAGACCTGGCCCTGATGCGCCGGGTCGGCGACGCGCATGCCGGAGCCGCGGTACAGGCCGTCCTGGCCGTACCAGCGCACGTCGCCGAGCGCGTTGTCCGCGACGCGGAACTGACCGTTCGGCAGGTGGTCCACGGTGGTGTGCGGGAGCGGCGTACCGTGCAGGTCGACCGCTCGGAGTCCGCCGGCGCCGTCGAGTTCGGTGAAGAACGAGCCGCGGACGTGGAACGGGTCGTTGAGCATCGTCCCGTCGACGAGATGGCCGCCGTCCGCGCCGTACCGCGCCATCTGGCCGCGCGGGCCGATCAGGCGGAAACCACTGTCCGGCAGGTCGAGCACGCGGTACAGCCCTTGGTTGTCACCGGCAACGTGCGGACGACCCTCGAGCGGGTGCACCACCCACTGGTCGCCGAACCTGCCGCCGACCTGCACTCGTACGTCGAGCTGCTTGCCGTCGGCACCGAAACCGAGCCCGTTCCGGCCGTCCGTGACCACGAACCGTCCGTCCGGCAACCGCTCGAGCTGCGTGTTCGGGATCTGTACGCCGTGCTCGTCGACCAGGCGGGTACCGCCGCCAGGGATGTCTTCGGTGAAGTGGTTGCCCTGCGGGTGCTGCAGACGGATCCCGTCCCCGAGCAGTACGCCGTTCCCGTCGTACCGCTGGGTCCGTCCGTCGGGGCCGACCATGCGGAAGCCGTCGTCGCCGAAGTCGTTGAGCGTGAGGTGCTGTGCATTCGGGCCGGTGACGTGCGGCGTACCGCCTTCCGGCCGGACGACCACGTGGTTGTCGAACGCCCCGCCGAGCGGGTGCTGCTGGATCTGCGGCATCTGCACGGTCCGCACGATCACCGGCTCCTGCCCGGCCAGGACCTGGTCCCAGGCCTGCGGCTGGTGCGTCATCATCCACTCGGCCTTCTGCTGGACCGTGGAGATGGTGATCACGCGCTGGTCGGTCTTCGTCGCGTGGTTCGGGAACTTGTCCCGGAACCAGCCGGCGAAGTCGCCGCTGTTGTCCGCGTTGCCGATGAAGCCGTTGATGTTGCGGACCGCGGCGGGCCGGCCGCCGCCCAGATCGGCCAGCAGGTCGGTGATCGACGTGGTCGGCAGCTTGTGCGTCGGGACCAGGTGCTTCAGGCCGTCCGGGACCTCGCGGAACTCGAACAGCAGCGCCTTCTGGCCGCCGATCACCGCGTCGTTGATCCCGTGCCCGGCGACCTCGCCACCGCCCAGGATGTACGACTTCGACTCGCGCCAGATCGTCCCGTCGCCGATCTCCGGCATCTCCCGGAGCAGCTTCAGCGTCGCGGCCTTGTCGACGTCCGACAGGCCCTCCAGGACGATGTTCGGCCGGGTCCGCGGCAGCACCGACCAGCCGTTCTTCACCACCGGGTCGGTCAGGCTGTGGAACGGCGCGGCGCCCGGGTAGGCGCCGATCGGGATGCTGTGCTTGTCCACCTGCTTCGCCGTGAAGCTGATGATCGACTTCAGATAGGTGTACGCCGACTCGACCGCCTCGGGATTGTCGAGCGTGCCGCGATCCAGGTTCCGTACGGCGTCGTCGGTGCGGAACTCGGCGTTGTACCAGGGGTTGTCGCGGAGCAGCCGCAGCTCGGTGGTCAGGTCGCTGCCGAAGTCCGTCGCCTTCACGCCGACCGTGATCTGCTGGCCGCCGAGCGGCATCTTCACCGAGCCGACGTCGTCCAGGTTCATCCCGTTGCCGCCGGCGATCACGTGGCGGCCGTTCGTGATCTCCAGCTTGAAGCGGCCGTCGGGGCTGACCACCGACTCCAGCGGGTGGTGGTTCGCGCCGGAGAGGCGGCTCTTGAACGTGTCCAGCAAGAACTGGGTGGCGTCGTCGCGGAGCGCGATACCGGTCTGGTCGGCGACGCGGGACGGGTAGTTGACCAGCTCGACGGTGTGCGTCGTCCAGTTGCCGGCGCGGGCACCGGGCAGGTCGCCCGGGTTCCGGTAGACGCCGTTGTTCATGTCCTTGGTCACCATCACCAGCGACTCGTTGGTGTCGACCTTCTTCACGAACGCGAACACCCGGTGCGTGCCCTCCGGCATCGCGACCACGAACCCACCGAGCTCGCTCTCGGTCCCGAACGACGCGCTGTCGAACTCCTTCCGAAACTCCGGCGCCACCACCCGCTGCGGGCGAGGCGGCGGTGCTCCGTGCCCAGAACCCCCGCTGTGCACTACAGGCGGCGGAGGAGGCGGCGGCGCAAGGTGCGCCGCCAGAGGCGGAGCAGGCGGCGGAGGCGCACCGGGAGCCGCAGGATCCGGCACAGCCCCATGCGTGTTGGGCTGCGGCGCACCACCGTGCGTCGTGAGGGGCGTGGGTGTGGTGTGGGTGGTGGGCGGGGGCGTGTGGACGGTGGTGTCGGTGAGGTCCGGCGTACTGCGGCCGTCCATGCCGCCGACGAGGCGGGGGCGGTCCTTCAGGGACTGGTCGAGGAGTTTGCCGAGTTGGAGTTGGAGGTCGTCCGCCTTCAGCCCGTACTTGGCGTCGAACGTCGCCTTCGCCTGGGTGAGCTGGTCCTGCGCCTTCCACAGGTTGACGAACATCTTCGCCCCGACTGGCGGCCCGTCCGAGGGACCGTCGGCGCGGTGACCGTACGTCCGCACGTCCTGCAGTGCGGCATCCACCTTCGCCTGCGCCTTCTGGACGTTCACGAAGTCGTCCATCTTCGCGCCGACCATCGCGTCGGTGTCGCCCGGCGACCGGAACACCTCGAACCGGGCCGCGAAGTCGTCGTCCCAGGCCTTGGCGATCCCCTTGCCCTTGCCCGGCACCTGGTCCCAGGCCGCCGGCTTCGGCATCCCGACGAACTGGTCGTTGTTGTGCAGTACGCCGCCCCGCAGGTCGGTGGCCAGGTTCGAGAACTGCTGCCCGCTCCAGGTCTTGTCGAACTTGTTCGCCCCGTCGACGGTCCAGATCACCCGGACCGAGTCGGTCTGCGGATCCCGCAGTACCGAGATCGTCAGTTCGTCCACGGAACCCGGCTTGCCGACGTGGACGGTGTGCGACAGCCCGTCGACGCTGGTGGTGGCCCGGGTGGTGATGTCCTCGAGCCCTTCGAAGCCCCGCAGGTTCGGCGCGTCGAAGGCCTTCACGAAGTCGCCGAACGCGGTCTCCGAGGACAGCCCCGGCCACTTCTCGGTGATCACCTCGTCGAACCGGCCGGCCGGGATCGGCTCGGCCTTGACCGGGATGATCCGGTGCCCGTTCTCGAAGAAGTCCGGGCCGGTACGGGTGAACTTGGCGGGCCCGAGGGTGATCTCCCACTGGTCCTGGTTCCACGCCTTCGCCTCGGTGCCACCCGGGTGGTAGCCCTCCGGGTACGACATCGAGAGCTTGCTGTGGTTCGGCGGGGAGTCGATCTTGAACACGACCCGGTTCGAGTCCACGCCGTTCTTCGCCCAGTCGTCCTGGAACTTCAGCGTGCTCGAGGTCGAGATCGGCAGCCGTTCGAGGAACTCGTCCGCTTGGGCGCTGGCCGGGTCCATCGACACCCCGCGGTACACGGTGATGTTGTCGGTCGCGCCCTTGAACTGCAGGTCCTTGGCGATGGTGTCGAAGGTCTTCACCTTCGCGACCAGGGTGCCGTCGGCCAGCGCGGTCGGGTTCACGTACCCGCCGAAGCCGCGCTTGGACGTGAAGGAACCACCCATCACGTCCTTCATCAGGGTCTCGACACCCTTGTTGCCCGCGGCCTCGGTGAGGTGCGTCCGGGACAGGTCGACCTGCGCGTTCCACCGGGCCAGGTCGGCGCCCTCGAGGTGCGGCGGCGGGACCGGGCGCGTCATGTCGCCGGTCGCCGTCGACCCGATGCTGTGGAACTCGCCGTCGCGGGTGTAGTTCATCGGGCCGTGCGGTGACGCGACCACGAGCCCGTCGTCGGTCACCTTGACCGGGAACTTGCCGTCCACGACTCCGCTATGGAACTCGCCGAGCTTGCCCTCCAGCGACACCGGCTTGCCGTTGAACTGACCGCCGTGCAGTGAGAACGACTCGCCCACATGGTTGGCGCGACCACCGAATCCGAGGCTGTACGTCCAGCTGTTTCCCGTCGAGGTATTGGTGATGGTCAGCGCCTTGCCCGCGACCGACGAGGTGAACTCCTCCGAGCCGGGACCGTGCACCGTGACCTGACCACCGCTGATGTCGAACTTCACACCGGCGTTGCCAGGTACGTCGTACGTCATCGTCCGGCCCGAACCGAGCAACCGGGGGCGCAGGTTCAGCGACTCCGTCGTCAGGTCGTCCAGCTGCTTCTGCAGACCGTCGACGCTCAGGCCGTGCTTGTCCTGGAACGCGTTCTTCGCCAGGTCCAGATCGTGTTGCGCGCCGTGCAGATCGATGTGCACCTGGTCGCCGACCGAGGGCGCGTTCGACGGACCGTCCACCCGGTCACCGTGGATCGCCACGTTCTCGTGGGCGATGTCGAGGTTCTTCTGCGCCTGCTGGACGCCGGTGAAATCGTCCATCTTGGCGTTCACGGCGGCGTCGGTGTCGCCCGTTTTGCGGAAGACTCCGGCCTTGGCCGCGAGGTCACTGTTCCAGGACGCGTTCACCGACTGGCTCTCGAGCTTGCCGTTGGCGTTGTAGTGCCAGGACATGCCGTCCTTGCCGAGCACGTTGACGCCGCCGGTGTCGAGCGCCTTGATGGTCAGCTGGTCCGGTACGGCGCTGCCGTCCAGGCTCGTGATCCGGAACCCACCGTCGGGTTGCTTGATCAGCACCCGGTCGTCGATCCGCGCCAGGCCGTCGGCCTTGGTCAGCCGCACCCCGTGGTCGACGACGATCCCGTTGCTGTCGAACCGGGTGGTGACACCGGTCGAGGTGTCGGTGAACCGCAACCCGCCGCCGTTCAGCGGGTCCAGGCGCCCGTTCGGCCCGCCGCCGTGCAGGTTGAACTGGGTCACCCCACCCTCGAACCGCTCCACCTTCACCGCGAGGCCCGGGTGGTCCGGCAGCCCGTTCAGCGGGATCTCGGTCTTGCCGGTGGCGAACGAGTGCCCCGGCTGCATCTGCGTCTGGATCGGTACGTCGGTCTTCGGCAGCGTCACCGGCTGGACATGGGCCGTCGGCGGCGTCGCGACGTTCTGCACCCCGTTGAACGTCGGTACGTCGGCCCGCAGGTTGCCCGGGGCACCGATCTTCAGGTCCGCGGGCCCACCGGTGACCAGGTCCAGCGCAGCGTTCACCCGGTCGACGGTCGGCGGACTCACGGTGTGGCCGCCGGTGGTCGCGGACGGCGTCGGCGGGCGGGTCAGCTCGTCCAGCGAGAGCCGGAGGTGGTTGGCCTGGAAGCCGTGCGAGACACCCTCGTTGATCGAGGTCGCGAAGTGCGTCGAGATGGTCGGGGTGTTGTTCCGCAGTCCGGAGCTGACCAGGTCACTGACACTCGTGGACTGCGGCGTCGAGACGTGGAGCGAGCCGACGTTGGTGGCCGGCGGATTCACGTGTACGCCGCCGTTCAGGTGCGCGGTCGAGATCGCCGTACCCGGGATTGAGACGTTGGTCGCGCCGGGGACGCCGACGTGACCGGCCGGGAGGTTCTCGACCAGCCCGTGGATCCCCTGGACGCCGTTGACGCCTTGCACCCCGTTGAGGCCGTTGACCCCGTTGACCGACGGCTGGCCGATGTGCGGCGACGGGATGTTGGTGGCGAAGCCGTTCGTCCCGGCGGTCGCGGGCAGGTGTACGCCGCCCGGTGTGACCACGGTCGGCGGGTTCACGCTCTGCCCGATGATGTTGCCGTTGAACTCGTTCATCGGCGGCATGTGCAGGTCCTGGAACGCCTTGCCGGCGGTGAACCCGGACTCGATGGACAGCCCGAAGCCGTTGACGTGCACCGCCGGCTCGAGGGGCGGCGGCTTCATCATGCCGTCGAAGAACGACTTCACGTTCCCCATGAAGCTGAGCTTCGGGGTGTTGATCGGGATCGCGCTGACCGTGTGGCCGAGCGCGCTCACCATCGGCAGGCCGAACACGTGCTGACCGGCGATCCCGCGGCCGAACACGCCGACCTTCAGAGCCTGGGTGAAGGCCTGGAAGTCCGTCATACCGAGCGCTTTGAAGGCCCGGATCTCGTCTGCCGCGACCGGCAGGATCAGCCGGGTCCACTGCAGGCCGCCGAAGTGCGCCGAGATGAACTGCTTGCTGCCGTTCCAGACCGTGGCGATGCCCTTGCCGAGGGCGCTGAAGCCGCTGACGATCGTGGCCGGCAGCTGCGTGAACGCCGTACCGAACTTGCCGAGGGCGCCGAGTGAGATCTTGCCGAAGTTGGCGCCGAAGTTCCCCACCGAGATGCCGAAGTTCCGGATGTTCGAGACCACGAACAGCCCGGTCTCCTTGATCGACAGCGTGGCGATGAACGGCAGGCCCTTCAGCTCGGTCATCGCCTTGAACAGGAAGTCCTTGCTGAAGATGTTCCGGAAGGCGTTCGCGACGCCCTTGACGCCGGCGCCGATCCCGCTCGCGATGCCCTTGATGATGCTGAAGATCGGCAGTGCCTTGGTGGTCGGCGCGATCAGGCCGAGGCCGGCCAGGAACAGGTCGAGGAAGCTGGCGTCACCGTTCGCGACGTCGACGATGGTCTTGATGAACAGCGCCAGGTTCACGCCGAGGGCGAGCAGCGCGATCGGGCCGCCGAAGATCAGCGCCGGGATGATCAGGATGATCGCCAGCCACTTGAACGCTTCCCAGAACGCCTCGCAGGACGAGATCGGCAGCTGGATGTCGGAGACCCCGTTGATCCGTCCGGAGTACGTCGAGGCCTGGTCGGACTGGTCCTTACCGGCCTGCTCCGCAATGCCCTTCTGGGTGTCCCGCTCCGGGTCGTCCTCCTTGAGGCCACGCCCGGCGGCGAGCGCGGCGTCGGCCTTGCGCTGCTGCTCCTCGACCACACCGCGCCAGTCCCGCAGCGCCTGCGCCGAGGTCTCGAACGCGTTCGCCACGTCCTCGACATGCCCGCGCAACCGGTCGTCCACCTTGCCGCGCAACGCGTCCGCGGCCTGACCGACGAACACGCTGTCGTTGTTGGTGTTCATCACCGACTGGATGGCGTTGAAGATGTCCCGCGCCTTGCCGCCGAGTTTCTGCAGCACCTCGGCGAGCTGCCCGATCGTCTCGGGCTCTCCCGGGGTCGGGTCGCTGCCGAGTCCGATCGCGTCCCAGTCGGTCGGCCGAGGCATGCACCCTCCCTGGTGATCCGTTCTCCCACCCTGACCACGCCGCAGCGGGCCGTCAGGTTCATTCGAATGATCGGAATGAACCCCGGGCGGGGCTGGAGCGTGGTCAGGGTGGAGCCGTCGCGTTCGAGGAGGCAACGCCGTGCCGGACAAACTGAAGATGAACTACAACCTGCTGAACGACGCCAAGCGGAACCTGGAAGAACTGGCGAACAACATCGAGCCGACCCTGAACGACAGCCTGTTCAGCACGCTGGCGGGGCAGGACAGTTCGAGCATTCTCGGCAGCAGCGAGATCGACACCGCGATCACCAGCCTGCACACGAACGCGCAAGGCACGATGACCAAGGCCGAGAAGGGCCTGAAGGAGCTGGCCACCTCGTTCGGGTCGGTCGGCGAGGCGTTCCTGCAGTTCGACGCCGAGATCGCCCAGGGCATGAACGTCACGAACACCAACCTGGCGCTGTCGAACTGGCAGCACCAGAAGGACCAGTGGGACTACTACCAGTCCCACAAGAGCGAGTGCGAGAACATCCCGGCCGGCCAGAAGGCGCCGGACTTCTGCAGCGCCAAGGACCCCGGGCAGCAGCCGCTCGACCAGACCATCACGACGGACCGCGGCAACATCCACACCCACCTGACCCTGGACGACAAGGGCAACGTGGTGAAGGAGGAGACCACGGTCACGTACGACGGGAAGACGTACACGTCGGTGACCACGCACGACGGCAAGAACCACATGATCACCGACAGCACGTATCCGGACGGCAGCACCGTGCACGACGACACGCACCTGAAGGACGACGGCAGCAGTACGACGACCACGACCAGCACCGACTCCGACGGCAAGAAGGACACCGCCGACATCGCCCTGAAGTCCGACGGCAGCGGAACGAAGCACTCGACCGACAGCGACGGCACCACACACGACTACACCCGTGGGCCGGACAACTCCGACGGAACCTCGGCCGACTGGGTCGAGACGCAGGAGAGCATCGACAAGAACACCCCGGACGACACCTACATCCCGGTTACCTACTGAAAGGCAGCGCAGTCATGGCGTACGACGGCATCAACCTCGAGTACGGCAAGATCACCGAGGTCGCCAACCTCCTGCACAACGCCCACGAGCAAATCGTTCCGCTGATCGTCAACCTGCGCAACAAGGTGAACCACCTGGTCGAGGACGGCTTGGTCTTCAAGCAGTCCAGCGAGGTCATCCGGAACACCTACAACCAGTTCGACACCAGCCTGAACCTCGCCGTGAAGGGCATCGAGGACTTCAAGGAGATGTTCAACAGCATCATGAAGAACGCCGAGGAGTTCGACAAGGGCATCAGCGACAGCCTGAACCAGAAGAAGTAACCGCACGCGCCCCACGCGGTGCTCCAGGCAAAAGCCTGGAGCACCTTTCGCTGTCCTGTCCTCTATTGCTGGAGTTTTAGGACTGTCAGGGGGACCTGGACGGGAATGGGTTGGGCGCCAGGGCCGGTGGTCCATGCTCGGCCCAGGCGGGGGGCGGCTCGGGTGATGTTGGCGCCGAGGCGGACGCCGATCAACTCGCCGTCGCTGAATGAACGGGCCTCCAGCAACAGTCCGCGTCGTGCGCGCCGGGCCGCGCCGGCCCAGCCGCTCATGCCGGACTGGAAGCCGTCGGTGGTGGCGCCGAACACCAACGCGAGCCCCTGGTCGCGCCCCGACACCACGATGTCCTTCAGCAGTTTGTCCGCGGCCGCCGTCATCACCAGATCGGCGTCGTCGATCACGACCACCTTCGGACCGTGCGGGAGTTGCTCCAGCGCGCCCCGCAGTACGTCCTCGGCCGGGTCCGCCTGCTCCATCAGCAGCACGTGCGGATGCCGCGCCAGCATCCGCAGCGGCGACTCGCGGGGCGTGATCACGGCCAGCGAGGAACCACCGGCCAGCAACGAGACAGCCAGACACGACAGCGCGTTGCTCCGACCCGACCCGGGCGACCCGAGGACGGCGTACGACGATCCGACGCCGCCCAGGTCGACGCCGACAGGACCGACTTCGTCCCCACCGATGCCGATCAGGCCCCACTGCGGTCGCCGGTCGGCCTCCGCCACCCGTTCGTACGCCTCGGCGAACTCGATCGACGACGGCAGCTCCGCCATCTGGAACGGCCGCCGCGCGGCCGGGACCTTCGCGTCCCGTTGCACGGCCTCGGCAGCGATCGCCTTGATCGCGTCCACCTGTTCAGCGCCACCGCCGGTCGCGAGTACGGCGACCTGCGTCTCGGTCCCGGTCAGCACGTGCCAGCCGCGGCCCGGGTTCACGATCGGCGGGATCTTCACCCGCAGACCGACCCCTTGGTAGTCGGTCCGGTCGGCCTGCCGGAGCAGCAGCTTGTGGTCGTTGTGCGACGCTAGGCGCCCACCGAGCAGGGACCTCTCGGACGTCGCGATCACGTGGATGCCGAGACCGGCGCCTTCACGGAGCAGCCGCGTGATGTCCTGCAGCAGGTGGCTGTGGTCACTGTCGTCCAACGTCGCCGACAGCGCGTCCCAACCGTCGACGAACACCAGCACGTGCGCGGGTCGCTCGTTCTTCGGCAACACCTTGCGCAGCTCGTTCAGCCCGGTCGCGTTGTGCTTCCCGGCCAGCTCCTGCCGCTCGCTCAGCTCCTGGTTCAGCCGCCGCAGCAGCCGCGTCATGCGCTCCATGTCGTGCCGCGAGACGACCGCACCGCAGTGCGGCAGCTTCTCGATCGGGGCGAGACCACCACCGGCGGCGTCGATCCCGTAGATGTGCAGATCGGCGACACTCAGGTACTTCGCCGCCGAGCCGGCCATCGTGCGGAGCGTCTGCGTCCGGCCGGACCGCGGCGCTCCGATCACGTAGAGATGCCCGAAGGTTTCGAAGTCGAGGCCGGCGACTCGTTGCTGCTGCAGCGCCGGAATGTCCTCCAGCGCGTACGGCGCGAACATCGGTGTGTCGCTCGTGTCGGGCAGCTCGTCCAGCAGGATCTGCGGCCCGAGCGCCGGCTTCCAGGGCTGCGGCTGGGCGGCGAAGTCCGGCAACTCGCCGGCCGCCGCACGCAAGGCTTGGACCAGCGCCTGCAAGTCGGTCGGCGCCGGTGCGCGCCGGTCGGCCTCGGGCTCGGGGTCGTTGTCCCGGTCAACGGTCTTGCCGAGCTCCGTCCACGGCAGCTCGGTGACCTGGACGGCGGCCGGATCGACCGGACCGGCCGGTTCCTCCTGCTCCTCGGTCCGCTCGGCCCCGACCCAGGCGGTCTGGAACAGATCCGCCAGCCGCGGCCCACGCCGGATCAGCGCCCGCCCCGGGATCCCCGGGCTGATCGATGCCGCCTCGTTCACGTCGACCACGTCCTGGCTCTCGGACTGGTCGGTCACCCGCAGCGCGATCCGCAGGTTGGTGTTCGCCCGGATGTCCCCGGTGACCACACCGGCCGGCCGCTGCGTGGCCAGGATCAGGTGGATGCCGAGCGACCGGCCGCGCTGCGCGATCCCGATCAGCCCCGGCACGAAGTCCGGGATCTCGCGCACCATCGCGGCGAACTCGTCGATCACCAGCAGCAGCCGCGGCAACCGCGCCAGTTCCGGGTTCGCGACCCGCTTGGCCTGGTAGTCCGGCAGGTCCTTCGCGTCGGCCGCGGCAAGGATCCGCTCGCGCCGCCGCAGCTCCGCCTCCAGCGATTCCAGCACCCGCTCGACCAAGTGGGCGTCCAGGTCGGTCACCATGCCCAGGGTGTGCGGCAGGCCCGCGCACTCCTTGAACGCACTGCCGCCCTTGTAGTCGACGAGCACGAAGGTCAGTTCGTCCGGCCGGTTCGCGACCGCGAGCGACGCGACCATCGACTGCAACAGCTCCGACTTCCCGGATCCCGTCGTACCGGCGATCAGGCCGTGCGGGCCGTCGGTGACCAGGTCGACGGTGAACTTCCCGTCGAAGTCGCTGCCGAGCACGAATGACGTACTCGCCGGACGGCGTCCCCAGCGGGTCAGGATGTCCGCGGGCTCCGGCGGCTCGAGACCGAGCTCGTCGAGCAGCTTCACCATCTTCGGCAGGCCGGCGTCGTGGTCCGGGCTGACGTCGCGCACCGGCGCCAGCGAGCGGGCGATCTGCTCGCACCACTGCGGCGAGACCAGGTCGGCCCGCACGTTCTTCTGGTCCGGGATCCCGGGCCGCCGGACCAGCAACGTCTCGTCCTCGGCCAGCACGACCCCGCTGCACTCCTGGGGCAACAGCCGCTCGTCCTTGTCCAGACAGACGGCGTACACACCGACCGCGGGCCCTTCGTTGAGCACCTGCACGAACCCGGGTACGTCGCGCAGCCGCCGGGACCCGTCGGCGATCACCATCACCTCGTAGTCCACCACCGTCTCGCGCTCGCTGGAGGCCTCCGCCCGCCGATGACGTCCCTGGACCTGCGACACCAACTCGCCGATCCGGGCCGCCGTGGTCGCCTCGTCGTTCGCGATCAGGACCGCAGCCGGACCCTTGTCCGGACGCAGCTGCGGCAGCCACCGCACCCAGTCCCAGTCCTCGGCGTCGTCGGACTCGGCCAGTACGACGATCCGTAGCGACTGCGGCGAATGCAGCACGGCCGCCTGGATCGTCAGCCAGCGTGCCAGTCCCCGCACGGTCGGCGCCTCGCCGGCGATCCCGAGCACCCCATGACTGCGCAGCGGTACGGCAATCGGCGCGTCCGGGATCGTCCATCGGATGGTCCGGTGGTTCTCCTCACGGCCTTGGTCGTCGAGCTCCTTCAGCGACGCCTGGTCCGCGGTACCGACGCGCAGCAGCAGGTAGTCCGGATCGTGCCGGCGGCGTTCCCACAGCCGGCTGCCCGGCCGGGTCGCCAGCTGCGCGATCCGGACCGGATCCGGTGCGGTCAGGTTCCGGATCACCCGTTCGCGGGCGACCGCGACCGCGATCTCCTCGTCGAGCGCCGCCTGCCGGGCGAAGTACAGCTGCCGGGCCTTGATGTGGTCGAGCCGGTTGGACTTCCGGCTGGAGAAGAAGTTCATCCCCATCATCATTGGACTGACCAACGTGAAGACGAGGAAGTAGTAGGAGTTGAACAACCCGACCATGACCAGGCCGAGCACCAGCGGCATCAGCACCACCGGCCACGGGAACGGCCGGTTCTGCGGCGGCGGGGGCGGCGGGGGCAGCCGGAGCTTCTCCTCGTCGAGGTGCGGCGCGAGCCGCGGCGGCCGGTTGTAGTCCAGCCCGAACCCGTCGTCGGCGACCCGGATCGCGGCGATCGGCTCGATCTCACCGCTGCACCGCAGCAGCATCGGGCCGACCACAAGGTCCTCGTCGGCCGGCCAGGACCGCACCTCACCGACCGGCGCCGTCGCCGGATCGACGACCCGCTGCTGCGGTTGCGGGTCCGGCATCGTCTCGTCGTCCTGCGGCCGGATCGCACTGGTCGCCGCGTCGTCCTCCGGCGGTCCGATCCGCCGACTCAGTACGTCGCCGCCGACGTCCTCGGTCCGGTGCCAGTACGCCTCGCCGCTCGCCCCGACCGTGACCCACAGGCCGCGGGCGGGAACGTCGTCCCCCTCGAGCCGGATCGCGCACTGCGGATCGGCCCCGATCTCGTGACTGCCCGGCCCGACCCGCCACACCCGCCCGGCCTGCGGACCGGACACGGCGTGCAGCTCGACGACGACCGGCGCATGCCCCTTCGGCGCACTCTGCAGCAGATCGGGTACGTCGACCGGCCCGCCGACTCCGATCACGCCACCTTCACGAACCCCGGACCTCGCCAGCGGCACACCCGGGTCGAGACGTTTACGGCCGAGGAAGAGCGTCGTACCCGGTTTGCCGAGGCCGTCGGCGAGACCGGCGACCGACAGGCCGCGCGGAACCCGGACGATCTTGTCGGCCCGGGCGCCGGAGCGCGAGTCGACCGTGGTCAGGTTCAGCTCCACGAGGCGGCCTTCCGGTCAGTGGCGGTCTCGTCCGCGGTCAGCGCCGAGACGCCGACCGATCCGGCCGGCAGCTCGAGGTCGCCGAGGTCTTCGGTCGCGGTGGTCTCCGGGCCGAACGGCACGCCGCTCTCGAACTCGTGCGGTGGCAGCCGCCGGATCGAGCGCGCGACGGCCTTTGCCAACGGCAACGGATCGATCCGCAGCCAGGGCGCGCCGCCGTGCAGCCGCAGCGTCTGGTCGGGCAGCGCCTCCAGCAACCGGCTCGAACCGCGCGCGACCCCGAGGCTGACCATCCGCCGCCCGGCCGGCAGCGGCCCGGACAACGGGCCGGCACCGACCACGAACCACGCGCCGAGCCGGCGCGCGGCCTCCTCCAGCGGCAGTCCGTCGTGCCGCGGATGGATGCCGTCGGCAACCTCGATCGCGCCGACCGGCAGCCGTACGTCGAGTTGGGCGGCGATCGCCTGGACCACCGCGCGGGCGGTCCGATCGACGCCGTACACGGACAGGATGCGCGGGCCGGAGAGCAGGTCGAGCATGATCACGGTCGTGCCGCCGGTGTCGATTCCGGCACAGACCAGCAAGGGCAGCTCCCGCACCGACCCGGTCTCCGGTACGTCGGCGCGCGCGATCCACCACAGCCGCGGATCCTGTGGGTCGGCCTTCCAGGGCGCGGGCGGCTCGAGATCCGAGGCGCCGGCCAGCAGTACGCCGATCCGCTCCTTCGCCAGCGCGACGGCGTACGGCGCCATTCCCGGAGTGACCGCGGCGGCGGCCACGATCGCACGTTCCGCATCGGTCCAGCGCTCGCGATCCCGCAGTACCGAGGTCAGCAGCCGCAGGCGGCGCTTGTACCGCCGGCGGGCCGCGATCGGCTCCGTGAAGGCCCGCACGGTGCGCTTGGTCTCGCGTTTGATGAACCGGAACAGCTTCTTCCAGCCACCGAGCCGGCGTACGACGAGGTTGATGAGGATGATCACCAGCAGGGCGATGCCGATGTAGCCGAGCACGCCGCGGACACCGCCGCCGCCCCCGAACGCCGAGTTCATGCTGCGACTCCGGCCCAGTCCACGCGGCTGAGCTCCGCCCTGATCTGCCGGACGGCGTTGTGCGCCCTCGACTTGACGGTCCCGACCGGTACGCCGAGCACCGCGGCGACCTCCTCGCCTGCGTGCCCGAGCAGGTGCACCCGGGCGATGACCTCGCGATGCGCCGGCGACAAACCGCGCAGTACCTCGACCAGCACCCGCCGGTCGACCACCTGCTCGGACGGGTCCGGCTGACTGACGGAGCCCTGCAACTCACCCGCGCCGAGGCCGACCGGGACCGCGCGACCGGACCGGCGATGGTGATCGACGACCAGGTTGCGGGCCACCCGGAACAGCCACATCCGCACCGGCCGGTCCTGCCACTCGATCCGCTCCGCGAGCTGCCAGGCCCGCAGCAGCGTCTCCTGGACCACGTCCTCGACGGCATGGCTGTCCTGGCCGAGGATGCTGGTGACATACCGGCGAAGGCTTTCCCGTTCGGCCAGACACAGTTCGATGACGGTCGTCCGGCGGACTCGCTCGTCGATGATGGATCTCCCTCGTGGGCGACGCAAAGTGGAGAACCTGGCTGCGCTTCAAAATAGGTTGAGAACGCTCTCATGACAACGCCAATGGATGAACTCTCAGCAACAATTCGATCTCATGCGGTGATCGGTGTCACCTTTTCGCGCAACGTTTGACGTCAGTGGGGTGGCCGGGTGATCCTCGGCCTCAGACACGCGCAACGCCCCTTCCGTCCCAGAGCACAGGAGCAGACGTGCGACGCCGATCCACCGGTTCGTCCCGTTTCGCGGACACCTTCGCCAGCCGCCCCGGAGTACCCCGGATCACCCGGATGCCCGATCGGCGGGCCTGGTCCACGACCGTGGTCGTCGCTGCTCTCGTGGGCGGGATCGCGATCGGTGCGACCGCCATCACGGGCGGCGGCTCCGGGCCGACGTACACGACCGATGTGGCCTATGTGCCGCAGAGCCGGCCGACGGTCACACCAACAGTCACGCTGACGCCGACGCCCGAGAAGGTGGCCGGCCCGACCAAGACGATGACGGTCAAGGGCGACCCGCAGCAGGTGGTGAAGACGGTCGTGATGCCGGGCGTCACGATCACGTTGCCGCCGACCACGGTCACCGCGAAACCGCCGCTGGCCGGCAAGCCGCCGACCGCGACCGTCACCGCGACCACGACGGCCACCGCGACCACTACCGCAACGAAGACGGCTACGGCGACCACGACGACACGGACGACTACGACCGTGACCACGAAGCCGCCGGTCAAGACCACGCAGCCGCGCGGCGCGACGACGCAAGGGCCGCCGGCAGTGGCCGCGGCGCCCGCCGTTCTGAAGAGCGACAGCACCAACCGGTGCATCGACGTACAGAACTCGACCGACGGCGTCGGCCGGGACGGAACTCCCTTGCAGGTCTGGGATTGCAAGGGAGTCGCCAACCAGGAATGGGTCTTCCAGCCCGACAGCACGATCCGCTCGATGGGCCTGTGCATGGACCTCGCCTGGGCGTCGACCGCCGACGGCACTCAGGTCCAGCTGGTCAACTGCAACGGCGGCTGGGCGCAGAAGTTTGCCCTGAGCAACCAGCACGAGCTGGTCAACCCCAGCTCTGGCAAGTGCGTCACGGCCGATGCCCCGGGCAACGGCGGCAAGCTCACGCTACGAGGCTGCAGCGGCGGCGCCAACCAGAAGTGGCACAAGCCCTAGTGTCCTGAGTCGGAAGTTGGGCGAGTGATTTCGGTGGTCAGGTGCGTGCATCGCGGTGCGTGGTCAGTGGCCTCGATGCGGAGCATCGTGGGCGCTGGGCACGTGCCGTGAGGTGCGTGCCTGGGCGCCGAAAGCGCCGTCGAACTTCCGACTCAGGACACTTAGTAGGCGTAGGGGTACCCTGACCAGTCGGCTGGCCGCTTCTCCAGGAACGAGTCGCGGCCCTCGGCGGCTTCGTCGGTGCCGTAGGCGAGCCGGGTCGCCTCGCCGGCGAACAACTGCTGGCCCACCAGACCGTCGTCGATCTGGTTGAACGCGTACTTCAGCATCCGCTGCGCGGTCGGCGACTTGGCGCAGATCTTCTTGCCCCACTCCAGCGCGACCGCCTCGAGCTCGGCATGCGGGACGACCTTGTTCACCATGCCCATCCGGTACGCGTCCTCGGCGGAGTACTCGTCACCGAGGAAGAAGATCTCCCGCGCGAACTTCTGCCCGACCTGACGGGCCAGGTACGCCGATCCGAACCCGCCGTCGAACGACGCGACGTCCGCGTCGGTCTGCTTGAAGTGCGCGTGCTCCGCCGATGCCAGCGTGAGGTCCGCGACCACATGCAGGCTGTGCCCGCCGCCCGCGGCCCACCCGGGGACGACACAGATCACGACCTTCGGCATGAAGCGGATCAGTCGCTGTACCTCGAGGATGTGCAGCCGCCCCGCTTTCGCCGGGTCGATCGTGTCGGCCGTCGTACCCTCGGCGTACTTGTAACCGTCCTTGCCACGGATCCGCTGGTCACCACCCGAGCAGAACGCCCACCCACCGTCCTTCGGCGACGGGCCGTTGCCGGTGAGCAACACGCAGCCCACGTCACTCGACATCCGGGCGTGGTCCAGCACGCGGTACAGCTCGTCGACCGTCTGCGGCCGGAACGCGTTCCGCACCTCGGGACGGTTGAACGCGATCCGCACCACACCGGCGTCGACCGCGCGGTGGTAGGTGATGTCGGACAGCTCGAAGCCGTCCACCTGCTTCCAGGCCGAAGGGTCGAAGATCTCGGAGACAGTCACCCCGAGAGCATATTTCAGCGCTTGGCCGTGCTCTCCCGCAGTACTACTTCGGCCTTGAAGGTCTCGGTCGCGATGTCGCCGCCCTCGACGGCCAGCTCCAGCGCCCGGCGGCCCATCTGCTCCAGCGGCAGCCGCACGGTCGTCAGCCCCGGCCATACGTCACGCAGCGTCGCGATGTCGTCGAACCCGGCCACACCGAGCTGCCCCGGTACGTCGACACCTCGCGCCCGCAACGCCGACATCGCGCCGACCGCCATCACGTCGTTCACCGCGAACACACAGTCGACGTCGGTCTTGCGATCCAGCAGTTGCTCCGCCGCGGCGTACCCACCGTCGCGGGTGAAGTCACCGTTCTCGACAGCCACCGGCCGCAACCCGGCCTCGGCCAGTCCGGCGAGGAACCCGTCGCGCCGGTCCCGCGCCGTCGCGAGTCCTTCCGGACCACCCAGTACCGCGAACTTCCGCCACCCGAGCTTGACCAGCTCCCGCGCCAGGTCGGCCGACCCCGAACGGTTGTCGGGCTCGACGGTGTGGGCCGGCATGCCGGACTGGCTGACCAGCGCGAGACCCGCACCGGAGTTCAGAAAACTCTCCACCTCGGTGGCCGTCCGGGACAGGCTCTCGGTGTCGGTCCGCCGGCTACCGATCATCACCGCGGCCCGCGCGCGCTGCGCCCGCAACGACGACAGGTAAGCGATCTCGCGCTCGTTGTCGCGGAACGTGCTGGCCATCATCACCAGCAGGTTGCGCTCGTCGGCGGCGCGCATCACGCCGTTCGCGATCGCGGCGAAGTACGGGTCCTCGATGTCGTGCACCAGGATGCCGACCAGGTTGGTCGACGACTTGGCCAGCGCCTGGGCCTGCGCGTTCGGCGTGTAGCCGAGCTCGTCGGCGGCCGCCTTGACCCGTTCCTGCAGTTCTGGACGGGGCACGCGGTCCCCGCCGTTCAGCACGCGGGAGGCGGTCGCGACCGAGACCCCCGCTCGTTGTGCAACGTCCAGCAACGTCACTGGTACTCGCAGATTCACTGGCCTACCCTTTCGTGCGTCCCCCCGTGGGCGGTGGCGGTCACCCTATCGAACCACCCGTCCTCACGCCGTCCTCACGCTGAGTATCGGGCAGGTCGCTGCCAATCTCGGCAGAACCTGGCGTTGCGGCGCGCGAGTGACTAGCCTTCCCAGCCATGACGACCGTCCGCGCCAGGGTGACGATCCTGGTCTCGTCCGCCGTGCTCAGCCTCGCGACCGTCACCGGTCCCGCCGTGGCTGCTCCGCTCCCGGACGGGCCCGGTGCAACCGCCCCGGCAGCTCCCAGTGTGCCGCAGCATGTCGACGCGCGCACCAAGAGCACGCAGCCGGTCTACGACTACGCAGGAGCGATCCGCGAATCGGTGTACGTCGACACCACGATGGACACCGACTCCGACGGCAAGAACGACGTGATCGCCGTCGACATCGTCCGGCCGAGCGAACCCGCGCTCACCGGGACGAAGATCCCGGTGATCATGGACGCCTCGCCGTACTACTCCTGCTGCGGACGCGGGAACGAGAACGAGAAGAAGACCTACGACGGCGACGGCGTGATCCGGAAGATGCCGCTGTTCTACGACAACTACTTCGTCCCCCGCGGGTACGCCATGGTCGGCGTCGACATCGTCGGCACCGGCCGCTCCACCGGCTGCGGTGACGTCGGCGGCCGCGACGAGATCCAGTCCGTCGTCGACGTGATCGACTGGCTGAACGGACGCAACACCGCACATACTGCCGACGGGCAGAAGGTGAGCGCGTCCTGGACCACCGGCGCCGTCGGCATGATCGGGAAGTCGTACGACGGAACGCTCGCGAACGGGGTCGCGGCGACCGGCGTGAAGGGCCTGAAGACGATCGTGCCGATCTCGGCGATCTCGTCCTGGTACGACTACACCCGCTCCGGCGGCGTCCCGTACTCAGACGACTACATGCCCTGGCTCGGCGGCTACGTCGGCCACGACAGCCCGGCATGCGACAACGTGCGCGGCGAGCTCGGTGACAACGACGACGACGAGACCGGCGACTACACGGCGTTCTGGGCCGAGCGCGACTACACGAAGAACGCGTCGAAGGTGAAGGCGTCGGTCTTCATGACGCACGGCCTCAGCGACTACAACGTGCAGACCAACCACTTCTCGCAGTGGTGGTCGGCGCTGTCCCGCAACAACGTGCCGCGCAAGCTGTGGCTCGGGCTCGAGGACCACGTGGACCCGTTCGAGTTCCGGCGCGACGAGTGGGTGGACGAACTGCACCAATGGTTCGACTACTGGCTGCAGGGCCTGCAGAACGGTGTGATGAAGGAGCCGGCGGTCTCGATCGAGACGTCGCCCGACGTGTGGCGCGACTACAAGACCTGGCCGGCCGTGAACCGTCCGGTGGCGGTCCCGCTGACCGCCGGCAAACTCGGTGCCGCGGGCAAGGGTTCGGTGCAGATCACCGACGACCCCGACCTCACCGAGGACGACATCGTCGCGGACCCGTCCCAGGTGATCGCCGGACGGCAGATGTTCCTGTCCGCCCCGTTGAGCGCCGCGATGCGGATCAGCGGTACGTCGTCGGTGACGCTGCGGCTGAAGTCCGACTCGGCGACGACGCCGCTGACCGCGCGATTGGTCGAGTACGGCGATGCGCAGCGGTACTCCGGAGTTCGGCGTACCGACGAGAGCACGTGTGAAGGCTCGAGCACGGACTACGACGACAGCTGCTACTACTCGGTCGAGAAGCAGACCACCCAGAGCGACCACGGCATCGTCAGCCGCGGCTGGATCGACGCCGCCCACAGCAAGTCGCTGTCCAAGCCGACGTCGCTCACCCCCGGCCAGTGGACCACGGTCAACGTCCCGCTGCGCGCCCAGGACCAGGTCATCCCGAAGGGCCGCGTCCTCGGCCTCGCGATCACCCTGTCCGACACCGAGTGGACCAGCCCCAACGACACCGGCGCCACCATCGACATCGACCTGGCCGGCAGCAAACTCAACATCCCCGTCACCGGCGGCAAGATCACCGCCCCCACCAAGATCCAGCCCATCGACGTGAACATCACCACCCCCACCCAACGCCCCGACCTCCGAGACCCCAAGAACTAGCCCCTCCCGCCGAGTCGTGAAAATCGGCTCTGAACATCTGCCGCGATCCACGACTCGGGGTTTGGGGCAGAAGCCAATCGCCACGACTCGGCGGGTTGTGGATAACGGAAGTCACGCGGTCGGAGAAATCTGGACAATGGTGGGGTGTTGGTCACGGCAGCGGAGGCTCGAGCCGCGGGAATGTCTCGGGGTGTGCTGCGCGGAGTGCATTACCGGCGCGTGTTGGGGTCGGTGTACGTCGGCGCGGACCTCGCGGTGACGTCCCGGGTGCAGGCCGAGGCCGCGCTGTTGCTGACGCCCGGCGCCGTCGCGAGCCACCAGACCGCACTGAGTTTGTGGACAGGTGACGACCGCGCCGGCGCCGTCGTACATGTGACTGTCGAGCGCCATCCGCGGGTGAGCCTTCCGCGAGTGCGCGGCCTGCGCGTTCACGAAGTACAGCACCTCGAGCGGGTACTGCGAGATGGATTGCTGACGACTCCGCCAGGGCGAACGTTCCTCGACCTCGCGCCGTACTGCGATCTCGTCGAGCTGGTCTCAGCGGGAGATTCCCTTGTACGGCGGTCCGATCTCCGGCCGGAGCACCTGATCGAGTTGGCGGCCGCGACGATCGGCGTTCGGGGCATCCGGCTCGCTCGCGAAGCGGCTGCGCTCGTCCGGTCGGGCGTCGACTCGCCGATGGAATCCCGGCTGCGGCTCATCATCGTTCTCAACGGTCTGCCCGAGCCGCGGATCGGTCACGTCGTCACTGACTCCGCGGGCGGCTGGATTGCGCGGCCGGATCTGAGCTACCCGGAGCTCAAGGTCGCGATCGAGTACGACGGTCAGCACCATCTCGGCGACGCCCGTCAATGGCGGCAGGACATCCGCCGGCGGGAGAACCTGGAACGCGAAGGCTGGCTGGTCCGCGTCATCACGGCGTACGAACTCCTGCAGACCCCCGGCACCGTCGTCGCCCGCATCTCCGAGGACCTCCGCACCCGCCGCCATCCCCGTCTCGCCGCATGATCGTTCCGCCGAGTCGTGGCGTTTGGCTCCCGGCCCCCAGGCCGAGTCGTGAGAATCGGCTGACGATCCTGGCCAAATTCCACGACTCGAAGGATTAGTTGCTTTCGGCTACGAAGTTCATGGGGTCGCCGAAGGCCAGGTCGGTGATGCCGGCGGTGTGGAAGGCGCCGACGAGGAGGGAGCGGCGGTGGGCGGCGAAGGTGAGGACGTGCGCGACCATGCCGCCGTACGTGAAGACTCGTGGGGGTTCGCAGGTGGTGTCGACGAAGCTTTCGTCGAAGCGGCCGTCCTCGTTCAACTGGTTGACCAGGGCCACGAAGCGGGCGCCGGCTTCGGCGTGCCGGACCCGGAGTTCGGGGATCGGCGTGACGACCTGCCGGCCGCATTCGGGGACCTGGAAGGGGCGGTCCTCGACCGAGGCCAGCCACATCTCCTCCTGCCAGACCAGCCGGTCGAGCAGGTACCTGATCGAGATGTCGTCGTCGATACCTTCGACGGACAGTTCGATCGGGCGGTCCAGGGTGGCGGCGTCCAGGCGGGCGCCGCGTTCGATCAGCTCACCGGTCAGCCAGACGTGATGCTCGACCATCCTGACAAGTACGTCCATCCCTCTCACCTTTCGTCGGGCCGGCAGCCGTAACCCGGCCGGCGGCTGGAAATGCACTCCACTCGGCGCCTCGAGGAAGAACACCCGCGACGCCTCCCGCCGCCACTCCCGTGGCGGCATTCCGTAAGCCCTGGCGAACGCCCGCGTGAACGCCTCGTTCGACCCGTACCCGGCCTCGACGGCAACATCGAGTACGGCGACCTGCTCGGCCAGCAACCGGTACGCGGCCCGCTCCAGCAACACCCGGCGCCGGAACGCGAACGGCGACTCGCCGGCCACCGCACCGATCACCCGGTCGAAGTGGAACCGCGACAGATGCGCCCGCCCGGCGAGATCGGTGCCGTTCACCGACTCGCACGGCCCGGCCAGTCCCGTCGCCACCGCTCCCACGAACTCCTCGAACACATCCGCCATGCCCACCACTGTGCCCCCACTCGCGACGTTCCGACTTGATCGAAATTGCGGAACCTCTGACTGGTTAGCGGAGTACTCCGCAATATGTAGTAGTGTTCTCCGCGGAACACCGGGAGCGTGACCGGTGCCGGAGGAGGTCTGATGGACACGAGCCAGCTGCTCAAGGGCGTACTGGATCTCGCGGTGCTGGCCGTGCTGCGGGACGCCGACGGCTACGGGTACGACGTCCTGCGCCGCCTGCGCGCCGCGGGCCTGGAGGACGTCGCGGACGCATCCGTGTACGGCACCCTCCGGCGACTGTTCCAGGCCGGCGCGCTGACGTCGTACGTGCAACCGAGCGAGGAAGGCCCGCACCGGAAGTACTACGGGCTGAACAAGACCGGCCAGGAACTGCTGGCCCGATCGACCAAGACCTGGAACCACTTCGCCGACACGATGTCGGTCCTGCTGGAGGAGGAGGCCGCGTGAACAGCACCCTGACCGGAGCGGTCGCGATCTACCTGGCCCAGGTGCGGGCCGAGCTCAGCGACCTGCCGCCGGGTGAACTCGAGGACGTGCTGGAGGACGTGAGCGGTCACCTCACCGAGGTGGCGGCCGAGTTCGGCACCGAGCCGACCGTCACCGACCTGCAGGAGCGCCTCGGCACTCCGCGGCAGTACGCCGACCAGTTGCGCACCGCCGCGGGCTACCCGGCCCGTCCCGCGCCCGTCAGCCAGAGCCACTCCGACGCGGGCTGGAAGGCGCTGCGCTGGGGCCTGGTCGCTGCCACCGTCGGACCGTTCTTCATCGCGATCGGGATCTTCGCCTGGTCGCGGGACGAGACCGCGTTCTTCGGGCTGCTCGGGTTCGGTGTGCTGTTCGTGGCGGCGTTCCTCGGCATCCGGGCGTTGCGCGGGAACGACCCGCGGATCGTCCTGGACACCCCGCGCGGGGCTCGCGGCGCGGAGACGATCCGCGGCTGGATCGACCAGATCCCGCCGCACATCCGGCGCGAACTGGCGACGATCGGCCAGCCGGTCTGGTGGGTCGCGCGCGGCGTGATCGGCGCGGGCGGGTTCTTCGCGTTGTTCGGCGCGGCGTCGGTGACCGTGGTCGGGTCGGTCGCGGGCGCGGCGGTGTCGATCTGGATCGGCCGCCGGACCCAGCAGGACCGGCGCTGGCTGTGGTACGTCGTACCGCTGAACGTCGTCGCGGCGATCGCGGTCCCGTCGTTCCTGGCGGCGGCGTACGCCGGGCAGTCGTTCGGGTTCCTCAGCAACTACAACGACTACCGCGGCCGGACCTCGCACTACAACCCGCCGTCGAACGGCCTGACGCTGAACGGGACCGAGGTCACGAACATCTACCCGTTCGATGCCCAGGGCAAGCAGGTCCCGGTCCGGCTGTACGACCAGGAAGGGAACCCGATCAGCCTCGACCTGCAGGACTGCTCGGCCAACTTCGCGAACACTCGGCGGGACACCACCACCAACCTGTTCCCGCTCGCCGTGGTCACCCCGGACGAGAACGGCACCGTCGATCAGGAAAGCTGCAAGGACACCACCAAGGCCCCGTTCGTCCCACCGCCGGCGCCGGCGACCATCACCACGTCACCCATCCCGAGCGCGACCCCAACGGGCAAGCCCAGCTCCGGACCGACGACGAGCAGGCCTCCGACCGCGGCCACCTCCAAGCCCGGCGTCACGCTCACCGTCGAACCCACCCGGTGAACGGCTACAGGTGCGCCGCCGCCACCCGGCGGTACCTGTAGCCCAACCGTTCGTACACCGCGATCACGGCCGCGTTGTCACCGTTCACCATCAACGCGACCCGCCCGTGCCGCTTGACCAGCTCGGCCGTCACGAACGCGCATACCTGCCGCGACAATCCCTTGCCGCGAGCAACAGGATGCGTCGCCACCCCGGCCAGGAACCCGACCCCGGGCGCGCTCCACGCATCCGCCGCGATACTCAGCAGCTCACCACGATCGCCCGTCACCGCGGCCCATCGCCGTACGCCGGGATGCCCGGGCCACGCGTACGACGACGGCGACGCCTCGGTGAGCAACGCCTCGACGCCGGCGTCCCCGTCCAGCCAGGCGGCCGTCGTGGTGACCTCCGGGATCTCGGACGCATCCATCCACCCGAACGCCGCCGCGAACTCCAGCCCCGGCACACGCTCGGCCAGCCCGCGGATCAACTCTTCGTCGCCGAACGGTCGGTACGACGGCCCGACCTCGGCCAGCACGCTCGTCGTCAACCGCGCCGCGTCGTCGATCGAGCCGACCACAGCCAGCCGATCGTGTTTCGACACCTCCGGCGAGGCCACCGCCACCGAGGACCCTTCGCACCAAACGCGCACGCCAGCCGCGAATCCCTGAGCCGCCCAAGCGATCAGCGGATCGCCCCCACTCACCAACTCCAGCTGAGCCGGCGCATCGATCTCACGCACACGCTCAACCTTAGGCCAGCCCCCTGACACGGCAGCGATCGGCCGGGCCTTGCTGAGTGGTGCAGGTCCGATGCGGATCTGCAGGCCATCACAATCCGCGAGTCACCGCGGTGCTGAGCGTGCGTGCCGCGCCTGCAGCGCGATTGTGATGGCCTGGCGGTCCGCCACCTACCCGTCGGCGCGCTGCACTGCGTACGGCGTGAGGTGGCGGTAGCCGCGGACGGAGACTCGGCGGAGGCGGTGCAGGGCGTAGGCGGGGTGCCCGTCGAGGGCGGCGGCGAGTTCGCGGTCAGCGAGCACGCGGCCGGGTTTGCACTCGGTGGTGAGGCGGGCGGCGAGGTTGACGACCTCGCCGTACACGTCGCCGAGGCGGATCAGGATGGTCCCGTACGCGAGGCCGATCCGCAGCTCGGGCAGCTCCTCGTCCGCGCTCACCGCATCCTGGAGCGCCAGCGCGACCGCGGCACCCTGCGCCGCGGTGTCGGTGACGAACAGCACCTCGTCGCCGATCGACTTGATCACCCGGCCGCCGTTCAGCGCGACCACGTCGGCGGCCATGCCCTCGAACCGCTCGATCAGCTCCCCGAGTTCGGCCTCGGTCAACCGCCGCGTCAACCGCGTGTAGCTGACGATGTCCGCGAACCCGACCGCTCGCACACCGCGCGCGAGCTCGTCCGACCCCGCGACCGCCCGTCCGGCGGCCGCGGCGAGGTGCCGGCGCCAGACGTAGGTCTGCAACCGCTCCATCGCGGGTAACAGCTGGCCAGCGACCTCGATCGCCTCGTCCGCCGACAGCTTGGTCCCGCCGAGGAACTCCAGGAACATCGCCGACTGCCACGACGCCAGCCGGGACTGGGTCTGGCCGAGCTTCCGGGCCAGCGAGGACTCCATCTCGGGCTCGATGAACCCGTCGTCCTCAAGCGCCGCGACCAGCCGCAACGCCTCGACGTCGTCGTCGGTGAACGCCACCTCGTCGTCCGGCACCGTCGCGAACCCGAGCGCGTGCCACATCCGCTCGGCCCGTTGGATCGAGATCCCGGCCCGCTCGGACACCTGCACCCGGGTGAACTTCCGCTCGCCGCCCAGCAGCGTCTGCTCGAACTCCCGCGACAGCGCGCCCAGGTCCACCTGTCCCGCGGCAACCTGCTCGCCGGCAGGCTCATCGGACGCGCTCACGCCCACGTGTCCCCCAGCCGCCTGCGCCGTCGTCCGCGGACCGCAGGGTCAGGACGTCCCACGACGCTCGGCGATGGTGGCGTCGATCGCGTCCCGGAACGCGGGCAGCCGACGCGTCAGGTCGTCGAACTTCTCCCGGGTGAAGTGCAGCAGCTGCAGCCGAGACTTCGCCGTCACGGTTGCCGTCCGCAACGTGTTCTTCCGGACCGCGACCTCACCGGCGATGTCACCGGGTCCGAGCTCGGCGATCTCCTGGCCCTTCTCGCGAACCGCCGCCGTACCGCTGAGGATCAGGTACGCCGCGTCCGGTGGGGTCTGCTCCAGAATCAGCGACCACCCGGCCGGTACCGAGACTTCCTCGCCGGCGCGGAAGATGTCCCGGATGTCTCGTCCGGACAGATCCGCGAACAGCGGCAGGTCCCGTGGGGACGTCCTACCCAGTGCCACGTCGATCCTCCTCGTCGGCACGGTGCCCGCCGGGCCACCCCGGCGATCCGCCGATGTTTCCAGTCGGTAACTCTAGCGGCTCGTGCCCGCCGCGGTCACCCGGAGGTCGCAAACACCAGAAATCGGCGGTACTTCGTCCGTTGCCCACTGCACATACCCGTCCGGGCGCACCACGATCCTCGCCGCGGGGATGTGCGCCGCATTGCCGGCCACGCGGTGAAGGGTTACTCAGGTGGCTAAATTTCTGTCAAGCGCGGGCCGAGACGAGCAGGATCGGTGGGCGGCGGCGGTGGATGGCGAGGTGCGGGTGGGCGGCGACCTGGGCCGGGGTGGGGACGGGTTCGTCGATCAGGTCGAGGTGGAAGCCGTGCCGGCGGAGGGTGGCGACGATCGAGCCGATGGTGCGGTGGTACTTCACGACGCCGTCCACGAACCAGGTCCGCTCGCGGCGGCCCTCGTCGGCGTAGTCGTCAACCACACAGTCGGCGCCCACTCGCGGAGCCGTCATCACCGGATGTTCGATCGTGAACACGAACGCGCCTGGCCAACTCGAACCACGGCCACACGAACCACGCCGACTCGAGCCGCGCCCACTCGAACCAGGCCCACTCGAGGCACGCCCAGGCGAGCCGCGGAGCCAGCGGGCCGCGCGGGCGACCAGGCCGTCGAAATCCTCGACGTAGTGCAGCGCCATGCTGCTGACCACGAGGTCCACGGAAGCCGGCGGGAGGTCGAACGTGGCGAGATCGGCCCGCTGATACCGCACCCGAGGATGCCGAGCCGCCGCCGCCAACATCTGCTCCGACCCATCAACCCCCAGCACCTCACCAACCCCCGCCTCCACAAGCCGAACCCCCAACCCCCCTTCCCCACACCCCAAATCCACCACCCGAACCCCAGCCAACGCTGGAACGTCGCCCGCACCGAGCGCACCGTCCGCGGCGGCCGCGGCCCCCGCGACTGAGAGTTGGCGTAAGGCCGCGTTCATTGCGGGAATTTCCAAAGCGTCGTTGATGCCTTGGCTTGTTCGGCGCAGTTCGCGGTAGCCGCGCAGGAAAGCAGGGTCGTCGTACAGCTCCGCGCCGTTCACAGCGACCGCTCCAGGTCGTGGATGTCGATCATCGGCAGCTCCCAGCGGAGGGCGAACTGTTCCAGGTCGGCAGCGCCAGCCATCACCCCGTCGGCACGCATCACCTCGCAGCAGACGCCCACCGGAGCGAGTCCGGCCGCCTTACACAAAGCAACGGTCGCCTCGGTGTGACCTTGCCGCTCCGCCAGCAACCCAGGCCGAGCCGCCAGCGGAAACACATGCCCAGGCCGCAAGAAGTCACCAGCCACCGCCTCAGGCGAAGCCAACCGCCGAACGGTCGCAGCCCGCTCAATCGCAGACACCCCAGTCCCCCCAGAAGCCGCCAGGTCGACAGGAACATGCATGGCGGTGCCTTGACGGTCCCCGCCGCCCGGGATCGGGCCGATCGCCAACCGCCGGAGTACGTCGGCATCGCACGGAACCGTGGTGTGACCGCAAACCTGGGTGAGCAGGAAACGCATCGCCTCCGGCCGGAAACGCTCACCGGCGAACACGACATCCCCCTCGCCCTCAGCCGTCGGATCCCACACGACGACCCCACCACCGGCCGCGATCTGCGCGACCACCTTCTGTACGCCGGCCTGCCCGCTCAACTGCCCCGCCCACGGCAACTGCGCCACCGCGCGCATCAGCTCGGCCCCCTGCCCGTCCCGCGCCATCCGAACCAACAGGTCGCTCTCGAGATTCACCCGGTCGCCGGCAACGAGCCCACCGAGCTTCGTCTTGGACAACGTGTTCGGCACCAGCACCACGGTGAACCGATCCTTCAACACCTCCGCGACAGTGATGCTCACCCCGTCGACAGCAACCGAGGTCTTGGCCACCAACCGCGCCAGCAACCGCTCCGGCGGCTTGATCCAGACCCGATGCCCGCCGGGCTCAACGTCGACTCGCAACACCTTGCCGACACCCTCGACATGGCCCTGGATCAGATGCCCGTCGATCCGGTCGCCGATCGCCACCGGCAGTTCGACATGCACCGCCATCCCGCCGGCGACCCGATCCAGCGTCGTACGCCGTCGGGTCTCGTCGGTGACCACGACCCGGATCTCGCCGGGGTCACCGGGCTCGGCAGTGAACCTGATCCCGTCCAGGCACACCGCGCCACCGGGCGCGACCGGCACCTCCGACGTCACCCGGAGCAGGTCGCCGGCGACCTCGGCGACGGTGCCTACGTGCTCGATTCGTCCTGTGAACATGCTTCGCTCTCCGCCACTCGATCATGGCCAGGGACCGCCCGGGTGCCCGACGGGGCACCGGAGTCCGAGCTGAAGCGGGGTATCACCGCATGGCCCCGGTAGCACCGGGTCACTCCGCCTTCCGGCAGAGCCGACGGGCCCGGAAGCAGTTCGCTTCCCACCGTCACACCGTGGAATCGCACCACCCGGCAGTAAACCACACGCCACCCGTTGACCCTGCCGACAGCCGCGGTTACGGTGGCGAGCAATCGATTTCTCGACCGGCTCTCTGACCACCGCCCTAGGAGACCCTGATGCGGAAACGATGGTTGCTAGTCCTGCCTGCCCTGATCACAGCGGCCGTGGTGCCCGCCGACCGGTCAACTCCCGCCCAGGCAGCGCCCACTCCCTCGCCGGTGCAACGCGTCGCGAAACTCACCGGCCCGCAGTCGATCAACGACACCGAGGCCCGGTTCGCACTGAAGGCGACCGACCTCGGCATTCTCTGGGACAACGGGTCCGGCGAGATCCTCACCGCGTTCGGCGACAGCTACGGGAGCGGCTGGACCGGGCCGGGCGGCGGCGCCGGCGACCAAGCGACCATCGACTGGCGCTGCAACCTGCTGTTCCGCAGCAAGGACCGCGCGCTGGCCGACGGTATGACGCTCGACTCGGCGGCCGAGGACAAGCCCGGTCACGCCAAGGAGTTCCTGCCCTGCAAGAAGGTCGACCGCGACGAGCACACCGTGATCCCGACCGCCGGAATCTCCGTCGGCCACCGGCAGTATGTGCAGTACATGTCGGTCAACTACTGGGGCCCGGCCGGCAGTTGGTTCACGAACTACTCCGGCTTCGCCTACTCCGACGACAACGGCGAGACCTGGACCAAGGACCCAGAGGCCCGCTGGCAGAACACCAAGGCCTGGGACGACAACTTCCAGATGACGGCGCTGGCCAAGGACAAGGGCTACGTCTACATGGTCGGTACGCCGAACGGCCGGTTCGGCAGCGCGTATCTCGCCAGGGTCCCGGAACGGCAGGTGCTGCAGAAGAAGGCCTGGCGGTACTGGGACGGTCGCACCTGGTCGCCGCAGGAGGCGGCCGCGGTACCGATCGCGGTCGGCCCGGTCGGCGAGGTCTCGGTGCAGTGGAACGCCTACACCGGCAAGTGGCTGATGATGTACCTCGACGAGCACCGCGCCGCGCTCGTCCTGCGCTCGGCCGAGGACCTGACCGGCCCCTGGAGCGGCGAGCAGATCGTTGTCAAGGGCACCGATTATCCGGGCCTCTACGGATCCTTCATGCACCCGTGGTCGTCGGGATCGGACCTCTACTTCACGATGGCGCAGTGGGATCCGTACAACGTGTTCCTGATGCACACCAAGCTCACCGACGACGCCCAGCCGGCCAACCTGATCACCGATCCCGGCTTCGAGGCCCAGACCAGCGGTACGCCGTCCGCGCCCTGGCAACTGAGTGGCACCGGCGGCATCGACCGCACGAACCTCGGCCACAGCGGAACGAACAACGCATTCGTCCGGGACTCGATCGGCACCCACCAGCTCCAGCAGACCGTGGCAGTGCGCCCCAATCACCGTTATCGGCTGTCCGCCTGGATCCGGACCACTGACAACGACTCCGAGACGATGCTCGGGGTCCGAACACTGCGTGGACAAACGATTGCGCAGCAGACCGGCGGCGCCCATCCGCAGTACACGAAGGTCAGCGTCGACTTCGACTCCGGCAAGGAATCGCTGGTCCAGGTGTACGCAGGCTTCTTCGGGCACGGTCAGGATGTCTGGCTGCAACTCGATGACGTGGTGCTGGAGGAGGTCCGATGAAGCGACTACTGCTGGCCCTGCTGATCATCGTCAGCGCCCTGACAGCTCCAACCACAGCCCAAGCGGCCACCGGCCAACTGCTCCGCGACGAGACCGGCCTCTACCCGCGCGCGATCCGCCTCGAGCACAGCGGTACGGCGAACGGGCGGGTACTCGCGAGCGTCGTGACGTTCAGCGGCAACAACGGTCTCGGCGCGATCTACGAGAGCACCACCAACGGCACCAGCTTCACCCAGATCGGAACTGTCGCCGACCCACAAGCCTCAGCGGGCAAGGGCCTGTGCTGCGCGACCCTCTTCGAACTCCCTCAAACAGTCGGCGCCCTACCGGCCGGCACGCTCCTGTGGGCCGCATCGGTCGGCGCCGACGCGCGCCCGATGTCGCTCCGGATCTGGAAGAGCAACGACGTCGGCCGCACCTGGAGCTACCTCTCCAGCTGCGCGACCACAACCACCACCAAGGGACTCTGGGAGCCTGAGTTCTCCGTGTCGGCCGACGGCCATCTCGTCTGCCACTACTCCGACGAGACCGACTCGGCCCACAGCCAGAAGCTGATGGAAGTGCGCAGTACCGACGGTGTCACCTGGACCGACCCGTCGCCCACCGTGTCCAGTCCGACGTTCGGGCACCGTCCCGGCATGCCCGTCGTACGGCGATTGCCGAGCGGGACGTACGTGATGTCGTACGAGATCTGCGGTCTCGGTGGGCAGTACGACTGCGCGGCGCACACCCGCCAATCGACCGACGGCTGGAACTGGGGTTCGCCGTCCGATCTCGGCTTCCGCGCGCAGACGGTCGACGGCAAGTACTTCACCCATGCCCCGACGATCGCCCTGGCGCCGAACGGCAAGCTGCTGCTGATCGGCCAGATCCTGCAGAACGCCGACGGATCCGTCGCCGCCGACAACGGCCGCACCATCCTCACCAACACCGAGGGCGGCAACGGCAACTGGTACGAGCTGCCCGCGCCGGTCGCGGTCACCAACCCCTACAACAACTACTGCCCGAACTACAGTTCGCCGATGCTCGTCTCACCCGATGGCACCAGCGTCCTGGAACTCGCCTCCGACTACGACGGCACGGTCTGCAAGACGTACTTCGCCACCGGGTCCACGATCGGCACCCAGGACGCGGGCGGTCTGACCGATGCGACGTACCGGCTGGTCAGTGCGCAGAGCGCGAACTGCCTCGACGTCTCCGCGGACTCCCGGGAGCCGGGCGGGAACATCCAGCAGTGGACCTGCAACAACCTCGGTCCGCAGAACTTCCAGCTGACGTCCGAGGGCAACGGATTCTTCCGGTTCCGTGGTCAGAACAGCCAGCTCTGCATGGAAGTCGCGAGCAACTCGTCCACCCCCGGTGCGAACGTTCAGCAATGGACCTGCCAGGACGGCGGCTGGCAGCGCTGGAAGGCGGTGAACGTCGGCCGCGGGTACTTCAAGTTCGTCGGCCAGAACAGCAACCTCTGCCTGGACGTCGCCGGCGGCTCGACCGCCCCGGGCGCCAACGTCCAGGTCTGGACCTGCAACGACCTCCAGCCGCAGATCTGGCGGGTCGAGCGGCGTTAGCTCGCGCGGCGCCGGCGGCGGGTGGTTCGTGCAGTACGGCGCCGTACCGGGCGGCGAGGGCCGACGAGGCGGGGACCGGCCAGGCGGTCCTCGAGACGACGCGCCTCGCGGCGGATGGGCTGGGCAACGTACTCGCCGAGGATCAGGCCCGAGGCGAGGGCGACGCCGATCGCGACCGCGGTCGTGAGGCTGACGATGCCGATCAACTGGCCGACGGCCATCAGCTCGTAGAGGCCCTTGTAGATCGTCAGCCCCGGCAGCAGCGGGATCGAGCCCGCGACAACCACGACCAGAGGCGGTACGCCGGTCCGCCGGCCGCTGGAGTAGCCGCCTAACCCTACGACGAAGGCAGCGGCGGCAGTGGACCAGGCCGGACCGAACGAGGCCCTGGTCATCAACGTGAAGACCAGCGAAGCCAGTGCACCCATCAGGGCGACCGGCAACAAAGCGCGCAGCGGTGCGTACGACGCGTAGGCGAACGCGACGGCCATCACCGAGCCGGAGATCACCATGATCGGCAGGTTCGCCAGCTGGATCGTCTGGGGCTCGATTCCGACGTTCATACCGAACTTCAGCCCGAGCGCGAGGCCCAGCGAGACACCGGCGATGATGCCGCCGGTGAGCAGCATGGCCTCGAGACTTCGGGCCGCGGCGGTCACGTAGTACCCGGTGATGGCGTCCTGGACGGCACCGGTGAGGGCGATCCCGGCCAGCAACATGATGATGCCGGCGGCAACGACGAGGGACGGTTTCACCGGCGCGTGCACGGCGTACAGGACGAGCGCGACGGCGGTCGCCACGAAGGCGCCCGCGACCTGCTGGTAGAACGCGGGCAGTCGCTGCCGGTTGAACCAGCGGTTGTTCAGGTCGATCACGACCGCGGTGAGGATCGCCACCGCCGTGATCAGCCAGCCGCCACCGAGCAGCAGCGTCGCGCCACCGGCCATCACGCCCCACGCGAGCACCGCACTCCACCGCGGGTACGGCGGACCCGCGGACGTCAGCCGGGCCAGCTCGCGGGAAGCCTCCTCGCGCGTCACGTCACCGCGGGCGAACCGGCGTACCAGCCGGTCGACGTCGGTCAGCCGGGAGAAGTCCTGCGAGCGGTACCGGACCAGGCGGATGTGTGTCTCGGGGGCGACGTCGGGCGCCTCCTGGTACGAGACGGCCATCGAGGTGAACGTGATGTCGACCTCGCAGCCGCGCAGTCCGCCGGCCGCGGTGACACCGAGGATCGTCGCGGTCGCGTCCGCCGTACCGGCGCCGCTCGACAGCAGCACCTCACCGACCCGCAAGGCCAGGTCGATGGTGGCGTAGACCTCCCGCTGCTCTTCAGGTTCCATCTACTCTTCGAGCAACCGGTGTGCCATGGCCAGGTCGGTGATCAGGATGTTCACCCAGCCACCGAGCAGGGCAGCGCGGATCGCCGAGTGCTTGCGGTCGCCACCCGCCACCCCGATCCGCCGCGGTACCGCCAGCAACTCCTTCGCGGTCACCCCGATGACCCGCTGGTCGAACGTCGAGCGCACTAGCTTTCCCTCTTCGTCGAAGAACCGGAAACACACGTCCCCGACGGCACCGAGTCGGCGCAGTTCGTCCTGGTCCGCCTCCGCGACCGCGTTGCCACTGCGCTGCAGCAGCGGTGAAGGCTCCAGGCTGCCGATCCCGACCAGGGCGTCGGTGAGTTGTCCCCAGGTGCCCAGAACGTCCCGAACGGACACATCGTTCATCATCGCCCGCCGGACGCCCGGCGTCCCGACCAGGCCGGGCGCGGGCAGGTAGACCGGCATCCCGCCGGTCAGCTCGGCGAACCGCGCGGTCAGCCGGGTGGCCTGCATCTGCACCGCGGCGTCGCCCAGACCGCCGACGATCTGGACCACCTTGTCGACCACCGGCACGCTCTTGCGCGGCATCCGGTCGACGGCGCTGATCAGCGTTTCGCTCCAGGACGAGATCCCGACTACGTGCCCGCCGGTGAGCGTCATGTCCAGGTACGCCGCCGCGCCCGAACCGAGCGCGGGCAGCACCTCGTCGCCGATCCCGGCGGTGTCGACGACCACTGCGTCGCGCAGCCCGTACTTGCCCTGCAGTTCGTCCTCGAGGTCGCTGTGCACGCCGCTCGGCATGGTCACCACGGTGTGCACGATGCCGACCTCGACGGCCTGCTTGAGCATCCGGGACACCCGCGCCTGGGACAGGTTCAGCTCGGCGGCGATCTGCGGCTGCCGGATGCCCTTCTCGTGGTACATCCGGGCCACCTTCGCGAGCAGCCGCAGCTCGTCCAGCCCGGGCTGGCGCACCGCGCGGTTGCTGTTCACCGGCTCCCCCTTCACGAGAACGATCAGACTGGACTATAGGCAGATGTAGACCCGCGGCGCGCCACCCGCGTCAGGCAGCGGACTTCCCGGCGTGTCCCGTACGCCGCTCGCGACCACCGAACCGTCCCGTGGGTCGACGATCGTGTAGCCCAGCGGGACGCTGTCGTCGAACACCATCACGGGCCCGCCGGTGTCGCGGTACACGATCAGCATCCCGTTCGCTCCGCGCAGCGCCCGGCCGGAGATCACCCGGGTCCAGTCCGGGACCATGTCCGTCGTCGGCAGGCCGGCGAGGATCTTCCCGAGCAGTCCGACGTACGCCGATCCCTCGAAGCCGACCGCCTCGCGCCAGCCCGCGCCCGGGGCGAGGAAGAACTCCGAGTGGCCCGGCTCCTCGGGGTGCAGGCGCCACTGCCACAGGCTGCCCGCCCCGTAGACGACGCCCATCGTGCCGCCCGCGCACAGGTTGCTCCACGCCTCGTGCCCCTGCCACCAGCCCTCCGCGACCCCGGTCCGGCCGGTGTGCTCGTACGTCGGTTCGCCGTTCGCGACTGCCTTCACGGGCTGGTTGCGCCACATGTCCGCGACCCGCTCGGGCACGTGCTCGCCGGTGTGTCCGGTCTGGCACCACTGGAAGTCCAGCCAGTCGGCGTCCTGATGCGCCGCCGGCCGGATGTGCGGCCGGTAGTGGATGCCTGTCGGTTGCTCGTAGCAGTCCACGGCCTGGACCTCTGCGCCGCCCGCTGCGATCTGCGGCTCGGTGCCCGCGCCATCCGCTCCGACCAGGTAGATCGCCGGCTGAGCGCCGTACCGCGCGACGAGATAGCGGCAGTAGGCGGCGTACTCCTCGGGTGGGACTACCGTGCCGGCGACGTCGAGGCCCTTCCAGCCGAAGCCGTGGAAGACCGGCTGGAGGACCGGGACGATGCCGTGGTCGACGAGGATCCGGAGCAGTACGTCGAGGTACTGGAAGTACTCGGTGTTCGGCTGCAGCAGGTGCCCGTCGGCGAGGTCCTCGAAGCCCACGCCGAAGCCTTCGTCCTGCGTCCGGTCGCGGGGGCCGACGGCGCGCATGTCCGGCTGGACCGACATCAGCAGGACGGCGTTGAACCCCTTCGCCTGTCTGTCGGCGGCGTACTCACGCACTTGGTCGGGGGTGGCACGCCAGGGCAGCGCCCAGGCGGTGTCGGCCACCAGCACCGCGGGCGTGCCGTCCGCGTGCACGAGGCTGCGGCAGCCCGGCGACATCTTCCAGAACCCGTGCGCGTAGAACGGGTTGCTTTCGTCCTCGGCGACCGAAACCTCGAACTCACCGCCCGACCACGTCCACAGACCAGGAAGCGGCGGGGCGAAGCGGACCTTCCGGCCCGCGTCGCCGTCGAGGAAGGTCGGCCGCCGCAGGACGACGCCGGTCTCGTGCGCGAACTCGGCCCACTCGGTGGTGGCGGGCAGCTCGATCTCCCGCCAGACGGATGAGATGGACATGACACTCCCGGGGTGCTGGTTGCCGTTAAGCTGAGGACGAGAAGAACACACGTGCTCTGGGGTCGGTGAAATTCCGAGCCGGCGGTGACAGTCCGCGACCCGTGACTTCGCAAGAAGAAGCGGTTGACCTGGTGGAACTCCGGGACCGACGGTGAAAGTCCGGATGGGAAGACGCACGTGGCAGCCGCACGTTCCCTGACGGGGGACGTGAGGCTTGTCGTTGCCCCGGAGTGCTGGTGATTTCACAGCCGAGAGGACAACGATCGTGAACACCATCACCAGCCTGGACACCATCGAACACGCCGTCGCCGAGCTCGCCGCCGGACGCCCGGTCGTGGTCGTCGACGACGAGGACCGGGAGAACGAAGGCGACCTGACCTTCGCCGCGAGCCTCGCCACACCGGAACTGATGGCGCTGCTCGTCCGCCACACCAGCGGCTACGTCTGCGCGCCCGCCGCACCGGAGGTCCTGGACCAGCTGCGGCTGCCGCTGATGGTCCCCGACAACCAGGACAGCCTGCGGACGGCGTACACCGTGTCGGTGGACGCGGCGACCGGCGTCGGGACCGGGATCTCCGCAGCGGACCGGGCGCGGACCGTCCGGGTGCTGGCCGATCCTTCGGCCCGCCCCACGGACCTGATCCGGCCCGGTCACATCCTGCCGCTGCGCGCCGTCGACGGCGGAGTCCGGCAGCGGCCCGGTCACACCGAGGCCACTGTCGAACTCGTCCGGCTGGCCGGATTGCCGCCGGTCGGCGTGATCGGCGAGCTCATGAACGACGACGGCACGCTGATGACCGGAAGCGACCTGCGCGCGTTCGCCGACGCTCATGGCTTCGCGATGATCTCGATCGCGGATCTCGTCAGCTACCTGACGTGACCAGCTTGCGGGCCGCGTCGGCGATGCCCTCGGGGGACAGGCCGTAGCGGTCCAGCAGGTAGCCGGCCGACCCCGTGGGCGCGAACTCGCCGAACCCGAGGATCGACACCCGCGCCGGATGCTGCTGTACGACGGTCTCGGCGACCGCCCCGCCGAGACCACCGCCCCGCACGGCCTCCTCCGCGGTCACGATGCCGGCCGTCTCCCGCGCGGCCGCGACCACGGCGTCGGTGTCGAGCGGCTGCACCGTCGGCATCGACAGCACGCGCGCCGAGATCCCTTCCTCGGCGAGCCGTTCGGCGGCGGCGAGCGCGCGCCACAGCACGGTCCCGTTGCTGATCACGGTCACGTCGTTGCCCTCGCGGACCGTGACCGCCTTGCCCAGCTGGAACTCGTAGTCCTCCGGATACACCTTCGGCACGCTCATCCGGCTGACCCGGATGAACACCGGCCCCTCCGTCGCGGCCGCCCAGCGCAGCGCCGCCGCGGTCTCGATCGGGTCGGCCGGCACGATGATCCGGATCCCCGCGATCGCCCGCAGCCAGGCGACGTCCTCGATCGAGTGGTGCGTCGGCCCGAGTTCGCCGTACGCGACACCGGGGCTCATGCCGCAGAGCTTCACGTTGGTGTTCGAGTACGCGACGTCGGCCTTGATCTGCTCGAGCGCGCGCCCGGTGAGGAAGCAGGACGCCGCAGACACGAACGGGATCCGGCCGCCGTTCGCCAGCCCGGACGCGACGCCGACCATGTCCTGCTCGGCGATCCCGACGTTGATCAGCCGGTCCGGGAACGCCTTGCGGAAGCTGTTCAGCTTGCTCGACCCGACCGAGTCGTTGACGACACCAACGATCCGGTGATCGGCCTCGGCGAGCTGCGCGAGCGTCTCGACGTACGCGTCCCGGCAGTCGTACCGCGGCTGGTCCGCGATCGAGCGGGTCTCCACCACTGTCATGCCAACTCCTTCAGGGCCTGCTGGTACTCGGACGCGTCCGGCACCCGGTGGTGCCACGCGACGTTGTTGCTCATGAACGAGATCGGGTGGCCCTTGTGCGTGTGCGCGATCACGAACGTCGGCTTCCCGGGCCGGAACGGTACGGCGGACAGCACGTCGAGCAGCTCGCCGTGGTCGTGACCGTTCACCTCGACCACCGCGAACCCGAACGCCGCCGCCTTCTCCGGCAGCGGGTCGAGATCGTTGGTCTCCTTGGTGGTCGCACCCTGCTGCAGCCGGTTCCGGTCGACGATTACGGTCAGCCGGTCCAGCTGGTACTGCGAGGCAGCCATCATCGCCTCCCAGTTCGACCCCTCCTGCAGCTCGCCGTCCCCGACCAGCACGTACGTGCGGCGCAGCGAGACGTCGAGCTTGGCCGACAGGGCGTGCCCGACCGCGACCGGCAGCCCGTGACCGAGCGGGCCGGTGTTGGCCTCGACGCCGGCCACCTTGTTCCGGTTCGGGTGCCCGTTCAGCGCGGACAGCGGTTTGAGGAACGTGGCGAGCTCCTCGACCGGCAGGAACCCGAACGCGGCCAGCGTCGTGTACAGCGCTCCGGCGACGTGCCCCTTACTCAGGATGAACCGGTCCCGCTCGGGGTCGTTCACCGTCTCCGGCGTGATGTCGAGCACCGCGCCGTACAAGGTCGCCAGGATGTCGATCGCGGAGAAGTCGCCACCGATGTGCCCGGCGCCGGCGTGGTGCACCAGCTTGAGGTCCTGGATCCGGATCTGCTTGGCGGCCTCGGCGATGTGCGCGATCTGCTCGGATCGTCCCGCATGCACGGGCAGCCGGCCGAGCACCGGCATCGTCGCATGATCAATGGTCAGCGTCATGCGATCTCTGCCATCGAGCTCAGCAGGACTTTCTGGACCAGCTTCTGGGCGGCCAGCGCGTCGTGCGACGCCTGTGCCGCGGCCAGGGCCTCTTCGTCCAGTACGTCGAGCGCGTGGTAGACCGCCTTCAGGAAGGTGATCGCCTGCTTCGCGGCCTGCACGCTGTCCTCGCGGAACGGGAACTGGTCGAGCTGCCAGACGCCCTCCCAGTTGTTCTTCCGCAGTGTGTGGAAGAACTCGAACGTCTCCACCAGGTGCACCGAGCCGACCACCATGTCGTCATCCCAGCCACGCAGGTTGTCGTTCACGTCGATCGCGAACAGCCGGCCGTAGTCGATCGCCAGCTGCGCCGCGTCGGCCGGCGTCTCCTGGCCGTACAGCGAGTGGCCGAAGTCGAGCAGGATGCCCAGGTTCGGCAGCCCGATCTTCTCGATCCCGAGCAGCGTCCGGGCGACGTTCGGGAAGATGATCTTCACCCGCGGCTCGCGCGGCTTGTACTCGATCACGAAGTTGATGTCCGGGTGCGCGGACACCAGCTCCTTCAACCCGTCCAGCGCCAGGTTCCAGATGTCGTGGTAGTTCACCTGGAACGGGTAGTCCCAGCCGTCCTGCCCCGGCCACAGCTTCACGTACGAACAGCCCAGGTCCTTGGCGAGCTCGGTTGCCTGGTGCAACAGTTCGAGGGCCTGCTTGCGTTTCGCCGGGTTCGGGTTGGTGAGCGACCCCTTGACGAAGTCGCGGGTGTAGATCTCCGGCGTGATCGCGATCGCCTTGAGGTTGTTCCGCTGCAGCGCGGCCTTCACCTCGTCGAGCGTCCCGTCGTACCCGGCGAACGGCCAGTTCAGGTCGACCACCGAGAGGTCGCCGACCGCACCGGCGCGGTCGATCTGCTCGAGCAGGCCGACGGGTTCGCCGTACCCGTCGGTCGCATAGCGGTCCTTGTAGGTGGCGAAGTGCCAGATGCCTGCGCCGAAGACCGGTAGGTCAGTCATGGTTTCCTATCTCCTTGGTGTGGGGCGGTGAGGTCAGCCCTTGAGAGAGCCGGCGGTCAGGCCACCGACAATCCAGCGCTGAAGCAGGGTGTAGGCAATGAGGATCGGCACCACCGCGATCAGGATGCCCGCCGCGAGGCCGGTGTTGTTGTTCGCGAACTGGCCCTGGAAGTTCAGCAGTCCCACCGGGATCGTCTTGTGCGCGTCGGAGTTCAGCAGGATCAGCGCGAACAGGAACTCGTTCCAGGTCGCGACCGCGTCCAGGATCGCCACCGTGACCAGGGCGGGCACGGACAGCGGCAGGATGATCATGAAGAACACCCGCCAGTCGCCGGCGCCGTCCACCTTGGCCGCCTCGATGATCTCGTCCGGGATCTGCCGGAAGAACGACTGCAGCACCAGCACCTCGAACGGGATGCCGAACGCCAGGTACGGCCCGATCAACCCGAAGATGCTGTCGGTCGCACCGGCCGAGCGCATCATGATGAAGACCGGGACGATCGTGATGTAGATCGGGATCGTCAGCCCGAGGAACACCGAGAACATCACCGTCCGGCGGAACTTCATCCGCAGCTTGGCCAGCGCGAACCCGAGCATCGCCGAGACCAGGACGCCGAGCGGCACCTTGATGATCGCCAGCACGGCACTGTTCTTGTACGTCGTGGCGAAGTTGCCGATGTCCCACGCGTCCTTGAAGTTCGACCAGGTCAGCTGAGCGGGCCAGGACAACGGGCCGTTCCCGATGAAGTCGGCGAGCGGACGGACGGCAGTGATCACCAGGAGGGCAAGAGGTGAGATCCAGAAGAGGGCTATGACGGCCAGAACGAGTGTTGTTACCAGGCCTCGACGTCCTTTGGGCCCAGAACTGGTGGAGTTGATGGTTTCCACAGGCAGCTCGACCGGGGCTTGGGCTGTGAGGGTCATGACGCCTCCCTCGTCTGGGAGCGGACGTACGGGATGCCGACGGCGATGGCCACCAGCGTGATCACGACGGCGATCGCGGTGCCGTAGCCGGCCTGGTAGTACTGGAAGACGTTGAAGTACATCCATGTCCCCATCACCTGCGTCGACGTACCGGGGCCGCCGTACGTCATCGCGTAGATCATGTCGAAGACCTTGAACGAGTCGATCAGGGACAGCGCGAGCACGATGTAGTGCGCGGGCCGCAGGCTCGGCATCGTCACGTGCCAGAACTGCTGCCACTTGGTCGCGCCGTCGACCGTCGCGGCTTCGTAGAGCTCCCGAGGGATGCCCTGCAGCGCGGCCAGGTACAGCAGCATCGGGAAGCCGGTCCGCAACCAGATCGCCGGCACCATCACGGCCCACAACGCGGTCGAGTCCTGCCCGAGCCACGCCTGCGCCAGCCCGTCGAGCCCGATCATCCGCAGGAACGAGTTGATCGCGCCGTACTGCGGGTTGTAGAGCCAGCCCCAGATACTCGCGATGGACACCAGCGGCAGCACCGCGGGCGTGTAGAAGACCAGCCGGAGGATCGGTTTGCCGTGCACCTTGCCGTTCAGCGCGATCGCCAGCAGCAGACCGATCACGGTCGGGACGGCGATCGTCACCACGGTCCAGATCAGGTTGTTCCGGACCGCGGTCACCACGACCGGGTCACTGGGCAGCTTGAAGTAGTTGTCCAGCCCGACGAACTTGTACGTCGCGCTCAGGCCGTCCCAGTTGGTCAGGCTGAACCACAGTGACGACAACGCCGGGTACACCAGGAACGCGACGTACACCGCCAGTGCGGGGATGGCGAACAACCAGGGGGACCAACGGCCTCCACGTTTCGGCTTGGCTACTGCGACTGTCGTGGCCATGCGCTCAGCTCTTCGCCCAGGCGGAGACGATCTCCTGCATCTTCTTCGCCGCCGCGTCTGGGGCGACCTTGCTCTGCAGCAGGTCGCTCTGCACGCTGAAGTACTGGTCGGCCTGCTTCTTCGGGAACGCCTGGTCCTGGATCGTGTAGAACGGGTTGCTGCCGTACTTCTGCGACCACTCCGCCGACAGCGGCAGCGCCTTCGGGTCCGGCTCGGCGCCCTTCACGGTCGAGGCGGTGATGTTCATCGCCTTCTGACTCGCGGGCTGGACGATGAAGTCGATCAGCGCGGCCGCCTTGTCGGCGTTCCCGGTCTTGGCGTTGATCATGTACCCCTCGACGAAGCCCGAGTGCCGCGCGGGGGACTTGTCGGTCGGCAGCTCGAAGTTCCCGAAGCCGGACGGGCTCTTCTTCGCCGACAGGATCGCGCCGGCCTCGGTCCACTGCCCGGCGATCGTGTACGCCGTCTTGCCCTGCACGTACCACGGCTCGACGTCGGACGGGTCCAGACCGAGAGCACCCTGCGGCAGCCACTTCTTGTCCTGCCATTTCTTGAACAGCGTGAACGCCTCGACCACCTCGGGCCGGTCCCAGCTCTCGTCACCGGTCAGCAGCTTGTCGTGCAGGTCCGGCCCGGCGGTGTGCTCGAGCAGGTACTCGAACAGCCGCATGATGTCCCAGCCGTACTTGCCTCCGAGTCCACACGGCGTGACACCGACAGCCACCAGTTTGTCGTTCACGGCCTCGAGCTCGGCGTACGTCGTGGGCGGCGCGCTGACCCCCGCCTTGGCGAACAGCGACTTGTTGTACCAGGCCCCCAACCCGAGCTGCACGAACGGTACGCCGGACTTCACGTCGTCGAACGTCATCCCGGCGATCGCCGTGGTGTTGAGCTTCGACTCCCAGCCGTACTTGGAGTAGTACGGCGAGAGGTCGAGCGCCTGCTTCGCCTTCGCGAACGGGCTGCCGATCTGCCCGCCCCAGATCCGCCAGACGTCCGGGCCCTTGCCACCGAGCAGCTCGGTGCGCAGCTTGTCCGGGTACACGGCGGCCCCCGAACCGGGCAGGCTGTCGACCGTGGTCGTCGTACCGTTGGCCTCGTCGAACTTCTTCACCTGCGCCTTCAGCAGGCCGATCGTCGAGTCGTCCTCGTAGGTGAACAGGCGCAGATTGTTCGATGCCGCCTGAGTGGCTCCCCCGCCGGTCGAAGTACCACCGCCGGTGCAGGCGGACAGACCGGCGCCGAGCGCGGCGGCGGACGTGAGGCCGAGGAATCCCCGGCGGCTGAACGAACTCATGTGTTGCTCCTTTGGCGGGCGAAGCGGCGGATCTTGGCGAACATGTCCTCCAGCAGGAAGCGCACGTCGACCTGCTCGCAGACCTGGATGGGGTTGTCGGTGCCGGGCAGGTACCACCCGTCGACACCGAAACGCGGCGCCGGACGGGTCCGGAAGTTGCCGCTGTGCGGGTAGAGCATCAAGGAGATGGCCGGCGAGTCCCCGAGGGAGCGGGACTCGATGGGCTCGCCGTGGTACGTCGCGTTCCACTCGATCAACTGCTCGATCAGGTACTTGCCGAGCGGACCGGCGTCGCCGATCTTCTCCTCGAGCTCGGCGTAACTGACCGAAACCTTGGTGTAGACGTCACTGGGGACCTGCCAGACGGTGATCCCGGAGCCGAACACGACATTGGCGGCGTGGACGTCGTTGGACAGGTTGAACTCCATCCGGTGGTCGGCCGCGTAGCCGTTGTAGCCGCGACCGCCGATCCAGACCACAATCACGTTCCGGTGCGCCAGCTCGGGGTCCAGCAGGAGCGCCGACGCCATGTCGGTGAGCGGGCCGAGGAACGACACGAACAGCGGGTCGTTATCGCCGGCCAGCTTCGACTCGTCGATGATCAGCCGCGCGCCGGGTGAGTCCAGCGGGGTCTGTTCGTCCGGGATGCCGGTGGCGGCGCCGTTCGCGACGGTGACCTTCCCGGTCAGGTCGAGCAGGTCCAGGAGCAGATCGATCTCCTCGCGGGATTCCTCCATACTCCGGTTCGACCGGTGGGTGCCGAAGTGCGCGGGGATCAGGCCGCGGACGTCGAAGGTCGGCGACAACAGCCCGTGGACGATCGCGAACTGATCGTCCGCCTCGTTCTTGGCATCGGTGTTGATGATCACCCGGCGTCTGCTCGGCTTCACGCGGCTCTCCTCCGGTCCTTCGGACGAATAGATATTCAGTAGTGCATAGCCTGTCGCCCTGAGTGTCGCCACGGCGCTACAGTCCCGTCAAGAGTTCGGTTGAAACTTGGAGGGCGAATGGTCCAGGCGGTACTGGCGATCGACCAAGGCACGACGAACTCCAAGGCGGTGCTGGTGGGCGCCGACGGGAGCGTGCTGGCGACCGGCTCGGCGCCGGTCGGGTTGTCCACACCGCGGCCCGGCTGGGTCGAACAGGACGCCGAAGATCTGTGGCAGAGCGTGTTGCGGGCCATCTCGGCCTGCCGCGCCCCTGACATCGATGTCGTGGGCATTGCGCTGTCCACGCAACGTGAGTCCGTCGTCGGGTGGGACCGCAGCGGTCAACCGGTCGGACCGGTGCTCGGCTGGCAGGACGTCCGGACGAGCGAGTGGTGCGACCAGCTCCCACCGAGTGTCGACGACCTAGCACGCCGCCGAACCGGACTGCGAGTCGATGCGATGTTCTCGGCGCCGAAGATGCGCTGGCTCCTGGACCACTCCTCCGACGCACTGGTCGGGACGGTCGATGCCTGGCTGATCCATCGCCTGACTGGTTGCCGTGAGCACCTGACCGAGGCGGGCAACGCCTCTCGCACCTTGCTCTACGACACGGTCGAGCTGGGCTGGTCAGACGAGCTGCTGGACGCGTTCGGCGTACCGCGGTCCGCCTTGGCCGACGTGCGTGCCTCCAACGCCGGATTCGGTGTCACACAAGGCGTTCCGGGGCTGCGCGACGGGCTTCCGATCGTCACCGTACTCGCGGATTCGCATGCGGCGATGTACGGGCAAGGATGTACCCAGGCGGGGATGGTGAAGGCGACGTACGGGACCGGGTCGTCGGTGATGACGCCGGTGGACGGGTTCGTCGCGAGCGGCTGCACCCTTGCCTGGTTGACGGATCGGCCGGTCTACGCACTCGAGGGGAACATCGTTTCGTCGGGCGCGGCGCTGGTGTGGACGGCGACGATGCTCGGACTGCCCGATGTCGGCGCCTTGGTCGAACTGGCCGCGAGCGTGCCGTCGGCGGACGGCGTCGTACTCGTGCCGGCGTTCGCGGGGCTGGGCGCGCCGCACTGGGATCGCGAGGCGCGGGCGGCGCTCACCGGGATGAGCAGCTCGACGACCCGGGCGCACATCGCACGGGCTGCGGTCGACGCGGTCGCGCATCAGATCTGCGACATCGCCGACACGATCCCCGGATCACTGGGCAGTCTGCGCGCCGATGGCGGGGCGACGGTGTCCGGGCTCCTGATGCAGACGCAGGCGGATCTGCTCGGAGCGCCGGTACAGGCCGCTGAGGTCGCCGAGGTGTCGGCGCTCGGCGCGGCCGAACTGGCGTGGACGACGCTTGGCGAAACGACCGGCTGGGCCCAGAAACGGACGAGTCGCAGCTTCGATCCCAGCCTCGACGACACCGAGCGTGCTCGGCGCCGGGCCGAGTGGGCGACCGCCGTCGCAGGGGTGCGCGTCCGGCCGGCTTGATCCAGAACAGCGCGAGCTTGGCGCGGCGCGCCATCACCCGCTCGCGGTACCACGGTGGCCAGACCGTGCGGAGATCGCTTTCCGTTGCAGGTTGACTGGTTGTGATGCCGCACCTAAGCTTCCCGTCACAGGCTTGGAAAGCCCTTTCCCAGCCCGAACGAGGGGAGGCGACATGTGCGAGCTCGAGTCCGGCGCCGCGCTGGCGCTGCCCGGCGGGATCGGCATCTCGAAGCTCACGGTGTACGACGCCGAGGCTCCGGACGGCCGCACCGGCGGTACTCCCCACGTGCACCTGGCCTGCTCCGAGGGGTACGTCGTGGTCGCGGGGACCGGCTCGGTCCAGACCCTGACCACGAAGGGTTACACCGAGACGGCGCTCCGGACCGGCGCCGTCGTCTGGTTCGAACCCGGCACGATCCACCGGCTCGTCAACGACGGCGAGCTGCAGATCCTCACCCTGATGGCGAACTCCGGTCTCCCCGAGGCCGGCGACGCGGTGATGACGCTGCCACCGGAGCACCTGGCCGACCGAGCGACGTACCTGACGGCGACCGCCCTCACCGGTACAGGCCCGGACCGGACGGCGTCCGCGATCGCCCGGCGCGACCTTGCCCTGCAGGGCTACGCCGTACTGCGGGAGCGGTACGAAGCCGACGGTCCGTCGGCGCTGGATGACTTCTTCGCAGCGGCGATCCGGATCGTCCGGCCACAACTCGCCGACTGGCGCGCACGCTGGGAGCAAGGGGCCCGGCGACTCGCGGACCAGACCGGCGCCGCCCTCGACGCACTGGAGGCCGGCACCGCGCCGCACCTGCAGGACGCCGAGCTGCACCACCTTCCGACACCCACCGAGGCCGGCCGCCACGGCATGTGCGGCCACCTCGACATCTACGACACCCAAGCATGACCCGAGCGTGAGAGGCAAGACTGTGAACGAGCGACGCATCGGCATCGTGATGAACGGCGTCACCGGCCGGATGGGCCTGCGCCAGCACCTCGAGCGTTCCATCGTGGCGATCCGGGAGCAGGGCGGACTGCCCGCCGCTGACGGCACGATGATCATCCCGGAACCGATCCTGGTCGGCCGCAACGAGGCCAAGCTGCGCCGGATCGCCGAGCGGTACGGCCTGGAGCGGTGGACCACCGACCTCGCCGAGGCGCTCGCCCAGCCCGACGTCGAGATCTACTTCGACTCGCAGCTCACCCAGCTGCGGGAGAAGGGCGTCCGCGCCGCGGTCGAGGCCGGCAAGGCGATCTACTGCGAGAAGCCGATCGCCGAGAACCTGGACGCCGCCGTCGACCTGGCCAAGCTGGTCGTCGGCTCCGGCGTGAAGAACGGCGTCGTGATGGACAAGCTCTCGCTGCCTGGCCTGCGCAAGCTCAAACGATTGATCGACGGCGGGTTCTTCGGCCGGATCCTCTCGGTCCGCGGCGAGTTCGGCTACTGGGTCTTCGAGGGCGACTGGCAGGAGGCGCAGCGGCCGTCGTGGAACTACAAGTCTGAAGAGGGCGGCGGCATCATCCTGGACATGTTCTGCCACTGGCGGTACGTGCTCGACCAGACGTTCGGCGAGGTCAAGTCCGTGTACTGCCAGGGCGCGACGCACATCCCGACCCGGGTCGACGAGAACGGTGACAAGTACACCGCGACCGCGGACGACGCGGCGTACGGCGTGTTCGAGCTGGAGGGCGGGATCGTCGCGCAGCTGAACTCGTCGTGGACGACGCGGGTGTTCCGCGACGAGCTGGTCGAGTTCCACGTCGACGGCACCGAGGGCTCCGCGGTCGCGGGCCTGCGGAACTGCCACGCGCAGCACCGGTCGGCGACGCCGAAGCCGGTGTGGAACCCGGACCTGCCGGTCACCGAGAAGTTCCGCGACCAGTGGGCGACGGTGCCGGACAACGAGGACTTCGACAACGGGTTCAAGGTGCAGTGGGAGATGTTCCTGCGGCACGTCGTCGACGACGCGCCGTTCACCTGGGACTTCGTCGAGGCGGCGAAGGGCGTCCAGCTGGCCGAGCTCGGCCTGAAGTCCTGGCACGAGGGCCGCAAGCTCGAGGTCCCCGAGCTGAGCCTGAAGGACAACTGATGGACCTGAGACTTCCGGTCGGCGGCGGGCAGCTCGAGAACTATCGGCTGTCCGGTACGCCGGTTGCGTCGGGCAACTATGCGCCGGCGAACTCGCGGCTGGCCTTCGCGGCCGCGCACGTGGTCGCGGATCCGCTCGGCGACAACTCGCCGGGCGCGCCCGCGGTCATCGACTGGGAGCACACGCTGGAGTTCCGCCGGCACCTGTGGTCGCTGGGGCTGTCGGTCGCGGAGGCGATGGACACGGCCCAGCGCGGGATGGGCCTGGACTGGAAGTCCACGCAGGAACTGATCAGGCGCTCGGCGGCTGAAGCACCCGACGGCCGGATCGCCGTCGGAGTCGGCACCGATCAACTTGCCACCAGCAACTACACCTTGGACTCGGCTGTTGCCGCGTACGAGGAGCAGCTGGCGGTCGCGGAAGACGCGGGTGCGCAGCCGATTCTGATGGCGAGTCGGGCGCTGTGCGCGGCGGCCGAGTCCCCTGACGACTACCGCAAGGTGTACGACCGTCTACTCACCCAGTCCACCAAGCCTGTCGTCCTGCACTGGCTGGGCCCCATGTTCGACCCCGCTCTGGAAGGCTACTGGGGCAGCGGATCGTTCGAGTCGGCCGTGGAGACGGTCGTTGGTCTGATCAACGACAACGTCGACAAGGTCGACGGGATCAAGATCTCGCTGCTCGACGCGGCGAAGGAAGTTGCGCTGCGCAAGCGTCTGCCGGAGGGCGTGCGGCTGTACACCGGCGACGACTTCAACTACCCGGAACTGATCCGGGGCGACGGCGACGCCCACAGCGACGCGCTGCTCGGTATCTTCGCCGCGATCGCCCCGGCCGCGGCGGCGGCCCTGAAGGCGCTCGACGACGGCGATCTCGACACCTACGAGCGGGTGTTCGCGCCGACGGTCCCGCTGGCGCGGCAGATCTTCTCGGCGCCGACCTACTACTACAAGACCGGAATCGCCTTCCTGGCTTGGCTGAACGGGCACCAGCCCGGGTTCACGATGGTCGGCGGGCTGCAGACGGGACGGTCGCTGCCGCATCTGGCCGATACGTTCCGGTTGGCCGACAAGGCCGGCGTACTGACGAACCCCGAGCTGGCGGTCGAGCGATTCCGGCAGCTCCTGAGCGTGGGTGGGATCGAAGCGTGAACCGGTACAGCTTGAACCAGGCAACCACGAAGTACTGGCCGCTCGAGGATGTCGTCGCGGCCAGCGCGAAGGCCGAGCTGGAGTGGATCGGCCTGTGGCGGGAGCCGATCCAGGAGTACGGCGTCGAGCGGTCCGCCAGGCTGGTCGCGGACGCCGGCCTGAAGGTGTCGTCGCTGTGCCGCAGCGGCTTCTTCACCGCGACGGACCCGGCCGAGCGAGCAGCGAAGATCGAGGACAACCGCCGCGCGATCGACGAGGCCGCAACCATCGGTACGTCGGTACTCGTACTGGTGAGCGGCGGCCTGCCGACCGGTTCGCGGGATCTCGACGGCGCCCGCGCGATGGTGCGGGACGGGCTCGCCGAGCTGGCGCCGTACGCGGCCGAACGGGGGGTGCGACTCGGGATCGAGCCGTTGCACCCGATGTTCTGCTCGGACCGATGCGTGGTGTCGTCGCTCGGCGGCGCACTCGACCTGGCCGAGCAGTTCCCGGTCGAGCAGGTCGGCGTGATCGTCGACGCCTACCACCTGTGGTGGGACGCCGACGTGTACGGCCAGATCGAGCGCGCCGGTGCGCGGATCCTGTCCTACCAGGTGAGCGACTGGGTGGTCCCGCTCCCGGAGGACACGCTGCTCGGGCGCGGCATGATGGGCGACGGCGCGATCGAGCTGCGCCGGCTGCGCGAGGCCTGCGACACGGCCGGGTACGACGGGCCGATCGAGGTCGAGATCTTCAACCAGAAGCTGTGGGACGCGCCGGGACAGGAGGTTTTCGACCTGGCGCTGGCGAGGTACCAGGAACACGTCATCTAAAGGAGCTGACTGAACCTATGACAGACCGAACCCTTCCCGCCGACGGTATCGGGATGCACCTCTACACGATGCGCGACGTACTGGCCGAGGACTACCCGGGCACGCTGAAGCGGCTCGCGGACATCGGCTACCGCACGGTGGGGGTGAGCGGACGGTTCGACCACAGTGCCGAGGAGATCCGTGGCTTCGCCGACGACGCCGGGCTCGCGATCGTGCTCGAGCACGTCGGGTACGCGCGGATGAGTGACGACTGGGCGGGTGCGCTCGCCGATGTGAAGACGTTGGGTGCGCAGTGGGCCGTCGTACCGTCGATCCCGGGTGATCTGCACTCCGTCGAGGGCTTCAAGACCGCGGCGGCCGCGTTCACCGAGGCCGGCAAGGCCGCGCGGGACGCCGGGCTGAAGCTGCTGTTCCACAACCACGGCCACGACTTCGACGAGATCGACGGACAGGTGCTGTACGACATCCTGCTCGGGGTGGATCCGGAACTCCTCGGGTTCGAGCTGGACCTGTACTGGGCGGTCGACGGCGGGCACGACCCGGCGAAGCTGTTCCAGGACCACCCGGGCCGGTTCCCCGCGCTGCACGTCAAGGACATGGCCGAGGACGGCTCGTGGGAGGACGTCGGCGCCGGGAAACTCGACTTCGGCGCGATGTTCGCGCACGCCGAGTCGGGTGGCGTCGAGCAGTACCTGGTCGAGCACGACAAGCCGACCGACGCCTGGACGTCGGCCGAACGCAGCTACCGCGGGCTGACCGAACTCCGGTACTGAAATCTCTCGAGGATGTGAGAACGCGCGCTTAACCGGGTCATTTTTTGTGATCTGGGGCTCACACCCGGTGAGACCGGCCTAAGCTCGATCCGTGCAGATCGATCCCACGGTCCGGCTGACCGCCGTCCGGCGCCTGTACGAGGTGAGCACCCGCATGGGTGCCGGGCGGAGCCTGGCCGAGACCCTCCAGGCGGTCGTCGACGGGGTCGTGAACGGCCTCGGCTTCGGGATCGCGGTCCTGAACCTGCGGCACCCGGACGGGAAGTTCGAGGTGATCGCGGTGGCCGGCTCACCGGAGGCCCGGTCGGCGTTGCTCGGCCGGATCAGCGCTCCGGACATCTTCGATACCGAGTTCGCGATCGCGGACGCGTGGGGCAAGCTCCGGTTCGTGCCCCACGAGCGGCTACCGGAAGGTGAGGTGACCGGCTGGGTGCCCGACGTACCGGTGTCCGACGACCCGGACGCCTGGCACCCGCTGGACGCCCTGTTCGCGCCGCTGTACTCCTCCGACGGTGAGCTGGTCGGGATGCTGGCGGTCGACCTGCCGGAGGACCAGCGGCGGCCGGGTCCGGTGCACCGCGAGCTGCTGGAGATCTTCGCCACCCAGGCCGGGCTGGCCATCGACCGGGCCCGGCTGACCGATCAGCTGCGCGCCGAGAAGACCCGGCTGGAGGCCAGCGAGGCGACCTTCCGGCTGGTCTTCGAGGGCGCCGGGAACGGGATGGCGACGATCGCCTTCGACGGTCCCGAGCTGGGGCGGATCCTCCGGGTCAACGACGCGTTCTGCCGGATCACCGGGTACGCCGCGGAACAGTTGCTCGGGGCGCGGATGGCGACGTTCCTCCGCGACCAGGAGCCCGACCAGACCCGACACGAACTCGAGGACCTCGCCGCGAGCAGCGGCACGTACCGCTTCGAGCGGATCTTCACCCAGCCGAGCGGCAACGAGATCTGGCTCGGCGGCACGGCGGCCCTCGTCGAGCAAGGCAGCGGACAGCCGCGGATCCTGCTCGTCCAGATCGACGACGTCACCGCCCGCAAGGACGCCGAACGCGAGCTCCGCCACCACGCCGCGCACGACCCGCTCACCGGCCTCCCGAACCGCCGGCTCCTCGAGCACCGCTTTACCAAGGTGCTCGAGCGCACTCGCGTCACCGGTCGGCCCGGGGCGCTGCTGTTCTGCGACCTCAACCACTTCAAACTCGTCAACGACGGCTACGGCCACGAGTCCGGCGACCGCGCGCTCCGCGAGATCGCCAACCGCCTCAGCGCGACCGTCCGGCACGGGGACACCGTGGCCCGCCTCGGCGGCGACGAGTTCGCCGTTCTCGCGGAGGACATCGCCGGTGACGACCTCACGGCCCTCATCACCCGCCTCGAGTCCGCCGTCAGCCGCCCGCTCCCGAACATCGCGGTCAAGGTCACCACCAGCGTCGGCACCGTCGCCATCACCCCCACCACCCGCGACCTCGACGCCCTCCTCCACCAGGCCGACCAAGCAATGTACGCCGCCAAACACCGCCGGCCGTAGGAACACAGGCCTGGTGCTGTCCAGCTGAATGTGATTGAAAGGACGCAATCGAACGACCTGGGGGAACGTCTCAATGCGCACACTCATGACCGGGCCGGTCTGGCTCTCGTACGGACAGATCTACGTTGAGAGCGGCGGAGATTTCGCCGATCTCGGCGAGTGCTTCGGCGGACAGCAGAACGGACTGTGTGGTGCCGCGGTCGCCGGCAGGCTGACCCTGATGACTGGGCTGCACACCGGCGAGGTCGACTTCACCGCCGAGCTGCACGATCAGGAACCGGCGATCGACGACACGTGGGAGGACATCGTCGAGGCGTCGTACCGACCGGCTCAGCCACCGACCTTGTCGGGGCTGGACTCGAACGACTGGTGGATGCTTCCACTCGACCTCGTGGATTACCGGGTCCGGTACTCCGGCTGGGGCATGGATGCGGGCCACCAGGCCGGACCGCCGATGGACGACGAGCCGTTGGTCGACCGCTACCTGCTGCAGTTCTGGCCCGCGCAGCCGGCACCCGATCGAGTGGTGAAGCAGACCAGCCGGCAGGCGGCGTACTGGCACGGCTTCGCTCGGGAACAGCCCACCCCGGCGCAGCTCGCCGAACGCAAACAGCAGAAGGCTCGAGAGGCCGAACAGCAGCGGCTCGTCGAGCTGGCGGCGGCGTACGGCGGTGCACTGCCGACCCAGCGGATCGAGAACACCAGGCACGGCCTGGATCTGTCGGCTCTGGACCGAGCATTCGTGGATGCCCTGGAGCAGACCGAGCCGACGACCCTCCGCGACATGGCGCGCTGGGCGGCGCGCCGCGCGTGCGAGGAGGCCGGGTACGCCGCCGAGGAACGGATCGCGGGCGTCCTGGACCGGATGGACAGCGGCGCCGACTGGCTCGACACACTCAACGGACCGCAACCGCCGGTCGAACCCGGGGCCGAGATCCGTGCATCCTCCCAGTTCGTCGCCCGGATGCACGGGTGGTTCGGCGACCGCGACTCCTTCGAGAACACCTCGACGGTGGTCACCTCCACCTTCTCCGAGGACCCGTTCAAGTCCGCGGTCGAGACGATCTGGCTGGCCACCGGACCGTTCGCGGACAAGCAGCGGTTACTCGACGAGCTGCGTCGGGAGTTCTTCGCGAACCGTCGGTATCTCGACAGGTAGTGCACCAGCGAGACGCTGTACGCAGGAGAGCAATCACGCTCAGGTGCACTACCTCAGCACCTGACACCTCCTGTCGAGCTGCCGATCGCCTTACGAACCCAGCTTCGTCAGGGCTTCGTCGGTGAGGCGGTAGACGGTCCATTCGTCCTGGGGTTTGGCGCCGAGGGACTTGTAGAAGTCGATGGCGGGGGTGTTCCAGTTCAGGACGGACCACTCGAGGCGTTCGTAGTTGTTGCTGACGCACTCCTGGGCCAGTGCGGTGAGGAGGGCCTTGCCGAGGCCGGTACCGCGGATCTCGGGGCGGACGAAGAGGTCCTCGAGGTAGATGCCGTGGACGCCGCGCCAGGTGGAGAAGCTGAGGAACCAGATGGCGCAGCCGACCACCTGGCCCTCGTGCTCCGCGACGTGGCAGAAGGCAGCGGGGCTGTCGCCGAACAGGGCGGTCCGCAGCTGGTCCTCGGTCAGGTGGCACTCCTCCGGAGCCCGTTCGTACTCCGCCAGCGCGTACACCAGCTCCACGAGCGCCGGGATGTCCTCCAGCCGGGCACGGCGAATCCGTTCGTCGATCTGCATGCGCCCTATCCTGCCTTGCGGCTCACGGCTCCAGCCCCGGCGTGGGACAGGTAGACGTCACACGCCGCGGGTGACCTTCGACATCGTGCGGCGGATGTACTCCGCGGTGTCGATGCGGCCGAGTTCGCGGTCGACGAGGTCGACGACGTCGTCGCGTTCCGGCTCCCAGTTCTCCACCGGGTTGTTCGCCAACGCGTCGCTGACGCGCTGCTTCTGGTCGTCGTCGAGCTGGTCGAACAGATCCGGCCAGCGTTGGGCGTAGCGGCACGGTTCGTAGGCCATGAGGTGACTCCCCGGTAGCGAGCAATTCGGACCACCCTAGCGAAGACCCCCTTCGTAACATCGCCATTCGTTAATTCACCGGCGTCGTCCGTTAACTTTCTCGCCACTCGACGACTGAACACTGACAGCGCTTTCCCCCACCTGACCGCCCTTCATCTGGAGGAACCATGTCCTTGTCACGCCGCCGCTTCCTCGGCTACGGGGGTGCGGGCTCGGCCGCCGTACTGCTCGGCACCGGGGTCTGGGACGCCTCGACCACGTACGCCGCTCCGGCCGGCACCGGCAACCCGTTCACGCTCGGCGTCGCCTCGGGTGATCCGCAGTACGACGGGGTCGTGCTCTGGACCCGCCTCGCCACCGACCCGTACGCCGTCGACGGGAAGGGCGGGATGCCCGCGCGCCCGGTCCGCGTCGAGTACGAGGTCGCGTACGACGAGGCGTTCCGGCACGTCGTACGGCGGGGCAGCGTCATCGCGACCCCGGAGCTCGGGCATTCGGTGCACCCCGAGGTTCGCGGCCTGCTGCCCGACCACGTGTACTACTACCGCTTCCGCACCGGGCGTGAGGTGTCGCCGACCGGCCGGACCCGGACCACACCGCACCCGCTGACGTCGCCGCGCGAGCTGCGGTTCGCGTTCGCGTCGTGCAACGCGTGGCAGGACGGGTACTTCACGGCGTACGAGCACATGGCTCAGGAGGACCTCGATCTCGTCGTCCACCTCGGCGACTACATCTACGAGTCGGGCGTGAAGACGAACAAGCGTGGCGTCACGACCGACCCGCGGTTCCACACCGAGACGTTCGACCTCGCGCGGTACCGCCTGCAGTACTCGCTCTACAAGACCGAGGCGCCGCTGCAGGCCGCGCACGCGGCACACCCGTGGATCCACACCTTCGACGACCACGAGGTGGAGAACAACTGGGCCGGCGACATCTCCCAGATCGACACCGAGCCGGACCAGGACCCGGCTGTGTTCCGGCTGCGTCGCGCACAGGCCTTCCAGGCGATGTACGAGAACCTGCCGGTGCGGCACGAGCAGATGCCGAACGGGCCGGAGATCCGTTACCACCGGCGGCTCCCGTACGGCCGGCTCGCGGACTTCACCATCCTGGACACCCGCCAGTACCGCACCGACCAGCCGTGCGGCGACGGCGACTCGTCCACCTGTGACGACCGCTTCAACCCGGACAACACCATGCTGGGCGGCAAGCAGCGCGCCTGGCTGCTGGACGGGTTCCGCCAGTCGAAGGCCCGCTGGCAGGTGATCGGCAACCAGACCCCGATGGGTCAGACCGACTGGACGCCCGGCCCGGAGACGCACGTCTGGCTGGACCCGTGGGACGGTTATGTTGCCGAGCGCAACAAGGTGCTCGCGGCCGCGCAGGACAGCGGCGTCCGGAACCTGGTCGTCATCACCGGCGACCGGCACCAGAACTACGCCCTCGAGCTGAAGCGCGACTTCGCGAACCCGGACTCCGCCACGGTCGGCACCGAGTTCGTCGGGACGTCGGTCACCAGCGGCGGCAACGGTGCCGACACGACCGACCAGGGGCAGCAGTTCCTGGCCGCGAACCCGCACCTGAAGTTCTTCAACTCGCAGCGCGGGTACGTCCGGGTCACGGTCGACCAGAAGCAGTGGCGCTCCGACTTCCGTGTGCTCCCGTATGTCGAGACGCCGAACGCCCCGATCAGCACGCGGGCGACGTACGTCGTGGAGGACCGCCGCGCCAACGTGCACCAGATGTGAGTCAGACGCCCAGGCCGCCGTCCACGCGCAGCACGGCACCGGTGACGAACGACGCCCGGTCGCTGAGCAGCCAGGCGGCGGCCTGGGCGACCTCGATCGGCTCGGCACCGCGGCCGAGCGGTGTCTGCGCGATCAGCCCGTCGATCACGCCGGGCGTCGCGCGGTCCCAGTCCTGCAGCATCTCGGTCAGCGTCGTGCCGGGCGCGATCGCGTTCACCCGGATGTTCTCCGGGGCGTAGGTGATCGCGGCCGACTCGGTGAGACTGTTCACCGCCCGCTTCAGCGCCCCGTACGCCGGGAGCGCGGGATTGCCGGCGAAGGCGCCGACGCTCGACGTGTTCACGATGCTGCCGTGCCCGGCGCCGGCCCGGATCGCGGCGATCTCGGCGACCATCGCGGTCCACAGGCCGCGGAAGTTCACGGCGTACACCTGGTCGAGTGCGTCCTGGCCGAGGCCGTCCATCGGGCCCGGCTGCTGACCGATGGCCCCGTTGTTGAAAGCGGCGTCCAGACGCCCGTACTCCGCCACGGTCCGGTCGACCGCGGCGCGGACCGAGTCCGGGTCGGCGAGGTCGCAGACGACGTACCGCGCGTCTAGTTCCTTGGCGACGGCCGCGATCTCGGATTCGGTGCGGGCGGCGAGCATCACCTGCGCGCCTTCGGCGGCGAACAGCCGGGCTGCCGCGGCGCCGATCCCGCGGCCGGCGCCGGTGACGAGGATGACCTTGTTGTCGAGAAGTTTGTCCATGCCTTCGAGCCTTGGCGTCCCGCGGACCGGTAACCAGGCATCGGTTGTACCTGGTTGAGCCGTCCCGACCGGGCACACTGGAAGACGTGGACAAGACCGGACTGGCGGCATTCCTCCGCAGCCGACGGGAGCGGGTCACCCCTGGCGACGTCGGCCTGCCCGCCGGCCGCAGACGCCGTACGCCGGGACTGCGGCGCGAGGAGGTCGCGCAACTCGCGTACATCTCCACGGAGTACTACACCCGACTGGAACAGGCCCGCGCGCCGCATCCGTCCAGCGAGGTCCTCGCCGGACTGTCGCGGGCGCTCCGGCTGAACGATGCCGAGCGCGACCATCTACACCAGCTGGCCGGCGCGCCACCCGTACGGCCGGTCGGACCTCCGCGGGAGGTGCGGCAGTCCATCCTCGACCTCCTCGACAGGCTGCCGAACGCGGCCGCGATCGTGCTCTCGGCGTCCTACGAGGTGATCGCCTGGAACCACCTCGCGGCGGCACTGATGGAGGACTTCTCGACCCGCTCCCGCCCCGAGCGGAACCTGCTCCGCCGCTCATTCCTCAGCGGCGACAGGCACGTGTACTCCGTGGTGGACGGCGAGCGCTTCGCCCGGAGCGCGGTCAACCACCTGCGCGCGACCGCCGCGCGGTACCCCGACGATCCGGAGATCCGCGAGCTGATCGCCGACCTGCTGGCCGGCAGCCCGGAGTTCGCGGAGCGGTGGGCGGCCCATGAGATCGCGGCCGAGCCGATGCTGTGCAAGTCCTTCCAGCACCCGTTGGTGGGGCTGGTCACGGTGAATTGCGACGCCCTGGCGATCCCCGACTGCGACCAGCAGCTGATCATCTACACCGCGACCCCGGGCTCCCCGTCCGAGGAGGCGCTCCGCCTGCTGTCCGTCGTCGGGACCCAGCGGCTCGACCTCCCCGGCTGACCCTCACCGTCTCGCGAAGATCCCCAGCGCGTCGTAGGCGATCCACGATCCCTGGTCCTTGAACAGTTCAAGCACGTTCTGACCGGCGCGGAACAGTGCCCTGGGCAACGGCACCTCGAGGTACGACGGCTTCAGCGGCGACCCCGGGTACGTGCTGTCCGCGATCGTGGACCCCTTCGTCGCGCCGTTCGCGAACGTCAGGCGGCCGAACTCCGTGCCGTTGACCGTGAGCAGCGCCGACGCCGCGAGACTGGCATGACTGTCGATCAGCCACAGCGCCAGGTCGAGATCCTGTTCCGGTACGGCGGGCAGGTCGAAGCGGAACGTCGCGCGGTGATTCTTCGTCCCGGCCCACTTGTCGGCCGGCCCGGGCAGCAGGTAGGACCAGTCGGCGGCGGGCGTCGACGTACCGACCGTGTAGTCGACGTCGGACGGGAAGACGGTCGGGTACTGCGCGTAGCCCTTCGGCGAGAGGGCCAGCTCCGAGCCCTTGCCGTCGAAGGTGCCGACGGTCGCGACCGGCGTACCGGAGACGGTGACCGAGGTCTGGTTGGCGACCGCGGCGGCGCGGGAGCGGGCGGATTTGTTGCCTGTGGCATCGACGGTGACGATCGCGTAGGACCTGGTGACGCCGGTGAAGCCGAGGCCGCGGTGGACGAAGTGTGGGTAGACGGTCTTGCCGATCAGCGCGCCGTCGGCGTACACCGCGTAGTGGTCGACGACGGTGGCCCAGGAGACGGGTTTCCAATCGAGGGTGACGATGCCGATGGAGCCGGTGCCGTGCAGGCCGGTGATCGCCGGCGGACGGGTGGTCACAGTGCCTCCAGGCTGGGAGCGTCAACGGCGGTCCGGAAACGCGCCAGCACGTTCGGCTGAGCGTTCGCATCGGCTTGGATATAAGGGAAGTTCACGAACTCGGTGGTCAGTTCGGAGCGCATCATCGTGCTGTGCACGTAGCCGCGGCGGGCGTTGTAGAGCTTCATGTACGGGTGCTGCAGCCAGTCCTTGGCGTACGTGTCCGTGTCGGTGCCGTCGCCATTGGAGCCGACGGACGAGCAGACGAGTTCCACGCCGACCGTGCGGTCGTTCAGCTGCAGCTCGGACGCGACATGACGGTGGATGTCGCCGGTGAGCATCACCGAGGTCCCGGCGCCGCTCATCGCCTCCAGCACGCGGCGGCGGTTGGCCGGGTAGCCGTCCCACTGCTCGGTGCGGTCGTCGGTGACGGCGCTCAGGACGACACCGCCCGCCACGATGTTCCACGGCGCCTGCGACGTGCGGAGTCCGTCGTACAGCCAGGCCTCTTGCTCGGCGCCCATGATCGTGCGCTGCTCCGAGACGCGGTCGGCTTCGTCGACGGGGAGCGGGTCGCGGTACTGGCGGGTGTCGAGCAGGTGGACCCGGGCCAGCGAGCCCACGTCGTACCGGCGGTAGATCCGGCCGTCGGGGCCGTTCGGGAGACTGTCGAGGGCGATCGGGACGTTCTCGTAGTACGCGCGGTACGCGACCGCGCGGCGGTGAACGAAGAGTTCGGGCGGGACGCCGTACAGCGAGTTGGCGGCGCCGTAGTTGTTCTGCACCTCGTGGTCGTCCCAGACCAGGAACCAGGGCGCGGCCGCGTGCGCCGCCTGGAGATCGGGGTCGGTCTTGAAGAGGCTGTAGCGCAGGCGGTACTGCTCGAGCGTCTCGATCTCGACGCCGTGCTCGGGGCCGACGGTGACACCCGCGCGCCACAAGTTGTCCCCGGCAACGATTCCGTACTCGTAGATGTAGTCGCCGAGGAAGAACACTGCGTCCGGCGCTCGGCGGGCGATGTCGCGGTGCGCCGCGAAGTACCCGTGGTACCAGGCCTGGCAGGACGCGGTCGCGAAGGTGAACTGATCGCCGCTCGTCGGCAGGGTCTTCGTGCGGCCGACCGGGCTGAGTTGGCTGCCGACACGGAACCGGTAGAAGTACTCGCGGCCCGGGCGGAGGCCACGCACCTCGGGATGGACGGCGTGCGCCAGGTCAGGCGTCGCGATCGCGAGCCCACGCCGTACGACGTGCTGGAAACGATCGTCCTCGGCCACCTCGTACTGCACCGGGACGTTGGCGGCCGGCATCCCGCCGTGGCCGTCGGTGGCGAGTGGGTTCGGGGCGAGCCGGGTCCACAGGACGAAACCGTCCGGACGCGGATCGCCGGACGCGACACCGAGGGCGAAGGCGCCGTCGGGGATCGGGCGGGCCGGCGTGGCGTCGGCACTGGCCGGCGCGGCGACGCCGAGCGCGACCGAGGCGGCACTCAGGCCGGTCAACTGGAGGAAGGTACGACGGGACGGCACGGGCGGCTCCGTTCCTCAGGCGAGTTTCGCCATATTCTTACGTAACCACCCTGCGATTTGTAAGCCCTTGACTTATCGAGCCGGCCCGCCATTCTGGGTCCCCAGCTGTACCTGCTCGATCGTGTACTTCATCCGGCCCCGCACCTGCGCGACAACCTCCGGATCAGGCGCCACGTCCAGTCGACCGTCCGCTCGGTCGGCGGCCTCGGCGATCAGGTTTGCGGCGCGATCCAACGTCTCGTCGACGGGGCCCGTGGCCAGTGTGGTCATGAGTCGGCCGTGGTCGATCTGATCCTGGATCGGCGCCCAGTGCTCGTAGCTGTCCCGAGAGAGTCCCTCCGCGAAACCGCGAGACACCTCGCTGACCGCGTGGGGCAGGTAGAGCAGTTCGTCAGGCCCGGTACCGGCTCGCAAGGCGGCGCTGGCGTTCAGCACCGCGTCCGGGTACCAGGAAATCCCTCCGGTCTGATCCGGTCCACGGTCGGCGACCTTGGCCGCCGCATCGCGAAGCATGGACCGCCACCACTTGACGGTTGGCCGGTCGGACGCTGCCGGGCCGTCCTGCATTTGCGTCATCGGCTTCCTTCGAGTCGGGGGGAGGTCGCCGGTAGGGTGCCATGCTGTCCGGGTCACGCGACGTGGCTCGGCGATTCAGAAGCCGCACCGATCGGGGCGATTGAGTTTTCCTGTTGGTGTACTGAGTTCGGTCGCGCAAGGCTGGGCCCATGGCTGACACGAACAAGACCCGCCGGATCGGTGACGTCGAGGTGTCCGCGATCGGGCTCGGCGGGATGCCGATGTCGATCGAGGGGCGTCCGGACGAGGACCGGTCGATCGCGACCATCCACGCCGCGCTCGACGCCGGGATCACGCTGATCGACACCGCCGACGCGTACCACCTGACCGCGACCGACGACGGTCACAACGAGACCCTGATCGCCAAGGCGCTGTCGTCGTACGGCGGTGACACGTCGAACGTGCTCGTCGCGACCAAGGGCGGCCACCTCCGCCCCGGCGACGGCAGCTGGACGCAGGACGGCTCCCCGAAGCACCTGGCCGCCGCGGCCGAGGCGTCGCTGAAGCGGCTCGGCGTCGACGCGATCGGGCTGTACCAGTTCCACCGGCCGGACCCGAAGACGCCGTACGAGGACTCGATGGGCGCGATCCGGGACCTGCTCGACGCCGGGAAGATCCGGATGGCCGGCATCTCGAACGCGAACCCGTCGCAGATCAAGCAGGCCAACGAGATCCTCGGCGGCCGGCTCGTCTCGGTGCAGAACCAGTTCTCGCCGAAGTTCCGGTCGAGCGAGCCCGAACTCGAACTGTGCGACTCGCTCGGGATCGCGTTCCTCCCGTGGTCGCCGCTCGGCGGCATCTCGAACGCCGCTGAGCTCGGGGCGAAGTACCCGGCCTTCCAGACCCTCGCCTCCGAGCTGGGCGTCTCGCCGCAGAAGCTGACCCTGGCGTGGATGCTGGCGAAGTCGCCGTACGTCATCCCGATTCCCGGCTCCAGCCGCCCGGAGACCATCCGCGACTCGTACAGCGCGATCGACTTCACGCTGACCCCCGACCAGGTCGCCACCCTCGACGCGGCCTGAGCGAAGCAGCGGCTGACCGAGGCCCCGGCCGGACCGAGGCCCCGGCATAACTGAGGCCGGGGCCGCGTTGAGGCGGGCATGGAAGACATGCGTGCACTCAGCTACGGCCTCGGCCGGCAGTACTTCGAGGAGCGCGACTACCGGGGCGCCATTCGCGCGCTGCGGCCGGTGGTCGACGAGACCCCGGACGACGTCGGCACGCGGCTGCTCCTGGCCCGGGCCTACTACCACGCGGCGCTCCTGAAGCCCGCCGAGGAACACCTCCTCGAGATCATCGACCGCGAACCCACGGAGTACTACGCCCACCTCATGCTGGCCCGAACCTTCGAACGCCAGTCCCGCCCCGAAAACGCCACCAAACACCGCCGAATCGCCGCCGCCCTCACCGGCGACGACGAACTGCTCCAGCCGCACTGAGCCGGACCCCGGGCACTCAGTAACCGCTCGAATCGACGCCGACCCCGCCGCGCCCCCGCGTGGCGTTGGGTCGGCGTTGGTGTTTGGTGAGTGGTGGGGGTCCGGCGGAATGCCGGGGCGGGGATTGGCGTTCTGGGTGGCATCAGTAGTTTAATAGTGAACTACCTAGGCGAGGAGAGACGGATGCAGTTCGGGGTGTTCAGCGTTGGGGACGTGACTGAGGACCCGACGACCGGGGTCACGGTCAGTGAGGGTGAGCGGATCAAGGCGATGGTCGCGATCGCGCTCAAGGCCGAAGAGGTCGGGCTCGACGTGTTCGCGCAGGGTGAGCACCACAACCCGCCGTTCGTGCCGTCGTCACCGACCACCCAGCTCGGGTACGTCGCGGCGCAGACGTCGAAGATCATTCTGTCCACGTCGACGACCCTGATCACCACCAACGACCCGGTGAAGATCGCCGAGGACTACGCGATGCTGCAGCACCTGGCCGACGGCAGGGTGGACCTGATGATGGGCCGCGGCAACACCGGTCCGGTGTACCCGTGGTTCGGGCAGGACATCCGCAACGGGATCGCGCTGGCCGTCGAGAACTACGCGCTGCTCCGCCGGCTCTGGCGTGAGGACGTTGTGGACTGGGAAGGCAAGTTCCGTACGCCGCTGCAGGGGTTCACGTCGACGCCGCGGCCACTGGACGACGTACCGCCGTTCGTCTGGCACGGGTCGATCCGCTCGCCGGAGATCGCCGAGCAGGCGGCGTACTACGGGGACGGGTTCTTCCACAACAACATCTTCTGGCCGATGTCGCACACCAAGCAGATGATCGACCTGTACCGTCGCCGCTTCGAGCACTACGGGCACGGCGCCGCGGACCAGGCGATCGTCGGACTCGGCGGTCAGGTCTTCATGCGGAAGAACTCCCAGGACGCGGTCCGCGAGTTCCGGCCGTACTTCGACAACGCGCCGGTGTACGGGCACGGGCCCTCACTGGAGGACTTCAGCCGGGAGACGCCGTTGACCGTCGGCAGCCCACAGCAGGTGATCGAGCGGACCCTGGGGTTCCGGGAGCACGTCGGCGACTACCAGCGGCAGCTGTTCCTGATGGACCACGCCGGGTTGCCGTTGAAGACGGTGCTCGAGCAGCTGGACATCCTGGGCGAAGAGGTCGTTCCGGTACTGCGGAAGGAGTTCGCCGCGCTGAAGCCGGCGCACGTACCGGACGCGCCGACGCATGCTTCACTGAAGGCCGCGGCCGAACGGGCCCGCGACCTGGAGACGATCGCGGAGCCGGCGGCCGTGGCCGAGCCGACCGCCGAGGAGCGGACCCGATGAACGAGAAGGTCATTGCCGTCGTGACGGCCGGGCTGACGACGCCGTCGTCGTCCCGGCTGCTCGCCGACCAGCTGGCGGACGCAGTGCGGGACGAGCTGTCCGGGCGCGGGATCGACTCGCGGATCGAGCTGATCGAGGTTCGCGATCACGCCCACGACCTGACGAACAACCTGCTCACCGGCTTCCCGTCGGCCGCGTTGCGCGAGGTGCTGGAGACAGTCGCCGGCGCGGATGCACTGATCGTGGTGAGCCCGACGTTCAGCGCGTCGTACTCCGGTCTGTTCAAGATGTTCTTCGATGTGCTCGACGACAAGGCGCTGGCCGGTAAGCCGGTCCTGCTGGCCGCGACCGGCGGGACCGAGCGGCACTCGTTGGTGTTGGAGTTCGCACTGCGCCCGCTGTTCGCCTACCTGAAGGCGCTCCCGGTCGCGACCGCCGTGTACGCCGCGTCGACCGACTGGGGCCCGAACGCCAGCGGCTTGCGCACCCGCATCAGCCAGGCGGCCGGCGAGCTGGTCGCGGCCTTGCACAACGAGACGCCCGCACAGACGGACCCGTTCGCCAACCCGACCCCGTTCGAGGACCTGCTCAACGGATAGGCGGACCGCCAGGCCATCACAATCCCAGCACTCGACCGCAGGTGAGCGGGGCGTCGCCGCATTCGGGCGATTGTGATGGCCTGGGGATCCTCAGGCCCGCTCGTCGATGAGTAGGGCGATCCCGTCCAGGATCCGAGCCAGGCCGAAGGTGAGGGCGTGGGCCGGGTCGAGGGCGGATTGGAAGTGTTCGCCCACCGCCGTGCCGACTCGGCCGGCGGTGGGGAAGTGCGTGCCGGACATCACCGTCGTGAGGGTCGGCGAGATCTGACGCCACCACTCCTCGTCACTCAGGCCTGAGTCCCGCTGGAGCCTGAGTTGCTCGGCGCCGGCCCGGGCAGTGCCTTGGACGTGGGTGAGGACGAGCGCCAGCGCCGAGTCCATCTCGACGTCCGTCAGGCCGAGACCGTCGAGCGGGCGGAGCTCGGCCTCGTACTTGCGGGTGATGTTCGGACCCAACGCGTTCCGCATCGTCGGGACCTCGTGGATCCACGGGTGCGCGGCCAGGGTCTCCCAGTTGCGGCGCGCGATGAACTCGAGCGCGCCGCGCCAGCCGCCGGGTTGACCGGCCGGCTCGTCGACGTCGGCGTACAGGTCGCCGTACACCTCGTCGAACATCAGGTCGGTCAGCTCGCCCTTGCCGGGGACGTGCGTGTACAGCGACATCGTCCCGACCTTCAGCCGCTCGGCGACCATCCGCATCGAGAGCGCCTCGAGGCCTTCGGCGTCCGCCAGCTCGACCGCGGCGTCCACGATCGCGCGCACGGTGAGACCGGACCGGCCGGGCTTCGCGTGGCTGCCCCAGAGCAGCGCCAGACTGCGCGCCGGATCGGGCGCCGCCGCCTTTCTTCCCGCCACCGGAACCTTCTTCCGCCGCTCGTCGTTGACCGCATCGTACCTGAGCCGTACATTGTACGGTACACTCTACGGCTCAACGACCCGAGAGGTGGGAATGACGACGGAACGAGTGATCGAGGCCGCCGGTGTCCGGAAGAACTACCGCGGCGGCACGGAGGGTGCGGGGCTGAACGGCTTCGACCTGGAGGTCACGGCCGGCACGGTGACGGGCCTGCTCGGCCCGAACGGCGCCGGCAAGACGACGGCGGTGCGGATCCTGTCCACACTGCTGGAGATGGATTCCGGTACGGCGACGATCGCGGGGTACGACGTACGCCGGCAAGGAGCGGAGGTACGGCGGCGGATCGGGCTGGTGGGGCAGTACGCGGCTGTGGACGAAGTACTCACCGGGCGGCAGAACCTGGTGATGTTCGGGCGGTTGAACCATCTGAAGAACGCGAGGCGCCGGGCGGACGAACTGCTCGAGCAGTTCAGCCTGACCGAGGCGGCCGGGCAGGCGGTGAGCAAGTACTCCGGCGGCATGCGGCGACGGCTCGACCTCGCGGCGAGTCTGATCGTGGCGCCGCGGGTGCTGTTCGTGGACGAGCCGACGACGGGGCTCGATCCGGCGGCGCGGATCGAGGTGTGGAACGCCGTACGGCAGCTGGTCGACGGCGGTACGACGGTGTTGCTGACGACGCAGTACCTGGAGGAGGCGGATCAGCTGGCGAACCGGATCTCGATGCTCAAGGCGGGAAAGGTCGTCGCGGAGGGCACACCGGACGAGTTGAAGACGCAGCTCGGGTCGGACTGGCTCGATCTGGTGCTCGCCGATCCGGCCGACGTACGGCGGGTGGTCGAGCTGGCGGGATCGCTGGCGGACGGCGAGATCCGGGTGGCCGACGTACGGGTGAGTGTGCCGGTGAAGGACCGGACGAAGGCGCTGGTAGTGATGGCGAACTCGTTGCACGAGGCAAAGATCGAACCGGAGGACATCACGTTGCGGAGGCCGACGCTCGACGAGGTGTTCCTGCACCTGACCGGAGCGGAGGTGGCGGCATGACGGGGCTTGGGTACGCGCTCGCGGACAGTTGGACGATCGCGCGGCGGACGTTGACGCACTGGCGGATGCAGCCGTGGCTGGTGGTGTTCCAGTGGTTCTTCCCGGTGCTGATGCTGCTGATGTTCGGCGCGCTGCTCGGCGGAGCGATGGAGTCCCCCGAGGGTTCGTCGTACTACGAGTTGCTGGTGCCCGGGATCTTCGCGCTGGCGATGCTCTTCGGGCTGGAGGGCACGATGACCGCGGTCACCACCGACGTGTCGAAGGGCGTGACGGATCGCTTCCGGTCGTTGCCGATGAGTTCGGCGGCCGTGGTGCTGGGGCGGTGCATCGCCGACATGCTGGACTCGGCGGTGACGCTGGTCGTGCTGGTCGGGACCGGTCTCGCGCTCGGGTGGCGCTGGCACGAGGGGCTGCCGTCCGCGCTGGCGGCGTTCGGGTTGCTGCTCCTGCTCCGGTTCGCGCTGCTGTGGGTCGGGATCTTCATCGGCCTGACGGTGAAGAACGCGCAGAGCGTCACGATGGTGCAGGTCGTGGTCTGGCCGATCGGGTTCCTCTCCAGCGCGTTCGTCGCGACGTCGACGATGCCCGCCTGGTTGGGCACGATCGCCCAGTGGAACCCGCTCTCGGCCACGGCCACCGCGGCCCGGTCCCTGTTCGGCAACCCTGATCCGTCAGCCACCGCGACCTGGATCGGCACCCACGCCGGCCTGGCCGCGGTCATCGGACCGCTGCTGCTGACCGCGGTCTTCCTGCCACTGTCCGCCCACCGCTTCCGCACCCTCTCGCGGTAGGCGGACAGCCGCTGCTCACGGCGTCAGCTGGCCGCCGTTGATCTCGATGATCTGACCGGTGACGTACGACGCCATCCGGTCGGAGGCGAGGAAGAGGATCGTGCCGACGCACTCGTGCGGGGTGCCGGTACGGCCCATCGGGATGGTGGCCAGCATCGCCTGCATCTGGGCGTCGGCGGTGTGGCGGTCGTGGAACGGGGTCGCGATCACGCCGGGCGCGATCGCGTTCACCCGGATACCCTCCGCGGCGAGCTCCTTGGCGAGACCGCGGGTGAACGTGCTGACCGCGCCCTTCGAGGTCGCGTACACGACCGACCCGCCGGCGCCGCCGGTCCGCCCGGCGATCGAGGTGACGTTGATGATCGACCCGTTGCCCTGCGCGCGGAACACCGGCACGATCCGCCGGCTGAGCGCGAACACCGAGGTCAGGTTGACGTCCAGGATCCGGTGGAACTCCTCGTCCGGTACGTCGGCGATCGCGGACCGGTTCACCAGGTCGCCGGCGTTGTTCACCAGCACGTCGATCCGCCCGTGCTGCGCGAGTACCTCGTCGATGAACGCGTCGGCGGATTTCGGGTCCGCGAGGTCCGCCTGGTGCAGGGACGCCGCACCGCCGGCTGTCTGCACCGCGCCCACGGTGTGCTTCGCGCCGTCGGAGTTGCGGTGGTAATGCAGCGCGACCGTGGCTCCCGTCTCCGCGAAGCCCACCGCCGCCGCGGCCCCGATCCCGCTACTGGCCCCGGTCACCACGACAACCTGATCCCTGAAATCCAGATATCCCATGGGCCCTATCCTCTCCCAGTCGATCGGGACCGGTGGGAACGCGCCGAGGGACGGGCTCGGGTGACGGCCGCGGGGGTATTTTCGAGGGATGGGATACGCGCTCGGGGAGCTGGGGCTGCGGAAGTGGCGGACGGGTGATGCGTTGCGGCTGGCCGCTGCGCACGACGATCCGGAGATGGCGCATCAGGGTGGGATCGTGGACCGGGCGTCCGCGGTGGACTGGATCGGGCGGGTCGCGGACCTCGACAACGGGCACGTGTATGCCGTCGCGGATGCCGACGATCACCCGATCGGCTGCGTCGGGGTCACCAACATCGACCGGCACCGGGTCGGCTGGACCTGGTACTGGACGCTGCACGACGTCCGCGGCCACGGCGTCGCGCGAGATGCTCTGCGCGCGCTGGCGGGCTGGGCGCACCACGACGCCGGGTTGTACCGGCTCGAGCTCGGGCACCGGCTGAACAACCCGGCCTCGTGCGCGGTCGCGGCCGGCGCCGGCTTCCTCTCCGAGGGCATCGAACGCGAACGCCTCGCCTTCGACGGCACCCGGTACGACGTGGAACGCCACGCCCGCCTGGCCACCGACCCGCTCGTCGCTCCCCAGCGCCCGGTGACGATCAGCGTTTAGAGCGTCAGCTTCGGGTGCCGGTTGACGTCTTTGTACAGCAGGTAGCGGAACCGCCCCGGCCCGCCGGCGTAGCAGGCCTGCGGGCAGAATGCGCGGAGCCACATGAAGTCGCCCTCCTGCACCTCCACCCAGTCCTTGTTCAGCAGGTAGATGGCCTTGCCCTCCAGCACGTACAGCCCGTGCTCCATCACGTGCGTCTCCGGGAACGGGATCACCCCACCCGGCTCGAAGCTGACGATGTTGACGTGCATGTCGTGCCGTACGTCGTCCGGGTCCACGAACCGCTGCGTCTTCCACCGCCCCTCGGTGTCCGGCATCTCGCGGCCTTCGACGTCCGCCTCGTTCGTCACCATCGCCGGCGGTACGTCGATCCCCTCGACCCGCTCGTACGCCTTGCGCACCAGGTGGAACGTCACCGCCGCGTCGCTGGTGTTCCGCACCGTCCAGTCGCCACCCGGCGGCAGGTACGCGTACCCGCCCTCGGTCAGCGTGTGCTTCTCGCCCGCGACCGTCAGCACAAGGTTGCCCGAGACAACGAACAGCACGGCCTCGGCCGCCGGGTCGGTCTCCGGCTTGTCGCTGCCACCGCCCGGCGCGACCTCCACGATGTACTGCGAGAACGTCTCCGCGAACCCGGACAGCGGCCGCGCGATCACCCACAACCGGGTGTCGTCCCAGAACGGCAGCCGGCTGGTGACGATGTCCCGCATCGTGCCGCGAGGCAGGACGGCGTACGCCTCGGTGAAGACCGCGCGGTCGGTGGTGAGGTCGGTCTGCGGGGGCAGGCCGCCCTTCGGCGCGTAGAAACTCATCGCTCTCCTCGGGTCAGCAGGCGGCCGCGTGGGTCGACGTCGATGTCGACGGGTGCGCCGCGGAGCCAGGTACTCCGGACGACGCCGGTGAGCGTGCGTCCGTCGTACGGCGTGATGGCGTTCTTGTGCTGCAGTTGGTGCGCGTCGACGGTGAAGGTCTCGTCGGGGGCGAGCACGCAGAGGTCGGCGTCGTACCCGACCTCGATCCGGCCCTTGGTGCGCAGGCCGGTCTGCTCGGCGGGGGCCGTGGACATCCAGCGGACCACGTCGGCCAGCGTGAACCCGCGGCGGCGGGCCTCGGTCCAGACGGCGGGCAGACCGAGCTGGAGGGAGGCGATGCCGCCCCAGGCGGTGCCGAAGTCGCCGGTGTCGAGGTGCTTGAGGTCGATCGTCGACGGCGAGTGGTCGGACACAACCAGGGTGATCGTGCCGTCCCGCAGGCCCTCCCAGAGCAGCTCGCGATTGGCGCCCTCGCGGATCGGCGGGCAGCACTTGTACTGCGTCGCGCCGTCCGGGATGTCCTCGGCCGCGAAGCTCAGGTAGTGCGGGCAGGTCTCGGCGGTGATCCGTACGCCGGACGCGCGGGCGTCGGCGATCAGCGGCAGGGCGTCGGCGCTGGAGACGTGCAGGATGTGCACGCGGCAGTCGTACTCGCGGGCCAGTCGGATCACCTGCGCGACGGCCTCGTTCTCGGCCGCGCGTGGGCGCGAGTTGAGGAAGGCCTCGTAGTTCGCGCCGTTCGGCGGGGTCGCCTCGTCGATGCGGTGCGCGTCCTCGGCGTGCACGATCAGCAGGCCGTCGAAGCTCGCGATCTCGGCCATCGCTGCCGCGAGCTGGTCCGTGTCGAGCGGCGGGAACTCGTCCACGCCGGAGTGCAGCAGGAAGCATTTGTACCCGAACACGCCGGCGTCGTGCAGCGGGCGGAGGTCCGGCACGTTGCCCGGGATCGCGCCGCCCCAGAACCCGACGTCGACGTACGCCTGGGTCTCGGCGGTCTTGCGCTTGAGAGCGAGGGCCGGCGCGTCGCAGGTCGGCGGAATGCTGTTGAGCGGCATGTCGATGATCGTGGTGACGCCGCCGCGGGCCGCTGCCTTGGTCGCGGACGTGAACCCTTCCCAGTCGGTCCGGCCCGGGTCGTTGACGTGCACGTGCGAGTCAACGAGCCCCGGCAGCAGTACTTCGTCGTCGGCGAGCCGCAACTCCACGGCCGCGTCGAGCTCGGCGTCGTACGGCGAGATCGCGACGATCCGCCCGTCCCGGACGCCGACCGCACACGCCTGCTCCCCCACGGCCCGCACCACCCGCCGAGCCCGAATCACCAGATCCACAGCGTTCATGCGATGCCTCTCTCGCTCCGTGTCATCGTAAGGTGCTGCACTGCGATCCGTTCCCCGAGCTGTTCGAGCAACGGCTTCGGGTCGGCGATACACCGCTGGACGTCCGGCTCCAGGTCGGTGAGCGCGTGCGCCGCGATCACCCCGATCTCCCGCAGCTGCCAGGGTTCCAGCTGGTTGACGCCACACACAGCGATAACTGGAATTCCGGCTGTTACCGACGCCACGCCCGCGACCGCCTTGCCGTGCAGTGTCTGCTCGTCGAGCGCACCCTCGCCGGTGATCACCAGGTCGGCGCCGATCAGTTGCTCACGGAAACCGACGAGGTCCAGGACGAGGTCGATGCCGGGCCGGAGCTCGGCGTCGAGCAGCGCGAGCGCTGCGAACCCCACACCACCCGCGGCTCCGGCGCCGGGTACATCGCGAAGGTCCTTGCCGGTCGCCTCGGCCACCAGGTCGGCCCAGCGCGTCAGCCGCCGGTCCAACTCGCCCACCTGCTCCGGCGTCGCCCCCTTCTGCGGTCCGTAGACAGCAGCAGCTCCCCGCGGCCCGGTCAACGGATTGTCCACGTCGCACGCAACAACCACCTGCACACCCCGGAGCCGGCGGCGAATGATCGCCAGATCGAAGGTCCATTCGGCCCGGTGGTCTGCGCCGCAGAGGGCTTGGATCAGGCCGGTGCCGCCGTCTGTTGACGCGCTCCCGCCGATGCCCAGCACGATGCGGGTGCAGCCTGCGTCGATCGCGGATGCCATCACCTCGCCGGTGCCGTACGACGTCGCGGTGAGTGGGGCCGGGACGCCGTCCGGGAGACGGACCAGCCCGGAGACGTCCGCGAGTTCGACGACCGCGGTGTCACCGGACCGCGCGTACCCGGAGGACACCGGCTGCCCGGTGGGACCGGACGCGACCACCGGCACCAACTGATACCCGGCGGCGACGGCGGCGGCGAGTGTGCCGTCGCCGCCGTCGGCCACCGGGACCGAGATCACGGTGGCGTCGGGGCAGACTCGTCGTACCCCGGCGCCGACCGCTGCCGCGACCTCGGTGCTCGTCAGCGTCCCCTTGAACTTGTCCGAGGCAACGACCATCCGGACGCCGAACCCCTCGAACGTCGGGGCCGTCATCAGTCCAGCAACGCGAGCGCGGTCGGGGCGTCGGCCGGTGACACCGCCAGGTCCTCGAACTCGATCACGTTGTCGATCTCGACCCCCATCGAGACGTTCGTGACCCGCTCGAGGATGACCTCGACGACGATCGGGACCTGGTGCTCGACCATCAGCTTCTTGGCCTGCTCCAGCGCCGGCAGGATCCCGTCCGGCTCGGACACTCGCAACGCCTTGCAGCCCAGGCCTTCGACGACCTTGACGTGGTCGACACCGTACCCGTTCACCTCGGGGCTGTTGATGTTCTCGAAGGACAGCTGCACGCAGTAGTCCATGTCGAAGTTCCGCTGCGCCTGCCGGATCAGGCCGAGGTACGAGTTGTTCACCACCACGTGGATGTACGGGATGTTGAACTGCGACCCGACCGCGAGCTCCTCGATCAGGAACTGGAAGTCGTAGTCACCCGACAGCGCCACCACGGTGCTGTCCGGATCCGCGACCGCGACGCCGAGCGTGGCCGGCACGGTCCAGCCGAGCGGGCCGGCCTGACCGGCGTTGATCCAGTGCCGCGGGCGGTACACGTGCAGCATCTGCGCGGCCTGGATCTGCGACAGCCCGATCGTGCTGACGTACCGGACGTCCGGCCCGAACGCGCGGTTCATCTCCTCGTACACGCGCTGCGGCTTGATCGGGGTGTTCTCGAAGTGCGTGCGGCGCTGCAACGTCGTACGGCGCTCGCGGCACTCCGCGGCCCACTCCGTACGGTCGGCCAGTTTGCCCTCGGCCGCCCACTCGCGCGCGACCTCGACGAACACCTGCAAGGCGGCGCGGGCGTCCGACACGACACCGTAGTCCGGCGCGAACACCCGGCCGATCTGCGTCGGCTCGATGTCCACGTGGATGAACTTCCGCTCGCCGCGGTACACGTCCAGCCCGCCGGTGTGCCGGTTCGCCCACCGGTTCCCGATCCCGAGGACCAGGTCGGAGGCCAGCATGGTCGCGTTGCCGTACCGGTGCGACGTCTGCAGACCGACCATCCCGGCGCTCAGCGGGTGGTCGTCGCCGATCGCGCCCCAGCCCATCAGCGTCGGTACGACGGGAACTCCGGTGACCTCCGCGAACTCGACCAGGAGGTCCGCGGCGTCGGCGTTGATGATCCCGCCCCCGGCGACGATCAGCGGCTGCGCGGCCTCGTTCAGCATCGTCAGTACCTTCTCGGCCTGGGCGCGGGTGGCGGCCGGGCGCGAGACCGGAAGCGGCTCGTAGGTGTCGATGTCGAAGTCGATCTGCGCGAGCTGTACGTCCAGCGGCAGGTCGATCAGGACGGGACCCGGACGGCCTTCGCGCATCACCTGGAACGCCTTCTGGAAGGTGCCCGGGACCTGCGCGGCCTCCATCACGGTGACCGCCCACTTCGCGACCGGCTTGGCGATCGCGGAGATGTCGACGGCCTGGAAGTCCTCCTTGTGCAGCTTCGCGACCGGCGCCTGGCCGGTGATGCAGAGGATCGGGATCGAGTCCGCGGAGGCGGAGTACAGGCCGGTGATCATGTCGGTGCCGGCCGGTCCCGACGTACCGATGCAGACGCCGATGTTGCCGGCCGCGGCCCGGGTATACCCCTCGGCCATGTGCGACGCGGCCTCGACGTGGCGGGCCAGCACGTGCTTGATGCCGCCATGGGCGCGGATCGCGCTGTAGAACGGGTTGATCGCGGCGCCGGGCAGCCCGAACGCCTGCGTCGACCCTTCCTTCTCCAGGATCAGTACCGCGGCGTCGACCGCGCGCATCCGGGTCATGAGTTCGCCTTTCCGGACAGGCGCTCCACACCGCGGAGCAGCGCCGAGTGGTCGAGCTTGCCGTCACCGTTCGCCCGCGCGGACGCGACCAGCTGCGCCACCAGGGCACCCAGCGGTACGACGACGCCCGCCTCGCGGGCGGCCGCGGTGACGATGCCCATGTCCTTGTGGTGCAGATCGATCCGGAACCCGGGCTCGAAGGAGCGGGACAGCATGTTCTCCTTCTTCTGGTTCAGCACGGTGGACCCGGCGAGACCACCACCCAGGACCTCGAGGGCGGCCTTGGTGTCGACGCCGTACGCCTCCAGGAACACGACCGCCTCGGCGACCGCCTGGATGTTCGCCGCCACGATCAGCTGGTTCGCGGCCTTCACCGTCTGGCCGGAACCGCTCGGGCCGACGTGGACGACGGTCTTGCCGACCGCGTCGAACAGCGGCTTGGCGACCGCGAAGTCGTCCGCCTCGCCGCCGACCATGATCGACAGCGCGGCGTTCTTGGCGCCGGCCTCACCACCGGAGACCGGTGCGTCGAGCAGCCGGAACCCGAGCGCGCGGGCCTGCTCGGCAAGCTGCTGCGTGACGTCGGGCCGGATGCTGGAGAAGTCGATGATCAGCGCGCCGGTCTCGGCGTTCTGGAAGACCCCGCTCTCACCCTCGAGGACGTCCTGGACATCGGGCGAGTCGGGCACCATCACGCAGATCACGTCGGCGCCCTTGACCGCGTCGGCGATCGAGCCGGCCGCGCGGCCGCCGGCGGCGATCAGGGCCTCGGCGCGCTCCGGGCTGCGGTCCAGGCCGGCCACGGAGTGTCCGGCGTTGGCGAGGTGGACGGCCATCGGGTTGCCCATGATGCCGAGGCCGATGAAGGCGATATTCGTCATTTCGTCGTCTCCTAGGAAAGGTCAGCGGCGCTCGAACGGCAGCCAGCCGAAGCTTGCTTCTGAGGTGGTGGACGGTTTGTACTCGAGCCCGACCCAGCCGGCGTAGCCGTTGGTCTCCAAGGCGGTGAGCTGGTGGTCGAGCGGAAGCGTGCCGGTGCCGGGCTCGTTGCGGCCCGGGGCGTCGGCGATCTGGACGTGGGAGACCCGGTCGGTGTGCTCGGCGATCACCCGGTCGACGTCGTCACCGTTGACCGCGAGGTGGTAGAGGTCCGCGAGCAGTCCGACGTTCGGTACGTCGTACGCCGCCTGGACGCGATCGATCACGGTCAGAGCGTCGGCCGCGGTCTTCAGCGGGTAGCGGTCGGCACCGCTGACCGGCTCGACCAGGACGGTGGCGCCGATCCGGGCGGCGGCCTGAGCGGCGAGGGCGAGGTTCTCGACCGCGAGGTCGTCCTGCTCCTGCTCGGCGACGCCGTCGACCCGGTTGCCGTACAGGGCGTTGAAGCCCTGGGTGCCGAGACGCTCGCCGATGCCGACGGTGACGTCGACGTTGTCCCGGAACTCGCTGGACCGCTTCGGCCAGGACACCAGGCCGCGGTCGCCGCCGGGCATGTCGCCGGCGAAGAAATTCAGGCCGGTCAGCTGGACGCCGGCGTCGGTCACCGCGGTGACGAACGCGTCGACCTGCCGGTCCGGCGGCACCGCCTCGACGAACGGCCACCAGAACTCGACCGCGCCGAACCCGGCCCGCCGAGCCGCGGCCGGCCGCTCCAGCAGGGGCAACTCGGTGAACAGCAACGAACAGTTCACCGTGAACCGCAGATGGTGACTCATCCCGACTCCAATTTCCGTATTGCGGAATCTTGTTTCTGTTCTGCGAAATGACCATAAGCGGGCGCCGAGTGACCGTCAAGACCGGCCGCCGGCGTCGAGGCCTGTCCTACGCGAGCGCGCGCGTTGTACGTTCCTCTAAAGCGACCGAGCTCGGAGGTACGGCGTGTTACTGGCGGAACTGCTGGATGCGCCGGAGCTCGGGCTGCGGCTGCTGCACTCGGCCGGCGGGACCCTGGACCGCCCGATCGGGCGGCTGGTGACGACCGACCTGCTGGAGCCGGGGCGGTACCTGAACGGCGGCGAGGTGGTGCTGACCGGGCTCGTCTGGCGGCGGCGGCCGATGGACAGCGAAGTGTTCGTGAGCTCGATGGCGGGGCGCGGCGCGACCACGATCCTCGCGGGGAAGGCGCAACTCGGCGACGTACCGGCGGATCTGGTGCAGGCGTGTCAGCGGCACGAGGTGACGCTGATCGAGGTGCCGGTCGAGATCGCGTTCGCGGACGTCACGGAGTACGTCGCTGCGGCGGGCTCGGCCGAGACCGGGGCGCGCCTCTCGGCGAGCCTGGTGCGGCAGCGGCAACTGCTGTCGTCGATCGCGGCCGGCCGCAGTCTCGACGAGTTGGCGGCGCGGATCTCCGCCGAGATCGGGCACGACTGCCGCGTGCTGACTCCGACCGGGCGCCACGTCGTACCGGGGCCTGGTGAGCTCGATGCGGCGGACGTCGACGCGGTGACGCGCAAGTTCCTGACCGCGGACCGTACGCCGGCGCTCGCGCTGACGATCGATGCGTCGTACAGCCTGTTCCCAGTCGGGTCGGGGCTGGGCAACCGGCTGACGGCGTGGGTGCTGGTGATCGAAGGTGACCACACCGAGTGGTCGCGGGACCATGTCGAGGCCGTGCACGAGTTGTGCGCGATCGCCGCTCTGGACCGGGCCCGGCGGGACGAGGGCCGCCGCGCGCTGCGGCCGCTGGTCGCCGACGCGTTGGCCCTGGTCGAGTCGGGCGCGCCACAGGCCGAGGTCGCCGCGCGGCTCCGGCAGGCGGGTGCGCACTCGGAACGCCCGATGGCCGTCGCGGTCGCCGAGCTCCGGGACGACGGCCCGAGCGAGGTCGCATTGAGCCTGCTGGAGGACGTCGCGCTGACGGTCGGGCCGGCCGTCGTCGCGCCCGGCCGGGACGGTCTGCTGGTCGGTTTCCTGCCGTACACGCCGGGCCTTCCCGAGCACCTCCGGCGGGCGTTCGGCCGGCTCGGATCCGGTCTCCAGCGGGCGCGGCTCGCTGTCGGGGTCAGCGGCGAGACGGCCATCGACGCGCTCGCGGGCGCGCTCGAAGAGGCCCGCTTCGCGCAACGCGCCGCCGGCGCCGGCCGGGCCCCGGTCTCGGTCGTGACCTCGGACGAGGTCGCCTCCCACGTCCTCCTGCTCGCCACGTTGCCCGACGACGTACGGCGTACCTACACCAACCGTGTCCTCGGGGCGGTGCTCGAGCACGACCGCCGGACCAACGCCGACCTGCTCAGCACACTCCAGGCGTTCCTCGCCTGCTCCTGCTCGTGGACCCGTACGGCGGAGGCGCTGCACCTGCACGTCAACACCGTTCGCTACCGCATCGAACGCGTTCAGCAACTGACCGGACGCGATCTGTCGAGCCTCGAGGACCGGGTGGACGTGTTTCTGGCGCTCAAGTCGCTCTGATTGTGTGATCGCACAAAGCCGGAGTTCATGAGCGGTTCATCTTCGGACGTTCATCGGGTGCCATCGGGGCCGTAGGAAGCCGATGCTCGGGGCAGGTCAAACCCGAGGAGCGTGTCCCGATGAAGACAGTCCTGCGACCGTCCCGCCGCGCCAGCCGCCATCCTGTCGATCAGGTGCTGCCGCCCGGCAAGCTGGCCGTCTACGGCACCCAGCACGTCCTGGCGTTCTACGCCGGGGCGGTGATCGTACCGATCCTGCTGGCCGGTTCGATCGGGCTCAGCACCGAGCAGCTCATCCACCTGATCAACGCGGACCTCTTCACCTGCGGGATCGCCTCGATCATCCAGTCGGTCGGCTTCTGGAAGGTCGGCGTCCGGCTGCCGCTGCTGCAGGGCGTGACGTTCACCGCGGTGTCGCCGATGATCGCGATCGGTCTCGCGGCCGGCGGCGGGACCAACGGTCTGCTGGTGATCTACGGCGCCGTCCTGGTCGCCGGTCTGGCCACGTTCTTCATCGCACCGTTCTTCAGCAAGCTGATCCGGTTCTTCCCGCCGGTGGTGACCGGCTCGGTGATCACGATCATCGGCTTGGCGCTGCTACCGGTCGCGGCCGGGGACGCGGTCGGCGGCGCCGGCCCGGATGCCGCTCCGACGAGCGGCAAGAACATGGCCTACGCACTCGGCACGCTGGCGCTGATCGTCCTGATCCAGCGCGTCTTCAAGGGGTTCATGGCGACGATCGCCGTCCTGGTCGGGCTGGTGGCCGGGACGCTGGTGGCCTGGGCGTTCGGCGACGCGCACTTCAGCGCGGTCAGCGACGCGTCCTGGGTCGGCGTCACCCAGCCGTTCTACTTCGGCTGGCCGAAGTTCTCGATCGCGGCGATCATCTCGATGGTCGTGGTCATGCTGATCACCGCGGTGGAGACCACCGGTGACGTGTTCGCGACCGGCGAGATCGTCGAGAAGCGGATCGGCCGCGAGGACATCGCCCGGGCGCTGCGGGCCGACGGCCTGGCGACCACGATCGGTGGCGTCTTCAACTCGTTCCCGTACACCTGCTTCGCCGAGAACGTCGGCCTGGTCCGGCTGACCCGGATCCGCAGTCGCTGGGTGGTCGCAGCGGCCGGCGGGATCATGATCCTGATCGGGCTGGTCCCGAAGGCCGGTGCGATCGTGGCCGGCGTACCGCACCCGGTTCTGGGTGGCGCGGCGCTGGCGATGTTCGCGACGGTGGCCGTGGTCGGGTTCCAGACGCTCGCCAAGGTCGACTTCCACGACCACCGGAACGTGGTGATCGTGGCGACCAGCGTCGGCCTGGCGATGTACGTGACCGCACAGCCGCAGGTCTCGCAGGCGGTGCCGCACTGGGCCGAGATCATCTTCGGCAGCGGCATCACGCTCGGCAGCCTGACCGCGATCTTCCTGAACATCCTGTTCCACCACGTCGGCAAGAACTTCGGCCCGGCGGTGGCGGGGCAACCGGGTGACACCATCCGGCTGGACCAGGTGAACAAGATGACCCGCGAGGAGTTCGTCGAGACGTTCGGCAGCCTGTTCCAGGGTCCGCGCTGGGCCGTCGAGCGGGCCTGGGACATGCGCCCGTACGCCGACACGCACGCGCTCCGGCGGTCGTTCCAGGAGGCCCTGTTCTCCGGGTCCCGCGACGAGCAACTGGAACTGATCCAGGCGTACCCGCAGCTCGGATCGCAGTTCGTCGCCGACGGCCTGAACGGCGAGGCGTCGCTGCGGGACCAGTCCGACAAGGGCCTCACGTTCCTCGGCGAGCCGGAGCGCGACGAGCTGACCACGATCACCGACGCGTACCGCGAGCGGTTCGGCTTCCCGCTGGTGATCTCGGTCCGGGACGCGGAGTCGTTCGAACGGATCGTCGAGCAGGGCCGGGAGCGGCTCGGCAACTGCGACAACCAGGAGCACGCCGCGGCTCTGCTCGAGATCGCGAAGATCGCCGGCTATCGGTTCGACGACTTCGTCTCCGACGCCAACCCGATCCACAGCGCCCGTACCCGTTGGAGCAGCAACCGATGACCACGCAAGCCCTTCGTACCTCTGCCCTGACCGTGAACGGTGAAGTCACCGCGATCGGCGACGTACCGGTGCACACCACCGTCCTGGACTGGCTGCGGGACCGTGGCCTGACCGGCGCCAAGGAAGGGTGTGCGGAAGGCGAGTGCGGCGCCTGCTCGGTGCTCGTCGCCCGGCCCGGGACCGACGCGCCGACCGAGTGGACCGCGGTGAACGCGTGCCTGCTGCCGATCGCGTCGCTGGACGGCCAGGAACTCATCACCTCGGAGGGACTGGGTTCTCCGGCCGAGCTGCACCCGGTCCAGAAGGAGATGGCCGTCCGCGGCGGCTCCCAGTGCGGATTCTGCACGCCGGGCTTCATCTGCAGCATGGCGGCGGAGTACTACCGCCCCGGGCGGGCAGGCGGCGAGAGCGATCACGAGCACGGGCCGAACGGATTCGACCTGCATTCGCTCAGCGGCAACCTCTGTCGCTGCACCGGCTACCGCCCGATCCGCGACGCCGCCTACGCCCTGGAGGACCCGACGGAGAACGACGCCCTGGCGGTACGCCGGGACTCGCCGCCTCCGGCCCCGGCAACGACCGGACTGGTCTCGGACGAGGGCGAGTTCGTCCGGCCCGCGTCGCTCGACGGCGTACTCGATCTGCTGGCCGAGCGACCGGAGGCGCAGATCGTTGCCGGGTCGACCGATCTGGGTGTGCAGGTGAACATCTTCGGTTCCCGCCCGCCGCTGACGATCGCCATCGACCGGCTGGCCGAACTCCGCGAGTTCAGCTTCGGGCCGGACGAGGTTCGGCTCGGTGCCGCGCTGACGCTGAGCGAGATCGAGCGCCGCCTGGCCGGCCGGGTGCCGTTGCTGGCTGAACTGTTCCCGCAGTTCGCGTCCCGGCTGATCCGGAACGGCGCGACGATCGGCGGCAACCTCGGCACCGGGTCCCCGATCGGCGACACCCCGCCGGCGCTGCTCGCGCTCGACGCCGCGCTGGTCCTGTCCTCGCGCCGCGGCGAGCGCGTCGTACCGCTGGCGGAGTACTTCACCGGCTACCGGCAGACCGTGAAGGCGGTCGACGAGCTGATCCGGACGATCGTGATTCCGTTGCCATTGGCACCGATGACGGCGTTCCACAAGATCGCCAAGCGCCGCTTCGACGACATCTCGAGCGTCGCGATCGGGTACGCCGTCGAGGTCGTCGACGGTGTGGTCCGGGACGCCCGGATCGGACTCGGTGGGGTCGCCGCGACCCCATTGCGCGCCCGCGCGACCGAGGCGGCCCTGATCGGCCGGCCGTGGACCGAGGAGACGGTACGGATCGCCGCCGGCGTGATGGCCGCGGAGGGTACGCCGATGGACGATCACCGCGCGAGTTCGTCGTACCGCTCGGCGATGCTCGGTCAGTCGTTGCTGCGTTTCTACTTCGAGGGGGTGGGCGCATGAGCTCGCTGTCGGAACGGCCGGCTGCCGCGCTGGTCGGAGTACCACTGCCACACGAGAGCGCCGCGCTGCATGTCACCGGAGCAGCCTTGTACACCGACGATCTGGTGATGCGGACCCGGGATGTCCTGCACGCGTGGCCGGTGCAGTCGCCGCACGCGCACGCCCGCGTGACCGCGCTGCGCGTGAAGCCGGCGTACGACGTACCGGGTGTGGTGCGGGTGTTGACGGCGGACGACGTACCGGGGGTGAACGACGCGGGGGTGAAGCACGACGAGCCGTTGTTCCCGGGTGAGGTGATGTTCAACGGGCATGCGGTGTGCTGGGTGCTCGGGGAGACGCTGGAGGCGGCGCGGCTCGGGGCGTTGGCGGTGGAGGTCGAGTACGAGCCGCTGCCGTCATTGGTGACTGTTCGCGAGGCGATCGAGGCCGAGAGCTTCCAGGGCATCGGGCGGCACCTGGAGCGGGGCGACGTCGAAGAGGCGTTGGCGGGCGCGGCGCAGGTGTTCAGTGGCGAGTTCGAGTTCGCCGGGCAGGAGCACTTCTATCTGGAGACGCACGCGGCGCTGGCGCTGGTGGACGAGTACGGGCAGATCTTCGTGCAGTCCAGTACGCAGCACCCGTCCGAGACGCAGGAGATCGTCGCGCACGTGCTCGGGCTGGCCAGTCACTCGGTCACGGTGCAGTGCCTGCGGATGGGCGGTGGGTTCGGCGGCAAGGAGATGCAGCCGCACGGGTTCGCCGCGATCGCCGCACTCGGCGCTACGCTGACCGGGCGGCCGGTGCGGTTGCGGCTGAACCGGACGCAGGACATGACCATGTCGGGCAAGCGGCACGGGTTCCACTCGTCGTGGACCGTTGGCTTCTCCAACGATGGCAAGCTGGTGGCGCTGGACGCTGTTCTGACCGCGGACGGCGGGTGGAGTCTCGACCTGTCGGAGCCGGTGCTGGCGCGGGCGATGTGCCACATCGACAACGCGTACGAGGTCCCGCACATCCGGGTCGAAGGCCAGATCGCGAAGACGAACAAGACCTCACAGACCGCGTTCCGCGGCTTCGGCGGCCCGCAGGGAATGCTGGTGATCGAGGACATCCTCGGTCGCTGCGCTCCCCTCCTCGGGTACGACGCTCTGGAGTTGCGCCGGCGCAATTTCTACCAGCCGGGCGACTCCACGCCGTACGGGCAACCGGTGCGGCACGCGGACCGGCTGGAGTCCTGCTGGTCGCAGGTGCTTGCTCTTGGTGAGGTCGACGCGCGGGCTTCGGAGATTGCCGAGTTCAACGCCGCGCATGCGCATGTGAAGCGCGGGCTGGCGATGACGCCGGTGAAGTTCGGGATCTCGTTCAACCTGACGGCCTTCAACCAGGCCGGCGCGCTGGTGCATGTCTACAAGGACGGGTCGGTGCTGATCAACCACGGTGGCACCGAGATGGGGCAGGGGCTGCACACGAAGATGCTGCAGGTCGCTGCCACGACGCTCGGGCTGCCGTTGTCGCGGGTGCGGCTGGCGCCGACGCGGACCGACAAGGTGCCGAACACGTCGGCGACTGCCGCGTCGTCCGGCGCCGATCTGAACGGCGCCGCGATCAAGAACGCCTGCGAGCAGATTCGGGAGCGGCTGGCGCAGGTCGCCGGCGGGCGGCTCGGGATCAGCCCGTCCGACGTCCGGTTCGCCGACGGGATCGTGCGCGGGTTGTCCGGCGACGGGCTCGCCTGGAACGAAGTCGTGGGGATGGCCTACATGCAGCGCGTGCAGCTGTGGGCAGCCGGGTTCTACCGGACCGAAGGACTCCACTGGGACGCGAACGCGATGCGCGGCGAACCCTTCAAGTACTTCGCGTACGGCGTTGCCGCGTCGGAGGTCGAGGTCGACGGGTTCACCGGTTCCTACACGCTGCGCCGGGTCGACATCGTCCACGACGTCGGGGACAGCCTGAGCCCGCTGATCGACATCGGTCAGATCGAGGGCGGATTCGTCCAGGGGTCCGGCTGGTTGACGCTCGAGGACCTGCGGTGGGACGAGAGCCAGGGCGATCGGCGCGGACGGCTGTCGACACAGGCCGCGAGCACGTACAAGCTGCCGAGCTTCTCGGAGATGCCTTCGATTTTCAACGTCCACTTGTTGGAGAAGGCTCACGAGGAAGGCGCCGTCTATGGCTCGAAGGCGGTGGGCGAGCCGCCGTTGATGCTGGCGTTCTCGGTCCGCGAGGCGTTGCGGCAGGCCGCGGCGGCCTTCGGCCCGGCGGGTACGAGCGTTGATCTGCCGTCTCCCGCCACACCCGAGGCCGTGTACTGGGCTCTCGATCGCGCACGAGGCGGTGTGTCATGGAGTGGGTAAAAGCGATCCAGCTGCTGAGGACCGGGCGTCGGCCTGGGGTGCTCGTCACCGTGACGTCGGTGCGCGGGCATGCGCCGCGTGAGGCCGGCGCCAAGATGGTTGTTGCTTCCGACAACGTCTGGGCGACGGTCGGCGGTGGCAATCTGGAAGCGCTGGCGGTCGAGCGGTCCCGGGCGATGATCGCGGGCGGTGTGTCGGTTCCCGAGGAGCTGACGGCCGCGCTGTCCGACAAAGCGCCGTACCAGCATGGGGTTCAGTGTTGTGGGGGTGAGGTGAAGTTGTTGCTGGAACCGTTGCCGGTGGTGCCTTCGGTAGCGATCTTCGGGGTCGGGCATGTCGGCCTCGAGCTCGCCCGGATCCTCTCGCGGCACGACATCGAACTGCATCTCGTCGACTCGCGGCCGGATCAGCTGACGGCCGATCGGCTGACCGTGCTCGACGACGCGATCGCGCAGGTCCACGTCCACAACGTGCCGGTCCTGCCGGAGCTCGTCGTCGGGGAGCTGCCGCCCGGGACGCACGCGTTGATCATGACCCACGACCATGCCGAGGACGCCGCGTTGTGCGACGCCGCGATCCGCAACGAGAAGCTCGCGACGATCGGGCTGATCGGGTCCAGCGCGAAATGGACCCGGTTCCAGCGCAAGCTCGCCGAGGACGGCAACTCCCCGGAGGCGATCGCGCGGATCACCACGCCGATCGGGATTCCCAGCGTGACCGGCAAAGAGCCGGCTGTCATCGCGGTCGGCGTCGCTGCCTGGCTGCTCGAACTGTTCACCGCCGAGCGTCGCCCCACCTCGGCTCATCGTGAGGCGAAGGCATGACTCTTTACCGTGGCACGTTCATCGACACCCCGGAGAACCCGTTCGCCGGCGCCGGCCTGCGGGTCGCCGTCGACGCCGGAGTACTGGTCGAGGACGGCGTGATCGTTGCCCGCGGCCCGTTCCTGGAGATCCGGCAGGCACACCCGGCCGAGCAGGTCGTGGACCTGCGGGACGGCGTCGTACTGCCCGGCTTCGTCGACACGCACGTGCACTTCCCGCAGATCCGCGCCGTCGGGGGTCTTGGGCTGCCGTTGCTCGAGTGGCTCGACCGGTACGCGCTCCCGGAGGAGGCGCGGATGGCCGACACGTCCTATGCGGCGAGCGTGGCCGACGAGTTCGTCCGCGGGCTCGCGGCCGCCGGGACCACGTCGGCGCTCGTGTTCGGCGCGCATTACGCCGACGCGGTCGACGCGCTCTTCAGCGCCGCGTCGAAGGTCGGCCTCCGCATCACGTCAGGCCTCGTGCTGAGTGACCGCCTGCTCCGGCCCGAACTGCTCACCACACCGGTCCGCGGGTACGCCGAGTCGCTCGCGCTCGCGAACCGCTGGCACGGCGTCGGCCACAACCGGTACGCCGTGACTCCCCGCTTCTCGCTCTCGTGCACCGACGAACTGCTCGCGACCTGCCGCGAACTGATGGACGCGATCCCCGGCGCACTGTTCACCTCACACGTGAACGAGAACGAGGCCGAGATCGCGAGCGTGGCCGACCTGTTCGGCGGCAGCGACTACGTGACGACGTACGACCGGCACGGCTTGGTGAACCGCCGTACCGTGCTCGCGCACAACGTGCACCCGACCGACGTGGAACTCAAGCTGCTCGGCGCCGCCGGAGCCGCGGTCGCGCACTGCCCGACGAGCAACGCGGCGCTCGGCAGCGGCCTGTTCCCGCTGCACCGGCACCTCCAGCACGGCGTACGCGTCGCTCTCGGCTCGGACGTCGGCGCGGGCACCGGCTTCTCCCTGCTCAAGGAGGGCCTGCAGGCGTACTTCTGCCAGCAACTCCTCGGCGACCAGGGCCGCCCGCTGACCGCCGCGCACCTGCTCTACCTGTCCACAGCCGCCGGCGCCGAGGTCCTCGACCTCCCCGACGTCGGCCACCTCTCGATCGGCCACCGCTTCGACGCCCAACTCCTCCGCCCCACCGACGGCTCCCCGTTGTCCATAGCCATCACCCACGCGGAGGACACCGAAGAAGCCCTAGCCCGAATCTTCACCCTAGGCACCCCCGCCGACGTCCAGGCGGTCTGGATCGATGGGCAGCTCCTCCACCACTGACCACGAACCCCCATTGCGGACCTCGGACAAGCTATTGGGTGTCCGAGGTCCTCGCCGCCTGTCCACGCAGTCCCCGCCAGAGCCGGTCAGCGGTACGGCGGGGTTGGTCGAGGTCGGACCAGCCGACGCGGATCATGCCGTAGCCGCGCTCGCGGAGACGGTCCTCGCGCCATTTCTCGGCGCGAACGACGTCTGCGCCGGCGTCGTACTTCAGAGCTCCGTCGAACTCCACCACCAGGACCCCGGCGAGCAGGAAGTCGACGCGACCGATCAGGCGGCCGGTCTCGTCACGGATCTCGACCTGTAGCTCCGGCGCGGGCAGACCGTGGTTCGCCATCAGTACGCGGAGTCGTGACTCACCGACCGACTCGCTCAGCCCGTCCGCGAACAGGACAGCCGCACGCGCCGCCGCCGTACCTGACCAGTGCCGATGACGCCGTACGACGGCTTCGAGCTGCTCCGGTGTCGTCAGACCGAGCCGAAGCGCCGCGTCGGCCAGCACCACACCGACCTCGTACGACGTGCCGCCCACCGTCTCCACGATCGCTCGCTCGACCCGCGTGACTCGCAGACCGGCGCACTCGACGACCTCGTCCGCGGCCACCGGCGACCGATGCAGCTGCACGTGTCGTCCTGCTCGCCCACGACCCGTCACCGGGCGGGTGAAGTGCGCCTTCGCGAGATCGATCCCCCAGATCGGCAAGCCATGAAGCACCGCAGCCGACTGATGGCTGACCACAACATCACGCAGGCGCTCGTAGGCCATCCGCACGCTCAACCGATGCAGACGCAGCGAGCGCTCCCACGGCGGCTCGTCCGACGGCCAGTCCCGAGGCTCGACGTACGAGTTGTAGGCCAGCCGCCGCCACTGCCGTGTGCGCAACCGGTGCTCCAGCCCGCTGGCGCTGTACCCGGCGGCGAGCGCGTCGGCTCGGGTGAACCAGCCGCCCCGCGCGGCGGCGACTACTGCCAATCTCCTGTTCATGCCGGAGAACATGCACCGAGCACACCACCCCCGAACGACCGATTCGGCAGTTTGTGGACAACCCCCGCGGACCTCGGACAGCCAATAGCTTGTCCGAGGTCTTCAGCGGATGTCCGCGGTCAGACGGGCCTGCACTCGCGCGACCTCGCTCGCCAGCGCATCCGGGTCGGCGGTTTGGAGTACGTCGTGTTCTATGACGGGGCGGCCGTTGATCAGGAGGAGCGATAGCGGCGGGGGTGTGCCTAGGACCAGGGCGGCGATGGGGTCGGGGATGCCGGCGTGGTCCAGGGTGTTGAGGTTCCAGACGGCTAGGTCTGCGAGTTTGCCGGGTTCCAGGGAGCCGAGGTCGTTGGCGCGGCCGAGGATTTGGGCGCCGTCTAGGGTGGCCATTTCTAGGGCGGCGCGGACGGTTAGGGCTTGGGGGCCGCCGCGGGCTCGGGCGAAGAGGAGGGCGTGGCGGAGTTCCTCGATGAGGCTGCCGGACTCGTTGCTGGCGGTGCCGTCGACGCCGAGGCCGACGGGGGAACCGGCGGCGCGGAGGTCGGCGGTGCGGGCGATGCCGGCGCCGAGGCGGGCGTTCGAGCTGGGGCAGTGGGCCACGCCGGTGCGGGTCCTGCCGAGGTGCTTGATCTCGGCGTCGTCGAAGTGGATTCCATGCGCGAACCACACGTCGGGGCCGGTCCACCCGAGCTGATCGGCGTACTCGAGTGGTGTGCAGCCGTACGTCGCCCGGCACCACTCGGTCTCGTCAATGGTCTCGGCGAGATGCGTGTGCAGGTGTACGCCGCGACGTCGCGCGAGCTCGGCCGACTCGCGCATCAGCTCGCCGCTGACGCTGAACGGCGAGCACGGTGCGACGACGAGCTGCAGCATCGAGTCCGGCGACGGGTCGTGCCAGCGGTCGATCGCGGCTTCGGTCGCGGCGAGGATCTCGTCGCGGTCCTCCACGACCGAGTCGGGCGGGAGGCCACCGTCCTTCTGGCCGCGATCCATCGACCCACGGGCGGGATGGAAGCGCAGACCGATCTCCTGCGCCGCGGTGATCTCGGCCGCGAGCATGTCGCCACCGCCGCGCGGGAAGACGTAGTGATGATCGGCCGCGGTCGTGCATCCGGTCCGCGCGAGTTGGGCGAGCGACGCCCGCGCGGCGACGTCCACGGATTCCTCGGTGATCCGGGACCAGACCGGGTAGAGCGTCGTCAGCCAGCCGAAGAGCGTGGAGTCCACGGCCAGCCCGCGCGTCACCCACTGGTACAGGTGCTGATGCGTGTTGACGAACCCGGGTGTGACCAGGCACCCCGTCCCGTCCACCACCCGAGCCCCGTCGTACGTCGGTGCGGGTCCCGGCCCGACCGCGGCAATCCGATTGCCGTCAGCAACCACATGCCCGACGAACTCGCGCCGGGCCGGATCGAGGGTCGCCACGTGCGCGCCCTCGATCACGATCCTCGCCATGGCGTCAGCAGAACCCTGGTACGGCGTGCCACGCGCTGCCGGCGTCGCTCGCGTCGTCGCGGGTCACGCTCGCCTCGATCAGCCCGTACGGGCGGTCCGCGGCGATGAACACCTCACCCGGGTTCTCGACGTCGAACGGCGAGAGGTCGACGAGGAAGTGGTGCTTGTTCGGCGCCGAGAACTTGATCTCGGCGACCTCCGGGTGCTGCTCGAGCACCGCCTGACCCATCCCGTAGAGCGTCTGCTGCAGCGCGAGACTGTGGATCTTCGCGAACTGTTCGAGCAGCAGTCCCTTGATCTCGTCGTACGACTTGTCCCAGTCGACGTCGGTGTGGTCGTAGCGCCAGCGCGCAACCAGTGACGTGGCCAGGATCCGGTCGTTCGTCTCCTGCAGCGTCGTGTACTTGTCTTTCAGGAACCCGTGGAACTCCGACCCGGTCGACTTCAGGACGACGAGGTCGCTGATCCCCGAGACGACGTACGCCTTCCGGTCGGCGCCGCGGCCCTCGACGTTGACGACCGTGTTCCGGACGCCACCGCCGGAGCGCACGAACGAGTGGTCGTGGCCCTGGCCGTCGACCTGGATCCGCTCCCAGGCGTACTCCTCGACCTCGACCCGGGCACCCTCCGCGGCGGCCGACGCGTCCAGGAAGTGCGCGCCGAGGGTGAGTGCGTAGTCCTCGATCGCGCCGATCCCCTTCTCCTTGGCGAACGCGAAGGCGGTGTTCTTCTGGGTGTCGGTCGGCAGTACGTCGCTCTGGTCGCCGGTGGTGTGCGCGGCCTCGAAGTTGCCGCGCAGCGCGGTCGACACGTTGAGGTCGCGGATCTGGTGGCGAGGCGTGTCGCGGTAGATGCGGACGACGCGGCTCTCGGCTTTGCCGTACTGGTTGGCTCCCAGGTGGATGGCCATCGGGATCAGCTCCCTCGGTAGGTGGAGAACGCGAACGGGCTGAGCAGCAGGGGGACGTGGTAGTGCCGCTCATCGGCGACCGTGAAGGTCACGGAGACCTCGGGAAAGAAGATGTCCTGGCCGGTGGATTCCGCGTACGCCGCGACGTCGAACCAGAGCCGGTACGTGCCGTGCTCGAGCTCGGGCGCGAGTTCGCCGATCCGGCCGTCCTGGTCCGTCGTACCGCGGGCTTCGAGGACGTCGCCGCGGTACAGCCGGACCTGGACGTTCTGGGCCGGCCGTCCCAGCGCGGTGTCGAGGACGTGCGTACTGAGGCTGCTCATGCGGTCACCACTTTCGCCAGCCGGAGCAGCGCGATCTTGCGCAACTCCTCGTTGACGACGGCCGCTTCGGTCGCGTCGTCGTGCGTCAGACGTTCCCGCAGACTGCTCAGCATCTGTGCCGCCGACAGCCCGGTGGCGCAGATCAGGAACACCCGGCCGAACCGGTCCTCGTACTGACGGTTGCCCTCGGCAAGAGCTTCCCGGGAGTCCTGGTCGACACCGGACTGTTCCGTGCGCGACCAGGCCGCCTCGGTACTCGCGCCCTGCGGCCGGTCACCGATCCGCGGGTGCGCCTGCAGAGCACGATCGACCTCGTCGTCGTCGAGCTCCCGGAGCGCCTGGTCGGCGACCGCGGTCAGCGCGGCGATGTCGCCGCACGGCCGCTTGGCCAGGATCGCGTCGACCCAGCGCGGCACGTCACAGCAGGCCGCCAGCTCCGGCCGCAGCCGGTCGGTCGGAGCGGAGTTGAACTCCAACAGATCCACGGTCACACCTTCTCGAATCCCGAAATCGACTTTCCGTATGACGAGAGCGTGACACCCACCCCGCTCGTCGTCAACAGTTTGTTGAAAATCAGCGGGCGCGGTTCAGGTAGTTGTAGACGGTGAAGCGCGTGACGCCGAGCGCCTCGGCCACGATCTCCGCCGACTTCCGGAACTCGAACGCGCCGCGCGCCTCCAGCATCAGCACCGCCTGCTGCTTCCGCGACCTGGGGAGCTCATTGAGCGGCCCGCCCAGTTCGTCCGCCACCTCCGCGAGCAGCCCCTGCACCCCACCCTTGGCCGGCAGCCGCACCGCGACCACCGGCTCCCCGTCCCACGCCAGCGGTACGTCGTCCGCGCGGGCGTCGGCCGGGTCGACGAGTTCCGCGTTCAGCCGTTCGATCAACGGGCCGATCGCCTGGACCAGCGGGTGCGGCTCAGGCATCGCGGCGTACCTGCAGCGTCACCTGGCTCGCGCCGCCGGCGAACGCGGCTTCGAGCACTTTCGGCAGCGCGGGCAGCAGCAGGTGCTGCTCGCCGCTGACCTGTGTGCCGAGCGGGCCGAACTCACAGTCGAGCCCGGCCTCCTCGGCGGCACGCAACGCCTCGGTGGCGTGCGCGGGTGGCGAACCCTCGACCTCGAAGGGTTCCGTGGTGAACTCCGCAACCAGTCGCATGCCGCGAGGCTAACTCTCCGGCACTGCTCGGCGGGCCAGCTTGGCGAGACCGGTGGTGTCGAACTCGGTCGTGTCGATCGCTCCGCACTCGATGCCGCGCAGGACGAAACCGGCGAGCGCGGCCGCCGTCGCGGGCTCGTCCAGGTAGCCGGACTCACCGTCGCCGAGGTACGCCCGCAGGCGTAGCGCGGCCTGCTCGAACCCTTCCCGATAGAACAGGTACGTCGCGGCGAAGCGGGTCGGGAGCTGGGCGGGGTGCATGTCCCAGCCCTGATAGATGCCGCGCGCGAGTGAGCGCCGTACCAGCCGGAAGTGCAGGCGCCAGGCGTCGTGGACGGCGTCGCCGACCGGGAGGACGTTGGTGGAACCGTCGGACACGAAGACACCGGTGCCGGCCGCGGCGAGCTGCATGACGTCCTTGGCGTGGTCCGCGACCGGGTGCTCCATGCTCTGGTACGCCGCCGCGACGCCGAGCGACGCGGAATAGTCATAGGTCCCGTAGTGCAGACCGGTGACGCGATCGCCGCCGGCCTTGATCATCCGGGCGATCAACGCGGTCCCGTCGGCACCGAGGATCGCCTGCGGCGTCTCGACCTGGATCTCGAACTTCAACTGCGGTACGCCGTAGGCGCGCTCGAGCGTTTCGAGGACGAACACCATCGCCTCGACCTGCTCGACCGAGGTCACCTTCGGCAGCGTGATGACGAAGCCGTCGGTGATCGTGCCGAGGTTCTTGATGACGAGGTCGAGCGTTCTGACGGCGCGGCGTCTGGTTGGCGCCTCCAACGATTTGATCCGCAGACCGTAGCACGGCGTCTGGGCGGAGAACGTTTGAGCAGCGGCGATCGCGGCGGCGTCCTCCTCATCGTCCGGCCGGTTGCCGTAGCCGTCCTCGAAGTCGACGCGCAGGTCCTCGATCGGCTCGCGCTCGAGTTTCGCGCGGATCCGGTCGTAGACCTCGTCCGCCAGATCGGCCGGAAGGTCGAGCACTTTCGCGAACGCTGCCGCGGACCCGGCGTGCTCGTCGAGCGCCGCCCGCGCTTGGGCGCCCCAGTCGGCCACCGTGCCCGCGTCGTAGCGATCGGCTGGGACGTAGACAGTGTGGATCGGCTGGCGGACCCCTCGATCGCCGCGGTAGTCCGCGGCCAGCGCCGCGTCCGCGGCCGCCAAACGCCGGTCCAGCTCGGTCACCAGATCAGCCAGGTCGTACGGGTCATTCAGGCTCATGCGGCCGCCTCCTCAGCTTTCCGTATTGTGGAGACTAATATCTACTTTGCGGAAGGCACAAGCATTCGCGCTTCCGGGATCTGGCGCTAAACTTCCGTCATCCGGAAAGGGGCTTCAATGGCGGAGACGAACGGCGGCAAGCCGCGCACCGGCAGCGTGCAGTCGATCGAGCGTGCGTTCGGGCTGCTCGAGACGATGGCCGACGCGGGCGGGATGATGGGCCTGTCCCAGCTGGCCACGGCCTCCGGCCTGCCGCTGCCGACGATCCACCGGCTGGTCCGGACCCTGGTCGACCTCGGGTACCTGCGCCAGGAGCCGTCGCGCCAGTACGTGCTCGGGCCGAAGCTGATCCGGCTCGGGGAGAGTTCGTCGCACATGCTCAGTGTGTTCGCCCGGCCGCATCTGGCCCACCTGGTCGACGAGCTCGGCGAGTCCGCGAACATGGCGATGCTCGACGGCGACCAGATCGTGTACCTCGCGCAGGTCCCGTCCCGGCACTCCATGCGGATGTTCACCGAGGTCGGCCGCCGGGTCCTCCCACACTGCACCGCGGTCGGCAAGGCGATCCTCGCCCAGTTCCCGGACGCCGAGGTCCGCGAACTCCTGCACCGCACCGGCATGCCCCAGCACACCGGCAACACGCTCACCACCCCCGAAGCCTTCACCACCCAGCTCCATCAGGCGGCCGACAGCGGCTACGCGACCGACGAAGGCGAACAGGAGGTCGGCGTCCGCTGCGTCGCGGTCGCCGTCCCCGACGCCCCCACCCACCTCGCCATCTCCATCTCCGGCCCCGCCGGCCGCATGACCGAAGACCTCGTAGAACGCGCCGTCCCCCTCCTAACCCAAGCCGCCAAATCCCTCTCCGAGGACCTCCACTAGCTCGGGGCCGGCATCTGGAGTACGCAGAACTCGTTCCCGTCGGGGTCGGCGAGCACGTGCCATCGCCAACCTGCCTCGGTCACCGGCACGGCGGTCACCTGCTGCGCGCCTAGCCCTCGGACCCGCGCCACCTCGGCGTCGAGATCCGCGGTCCGCAGGTCCAAGTGCACGCGGTTCTTCGTGTGCTTCCGGTCATCCACCTGCTGCAGCAGCACCTCCACCCCGAGCCTGTCCGCAGGCGTCAGGCTGAGATACGTCCCCACCGCCTCACTCTCGCGGACATACCCGAGCACACCGGTCCAGAACACCGCAGCCCGGTCGAGGTCCGACACATCCACCACCACGACCAGTTCGCCGTGTGAGTAGCGCTGCGGGCTCCGCCGAATCATGCGCCTGACCGTACGCCGTCGTACCGACACTCGCCTGTTGTCGGAGCCAGAGACAGGCAATCGTGGGAGGGGACCTGTTATTGCCTGTCTCAGGTCCCCAGTGCCGGTCTCAGGTCCCGAGTTGTGGCGCGGGGCGCGCCGCGCAGGCGAGGCAGGTGCCCGTGGGTGAGGGACTACTGGGGGGCGTAGGTTCGCCACTGTTCTGTGAGTTTGTAGCCGAGGGACTGGTTGGTTTGGAGGCTGGCCTGGTTGGCGGCGGCTCCGCCGGTGCTGAAGCGGGTGATGCCGATGTCGAGGAAGGCGAGGATCGACGCCGCCTTGACGGCTTGGGCGACCCCGCGGCGGCGGTGGGTGGTCAGCACCGACGTGAAGGCGGTGTCGCCGTAGCCGTCGTGGTCGCGGATCACGGTGGCGCCGACCAGCCGGTGGCCGTCGAAGGCTCCGAAGACCCGGTGCTCGGGCCAAAGCGCCTGGACGTCGGCGAGCTCACCGACCACCCGATGCGTCGCCGGCGTGTACGGATAGTCCTCCTCGTTCGCCTTCTCCAGCGCGTGCAGGACCGGAGCCGACTCGGGACCGAGCTCCCGAACAGTCAGTCCGCCGGCGCTCACCCGGCGTACGGCGGACTCCAGCAGCTCGCGGTCCGGGTCGAACAACCGCACGGCCCAGGACTCGCCGACCACGCGGTAGCCGGCTGCTTCGAGCTCGGCGCACCGCGGGTCGTCATCGCGAACGATCTGAAAGTCGGGCACCTGCCGATTGTCCGGCGCCCGACCGTCAGGCTCAAGACAGTTTGCGCAGCAACGGCAGAACGTCTTCGGTGAACTGGGTCAGGAACCGCTCCTGATCCTGCCCCGGACCGTGGACGACGAAGTGGTTGAACCCGGCGTCGACGTACGGCTGGAACTGCTTCACGACCTCCTCGGGGTCGGACGCCACGATCCACCGCTTCGCCACCTGCTCGATCGGCAGTTCGTCGGCGAGCCGCTCCATTTCGGTCGCACTCGTCACGCTGTGCTTCTGCTCCGGTGTCAGCGACAGCGGCGCCCAGAACCGGGTGTTCTCCAGCGCGGCCGCCGGGTCGCGGTCGTAGGAGACCTTGACCTCGAGCATCCGGTCGATGTCCTCGAACTTCTTCCCGGCCTTCTCCGCGCCTTCCTTCACGGCGGGGATCAGCTTGTCGGTGTAGAGCTCCATGCCCTTGCCGGACGTCGCGATAAACCCGTCGCCCGCGCGGCCGGCGTACTTCGCGACCAGCGGCCCGCCCGCGGCGACGTACACCTTCAGCGGGGTCTCGGGGCGGTCGTAGATGAACGCGTCAACGGTCTTGTAGTACGGCCCTTCGGAGCTGACGCCGTCCTTCGTCCACAGGTCGCGGATCAGCTGCACGGCCTCCCGCAGCCGGGCGAACCGCTCCTTGAACTCGGGCCACTCCATCCCCGACACCGCGATCTCGTTCAGCGCCTCGCCGGTGCCGACGCCGAGCATCACGCGGCCCGGGTACAGCTCGCCGAGCGTGGCGAACGCCTGCGCGATCACGGCCGGGTTGTACCGGAACGTCGGCGTCAGCACCGACGTACCGAGCAGCACCCGGTTGGTCCGCTCACCGACCGCCGCCATCCAGGCCAGCGCGAACGGTGCGTGACCACCCTCGTGCCGCCACGGCAGGAAGTGGTCCGACACGGTCACACTGTCGAGCCCGAGCTCCTCGGCCCGGACGGAGTACTCCACCAGGTCCCGCGGCCCGAACTGCTCCGCCGACGCCTTGTACCCGACTCGAATGCTCACCCTCTGCTCCCAACGTCATCTTCGCGTACTCCCCATGACAACCGCGTCACGGTCTGACTTTATGCCGCCCGAGGTCGCTACCATCGAGGGCTGTGTACGCCAACGACGCACGAGTGCTGGGCCTGATCGGTACGACGTTCCGCGCGGCCGGACTGCCGGCGATCCGCGTGACGGTGCCGGCCGCCCTCGCCGAGCAGGCCGTCTCCGCCTGGGAGCACGACGACACGAGCACCCCGGCGGGTCCTGAGGACACGTTCGCACGCCTGCAGCGGCAGCGTGCCGGGGCGCTCGCGCTGATCGGTCTGTCGATCACCGAGACCGGGAAACTGGACTCCGACGGGAACACGGTCGTCGATCTCAACCCGGAGCTGATCGGAGTCGCCATGGACGCCGCGGACGATGTCCTGCGCCGCTGACGCACGGGCCTGAGCTGACTCGCGGGCCGCTGACGCACGGACCCGAGACGACTCGCGACAAGCGCCGCGAGGCTGATTGACTCGGCCGGGCGGCTCGGCGAGGATGTGGGTCCGGCGCGGCCCGCGCCTCACCTTCGTCGACCGGCCCCAGCTCGGTCACAACGAGAAGGCAAAGGGACTTCCTGTCTCGGGCCGCTCGTCCTGGTCAGTCGCCTCGGACGGATCGCTGGGGGATCGCGTGCGAGTGCGTGGAAGGCCAGATGACAGCGCACAGGAACTTCAAACAGCGGGTTCGCGCCCGCGCCGCCAAAACCGGCGAGTCCTACACGACTGCCCTCCGGCACTTCCGTCCGACTCCGACAGGAGAAGACATGCCGGAAGAAACGACATTGCGGTTCGCCGTCGCCCAGACGTCGATGCACCGCGACCCGACGAACGCCGACGAGCTCCGCGAGGCCGGCGCCGAGATCCGCGACTTCATCCGCCAGGCCGCCGCCGCGGGGGCCCGTCTGGTGCACTTCACCGAGGGCGCGATCTGCTTCCCGAGCAAGCAGGTGCTGTCCGAGCTCGGCCCGGAGGAGATCGGCGCGTCCGACTGGTCCAAGGCCGAGTGGTCGGTGCTGCAGTCCGAGCTCGACAAGATCAACGCGCTCGCCGCCGAGCTCGGGATCTGGGTGGTGATCCCCTCGGTGCACCAGCAGCCGGAGGGTCGCCCGTACAACAGCATGTATGTCGTGTCCGACCAGGGGAAAGTGGTCGCACGGTACGACGAGCGCACGCTGTCGACAACCAAGGTCACGTGGATGTACTCGGCGGGCAAGAAGCCGGTGACGTTCGACGTGGACGGGTTCCGGTTCGGGCTCGCGCTCGGGCTGGACGTGCTGTTCCCGGAGTTGTTCACGGAGTACGACCAGCTCGGCGCCGACGGCGTGCTGGTGTCGTACGCGACGCACGGAGTCTCGCACCACGAGCACGTGGGGGTGCAGGCCCGTGGGTGCGCTGTGAACAACACCTGCTGGATCAGCTTCGCCGTGCCGGCCAACCCGGACGACGGGCTGACCTCCGGCGTGGTCGACCCTCGCGGTGAGTGGGTGGCTCAGGTGCCGAAGGAGGGATCACCGGAGCTGGCCGTGACCGATCTGCATCACGTCGAGGCGACGCAGGTCGGGCGGGCGTTCCGGCAGCGGACGCGGGAGCGGATCGGGTCGTAGGACTCACACGTCCGGGTGTTGCCGCGTTCTATCGGTATGAACAGGCATGCGGTGGTCAGCACCCGGATCGGGGAGCTCACGGTGGTGGTGTCGGGGGACGTGCTGGTCGGCGTCTACTTTCCGCACCACTGGGTGAAGCCGACGGTTGAGACGCTGGGTGAGCGGGTCGAGTCGACCGACCCGCTCATCACGCTCGTCGTCGAGCAGTTGGAGGAGTACTTCGCCGGTCGGCGGGTGTCGTTCGACCTGCCGACCCGGCTGGCGGGTGACGAGTTCCAGCGTCGGGTGTGGACTGTGCTCGAGGAGATCCCGTACGGCGAGACCACGACGTACGGCGAGATCGCGGCGCGGCTCGGGGAGCCGGCCCAGATGGCGCAGGCGGTGGGGAAGGCGGTCGGGCAGAACCCGTTGTCGATCGTGATCCCGTGCCACCGGGTGATCGGGAAGAACGGGTCGCTCACCGGGTACGCGGGCGGGCTCAAGCGGAAGCAGTTCCTGCTCGACATCGAGCAGCCGGTCGGAGCGCGGCTGTTCTGACCGGACCTCCGCCACTCACCAACTCGCGCGGGCGGGCCCCGGCTGACCGTCGGCGAGCGTGCCGCAGGACCGCGGGTCGCGGTTGGTGAGTGGTGGAGGTCCGCCCGTCAGCTCAGGTCGCCGACCTGCTCGGCGTACCAGTCCAGCTCGGTGAGGTGCTCCGCGATCTGGCGAAGTGTCCAGTTGGGGCTGCGGTCCTTGTCCCACTCGGCCCGGTCGAGGGCGGCGTACCGGAGAGTGAACGTGCGGCCGAGTCGGCAGAGGCGCTGCTCGGCCTCGCGGACGTCCTCGGGGGCGAACGGCGCGAGGTCGGCGGCCGACAGCAGCGCACTCGCGTGCCACTCGTCGGGCTGCGTCGGAACGCCGGCCAGCAGCGCCTCGACCTCGGCCAGGTGATCGATCATGTGGTCGGCGATCCGGCGGACCGCCTTGTGCGGCGTGAAGGTCCGACCGTCGTCGGAAATCCGCGGTACGCCGTCCCACGCCGGCCAGGTGACGACCAGCTTCAGCGACCGTTCCACCGCTTGCTCGACGAGCTCTCCAGGGTTCATGCCGCTGACGCTAAGGCCGTCATGCTTCGGTCGCGGCCGAACCGATCCCGAGGCGGCCGGCCAACCGCTCCGCGTCGTACGGCGCGTGCACCTTCACGTCGTTGTCGAAGTACACATAGGTGTCGCATTTCCAGGAGCGGATCTTGCGCGCCCAGCGGTCGAGCGACTTGTCGTCGTACCCGCTGACGTAGAGCTCCTCGGCGCCGTGCAGCCGGACATACGCGAAGCCGGCGGTCACGTCGTCGAACATCGGCCATTTGCCGGCCGTGTCCGCGCAGACCACGGCGATGTCATGCGCCCTCGCCAGCTCGACGAAGTCCTGCGTCTTGAAGCTGTCGTGCCGTACTTCGATCGCGTGCCGGAGCGGGATGTCGACCTTCGCCTCGAGCAGCGCGCGGTTCTTCATCCGCTCGTCGTGACCTTTGGCGAGCTCGGCCGCCGCGACCGTGGTGCGTGGCAACTGCGCGAAGAACGCCGCGCAGCGATCGGCGTCGTACTGGAAGTTCGGCGGTAGTTGCCAGAGGACCGGGCCGAGTTTGTTGCCCAGCGCAAGGACACCGGAGGCGAAGAAGTTCGCCAGCGGAGCGTCCACGTCGGCCAGTCGCTTCAGGTGCGTGACGAAGCGCGGTCCCTTGACCGAGAAGACGAAGCCGTCGGGAGTCTCGTCGTACCAGCGTTGATAGGACGTCGGGCGTTGGAGCGCGTAGAAGGAGCCGTTGAGCTCGATCGAGTTCAGGCGGTGGGACGCGTACTCGAGCTCGGCGCGCTGCGGGAGGCCCTCGGGGTAGTACACCTTGCGCCACGGCGGATAGCGCCAGCCGGAGATCCCGACTCGGTACGGGGTGTCCGGCCACTGTGCCATCCTCCGATTATGACCTTGAAGATCGACCGCGGTTCCTATCCGGAGGCGCAGACCCCCTGGGAGGAACCGGCGTGGCGAGCGGCGGCGCTCGACTGGCTGGACCGGGAGCTGGCGGCGCTCGGCGTCGGCGAGACCGGTCCGCGGCGGGTCCGGCTCCGGCCGTGGTCGGTGATCATCCGGGTCGAGGCGGAGCGACCGGTGTGGTTCAAGGCGGCGTCACCCGGGAGCGCCTTCGAGCCCGCGCTCGCCGAGGCACTCGCCCGATGGACGCCCGGGCAGGTGCTCACGCCGTACGCCGTGGACACTGCCCGCGGCTGGTCACTGCTGCCGGACGGCGGGCCGATGCTTCGCACCCAGCCGGTGGATGTTCGGCACTGGTTCGAGGTCTTACCGCAGTACGCCGAGTTGCAGCGGGGTCTCGTCGCGCGGGCGGGGGATTTGCTGGCGCTCGGCGTACCTGATGCGCGAGTTGCGGCGCTGCCACGTCTCTTCGATGCCACGTTGGACGGCAACCGGAGTCTGAGCGGGGCGGATCGGGAGCGGTTGCGGCGGTTCCGGCCGCGGTTGGTGGCGTGGTGCGAGGAGTTCGCGGAGATCGGCGTACCGGATTCGCTGGATCATGCGGATCTGCATGATGGTCAGATCCTGGTCGCGGGAGCCGGGCGGTACACGTTCTTCGACTGGGGTGACGCGAACGTGGGTCATCCGTTCTGCAGCCTGCTGGTCGCGCTCGACCGGGCGGCCGAGGAGCACGGCGCGGACGTCGTCTCGCGGTTGGAGGACGCGTATCTCGAGCCGTGGACGGCGGACGGGTACGCGTTGCCGGAGCTGCGGCGGGCGGCCGAGCTCGCCCGGCGCCTCGGTCAGCTGACCCGCGCGGGCTCGTGGGGCCGGCTCTTCCCGGCCGCCGCCACCATCGGCGACCCGGAACGCGCGGCTGCCCTGCTGCGAATGATCTAGACGCGGGCGGTTCAGGTTCCGCAGCGGCCGGAAGCCGCGGGTGCCGGACCTCCAGGCCATCACAATCGCCGGAACCGCGCGCGCTCACGCCTGGCCAGGCAGCCGACGGCCGATTGTGATGGCCTGGAGAAACGGCCGCCGGTCCGGGCGCGCAATCGGCCGCGGATCAGGTCGGGATCCAGGCTGGCCACCACGGAGGGACGTTGCCCGGGCAGATCCCGGGTGAGGAGGCCGGGGTGCCTTGCCATGAGAACAGGGCGAGGTCGGCGATCGCGAGCGCGATGGCGGCCGCGACGAGCGAGAACAGGAACGCCTTCCCGGCGTACCGGAAGACCACGGTGAACAGCACCAGGTTGACGATCAACGCGAGCGGCAGGCCGAGGAACAGCAGCGTCAGCCCGTTCGGCATGCTCCCGGCGATGTCCACGCGGCACGCCTTCCACGCCCGCGACGTGACCACCACGAGCCCGAACGCCGACCCGCCACCGACCACCACGGCAAGGAACGACTCCCCCTTGCTCCCCTTCGCAGCAAACGCCATGGGGATCACGGTAAGTGATCCACCAGCCCACTTCACCTCACCCGGCGCGGCCCGCCTCGAGCGGGTGCAGATCAACCGGAGTGAGCACCCACCGGAACCCGTACTTCGGCGTTGCGGTGCGGTCCACTTTGCCCGGCGCGAAGTACTCGTCGACCAGACTCAACAACCGCTCGTGAAACTCCGCCACCCGCTCCCCCGGCACCCGACCCGCATGCTCTCCACTGTCCTGCACGAAGCCGGTGCCGAACATCCCGGCCGCCACATCCGCATAGGCCTGCACGTAGTCCTGCACGCTCGACCCGGGCAGGTCGGTCTGCGGGCCACGCTCAGGCGCCGGCGTCCGTGCGAGCTCCGCGCCGGCTGGGGTACGACGCCATACGCCGGCATCCTCTTCGACCCGGCCGGTGTCGCGGAGCCTTCCGAGGTACCAGAGGACGCGCGCGTCGGTCACCTCGAGCGCGTCGGCGAAGTCAGTCAGCGACTGCGGCACTTGCAGCAAATCGACGATCCCGCGCGGTAGGTCGGACGCTTCCCAGTCATTGATCATGTGAGGGAGTCTGCCCGGCGAGGGTGGTCAGGATCAGGTCGGCGACTTCGGGGATCGTGCCGGTTGCGTCGACCAGGAGGGCGCCGTACCGCGCGTTGTCGGCGTCGACGTTGGCGTGCCAGGCGAGGACGCACTCCAACTCGGCAGGGCTCGAACCGAACCCGCCGGACCGACCCGCGAGTCGCCGGCGCAACGTCGTCGCGTCGACGCTCAGGCTCACGACCGCATCGAACAGGTCCCAGATCTCGCCCTCGTTCCCCACCGTCCCGCAGACGAACGTCAGGCCACCGGCCGCACCCGCGACCCGCCGTACGGTGTCCACCGGCAACCGATACGTATGCTCCGCGAACCACGCGTCATCCCGGTACGACGGCATGCTCACTTCAATGCCCGACCCGTTGTCGAACCACCGCGCGAGGCGGTCGCCATCGACGTCGAAAACGCCGTACCCCGCCGCCGCAGCTCATCCCCGACCGCGGTCTTCCCGACCCCCGACGAGCCGTTGACCAGCACCAATCCCATGCGTCTAGATCACCGCAGTGGGAATGGAGATCTCGCGCCGGCAGGCAGGACAGGTGGTGCGGCCGAGGAGGTACGGGATCTGCGCCGCGACCTCCCGGCGGCCATGCCGGTCCGCGAGTTCGAGCATCCGGCTTCCACGGGCATCGCCGGGCTCGACCGTGGTGGGCCGCTCGTCGCCCCACGTGCCGGTCGTGAACTCGTCCAGCGACAGCAGCAGATCCTCAGCACAGTTCGGGCACTGCAGCGACAGTTCGCCGGCCGCGATGCTGTCCAGATTCCGTTGCCACACGCCCCCATTCTCGAAAGCCAGCAACGCCTGCAGCGCGTAGACGAACTCGGTGTCGGACTCCGCCAGAGCGAGATTCCGCTCCGCGAGATCCCGCAGTACGCCGATCTCGCGCGCGTACTGCGGCCGTACATCACCTGCGTCCCGGGGCCTGTCGACCGACGACACGATCGCGGAGGCTAGGTGCAGCGCCGCGACGTACCCCGCCGGTCCGTACGCGTCGTCGTACGACGCCCAGGTCACCATGTCGACGTCACTTCGGGGCCGGGGGCAACCACAGGATGGTGGTTGACTGCTCGGGATCGTCCGGGTGGTGCGGCACGACGACGACCTGGTCCTCGTCCTCGTAGATCACCCGGCCGGGCGCGGCCGAGGTGTAGCGCTCGCACGGAAGGTTGTGTGCGGCAAGGATCGCCAGGTACTGCGGGATCGGTTCGAACAACCGCACCGCCGACGTCTTGAACCAGGCCGCCGCGTGCGGGTTGACGTCCCGGTCGTAGACCGCCGGGTCGACGGTCGAGGGATTCAGGTACGCCGCGTCGTACCACGCGTTCGTCGTACGCCGGAACTCCTCCTCCGCCGCGCTCAGCAGCCCACGGTGCCCCAACGTGTTCACCAGCCCGAAGATCCCGATCCGCCGCCCGCGCCGATCCGGGACCGGACTCTGGTACCTCACATACCCCTCAGCGTTCACGCGCCGATTCTGCCCCGCTACCGGCCGACCGAGTCCTTGACCTTCGCTTCGCGTCAGGGCTAGCCTGACAAGCGTGTCAGGGAGGACCTGACAGAAATGGAGGAGAGTGATGGCTGACAACGTGTTGCGGTGTTCGTTCTGCGGGAAGGTGCGGGACGAGGTGCAGCAGCTGATCGCCGGGCCGGGGGTCTTCATCTGCAACGAGTGCGTGGGGCTGTGCGAACGCGTGTTGACCGACCAGCCGATCCCGACCTTCCCGCCGTTGGACGGGAAGAGCGACGACGAGTTGCTGGCCGACGTGGCGCGACTCGACGCCTCCCGCGGGCAGGTGGAACTGGCCGTGCAGGACCGTGTGCAACGGCTCCGCTCCCGCTCCGTCACGTGGGCGCGCATCGGCGAAGCGCTCGGGGTCAGCCGGCAGTCCGCGTGGGAACGCTTCTCGGGGGAAGAGTGACGCGGGTACTGCTGGTTCGGCATGGCGCTGTCGACGGCGAGCAACTCGACGCCGAGGGTTGGTGGGGTCCGGCGAGGGACTTCGCGCCGTTGTCGACGGTTGGGGCCGAGCAAGCGCGGCAGGTCGGCCGACGGCTCCGCGGGAGTGGGGCGCGGCGGATCGTCGCCTCGCCGATGACCCGGGCGCTGCAGACCGCGAGCCTGATCGCCGCGGAGACGCAGCTCCCACTGACCGCGGTCGAGGTCGACCTGCGCGAATGGCTCCCGGACTCGACGCTGTCCTGGCGCTCGGCCGAGGCCTTCGCCGCTGCGGACGACTTCCATCGACACGACGGCGAGTGGCCGGCCGGCGAAACGCGGACGTGGGAACCGCAGTCCTCGGTACGCCGACGCGCGCTCGACGCGCTACACCGCCAGGCCGCCCTCGACGCCGACCCCTTCATCGCCGTCTGCCACGGCATGCTGATCGAGTCCCTCACCGAGCAGCAGGGCATCGAGCACTGCGGCATACGAGAGATCAACCTGAACCACGCCGTACGACGGGACGCGGTTCCGTTCCTGCCTCACGCAGCGGGTCCGGCTCCGAAACGGTGAGCGCTCGCCACCGACCTCAGGTATTTCCATGGATTCTGCCTTCCACGACCGCCTAAGGTCCTCGGCGTGAACAGTCCGCCCGCACCCCGACTGGCCGCGATCCGCGACCGCTGGTTGAGCGCTGCAACGACTGACCTCCGCAACGACCCGCTCGTACTCGGCGCCGCCCTGACCGGATCGTTGGGCGCCGACCGAGCCGACGACTGGAGCGACGTGGACCTGCTCGTCGTCGTCAACGACGCCCACTTGAACAGCCACGCGACCGCTGACCATCTCCCGCCCGGCGATCGGACCTTCACCATCGACGCCCGCCACAACGGCCCACTCGGCACTCGGGCGCTCAGCGCGCAGTACGTCGTCGACGGTCTACCGCTGTGGGTCGACTGGCACGTCGTCCCACTCTCCCTCGCGACCTGGCCGCCCGAGAGCACCGTCCTGTTCGACCGCCACGGCATCCCTCAAGCTCGAACCACCCACGACCACCACGAGCCGCCGACCCCCAAAACCCCGGAGGAAGAGGCGGCCCTCCGACTCGCCCTAATCCCAATCGCCGGCAAGCAGGTAGCCCGCCACTCGCCAGCAGCCGCACAAACCATCCACTTCCTCACCGGCACTCCCCTCCCCGAAGCCGATCGCAGCACTCAACTGGCCGCGCTCCGCGAACTCCTCCCCCAGCTCCCCGATGCCAAGGCGCGCGCAGCCACCAGCGCATACCTCGACCTCGTCGAGGAAACCCTTCACTGACTGCAGAGCTACCCGAGGAAGTCTGCAATCTCGGTGATGTAGCGGTCGGGTTCCTCGACGTTGGGGAAGTGGGCGCTGTTGTCGAACACCCGGAGGACGGCACGCGGCAGACGGGTGACCAGGTCGCGGCAGGCGTCGACGCCTGCGTTGCGATCCCACAAACCGACCAGCACCAGCATGGGAATATCGAGGCCGGCCAGTTCGTCGACGAGAGGCACCGGCCGCGACGGCTGCTTGGCAAGCGCTGCGGACATGTCACCTGTGTTGACGAGCCCGCTCTCTTCCCACAGCCCGCGCACGAGCTTCGCGGTCGCGGACTGGTGGAAGAGGAAACGGTCGGTTGTCTCCCGATCGGCAACATCCCAGACCGCGCGTGGACCCGACCTGGCGACCGCAGCCCGGATCGCCGTACGCATGTCGTCATTCGCGGCGACTGCCTCGAAGCCGGCTGCCCACGGCGACGGCGTGAGCGGCCCAGCCAGACCGGTGCCCTGAATGATCAGGCGGTCGACGCGTTCTGGGTAGGCGACGGCATACTCCGCCGCGAGATCGCCGCCGAACGAGATCCCCAGCAAGACCATCCGCGGTACGTCGAGGTGCCGTGGACGACGACCAGCGGTGTCCCCGCCCGTAGATCGCCCACGACACGGACCCAGTGCCGAATGCCGTTGAGCACCACACCTGACTCGCCCATCGTCGCAGTCTGCCCGAGCCGCGGCGTAGCGGTAAGTCCGGTGACCTGTGGTGGGTCGGGTTGCTAGGTTCGCGAGGGTGAATGCACCGAGCAATGACGGGTTGATTGAGGCGGCTGCGGCTGTTTTGCATCCTCATCATGTGGACGAGCGGGTGTTCGGGGATGTGGCGTCGGCGCTGGTTACCAAGGCTGGGAACGTGTACGTCGGGGTCTGTATCGACACGTCGTCGGGTACGGGATTCTGTGCCGAGCATGCGGCGATCGCAGCCATGGTGACGGCTCGGGAGTACAAGATCGCGAAGATTGTCGCGGTTTGTGGTGACGAGAGCCGGCTCTACGTTCTGCCGCCGTGTGGGCGGTGTCGGGAGTTCATTCGGCAGATCGATCCGGCCAACCTCGCCACCGAGGTCGTCCTGGGTCGGGACCGTACGTCGCCGCTCAGCGCGCTCCTGCCCGAGAACGCGTGGCCCGCGCCGCTCGACTGACTTGGGTCACACCGGACTGACGGCGTACCGGTTCGGGTGTTTTACCTGATGGGCGATTGCGAGGGTGCTGATGATGTCGGCGATGAAGATGAGTTGTAGTGCGGCGTGGAGGGCGCAGAAGCGGGGGGTGATGGCGCGTTGGCGCATCAGGAGGGCTAGGCAGGTCAGACCGTAGATCGAGGTCGGGAGCAGCATCAGGTACGTGCCGATGACGGCGGGGACGAGCCCGGCGGTGGTGAACGCGCCGACCAGCGCGTAGCCGCCTGGGCCCATGAAGAACAGTACGGCCCCCCGCGAGATCGCGATCGGGATCAAGGTCAGTGCCAGTACGACGGCTGTGCAGAGCACGAAGTTCTGGATGAACAGCGGGATCATGCCGAGCTTCACGAGGCGGGCCGACCGCGCCAGCGCATCGACGTCCTCGGCCAGATAGAAGCGAACAGCCGTCCGGAACGTCACGAGCGGCGCCACCGGGACGACCACCAGCAGGAAGAACTCGGCGGACGACGTGAGGCCGAGGAGATTGATCCCGTACGGCATCGGGATTCCGAGCGGATGGAACGAGTAGAAGGTCCCGGTGAACACCAGCCAGACCGCCGCGAGGGACGAGCCCACGATCAGCACGCCGGCGAGCAGGTTCCGGGAGAGCGGCCCCGGTGGGCGCGCGATCCCGAGGCGGTCCCGGGCGATCTCGACCACCACGATCGCACTGAGCACGTCGACGACGTACAGGAAGTGCAGCACCATGTTGAGACCGAAGGTGATCGGCCCGATCCCGTCACCCCGCTTGAGCACCACGAGACAGCCGACGCCGTACGCCGAGGTCGGCAGCAGCACGACGTACGTGAGGACGACGAACAGCAGCGCCACCAGGAACCCGTCGAGACCGAACCGGTCCTGATCGTTCGACCCGACCAGCGTGACGACTTCCGCCAGGGCGATGAAGTTCAGCACGAAGAACGGAACGGCGATGAGCTTCACGAGGTTCGCCGAGTCCTGCAGCGCGTTGAGGTCGCGCCGCCGAACCAATCGGACCGCGTCACCGACGACGACGATCCCGAGCACCAGGTAGATCAGGAACCACAGGCCGAGTAGCACGAACGGCACCGTCAAACCGCCGGCTCTGTCGATCCGGAACGGCCAGTTCATTCCGATGCCCGTGGCAACACCGGCCGTCAGCACCGCCCCGAGAACAAGCCACGCACCGAGCGCCTTCGCCATACCCGCAGTCCCCGTCATTGCTTCGAGTTCGTCCGCACATCCTCGCGTCCGAACGGGGTCACTTGATACCGAAGGCGGCGAACCGGCCGGCGAGGTCGTCGACCCATTCCGGTGGAGTTCGATGGTCCGGGAGCGGCACGCCTGCCTCGCTGCGCCAGAGGGCATCGCCCAGCGCGGTACGGAGATGCCAGGCCATCACGCGGTCGACGGACAGTTGCCGCCCGGTCGTGGTTTGGTAGTGACGGATGGTGGCCGTGGCGAGTTCGACGCCCGGTCCCGTTCCGGGGAAGCAGCGCAGGTCGTACTCCGGCTCGTGCAGGCCGGCCGTCTCGAAGTCGACGACCACGCGGAGCTGCCCGCCGTCCCACACTTGATTGCCGCCGTGCAAATCCGCATGCACCAACACGCCCGGGCCCGGCGTCGCCAGTACGTCGTCCGCCCAGTCACACCACCGCAGTACGGCGGACCGCTGATCCGCACGTGCCCACTTCGGAAAACCGGCACGCAAGGTGTCGGTCGTGGCGGGCTGGAGAGTCGCCGGGGTCTCGAAACGCTCCCGGGTCGCCGGATCATGCAGCGCACCCAGGAAGTGAGCGAGTTGCCGGCCGGCGTCGTCGAGATCGAGAGAGTCCACGACGTCGAAGAGCGCAGACCCGGGCACGAGCCTCGTCACCAGCAGCAGCGGATCGGTGCTGCTGGCAACTACATCGGGCAGGTACGGCAGTACGGGCCCCAACGCCTCGAGGACGGCAATCTCATGCGCCAACCGAACCGCGGCGGGCTGCGACCAGGCGAACTTCACGACAAAGCGCCCACCAACCACGGCGCTCCCCGCCCACCACCGCGGATCGGTCTCCCCCAGACCTCCGCGAACCGCGATCGGTTCGTCGGTCAGTTCGGGCGCGACCTGCCGGAGCGCCGCGCCGACCGCCTCAGCGGACCCCGCCTCCAACCACCTCATGTTCTCGTGAGCGCGTCGATCCAGGCGTCGTGGTGGCGCTCGACGTACTCGGCGGTTGGGCCCCAGTAGTCCCCATGACCCTCGGCGTACATCCGCGCCCACGGTTGCTCGCCGGTCTCGTGGCCGCGAACCAGGAGTTCGTACGATCCCCAGGTGCGGGCCGCGATCTGTGCGGGGAGGGCGAGGCGCTGCTCCTGGTCGAGTCCGTAGCCGTCCACGAGCGCGCGCAAACGCGGGGCGTCGGTCGCGACGGTGCCTTTGGGAACGAACGGAAGGAACGCGGTGGCGGCGTACCCGAGATCCCACAGGCGGGACGAGGGCGCCGCGTTGTCCCAGTCGATGAAGACCCAACGCTCGTCGTTGCAGACCAGGTTCCAGGGTGCGAGGTCGTTGTGGCAGATCAAGGTGCCGCCGGCTGGATCGGGGACGAGTGACTGCCAGGCGGCGTCTGCTGGTGGTTCGAAGGTCTCCATCACGTCGTGGAGTTCGCGGATGAGCCGCCCTACTCGGTGGAGGTCGTCGAGCGAGAGCGGCGGCATCGTGTGGGCGAGGGTGCCGGGGATGTACTCGAGGACGTGTCGACCTTGGTCGTCTCGCCCCAGAGTCCCAGGCGCGCCGTTGAAATCGCTCTCGGCCAGATGAGTGAGCACTGCCTCGACCGCGGCCGTCTGAGGCAGGGCGGGCTTCCGAACAGTCGAACCGACCCGGACGACCTGCGCGGCGACATTCCCACCCGTCAGGACTTCTTCGGCTTCCATCCCCGACATCATGCCCTGCCCACCGTCCACATCCACGTGGCGTACTCCGGGTCGGCGGGCACATGATGGAGTGGGGAGGGGGCCGATCATGAACGACATCATCGAACGGTTGATCGTGGCGATGAACCGCCACGATGCGGCGGCGGTCGCGGGATTCTTCGCCGCCGACTATCGCAGCGAGCAGCCGCTGCACCCCAACCGCGGCTTCGGCGGCAGCAGTCAGGTGCTGGCGAACTGGACCTCGGTCTTCGAAGGCGTCCCGGACTTCGCCGCCGAGCGCATCTCGTCGGCCGCGTCCGAGGGCGCGGTCTGGGCGGAAATGCGCTGGTACGGCGCCCATCGGGACGGTTCCCCGTTCGAGATGCGAGGCGTGACCGTGCTCGGCGTACGCGATGACAAGATCACCTGGGCGCGGCTGTACATGGAGCCTGTCGAGGAGGGCGGGTCCGACATCGACGCCGCCGTACAAGAGCTCTATCGGCCGCCGTCCGACAGTTAGTCGGCGCGGCGGGCGATGACTCGGGAGAAGCCGAGGGTGCGGCCGTTGTCGGTGCGGAGCATCTGGGCTTCCTCCTGATCCGGCGTACCGTTGTCGCGGTCGCAGGCGTCGTTCCACTGCAGCCAGTCGCGCCACCCGTCAGGCAGGCGATCGGCGACCTCGACGGTGACCAGGCCGGTCTTCTCCCAGTGCTGCCGCCACCACGCCGGGCTGTGCCAGGCGCAGAAGTCCCACTTCCAGTACGGCTCGAGGTTCGGCGGCGGGAGCGTCTCGTACTCCTGGTCGAGACCGGGCTGGATGATGCCGATCTGGCCGCCGGGTTTCACGAAACGGGAGACGTAGCCGAGGTAGAGATCGTCGGTGCCGAAGTAGTGGTACGCGCCGATGCTGACGAGCGCGTCGAAGAACTCCTCGGCGAACGGCAGCGCGTGGGCCTCCGCGTAGATCGGATGCACCCGGTCCGCCACCTGCGCGTCGGCCGCGCGACGCAGGTTCTCGTCGGGCTTGACCCACAGGTCGGTCGCCCACACCTCGACGCCGTACTCCTTGGCCAGAAAGATCGAGCTCAGAGCCGTCCCGCACCCCAGGTCGAGCACCCGCATCCCCGGCTCCAGCGTCATCAGCCCCGCCAAGGCCTCAGCCTCCCAGACCGGGTTCGGCCCCATCCCCCCATCAACCATCCACCGCCCCGCGTACGCCGCAGACCGCGGATACCGCCCATTCCGCAACAATTCCCCAAGCTCACCATCATCCATACGCCGTGAGTCTCAACGACGGCGTAACGCCCGACAACCGGTTATTCCGCTCGGCGGTCAGCTCGGACTATTATCTGATTAGATAACGGGTCGAGGAGTGTTGAGATGGACAAGGACAGTCAGGCGGTCAGCGACAGGCTCAACCACGCGCTTGCCGACAGCGGACTGTCGCAGGCCGCGTTCGCCACTGCGCTCGGGACATCTGCTTCCCGCTTCTCCACCTACCGTTCCGGCAGGACCAAGCCGACGGCGCAGTTCTTGCTGCGGGCCGGACGGATTGCCCATGCCCTTCAGGGCGCGCGCGAGCATCGGATCATGACGGCGCCGGCAACGGCGACAGCTATTCGCGACGCGAATGACGAGGACTGGGCGTGGCGCATGGTGCTTCAGGGCCGCGACCACCTGTGCCTGCTGCTCCGCCGTCACGATGGCTCCGAAGCCGCGTGGGAGGCCGCGCCGGGCACGACCGGTCAGGCCGGCTTCGACACCCTGTTGGCCGTCCTGACCGCGCACGAATTCGAGGCAGCAGGCGAAGACCCACCCGAATGGACCAAGGTCGAGCCCCTCGCGGAACCATGGATCCCCGAACACCCATTCCTGAACCGCGACGAGATCATCGCGCAAACTCCGGAGTACCTGGCCAAGGCCAACATCTTCATCCCAGCCCGAGACCTGGTGACCGCGTGACCGAGCGCTGCGTCACAGCGACGTACCCGGTCTGCACATCACCTACGCCAGTGACGAATTCCTGTTGGCGACCAAGCTGATCGCCCAACGGCGCAAGGATGCGGGCGACATCATCACGCTCACCAAACGCCTGCACCTGGAGAACGCATCCTCGGACGACCTCGAACAGCTGATCTGCCGGTACTACACCGACGAGGAATCACTCGAGTTCATCTTGGACGGCAACGACACCAATCGCGAAGTGCATCTCCTGGCAACCAGGGCTGAACAAATGCTGGCGAATCATCAATCCAGATCGACGCCGACGACGCCAGGCGCGGACACCGAGGCGGCGGCCGTACGTCGTCGGGACCGCGGCACGTCGCACGAACGGAGCTAGTACCTACCTTCAACCTTGAACCTGCTCGCGCTAGGTTCTCGGCTACGGGTTTTGGTGTGTCGATTGGATGGGAGTCGTATGAGTGATGTCGCGGTGGTTCAGATGTCGGGTCCGCCGGGTGCCGGGAAGACGACGATTGCTCGTGAGTTGGTGCGCCGTCGGCGGTTCGTCGCGGTCGACCGGGACGTGATTCTGACCGCGCTGATGGACACTGACGGCGGAGCCAATCTGGAGCAGGACGACAGCTTCGCCTTCGCCCGCGTTTCCAGCTACAACGTGGTGAAGGCTATGGCTGACGACGTACTGGCGCAGGGAATCGGCGTGATCATCGACAGCCCGTGTTATTACGACGAGTTGCTGGCGGCTGGGCAGGCGATCGCTGCCAAACACGGCGTCGAGTACCGCTACATCGAGTGCTTCACCGAGGACATCGGCCTGCTCGACACCCGCTTGCGGTCGCGACCCGCACTGCGCAGTCAACGGCCGGCCGTCGACCTTCCACCGATCGACCTGGGGACTGAGCCGGAGCGCGGTACGGAGCTGTTCACCGAGTGGATCGCGAAGGTGAAGCGCCCCGACACGTACCTCCGCCTCGACACGACCCGCCCACTGGAACAGTGCGTCACGGAAGCCTTGGCGTACCTCGACGGCGCGAGCGCGTAAGCGACATACAAGCCGCTGACACCGCTCGGCCGGGGTCTTTCGTACGGCGCGTTTTGCAAGTGTCGCGTGGTTGTCGGAACGACGGGCTAGCGTCTCGTGGATGCCGCACTACGCGCCGCCGGCGAGGCCGCTCGGACCGGACGCTGCGGGCCAATGGGTCCGCCGCTGGACATCACCCGAGTGGACGCGGACCGCGGACGCGTGGGTTGGCGCTCGCCTCGCCGAGCGCGGCCGCCGGATCAGCGGCATACCGGTGACGTACCGCGCCCGCTTCTGGTCAGTGAACCGCTGCTATCCGTCCGGCGAGGGACTCGTGTGGTTCAAGGAGAACAATCCGGGCCACCGCTTCGAGGCTGGATTGGTCGCCGTACTGGCGCAACTCGCCCCGGCGGACGTGATCGAGCCGATCGCGGTAGATCGCGAGCGCAGTTGGCTGCTCACCGACGATCAGGGAACGACGCTCACGCATCCCGACGTACGCGATCAGCCGACGCGTCGCATCGTCGTACGCGCGCTGGCCCGCCTTCAATGCACGCTCCTCGGCCGCCTCAACCCGACCGAGCACCCAGGGATCATCGACCTGCCGCCGACCATTGCCGGCGATCGAGTGCGCGACGTGGTCCAGGACTGGGCGTCGCTGCACCCCGGCCATCCGCTGCGCCCCGAGCCAGAACTACTGAAGCGAGCCGAGACCGCCGCCGCAGTACTGGATCGACGTACGGCGTCCCTCAGCGACACCGTTCCACTCGACCTGGAACTCAACGACGTGTATCCCGCGAACATCTTCGCCGACCGCTCGACCGGCGTACTCCGCCCGCGATTCTTCGACTTCGGCAACGCGCTCTGGGGCCACCCGTTCGTCTCACTGCACGGTTTCCTCGAATCGGTCGTCGAATGGACCAGAGCACCCCTGTCCCGCGCGGACCACAACGAACTAATCGACATCTATCTGACAGTCTGGCGCGATCACCTCGACGCCGACCCCCAAATCCTCCGCAAAGACCTCGACGCAGCCGGGGCGCTCGTCGGCGTACACCAACTCATCTCGTGGCGCCGCCTAATCCCCCACGCCGACCCCATCGAACTCCACTCCCGCGCCGAAATCCCCCACACCTACCTATCCAAGATCTCCACCCTCGCAAGCTGACGCCACGGGAAACGACCGATGTGCGCACTCGGTGGGGCCACCAATTACCAGGCGGGATGGACCGTTCTCGGGCATGCTCGCAGGATGAGTAGCGATCTTGGGGCTTGGGACCCGCTCTCCCCGGAGTCGGTCACGGGGCTGTTCGGCCGGCTGACGACGCCGTGGTGGATCGCCGGCGGATATGCGATCGAACTGCTCGCGGGGCGCCCACTTCGGCCCCACGGCGATATCGATGTCCTGCTCCTGCGGCGCGACCAGCAGATCGTGCACGAGGTCCTGGACGGTTGGGATATCCAGGCGGCCGACCCTCCAGGCACCCTTCGGCCGTGGCCGGCGGGAGAGTGGCTGCCGTTCGGGATCCAGGACATCTGGTGTCGGGAGCACCCTGACGGTCCTTGGCGAATCCAGGTGATGCTGGACGAGGCCGATGGTGGCGAGTGGACGTCTCGCCGCGATGCTCGGATCCATCGACCGGTCGCGTCGCTGGGCATTCGCACCGATCGAGGGATACCGGTTCTGGCGCCGGAGGTGCAGTTGTTCTACAAGTCGAAGCGCAAGCTGCCGAAAGACGAGATCGACTTCGCCGCCGTCCTCCCGTTACTGGATTCCGAGGCGCGACGATGGCTTGACGAGTCCCTCGCTCTCACCGCCCCGAGTCATCCCTGGCGCGCGGCCCTGTCCGAAAACGGCGGCCGTCGAGAGGCCTGAAACCCAGGTCCTACATCCGGGCTCTGAGTACGTCGACCTCGCCGCCTGGTGTGAACGGGTCGTAGCCGTGGTCGATCAGCCAGCGGACGCCTAGCAGGGTTCGCAGCGACCACCACGCTTGAATGACCTCGAGGTCGACGTCGGTGCCATAGCCGGCGACGAGATCGTCAAGGCGGTCCGGGTGTCCGAGCGTCACGGTGGCGAGGTCGCGCAGGGCGTCGCCCTGGCCCGCCTCGGACCAGTCGATGATGCCGGTGAGCTCGTCCCCGTCGACGAATACGTGGGCGATGTGCAGGTCCCCATGCGTGAACACCGGAGTCCACGGCCGAAGCGCGGCCTCTGCGACCTCGCGGTTGCGAGCGACCAGGTCGGCGGGCAAGACGCCGTACGCGACGAGTCGCTCGCACTCGTCATCGAGTTCCGCCGTCAACTCCTCCAGGCCCTGACCGCCACGACCCGGCCAGGGCGGCACCGGCGCGTCGTGCAACCTCCGGATCGCAGCACCGGCCGCGGCCCACGCCGTCGGCGATGCGGTCGACGGCGTACCCAACCGCCCGAGCACAGTCCCCGGTACGGCGGAAATCGCGAGCACACACGCCTCACGCCACAGGACTTCCGGGGCCGGCACCGGCACCAGGCCAATCACCTCAGCCTCACGATCAATGCGCGCCTGATCAGCATCCACCTTCAGAAACACATCCCCGACCCGCAACGTCGCCCGCTCAGCATGCGCCACCACAACGCTGACCTCATCCATGGCCGCCCAGTATGGCGAGACCAACCCCCGACGTCGCCGGGTTATCGCCCTGCGACGACGCCTCGCCCACGATGCAGCCCGGTGGGCGTCAAGAGACAGGTAGCACGGTCGCTTGGATGCTTGGAGTGCTTCGAATCCTTCATTGCCGCACCTGCTCGATGCACGCCCGACGCACGATCCCGGCTAGCTCGTCTTCCGACCGGCTCCATGGTTCGCCCAGTTCATCGTCGACGTACCACAGATCACCCAGGGGTTGTTGGAAGGCCTCTTCGGCGTACCCGTTGGCGATCACAAGTCCCGCGACCTCGTTGACGGCCCAGGTCCAGCGGACCCTGCCGGTGAGATGCATGGTGGCGATGTGGTCGTAGGCCACCTTGAGGGCGGCCTGCCTCGTGGACAAAGGAGCAAAGCCCGTGTCCGCGAGAGCTGCCGGGAGGAGGTCGCGGACCTCACCCGGGTCCCGCCCGCTGAGGCCGGCGAGCTCCGCCAACGATGTACCGTCATATCCCTGGACAAGCCAGTCGGCTGCCCATAGCGGCACAGACTCCGGCCGCAGCATGTCCAGAGCCAGCCACGCGGCAACCAGCGCCGGCGTGGGCGTCTCCCCCAACTCCTCCGTCATCGCGACCATTGTGCTCGGGTCGCCTGAGGTCGTCATGTGCTTTGCGCCGAGTTGGCCTGCGGGCGTTGTCGGTGGGTGCTGGTAGATCTGGTTTCCGTCGTGCAGCCAGCCGAAGGAGGCTTCGATGTCGAAGCGACCGCGTGTGGTGGTCAGTGTGGGAGCCAGTGTCGACGGGAAGGTCGCGCTTGCCCGGGACGCGCTCTTGATGCACCAGCCGAGTTCGGATTTGTGGGCCGCGATGACGCCGCCTGCCGCCGATCCGGCGTCGTTCGACGTCCTCGAGGTGCTCCGGCAGCAGTACGGCTGCAACGCGATCCTGGAGGGCAGCGGCAGCCTGGTCACCGAGGACACGATCCCGGAAGAGCTGCCGGCGTACGACGGTGACATCGCCGAGCTCTACCAGCACTTCCTCCCGCCGGACATCACCGCACAGCCATCCCCGCCGCACATGTGGTTCACGGTCGTCGACAGCCGCGGAAGGGTGCGCTGGACCGAGAAACACGAGAACTGGGACGCCCTGGTCCTGGTGGCGCGATCAACCCCAGCCGACTACCTCAGCTATCTCCGCCGAGAACGCATCTGCTACCTCGTCGTCGGCGAGGACCGCGTCGACCTGACCCAAGCGATCTCCGCGATGGGCACCGGGCTCGGCATCACCTGCGTACTGTCCACAGCAGGCGGCGGACTGAACGGCGCACTACTCCGGGCCGGCCTGATCGACGAACTCCACCTAACCCTGGCGCCCGCTCTAATCGGCGGACTCGGCACACCCTCAGTCATGGACGGCCCACCGCTCTCCGTCGGCGAGTCTCCAACCCCGCTGCAACTCCTCTCCGTCCACACCGACCCCAACGGCCCCGTACGCCTGCACTACAAGGTGACCGAAGGCTGACCCTCCCTTGCAACCCGCCAAGTCCTAGCCCGGCGAATGGGCAGTGAAATCACCTGCGTATTCGTCCGAGTCGATCACAGCACCCAGGTCCGCGAGCAGCGCGACCTGCTGACGCGAAAGAGACCAGCTCATCGCGCCGTAGCCGCCGGCCGCGTCGTCGAAGTACCGAACCATCATCAGGCCGGCGCGTACGTCGCCCCGCTCGACGAGGGTCCGCACTCTGGCGGCAACTGGCTCGAGACGCGCCAGCAGCACGGACGCCTGCTCGTCGATCCGACCGTGCCTGTCGCACACGATCTCCCACCGATGTTCCGCCGGCACATTCCGCGGCGAGGTTCGTCGGATCCCCATCACGCTGATCCGATCAGGAAGTACGCCGAGCGCGTCACCGATGTCTGCAGCGGTAAGAACGTCGCTCACGATCCAGAAGTAGCAGTACTGATCAACCTTCCCCGGGGCATCAGCCATGCTCTAGCCCTTCGTCGCGACGTCGTGCGACCGGATCGCCATCTCGAAAGTGTGGACCAACGCGGCACGTACGTCGGCCTCGCGGTCGAGTCTGGGAAGTCCTGCAAGTCGCTCCGGAGCGATGTCCAACGTGACCAGCGCTGGCCCGGCGTGCGCGGCCGTCGCCTCGAACAGCAAGAAACACCTGTACGCGCGCAACGCCTCAAAGCGCTCCTCGCGAAGAAAGGTCATGAGCAGAATGGGCGCATCGAGAACCTGACGGCGCAGCGCATCGACGGATGTCCAGCGGGTCGAGAAGGCGTTCTGCTCCGCGTTGGTTTGGAGTTCCGCCAGTTCATCAAGCGAGATCGCGCAGATTCGGAAGTCGTCATCTGTGCTCTGCACCTGGGGCATGGGCGTCAGCCTATGCGTGCGACATCCGACCCACTCGGATGTCATGGGCACACGTCGGTTCGTACGATCGAAGGGGCTAGCGCCAGGGCGGGGTGTACTGGGACACGTAGGCCCGAGCGCGTTCTGTCGGGTCTGCCCAGTACTGGTGCGGTTGGCGATGCACGTGCTTTTCGCAGAACTCCCGGAGGTCGCTGCTGATCGTCTCCACCTCACGGACGGGGAGCCCCTCGAAGTCGCTGTTGACCTGCAGGAGTTCGGCCTCGGGGTTCCAACCCGACGCATCGAACGCCCACGTGCCCCACTTCGCGTACACGTGCAGCGGATGCTCGTAGTCAGCCATGTACAAAGCCGCCAGGGCGAGCTCCTGATCGGGATAGAACTCCCTACACGTCCAGGCCAGCACGTGGCACGCCCCGCTAGAGAAGAACGCCTGATCCGTCCGCTCCCACGAAACCCGTTGATCGGCCCGCTCGATCGCAGTTCGCCGGAACACCCCAGACGCCGTCGCAGCCATCCCCCGATGCTAGCGACACCCACAGACACCCGTACGACGAAGCTCGCGTACGTCAACGCCGACATACGGCGTACTCGGGCATCGGCGCGGCTCATGCACTGCGTGGTCTACTCGCTGGAATCTGCGTCCCATGCCTGCGACGGCTTCACTGAGCGTTGGGGTCGCGGAGGCCGACGGCGTCGTGCCGCCAGAACGCTTCGGCGTAGACAAGCGTCCCGGTCATCCATGACTCGTACGCCGGGAGTTTTACGGCCTGGAAGGCAGCGTCCGGGATTCGCAGGGATGGCTTGCGGAAGCCCAGATCACCACCGGGCACGAAGCCGAGGCGCGAGTAGTAGCCCGGGTCGCCCTCCAGGAAGACGAGGGGTACGTCCCGCTCGGCAAGGATCTCGAGACCGTGCCGGACAAGGGCGGAGCCGATGCCGCGTTTGTGGAGGTCCGGCAGTACAGCCAACGGACTGAGGACTTGCACGTCCACCAGTTGTCGAGGGGCATCCAGGAGACTGCGCGTGAACGTGACATGGCCGACGAGCTGTCCGTCCTGCTCGGCGACCAGCGAGAGACCGTCATCGGAGGCCAGGGTGTTCCGCAAGGTGTCGACCAGGTCGGCTACGACAAGGCCATGATCGCCGAACGCCCGCATGTGCACGTTCCGCACGGCCTGCCTGTCAGCCGGCAGTTCTTCCCGAAGGTCCATGTCCGGAGGGTATGGGGCACTCGGCCCGCTCGCACACGGTTTTGAAGCCGGCAGGTTGGCGCGTGCATCCGCCCTCGGGGTAGAAACCTGGCATGCCCGATTCGGTGAGCAAGTCCGGTGCTCCTGTCGCTGACTACGACGGCTTCGCGGCGGCGTACTCGGCCAGCAACGAGAACAACCTCTTCAACGCGTACTACGCGCGTCCGGAGATGATTCGTCTCGCGGGCGACGTCGCGGGCGAGGCGATTCTCGACGCCGGCTGTGGTTCGGGTCCCTTGATGGACGCTCTGCGCGGCAAGGGCGCGATCGTGTCCGGCTTCGACCTGAGCCCCGCCATGGTCGAACTCGCCCGCGAAAGGCTGGGTCAGGAGGCGGACCTGAAAGTCGCCGACCTTGGTGCGCCCCTGCCCTATCCCGACGACGCGTTCGACCGCGTCGTCGCATCGCTGTCCTTGCACTACATCGAGGACTGGGCCTCGGCACTGGCCGAACTGCGACGTGTGCTCAAGCCAGGCGGCCGGCTCATCGTTTCGATCATCCATCCGACGGTCTACGCGGTGGTGTACCCGGAGGCCGACTACTTCGCCCTGACGCAGTACTCCGAGGACTACGACTTCGGCGAAGGAACCGTGTGGATGACCTACTGGCATCGCCCCCTGCAGGACGTCATCAACACGTTCATCGCCGCGGGGTTCGGCATCAAGACGGTCACCGAGCCGCCGCCCGCAGCCAACGCTCCGGCGGAACTACTCCCCAACGCGGACGGCCGCTCATTCATCTGCTTCCTGTTCTTCGACCTGGAAGCGCGCTAAATACGTGCGGCGCCGCCTGTGCCAACTCACAACTTCTGATCCGCAGCTCTAACTCAGCACCTTGCGCATCTGAGCGCACATCGTCTCGTACCGCGTGATTGAGCCGTCGGGGTTCTGCTGGTCCCAAGCTTCGAGCACCTCGTCGTATGCGACGTAGCCCAGCCGCTCGTACAGGGCACGGGCTCTGGGGTTATTCAGCTCGACACCGATCTCGGCACGATCAAGGCCTCGGGCCAAGATCCGCCGCTCAGCGGCTCCAATGAGCACCGTCCCGATCCCACAGGACTGCAACGCCGGATGCACGGACAATTGCCACAGCGAACCTGCACCCGGATGCGGCAAATAGTCGACCCCGCCGATAGCTACGGGTACGTCGGTCTTTGTGCAGACTGCAAGGTAGTCAACGTCCCCAGAACGCGCTCGGTCGAGTTCCTTGGCAACCTGCGTCAGGTGCAGTTTGCTGCCGGCAAAACCGCACGCGGCCAAATCGGCATGAGCGAGATCTCTGACGGTCAGATCAAGTACGACTGCGGCCATGTGACCACCTCCCCGTGCAGTTTTGTGTACGACGCTGAAGGTGACAACGGGTTTCTACCCGCCGAAGCTCACCCTGCTCGTTAGGAGCCCGTTCGAGTCAGACTGGAGTCACGGCCGAGCGCGTCAGTTGCGCCGCCGGCCAACAATTCGCTGTGGTAATCTCAATCTCGCAGGCGCGGGTTCAACCCCGGTCGTAGGGCGCAACGGCATACAAGCCGAAAGGGCAAGGCCCACCTACTTCAAGACCGAAGAGGGAGCGCCATGCCCAAGCTCGAAACCTACAAGAAACAGGCGAAACTGCTGGTTCGCTGGCACCGCGAAGGAAACTTCTCGATCGGCGGTCGCATCCGACAGCTCGAGCGCTATCGCACGTTGTCCGACCGCGAAGCCCTCGCGCTGAAGTTTCCACTCACCGAAGCCCAAGAGGTCATCGCCCTCGAAGCGGGCTGCGCCAACTGGGCCGAACTCAAGACGAGCACGGAAGCGGCCGCGCCCACCGGCGAGCAGCCGGAGACTCAGGACACGGCAGTCGCGAGCGCCAAACCGGTGCTGTACGTCGCCGACGTCGACGCCTCGGCCACGTTCTATCGGGACCAGCTCGGCTTCCGGATCGACTTCTTGCACGGCAACCCGCCGTTCTACGGATCGGTGTCGCGCGACGGCGCGACCTTGCACCTGAAGCTCGTACACGAGCCGGTGTTCGCGGCCGGTGCCGCGGAACGAGAAGAACTCATCATGGCGTTCGTCGATACGCCGAACGTGCGTGAGCTGTACACGGAATATCTGGCCGCTGACGCCGAGATCGTGCAAAAGCTGACCAAACAAGCGTGGGGCGGCACGGACTTCATCGTGCGAGACCCAGACGGCAACGCAATCGCGTTCGTCGGCTAAGACCCGACGCGGCGGAGGCATGACCGGTTGAGTTCGCCCGTGACCTCATGAACCCAACCGTTCAGCAACCAACGACGCGCGGGCGGGCGAGGTTCGGCCGGCAGGCCGCACGGGCTCGCCCGTCCGCGCCGAAGGCGCGCCCTTGATCCATAGAGGTCAATCCTGCAGAGGGGCACGGCTCTCGGGTGTCCTCCGGCAGGTGATGTGCGACGCCCGGTGACCTGCGGCGGTGCCGCATGCACCGATTGCGGGTTGAGCTTGGATCTACGCTCCCCGCGCAGAGAAGGCTTCCATCAGTGAGACCGCACGCCAGTGGCCCCGGAGATTCAGGACATTCTCGAGCACGCCGACCCCGTACAACGAAGGTCATCTACGTCGACGTGGCCGGGGAGCTGCAATGCCAGGCCGTGGACGAGCTCGGGTTCCTGTTCGAGGAGTCAGACGGGGTGACGTTGGGGGTCAATCGTGGGGGACCGGGAGGGCGGCGAGCACGACAGTCGCTGGTGGCTCCGGGAAGGCAAAAGCCCAGGTCAGAGATGCTCTGCCTGGGCTTTTGGTTTGCGCGCTCGGAGGGATTCGAACCCCCAACCTTCTGATCCGTAGTCAGATGCTCTATCCGTTGAGCTACGAGCGCTGGACAACGTCGAGTAACGATACATGGCGGGGGGCCGTGTATGCCAATCGGCTCGTTGAGGGGGTTGGCGGAGGGTACGGCGGGGGTTCCGGGGCGAGGGTTTTCGGGGATGTGGAGGGCTGGTTCGGGGGCGCGAAAGGCGGGGTTGGGGCGAGGGGGGTTGGCGGTGGTGGGTGGGGGCGGGGCGACTGGTTGGGGTGGGGTGGTTACTGGCGGTGCGGCGTACCGGGGTGGGGTGGGGCGGAGCCCTACGATCCGCGGATGGGACTTGAGGAGATGTTGGGTGGGCGGGATCTGGGTGATGTGAAGAAGGCCGTCGGGTTCGTGATGGAGAACTCGGACGACTTTCAGAAGGTGCTGAATCTGGTGCGGGGGTTGCCGGACGATGCGGTCGGGATGATCGGGAAGTTGCCGGAGTTGCTGAAGACGATCGGGTCGGGGCTTGCGGAGGCGGGTGAGCAGGCGGCGAAGGCGGCTGGGGCGCTGGTCGGGGAAGACGGCGAAGGTGGCGCGCGGAAGGCGCTGACCGGGAGTGCCGGGACGATGAACGCGGCGAAGGATCGGTTGCATGACGCGGCCGGGATGCTGTCGGGGCTGGCGGGCGAGCTGGACAAGATTCCTGGGATCGGTGACGCCGCGGCGAAGAGGCTGAATGAAGGGAGCGGCCAGGTGGGTGGGGTCGCGACCGAGATCGAGAGCCTGGCCGGCAACCTGGAGGATCTGTCCGGAATTCTCGCCACCGTCGGCGATGCGCTCAAGGGTCTCGGCAGCAAGCTCACCGAGTCCGGCGGATCGGTCCAGACCCTCCTCAGCTGACCCCAGCCGCCGTACGCCGGAGCTCGCCGCGGGCGTCGACGCCCGACCCAACCGCCGTACGCCGGGGCTCGGCGTGGGGACTGTGGACACCCTTTGGTTGCCTTGGACAGGTTATTGCTTGTTCGAGGCCACCAATGCGTGTGCACGGTCCCGGGAGAAGCTCGCGGGATTGGTGGGAACCGGGCGTGGGGGGGACGCGTCGGAGGGGGATGGCAGAGGGAGGACCTTCGCGTGGCTAAGGTCGCGGGCATGGCTAGTCGACTGGTTCGGGGTACGGCGCTCGGGTGCGGGGTGGCCGCGCTCGCGGGGGGTGGGATCGGGTTCGCGGTCGGCGAGCCGGTGACGCCCGAGGATGTCGTGCCGGCCCGGGCGCTGGCGGGGGATCTGTGCCAGCGGATCGGGGACGTGTCCCAGCTGTTGCCGAAGGCATCGAGTGGGCCGACGACGATGATCCAGGGCGGGAGCTCGGAGGTCACCTGTCAGGCGGGTAGCTCGCGGACCAAGGTACGGGCGTACACGTCGGCGGGTGTGAAGGTGACGATCACGCCGTACGCCGGGCAGGACGCGGGCGCGGGCAATGCGCCGTTCACGCCGGACCAGACGGCGAAGAAGGCGTTCACGCGGTCGCCGATGAAGGCGCTGACCGAGAGCCGCCCGTACCCGACGAAGGTCGACCAGAGGGCGAAGGGGCTGGCCGGCGAATCGTGGAACGTGCGAGTGCTGGTGCAGCGCGCGGACATCGTCGTACTGGTGGACTACACGGCCAACCCGGTGCAGGCGGATGTGGCGCAGCAGGCCGCGCTGGCGCTGGCGGATCGCGCGATCTGGGAGAGCAAGTGAGTAACAGTACGCCGGAGATCCCCGGCTACCAGCTGGACCAGCGACTGCTTCAGCACCCGTTGGCTGAGTTGTGGCACGGCCGCACGTTCACCGGGATGGAGATCGTCGCGCTCGTACTGAGCGAGGACGGCGCCCAGGACCCGACGGTCGTGGACCGGCTGACCCGCGCGAGCCGCGACGCCGCGCTCGTGCCGGGGCAGCAGGAGACGCCGCTGTGGGCGGCCAACTTCAACTCCGGCCGCCCGTACGCGATCACGCAGCTGGTCCCCGGCCAGACCGGCGCGGAGCGGCTGATCGATCCGCTCGACGGGATCCTCGGCAACGACGACGAGTCGCTGCAGGCGGTCCGCGCGCAACTCAGCCAGTACGGCGCGGTGCCGCCGACGCTCCCCGAGGTCGACCACGAGCGGAGCCGGATGGCGATGCCGTCGTACGTCGACCACCCGGCGCAGCCCGCGGCGACGCAAGCACAAGGGCAACAACAAGGACAACCGCAGTCGAAGATCGACGTGGCCCGGCAGTACCGCCGCAAGATCGGCGCATGGGTCTACGGCGTTGTCGCGATCGTCGTGCTGATCATCTTCAGCATCACGTACTCGATCGGCACCGCGATCGGCAGCGCGGTCAAGGACGAGCCGGCCGCGGCCGGCCCGGCAGCGGCGGTCAGTCCGGAGGCGATCCCGAAGACCGTGCTGCTGCCGCCGGTCAACCGCGTGACGACGGCGCCGTACAAGCGGCCGGACGGATCCCCCGGGATCTTCGGCGCGACGTATGCGGCCGGCACCGACCTCCAGGTGGTGTCGAACGCGGAGCTGCCGTTCGCGATCGGCTGGCCGCGTCCGCCGCAGGTGGACTTCCTGGGTGAGTCGTCGCAGCTGATCCTGCGGCGCATCGTGACCAAGAACGACTACGACCCGAACGGTCTGAAGAACGCGTTCCGCGCGCAGATCGCGCTGCACCCGTGCGTCAGCCTGGCGCAGTGCCTCGCCGACCGGCTGACGTTCGACCAGGAGTGGACGAAGACCTACAAGACGACCGCGCCGGCGACCGCGAAGGACTCGCGGACCTGGCTGTCGGTGTCGACGAAGGCGCCGTACACGATCACGATGACGCGGGCGTTCCAGAGCGGCGGTCAGTGGTGGCTGGTCGGCGTGATGGCCTACGGCCAGCCGGTCGAGGCGCCGGACATCCAGCGGCTGGTCAACGACATCTGGCGGCAGACCAGCTGATCCACCGGAAAATCTCCTGAACGGCCCGCGCTGACCAGCGCGGGCCGTTCTCTTTTCACAAGCGACAGCGGAAAGCGATTGTCGCGAACACTTTGTGACCGGGTTCACGTGCTGGCGGTTCCCAGACCCCGGTGGCGTCGCGTACCGTAGTACCACTTGCACACTGGTATGTATCCACTGGAACTACTGGTCTGCGAGACATCACACCGCCAGTCAGCCGATCGAACCGCCGGAGACCCCGGCGGCCGTCGCCGTACCGCCTTTCAGTGTCGAAGGGCCGGACGAGCGCCGGGCCGACCAGCCGAGAGGGAATGAGCCGCGAATGACGACCACCGCCAGCCCGACCCATACCGACACCGCACCGCAGAACACCCCGGACCCCCTCCCGAGCGCTGCCCCCGCGCCGTCCGACCTGACCGACGCCCCGACCCGCCACACCGGCCTGCTGGCCTGGGTGGCCGAGGTCGCCGCACTGACCCAGCCCGACCGGATCCACTGGGTGGACGGCTCGGACGCCGAGTACACCAAGCTCACCGACGAACTGATTGCCGCCGGCACCATGGTCCGGCTGAACGACGAGAAGAAGCCGAACTCGTTCTGGGCACGCACGGACCCCTCCGACGTCGCCCGGGTCGAGCAGCGCACGTTCATCTGCTCCGTCGAGGAGAAGGACGCGGGTCCGACCAACAACTGGATGGACCCGGCGCAGATGAAGGCGCTGATGACCGAGCTGTACCGCGGCTCGATGCGCGGCCGGACGATGTACGTCGTCCCGTTCTGTATGGGCCCGTTAACGGCGGACAAGCCGATGTTCGGTGTCGAGATCACGGACTCGGCGTACGTCGTCGCGTCGATGCGGATCATGGCTCGCACCGGTGCCGAAGTACTCGCGAAGATGGGCGACGACGCGTCGTACGTCCCCTGCCTGCACTCGGTCGGCGCGCCGCTCGAGCCGGGGCAGCAGGACGTGCCGTGGCCGTGCAACGACGAGAAGTACATCGTCCAGTTCCCTGAGGAGCGGACGATCTGGTCGTACGGATCGGGGTACGGCGGCAACTCCCTGCTCGGCAAGAAGTGCTACTCGCTGCGGATCGCGAGTGCGATGGCCCGCGACGAGGGCTGGCTGGCCGAGCACATGCTGATCCTCAAGCTGATCTCGCCCGAGAAGCAGGTGCACTACATCGCGGCCGCGTTCCCGAGCGCCTGCGGCAAGACCAACCTGGCGATGCTCGACCCGACGCTCGAGGGTTGGGAGGTCGAGACGCTCGGCGACGACATCGCCTGGATGCGGTTCGGCAAGGACGGCCGGCTGTACGCCGTGAACCCGGAGTTCGGTCTGTTCGGTGTTGCCCCCGGCACCGGCTGGAAGACCAACCCGAACGCGATGCGCACCATCGAGAAGGGCAACTCGGTCTTCACCAACGTCGCGCTGACCGACGACGGTGACGTCTGGTGGGAGGGCTACTCGCCGACCCCGCCGAACCACCTGACCGATTGGAAGGGCCGCGAGTGGACGCCGGACAGCGGCGAGCTGTCCAGCCACCCGAACAGCCGGTTCTGCACGCCGATCAAGCAGTGCCCGATCATCGCCGACGAGTACGACGACCCGAACGGCGTACCGATCTCCGCGATCATCTTCGGCGGCCGCCGCGCGACCACGGTCCCGCTGGTGACCGAGTCCCGGGACTGGGCGCACGGTGTCTTCATGGGCGCCACGCTGTCGTCGGAGACCACCGCGGCCGCGGTCGGTCAGGTCGGCGTGGTCCGGCGCGACCCGATGGCGATGCTGCCGTTCCTCGGGTACGACGCCGGCCAGTACTTCGACCACTGGCTGACGGTCGGCAAGCAGCACGATGCGGCGCAGCTGCCGAAGATCTTCTACGTGAACTGGTTCCGCAAGGACGACGCGGGCAAGTTCGTCTGGCCGGGCTTCGGTGAGAACAGCCGGGTGCTGAAGTGGGTCATCGAGCGGCTCGAGGGCCAGGCGGACGCGGTCGAGACCCCGATCGGCCGGGTGCCGGCGGCGGACGCGCTGGACGTCAGCGGGCTGGACCTGACCGCCCAGGACCTGGAGATCGCGCTCGGCGTCGACGCCGAGGAGTGGAAGGCCGAGATCCCGCTGATCGAGGAGTGGTTCGCCAAGCTCGGCGACACCGTCCCGGCCACGCTCAAGGTCGAGCTGGACAACCTGAAGGCCCGTCTGGGCTGACGAACGCCGGCCGCTGTTTCGGAAGCCAGTGGCCGGACGACAGCGCGGCGCCCCGGGTCATCCGCCGGGGCGCCGCGCTGTGCTGTCGGCGAGCACCCGCCGGACCTCGTCGTCGCTCACCGGCGAGAAGTCCCGGTAGGCCTGGCCGACCGCGCTGAAGTACCGCGGGATCCACGCACACACCACCTGGTCGGCGACCCGCGACAGTCGACGGCAGCTCTCGATCCCACCCACGGGTACCGCGACGATCACGCGGGCCGGCCGCTGGCGCCGTACCGCTTCGACGGCCGCCCGCATCGTCGAGCCGGTCGCGAGGCCGTCGTCGACCAGCACCACGACCCGGTCCCGGACGTCGAGCCGCGGGCGGTCGCCGCGGTACTCGCGCTCGCGGCGGCGCAGCTCGTCGACCTCGCGGCGGCGGACCGCTTCCAGGGTCTCCGGATCGACTTCGGCCGCGATCGGCTCGTTCCGGACCACGCGCAGTTCCTCACCAACGCCGGCGATCGCGCCCATCGCCAGCTCCGGCTGACCGGGCAGGCCGAGCTTGCGGACGATCAGGACGTCGAGGTCCGCGTCCAGGGCGTCCGCGACCGGCGCCGCGACCGGTACGCCGCCGCGTGCGAGCCCGAGGACCAGGACGGCTCCGGTGACCGGACCGAGCTCCTCGGCCACGGCCACACCGGCGGCCGCCCGATCCGGGTACGGCCTCCTCATGGCGCCATGATCCAACTACCTTGGCCGCATGCGAATCCCTGAGAGCGCGCGAACCGTGCTCGAATCCAACGCCCTCGGGCATCTGGTGACGCTGAACCCCGACGGCAGCCCCCAGGTCTCGGTGGTCTGGGTCGGCCTCGACGGTGACGAGATCATCGCCGCGCACATCCCGAACAACCGCAAGGTGCGCAACATCCGGCGCGACGGACGGGTGGCACTCACCCTCGAGACCGACCGGATGAACGAGATGGGTCTCACGGAGTACCTGCTGATCAACGGCACCGCCCGGATCACGGAGGGTGGCGCGGTCGAGGTACTGCGTGACCTCGCGAAGACGTACATCGGGCCGGACGCGGAGTTCTTCCCCGGCGCGACGCCGCCGCCCGGCTACATCACGCACATCACCGTCGACTCGATCGGCGGTGTCGGACCGTGGGCCTGAAGATCGGTGTGATGCTCCCGCTGGGCGCCGGCGACGGCCCCGGTGGCGCGATGCCCAAATGGGCAGACGTCCGGGCGGTGGCCGAGGCGGCCGAGCAGGGCGGCCTGGACTCGGTGTGGCTCGCGGACCACTTCCTCTACCGGGACCCGCAGGGCCAGGTCTACGGGATGCACGAGTCGTGGACCCTGCTCACCGCTGTGGCCGCGGTCACCTCCCGGGTCGAGCTCGGGAACATGGTGCTCTGCGCATCGTTCCGGGACCCGGGACTGACCGCGAAGATGGCCGCAACGCTGGACGAGGTGTCCGGCGGCCGGCTGATCCTCGGCGTCGGCGCCGGCTGGCACGACCCGGAGTACGACGCCTTCGGGCTGCCCACCGATCATCGGGTCGGCCGGTTCGCGGAGTGGCTGGAGATCGTCGCTCGGATGGTGCGCGGCGAGACCGTCACCTTCGACGGCACCTACTACCGGGTCCAGGAGGCGAATCTCGACCCCGCGCCGCCACACCGGATCCCGATCCTGATCGCCGGGAGGCGGCCGCGGATGATGCGGCTGACCGCGGAATGGGCCGACGCCTGGAACACGGCCTGGTACGGCGCTCCGAACGAGCAGGTCGAGGAACGGCTCGAGACACTGCGCCAAGCTGTTGACACGGCAGGCAGACCGGAAGGGTCGGTCGCCGCGACGGTGGGGATCATCGTCCGCGATCCGGACCAGCCTGTGACAGAGCCCACCCCGCAGGCGATCGAGGTCCGGGACCTGCCCGCGGCGCTGGCGGCGTACCAGGATCTGGGGGTCGAGCACGTGATCATTTCGCCGGAGCCGATGACGCCCCGGACGGTCGAACTGATCGCCGCGGCGAGGCAATCTGTGACCAGTTGACCCCGCTTTTGCAGGCGACCGGGTCGAACGGATAGTCTTGGCCGTCGTCGTGTCCCCTCCGGGGGATCGTCGGAGGAGGCGTCGCCTAGTCCGGTCGATGGCGCCCGCCTGCTAAGCGGGTTGAGGGTAATCCCCTCTCGCGGGTTCAAATCCCGCCGCCTCCGCTCCTGGGAGCTCCCCGTCCGCAGAAAGCGCGGACCGGGAGCTCCGGTTGCTTTCTGGGGGTGCAACCCCCAGAACCCGCCCGGCGGGGCTTCGCCCCCCGGACCCCCCAAACGCGCGTGGATGCCCCTTGGCCGCCGGTGAGCGCTGACCGGTTGTGGTGCTGTCGCGGGTGGTTGCTGTGCGTGGCGAGTGGATTCTTGGGTGTGTCGACCGGGGGATGTGTACGCTGGCGACCAATCGACGGGGGTCGTCTGCTTCACGTCAACCAACTGGGTGCCGTGGGCGTCTGAGTTACCGTGGGTCGCTGCGTGCGGCCGGCGGAAAGGTCGTCACGTCGTCGATCAGGGAAACGGAGCCATGTCGCGGAGCACTCGCGCAGCCGGCCGGAGGGCGGCACCTCGTGCCAACCGGTCCCGCCCCCGTTCGCACCGGGCCCGCACCGCGTCGAAGGCCATCGGCCTGACCCTGGTCAGTGCCCTGCTCCCGGGGTCGGGACTGTTGCTCGGCGGCCGGAAGAAGCTCGGCGCGTTCGTCCTGACGATCAGCGCCGGCCTGCTGCTGATCGCCGCGTACGTCGGTCTCACGCATCGCGACTCGGTGCTCGCGCTGGCGGTCTCGCCGCGCCAGCTGCTGATCGCGACCGGGGCCGTCGTGCTGCTCGGTGTCGCCTGGATCTGGGTGGTGGTCGCCTCCCACAAATTGATCCGGCCGGTGAGCATGAGCTACACCGGCCGGCTCGCGGGGTCGATGTTCGTCGGACTGCTCTGTTTCGCGATCGCCGTACCGACGACCGTGGCCGCGCAGACCGTGATGGCGCAGCGCGACCTGGTCGGCAGCGTGTTCCAGTCCGAGGGCAACTCGAAGTCCGCGACCCGGCCGAAGGTGAGCAACGCGAGTGACCCGTGGGCGAAGACCCCGCGGCTGAACCTGCTGCTGCTCGGTGCCGACGACGGCGTCGGCCGGACCGGTGTCCGGACCGACACGGTGATCGTCGCGAGTATTGACACCAAGACCGGTGACACCGCGCTGATCTCGCTCAGCCGGAACTGGATGCGGATGCCGTTCCCGGCGGACTCGCCGCTGCACAAGGTGTACCCGGACGGCTTCTGGGACTCGAGCAAGGGCAACACCGAGCAGCCGGAGTTCTACCTGGACGCGATGTACGACAACGTCCCGAGGCAGCACCCGGGCATCCTCGGCCAGACCGACAACGAGGGCGCGGACGTGGTCAAGCTGGCCGCGAGCGCCGCGCTCGGCCTGGACATCGACTACTACATGCAGGTCAACCTGGCCGGCTTCAAGCAGATCATCGACGCGATCGGTGGCATCACCGTGAACGTCAACTACCGGGTCCCGATCGGCGGCGACTACGGCGCCGGCCCGGGCTCGAACAGCGAGAAGAAGCCGAGCAGCTACATCGAGCCGGGGCCGAACCAGAAGCTCGACGGGTACCACGCGCTGTGGTTCGCGCGAGGCCGCTACGGCCTCAGTGACCCGTCCCGGCAGGAGCGTCAGCGCTGCACGATCCACGCCCTGGTGAGCAGCGCCAACCCGGCGACGCTGGTGACGAAGTACCAGCAGATCGCCGCGGCCGGCAAGGAGCTGCTGCGCACCGACATCCCGCAGGAGATCCTGGGCGCGTTCATCCAGCTCGGCCTGAAGGTGAAGAACGCCAAGGTCACCAACATCGACCTGGACAAGAACAAGAACTTCCCGACCGGCAAGAACCCGGACTACACGGCGATGCGGCAGATCATCCAGAAGGCGATCGCCCCGAAGGCGGCGACCAAGCCGACGACCAAGCCGACCACGAAGCCGACCACCAGCACCTCCACGAAGAAGCCCACCACGCCGAAGGCGACCGTGACGCCGGGGGCCGCGGAGAACCTGGCCGACGCCTGCGCCTACAACCCCAGCCAGACCGGCAACTGACGTCCCGCCCTTCCCCCGAAGTGAACCCTTCCGGGGGAAGGATTGGGACAAAGTGAAGATGAGTCACACCTGGGGGTGGCTGTGAGGCGTTCGATGGCGGTCGTGGTCGGAGTTGCGGTCCTGGCCTGCGCGGGCTGCGGGAGCAAGGCGGAGAGCGGCGAAGCGCCGGCAGCAGGCGGTACGACGACCCAGTCGAGTGCACCACCCTCGTCGGCGGCACCCACCCCGACGCCGACGCCGACCCCGGTGGCGCTGTCGGTCCCGATGTACCAGCGCGCGCTGACGAACGTCGAGAAGGTCCTCAAGCCGTCCGTCGCGCGGGTGATGAACGCGCAGACCGTCGCGGCCTTCGACGCGGCCCGCGCGCAGCTCGCGAGCGCCGTCCTGATCGAGCGCAACGAGCTGGCGAAGATCACTCCGCCGAGCGGCCTGGTGTCGGCGCATCCCGCCGTACTGGATGCCTTCGACGCCTATGCCGGGGACGTCAGTACCAATCTGGGCAAGGCCGGCGAGACGCGCACCGGGTGCGGGTTGCCGAAGGGCCCCGAGGTGCGGCTGTACGAGGCGAAGGACGGGGTGCGGACGGCGTTCGCCGGGCTCGCGCAGAGCGTGCAGACGTCGATCGGCCGCGGTGTGAAGTTCGGCGCGGTGTCGGTGCCGGCCAAGCCTTCGGCGCCGGCGGTGATCGGCGGCCGGGGCGAGAACGGTGACGTGTTCCAGCGGTCCGGTTCGCGCGGGTCGAACACGCTCAAGATCAACAACGCGGGCGCGGACGCGGTCATCGTGGTGACCGCGAGCAGCCCGAAGACACCGCAGGCCTCGATCTACGTCCGGGCGAACAAGTCCGCGACCCTGAACGGGATCCGCGGGTCGTTCTGGGTCTACTACAAGACCGGGACGAACTGGGACGCGAAGTACCACCGGTTCACCGAGGACTGCTCGTACTCGAAGTTCGACCGGCGCCTGGACAGCGGCTACGTCTGGACGATCAGCCTGTCGAAGACGCCGTTCGGCAACGCGACGACGTCCGAGACCGACGCCTTCTGAACCGGCCGCCCGGGCTGGATGAGATCCTGTGGCGATGCGTACGACGTACCGGATGCGGGCAGGACGGTTCCTCGGGATCCTGGCTGCCGGGCTGATCATTCTCGGGGTGGCCGCGGTGCTCTGGGCACTGGGGCTGCCCTCGGTCGCGGTGTCGGTGTTCGTCACCCTCGGCGGAATGATCGCGATCGCCGGGCTGTACATCCTGGCCCGGCCGCCGAAGGTCGCGCGGCTCCGCGACACCGACATCGAGGTCCGCGGCGTCCGCACCCCCTGGACCGACGTCACCGAGGTCGGCCGGGTGGAGACCACCCACGGCGAGGCGATCGTGCTGCGCACCAAGCAGCCCGAGCACCCGATCCTGCTGCCGGTCTCCTGGCTGGTGCCCGGTCAGGTCACGTCGCTGGAGAACACGCTGCGCGACAAGCTGAACGCGGCGCACGGGTACACCATCTGGGACGGCACTGCACCGGACGACACCGACAGCGCAGAATGAGTCAGCTGCGTTCTAGGTGAGGAGTTCCGGGTGCTGTCCTTCGAGATGTCGTACGACGAGCTGCTGGCGTACCAGGGCACGAATCCGCGACCGGCGGACTTCGACGCGTTCTGGGACAAGGCGCTGCTCGACCTCGAGTCGGTCCCGGCCGATGAGGAGTTCGTCGACGCCACCGACTTCCCGCTGACGACCGCCGTCGCCCAGCACGTCTACTTCACCGGGACCGGCGGGTACCGCGTGCACGCGAAGGTACTGCGGCCCGCGGAGCCGACCGGCCCCGCGGTCCTGCTGTTCCACGGGTACGGCGGTGAGCAGCCGAAGTGGGTCGAGCTGCTCCCCTACGCGGCGCGCGGGTTCACCGTGGCGGCGCTGGACGTGCGCGAGCAGGTCGGGTTCCGGACTCCGTCGCAGGAGGCCAACAGCTTCTCGCTGCAGCACCACCTGGTGCACGGACTCGACGCCGGACCGGACGGACTGCTGTACAAGCACGTCTTCCTGGACACCCGCCGGCTCGCCGACATCATCGGCGCGCTGCCCGAGGTCGACGCGGCGCGGATCGCGACGACCGGGTGGAGCCAGGGCGGCGGGTTGTCGCTGGTGGCGGCCGCGCTGACGCCGACGATCAAGTACACGGCCAGCGTCTACCCGTTCCTGTGCGACTACCAGCGGACCTGGGACCTCAACCTGGAGACCGGCCCGTACGACGAGATCGTCACCTGGTTCCGCAAGCGCGACCCGCGGCACCTGCGGCAGGACGAGGTGTTCACGACCCTCGGATACATCGACGTGCAGCACCTCGCGCCGCGGATCCGGGGCGAGGTGACGCTGTTCGTCGGGCTGGAGGACCAGATCTGCCCGCCGTCGACGCAGTTCGCGGCGTACAACAAGATCCAGTCCGTCAAGGAGTACCGCCAGTACCCCGACTTCGGCCACGACGACCTGCCGGGCGCGCACGACGACATCTACCAGCTAATCGGCGCCAAACTCTGACGCCGTCCGGGTTCCCAGGCCGGCGTCCCGGGCGCGGGAGAAGGCTTCGGCCCGGCCGGCGACGTGCAGTTTGCTGAACACGTTCGACACGTGGTTGCGGACGGTCTTGTCGCTGACCACCAACTGCCGGGCGATCGCGGCGTTCGTCAGGCCGCGGGCGACCAGGTCCAGGATCTCGCGCTCGCGGTCGGTGAGCTCGGGGAACGGCGCGACTTCCGGGCCGGGGCGGCCGGCGGCGAAGTACGCCAGCACGCGGCCGGCGATCGCGGAGGAGAACACGACCTCGCCGTGCGACACCCCGTCCAGCGCCCGGCCGATCTCGGCACGGTCGGCGCCTTTGAGCAGGTAGCCCCGGGCGCCGGCTCGCACCGCGGCGAACACCGATTCGTCGTTCTCCAGCATCGTCAGCACCAGTACGGCGATCTGAGGATGCCGCTCGGTCACCCGGCGGGTCGCCTCGACGCCGTTCAGCACCGGCATGTGCAGATCCATCACGACGACGTCCGGCACCAGCTCACCGGCCAGCCGGACCGCCTGCTCGCCGTCCGCGGCCTCGCCGACCACTTCCTTGCCGGGCATCGTCGAGATCGCGGTCACGAGTCCTTCGCGATAGAGCGGATGGTCGTCGACGACAAGCACCCGAACCGTCATGACGCCTCCTTCGGCAGCAGCGCGGTCACGGTCGTTCCCGGCGGCCCGGAGACGATCAGCAGTTGTCCCCCGAGTTCCTCGGCCCGCTCGCGCATCGACGACGTACCGACACCTGGTCGTGGTCGATCAGGCAGGCCGCGACCGTCGTCCACGACCTCGATCCGCAGGTAGCCGTCCGCGTCGCACACCCGGACGCCCACCGAGTCCGCGCCCGAGTGCCGGACCGCATTCCCGATCGCCTCACCGGCGATGTTGTACGCCGCAACCTCAACGGCAGCAGGCAATCCGGCGATCTCGTCCGTGACGACGTGAACCCTTGTCGTTGCCGTGGACAACCGATCGCCGAGTTCCCGGACCGCGGCCGCGAGCCCGAGTTCGTCCAGCATCGGGGGCCGCAGTTCGTGCACCAGCGCCCGCACGTCCGCGACCGCCGCGTTCAGCCGGGGCACGAGACGGTCGAGCAACCGGCCCGCGGCCTCGGGGTCGTCCGGCGCGAGGTCGCGGGCGGTCTCGACATGCAGGGCCAGCGCCGCCAGCGATGGACCGATGCCGTCGTGCAGATCGCGACGCAACCTCCGGCGTTCTTCTTCCCGCGCGACGACGACGGCCTCGCGAGCGCGCTGCGCTTCTCGTGCGAGCAGGACTGTGTGCGCCGCGACGGCAGCCTGCGTTGCGAGTTCGTCGAGCGCGCGGAGCTCGTGGCCGTCGAACTCGGCCGACCGAGTGACGGTGAGCGCACCGAACCGTTCCCCGGCGTACTCCAGTGCGACGGTCGTCCCAGTCCGCGAGCCTCCGCCGTACGACGTGATCGATCCGTCTCGCAGCGCGATCGTGGCCCGCTGCGCGCGCAGGGATCGCGCGACTTGTTCGACCACCGATGGCAGGACCCGCTCGGACAGGTCGTCCGGCGTGGTGGCTGCCGCGAGTCGGGCCCCGAGTCGCGCGAGTACGGCGTACGGCTCGTCGACGTCACCGTGGACCAGCCGATTGACGTGTCGTTGCAGCCAGGACCGCAACGGCAGCGCCGCCAGCGCGACGATCGTTGTCGCGAGGATCGGCGTACCGGTGGTGGCTCCGAGCCGATCGCCGACCAGCCAGACCGTGACGGCGTACAGGGCCACGACGAGTGTCGACAGCCCGCCGTACACCAAGGCTCGGGAGATGACGATGTCCACGTCCCACAGGCCGTAGCGCAGTACGGCGATGCCGATGGCGATCGGAAGCGGCAGCATGGCCAGTGCGGCGACGGCACCCGTACTCGCGTTCGGGAGCAGCCGCGCAACACCGAAGAGGACCACCGTGCACGCGTAGCCGACGAGGACCCACTTCAGCTGCTGCCGTTCCAGATCCGCGGCCCGCCGCCACCTGACGACGAGCGCGACGAAGCCGGTCACGACAGCGACGACGAGAAGCACGCCGGCGATCGCCGCGGTGACAGGTTCGCCGACCGCCGGCACGGCCAACGGATTCCGCGCACCCCGCAGCGCCTCCGGGAAGTCCTGCGAGTTGTACGGCGTGAGCGCCCAGATCACCGTGATGACGCCAACCGCGCTCGCGTTCAGCAGGAATGCGAACCGCGACTGCGGCCGACCGTCCGGAAGGAGGACCGGGAGCAGGACTGCGATCGCGACGTAACCGGGCGCCCACAGCCAGGCACCGATCCACGTCGTCCAGTTGTCGCCGGACAGCGCCCCGATCTCGGAGCACAGCAAGGCCACACCCTGAGTCAGCGCGACGCCACCCAGCACGATCTGGATCCGGCGAGTATCGGCCCGCCGCAGCACGACGCAGACGAGGCCGTACGTGACCGCGGCCGCCACTTCCATCAACCAGAACGACGGGCCCATCGCGCGCCCTGCCGCCGCGTTCACCGCATGCAGGCCGGCGCCCACCAGTCCGGCGAGCACCGCGAGTACTCCGATGACAACCCCCATGACCACCATGACAAGCACACGATCCACTACTCGCCGGCGGCCGTCCGCGGCCGTCGTCACCGCCTCGGTCCTGCTCGGGCTGATCGCGCTGGTCGGCGGCTACGGAGCGATCTACTTCACCGGCCTGGAAGGCTGGGACGGCATCGCGAAGAGCTTCGTCGTCGCGTACGAGTTCCTGACCCTGACCGGCTTGGTCGCCGTGGCAGCGTTCCTGCGCGGCCACCGCCTCGGCCGTCCGGGCGTCATCCTCTACGCGACGTGGATGATTTACTTCACGGCGTTCAAACTCATCGCGTTCCAGGAGATCCAGGCGATCCCGTTCGGCCTGATGGCCCTCGTCGCTCTGGTGTGCGCGACACGTCCCTCCGCGCGCTGACCCGGTTTACCCTCGTCGGGGGAGGGTGTTGTGCGCATTCAGTTGCTCGGGGGATTCGGGATCGATCGCGGCGGCGTGCCGGTCGACGGCCGCGCCTGGCGGCTGCGGAAGGCCCGGACGCTGGTCAAGATGCTGGCGTTGGCTCCCGATCAGCGGTTGCACCGGGACCTGCTGATCGAGGAGTTGTGGCCGGATCGGCCCCCTGCCTCGGCAGTGAACAACCTGCATCAGGCCTTGCACGTCGCCCGCCGGGTGCTTGCGGGTGACGCCCCGAACGACGGCCTGCTGGAGTTGCGGGACGAATTCGTCGTGCTGCGGGCCGGTGAGCCGGTCGAGGTCGACGTACGGACCTTCGAGCGGCTGGCGGTGGCCGCGCGGGCGAGTGGCCGGCTCGCCGAGCTGCGCGCGGCGGTGGGTGCGTACGGCGGTGACCTGCTGCCGGAGGATCGGTTCGAGGACTGGGCAACGCGGCCGCGGGAGGAGTTGCGGGCGAGCTTCAGCGATCTGCTGGTCGAGTTCGCCGACGCGGCTGCCGCGGATGGACACGAGGTGGAGGCGTACGACGCTCTGCAGCGGGCGCTCGGCATCGATCCGCTGCACGAGCGTGGCGTTCGGAGCCTGATGCGCCGGCTGGCTGCGATGGGGCGGTCGTCCGAGGCGCTGGCGCAGTACGAGCGACTGCGTGGCGAACTGCGGACGACGTACGGCACCGATCCGGATCCGGAAACGCAGCGGCTCTATCGCGATCTGCTGACCGGCAGCGTCGAGGAGCCGTCGACGGTACCGCGGCACAACCTTGCGCCGGCGTTGACGAGCTTCGTCGGTCGCGAGCGGGAGATCGCGGACGTGCATCGCCTGCTGGAGCGGGGCCGGCTGGTCACCCTCACCGGCGTGGGTGGTGCCGGCAAGACGCGGCTCGCCGAGGAGGCGGCGCGCCGGCTGCTCGACTCGTACACGGACGGGATCTGGATCGCGGACCTGGTGCCGGTCGCGGATCCCCGGCTGGTCGCGGACACCGTCGCGGCGGCACTCGGGCTCGATCCCGCCGCGGGTTCGGACTCGTTGCGGATCCTGACCACCCGCCTTGCCCGCCGCAACCTTCTGCTGGTGCTCGACAGTTGCGAACACCTGCTCGCCGCGTGTTCCGAACTCGCCGGCGCCGTACTGCGGACCTGTCCCGGCATCACGATCCTCGCGACCAGCCGGGAACCCCTGCACGCGCAGGGCGAAGTGACGTTCCGGGTGCCCTCGCTCGAACTCCCGGAGCCCGACGACGCGGCGGATCCGGTCCGGCTGGAGACCTTCGCGTCGGTCCGGCTCTTCGTCGAGCGGGCCCGCGACGTGCGCCCCGGATTCGTCCTCACCGCGGACAATGCCGCGGCCGTGGTGGAGATCTGCCGGTGCCTCGACGGCATCCCGCTCGCGCTCGAACTGGCTGCGGCCCGCGCGTCCCACCTGGAGCCGGCGGAGATCGCGGAACGCCTCGGTGACGCCCTCCCGCTGCTCACTCGGCACGGCGAGATCACCCGGCACGCCACGTTGCGGGCCGTGCTCGAGTGGAGTCACGCGTTGCTGTCGGACGACGAGCAGGTGGTACTTCGGCGGCTCGCGGTCTTCGCCGGCAGCTTCGCGCTCCGGTCGGCCGAGGAGGTGTGCGCGGACGAGCGGATTCCCGCCGCGGAAGTGCTGGATCACCTCGGCCGGTTGGTCGACAAGTCCTTGCTGCAGGTCGATCACGACGGTCCGCGCTCCCGCTACCGCCTCCTGGAGACCATTCGGCAGTTCGCCCGGGAGCGGCTCGTCGCGGCGCGGGAGCTCGAGCAACTCGCGGCCGCGCACTGCCGGCACTTCCTGGAACTGGCGCTCGACCAGGACCCCGAGCGGGCCGGCGTCGTCGAACGACCGCAACTGCTCGACGTCGACCACGACAACCTCCGGGCCGCGCTCGGCTGGGCCCTGCGCAACGATCACGACCAGGCCTTGCTGCTCGGGCTCGGCCTGTCGCAGTACTGGCTGGCGCGCGGTCATTTCGCCGAGGGCGCCCATTGGCTCGAACGCATTCTCGCGGTGGCCGTCGAACCGTCCCGCGAACGGACCCGGGCGATCTTCGTCCTCGCGATCCTCGACGCACGGAGCGGCCTGAGCGACCGACTGCCCGGCCTCGGCGACCGGGCGGTCGCGGTCGCCGAACAGTCCGGCGAACCGGTCGACCTGGTGTCCGCCCGGGTACTGCGAGGCACGCTCCTGCTCGGCAGCGGCGACCTGAACGAGATCGAACGGACCGCCGCGGATGCGCTCGACGAGGCCGACGCCTTGGGTGCCGCGGCCGTGGCCGCCACCGCGGCAGGGCTCGCCGCGATGGTTGCCCTGTTCCGCGAAGACGGCGTACTCGCGCAGGGACGCTTCGCCGAATGCTTGCGGCGACTGAGCCTGATCGACGCGGCGGTGGCGCCGTTCTTCCCGGCCGTCACGATGTGTCTGCCGCTGGCTCCGGTGGCCGGGTCGATGGTTCCGGTGTTCGAGGAGACGTTCCTGCTCGGCCGCCGGGTCGGTGCGTTGCGCGGCCGCGGCTACGCCTGGTCCGCGTTCGCGGACGCCCATCGGTTGGCCGGTGACCTGGGCGGCGCGCTCGACGCCGTACGGCGGTCCGTCGACGCCTTCGCCGCGGTCGACGACGCCGCCGGGCTCGGGCACGCGCTCAACCACCTGGGCTGCATCGAGCGTGATCAGGGCCTGTTCGACCCGGCCGAGGAGCATCTCCGCGAGGCGTTGCGGATGCGCGAACAGCTGGGAGATCGCCGGGGCGAGAATCTGACCCTCGCGAACCTCGGTCTGCTGTCCGCCGCCGCGGGTGATTTCGAATCGGGCCGGCGCCTCACCAGGATCGCCGTCGATCGCGGCGACGCGGTCGACGACCGTCCCGGGGCCGCGGGCGCACTGCTGGACCTGGTCGTCGTCGAGCTGTTCGCGGGCGAACGCCGTACCGCTCGGGCGCTCGTGGAGCAGGCCGTCGCGGCCTTCCGCCCGCAGGGCTACCTGCGGCTCGAGGCGTGGGGGCGGCTGATGGCCGCCGAACTCGCCGCGGACGACGGTGACACCCAGGCACGCGATAACCACGGGCGGGTTGCCGCCGAGCTGTTCACGAGGCTGGGCTGCCGGATCGGGATCCCCCGGACGGCGGCGTTGATGGCCCGCTAAGTCACGCTAAGCCACCGCGAAGGCGGCGTTCCTAGCGTCGTTGGTGTCCAGGAAAAACCTGGTTCGACGCTTAGGAGTGGATATGACAACGACGCAAGCGCGACAGGACGCTCTCGGGGAGGCCACGCTCGGTGAGTTCGCAGAGGGTCTCCGTGGCGAGCTGGTCCGCCCGACCGATCCGTCGTACGACGAAGCTCGGTCGATCTGGAACGCCGCGCACGACAAACGGCCCGCGCTGATCGTGCGGTGCCACGGGGCCGCCGACGTCATCCGCGCGGTCGAGTTCGCGCGCAGTGAAGGACTGGCGCTCGCGGTCCGCGGCGGCGGGCACAGCATCCCCGGCTTCTCGACGACCGACGGCGGCCTGGTGATCGACCTGTCGCCGATGAACACCGTCCGGATCGACCCCGACCGACGCCGGATCGTGGCGCAGGGCGGGTGCACCTGGGGCGACGTCGACGCCGAGTCGCAGGCATTCGGGCTCGCGGTCACCGGCGGTCTGGTGTCGACCACCGGGGTCGCCGGCTTCACGCTCGGCGGCGGGATCGGCTGGCTCGTACGGCGTGCCGGCCTCGCCTGCGACAACCTCGTCGGCGCAGACATCGTCACCGCGGACGGCCGGTACCTGCACACCAGCGAGGACGAGAACCCCGAACTGCTGTGGGCGCTGCGGGGCGGCGGCGGAAACTTCGGAGTGGTCACGTCCTTCGAGTTCCGCGCCCACGAGGTCGGTCCGATGGTCCACGCCGGCCTGGTCTTCTACCCCGGCGACCAAGCAGCCCAGGTACTGCGTGGTTTCGGTGCGGCGGCGGGATCCGCACCGGACGAGTTGTCGCTGGCAATCAACCTGACCACCGCGCCTCCGTTGCCGTTCCTCCCCGAGGAGATCCACGGCAAGCCGATCGTCGCCGTCCTCGGGATGTACTCGGGGCGGACCGAGGACGGGGACGCGGCGACCAAGCCGTTCCGCGAACTCGCTCCGGTGGTGGCCGATCTGTTCGGGCCGATGCCGTACACCGCGATGCAGACGCTGCTCGACCCGCTGTTCCCGCGCGGCATGCGGAACTACTTCCGCTCCGCGTTCTTCGGTGATCTCGGGCCGACGACCGTCGACGCCCTCGTCGCGGCGCACGCCCAGGTGCCCAACGGCGTGTCCGAGGTGCACGTCCACCATCTCGGCGGCGCGATGGGCCGGGTTCCCGCGGACGCCACCGCCTTCGGCACGCGGGACCACGAGTTCATCCTGAACGTCGTCGCCCGGACACCCGATGCCGAGGGGTACGACGAGGCAGTCCAGTGGGCCCGTTCCACCGCCGGATCACTCGGCCCGGACGCGGCGTCGTACGTGAACTTCACGGGTGAGACCAACGAGGACATCGTGCGGGCGTCGTACCCGAAGGCGACGTACGACCGGCTGGTCGCGGTGAAGAACACCTACGACCCGACCAACCTGTTCAACCTCAACCAGAACATCCGGCCGACGACTACAGCAGGAACCAGTAGTTGACGGTTGCGCCTTGGGTGGCGAGCCCGCCACCCAAGGCGTCGTACAGCCTGCGGGCCGGGACGTTGTCGGCGCCGGTGGTGAGAAACATCTTCGTCGCGCCGGCCGACCGGCCCGCACCGATGAACGCGGTCACCAGAGAGCGCCCAATGCCCTGGCTGCGCAAGGATTCGACGACCGCGAGGTTGTGCAGGTAGAGCATCGACGCGCCGTCGGGGCGCGGCAGCCGGTATCCCCAGCACCAGCCGGCGACCTGGTCGTCCACGGTGGCAACGAAGATCAGCGTGCCGGCGGCGTCCAGGTAGTCGACGTCGGCGTCGCCGTTCTGGAAGGTGCGGACGGCGCGCGCGAGCAGTTCCGCATCGGGGACGACGACCTCGACCATCTCACTTCCTCCAGGTGATCGAGTAGCGGAACATCAGATGGCGACGGTACGTCGACCCCGGGAGCACGTCGCTCGCCAGCGACCGCATCTCCGGATATGTCACCGGCGGCGGCCACACCATCGGCGAGGGATGTTGCCAGTTGCCCTTGACCGCTCGGTGCGCCTGGCTGACGGCGACGCCCGCGATCGCGTACGGAAGATCCTTCGGCAGCGTCTCGCGCGCGAGTCCGACCACTGCCAGGACTCCACCGGGACGCAGCAACTCAGCCATCCGCAGCAGCCCTTCGCGCGCGTCGACATGGTGCAGCGTCGCGACCGACGCGACCACGTCGTACGACGCGGGCTCCAATGGGTACTGCAGGAAGTCACCCTCGACGTACTGGATGTCGTCTCCGAATCCCCGCGCCAACTCGAGGCTCGGCGTATCGAGGTCGATTCCCGTGACCTCGGGGACGACGCGGCGCAGCCCGCGCGCGAGCATGCCCTCGCCGCAGCCGATGTCGAGCGCTCGCTCGGCGCCGGGCGGGACGGCCTGGAGGATTCGCGGGTGGTAGTGGATGTTGTGGTTCCACCGTTGCCTCATCCGCCTATCCTTCACCGGCCGCGGATCACCAAGCTCGGATCACGTGGCCTTGGATCACCTGGCGTCCTGGAGAGCGGCGTCGATGGCGGCGGTCAGGGCCTGGTCGTCGTTGCCGCGCCAGGTGTGCTGCTCCGCACACATCCACTGGTCGGGCTCCGGCGGGATCACACAGCCGAACAAGCGAACCTTGCCGGCCGCGGCCGCGTTGCGCGCGACCTGCGTGGGCAGGCCGTACAGGATCGGCACTCCCTGTTGTCCACAGACCGGGCACTCCGCTGCGTTCGCCATACGGCCAAAGTACGTCAACCCCGGCCGACGTACGATCGAGGTTCGCCCGCCAGAGGGTCGGCGGAGGTAAGGGAGATGGTTGTGGCAAGGCTCTTCGGGTTCAGGTCGGCCGAGCAGAAGGCGGCGGACGCCCGTGGTCAGTGGTGGGACCGGATGTCCAGGATGGTGCAGAACTACACCGGGCGCCCGCTGCGCGACGACGCGAACCGCTTCCACGGCTCCGACCCGGCTGTGCTCCGATCCGCCGTCTGCGACGCCATGGCCGACGTCTACGCCGGGGAGTTCAGGCATGTGGGTCTGGTCCGGGGAATGGCCAGGCAGGTGGCCGTGCAGGATGTCGACAACATGATCGCGTCCAGCAAGGTCCCCGACGCCGACCGAGCGATTCTCGATCAGCGGGCGGCCGGCGAGCCCCAGCCCGCCGACATCCGCGACACTGTCCGGCAGGTCGCGGCCGTCGGCTTCACCGAGGCCCTCGGCAACCATCTCGGCAACAGCCCCGGCGCCCCGGCCGTCGCCCGGCACATCCTGTCGGAATCGGGCGGCGCAGGACCGCAGACCACCCCGATCCGGACCGCCGCGACCATGCTCTTCGAGTCGTCGCCGCAGGCGCAGGCCATGATCCCGCCCGAGCAGCACCAGAACGCGATCTCCAGCATCCAACTGGCGATGGAGAACGAGGCCAGGATGCTCGACAACACGACCCGGGACCTCTTCGGACACTCCGGGCTCCCGTCACGCCCGTTCGAGCAGACTCTGGACGAGACGCGCAGGCTCGGCGGCGACATCGCCGAGGCCGGCATCGTGGCCGTGGACCGGATGGCGCATCCGCCGGCGCCGACCGGCCAGCCGCTGGTGTCGCCGGCCGTCGACGTCCACACCGCGCAGGCCGCCGCCTCGTCGGGCGTCGCCTCAGCCGCCGGCGCGCCGGCCGGCGGTTCCGGACGACCGGACAGTACGTCGACGGGCGCGCGCGACCCGCGTCTGGACCACCGCCTGGATGCAACGAAAGCCGACCGCTCCGGCGCTCGCGAAGCCTGATCTCGCGTGCGCCGACACGGTCGGCCTGTCCTCGTCGAAGTAGCTCCGCAGTACCGGCCTGGTGAGGCATGGTCAGTACTGCGCAGCCGCCTTAGTTCGCTTCCTTGGTGGCCCAGTAGTGCCATTGCGGGGACGCGACTGGGGAGCGGGCCAGGCCGTCCGGCCAGGTGGCCGGCAGGTCGTGACTCCGTGCCGCGTAGAGGATCACCTCCGATGCGATCCGGTCGCCGCGCACGGCGACGCGGGCGGCGGTCTCGGCACGCATGTCGGACAGGTAGTGGATCGCCGGCAGGAACTCGGCGCTCAGCCGCGGGCTGAGCCGGCCGACGGGTTCGTCGTCGAGCCGGATCTCGACCACGATCCGGTGCCGGTCCTGAATGCTGTCCTCCTCCTCGATCGCGTGCATGGTGGCGTACGCCCAGCACTCGCCCTCCGCGCGGAAGAACGGCGCCAGGACGTCGGGATGCACCTCGCTGCCCGGGACGACGATGCCGCTGCCGGGCGGTAGCAGGTGAAAACTGCCTGGCGGGGGCAGATTCACCGGGACGAGCATGTGCGGCTGCCCGAGGGCGACCGCGACGTTCGCGTGGAACTCGGTGCCCTGGGTGCCCTTGCCGTCCCAGTCCGCCGGCTCCCATTCGCTCACCCACAAGTGGCACGGCACCTGCGGTCGCAGGCCTTGCTCCACCAGTCCTGACAGCACCGGGTGGTACCGGTGCGCGTCGTCCCTCGGCAGATAGCCGACAACCTTGCCCTGCACCCGGACGGCGATCGACCGCGGGTCGAAACGGTTGTGCGGTTCCGGGACGAGGTCCGCCTCGGTGTCCAGATCTGCGCCACGCGCCGGGATGGGGTCCGGGAACAGGCTACGGATCGCCTGCTCGTGCGGGGCCTCCCGCACGACTTCCTGACCACACCACAACGCGTCTCCCCACAGACTGAACGGAATCAGTTCCATCTGTGCCCTCCAGTCCTCACTAGACCGGCTTTGAACTGCTCATCTCTTCCAAGGCCCTGGTCGTTACACCGAGTGAGCGTATGAAAACTAGACTGCCCAGTGAAGGACCCTTTCACGCATGGTGCAAGAGTCTGATACGCAAAGCTATCCACCGGTCCGGACTCTGGACGCGAATCGTCTTGTGCAGCGAGCGAATCGGCGAAGATCGTGCAAATGCACGGGAAGGAACGTCATGCAGGGCAGCAGTTCAGGCGCTCGACCAACCCCTCCGGAGCTCGTTGACGGGGTCGACGCCGCGGCGATCGAGGCCGCCATCAAGCGCCTGGACGGCGTCGCCGTCCGGACCCCGTTGCAGCGCAACCTCCGGCTCTCCGAGCGCACCGGCGCACAGGTCTGGCTGAAGCGCGAAGATCTGCAGATCGGGCGTTCCTACAAGCTGCGCGGCGCGTACAACCTGATCGCCCAGCTGGACGACGCGGCCAAGGCCGCCGGTGTCGTCTGCGCGAGTGCTGGCAACCATGGTCAGGGGTTGGCGTATTCGTGCCACATCCTCGGCGTCCGGGGCAAGGTCTACGTCCCACGTACGACGCCGCGGCAGAAGCGGGACCGGATCGCGGCGCTCGGCGGCAAGCAGATCACGGTGATCGTCACCGGCGACACGTACGACGACGCGGCCGCCGCGGCACTCGCGGAGAGTGCGGCGACCGGGGCGACGATGGTGCCCGCGTTCGACGATCCGCGCACTGTGGCCGGGCAGGGGACGGTGGCCGTCGAGTTGGTGGAGCAGCTCGGGCACGCGCCCGACGTACTCGTCGTCCCTGTTGGTGGTGGCGGTCTCGTTGCGGGGGTTGCAACGTGGATCGCCGAGCGGCATCCCGGCGTACGGATCGTCGGCGTCGAGCCCGGTGGCGCGGCGAGTATGGCGGCCGCGCTGGCGGCCGGTGAGCCGGTGACGTTGCCGCAGCTCGACAGTTTCGTGGACGGCGCCGCCGTACGACGTGTTGGTGAAGTGCCACTTCCGCTGGTACGGCGGGCGGGTGTCGAGCTGATGTCGGTACCCGAGGGGCTGGTCTGCTCGGAGATGCTCGCGCTCTACCAGACCGACGGGCTGATCGCGGAGCCCGCGGGCGCCTTGTCGACCAGTGCCCTGGGCAACGGTCTCGACGTGCGCCCCGGCGAGACCGTCGTCTGCCTGCTCTCCGGCGGCAACAACGACGTCAGCCGGTACGGCGAGATCCTCGAGCGATCGCTGGTGTACGAAGGCCTCAAGCACTACTTCCTGGTGACGTTCCCGCAGGAGCCCGGCGCCTTGCGCACGTTCCTCGACGACGCGCTCGGCCCGGACGACGACATCACGCTCTTCGAGTACGTGAAGCGCAACAACCGCGAGACCGGTGTCGCGCTGGTCGGCCTGGAGATCAGCAGCCGCGACGACCTCCCGGGCCTGCTGGCCCGGATGGCCGCCACGCCGCTGGACATCGAGCGCATCAACCCGAACTCCCCCGAGTTCAGGTACCTGATCTAGTCAGCCCGCGACTGCCGCGCGTGCCGCGGGTCGTGCGGGTGACTGCCGTCGTCCCAGTTCGGCGGCTGGTCGGGCGATTCCGCGGTCTCTTCGCGGCTGTCGTCCGGCCACAGGTTCTGCGCGCGGTCGCGGTGTTCCTCGGACTCCGCGCGCGACTGCGCGGCAGCCTCGCGGTGTTCGCTCGCACCGGAGGTCAGCCGGCGCGCCTCGGCCGCCTGCTCGTCGGCGATCGCCTGCGCCTTGCGGGCCCGGGCGTCCACCTCGTCGGCGACGGCTTGCTGTTTCTCGGCCTGCGCGGCGCTCGCGCGGGCCTGCTGCTCGTGCTCGTACGCCGCCCGCTCGGCGCGATCCCGCGACCTGCGCGACATCGTGCCGGCGATCAGCGCGACCACGATGACCAGCACGGCCAGGGCGACGACGATCCAGACGATGGTCATTCCGTTCATCGGTCCTCCTCGGCTCGATGATCAGAACGTCCGGTACCCGGAGGCCGTCGCCCGCTAAACGCCGTGCTTCCGGCGCCCCGCAGCCAACGCCTGCCTCAGACGAGCCCGCGGCGGGCCGCCCAGACGATGGCTTCGATGGCGGTGCTGAAGCCGAGCCGGTCACAGATCAGGCGGGTCCGGCGACGGACGGTGCGTTCGGACAGGTCGAGGCGGCGGGCGACGCCGTCGACCGGGAGGCCGGTGGCGAGCAGCCGGAGCAGCTGCAGGTCGTCGTGGCTGATCTCGCGCGGCGGTACCCGGCGGGCGAGCGGTCGGAGTTCCTGGGGGAGGACGGTCATGCGAATCACCTTGTTCCGAACATCCGGGACTCGGCGGCGTCCCAGTCGGCCGGTTTGCCCTGCGGGTCGTAGCGCCGCAGAGAATGTGTGGACCGGACCAGGGCACGCATCGCGCGCAGATCCGGGAACGGCTCGCCGAGGGCGCGAGCTTGGACGAGAACGTTGCCGAGCGCGGACGCCTCGACGGGTCCGGCCAGGACAGGTACGCCGCAGGCGTCGGCGGTGAGCTGACACAGCAGCTCGTTCTGCGATCCACCACCGATCACGTGCAGTACGTCGACCACGCGGTCCGCGAGCGTCTGCGCCGACCGCAGGGTACGGCGGTACGCCAGCGCGAGACTCTCCAGGATGCACCGCACCACGGCACCGCGGGACCGCGGCGGCTCCTGCCCGGTCGCTCGGCAGTGCTCGTCGATCCGGGCCGGCATGTTGCCAGGAGCAAGGAATTCGGGAGCGTCCGGGTCGATCAGCACCGCGAACGGCGGCGCCTCGGCCGCGGCGCGCAACAGACCGGTGACGTCGTCGTCGCCCCAGACCCGTTGGCACTCCTGGAGGATCCACAGCCCCATCACGTTCCGCAGGAACCGGATCCGTCCGTCGACGCCGCCTTCGTTGGTGAAGTTCGCCGCCCGCGCCTCGTCGGTCAGCACCGGCGCGTCGAGCTCGAGCCCGACGAGCGACCAGGTCCCGGACGAGATGTACGCGAACCGCTCCCCCTCTGCCGGCACAGCGACCACGGCAGATGCCGTGTCATGCGATCCGACCGCGATGACCGAGATCTCCGGCGCCAACCCGGTCTCGTCGGGGAGCACAGTGCCGACGACATCACCGGGCTCCCGCAGTTCCGGGAACAGTCGGCGCGGCAATCCCATCCGCGAAATCAGGTCGTCACTCCAGTCCCGCGAGCGAACGTCGTACAGCTGGGTGGTTGAGGCGTTGGTGCGCTCGACGCCGATCTCTCCGGTCATCCAGTAGCTGAGGAGGTCGGGGATCATCAACAGGCTGTCTTCAGAGTCCAGCGTCTCGGTAGCGAGCTGGTAGATGGTGTTGAACGGGAGTTGCTGCAGGCCCGTCGCGGCGTACAGGTCCGCTGCGGGGATCTTCTGCAGGACCTGGTCCATCACGCCGTCGGTGCGGGAGTCGCGGTAGTGCACGGGGTTGCCCAGCAGGCCGCCCGACGCGTCGAGCAGTCCGTAGTCGACAGCCCAGGAATCGATCCCGAGGCTGTCGATCGAGCCGGCCAGCTGCAGTCCTTCGAGGATCGAGCGGTACAGGTGCAGGACGTCCCAGTGCAGCGTCCCACGCACCCGGACCGGCCCGTTCCAGAACCGGTTGAGCTCGCGCAACTCGAGGACGTGCGGACCTACCTCGCCGAGCATCACCCGCCCGCTCGACGCACCCAGGTCCACCGCGGCAACCCGCTTCACGGCCGCGCTCCTACCGCAGGAACGCGGCAGCCACGCCGGCGTCGACAGGCACGTGCAGACCGGTCGTGTGGGTGAGGTCGCCACCGGTCAACGCGAACACCGCGGCCGCGACGTTCTCCGGCAGCACCTCGCGCTTCAGCAGCGTCCGCCGCGCGTAGTACGCACCCAGCTCCTCCTCCGGTACGCCGTACACCGCGGCCCGCTTCGCTCCCCAGCCACCGGCGAAGATGCCGGAGCCACGGACGACGCCGTCGGGGTTCACGCCGTTGACCCGGATCCCGTGCTCGCCGAGCTCGGCCGCGAGCAGCCGGACCTGGTGCGCCTGGTCCGCCTTCGCGGCGCCGTACGCGACGTTGTTCGGGCCCGCGAAGACCGCGTTCTTGCTGGAGATGTAGACGATGTCGCCGCCCATCTCCTGGTCGATCAGGATCCGCGCGGCCGCCCGCGAGACCAGGAACGAGCCCTTCGCCATCACGTCGTGCTGCAGGTCCCAGTCGCGGTCCGTTGTGTCGAGCAACGACTTCGAGATCGACAGCCCGGCGTTGTTGACGATCAGGTCGACACCGCCGAACGCCAGCACGGCCTCGCGCAGCGCCGCCTCGACGGCGTCCGCCGACGACACGTCCGCGCCGACCGCGACCGCCACGTCGGACGAGCCGATCTCCTTGGCGACCGCTTCGGCCGCCGCCTGGTCCAGGTCCGCGACCACGACACACGCGCCCTCGGCCGCGAGCCGCTGCGCGATCGCCTTGCCGATACCCGACCCACCACCGGTCACGAACGCGACCCGGGTGGCCAGCGGCTTCGGCTTCGGCATCCGCTGCAGCTTCGCCTCTTCGAGCGCCCAGTACTCGATCCGGAACTTCTCCCGCTCGTCGATCGGCGCGTACGTCGAGACCGCCTCGGCTCCGCGCATCACGTTGATCGCGTTCACGTAGAACTCGCCGGCCACCCGCGCGGTCTGCTTGTCCTTGCCGAAGCTGAACATCCCGACGCCCGGGACGAGCACGATCGCCGGATCCGCACCCCGCATCGCCGGGCTGTCCGCCTCGGCGTGCCGGTTGTAGTACGCCGCATACTCCTCGCGATAGGCGGCGTGCAGTTCCTTCAGCCGAGCGACTGAGTCCTCGATCGACGCGGCGGCCGGAAGGTCCAGGACCAGCGGGCGGACCTTGGTGCGCAGGAAATGGTCCGGGCAGGACGTGCCGAGCGCGGCCAACTCGGCCAGCTTCTCCCGGGCGGTGAACTCGAGCACGACGTCGGAGTCGTTGAAGTGGCCCACCTGCGGCTTGTCGGTCGACGCCAGCCCGCGGATGACCGGCGCCAGCGCAGCGGCCTTCAGGCGGCGTTCCGTCGGGTCGAGCGGTTCGAAGCCGGCCACCACGGCACCGAACGGCTCCGCGACACCACGCTCGGCGAGGAAGCGTTCCGCCGTACGGATGATGTCGAGGGAGTTCGCCTCGCACTCCTCGGACGTGTCGCCCCACGCGGTGATGCCGTGGCCGCCGAGGATGCAGCCGATCGCCTGCGGGTTCTCGCGCTTGACGGCCGCGATGTCGAGTCCGAGCTGGAAGCCGGGGCGCCGCCACGGAACCCACACGACGCGGTCGCCGAAGCACTCCGCGGTCAGCTTCTCGCCGTCCGCCGCGGTCGCCAGCGCGATCCCGGAGTCCGGGTGCAGGTGGTCGACATGAGGGGCGTCGACCAGCCCGTGCATCGCGGTGTCGATCGACGGCGCCGCGCCGCCCTTGCCGTGCAGGCAGTAGTCGAACGCGGCGACCATCTCGTCCTCGCGGTCGACGCCCGGGTAGGAGTCGACCAGGGCGTTCAGCCGGTCGAGACGCAGTACCGCCAGGCCCTTGGCCGTCAGGGTGCCGAGGTCGCCGCCGGAACCCTTCACCCACACCAGGTCCACGGGCTGCTGCGTGACCGGGTCGGTCTCGGTGCCCTTGGCCGACGTGTTGCCGCCGGCGTAGTTGGTGTTGCGTGGATCGGCACCCAGTCGGTTGCTACGCGCAACGAGCTCGGCTGACGTGTCGGTCATCTCTGTTCAGGCTCCCCATCCGGCTTGCTGACCGTCGGCACGGTCCTTGGTGATCTGGTCGAAGTAGCCGCTGCGCTTGTACGCGGCGATCGGGTCGGCGTCCATGCCCTGGGACTCGCGCAGCTCCGCGAGCAGCGGCCGGACGTCGGTGTTGTAGGCATCCATCAGCGCCGCGTTCGCACCGAGGACGTCGCCTTCCTGCTGCGCCTTCCGCAGCGCGTCCCGGTCCACCAGCAGCGCCTTGGCGGTGGCCTCCTGGACGTTCATCACCGAGCGGATGATCGCGGGGATCTTCTCCTCGATGTTGTGGCACTGGTCGAGCATGAACGCGATCCCGGCGTCCGGGTCGAGCGCGTCGCCGCGGACGATCTCGTTCATGATCCGGAACAACTGGAACGGGTCCGCCGCCCCGACCATCAGGTCGTCGTCGGCGTAGAACCGGCTGTTGAAGTCGAACGCGCCGAGCTTCTTGGTGCGCAGCAGGAACGCCACGATGAACTCGATGTTGGTCCCCGGCGCGTGGTGCCCGGTGTCGATACAGACCGTTGCCTTCGGCCCCAGTTCGAGACAGTGCGCGTACGACGTACCCCAGTCCGGCACGTCCGTGGTGTAGAAGGCCGGCTCGAACAGCTTGTACTCCAGCAGCATCCGCTGGTCGTCAGCGAGCCGGTCGTAGACCTCCTTCAGCGCGGTCGCGAGCCGGTCCTGGCGGTCCTGGATGTCGTCCTGGCCCGGGTAGTTCGTGCCGTCGGAGAACCACAGCTTCAGGTCGCGGGACCCGGTCGCGTCCATGATGTCGACGCATTCGAGCAGGTGGTCGGTGGCCTTCCGGCGTACCGCGGGATCCGGGTTCGTGACGCTGCCGAGCTTGTAGTCGTCGTCCTGGAACACGTTGCTGTTGATCGCCCCGAGCCGGACACCCTGCTCCTTCGCGTACGCCGACAGCGCCGCGTAGTCGTCCACCTTGTCCCAGGGGATGTGCAGCGCGACGCTCGGCGCCACCCCGGTGTACTTGTGCACCACGGCCGCGTCGGCGATCTTCTCCTCCGGCGACCGCGGGACGCCGGGCTGGGAGAACACCTTGAACCGGGTGCCCGAGTTGCCGAACGCCCACGAGGGCAGCTCGATCTCCTGGCGGCTGAGGGCGGCCTTCACGGCTTCGGTCGTCATGGTGTCAGTCCCCTTCAGGAAGCTTGTGCGGACAGGTGGAAGATCTCGGGCAGCAGCTGGAACGACTCGTCCGGCGGCCGGCCGTCGGTTCCGCTGAAGAAGTCCGTCATCTGCGCCTGCCATCGGGTGTTCACCTCGGTCGCCGCCATCGCCTGCTGCGCCGCCTCCAGGTCCGCGGACTCGACGTACCCGATCAGCAGGCCGTCGGCGCGGAGGAACAGCGAGTAGTTGTGCCAGCCGGAGTCGCGCAACGCCGCCTGCATGTCCGGCCAGACGTCACGGTGCCGGTCGACGTACTCGTCGAGGCGGTCGGGCCGAACCTGCAGGCAGAAGCAATAACGATTCACTGCGTCACCTCTACCTGGGGCGGGCGGAGTCGATGAAAGGTTTCAACGACGTCCCCTGACGCTAAGTGCGAGCCCCCTGAGCCGTCAAGAGGCTGACCAGCTTTTGCGGCCGATCCCGGACCGGCGCTGCGGAGATTCGCCGGACACCGGGTATTCTTCGGCAGCTAAGACGTTTCAAGTGCGCAGGGAGGTCTCGGGTCCGTGGACGATGCCGAAGCCCTGCCCGAACGGACCCGGCGGCGCCGGGCCCCGAAGCCGCACGCGGCCGGCGTGAAGGCGGTCGCCGCCGCGGCCGGCGTCTCCCTGGGCACCGTCTCGAACGTGCTGAACCGGCCCGAGGTGGTCAGTCCGCTGACCCGGGCGAAGGTCGAGGCGGCGATGGCCTCGCTCGGCTTCGTGCGCAACGAGTCGGCCCGGCAGTTGCGCGCCGGTTCCAGCCGGATCCTCGCCTACCTGATGCTCGACGCCGGCAACCCGTTCTTCACCGACGTCGCGAAGGGTGTCGAGGAGGCTGCTCGCGCGGCCGGACTCTCGGTGTTCCTCTGCAACAGCAGCGAGGACGCGGACCGCGAGGCGGCGTACCTGGATCTGCTCGAGCAGCAGCGCGTCCAGGGCATCCTGATCACGCCGATCGACCAGAACTCGTCCCGCCTGCGCAAACTGCCCTCCCGCGGTACGCCGGTGGTCGTGGTGGACCGGGCCATCGACGACGCGGAGCACTGCTCGGTCGCGGTCAACGACGTACTCGGCGGGGAGCTCGCGATCGCGCATCTGCTCGAGCTCGGCCACCAGCGGATCGCGTACGTCGGCGGGCCGAACACCATCGGCCAGGTCATCGACCGGCGCGACGGCGCCCGGCGCGCGCTCCGGACAGCCGGCAAGCCCGCCACGGATCTCGTCGAGCTCACCACCGGCGCGCTCACGGTCGCCGAAGGTAGGGGCGCCGGGCAACGACTCGCCGGCCTCCCCGCGGACCGCCGGCCGACCGCCGCGTTCTGCGCGAACGACCTGCTGGCGCTGGGACTGCTGCAACAGTGCGTGAGCCTCGGGCTACGCGTCCCGGAGGATCTCGCGATCGTCGGGTACGACGACATCGAGTTCGCCGAGGCAGCCGCCGTACCGCTGACATCGGTGCGTCAGCCGCGCCAGTTGCTCGGTCGCACCGCCGCGGAACTCCTGCTGGACGAGTCGTCGAACCCCGACCACGAGCACCAGCGCGTCACCTTCACACCGGAGCTGGTCGTCCGGACATCCACCCGGGGCACCCTCTGAGCTCAGCCGGTCGCGGTATGGTGGCGAGGCGGGTGGTGCACTGGGCGAGGTGAGAGATGCGCGTCGCTGGCGGGGGATTCGGGGGATTGGTGCGGCGTTGGGGCGGCCGCGCTGTCGGCCTGGCCATCACCGGTGTCGGTCTGTACATCGTCGCGCCGAGCATCCTGTCCCTCTTCGGTGCCTGGCCGCGCCTCGCGGACGTGGATCTGTGGTGGTTCGCCGTCCTCGTCGTCCTGGAAACGTTGAGCTTCGCCGCGTTGTGGTGGCTCGCCAAACTGGCTCTGGCCCCACATCCCGCGAGCGAGGATCCGCCACCGGCACCCGCGGGGTGGGGCACGATCGCGACGGCGCAACTGGCCGGGAACGCCGCCGCCAAGGTCGTCCCCGGCGGCCCGGCCACCGGCGGAGTCCTGCAAGGCAAACTCCTGATCCAGGCCGGACAGCCGGCGGCAGTCGTCACCTCCGCCTTGACCGCGATGGGCCTGATCACGACCGGCGTGCTGCTGCTGTTGCCGGTCCTCACGGTGCCCGCCGTACTGATCGGCCCGCCGCCGGCGAAGCAACTGGAGCTCGGTGTCCTGGTCTCGCTGATCATGGCGATCGTCATCGTCGGCCTCGGGCTCACCGCGCTGACCTGGGAACGGTTCGTCGTACTGGTCGGTCGTGGGATCGGCCGCGTCGTCCACGTGCTCAAGCGGAGCGTGACCGCCGACAGCTGCGCCGCTGCTCTGGTCGCACAGCGAGATCGCGTGGCCGCGGCCTTCGAAGGCCATTGGTGGGGTGCGGCCCTGTCGGCGGCCGCGAACCGGATGTTCGACTACGCCGCCCTCGTCGCGGCGCTCGCCGCGCTCCATGCGCATGCCCGCCCGTCCATGGTGCTGCTGGCGTACGTCGTCGCTCAGGCGCTCGCGATGATCCCGATCACGCCAGGCGGCCTCGGCTTCGTCGACGCCGGTCTCACCGCGCTACTGGTCCTGATCGGAGTCAGCGCGGACACCGCGCTCATCGGGACGCTGCTGTATCGGCTGTTCTCCTTCTGGCTGCCGATTCCGGTCGGCCTGTTCGCCTGGGCGGGCTGGCGCATCCATCTGCACATCACCCGTCCGTCGAGAGCGAAGCGGCCCCCGTCCGCCGTGGACGACCAGTAGCGATCAAGCTCCGTAGGCGGCGAGGAACACGTCGGTCGCCCGGTCCGCGAGCTTGTCCAGCTCGTCCGGCTTCGGCCGCTGCCGGGTGCCCGCGAACATCGCCCGGTTCATCGGCTTGTACATCACCAGACCGGCGAACTGGTACGCCGCCAGCGTCGGGTCATCGAGCTCCTTGAGCAGACCGCGGTCACTCAGTTTCGCCAACGCCTGCCCGAGCGCGTCGAGGGACTTCTCGAAACCGCTGGTGAACCAGGCGCCGCACACCTCGGGAAACCGGTCCGCCTCCGCGATCACGAGCCGGCGGAGCTGCAGAACGCTGTCGGCGGTGAGGCTCTGGAGCAGGCGATACGCCAACGCACGCAGGGCTTCCCGGGCGTCGTCGGCTCCGTCGAGAGTGTCGACGTACGCCTGGAGCAGGCCGTCGATCAGCTGGTCGCTGGTGCCGAGGACGATCTCGGCGAACAGCCGTTCCTTGTTCTCGAACTGCTTGTAGACGGTCTGTTTGGAGACGCCGGCCCGCGCGGCCACTTCGTCCATGCTCGCGCCGAGGTACCCGTGCTGCAGGAACACCTCGGTCGCGGCGGCCAGGATGGCGCGGCGCTTGCGCGGCGTCCGGCCCTCGGTCTCCAGCTGCTCCACGAAGCCCTCCTCCGATCGGATCCGGAAATCATACTAGACAGTCCAGTTCTCCATTGAGTACTGTACGGTCTAGTTCTTCAGGGAGGGAAAACCATCATGAGCACCGTGACATCCACCGACGGCACGACGATCGCCTTCGACGCGTACGGCGCCGGCCGGCCGCTGATCCTGGTCGACGGGGCGACCGCGCACCGCGCCGTCAACCCGGCGAACGCCGAGGTCGGGAAGCTGCTGAGCGACTCGTTCCGGACCTCCGTGTACGACCGGCGCGGGCGGGGCGCGAGCGGCGACACCGCGCCGTACGCGATCCAGCGGGAGATCGAGGACATCGAGGCACTGATCGCGGACGCTGGGCAGCCGGCCATCGTGTTCGGCTGGTCGTCGGGTGCCCTGCTGGCGCTGGACGCCGCGGCCGCCGGGCTGCCGATCGCCGGGCTGGTGCTGTTCGAGCCGCCGGTCGTCGTGGACGACGCCCGGCCGCCACTGCCGGCTGACTACGTCGAGCAGCTCGATGCGTTCGTCGCCGAGGGCCGTCGCGACCGCGCCGCCGAGCTGTTCATGACCGCGGCCGCCGGCCTGCCCACCGAGGCAGTCGCCGGGATGAAGCAGTCGCCGTACTGGGCGCCCGTCGAGGAGATCGCCCACACGATCGCGTACGACGGCCGCATCATGGGCACGACCATGTCCGGCAACCCGTTGCCGGAAGACCGCTGGGCCGGTGTCAAGGTCCCCGTCCTGGTCCTGCACGGCGACCAGACCTGGCCCGCCCTCTCGTCAGGCGCCGAGGCGATGGCTGCCCACCTCCCGACCGCCACGCTGAGAGTCGTCCCTGGCGAGAACCACAGCACCGAGCCGACAACGCTGGCACCGGTACTCCGGGAGTTTGCCGACTTGACCTAGACCGCGCTCCAGCAGTTTGAATCTGGCGCATGACGAACCTTGCGCTAGGGGCGATGGAGTACGGAACCCGGATCGACGAGCAGACGTCGTTCCGGCTGCTGGACGCGTACGTCGACGCGGGTGGCGAGTGGATCGACACGGCGAACTGCTACGCGTTCTGGCAGCACCCGAGCGGTCACGGTGGACAGAGCGAGGAGCTGCTCGGGCGGTGGTTCGCGCAGCGTCCCGGCGTACGGGACCGGGTCAAGCTGGCAACCAAGGTCGGGTGCGAGCCGCTCTGGCCCGGTAGCTTCCCGGAGCACTCGGAGGGCTTGGGCGCCAAGGCGATCGACGCGGCGCTCGAGACCTCGCTGCGCCGCCTCGGTATCGACCACATCGACCTGTACTGGGCGCACCGCGACGACCGCGCGACGCCACTCGAGGAGACCGCGACCGCGTTCGGGAAGCACGCGGCGGCGGGAACGATCGGCCGGATCGGCCTCTCGAACTACGCCCTCTGGCGCGTCGAACGCTTCCGCGGCATCGCCGCCGGCCTCGGCGTAATGGGCCCGACGGCGTTGCAACTGCGGTACTCGTACCTGCAGCCGCGGCCCTTCGTCCGCGACCACGCCCACGACCACCGCTTCGGCTGGATCACCGACGAGGTCCTCGACTACGCCGCGACCAACCCCGACCAGCAGCTCTTCGCCTACAGCCCGCTGATGTCGGGCGCCTACGAGAACCGCGCCGACCGTCCCCTCGACCCGGCCTTCGACCACCCCGGCACCACCCGCCGCCTCGAGGCCCTGACCGACGTCGCCACCACCCTCGGCGTGACCCGCTCCGAGGTAGTCCTCGCCTGGCTCACCACCGGCACCCCACCCATCACCCCGATCGTCGGCATCAGCACTCCCGCATACCTCCGAACCGCCCTCTCCGGCACCCGCCTCACACTCACCCCCGACCAGCGCACCCAGCTCGACGAGGTCTGGTAAAGACCAGAATCCGGTCCCGTGCTTCACGGTGCGTGACGCGAGGCGTAAGGTGCCGTGTTCGACGGGTGATCACGGTGATGCGGACCTGTGGGGGGTCTGCCGGGACGAAGCCCGTGGGGGATGGCGATGGCAGAAGAAAGCTGGCATCAGGCGCGCCTGATTCCGACCTCGGGCATCAGCGGCGCCGACGAGCAGGAGCGTCGCGCGACATCAGCCCTGCTCGCGGTGATGTCGTCCGTCCGGGAGTTCGGCCGGGTGCTGACTCAACCGCTCGGCGCACCTGCTGGACAGCTGGAGACCTACATAGAGGTGCCGTTCTACCTGGGTGAGCGGCGCCTCTACCCGGACGGCCTGCTGCGGGCTCGCCGGGGACAGAAGGAGTGGACAGCGCTTGTTGAGGTCAAGACCGGCGTCAACGCGCTGGAGGCCGAGCAACTCGAGGCGTACCTCGACATTGCTCGCGAACAGGGCTTCGACGCGGTTGTGACGATCTCGAACGAGATCCCGGCGGTCGCAGGTCTGCATCCCACCAAGGTCGACAAGCGAAAGCTCAAGCGCGTTGCGTTGCACCACTGGTCCTGGTCGATGATCCTGGCGGAAGCGGTACTGCAGAAGGAACATCGAGGCGTCGCCGACCCGGACCAGGCGTGGATCCTGGGTGAGCTGATCCGGTATCTCGAGCACCCGCGGTCCGGTGCACTGCAGTTCGACGACATGGGCCCGTCCTGGGTGACAACCCGGGAGGCCGTTGCCTCCGGCACGCTCCGGCCCGGCGACAAATGCGCACCGGAGGTCGCAGCCCGGTTCGACGCCTTGCTCAGGTATGTGAGTCTGCAGCTCGGCCGGAAGCTGGGTGACGACGTGACCCCCGCGCTGTCCCGAAAGGAACTGGCTGATCCCGCCCTGCGCTCACAGTCGCTGGTACAGGCGATGAGCACGCACGGAACCTTGCACGGCGCCATCAACATCCCGAACGCGGTCGGCCCGCTCGGGGTCACGGCCGACCTTCGAGCAGGCGTTGTCACGTGTCACGTGGACATCGCCGCGCCGCGCGACGGCCGAGCCACGACGCGCGTCAACTGGCTGCTCCGCCAGCTCCGGCATGCACCCGACTCGACCCGGATCGAGGCGTTCGTCATGCACGGTCGCGGGGCAGGTACTGCGGAACTCCTGCGTGCTGTCCGTGATCAACCCGCGCTCCTGATCGAGGATCCGAAGAAGGAACTGCGCTCGTTCCGGGTCGCGCTCGGATCACCGCTCGGCAGCAAGCGGGGGCGTGGCCGCGGGTCGTTCATCGACTCGGTCGAGGGCGCGATCAATGCCTTCTACGGTGACATCGTTCAGGACCTGCGCACGTGGACGGCCGCCCCGCCGCGGCTGCGCGACGCCCCGGAGCAGCCGGATGAGCGAACTTCGCTGACGTCCACAGCGCTGTCGTCACAGGACGGAGCTGAATCGGAGCCGAGTTCCGTCCAGCAGGACGAGCAGCGCGAGCTGCCGGCAGATCCAGAGAATCCTCAACAGCCGGTGCCAAGCCTGACGACGGACTGGACGATCAGGGTCGAGCCGTCCGTCTGAAGAATCATCGGCGATCAGCGCTCCCGCTGTCCCGGGGTCGGTGAGATGGTTTGGGGGTGGACAGGGATGGTTTCTGGGGGCTGGTCGAGGATGCGCGGGCCACGGTGGACGACACCGTGGCGGATCCGGACGGGGTGGCGGACGCGTTGACCAAGGTGCTCGGACTGGCCGCGACCGGGGAGATCGCCGGGTTCGGGGTCGAGCTGGCGCGGCTGCAGGTCGAGTCGTACCGGTGGGATCTCTGGGCGGCGGCGTACCTGATCAACTCCGGTGCCTCGGAGGACGGGTTCGACTCGTTCCGTGGCTGGCTGATCGCCCAGGGCCGGGAGGTGTGGGACGCCGCGCTGACCGACCCGGACTCGCTCGCCGACGTGGTGGACGAGGACCGGCCGGAGGGCTTCGAGGGGTTCGACGGCGAAGGGATCCTGCACGTCGGGAGTCACGCGTACAAGAACGTGACCGGGGACGCGGCGGCGTACTGGAAAGCGGTCGACGCGGACGCGCCGGACACGCCGGATCTGCCCGCAGGCAACGAGATCGACTTCGACGACTCGGACGACCTCGAGTCTCACCTGCCGCGACTCGCCGCCTTGTACCTGGACGCTTAGGCCGGCTCTCCGCCAAGTCGCTCGATGGCGTTCCGCAGCCGGCTGCGCCAGCCGGAGCGGCCTGCCTCCTCGTCCGCCGCGGCGAGGCTGACCAGGTGCTGCGCTGTCTCGAAACCCTCGGCGATCTGCGGTTCCACCTCGGTCAGCGCCGACTGCGGCTCGTCGTGGTCGTACTCGATCGGCCGGCTCGTCCACCCGAACCCGTCCGGCACCAGCAGCTCGGGGACGAGCGTCTCGTGGCTGAGCGATGCCAGCTCCTGATCCCCGTTCCCGATGCTGAAGATCGTCGTACCGCGGCGTCGTACGTCGTTGATCCGCTCGAGCAGTGTGGTGGCCGGATTCTCTTCGGCCACGACCAGCAGCGACTCACCACGACCTGCGTCCCGTAGGCGGTCCAGACCAATCGCCAAGTGTGGCGGGGCATCCGGCGGCGGCGCCCAGCGAACCAGGGACGGTCGCATGTCCTCCACGCCGGCGCGGTGCAGTTCGTCGTCCAGGTGCGCGGTCAGGTGCCAGGGCTCTTCGTCGACCGGTCCGAACAACATCAGGCCGCTGCGCCTGGTGGTGAACCGCCGCAGCGCATAACCGAACTCGGTGGTGCGGCTACCCAGTTCGGTGCCGCTCAGCATCTCCCGGAGGAGTGAAGCCCTGGTGAGATCCACTCGTCCAACCTGACACATCCAGAGGTCCAGCGCGACTTCAGTCCAGGCGGTCCGCCTTCGACTGCAGGTAGTTCCGCTCCGGCACACTCGTCGTACGCCGGGCCGCCAGCAGGTAGCTCTCGCGCGCAGCGGCGGTGTCCCCGGACATCTCGAGCAGATGCGCGCGGACAGCCTCCAGCCGATGGTTCATGCGGTCGTCCGACTCGAGTGGCTCAAGCACGGCGAGGCCCTCCTTCGGTCCGACCGCCATACCGACAGCGACTGCGTGGTTGAGCTTCACCATCGGGTTGTCGACCAGCTGCTCGAGTACGTCGTACAGCGCGACGATCTGCCGCCAGTCGGTGTCGTCGGCGCGCGCAGCCGTGTCGTGCACCGCTGCGATCGCGGCCTGCACCTGGTACGGACCCAGCTGCGTTCGGGACAGCGCATCGGACACCAATGCCTCGCCCTCGACGATCAGCGTCTTGTTCCACAGGGTTCTGTCCTGCTCGGACAGCGGTATCAGTGTCCCGTCAGCCCCGGTCCGCGCCGGCCGTCGCGCATCGGTGAGCAGCATCAGCGCCAGCAGTCCGGCCACCTCACCGTCGTCCGGCAGCAGCTTCCGTACGCCGCGCACCAGCCGGATCGCCTCGGTGGTGAGCTCCGCACTGTGCAGCGACGTACCGGACGACGCCGTGTAGCCCTCGTTGAAGATCAGGTAGAGCACATGCAGTACGGCGCCCATCCGCTCGTCCCGGTCCGCCTCGGGCGGCATCTCGAACGAACTACCCGCCTGCTTGATACTCCGCTTCGCCCGGCTGATGCGCTGCGCCATGGTTGCCTCCGGCACCAGGAACGCGGCCGCGATCTGCGCGGTACTGAGGCCACCGACCGCGCGCAGCGTCAGCGCGATCTGGGACGCCGGCGACAGGGCCGGATGGCAGCAGAGGAACAGCAACGTCAGCGTGTCGTCCCGGCCGCCGGGATCGTCGATCTCCGGGCCGGAGGCAACGAACTCCTCCGGAGCGGCGAGCTGCGCGGCGTTCTCCTCCCGGCGCCGCCGCGCGGACTCGCTGCGGAGCAGATCGGTCAGCCGCCGCGACCCGACCCGGATCAGCCAGCCCCGCGGGTTGTCCGGCACGCCCTCGGACGGCCACTGCTGCGCGGCCGCCAGCAGCGCCTCCTGGACCGCTTCCTCGGCCAGGTCGAAGTGGCCGTAGTGCCGGACCAGCGCACTCAGCACCTGCGGCGCCTGCTCCCGGAGCAGCAGGTCGAAGTTACTCACATTTCCAGCCCGGACATGTCCATCACAGGTCGCACCTCCACGGCGACGTACTCCGCGTCGGGCATCCGGGCGGCGTACCCGATCGCCTGGTCGATGTTCTCGCACTCGACCAGGTAGAAGCCGGCCAGGTGTTCCTTCGCCTCGGCGTACGGCCCGTCGGTGGTGGTCGCGGTGTCGTCCCGCACCTGCACGGTCCGCGTGGTGATCGGGTCGGCCAGACCGGCCGCGCTGACCAGCAGGCCTTGTTCGGTCAGCTCCCTGGACAGCGTCTCGTGCGCCTCGACCAGCCCGTCGCGTTGCTCGGCCGACAGGCTCGCCCAGCTCTCGGGGTTGCTGTAGATCAGCAGCATGTACTTCACAGACACCATCCTGTCCCCAGTGGAGGCCGCGGTGACCTCCAGTTAACAGGTACGTCGAAACAGACCCGGCGTACTTCGACAGTTCCGGAATGTCGAAGTACACCAGGTCGGCGCCGACGTCTCCGGCGAGTGACGCTCAGCCGGGGCGTCCCGGCGTACTGGAGATGGCTGATGGTTTCGGAATCGAAGCGCTGGCTCGCGCTGGCGTTGCTCTGCCTGACCGGGTTCATGATCATCCTGGACGCTTCGATCGTGCTGGTCGCCGTACCGTCGATCGAGCGGGAGCTGACGTTCTCGACCGGTGGCGTGCAGTGGGTGCCGAGTGGGTACGCGCTGATGTTCGGTGGCCTGCTGCTGCTCGGCGGCCGGATCTCCGACCTCCTGGGGCGTCGACGGGTCTTCATCACCGGACTGCTGCTCTTCGCGGGGTCCTCCCTGCTGTGCGGCTTCGCGTGGAGTGGTGACGCTCTCGTCCTCGCGCGCGGCCTGCAGGGCGCCGCGGCCGCCGTACTCGCGCCCAGCGCGCTGTCGATCGTGATGACCACGTTCCCGTCCGGACCGGATCGCAACAAGGCGTTGGGGATCTGGGGTGCGACCAGTGGGGTCGGCGGTACGGCGGGTTCGCTCGTCGGCGGCCCGGTCACGGACGGACTCGGCTGGCAGTGGATCTTCTTCATCAACGTGCCGGTCTGCCTACTTGTCGTTGTACTGGCGCCTGTTCTGCTGCTGGACAGCCGTGGATCCGGACGCCGCGGTTTCGACCTCGCAGGCGCCGCCACTGTCACCGCTGCGCTCATCGTCCTCGTGTACGCCGTCATCGAGGCACCAGAGTCGTCAGCGATCCGGACGGCTCTTCTAGCTCTGCTCTCGGCTGTTCTCTTCGCTCTATTCGTCCTTGTAGAGAAGCGATCCGCAGCACCCCTCGTGCCGCTTCGAATCTTCCGATCGCGCACGCTGGTCGGCGGGAACCTCATCACGATCGCCTGGGGCCTGGCTGCGTTCGGACTCAACTTCGTGTACACGCAGTACGCCCAGCTCGCTCTAGGTGCGTCCGCGATCCGCTACGGCCTGATGTCCGCAGTACTCGCGGCAGCAGCGGTCGTGGGGTCCATGGTCGGCCAGCACCTCGTCACGCGCGTCGGACCGCGCCTGGTCGCCTTTGTGTCCTTACTGATCGCAGGAGTCGGTACGACGCTGATGACTCGACTGACCGTGGACTCCGGGTACTTCGAGCTGGCCTTCTGGGGTCTGACGATCTTCGGCGCCGGACTGGGTGCCGGCTCGGTCGCAGGTTCGATCGCCTCGCTCAGCGACGTCGCCGGCGAGGACGCTGGAGTCGCCTCCGGACTCCAGAACGCCAGCTTCCAGATCGGTGGCGCGGTCGGCGTCGCGGCCGTCTCCGCCGTGGCTACCGCGAACACGTCGGGTAGCGCTCCGACCGCACTGACGCACGGCTACCGGATCGCGTTCGCGACGGTGTGGTTGTTCATCGCGATCGGCCTGGCCGGATGCCTGCTGGTCAAACGACTGTTGGAGGTTCAGGGGGCCGGGAGTGGGAACCGGGAGCCCGCGGCCGCCACCGTGAGGCGGCCCAGTTGAAGGAGGTTCCATGCTGGTCCTCGGACTGATCCTGCTGCTTCTCGGGTTCCTGCTGCACATCTCGATCCTGTGGACGATCGGCATCGTCCTGCTCCTGGTCGGAGCTGTTCTGTGGCTGCTCGGAGCGACCGGCCGCGCGGTCGGTGGCCGACGCCACTGGTACTGATGCCTCGGTAGTGATGCCTTGGCAGGAAACACACGGGGCCCCGCGAACCTTGATGGTTCGCGGGGTTCTGTCGGTCCCGCTGGTTACGGTGACCCCATGAAGTACGTCGTGATGATCTTCCGGAGTCTCGACCGGGTCTGGACCGTCGAGGACGATGCAGCGCTGGCCCGGCTGATCCAGTTGGAGCGCGAGCTGGCCGCGTCCGGTGAGCTGGTCAGCTCCGAGGGGCTGCGACCACCCGAGGACGGCCGGATCGTGCAGATCCGGGACGGTGAGCAGGTGGTCACCGACGGTCCGTTCGGGGAGTCGAAGGAGCAGCTGGCGGGCTTCTACCTGATCGACGCCGCCGACGACGACCAGGCGCAGGCGATCGCCGGCCAGGTGTCGGCCGCTGTGGGCGACCGCGTCGAGCTGCGCGGCACGCTCATCTCATCGGGGATGCCAGACGAACCGCGGTGACCGCCGCGCCCTGGATCACAACGCCGGTCCCTGCACCAAGCGTTTGATCTCGAACCGATCACTTCCGGATACCGGGCAGATCACGACTCGGCCGCGCCTGTGGACGTTCGTAATGCGTTAAGACTCCAGGCCGATTCGAACCCGTGCAGCGATGTGTGCTTGACTCCTCCGGTCGATAACGGTTTGGTCTCGGCAGATTGGGTGACAAGTGGCAGGACGGCATAGACAGGCGCGGCACAAGCAGTCGCGCCTCAAGGGCATCCAGCCCGGCATCGTGAAGGTCGCGATCCCCGGAGCGGCAGTAGCCCTGGTGGCCACCGGCTCGGCCGCCGCGTTCCCCAGCCAGCACGTCAACCTCGATCCGTCGATCGCCAGCTCGTCCCTGCAGCTGTCGCGCGACACCACGATCAGCCGCGACGCTCTGCGTCCGCCGATCAACACCCCGTCGACGACGCCGAGCGCGACGCCGAAGCCGAAGCCGAGCCCGACGGCGAAGCACCTCAAGAAGCAGGCTCCGATCCCGAAGCCGACGGCGGCGAAGACCCGCGCCTCCGCCGAGGTGAACGCGGCGCCGCCGAAGATCTCCGGCACGAAGTACACCACCACCGACGTGAACCTCTGGACCCTGCCACTGACCGGCATCCTGCTGGACGTGCTGCCGAAGGGCACCAAGGTCTCGGTCACCGGCAAGGTCGACGGCCTGTACGCCGAGGTCGTCAGCGACGGCAAGTCCCGCTGGGTGAAGACGCAGTATCTCTCGGCCACCAAGCCGGTCGCGGCCGTCGTCGGGGCGATCTCCCAGACGGTCTGCAAGTCGGGTTCCGCCGTCGAGGACGGCATCACCCAGGACGCGATCCGGGTGCACCGGGCGATCTGCGCGAAGTTCCCCGACATCACGTCGTACGGCGGGATGCGGTCCGGCGACAGCGGCTCCGAGCACTCGACCGGCCACGCACTCGACATCATGGTCAGCGGCTCCGAGGGCCAGGAGGTCGCGGACTGGCTGAAGGCCAATTACAAGAAGCTCGGTGTCAGCCAGCTGATCTGGCAGCAGCACATCTGGACGGTCCAGCGCAGCAGCGAGGGCTGGCGCGCGATGCCGGACCGCGGCAGCACGACCGCGAACCACTACGACCACGTGCACGTGACCGTCTACGGGAACTCCGGCACGGTCTGACCTAGGGTGTGTCTCCCAGTCCCGCGCAGTAGGCGGGGGACTGGGAGACGCGCCTTAGCTGTGAGCGGTCCGGTCCCCGCCCTTCCGGGGACCGGACCGCTTCTTCATGGCCTGATGTTGGCGTTCAGGTGGAAGAAGTTCGCCGGGTCGTAGCTCCGCTTCACCGCGCGCAGCCGCTCGAAGTCCGCGGCGCCGTACGCCGTCTCCGCGCGCCCCGGGTCGCCGAGGAAGTTCACGAACGTCCGTCCCGAGCTCGGCAGCCCGGCCACCTCGCGGTCAACGATCAGCGAGTACGCCGCCCCGCGGTGACCGACCGGTCCGGCGCCAGGACCGGGGTGCGCCATCGCGCCGCCCCAGTGCCGGACCTCGACCATCGCGTCCTCGAGTTCGGTGACCACGTCGATCACCTCGTCGGTCAGCGTGTCCAGGAACTCGAGGTGCCGAGCGGGCGTGCCACCCATCGCGGCATCGGCGTACTCGATCGTCGTGAGCTCACCGGCGAGGCGTTGGCCGGCGACCTCGAACAGGGGCTTGAGGAGATGCTCGGCGAGGTCCGCGGGGCCGGCATACAGGACCTTGATCGCGACGGCGCGCTGCTCGGTGCCGGGGATGCGAGTCAGGACGATCGCGGTGCTGAGTTCGTTGGGGATCGTGGCGGTCCAGTCGCGGTACCGGCGCAGGATCGCGGTGGCGCGGTCGATGCCGTAGTACACGATGCCGGCGTGCACCTGGCGGACCGGGTACAGGCGGAACTCGAGCGACGTGACGATGCCGAAGTTGCCGGTGCCGCCGCGGATCGCCCAGAACAGCTCGGGGTGCTGCTCGGCGCTCGCGGTGACGGTGCGACCGTCGGCGGTGACGACCTCGGCGCGGATCACGCTGTCGGCCGCGAACCCGTACTTGCGGGCCAGCCAGCCGACCCCGCCGCCGAGCGTGTATCCGGTGACGCCGACGTCGCGGTGCGACCCGGACAGCGGAGCGAGCCCGAACTGCCGCGCCGCATCCAGTACGGCGCCCCAGCGTGCACCCGGCGCGACCTTCGCGATCCGCCGCTCCGGGTCGATCAGGACCGCCGTCATCGGGGTGGTCTTCAGCAGGATCCCGCCGTCGGCCGGAACCCGGGTGCCGTGCCCCGTGGCCTGCACGGCCAGCGGTAGGCCGTACTCGCGGGCCGTCCGTACGGCGGCCTGGACGTCGGTCCGGGTGAACGCTTCAGCAACCACGAGAGGGCGCGAATCGACCGACGGGATCACGGACCGACGCTGCTCGTCGTACTCCGCTTCTCCCGGCAGCCGGACGGCGCCGTTGAACCCCGCCCCCAACAGCCCGGCCACGATGTCACTGGTGGCACTGCCGTTAGTGGCAACCGCTGCAATCGCCTGCGTAGACATCCGATCCGCTCCCTCACGTAGCTGCTTCTACCTGTACGTCGAAGAGGGAGGCCGGTTATTGACACCCCGGCCAGACTTTTCTGATGACGCATTCGGTCGAGGTCACCGGCGGCACCGTCACGAAGCGCTACGCCTCCTGGTCACGCGACGAGCCGGCGCGCGAATGGGCCGCCCTCACCCTGCTCTCGCAGGCCGTCCCGGAGCTCGTCCCAACCCCACTCACCTCGTCCGGCGACCCCGCACCGTGGATGACGCTGACGCTCCTGCCCGGCGCACCGCTGCCCGCTGACCTCACGGCCGCGCAGTTGGCCGCCCTCGGCAACGCGCTGGAGACGCTGTGGTCGGTCCCGCCCACCGGTCTGACCCCCATTGATCTGCCGGCGCTCGTCGCCCGCACCCGCTCGGGGCTGAGCGCGTTGCGGGGCATCGACGGCGTGGTCGGCGCGGCTGCGCACGCCTGGCTCGCGAACGAGCCGGCGGACGTGACCGACGTACAGGATCCTGTGGTCGGGCACGGCGACCCCAACGTCGCCAACTACCTGTGGGACGGCGCCCGGGTTCGCATCATCGACTTCGAGGACGCCGGGCTGGGTGACCGGGCTGTCGAGCTCGCCAACCTCGTGGAGCACCTGTCGGGCCGCGCGACCGACTGGACTCCACTGGTACGGCGCTTCGCCGTGGACCCCGAGCGGTTCCAGGCGGCGCGGTGTCTGTGGGCCGGGTTCTGGCTGACGCTCATCGGGCCGGGCGGACCCAGCGCCGACCGCAATCCTCCGGGGACCGCGGCGGCGCAGGCTCGGCGGGTGCTCAGGCTGGTAGCTGGATGATCTCCAGGCGTTCGACGTCGGCAAGGATGTCGATCTGAGTGATCTTGCCGTCCGCCACGGTGACCGCCATGACACCCATCAGGCGGTCGTTGACGACGGTGATCACACCCGGCAGACCGTTCACGGTCACCAGCTGGTTGTACGGCGCCATGCGGCTGAACAGCAGCGCCTGTTCGACGACCGCCTTCGCACCGCGGACGAGCTTGGACACCGCCGGCCCGGCGAACTCCGCGCTCGCGGAACCCGCGTCGGCGCGCAGCAGCACCTCCGGGTCCAGCAGCTCGAGCAACGCCTCGAAGTCACCGCCGCGCGACGCGGCCATGAAGGCCTCGACGACCGCGCGCTGCCGGCTCGCGTCCCCGTCACTCGCCGGCGCACCCTGCACCCGTCGCCGGGCGCGACTCGCCAGCTGCCTGGTGGCCGCCGGCGACTTGTCCACAATCGTCGCGATCTCGTCGAACCCGACGCCGAACATGTCGTGCAGGACGAACGCCAGCCGCTCCGCCGGTGACAGCGTCTCCAGGACGACGAGCAGCGCCAGCCCGATCGCATCCGCCTGGATGGCCTCGCCCTCGGGCCCCAACTCCCCGTCCACCCGGCCGATGATCGGATCCGGCACGTAGGTGTCCAGCGAGTCCTCCCGCCGCGACTTGCGGCTGCGCAGCATGTCCAGACAAACCCGGGACACCACAGTGGTCAGCCAGCCGGCCAGATTGCCGACATCACTCACGTCGGTCCGGCTCAGCCGCAGCCAAGCCTCCTGAACGGCGTCCTCCGCCTCGGCCAACGATCCGAGCATCCGGTACGCGACCGCACGCAGATGCGCGCGGTTCTGCTCGAACTCCCCCGCCAGCTCCTCGTGCCCGTCCACCGCAGCCCTTCCTGTTCCTGTCCTCAGTGCTCTGACGAATCGACCCACCATGATGTGACAAGGCACTGCCTGCGCTACTGTCAGGGTCATGTTCCAGCGCGTGAGTCAGTGGTGGGCCGTCAACTGACGGCCTGATCGCGCGCATCCACCCGGCCGTCTCCTGCGAGGCGGCCGTTGTCATGTTCTCCTCGTGGGCGGCCCCGCACCCTGAGGAATGCCGATGGCAACAACGCTCCGGACCTGGTCCGGCCTGATCTCCGCGCTCCTGGCCGGTTCCGACCTCTCGGCGGCGGACACCGGGTGGGCAATGGACCAACTGGTGCTGGGCGAGGCGTCACCGGCCCAGATCTCCGGCTTCCTGATCGCCCTGCGCGCCAAGGGCGAGACCGCCGACGAACTCACCGGCCTGGCCGACGCACTCCGCTCGCACGCCACACCGGTCCACATCCCTGGAACGTTCGTGGACATCGTCGGGACCGGCGGTGACCGCACCGGTGCAGCGAACATCTCCACGATGGCCTCAGTGGTCGTAGCCGCCACAGGTGTCACCGTCGTCAAACACGGCGGTCGCGCCGCCTCCTCCTCGGCAGCCGGCTCCAGCGACCTGGTCGAGCACCTAGGCGTCCCACTCGACCTGTCCGCAACAGAGGCCGCTCAGATGGCGACCGACGTCGGACTGACCTACCTGTTCGCTCCGCGCTTCAACCCAGCCCTCCGCCAAGTCGCAGTGGTACGCCGTGAGCTCGCGGTCCCCACGGCTTTCAACGTGCTCGCGCCCCTGCTCAACCCAGCTGACCCGCCACACCAGCTAGTCGGCGTCGCCAACCCGCAGATGCTGCCAGTACTGGCCGGTGCGCTGGCCAACCAAGGCAGGTCCGCACTGGTCGCTCGTGGTGACGACGGCCTCGACAAGCTCACTACTACTGGCTATTCGCGGCTGTGGGTGGTGCATGACGGCTCTGCTAGGGAGGTGATGTTCGATCCTCGCTCACTGGGTCTGCGGCCGACGTCATTGGCTGAGCTGCGAGGTGGTGACGCCGCGTTCAATGCGCGGCTGATGCGTGGCGTGGTCGACGGAGAACGCGGTCCGGTGCGGGACGTCGTACTGCTGAATGCTGCGGCTGCTCTGACCACGCTGACGCTGGAACGGGGGCTGGAACCGCTGGCGGACTGCTTTGCGCGCTGCGTGGAGGCTGTGGACAGTGGTCGAGCGGCACAGGTGCTGGATCGCTGGACCAGACAGTCGTTAGCTGCCAGTGATGCAAGAGCTGCTGGCTGCCGCGCGAGCGGGTGACGAGCACGCCTTCGGACAACTGGTCGAACCGTGGCGTGGTGAGCTGCACGCGCACTGCTACCGGATGCTCGGCTCCGACACGGACGCGGAGGATGCCGTCCAGGAGACACTGCTCCGCGCGTGGAGCAGCCTGCAGGGGTACGAGGACCGCGGATCGATCCGTCCGTGGCTGTACAAGATCGCCACCAACCGATGTCTGACGCTGATCGAGCGCCGCGGACGGCGTGCCGAGGAGGCGCTCGATCCGTATCCGGAGAGCCGACTGACGTGGACCGCCTCGTTGACTCCCGAGGCGCAGCTGCTGGCGCTGGAGTCCGTCGAGCTCGCGTTCGTCGCGTCGCTGCAGCACCTGTCCGCGCTGCAACGGGCAGTGCTCCTGCTGCGCGACGTACTGGCGTTCAGTGCCCGTGAGGTGTCCGAGCTGTTGGATACGTCGGTTGCCGCAGTCAACAGTGCTCTGCAGCGAGCACGGTCGGTGGTGAGCGCCGTACCGAGTCAGCAGCAGACTCTGCGCGCGCTGGGCGAGTCAGGCGAGCGGGACTTGGTACGGCGCTACATGGCCGCGTGGGAGGCCCGCGACGTCGACGCGATCGTGGCGATGCTGGCCGCGGACGCGAAGTACTCGATGCCGCCGCTGCCGGACTGGTTCGTCGGTCGGGACGCGATCCGGACGTTCCTGCTCGACGGACCGCTGCGTTCCGAGTGGCGGTTCCTGCCTGCTCGCGCGAACGGTCAGCTCGCCTTCGGCACCTACCTGCTCAAGGGCGACCGGTACGTGCCCGGCGGGCTGGATGTCGTCGTACTGCGGGGCTCGGACATCGTCGAAGTGGTGTCGTACCTGGAGGCGGATTTCCCGACTTTCGGGCTGCCCGATGAGTTTGTGGATCCTCCCGGGTTGTAGAGGGTGACGAGCTGCCTGACCGAGGAGAGACATGACTGACGAGCAGGAGATCCGCACGCTGATCGAGAACTGGGTCACCGCGGTGCACGCGGGCGATCTGGACACTGTGATGGCCGACCACGCCCCGGATCTGGTGATGTTCGACGTGCCCCCGCCGTACGACGGTGTTCGCGGGCTGGACGCGTACCGCGCGACGTGGCCCGGGTTCTTCGAGTGGCAGCGGTCCGGTGCGTCGTTCGAGCTGGTGTCGCTGGACGTGACCGCTGGCTCGGACGTGGCTTTCGCCTTCGCATTGCTGCGCTGCGGCACCCCGGACGACAATCCTGACCAGCGCCTGCGTCTCACGATCGGGCTCCGCAAGATCGACGACCGCTGGACCGTCACGCACGAGCATCACTCGTTCCCGCACGAGGACGCCGACGCGACGGACCTCGGCGCTGTTCTCGACAAGTGGGGCGAGGACACCGCCGCCGGCGATCTGGACGCGTTGATGGAGCCGATCGCCGAGGACGTCGTCTCGTACGAGATCGACGGCAACTACAGCGGCAAGCCGGCCGTCCGCGAGGTCTGCGCGGCCGGCCTGAAGTCCAGCCTTGACCCGATCACGTTCACCATCCCGAACCCCATCATCGAGTCCGCCGGCAACCTCGCCGTCGCCTGGTCCATCGACCACATCACCGCCAACGGCACCGAGACCACGTCCCGAGCCACCCGTGTGTTCCGCAGGACCGCAACCGGCTGGCAGATGATCCACCAGCACCTGTCCTACCCGGCGTCGTAGTCACCGGCCAGTCGTTGGACGGCGTCGGTCACTGTGTCCGCGTGGCGCAGCGGATCGGCGCCGGGTGTCCAGATGAACTCGCAGCCGGGGATGCGCGCCGCGGCGGCACCGGCCGTGGCTGCGTGGACCGGGCTGTCCTCGTCACCGACCATCACGACGGACGGCACCCGGAGCTCGTGCAGCTGGTCGTACACGTCGTCATCGAACCCGTCCGGTCCCGTGCTTTCGGGGCGCGGGAAGCCGGGCACGTCCGGGTACAACAGCACCAGTCCGTGGACCTGCTCGGGGTGCACCAGCGCGAAACTGAGCGCCGTACCAGCGCCGGTTGAGCAGCCGACCAGCAGCACCCGCTCGAGGTTCAGTTGGCTCAGGACGGTCTCCAGGTCACCGAGCGGCGAGAAGTCACCGGTTGGGCGCGACGAGCGCCCGGACCCGCGGGCGTCGTACCGGAGCATGCGTCGACCGCTCAGCCCCGGCAGCACTGGGTCCCACACCTGTGAGTCCCCGGTCTCCGGGTGCAGCAGGACGATCGGTACGCCGGCTCCGGCCAGATGGTCGGCCCAGACCTCGTCCGGACCGACTGGGATCCTCAGCTCCATGTCTTCAGGGTGCCTGTGCGGTGGTGCCAGTGGCGACCGGCGCGCAGGTGCTCGACGAACGCACGCTGCAGAGTGGTCTCCTGAGGGACCGCAGAAAGGTCCTCCTCGGTCAGCGGATGGTCTGGTACGGCGATCTGCAGCCCGAGCCGCATCAGATCGCGATCACCCTCACTGGGATCGTCCGGTGGGAGGTACGGCAGCAGGTCGAAGCGACTCTGGAAACGCATGATGTTGGACTCCGGACGCAGGTACTCGGCCAACTGCGGGTCCAGCAGCCATGAGTGACACACGAACGCACTCACCGGCTCCTCGGGGTACCAGCGCTTGAACGACTCCACGGCTGTCGCAATGGACTCTTCAGACGCCTGCGCGTCGAGCCGGCCGGTCGGTGGGATGTGCAGAGACAGGACGTGGCCGGAGACCTCGTCGCCCATGCCGAGCTGGGTACGAGTGAACGCGTGGCGACCGAACTCGTAGTCGGCGCCACGGAACCGCAACGGCGGCGTCCACATCGACATCAGTCCAACTCCGGGACGGCCGCAGAGGTGCCGGTGCGTTCCCATCAGCCCTCCGAGCGCGGAGACGCTCGTTCTGGTCACCGACTCCGGCACACCGCGCCTTGCGTGCAGCTCGCGCAGCCGCGGCAGGCTGGCCAGCAATGCCCACGCCGCCGCGAACAACCCCACCGCGGACGCATCCCGCGGTACGGCGGGCCAGCCGCGGAATCCGGTGGGCGGAATGGGCAGGTCGACGTCGCGTTCGATCTCTCCGGCCAGCGCGGCGGTGATCGCCCACCAGTCCGGTTCGCGCTCCGGGTCCGGCCGCGCGGCGAGCATCTCCTTGCGGTCGGCCGGATCGACTCCGCAGTACTCCATCAGGTCCGCGGCGTTCTCCGGTAGCCGCAGGCCGCCGTACCGCAGTCCCTCGAACCGTGTCCGGTCCCGCTCCGAGTAGCCGAGCCGTGCTGCCGCATCCAGGACATCCATATCCAGTTCCTTTCGCCGGTCCTTCGACCCCATCACGGGCCGGGTGCCGCGCGCACGACTTTTGTGTCCGAGGTCACGGCTAGGCTCGCCGCGACATCGAGAAACCACGGGAGTTGGCATGGCGAAGTTCGGTCGGACCGACGATTTGCAGGGCGCGGAGTTCGTTGACGCGAACCTGAAGGGGGCTCGGTTCAACGAGGTGAACCTGCGCGGCGCCCGGATCACCGAGGCCGACCTGTCCGGCGTGGTGATGCGCGGCATCGACATCCAAGGTGCGGACATCGACTCGCCGTGGCTGACCGAGAAGGACGGCAGCCTGATCGTGAACGGCGTCGATGTGGCGCCGCTCGTCGAGGCCGAGCTCAACCGGCGGTTCCCGGGCCGGGCGGAGCGGCTGGCGCAGGATCCGGCGGGGCTCCGGGCGGCGTACGCGAAGGTGGAGGACGCGTGGGCGGCCGCCCAGGCACGCGCCGCCGCGATGCCGGAGGGCACTGTCGATGTGTCGGTGGGCGGCGAGTGGTCGTTCGCGCAGACGCAGCGGCACCTCGTCCACGCCACCGACCTCTGGTTCGGCCGCTCCGTCCTGGAGCTCGACGAGCCGCTGCACCCGATCGGCCTGAAGTACGGCGACGCCGACGCCTCGACAACCCCGACGTACGCGGAGGTCCTCGAGGTCCGCGCCGGCCGCCTGACGATGGTCCGCGACTACCTCGCCAAGGTCACTCCGGCCGACCTCGAAGAGACCCGCAAGAACCCGCACTCACCCGAGCACGCCGAGACGGTCGGCTCCTGCCTGCGCGTCATCCTCGGCGAGGAATGGGAACACCTCCGCTTCGCCACCCGAGACCTCGACACCATCGAGTCGGGCGAAACCACCTGACCGTTGGCTGGTCAGGACTCCGGGTCGTCCATGAACTTGCGGACGTCCTGTGGGCAGCGGCAGGCGGCCGCCACCTTCGCTGCCCACTCGTGAGCCGCCTCCCGGGTGGGTACGTTGACGACAAAGATGCCGCCCAACTGCTCCTTGCTCTCCGCGAACGGCCCTTCGGTGACCGCCCCGTTGGTGTCCGCCGTGGCGGCCTCGGCGCCGTAGTTCAGCCCACCGGCGAACCGGAACACACCGGCGTCCTTCGCCTCCTGGATCACCGCCTGCCCGGCCTTGGCCACCGCGGGCAGCTCTTCCACGGGGACGTCCATCGCCCCGTTCGCGAACGAGATCAGGTAATGCGCCATCTCAGCACTCCTTGTCCGACGGCCGCTCCCCGACCGCCTCCACCCGTCCCACGAACGCTACCCGCCAGATCCGACACCCGGGACAAACAATTCTCGTGGCTTGTGCTGGGAATCGCGCTCAACGCTTCGTCTCGTACCTGGTCACGACCACGCCGCCGGGCAGCGTCCGCGTCTCCACCAGGTTCAGGTTCACCCAGCTGTCCAGCGCGGTGAAGAACGGTCTGCCGCCGCCCACCAGCACCGGATGAGTGACGATCTCGTACTCGTCGACCAGCCCAGCCCGCATGGCCGCAGCCGCGAGTGTGGCGCCACCGACCCGCATCGGCTTGCCGTCGCCGGTCTTGAGCCGGGTGATCTCCGCGACCGCGTCGCCGGTGACCAGGCGGGCGTTCCAGTCGACCTTGTCGATCGTCGACGAGAACACCACCTTCGGCGTGTCCCGCCAGTTCCGCGCGAACTCGATCTGCGCCGGGGTGGCGTCGGGCAGCTGGTCGGCGGTCGGCCAGTGCGAACTCATACCCTCCCACAGCCTGCGCCCGTACAAGAACAGCCCGATCGCCAGCTCCTGCTCAAGCCACCACTGAAACCATTCGTCACTCGGAGTACTCCACCCGATGTCGTCCCCGGGCGCGGCAACGTAGCCGTCCAGTGTCAAGTTCATCCCATAGATCAGCTTCCGCATACCGCCACACCTCTCTGTCGGTCCGGGGACCTCTCGCTAGCCGCCCGTCACCCCTACAACGAACGCCCCACCCCAGATCCGACAGCCCACCGCCAGAAATTTCTCAAGACTCCGATGCGGTCACCATTGCACGTATTGCTTCGGGTGTCGCGTTGCTCAGGCGTAGACGGTCTTCGTCGACGAGCAGCTCTTGTAACCGGTGCGGGTGTTCGTGTTGCACACGTAGAAGTCGATCCGGGATCCGGTCGGCATGAAGGGCCCACGGACCGCTGCGCCTCCGTGGCAGCTGCCGTCCGAGAGCGTGCCCCGGACGCCAGAGATCTTGAAGTGCAGCACCGCCCCTCGCCCGTCACAGCTCTTGTCCCTGGCGATCAAGGTGACGGTCCCGCTTGCCGCGACGGACACCTGTCCCAACGCCCCGCCGTCCGGCGAGTACACCGACGTCGTGGCGGCCTGCGCTGGAGTTGCCACCAACAACCCGCTCAGCATCGCTGCGGCTCCTACCAGTGTCCCCAGTGCACGTGCCTTCATCAGTCCTCCGAGAGAGATGTCTCGAGCTGGCATGCGCCTGCCCGCTAGCTGTCGCGACAGTACGAGTCGTCGCCGACGTGTCTCTGCCCGTACCGCACCCGTACTTTGCGGGGAACCGTTGCACGCATTCTGCAAGGTCAGCCGAAAGAGACCGCCCAGGACAGTACGCCGCCGGACAAACCGGTCGTCGGGGCACAGGTGTGCGTTTCCGCAGGTCAGACGTAATTTCGGGGGAGTTTGAGCGGAGGGTGTGGGATTCGAACCCACGATGACGGTCACCCGCCATACCGGTTTTCAAGACCAGCGCACTCGGCCGCTATGCGAACCCTCCTGGCGTTGCCGCCGAGCGTTGAGGATAGCGCAGGGGCGGCGGGAGGAATCGGAGTGCGGGGGCGGGGAGTGGCCGGTAGGGTCGCCGGAGCGGCGGATGGACCGCCGGAGGGTACGGACGGAGGTGGGAGCAATGTCTCGGTCCTTCGAGGTCATGGCACACACCGTCCGGTCGGCACGCTGACGCGCTGAGAAGCACTGACCGGATGCACGAGCCGGCGTACGCCGGTGTCCTGTCGTTCCGTCATGCCCTCAGGAGTCACCTCCATGCGTTCTCTCGACGCACTCGCGTTCCCGGCCGAGCTCGGGTCCGATTTTCGGAAGATCTGGCCGGCCTCGATCATCTCCAACCTCGGCGACGGCGCCCTACTGGCCGCGGGTCCCCTGCTCGTCGCCTCGATCACCACCGAACCGGCCGCGGTGGGAGCGGCCGCCTTCGTCCAGCAGTTGCCGTGGTTGCTGTTCGCGCTGTTCAGCGGCGTCCTGGTCGACCGGCTCGACCGCCGTCTGATGATCGTTGCCGCCGACACCTTTCGCGCGATCGTCCTGGCCGGCCTCGGTGTCGCCGTACTGCTCGGCACCACACCGCTCTGGGCCGTCTACCTCGCACTGTTCCTCCTCGGTACGGCGGAAACTCTTGCGGACAACGCGTCTGGCGCACTGCTCGTCAGTGCGGTGCCGAAAGACCACCTCGGCAAAGCGAACGCTCGGCTGTTCGCCAGCGGCACAGTGCTCCAGCAACTCGGCGGTCCGCCGCTTGGCGCATTGCTGTTCGCAGCAGGAGCAGGTATCCCGCTGGTCTTCGACGCGGTCACTTTTGCCGCCGCTGCGGTACTCATCGCGCGGGTCGCCGTACGTCCACCGCTGCCTGACCACGCCGCTCGTGCAGCGCTCTTGCACGAGGTGCGGGAGGGAGTCCGATGGCTGTGGCAGCACCCCGGTGTCCGGACGCTCGCATTGTCCATCCTGGTCATGAACATCACGTTCTGTGCCGCTTTCGCCACCTGGGTGTTGTTTGCCCGCGAGCGGCTCGGTCTGACCGAGACACAGTTCGGACTGCTCGTTTCAGTCGGCGCCGTGGGCGGTGTGCTCGGTATGCCGGCGTACCACTTCCTGGAGCCGCGGGTTGGCTCGGTGACTATGCTGCGTGCCGGACTGGTCATCGAGACCACGATTCACCTCGTCCTGGCGCTCACCCGGAACCCGTGGGTCGCCGGCGCGACGATGGCGGTTTTCGGCGTCCACGCGGTGGTTTGGGGCATCGTCTCGACTACAACGCGTCAACTGGTCACTCCTGACAACCTGATGGGCAGAGTGAACAGCGTGTACCTGCTGGCTTCCGTAGGCGGCGCAGCGGTCGGCTCCGCGCTGGGCGGCGTACTGGCGCAGCGCTACGGACTGGCCGCCCCGTTCGCGATTGCCTTTGTGGCGATGGTGGTGATGACAGTGGCAGCCTGGCGTCCCCTCCAGAACGTGGCGGTACGACGGGTGTCCGCAACAGACTGAAATCGGTTGGAGCGCGCTGGCGAACGCTTGCTAGTGTTCGCCAGCCGCCGAGACGACCGATAGGAGCGCTTCGCCATGCCTGCAGCCGCGTCACTCGGCCTCCCGAACGTACGGGGCCGCGTACCGCTCCTGGCCGGTCTGGCGATCGACTCGTTCGGTGGCGGCTGCGCCGGTCCGCTCCTGCTGCTGTTCTTCAACAAGGTCGCCGGTATCGAGCTCGGGACGGCCGGACTGATCCTGACTGTCGCCACGCTGTTCTCCATCGCCGCCCCAGCCGCGGTGGGCGTGGTGATCGACCGGATCGGGCCGCGGAACATCGTGGTGGGCGCACAGTTCGCCCAGGGGCTGGCGTTCACCGGCTTCTTCTTCGGCCGGTCGGTCTGGTTGCTGTTCCTGTGCTCACTGGTGATGGCGACCGGACAGCGAGTGTTCTGGTCGGCGATCTTCAGTCTGCTCGCGGACGTCGCCGACGAGGGCGACCGAGACAAGTGGTTCGGCCTGGGCGGGATGATGCAGGCCGGCGGTGTCGCACTGGGCGCGCTGGCGGCCGGCTGGCTGCTGGCGATCGGTGGCGACGCACCGTTCCTGGTCGGAATGGCTGTGAACGCAGTGACGTTCTACGCCGCCGGTCTGCTGCTCCTGCGACTGCATCCGTCGCACCACGAGCGGTCCAAACAGGACACCGGGCCGGCGCCGCTGTTGCGTAAGGACAAGACGTTCCTGGTGCTGATCGGCGCCAACACGTTGCTGGCGCTCTGCACGATGATGCTCGGCGTCGGCGTACCGGTGTACGTCACCGAGGCGCTCTCTGTACCGAAGTGGCTAGTCGGTGTGCTGATCGCGGCGACGGCGCTGGTGCTGGCGACCGGTCAGACGCTGGTCGTTCGGCACACCGAGCGCAGGCGCCGTACGAACGTCATGGTGGTCGCTGGGATCGCCTATGCGGTGTGGGCGGTGCTGATGGCGCTGCAGGTACATATCCCGGCGGGTCTGGTCGTGGCGGTGCTGGTGCTCGCGACGGCCTGTTATGCGTTTGCCGACGTACTGCACGCGGCGACGAACAACGCGCTCTCGGCGGCCGTGGCGCCGACCGTTGGACGCGGGAAGTACTTGTCGTACTGGCAGTACTCGTTCACGTTCGCGAGCGTGCTGGCGCCGGCGTTCTTCACGCAGCTCTTCGAGGTCCATCACGAGCTGCCGTGGCTGGCGCTCGCGGTGGTCGCGCTGGTGGCCAGCGCGACGATCTACGTCCTCGCGCGGGTCGCGCCACGGCTCAGCGCCGAGCGGATCTGACCGCTCACCACCCCTCGGTACCTGACCTGTCAGGATGCGTTGCACTCGATCGAACATCTGTTCTAATGTTGGCTCAGTTCGCGGTTCTCCACCCCGGATTGTCCGCCGGACCGAGCCTCCCACCTCGACGTGGACGGCCCGGAGGACACCGCCGCCCGGGTTGTGAGGACCCGGGCCGTGGAGAGTCCGCACAGATCGGGTACGCCATCGAGAATGGAGGTGATCAGGCTAGGAGAGGACACCGACACATGCTGATGGAACACCGCGGCCGTCGACCGGTCGTGCCCGAATCCGCGTACGTCGCCCCATCGGCCGTGCTCTGCGGCGCCGTCACACTCGGCGAAGGCAGCAGAGTTCTGCACGGTGCGGTGCTGACCGCGGAGAACGGCGACATCCGGCTCGGCGAGAACAGTGTGGTGATGGAGAACGCCCTGGTGCGAGGCCGGGCCGACCATCCAGCGCTGATCGGCGACGCGGTCCTGGTAGGTCCCCATGCACATGTCAACGGCGCCACGGTCGAGGACGAAGTCTTCATCGCCACGGGCGCCGCGTTGTTCCCCGGTTCCGTCGCCTGCGCGGGCGCGGAGCTCCGGATCAACAGCGTGCTGCACGTGAACTCGCGACTGGAAGCAGGCGCGGTCCTCCCGATCGGATGGATCGCGGCCGGTGATCCGGCGCAGCTCTTCTCCCCTGACCGGCACGAAGAGCTGTGGCAGGTCCAACGCGAGCTGGACTTCCCGGGAACGGTGTACGGCGTGCCCCGCGGCACGTCCATGCGCGAAATCATGGCGCGCCAGTCGGCGTACTACGGCGCGCACGGAACGGATCGGCCCGTGGACCCGTCCTGACCCCTCAGGTGGGCGGTCAGGTGAATGGTGAGGCGGGCGGTCAGATCGTGGTCAGGCTGTGGAGTTCGAACCGGCGGACCTGCGTGGGAGAGGAACCCGCACAGGTCAGGCGGGCGTCGACCGTGTCGACATGGGCCGACACCTCGACTGCGACCAGTCCGTTGGTGGATGCGAGGAGGATTCGCCAGCGGTGCTCAGCGAGGACTTCGACTGTTTGCGGAAGGAGGTTGTCGACGCGGGCCGAGTGACGGGCAGCGCGAGCGAAGTGCTGAGCCGCCTGCACGGGCGGGATGAGCGCACCTGATCCACGGAGGAGATCGGGTACGACGGCACGCTCGTCGTACTGCTTCGCGAGTTCGACGGCGCGGGCCGGTGGGACGTGTCCGTAGAACAACCCGTGGGGCAGGACGACCACGTTCGCCGCGAAGCGGTCGCCGCCGATGTGGCTGCACTCCCAGGTTCGTTCCGGGTACGCGGCGGTGAGGGCCGCCGCGACGGGGCGTCCGCGGACCGCGCAGCACGCGTCGTGACGTCCGTGCGTGCAGACGAGATACACCGGCTCATCACTGACCACGCCGGCGTCATTGCCGGCCAGGACCTCGAGGAGATGCTCATCGGTCGGTAGGTCACCCCAGCGTGCGAGCTCACGCCCCGGCCGGCAGTCCACCAAGGCCCAGCGGCGAGTCCTGGTCCGATCCACTCGTCCAGAGCGACGCACCAACACCGGGCGGATCCCCAGCTCGCGGCACCTGCGCGTCACGACGTCCCCGACAGATTGGAGAGAGGTGAGTGCCTGACGAGGCCATGCCACGTGCGACTCGATGAGCAGCCAGCGCTCGGCGGGCGGAGCGGTGGCGATCAGTGAGTCGTGACGGAGGTCGGCCTGCGCTGCGCAGCCGGTCTCCGGTCGATACCTGACGTCACCTGGGTCCACACCGCCTCACGATACTGTTGCGCACTTCAACTATCCGGACGCTCTCACTGTGCGGTTGCGACGACCACGGCTTCGGTGAGCAGACGGCGTACCAGGACCAGTTGGTCGGCGTCGTCCAGGCCTGAGAGGTTGCCGACCTTGCAGTCGGCGCCGGAGGCGAGTTCGGCGACTGCGGCTGCCGTGACGGGCGGGAACGTGATGGTCCGGTCCGGGAGTTGCAGGACGACCGGGTCGCCTGGAACGACTCGACAGCGCAGACCGGCGCGCAGCCGGACCGTCGTACCGACCGCCAGCGAAGCGATCGACGCAGCGTGAGCCAGCGGAGGGAGCGGAGCTGGGCGGTTGCTGGACCAGGTACGGCGGCGGAGGCGAGCAGCCAGCTCTTCCGGCGTCGCCGACTGCAGCTCCTGTGTGAAGAGCTGGACCACCTCGGGCAGCAGCTCGGCCAGTTGTTCCGGGTCGCCGAGGACGAAACCGAGCGGCAGAGCAGTGCGCAGCGACGCTTGGTCTGCAGCCAGCGCGGCCAGCTCCTGGACTAGGAGATAGCGTGTGAGAGTGTGCAGTCCGATCGTCAGGTGTGCGCTGACGCCGCCCAGCGCCTTCGCGGAGTGCAGGAACCCGCGCGGCACATACAGCGCGTCGCCCGGCCTCAGCACCTCGTCGATCACCGGCGCCTGGTCCCGTGCCGCCGCCGCGACGGCCTGGGAGTGATCTGTCCACGGCTGATTGCGCAGCGGATCGAGATGCACCGGCTCATGCACAGTCCAATGCTTCTCGCCCGCTACCTGCAGCACAAACACATCGTGTACGTCGTAATGCGCCGAGAAGCCCTGTGACTCGGCGGGCGTGATGTACGCGTTGATCTGCACCGGGTGACCCGCGTCAGCCGCCAGCTGGGTGGAGAAGTCAACGAGCGCAGGCCACGTGCGATGCAGTGCCTGCAGTACGACGGTGTGTCCGCTCGCGAACAACGCGGCGACCTTGTCGTCGCGCACCTGGTCCGCGACCTCCGCACCGGCACCAGCTGGACCGGTGAACTGACTGTCGCCGACGACCGAACCGTTCTTGGCGATCCGCAGGAACGGTGTGCGCAGTCCACGGCGAGACAGCAGTTCGTCCACAGCCGCGAGGCTGAACAGGTCGTCGTACGGTGCGGGCAGGTCGGGGGCGTGGGACAGCATCGCCCGCGAACCCCAATGGAAGTTGGCGAACTCGTCCAGGTCTCCCGCTACACAGCGCCGGAGTGCCGGGCGTTCGTTCCGCAGCGACTCGCGGCCGTCAGCCGGCGGTTGCGAGTTCTGGGGAAAGGGCCCGGCCTCCGGCACGGCACTCACCAGCTTCCGGAGTTCCCGCCGGCGCCACGGTCCGCGCCACCATCGGCACCACTGTCCGAGCCGCCCGAGTTCCCGCCGCCAGACCCACCAGACCCACCATCATCGCCGAAGCCGCCACCGGAGTCACCGCCGGAGCCACCCGAGTAGTTGCCGCCGGACCCGCCGTCAGCACCACCGTCGGCGCCGCCGTCCTGCGACCCCTGCGACGCGCCACCGTCAGCCGGGCCCTCGCCGCCACCGCCGTCCCCGCCACCGCCATAACCGCCGCCGTTGCCACCACCACCGTTGCCACCGTCGCCGCCGCCATAACCGCCATCCCCGCCACCGTTGCCGCCGCCGTAGCCGCCACCGCCTGCACCACCGTCAGCGCCGCCGTCCTGCGAGCCCTGCGACGCACCACCGTCAGCCGGACCTTCGCCGCCACCCGCGCCGCCGCCGGAACCACCCTCAGAAGAAGAGCCGTACCCGCCGCCGGACGAACCCTCGTTGCCTTCGCTCGAGTAGCCGCCTCCGCCCGAGTTCCCGAAGCCGCCTTCGGACGAGGTGTTCATGTCGTCGTCGCTGAGACCCATGACGCTGCTCCTTTACGAATGGCCAGAAAGTTGCCCGGGACAAATGCAGACGGGCACCTGGTCATCTTGTGCGCAAAGTCGTCCTCAGCTAAACCCCTCGCGCGTTACAGCGCCAACTCGATTGAGCGGCAGAACTCCACTCAGCGCAGGACGTCGGACAGCACCTTCACGAACCCGTCCGTGACCTCTTCGGGCCGCACGGCGATCCGCAACCAGTCCGGCCCGAGCCCCGGGAACGTGTCCCCACGCCGAACCGCAAATCCCTGTACACGCAGGGATTCCCGAACTTCCACGGCACCCGGGACATGCACAAGTACGAACGGTGCACGCGCCACGCCGTACGTCGAAAGTCCACCCGCCGTACTCAGCCTGTCAAGCAAATGGTCACGTTGCCGGTCGATGTCCAACGCCACCTGAGCCGCCTCCGTCACGGCGCGCTCGTTGCTGCAGGCAATTGCTGCCGCGAGCGCAGGAGTGGACACCGGCCAGTGCGGTTGAACCGCGGCGAGCTGTTCGATCAAGCTCGCACCCGCGAGCACATAGCCGACGCGAAGTCCCGCGAGTCCCCAGGTCTTGGTCAGGCTGCGAACCACCACGAGCCCCGGGATCGAAGCCCCGGCGAGCGATTCGGGCTCCCCCGGTACGGCGTCCATGAACGCCTCGTCGACGACCAGGATCCGGTCCGGCCGCGCGAGTTCCCGCAGGTCGTCGGCCCGGTGCAGGACCGACGTCGGGTTGGTCGGGTTGCCGATGACAACAAGATCCGCATCAGCCGGTACGGCGGAAGGGTCCAGCGTGAACCCGTCCTCGGGGCGCAGGATGACCCGGTCGACCAAGTGCCCGGCCGACCGCAGCGCGGCCTCGGGTTCGGTGAACTGTGGATGAACCACCACCGGATGCCGCGGCCGGAACGCCCGCGCGATCAGCACGAACGCCTCCGCCGCACCCGCGGTGAGCAGCACCCGGTCCGGCGCGACACCGTGCCGCCCAGCGACAGCCGCGACCGCCGCGTCCTGCCGTGGGTACGCCGCCAAGTCGGTCAGGCTCGCGGTGATCGCGTCGACCAGCCAGGCCGGCGGCGTCCCCGCGCGCACGTTGACAGCGAGGTCGACCAGTCCAGCGCCGACCTCGAGATCGCCGTGATGCTCCAGATCAAACCCATCCACCACGCCCAGGAGGCTAACGGGTCCGCGAGATTTTGGGACCACTCGGTCCGCGCACTGGTCACCGTGGAGTGACGGAGTACCTGCGGTTCTGCAGTGACGGGTTGCGCTTGCGTACGTCGGCCAGGCGCTCGGCGGTGACCTCAGCGAACGCATGTCCGTCCGACTCGCCTACGGACGCCAGCGCGACGCCCTGTGGGTCCACGACCTGGCTGAGACCGCAGTACTTCTTCCCGTTCTGGGCGGCCGCCGCGACGTAGCAGGTGTTCTCGACGGCGCGGGCGGTGAGCAGCGTGGTCCAGTGGTGCTCCTTGAGCGGTCCACGGACCCAGGCGGCCGGGACGACGAGCACTTCGGCACCGGCGTCGACGAGCGCGCGGGACAGCTCCGGGAAGCGCAGGTCGTAGCAGGTCATCAGACCGAGTGAGTGGCCACCGACCTGCACTACTACCGGCGCTACGTCTCCCGGCGTCAGCTGGTCGGACTCCTTGTAACCGAAGGCGTCGTACAGGTGGATCTTCCGGTACGCCCCGAGCAGGGCGCCGTCCGCGCCGACGGCCAGCAGCGTGTTGTACGGACGATGCTGGTCACAGCTGCGTTCGAACATGCCGGCGACGATCGCCACCCCGTGCTCGACCGCGGCCTTCCGCAGCGTCTCGACGAACTCACCGTCCAGCGGCTCGGCGGCCTCGGCCACCGAGTCTCCTTCGACCGCGAAGTCCGACATCATCGCTTCCGGCAGGACGACCAGCTCCGGCCGCCCCTGGGCCGCGTCCGCGACCAGGCGGCTGACCAGGTCCCGGTTCGCGCCCTTGTCGTAACTACTGGCGGTCTGCACCACGGCGATCCTCATCTCTCCATGGTGCCCCACCTCTTGAACCCCACGCGGCGCACGCAGCCTGAGAACTGAGAGGACGATTGCTGGCAGACTGCGAGCGTGGACTTCGACGCGGTGGTGCTGGCGGGCGGTGGGTCCACTCGGTTCGGTGGTGTGGACAAGGCGATGCTCGTGCTGGACGGCGTCTCGTTGCTGGACCGGGTGCTGACCGCGACAGCCGCCGCGGCGTCGACAGTGGTGGTCGGACCGGTGCGTACGACGTACCGCTCGGTGGACTGGACCGTTGAGGATCCGCCCTCCGGTGGTCCGGTAGCGGGGCTGGCGGCTGGGTTGGCGCGGGGCACGGCTCCGGTGGTTGTCGTGGTGAGCTGTGATCTGCCGTGGATCACTGGTGACGATGTGACGGCGCTGGTGGAGGGTCTCGGGGAGCACGACGGTTTCGGTCTGCGCGACACGGGCGGGCAGGAGCAGCAGCTCGCCACGGCCTACCGCCGCACCGCCCTGGCGCAAGCGATCCGGCAGGTGGGCGACCCCCGGGACAAGTCGGTACGCCGGACGCTCGCCGGGCTGGATCTCGCCTGGACCCCACCAACCAGAGCCGGCGACGACGTCGACACCTGGTCCGACCTCGACAACTGAAGACGAAAACCGCTGGACGCCGCTCATAGGTTCGACCCATGGATGTCGCCCAACTGGTGTCCGACGTCGCCGGACTCGAGGTCGTCGAGGTGCTGGAACGCACCGGCGGCCAGCTCAGCACCGTGTACGAGGTCCGCACCTCCGGCGACGCACTCATCGTCAAGGTCTACGCACCCGAGTGGCGCTGGAAACAGGCCAAGGAAGTGCACGTCTACCGAATGCTCGAACCCGAGCTCGGCGACTCGATCCCCCGGGTCGTGCACGTCGGCGACGGTGTCACGATCCTCACCAAGCTCGACGGTGCGCCGCTGTCCGAGGTCGAACCGCCCGACTGGCGAGCGATGTACACCCAACTCGGCGAGCTCCTGCAGCGCGTCCACCGCATCGCGCAACCGACGTACGGCTATCTGACGGATCAGATCCTCGACCCGCTGCCGGACAACGACCAGTACATGCGGCGTCAGTTCGCCAAGAAGCTCGCGGAGTTCGAGCAGCTCGGTGGTGACGCGAAGCTGCACGCCAAGCTCACCACGCACGTCCGCGACCACGCGCACCTGTTCGCGGACAACACCACGGCCGTGCTGTGTCACAACGACTTCCACGAGGGCAACATCCTCGTCGACACCGGCACCTGGCGCGTCACCGGTTTCATCGACGTGGAGAACGCGATCGCCGCCGACCCGCTGATCGATCTCGCCAAGACCATCCAGTACTCGGCCCACGACGACGCCGGCAAACTCGCGGGCCTCACCGACGGGTACGGCGCCGTACCGGCGGACCGGATGGACATCTACCGGCTCTCCCACTCGCTCGAACTATGGGACTGGTTCCAGTCGATAGGCGAGACCACTTACCTCGACTCGATCGCGCAGGACATGGTCCGGCTCGTCGAGAGCTGAGGGTAGGTTGGGCAGCATGCGAGCTGTCGTGTGTGATGGAGCCGGCGGAATCGACGTTCTCGGGATCGGCGAGATCCCGGACCCGCAACCAGCCGTCGACGAGGTCGTGATCGACGTCGTTGCCGCGGGCGTGAATCGGGCCGACCTGATGCAACGCCAGGGCTTCTATCCACCGCCGCCGGGTGCGCCCGGCACGATCGGGCTCGAGGTGTCCGGCCGGATCGCGGCGGTCGGCGCCGAGGTCGAGGGTTGGTCGGTCGGTGACGAGTGCTGCGCGCTGCTCGCCGGTGGTGGGTACGCCGAGAAGGTCGTCGTACCGGCACCGCAGGTGATGCCCGTCCCGGACGGTGTCGACCTGGTCAGCGCGGCCGCGCTGCCCGAGGTGGTGGCGACCGTTTGGTCGAACGTGTTCATGGCCGCGCACCTCAAGGACGGCGAGACCTTGCTCGTGCACGGCGGCTCGTCGGGGATCGGCACGATGGCGATCCAGCTCGGTGTCGCCCACGGCGCGCGGGTGCTGACGACGGTCGGCAGCGCCGAGAAGATGGAGTTCTGCACCCGGCTCGGCGCGGACGTCGCGATCAACTACAAGGAAGCCGAGTGGCCGTCGGTGGTCAACGAGGCCACCCATGGCGCGGGCGCCGACGTGATTCTCGACATCATCGGCGCGAAGTACCTGACCGACAACGTGAAGTCGCTCGCGTTCGACGGGCGGCTCGTGGTGATCGGGATGCAGGGCGGCGCGAAGGGCGAGCTCGATCTCGGCCGGTTGCTGAGCCGGCGCGGCTCGGTGATCGCCACCGGCCTGCGGTACCGCTCGGTCGAGGACAAGGGCCGGATCCTGGCCGAGGTCGTCGGCCACGTCTGGCCGCTGATCGCGGAGAAGAAGGTCCGCCCGGTCGTGCACGCCACGTTCCCGCTGGCCGACGTGGCCATGGCGCACGAGGCGGTCGAGCAGTCCACCCACCTCGGCAAAGTCCTGCTCACGACCTGAGGCGGACCCCCAACACTCACCAACCCGCCGCACGGGCCGCGGCTCGCGCTCAGCCGACCCGCGGACGCACCGCTCAGGCGGACTTGGTGAGTGCTGGAGATCCGCACCCACGACTCATGGCGCCGTGGGCAGGTTCGCCGCGACCCATTCCGGGTCGGGTTCGACGAGCTGGATCACGTCGATCCAGGTGCCGGCCGGGTCGCGGACGAAGAAGTGCCGCTGGCCGAACACCTCGGTCACCGGTTCGTTCTCCAGTTGCACGCCACCCTCGCGCAGAGCGGTGGCGACCTTGTCGACGTCCTCGACGATGAAGCCGAAGACGTTCGAGCTCTCGGTCAGCGCCGACACGGCCGCCGGAACGGTCGGATGGCCGCGCTCGCAGACCGCGAGCTCCCAGTCCGCCGTGCCGCGGCGCAGCGTGATGAACCAGCCGAGATCGATCCCGACCTGCAGGTCGAGGTATTGCGTGTAGAACGCGGCGACGTCCGATGGCCGGTCGGTGACCACGGTCGCGCCGAATACTGCGGGTTGCATACGCTCTCCTGACTACTACAACTGTCGTTGTTGTGTACGACATTTGTAGTGGAAGCCTGCTATCCTGTCAACATGCCCCGGAATCCGGAACGCCGTACCCAGCTGGCCGACGCCGGTCTCACCGTGCTCGCGGAGGCCGGCGCCCGCGGCCTCACCCACCGCGCGGTCGACGCCGCCGCCGGACTCCCGGCCGGTACGGCGTCCAACTACTTCAAGACCCGCGACGCCCTGCTCGGCGCCCTCGGCGAGCGGATCTTCGAGCGTCTCGCCCCGGACGAGGCGGTTCTCGAGCCACTCGTCGCGCGCGAACCCGGTGTCGACCTGATGACCGACTACGTGCGCTACATCGTCGAACGCCTCCTCGGCCGCCCCGAACTCTCGCTCGCCCTGTTCGAGCTCCGCCTCGAAGCGGCCCGGCGCCCGGGCCTGCACGAGATCCTGTCGCGCACCCTCCGGCAGGGCTTCGACGCCGACATCGCGTACAACGCGCACGCCGGCCTGCCCGGCGGCGCCGAGGAGATCCGGCTGCTGCACTTCGCGATCGACGGCCTCGTCCTCGACCAGCTCACCCCCGGCACCGGACGCCCGTACGACGTCGACGCGGCGACCGCCCGTCTGGTCCGCCGGCTCACCCGTGAGGATTGACGCTGGCATACTGGGTATGCATACTCAGTATTCATGTCGATCAAGCATGGTTTGCTGGCGCTGCTCCAAGACGAACCGAAGTACGGCTACCAGCTCCGCGGTGAGTTCGAAGCCGCCACCGGGGCCACCTGGCCGCTGAACATCGGGCAGGTCTACACGACGCTGACGCGCCTCGAGCGCGACGGACTGGTCCGGGCCGCGTCCACCGAGGGCGACGGCCGGTCGATGTACGAGATCACCGACGCCGGGCGGACCGAGCTCGCGAAGTGGTTCGAGACCCCGGTGACCCGCGAGTCGCGGCCGCGGGACGAGCTCGCGATCAAGCTCGCGCTGGCGCTCGCCGTCCCCGGCGTGGATGTCAGCGCGGTGGTTCAGCGGCAGCGGATGTCGACCATGCAGTCGCTGCAGGAACTGACCCGGCTGAAGCGCAACAGCACCGACGGCGAGATCTCCTGGCAGCTGGTCATCGAGTCGATGATCTTCGGCGCCGAGGCCGAGATCCGCTGGCTCGACCACTGCGAGTCGATGCTGTTACGCCACCGCGGCAAGCCCCGGGCGGTGCCGCAGAAGTACGACGTACCGGATGAGCAGGAGGCGCGGTCGTGATCCTGGACATCCGCAAGCTGACCCGGACGCACGGTCAGGGCGAACAGGCCGTACAGGCGCTGCGCGGCGTGGACCTGGCGGTCGCCCCCGGTGAACTGGTCGCGGTGATGGGCCCATCCGGATCGGGCAAGTCGACGTTGCTCACCTGCGCCGGCGGTCTCGACCGGCCGACCAGCGGCGAAGTACTTGTCGATGGCAACGACCTGACGACGCTCAGCCGGAACGCGGTCGCCGCACTCCGGCGCCGCCGGATCGGCTACGTCTTCCAGGACTTCAACCTGATCCCCGCCCTGACCGCGGCCGAGAACGTCGCGCTCCCACTCGAGCTGGACGGCACCCGCAGCCGCGCGGCGCGCAAGTCCGCCGTCGCCGCTTTGCAGGAGGTCGGGATCGACGACCTCGCCGACCGGTTCCCCGACGACATGTCCGGTGGCCAACGGCAACGAGTCGCGATCGCGCGCGCAATCGTCGGTGAACGCCGCCTGCTGCTCGCCGACGAGCCGACCGGCGCGCTGGACTCCGACACCGGCGAGGCCGTACTCCGACTGCTCCGGGACCGCTGCGATCAGCATGGCATCGGCGGCGTCCTCGTCACCCATGACGCACGGCATGCCGCATGGGCGGACCGCGTCGTCTACCTGCGTGACGGCGTCCTGGTCGGCCAGTCCGGACCGTTGTCCGAGGCCGATGCGCTGCTCCAGGAGAGCCGCTGATGGGCCAGTGGGGTCCGCCGCTGCGTATCGCCCGCCGTACGACGCGGAGGTCGCTCGGCCGGACGCTGTTGGTGGCGGCGCTGATCGGCCTGCCGGTGCTGGCGGCGACCTGGATGGGCATCATCCTCAAGACCCAGAGTCCTGAGGGCGAAACGCTCGCCAACAACACCATCGGCCGCGCGGACGCGCAGCTGGACGTCACGAAGTACGGCAAGCTCCAGATGCCGCAGGGCGGTCAGATCACGTACGGCGAACCGTCGCCGGCCGACGGGGAGGACAAGGCCGTCCGGACGCCGGCCACGTTCGATCCACGACCGCTGCTCCCGCCGGGCGCCAAGCTCGCTCGTCAGTTCGCCGAGTCGGGTCCGATCGAGGTCCGCGGTCAGGACGGAAAGACGTCGGTCACCCTGGTCACCGGCGACGGCTCGAACCCGTTGACGGAAGGCACCGTCAAGCTCGACAAGGGCCGTCTCCCGGCAACGGCGAACGAGGTCGCGATCTCACCATCGCTCGCCGACAAGGTCGGACTGAGCGGGCCGAACGGCACGCTGGTGAGCGACAGCGGGAAGAGCTACACCGTCGTCGGCATCGCCCGGATGCTCACCACGCAGAGCACGCGGACCGTCTTCGCCACACCGGACACGACGCTGCACGAAACCGATCCGGCAAGCACGGTCCAGTACCTCGTCGACCTGCCGGACTCGGTCGACGCGGACCAGCTCGGCGCGCAGCTGATCGACCAGGGTCTCTATCTCTTGCCCCGCGCAACCATCGTCGACCCGCCGCCGGACCCGTTGACCCAGCCCAGCGCAGTCGGGGCGTACGCCGCGATGGCCCTGGTGATCGGCTTCGGCGTCCTCGAGATCGTCCTGCTCGCCGGTACGGCGTTCGCGGTCGGCGCCCGGCGTCAGACCCGGGAGCTCGGCCTGGTGATGGCCGCCGGCGGTACGCCGCGCGACGTACGGCGGATCGTCACGATGCAAGGCCTGTTCGCCGGACTGGTCGGAGTGGCCGGCGGTCTGCTCGTCGCGAGTATCGCGGTGTTCAGCGCGAAGCCGTTGTGGGAGCGGATGACGGACACGATCTTCACCGCGTGGCAGGTCCCGTGGGGGACAGTCATCGGGATCGCGGTTCTCGGGCTCGGCGCCGGGCTCGCCGCCGCCGTCGTACCGGCGATCAGCGCGGGACGGCAGGCGCCGCTGGCCGCGCTCGCGGGCCGGTTCACGGTGACCGCGAAGGCAGCGCGGATCCGAATCGCCACCGTCGTACTGCTGATCGCCGGACTGTTCTGCGTCTTCCTCGGCAGCACGCTGATCGGCGTCGCGCTGAAGGACGCTCGGCAGTCGAGCCAATTGGGTGAGCAGGCCAGCGTGACGCCGACCGGTGCGATCGCGCTGGTGCTGCTCGGGATCACGGCGACGATCGCCGCGCTCGTCTGGATGCTCCCGAGTCTCGTGGCCAAGACCGCCGGCTTGGCCCGGGTGCTGCCGTTGAGCGGCCGGATGGCGATGCGTGACGCCGCAAGGCACCGGCACCGCACGGGACCCGCGACCGCGGCGATCATGATGGCCGTGGCCGGTACCGCCGCGGTCTCGTTCGCCGCAGCCAACTCGATCGCGGCCGACGCTGCGGAGTACACCGCGGCCGGTCGGCACGGTGACGCCGTACTGCACTTCGGCCAGGACGTCGCGGGCGCGGTCTCGTACACGCCGGAGGTGGTGTCGCAGCTGACTGGCCTGCTGCCGGTCCGGCACCGGTACGAGCTCGGCGACGTACTGCTGCCGAACGCCAAGCCCAACCAGTACGGCTACACGCCGGTACTGTCGGTCGCCTCGCCGGAGAACTCCGAAGGCATGAACGGATTCATCCTGCAGGCGGTCGATCCGGCGTTCGTCGCCCGTTTCGGCGAGTACGGCGAGAAGGCGGCGGCCGCGCTCCGGACCGGGCAGGTGGTGCTCCCGGACGTCGCCCTCACGCCCGGGCAAAAAGTTGCCATGCACAACGATGACAGCCAGGACTACCTGCGGAACCTGGACGCGGTCTCGCTGGGCCAACCGCCGAAGGTCCAGTTCCTTCGGGAGACGGCGTTGATCAGCCAGGACGCGGCCCGCAAACTGGGCACGATCCGGGTCGCCGAGGTGCACTTCGAGCTGACCAGGGACCCCTCGAAGGACGAGCTCGCCGCGGTCGCCCGCATGCTCGGCTCCGACGAGCAACTGCGCGTGGAGAAGGGCTACCAGAGTCCGGCGCGGCTGTTCCTGATCGGGATCCTCGCGGCCGCGACGGTCGTCACGCTGCTCGGGGTGGCGATCTCGGTGTCACTGTCGGCGGCCGAGGGACGGGCCGATCTCGCGACGCTCGCCGCGATCGGTGCGCCACCGCGGCGCCGGAGGTCGCTGGCCGCCGCGCAGGCGTGGGTGCTCGGTCAGCTGGGCTGCGTGCTGGGCGTGGGGGTCGGCGCGCTGTACGGCTACACGGCCCACGCCGCCTTCGGGTCGCCGCACTTCACGGTCCCTTGGGCGGAGATCGGCGGCATCGCGATCGTCGTACCGCTGTTCGCCGGTCTGCTCGCCTGGTTGCTCACCCGCTCACGCCTGCCGATGGTCAGCCGTATCGACTAAGGCCAGCTCCGGATAGGCAACGGGGTACGGCGGTGTGCTTGCGACTCTCCACCGGCCGCAGGCGCACCGCTGGTACACGACCAGGCCTTCGCTGACCTGATGGGTGGAGACCACGCTCCAGCGGTGCCGGTGAGCATCTGTCATGGATCCATCGTGATGTAATGGCATTATGCATCTCAACCCTTACGGTGCCGATGCCGTGCTGCTCGCGGTGAACCTGGCCACCCGGCCCGCGAGCACGCCGGCCGAGCTGGCGGACCGCTGCGAGGAGAGCGGCGTCGAGAACCGCCTGGTGCGCGACCGGGATGTCACCGCCGCGGATCTGGCCGCGGTCCGCGTCGCGCTCGACGAGTGGCTCGCGGTCGTGGACGCGACGGACGAGCAGACCCGCGTCGATCTGGTGAACGCGATGCTGGCGAAGTACACCGAGCATCCGCGGCTCACCAACCACGCGGGCGACGGCTGGCACATGCACTACCGGCCGGACCACGTCCCGGTCGGCCGCCTCGTCGCGACCCTGATCAGCACCGGTACGGCGCTACACCTGGCCGGCCGTGGCATCAGCAGGCTCGGACGCTGCGCCGCCGAGGGCTGCGACAACGTGTACGCCGACCTCTCGCGCACCGGCCGTCAGCGGTACTGCAGCCCCGCCTGCGCCAACCGCGATGCCGTCCGGAGGCACCGCGCCCGCACCAGTTGAGCTCGACCTACGATAGGGAGATGACCGAGAGCAGCAGCGAGGGCCAGGGAACACCGATGGCCGGGGCGCGGACCGAAGACGGCAAGGTGCTGATCGTCGGGCCGGACGGCATGGCCGTCGAGGGACCGCCGCGCTCCGAGGGCGACCACGACGAGCACGACGACGAACCCCGTTCGGTCACCGAGCTGGTCGAGCAGCCGGCCAAGGTGATGCGGGTCGCGAACATGATCCGGCAGCTGCTCGAAGAGGTGAAGTCGGCGCCTCTCGACGAAGCCTCCCGGGCGCGGCTGCGCTCGATCCACGAGGCGTCGATCAAGGAGCTGGAGAGCGGCCTGGCGCCGGAGCTGGTCGAGGAGCTGGAGCGCCTCAGCCTGGACTTCACCGACGACAGCACGCCGACCGAGTCCGAGCTGCGGATCGCGCAGGCACAGCTGGTGGGTTGGCTGGAAGGCCTGTTCCACGGCATCCAGACCGCGTTGTTCGCGCAGCAGATGGCCGCGCGCCAGCAGCTGGAGCAGATGCGCCGCGCACTGCCCGGCGGCCAGCAGCTCCCCGGTGACGAGCACCCGGGCTTCCCCGGTGCACCACAGGCCGGAACGACCGATGGCCCCGGCAGCGGCGGGATGTATCTGTAACGCCTTATTTCACAGGCTGGAACAACTCCTCGAGGACGGCGGCGACGCCGTCCTCGTCGTTTGCCGGGGCCGTTCTGTCCACCACCGCGAGGACATCGGGGTGCGCGTTCGCCATTCCGTACGACGTTCCGGCCCAGGCGAGCATCGGCAGATCGTTGACCGAGTCACCGAAGGCGATCGTCTCAGATGCCGAGATCCCCTGTGACGCAGCGAATTCGGCCAGCATCGCGGCCTTCGAAACTCCGGACGCGGAGATCTCCACCAGACCGTGCCCGCCACTGTGACTGGCCGTAACTCGTTGGCCGACCAACGGTGAGACCAGCGCGAGCAGCTCGTCCGCGTGCAGGCTCGGATGCCGGACAAGCAGCTTCGCGGCCGGCTCCGCGAGCAGTTCTTCGACCGCTGCGATCAACGTGTCGTCAGGTTTCGGCCAGCGGTTCAGGTAGACCGGTTCCTGTCCGTAGCGATCCGGTCGCTCGATGGCGAACTGCACGTCCGGGATCGCCGCGCGGATCGCCTGCGCGACCTCGAGGGCGACCGCGGGTTCGATCAATCGGGTCCGAATCGCCTTACGGCGCGGGACGTCGTACAGAATGGCGCCGTTGGCAACAATCGCGACACCGTGCTCGCCGACCAGGTCCGTGAGGTCGTGCAGCCAGCGAGGTGGACGAGCGGTGACCATCACGAAAACACTTCCCGCGCGTTGTGCCGAACGCACCGCGGTCAAGGTCCGGTCGGACACGGTTCCATCACTACGCACGAGGGTTCCGTCGAGATCGGTGGCAATCAGGCGGGGGTACTGCGAAGCCGTCACAAGGCCACCGTATCCTCGTCGTGGGCGGTCCCGCATTACTCCTCCCAACGGCCTGGACGCAACCCGTTCGACACCGGTTTCAGCGGGTTTTGACTTTTCTCGTTGAGCTTTTGACAACGTCATCAGACCGTTACGGCAGGATGCTGCAAAGGCAGCAAGTTCCCCTGCGCCGCCCAGCGCGTGCGTGATTTCATGCGGAGGTCTGGCGGGGAACCGGGGGCTGTTCGGCCGCGTCGTATGCGTGTTCTGGATCAGCGCGACTGAATCCGCCCCACCTGCACAAGCACACACAAACGTCGAAGAACTGTTGTGGGATTGGCTGCAACCAAACCCTCGGCAGCGACGTCAAGAGTTATGGATCGGTGCGTCCCGCGCCCGGGACGACAACGGTGGGCCGGCAACAGTTCGCAGGTCCATCAGCTAGCGGATCTGTGCGAACGAACGACGTTCACTGTTCATTCATTCAGGTCTTGATACTTGGGGAGCCTTGATGACCGTCAACAGCGCCAATCTAGCGGGGCCGGGGGGCAATAGCTCCCGAGCGGCTGTCGACACATCTTCCAGCAGGGAGGGGGCAATGACCGGCTGCATCGCCCGCTCGGACATCTTTCAGCACCGCCTGATGGAAGAGCCGCCGCCCGCGTCCGCGACCCGTCGTACCAGGGAGCGGTACGAACAGCTGACCCGCGAGGCCAAGACGTTGTGCGCCTCGTGCCCGCTGTTCACCGACTGCCTGTACAGCGCCGTCGCCGAACACGACGTGAGCGGCTTCGTCGCCGGAACCACCGCGGTGCAACGGCGTTCGATCCGCAACCTGCTCGATGTCGAGGTGCAGGCGGACGACTTCGACCAGCTTGCCGGCGCGCGGGGGACGCGCCGGCCGGTGAGCCACGAAGAAGTCCTGCGGCTGCGCACGCAGTACCCGAACGACAGCCTGGAGTCGCTGGCCATGCGACTGGGATGCTCCCTGTCCACGGTGAAGCGGCACCTGCGCCGTGCTCGCCGCGGTCAGAGCCCGGCCGCCAAGACGCCGCGTCCGCGGCCCGAGGTCGGCGCCGTACTGGACGCGTTCGACACCGTGGTCGACCACCAGCACGCCCAGCCGCGCCGGACCGGTAGTACCCGCGTCGCCTGACCCGATACTCGGCCCGCCAGCGGACTATCGGGACCAAAGCCCAGGACCCCTGCAATTGCAGGGGTCCTGGGCTTTTCTGTTGCTGACAGCAAGTTGTCGGGCGGTGACCCGATCAGAACCAACGGTTGAGGATCGCGGCCGCACCGTCGTCCTGGACCGGCTTCGTCACCTCGTCGGCGGCCGCCTTCACCTCGTCGGGTGACGATCCCATCGCGACCCCGATACCGGCGTACGTGAGCATCTCGATGTCGTTGCGTCCGTCACCGATCGCCAGCAGGCCGGACGGGTCCAGGTCGTACTGCGCGAGCGCGACCTTCAGGCCCGTCGACTTGTCCACGCCCTCGGGCGCGATGTCGAGCCACGCCGTCCAGCCGACGAAATAGCTGACCCCGTGCAGGCCCAGGCGTTCCGCCAGGTGGACGAAATCGCTCTCGGACTGCTCCGGGTCGCGGATGATCAACCGGGTCACGGGTTGCGGCGCGAGCTCCTCGTCGCCGACCACCCGGATCCGCGCGTCCCGGCCGAGGTCGCCGTCCGGGAACGGTGCCGTGACCAGATAGCTGCCGTCGTACTCCTCGACCGCCATCCGGGCGTTCGGGGCGTACTTGCGGACCGATTCGATCACCGTCGACGGGTCGAACGTCCGCTCGTCGACGACCTCGCCATCCGGGTAGCGGAGCGTGCGCGCGCCGTTGCTGCAGACAACCAAACCGCCGGCCGGCAGACCGAGCCGCTCGGCCACCGGCCGGGTGGTCGACCAGGCCCGGCCGGTGGCCAGGATGACCGGCACCTGCGCGGCGGCCCGCCGGACCGCGTCGACGACCGCAGGCGACAATCTCTCGTCGTGATCGATCAGCGTGCCATCGATGTCCAGGGCAACGGCCGTCGGCCGTGGTCCTGTGGTCATGGGGCCTCCCGGCCTGGACTGAGGAGCGGAGGGAGCGTAGCGACTGGAGCGACGAGGGAAGGCCGGGAGTTACAGCCCCATGACCCGCCACGACGGAGTCGTGGCATCAGTGCCGTCATTTGGCGACCGGCTCGAGAACCTCGCGGCCACCGACGTACGGCCGCAGCGCGGTCGGCACGCGGACCGAGCCGTCGGCCAGTTGGTGCGTCTCCAGGATCGCGACGAGCCAGCGGGTGGTCGCCAGCGTCCCGTTCAGGGTCGCGACCGCCTGCGTCTTGCCGTCGGCGTCCTTGTGCCGGATGTTCAGCCGGCGGGCCTGGAAGTCCGTGCAGTTCGACGTCGAGGTCAGCTCCCGGTACCGGCCCTGCGTCGGCACCCACGCCTCGCAGTCGAACTTCCGGTACGCCGAGATGCCGAGATCGCCCGTGGCGGTATCGATCACCCGGTAGCTCAGCTCCATCTTGTCGAGCATCTCCTTCTCCCAGGCCAGCAGCCGCAGGTGCTCGGCGGGCGCGTCCTCGAGGCTGCAGTAGGAGAACATCTCGACCTTGTCGAACTGGTGGACGCGGATGATCCCGCGGGTGTCCTTCCCGTGCGACCCGGCTTCCTTGCGGTAGCACGACGACCACCCGGCGTACCGGACCGGACCGTTGGACAGGTCGATGATCTCGTCCATGTGGTAGCCGGCCAGCGCGACCTCCGACGTACCCGTCAGGTAGAGCTCGGGGTCCTCGAGGCGGTAGACGTCGTCGTGCGCCGACAGGTAGCCGGTGCCGCCCATCACCTCGGGCTTGACCAGGGTCGGGGTGATCATCGGGGTGAAGCCGTTCTCGACCGCCTGCTGGACGGCCAGCTGCAGCATGCCGAGCTGGAGCAGCATGCCGACGCCCTTGAGGAAGTAGAACCGCGAGCCCGAGATCTTCGCGCCGCGCTCCATGTCGATCGCGCCGAGCAGCTCACCAAGCGCGAGGTGGTCGCGGGGCTCGAAGCCTTCGGCGGCGAAGTCGCGCGGCTTGCCAACCTCCTCGACCACGACGAAGTCGTCCTCGCCGCCGACCGGGGCCTCGTCGGAGACCAGGTTCGGCAGCGCGCGGGCCAGCTCGTCGAAGCGGTTCCCGGCCGCGTTCGCGGCGGCCTCGTTGGCCTTCACCTCGGCAGCCAGCGTCTTGGTGCGCTCGAGCAGCGCGGTCCGGTCGTCCCCCTTGGCCTGGGCGACCTGCTTGCCGAGCGTCTTCTGCTCGGCCCGGAGCGCCTCGAAGGCGGAGATGGACGATCGACGCTCCCCGTCGGCCACCAGGATCTGGTCGACCAGGTCCGTACTTTCGCCGCGCTTGGTCAGGGCAGCCCGGACGACGTCGGGGTTCTCACGGAGCAGTTTCGCGTCAATCACACGACGAGGGTATCGGGGCGTGTCTGCGGCGGCGAAGTCTATTCGGGATGATGTGGTGTGAACAGCCGATCGTCGAGGGGGATCTGAGCGGGCGATGAACCACCACCCACCCAGTCCGGTCGGCCGTGCGCTCACGGTCGTTCTGGGTGCGCTGCCGTTCACCGTGATCACCCTGCTGGTCTTCGAGCACTGGTCACCGCTGGCCCGCTGGGACCAGTCGGTCGCCGCCCGCGCCGCGTCGTACGGCACCGCGCACGAGAGCGTCGTCGACTTCTGGCAGGTCGTCGGGGCCGTCGTCCTGCCCTGGACGTCGCGGGCGGTGATCGTGATCGTGGCGGCGTACCTGTGGCAGCGCCGGGCCCGGTTGCTGACGTTCTGGCTGCTCACCTCGGCGGTCGCGGAGCTGGTGCTGGTCCAGGTGGTCAAGGCGATCTTCGAGCGCGATCGGCCGGCGGGGATGCTGGTCGAGACCAGTGGCTTCTCGTATGTCTCGGGTCACGCGACGGCCGCGTTCGTGATGGCAGGCGCGCTGGGGGTCGTGCTGCCGTCGGTGCGGGGCTGGCGGCGGCGGTTCCGGCTGCTGGTGCTGCTGCCGGTGCTCCTGGTGGTCTGGATCGCGTCCGCGGACCGGATCGCGCTGAACGTGCACTACGTGTCGGACGTGCTCGGCGGCTGGGCGCTCGGGCTGGCGATCCTGACCGCGACCTCGATCGGGTTCGGGCTGCGTGCGGGCCTGCGCCGGCGCCGCCGCCGTACCCCGTCCGACGGCGACGGTACGACGGCTCCGCCGCGGGCCGCGGTGATCGTGAACCCGATCAAGGTCGGCGACGGGGTCGCGTTCCGCCGCAAGGTGACCCGGGCGCTCGCGGTCCGCGGGTACGACGATCCGCTCTGGCTCGAGACCCGCGAGGACGACGCCGGTAACGCGATGGCGAAGCAGGCGATCGAGAACGAATCGGATCTCGTCCTGGTCGCGGGCGGCGACGGCACGGTCCGCGTGGTGTGCTCGGCGCTCGCGCACACCGGGATCCCGGTCGGCGTGATTCCGGCCGGGACGGGGAACCTGCTCGCGCGGAACCTGCACATTCCTCTGGACCTGGATGATGCGCTGGAGCGGATCCTGGAAGGGCGGGACCGGCGGATCGACCTGGTCCGGGTGTACGGCGACGAGCTGGACACCGACCGGTTCGCGGTGATGGCCGGGCTGGGGCTGGACGCCGCGATCATCTCGGACGCGCCGCCGCACCTGAAGAAGCAGATCGGGTGGACGGCGTACCTGGTGTCGGCGGCGAAGAACATCAACCACCCGTCGGTGCGGGTCCAGCTCACCATCGACGACGCGGAGCCGATCGAGCGTCGGGTCCGGACCGTCGTGGTCGGCAACGTCGGGATGTTGCAGGCGAACATCCCACTGCTCCCGAATGCCCGCCCAGACGACGGCCTGCTGGACGTCGTGGTGATCGCGCCCCGCCGGGTGACCCAGTGGCCGATCGTCGTCTGGCGCCTGATGACCCGCACCAACCGCACCGACATGTACCTGGAACGCTTCACCGGCCGAAAGGTCGAGATCCACGCCGCCGTCGACGTCCAACGCCAACTCGACGGAGACCCCATCGGCCCCGGCCGCTACCTGGTCTCCGAGATAGAACCCGGCGCCCTCACCGCCCGAGTCCCCAAACGCCGCTGAACAATCGGCATCTCGACAGGAGGTGTCGGCTTTCCCGCCCGCTCGCCACGCTCACGGCGGCAGGCATCAGGCCCGATCCCGAGCACACATCCTGTCGAGCTGCCGTTTTTCCTCCGGCGCAGGCCCGGGCGGGGTGGTCAGTCGACCGTTGGGCCCGACTCTTTGTGGAGGGTGTCGATGGCTTCTTGTTCTTCGGGGGAGAGTTTGGACTCGCTGGTGAAGGAGCGGATTTCCTTCGCGTAGGTGCGGGCGTCGGCGCGGCTGTTGATGGAGGTGAGGACGACGCCGTCGCCGTTGCTGTCCAGGATCGCCATCGACCAGGAGAGCTTGCCGCCGGTGTCGCCGAACGCGTCGTACCGGACGACGGCGAGGTGCTGCAGCGTTTCCTTCAGCTCGCCGCGGGTGGCGTCGAGTTCCTTGCCGAGTCTGCGCAGCTCGGACTTCACCGTGCCGGGTTTCGCCTCGGGTTGCTCCGGCTGCGGGGCCGGATCCGGGAGTGCGGCGGGTGAGACCTGGTCCGACGTGTCAGTCCGGGCCCGGAGGGCCTGGATCGCGAACACCAGGGCAAGCACCGCCACGAACAGGGCGGCGACCCCGAAGGCACCGGCTAACGTCGAAGACACGCACGAGAGCCTAAGGCATGTGGTGTTATACCTGAGTATTCAAGCGATTGCACAGCGTGTGGTCGACGGGACGGATGCGGTACCTCGGGCCGCGGCAACGTAGATTCGCGGCGTGACACATTTGCCTGATCAGGGTCCACAACCGGGCGTCCACGACCTCGGCTACGCCCGCCTCGACACCGACCGGCTGGAGCGCACCGGCGACGCCGAAGTCGTCTACGGCGCCGGTAAGACGCCGTCTCAGGTGGTGGAACTGCTCCGCACACTGCACGCCACGCACCCGGATCACGCCGTACTGGCGACCCGGCTGACCGACGAGGCGCAGGAGGCGGTGACCGCGGCGCTTCCGGAGGCGGTCGTCGACCCGGTCGGGCGTACGGCGGTCCTCGGCGAGCCGGGCTCCCTGCGCGGGCGGGTCGCGGTCGTGGCGGCCGGTACGTCGGATGCGCCGGTGGCGGCCGAGGCGGCGACGACGGCCCGGGTGTTCGGGGCCGAGGTCGAGATGATCACGGACGTCGGCGTCGCGGGGCTGCACCGGATCCTCGGGGTCCGTGAGCGGCTGGACGCGGCGGACTGCCTGATCGTGGTCGCCGGGATGGAGGGCGCGCTCCCGAGCGTCGTCGGCGGGCTGGTCGGCGTACCGCTGGTCGCGGTGCCGACCTCGGTCGGGTACGGCGCTTCGTTCGGCGGGCTGGCCGCGCTGCTCGGGATGCTGAACTCGTGCGCGCCCGGTGTCTCGGTCGTGAACATCGACAACGGGTTCGGTGCCGGGGTCTTCGCGGCCCGGGTGGCGCGTCGTTCGGTGCCGCGCGAGACGAAGGACGCCTGATGCGCACCGCGTGGCTCGACTGCTCCGCCGGCGCCTCCGGCGACATGCTCCTCGGCGCCTTCCTCTCGGCCGGCGCCGACCTCGCCTACGTGAACGCGGCGGTCGCCGCCGTCGACCCGTCGCTCGCCGTCGCAGTCGCCCCAACCGCCCGCCACCAGATCGCCGCCACCAAGGCATCGGTCGAGGTCAACGGCACGCCACACCCGGAGAACTTCCCCGACGCCGGGCATGGTCACGGTCACGACGACGCCGCAGGTCACGGGCACGGGCACGGCCACGCGGGCGACGAGCAGGACGCCGGGCACGGGCACGGCCACGCGAGTGACGCGGAAGGCGCCGGGCACGGGCACGACGGGCAGGGGTCTTCCTCGCAGCACACGCATTCGGGGCCGACGCGGGCTTGGGCTGAGGTTCGGCGGTTGCTCGAGGAGGCGGCGCTGGACGAGCCGGTGCGGGCTCGCGCGCTCGACACGTTCGGGCGATTGGCTCGGGCCGAGGCGGCTGCTCACGGAGTGGATCCGGAGACGGTGCACTTCCACGAGGTCGGCGCGCTGGATGCGATCGCGGACATCGTCGGGGTCGCGGCGGCCGCGGTGAGTCTCGGGCTGGAGCGGGTCGTGGTGTCGACCATCGCGCTGGGCGGTGGGACGCAGGTCCGCGGGCAGCACGGTGGCATCCCGATTCCCGGCCCCGCGGTCCTGCACCTGGTGGCCGAGGCCGAAGCGCCGGTGATCGGCGGTACGGCGCCGTACGAGATGACCACGCCGACCGGGGCCGCGCTGCTCGCCACGCTGGCTGACGAGTACGGGATGATGCCGCCGATGCGCGTCAGCACGACCGGTGTCGGCGCCGGCGGGCGGGACCCGGTGGAGGTGCCGAACATCCTCCGCGTCATCGTCGGCGAGTCCACCGACCGCCCCGCGACCGAGCTGGTCTACGAGACGAACGTCGACGACCTCGACCCGCGGTTGTGGCCGCAGATCCTCGCGAAGCTGCTGGCCGCCGGTGCCGCCGACGCCTGGCTGACACCGATCCTGATGAAGAAGGGCCGCCCGGCCCACACCCTGTCGGTCCTGGTCACGGGCAAGAACGCGGCCGCGGTACGTCGGGTGATCCTCACCGAGACGACCGCGATCGGCCTGCGCGAGTACCCGATCAGCAAGCACGCCGCCGACCGCGAGTTCACCACGATCAAGCTCGACGGCACCTCGATCAGCGTGAAGATCGCCAGGTACGACGGTCAGGTGGTCAACGTGCAACCGGAGTACGACGACGTGGTCGCCGCCGCCACCGAACTCGGCCAACCGGTCAAACTCGTCCTGGCCCGCGCGATCGCCGCCGCCGAGTCCCTCTGGAGCTAGTGCGCCTCGGCGGCCTTCTGTGGGACTGGCTTCGGTTTGCGCCGGGGCCAGTCGTAGGGCCACCACTGGGCGCCGTTGCGGCGGGCCCAGACGATCAACGCGATCAGCACGCCCAGCTCGATCGCCGGGCAGATCGTGTCCCGCAGGCGCGCGCTGAAGAACTCCAGCGAGTCCGAGAGGCTCGCCGCGACCTGTCGCGCGTTCGGGTCCCGGCCGGGGACGTAGGCGATCGCGAGCATCGTCGTACGCACGACCATCAGTCCGTCGACCTTGGACGCGGCGACCGCGGCGAGGGCGACCCAGGCGATCACGTCGTACCAGGGCAGGGAGTACATCGCGGTGAGGACCCAGGCGATCGCGTAGATCGCGGTGTAGCGGATCGCGGCCGGGGTCGGGTCGTCGGGATGCGTTTGGGGCACCAACGACTTCGGCATCACCTGGGTGAGGAGGATCGCGACCACGATCAGCCCGACCCACGCGAGGATCGCCAGGACGGTCCGCACCAGGCCGTTCGGCAGGAACAGCGTGAAGAAGCTCAGCAGCACCTTGTGCGGCGTGCCCGTGGAGATGAACGACGTCTGCGACCGCGCCTGCTGGAACGCCTGCAGACCGACGATCGCGTACAGCCCGCCCATCGCGAGCGCACCACCACCGCAGAACCAGATGCACTTGCGGCGGTCGGCCCGCAGCGCCCACAGCATCGCGACGCCGACCAGGCCGATGGACAGCTTCGTGCAGCCCGCGACGCCGAGCATGATCCCGGCCAGGAACACGTGCCGCCGGAACAGCACCAGCGCGATCACCGCGAACATCACCGCGATCGCGTCGTTGTGCGCGCCCGCGAGAACGGCCCAGAGCAGCAACGGGTTCGCCAGGCTGAGCATGATCACTCGCCGACGGGCCGGCAGGTCCTTGCCGACCAGCTTCAGCAGCAGTAGCCCGGTGACGACCAGGCTGATCGCGACCGACAGCTGCAGCATCCAGACGGTGAGCTGCGCGGAGTTGCCACCGATCACCGACGAGAGCCACTGGATCCACGTCGCGATCGGCCCGTACACGCTGCGCGCGCCCTGCCACGGCCGCTCGGTCGCGGCGATCACCGGGTCGTACCCGAGCCGGATGGTGTCCGCCGGCGACGCCGTGTACGGGTCGCCGCCGAGCGACATGATCCGCCCGTACGCCGCATAGATCAGGACGTCGCCCGAGGCCATCGGGGGTACCAACGTGACGGCCGCCGTCGTACCGATGCCCAGGGCAATCAAACGGTCGATGCGCGGGGCCCAGCCGTGTTTCAGGGCCTTGGTGGCGAGATAGACGCCGTACCCGCCGAGCAGGATCGCGACGTAGATCATCACCGATACGAGCCAGTCGTTCGGCTTGGTGGTGAACCAGTACGACGGGAGCCACGAGTGCCGACCGGTCAGCGTCAGCACGACCACGGACGGACCGAGCAGCCCGACCGCGACGATCAGCGCCGTACACGCGAGGTAGAGAGCGACGGCGCGGCGACCGTACTTCCGGCCGAGCTCGACGTCGGGCGCGTCAGCAGTGCTCATTGCGCGGTCTTCCGCGGGAACAGACTGCGCAGCGACGGCCCACCACCGTCCGCGGGCAGCGCACTGCGGGCGGCGAGCGCACGACGGACGTGCAGGTACTGCTTCGCGCGGTGCAGTTGGCCGCGCAGATCCGTCCCGGTCGCGCGGTGCCGGACCTCGATCGGCACCTCGACGATCCGGAAGCCCTTCCGCCCCAGGTCGATCGTCAGCGCGGTCTCGACCCCGAACCCGGCGGCCAGCGGTACGGCGGAGTCGAACGCGGCCCGGGTCAGACAGCGCTGGCCGGACAGCGGCTGCTCCGGCGCCCAGCCGGTCGCCTCCTGGATCCCGGCCCGCGCGAGGCGCACCACGAACCCGTGACCGCCGGCCTTCGAGCCGTCGGTGCGGACCTGGGCCGGCAGCGTCCCGATGGTCATGTCCGCGCGCCCGGTCTGCACGGGCTGGATCAGCGGGCCCGCCGCGGTCGCCGTGTCGGTGAGGTCGGCGTCGAGGAACAGCAGGTGCCGCGGCCGGGCTCCGTCGCGCTCCGCGACCGCGGCCGCGCCGGTCTCCATCGCGGCGGCCTTCCCGCGGTTGCGCTCGTGCCGGACCACTACGGCTCCGGCGCGCGTGGCGGATTCCGCCGTACCGTCGCTGGAGCCGTCGTCGACGACCACGACCAGGTCGACACCGATGATCTTGTGCACCGCGTCGACGGTCGCCGCGATCCGCTCGGCCTCGTCCTTCGCCGGGATCACGCAGGCGACGGCACGCTCGAACGGTTCGGAGGACAATTCATCACCGGGCACAGCACCGCAGCCTAGTTCCTCTCCAGCCGATCGACCTCGTCCGTACCGTCCACCTGTGGATATTCGTCCTTTCGTACGACGGCCCGGTCAGCCAGGCGGGTCGCGGATATCAGCCAGGTGGCAGATGTTCCGGTCCGCCCGCGGCGGCAGGATTTCTGGTGTCAGGCCGATGCAGCGGCCGACCCGAACCGAAGGGGTACCGAAATGACTCGCACAGTGACCGCCAACATCTCGCTCTCGCTCGACGGCCGGGTGAACGGACCGGGCGGGGACTTCGACATGGGCTGGATCGTGCCGCACGCGATCACCGAGGGTGCCCGCGACCACATGCTCCGGGTGACCGAGCCGGCCACCACCGTGCTGCTCGGCCGGAAGAACTACCAGGGCTTCGGCGGCTTCTGGCCGGCGGTGGCCGATGACGAGACCGCGGCACCGCAGGACCGGGCCTTCTCACGCTGGCTGAACGAGACCGACAAGGTGGTCTTCTCGACGACGCTGACCGACGCCCCCTGGCAGAACTCCCGGATCGCCGAGGGCGAGCCCGCGGACGTGGTCAAGGAGCTGCGCGGCCAGGAGGACGGCGACATCATCGTGCTGGCCAGCTCCAGCGTGATCCGCGCGCTGCTGGCCGCGGACGAGGTCGACCGGCTGAGCATCACCCTGGACCCCGAGCTGGTCGGCGGCGGCGCCCGGCTGTTCGAGGACGGGCTGCCGGCCACGTCGTGGAAGCTGACCGACGCGACGCCGACCGAGTCCGGCGCGCTCTGCCTGCTCTACGACCGCGTGCGCTCCTGAAGTTGGCACTCCGGGGCATATTGTCGGACAATCAGACAGATTGGGCGGACTGTGCCGTAGCGTGGAAGACCACGACCGGAAGAAGGGCTGGGCGGATGACCGAGACGGGCGGAGTCAAGGCGTACGGCGTCGACAGCGAGGTCGGCCCGCTGCGCACGGTGATGCTGCACCGGCCGGGCAACGAGCTCCGTCGGCTCACCCCGCGGAACAACGACAAACTGCTGTTCGACGGCATCCCCTGGGTCGGTCGGGCGCAGGACGAGCACGACGCGTTCGCCCAGGCCCTCCGGGACCGTGACGTCGAGGTGCTGTACCTCGGCGACCTGCTGACGGAGGCGCTCAACGATCCCGAGGCCCGGGCGCGGGCCGTCGCGGGCGCCATCGAGGACCTGCGCCTCGGCGACACCCTGCGCGACTACCTGCGGGCGTCCCTCGGCGCGCTCGATCCGGCCGCGCTGGCCGAGGCGCTGATGGCCGGCGTACGGAACGACGAGGTGCGCGTGGGCGGGCTGGTGACGTCGCTGCTGGCGCACGAGGACTTCCTGATCGACCCGCTGCCGAACCTGCTCTTCACCCGGGACTCCAGCGTCTGGATCCGGGACTCGGTCGCGGTCACCTCACTGGCGATGCCGGCCCGGATGCGCGAGACGCAGCTGACCGAGCTGATCTACACGTTCCACCCGCGGTTCGCGAGCGCCGACAAGGTGTACGACCACCAGTTGGAGCACGTGGAGGGCGGGGACGTACTGGCGCTCGGTCCCGGCGTTCTCGCGGTCGGTGTGGGCGAACGGACGACTCCGGCCGGTGTGGAGCGGTTGGCGCAGCGGGTGTTCGAGAAACGGCTGGCGCACACCGTGCTCGCCGTACCGATCGCGCAGCAGCGGGCGACGATGCATCTCGACACCGTGTGCACGATGGTCGACACCGACGCCGTACTGATGTATCCGAACATGGCCGAGGAGATGCGGGCGCTGGCGGTCACCACCGACGGCGCCGAGCTGCATGTGGCGGAGCCGGAGCCGTTCCTGGTCGCGGCGGCAAAGGCACTCGGCATCGACACGCTGCGCCGGATCGACACCGGGCTGGACCCGGTAACGGCCGAGCGGGAGCAGTGGGACGACGGGAACAACACCCTGGCGGTCGCGCCGCGCGTGTGCATCGCGTACGAACGGACCGTGGAGACGAACGCACGACTCGAGGAGTCCGGGATCGAGGTCATCCGGATCTCCGGCTCCGAGCTCGGCTCGGGCCGCGGCGGACCGCGCTGTATGTCGTGCCCGGTACTGCGGGCACCGGTGGGCGCGTAAGCCCAACGACACGCGGAGTGAAATCGGGGCTTGTGGCCCGGCATCATCCTGAGTACTCTTCATGCCTAGGCCCAGGCCCTGTTGCTCCCCCGTCAGCAGGACTTGGGCCGTCCACGTTCCACGGTGAGATCGAGCCAGTTGGCCTAGACCACTGTGGGTGAACGAAACGCCCACCCCGGCAGCAGCCAGGGTGGGCGTTCGTCGTTTCAAGCGGTCAGCGGATGGTGAGCTGGCGGCTGGCCAGGCCGGCGCGGGCCGCGCGCTCGTCGGTGGTGAGCGGCGCGTCGGTGGCGAGCGCCTTCTCCAGAGCGGCAGCGAAGTCGGCGGCCGGCTTCTCGACGTCGGTGGCCTCGGTCCCGGCCGGGAGCTCCCAGACCGGCGCCAGTACGCCGAGGGCGCGGAAGGAACCGATCAGGCGGCTGCCGTTGATGATCGCCGACGAACCGGCGGCGTGCAGCCGGGCGAGCGCGTCGAGCACCGTGTCCTCGGTGTGCGGCAGCACCCAGCGCAGGTAGATGCGGTCGCCGATCTGCGTCCAGTACGCCGCGTCCACCGACTCCAGCCGGACGGTCGGGGCGGCCGCGGCGTTCGCGCGCTCCAGGCCGGCGGCGACCTCACCGGTCGGGTCCTCGACGTTCTCTCCGACCCAGTAGTCGAAGCCCTCGTGGACCTTGATCTCCAGCGGCTTGGAGGTGTCGATCAGGTCCTGCAGCCGCGGTCCGTCCTTCATCAGGTCGCCGAGCTGGATCGGGTTCCCGGGCTCGGTCCGCAGCGCGGCGGTGATCGCGTGGCCGAGGTCGCGGCTCGGGTCACCCGACGACGCGTGCGTCTGCAGGCCGATCCAGATCGTCTCGTCGTCGCGCACCAGACCCGGCATCGCCATCGGCAGCAGCGTGACCAGGTTGACCACCTTGCCGGCGTTGTCGCCGACCAGCTCGACCTGCACGGTGCCGGACGGGACGATCTCGCGGAACGCGATCAGGTCACACTCGGACGGCAGCCCCTCGAACGGCCGCACCACGAACGCATCGGCCGCCTGCGCCCGGTCCTTGCCGTGGCACTGCTTGAACCGCTTGCCCGAACCGCACGGGCAGGGTTCCCGCGGCCCGACGTCGACCAGATCGGCCGGGTCGAGCGTGACGGTCGTCGTCGTGTTCTTCGCGCGCTGCCGCGACTTCTTTCCCATAACCACGCAGTCTTGCAGCCCAGCACGCCCCGGAGCCAACTCACCCGGGGCTGCCGGCGCCGGTCAGTTCGGGATGACAGCGTGGACCGTGCGGTGGTGGGCGGCGGTGCGGACGTCCCAGCCCGAGGTGAGCATCTCGACGATGGCCAGACCGCGGCCGCCGACCGACTCCGGGTGGGTGTCGCTGATGCGCTGCGGTTCGGTGTCACCACGGCCGTCGGTGACCTCGACATGGATTCCGGCCTTGTCGATCCACCAAGCGGCACGGACCTCGCCCGACGGCAGCGGCGGGGCGTACCGGATCGCGTTCGACAGCAGCTCCGTGAGGACGAGCTTGGCGTCCTCACAGGCATTTCCGGCCACCCTGTACCGCTTCAGGTAGGTGGCCAGACGGCGTCGTGCGTCCGCTACCGCGGACACTTCGTGCGGGAGTACGACGTCCACGACGCTCACGTCGGCGGGCAAGGTCGCTGAGGACAAGCAGGGTCTCCTCGATGATCGGAACAGCCATAGGAACATCTGCCCACGATCCGGCCCCGGAAAACCACTGCAAGTATTCCGTTACATAGCCACCGCGGAGTTCCCGCCTAAACTCCGGGAAACCGTGATGAAATCGACGGATTGAGCGTTAAGAATAACCGCCCGCATTCGCGTCACTACGTATCCATACCAGCGTGACACAAGCCACACAATCCGTGCCGAAGTGTCACAAACCCGCAGGTCAGGTACGGCGTCCTACATCTTCCGGTCCTTCTGCGAGCACCCGCAGCGCGACGTCCGGCCGGTCGCTGATGACCGCGTCGACACCGAGCTCGCGGCAGCGCCGGACGTCTTCTTCGGCGTTCACGGTCCAGACATGAACCTGGTGCCCGTGTTTCTGCGCGCGCTCGACGTACTCCGGGTGCGCGGTGACGATCTCCAGGCTCGGGCCGGCGTACGAGACGCCGGTCGGCAGCGAGCCGTCGCGGAAGCGCAGCGGGATGCGGTCCATCAGCAGGACGGTGCGCAGCCCGGGCGCGGCCGCCCGCATCCGGCGCAGCGACAGCCAGGAGAAGCTCATCACCCGGGCCGGCGACTCCGTCCCGAGCTTCGGGTGCGCCCAGCCGTAGCGGTCCAGGGTCTCGATCAGGCGGCGCTCGACGCGCCCGGCGTACCGGGTCGGGTGCTTGGTCTCGATCGCCAGCTCGACCGGGCGGCCGGCGTCCCGGACGGTCGCCAGCAGCGTGTCGAGCGTCAGCACCTTCCGGCTGTCGAGGTCGGGCAGCTCGGTCTCCTCGTCGACGTCGGCCCCCTGGTGTTTCCACGAGCCCCAGTCGTAGGTCTCGAGCTCTTCGAGGGTCATCGTGGACAGCACGCCCTGGCCGTTCGAGGTGCGCTCGATCCGGCGGTCGTGCACGCAGACCAGATGCCCGTCCTTGGTCAGCCGGACGTCGCACTCGAGTCCGTCCGCACCGACGTCGATCGCCCGCCGGTACGCCGCGAGCGTGTGTTCAGGATCGACTGCACTGGCGCCGCGATGGGCAACGACGCGCGGGAGCTTCCGCATGCAGGAAACTCTTTCACACGATGCCGGTGGATCGGGGGACGAGACATACCCTCACGCCATGGACATGCGCGCGATCGTGCTGGACGGGCCGGTGCAGCCGGAGGAACTGCGGGTGCGACGGGTCCCCGTCCCCGAACCGGGCCCGGGCTGGGTGCGGATCAAGGTCGAGGCGTTCGGGCTGAACCGGTCGGAGTACCACCTCCGGGCCGGCCTCGCGACGAACGCGCGCTTCCCGGTCATCCCGGGCATCGAGGCGGCCGGGACGATCGACCTGGCGCCCGGTGATGAGTTCGCCGAAGGCCAGCAGGTCGTCGCGATGATGGGCGGGATGGGCCGCGAGTTCGACGGCGGGTACGCCGAGTACGCCGTCGTTCCCGTGTCCTCGGTGATCCCGGTGACGACCGACCTGGACTGGGCGACGCTCGGCGCGCTGCCGGAGATGCTGCAGACCGCCCACGGATCGCTCCACACCGGGCTGGCGATCGAGCCCGGCCAGTCGCTCCTCGTCCGCGGCGGTACGTCGTCCGTCGGCGTGGCGGCCGCAGTCCTCGCGAAGGAGGCCGGGCTGACCGTGTTCTCGACGACGCGGAATCCGCAGCGGGCCGACGTACTGCGTGAGCTCGGTGTCGATCACCCGATCGTTGACGACGGCAACGTCGCGGCGAAGGTCCGGGAGATTCTCCCGCAAGGCGTGCACGCGGCGCTCGAATTGGTCGGCACCAATGTCCTTCCGGACACCCTGCAGGCGACCGCGATCCACGGCACGGTGTGTTTCACCGGAATGCTGAGTGATTCCTGGACGATCCCGGACTTCTACCCGATCGGTTACCTCCCGAACGGCGTCCGGCTGACGGCGTACGGCGGCGAGAGCTCGGACCTCCCGGCGGCCGCGTTCCAGCGGTACGTCGACCTCGTGGCCGCGGGCAAGCTGCCGATCCGGATCGACCGGGTGTTCACGATGGACGAGATCGGCGAGGCGCACCGGATCATGCAGGACGGTACGGCGGTCGGGAAGCTGGTGGTGCGGGTCGGGGGTCCCGCCACCTGACGGGACCCCCAACGTTCTCAGGCGGTCGCCTCCTGGAGTTCCGCCGTACGCCCGGTCGGTCGGGGCAGGCCGTAGTGGTCGCGCAACGTCGTACCGGAGTACTCGGTGCGGAACAGGCCGCGGGACTGCAGGATCGGGATCACCTCGTCCACGAACGTGGTGAGCCCGGACGGGAGCACCGGCGGCATGATGTTGAAGCCGTCGGCGGCACCCGCCTCGAACCAGTGCTGGATCGCGTCCGCGACCTGCTCCGGCGTACCGGTGAAGGTCCGGTGACCACGTCCGCCACCGAGGCGGCCGATCAGTTCCCGCACGGTCAGCTGCTCGCGCCGGGCCAGGGACACGATCAGCGTGTAGCGGCTCTTCGCGCCCTCGATCTCGTCCTCGTCGGGCAACTCGGCCGGCAACTGCTGGTCGAACGGGAGGTCCTCGGGCGTCACCCGTAGCGTCTTCGCGAGCTGCAGCCGTGCGTACTCGGGCCGGATCAGCGCGTCCAGCTGATGCTCCAGCCGTTCCGCCTCCTCGACCGTGGACCCGATCACCGGCACGATCCCGGGCAGGATCTTCACCTCGGACGGGTCCCGTCCCAGCGCGAGCGCGCGCGCCTTCAGGTCCCGGTAGAAGTCCTGCGCGTCCTCCAGCGTCTGCTGAGCGGTGAACACCGCCTCGGCGTACCGCGCCGCCAGGCCCTTGCCGTCCTCCGACGACCCGGCCTGCACGATCAGCGGATGTCCCTGCGGCGACCGGGGCAGGTTCAGCGGCCCGCGCACCTGGAAGTACCGGCCGACATGGTCGATCGGCAGCACCCGCTCCTGCACCGCCCACACCCCCTCGGCCTTGTCCGCGACCGCCGCGTCGTCCTGCCACGAGTCCCACAGCTTGTACGCGACCTCGAGGAACTCCGCCGCCCGCTCGTACCGCTCCGCGTGCGCCGGTTGGTCGGCGAGGTTGAAGTTCCGCGCCGCCTCCGGCCCGGCCGTGGTGACCACGTTCCACCCGGCCCGGCCACCGCTGACGTGGTCGATGCTGGCGAACCGCCGCGCGAGGTTGAACGGCTCGTTGTACGTCGTCGACGCGGTCGCGATCAGTCCGATCCGAGACGTCACGCCCGCCAGCGCCGCGAGCAGCACCGTCGGGTCCAGCGCGCCCGCGGGACGCCGGCCGACGGTCCCGATCAGCACCGGTGAATCGGCGAAGAAGATCGAGTCGAACTTCCCGCGCTCCGCGGTCCGCGCCAGCTCCTGGTAGTGCTCGATCTTCACGTTCGCGAACGGGTCGCTCTCCGGCAGCCGCCAGGACGCCTCGTGGTGCCCGGTACTCATCAGGAACGCGTTCAGGTGCAACTGCTTGCTCATACCGAGACTCCCAAGGCGTCGAGAAGCCGCGCACGGACCGCGGCGAATCCTGGATCGGCCGCACTCCGCGGCGCCGGCAGGTCGATCGTCTCCGCGGCGACGATCCGCCCGGCGTCGAGCACGATCACCCGGTCGGCCAGCACGATCGCCTCGTCGACGTCGTGCGTGACCAACAGGACGGCGGGTTGGTGCGCGGCGCACAACTTCCGCAACAACACGTGCATCTTCAGCCGGGTCAACGCGTCCAGCGCGCCGAACGGCTCGTCCGCGAGCAACAGTTCCGGCTCCCGCACCAGCGATCGCGCCAACGCGACCCGCTGCTGCTCACCACCGGACAACTCGTTCGGCCAGGCCTTCTCCCGACCGGCGAGTCCGACTTCCTCGAGACTCTGCCGGCCACGCTCGCCGGCGTCGGGCAGCCCGAGCACGACATTGTCGAGAACTTTGGCCCACGGCAACAACCGGGAGTCCTGGAAGACCACCGACACGTTCTCCGGGACCGATACGTCACCGGATCCCTCGACGTCGAAGTCCAGTCCGGCCAGCGCCCGCAGCAGCGTGGACTTGCCGGAACCGCTCTTGCCGAGCAGGGCGACGAACTCGCCCGGTTCGATGTCCAGGTCCACACCGTCGAGGACGGCGCGTTCGTCGTACCGGCGGACCAGGTCGCGGACCTGGACCGTTCTCACGAGGCTAGCGTTCGGCGCCATGACAGGGCCCTCCTCTGGATCAGGCGGACGACCGCGTCGGAGAGCAGGCCGAGGACGCCGTACACGACCAGGCCGACGATGATGATGTCGGTCTGTCCGTACGTGCGGGCCAGCTCCATCATGTAGCCGATTCCGCTGGTGGAGTTGATCTGCTCGACGACGACCAGCGACAGCCACGCACCGGTCACCGCGAACCGCAGCCCGAGCAGGAACCCGGGCAGGGCGCCTGGCAGTACGACGCGGCGGATGAACTGCCATTGCGACAACCCGACCGTCTGCGCGAGTTCGACGTACCGGCTGTCGATGGTGCGCAGGCCGTTGTGGGTGTGGATGTAGACCGGCACGAACACGCCGAGCAGGATGGTGACGACCTTCATCGACTCGCCGATGCCGAGCCAGAGGATCAGCAGCGGCAGCAGTGCGAGCGACGGGATCGCCCGCTTGATCTGGATCGGCCCGTCGAGGACGGCCTCACCGAGGCGGGACAGGCCGGAGATCAGGGCGAGGACGACGCCCAGTACGATGCCGAGCGCGAGGCCGACCAGCGCCCGCTGGGCCGACGTCCACAGGTTCGACTGCAGCCGGCCGTCCGCGATCAGGTCGCCGGCCGTGGTCACCACGGTCCACGGCGCGGACAGGATTCGTTGGTCGATCCAACCAGCCGCGGATCCGATGCTCCAGATCACCAGCAGCAGCACCGGACCGATCGCGGCCCCGAACCTGATCGGCTTCCCGGGCCCGAGCCGCCGACGGCGTACGACGGGTTTCGCGGTGGTCCGGGTCCGTAACCCGGGCAGGGTGGTCGCGCTCATTTGGCGCCGCCCTTGATCGCGTCCGCGGCGACGGTCTGGAACCGCAGGTCGTAGAGGTCCTTGGCCTGGATCACCGGGTTGCCGGTCTCCTTGGCGAGCAGTTCGATCGTCTCCTGCTGCCGCTGGATCGCATCACTCCAGTCCGCCGGGATGTCCGGGTGACCGGCGTTGACGACCAGCCACTGACCATCCGCCTCGCTGAGGCCTTGGTCCTTCACGTAGTACCCCGCGATCCACTCCTTGGGGTGCTTGTCGATCCAGTTCTGCGCGATCCCCCAGGCGGCGACGTACGCGCGGATCGCGGCCGCCTTGCCCGGGTCCTCCAGCGACTCGACCGGCCCGTAGAGGTGACCGGCGTCGTCGCGCAGGCCGTGGTCGATCACGCTCGCGCCGTCCTTGCCGTACTTGGCCAGGTACCGCTTGATCTGGACGCCGCCGATCGGGGCGACGTCGACCTGCTTCGAGGAGAGCGCGTTCGAGTACACGTCGCCGGTGCTCGGCAGCTCGATCAGCTTCACGTCCTCCTTGGTCAACCCGGCCTTCTTCAGCACCTTGAGGATCAGCGCGCCCTGCGCCTGACCCGGGCTGTACGCGATCTTCTTGCCGCGCAGGTCGCCGAGCGTCGACACCGATACCCCGGGCGCGACCCCGAGCTTGTAGATCGGGTGCTTGATCGCGTCCTGCCGGAACTTGGAGGCGACGATCTTCACGTGCAGCCCGGTCCAGGTCGCGTTGATCGGTGGGATCTCGGCGACCGAACCGAGGTCGAGGGCATGCGCCCGGAACGCCTCGGTGGTCTGCGGACCGCCACTCAGGTTGGCGAACTGGACGTACTTCGACACCGCGTCGTACTGACCGGAGAGCTTCAGCGCGACCTCGGTGGCGGGGTCACCGACCACGATCTTGGCGCCGGCCGGGACGGTGGTCGGCAGCGGCGCGTCGAGCGAGAGCTTCGCGGCGGCGTCGCCACCGGCGTTGGCATCACCGCCGCAGCCGGTCAGCAGGGCCACTGTGGACAAGGCGGCGAGGGCAGCGGTCAGGACGGCGAACTTACGGATCTCAGGCATGGTGTGCTTTCGGGGTGGCGGTGGCGTAACGGCCGTCGTGGTAGAGGAGCGGCTCGTGTTCACGGCGTTCGGTATGGGTGGCGAGGCGGGCGACGACCAGGTAGTGGTCGCCGACGGCGAAGCGGTGCTCGACGTGCGCGCGCAGGTAGCTCGGGGCGTCGTCGAGGACGGGCTCGCCGGAGTCGAGTCGGGACCATCGGGTCGGCTCGGCGAACCGATCGATCCCGCTGGTCGCGAACCGGCCGGCGATCCCGTGCTGGTCGGCGGACAGGAAGTTGATCACCACGCTGGACGCCGTACTCACGGTCGGCCAGCTGGAGGCGCTGGTCGCGATCGCGAACGAGACCAGTGGCGGCAGCAGGCTGATCGAGACGAGTGAGGTGGCGGTGAATCCGACCGGGCCGTGACCGGCGTCCGCGGTGATCACCACGACACCGGCGGCGTGGCGACGGAAGACGGTGCGGTAGACGTCGGCGTCCACCACCCGCTCCTGGGCATGGTCGGGGACGACGGACAGGGCAGGACGGTTCAGGGCAGGCAAAGACATGTCTCTCCCTCGGAATCGGGGCAGGGACGACCGGCAGCAGTGACCGGGCGGAAGACAGAGGCAGAGGCCTCATGAAGTGCGAAGCGGGACAGCCACGCGCAGTACGAGGACAGGGCTCACCGACAGGTGGCGCTCGCCGTCCGCAGGAGATCGATGACGCGACGGCGGGTGAGGAAGGTCGTCGTCATGTCAGATATCTTCGCATCAATGTCTACCAACTAAGTGGACAATCTCGTGATGCGGACTCACACGCTCCACCGGTGATGCGTTCTACTTACGTGATGGCTCGGGAGAAGGTCGTACTGCCGCCGTTCCAGGCGCTGATCGACGCGCACTGGCGGGACGTGGGCCGGCTGGCGCGCGCGCTGGCCGGACCGGTGGACGGCGACGACGTCGCGCAACGCGCCTGGGAGAAGGCGTATGCGGCGTACCCGGCACTGACGTCGGCGAAGAACCTGCGCGGCTGGCTGCTCACCATCACCTCCCGGTGCGCGACCGACGTCTACCGGGCGCGGAAACCGCAGCGCCCCCTGGACGAGGCGCCGCCGGTCGCGGTCGAGGGCCCGGACGCCGCGGACTGGCCGGACCCCGACCTGTGGCAGGCGGTCAACCAACTCCCGGAGCGGCAACGCTTCGCGATCACGCTCAAGTACGTCGGCGACCTGGACCACCACGGCGTGGCCGCCGCTCTGGACACCACGCCCGCCGCGTCGCGCCGGCTCGTCAGCGACGCGCTGTCGACCCTGCGCACGAAACTCGGAGTACACGATGACTGATCTCGAGAGCCGGCTGACCCGGCTCAGCACACCCGACCCGAAACCACCGATCCTCCCGGCGGCGGACGTCGCCTACACCCTGCACGACACCCCGATCGGGACCCTGCTGCTCGCGATCACGCACGGCCGGGTGGTGGCCAGCTCCTTCGGCGACGAGGAGACGATGACCAACCGGCTCGCCCGCGCGATCTCCCCGCGAGTACTGCGGCAGGCCCGCCCACTGGACGACCTGCGCCGCCAACTTGACGAGTACCTGACCGGCGAGCGCCGGGCCTTCGACGTCGAGGTGGACCTGACGCTGGCGACACCGTTCCAGCGGTTGGTCCTGAATGATCTCCCGAGCCACACCAGCTACGGCGCCACGACGACGTACGGCGCGGTCGCCTCCGACATCGCGAAACCCAAGGCGTCCCGCGCGGTCGGGACGGCCCTCGGGGCGAACCCGGTGTGCGTCGTGCTGCCGTGCCACCGGGTGGTCGGCGCGAGCGGCGCCCTCACGGGGTACGCCGGTGGGCTCGACGCGAAACGCTTCTTGCTGAATCTCGAAGCAAAAAGCTGAGTTTTCCGGAATCGTCCGGAATGGATTTAGACTGAATACACAAAGGAGCAGATCCCCAATGTGGAGTGGGGATCTGCTTCTTGTTTCCGGTCAGGCGGCGCGGGCGACGGAATTTCCTGACGCGTCAGTCATTCGACGGTTGGTGGATCTCCAGGATCAGCCGGCGGCGACCGCCCCAATCCCGTTTGTAGACCTTGTAGTCGTCGATTCCGGCGGCCGCGCAGAGCCGTCCGTAGCTGATCTCGTCGTGGATGAAATGCACGCTGCTGGTGTCGTCGGCGTGCTCGGTGGTGACGATCCGGTGCTCGGGTCCCTGCCGCAGGCCGTTGGCGATCTCGGCGGCCGTCGCCGGTCCCCAGGCCGGGCCCTCGATGATCGCGATCCCGCCCGGCTTCAGCACCCGGGAGATCTCGCAGATCGTGGAGATCTGCTCGTCCTCGGCGAACAGCTCGTGGAACGCCGTCCACAGGCAGATCACCGCGTCGAACGAGTCCCACTTGTACGGCAGGTCGGTCATCGAACCGATCGCCCAGTCGACCGCGAGCTCGTCCTCCGCGGCCCGGGCGCGGCCGGCCTCGATCAGGTTCGGCGAGATATCCAGCGCACGGACGACCTTGCCCGCCCGCCGCAGCGGCAGCGCGACCCGGCCGTACCCGCAGCAGAGGTCGAGCACCGTCTCCCGGTCGGCGAGCAGCTCCTCGACGGCCTTGACGATCAGCGCGTCCCGCTCCGGCGTCGTACGCGCGGCCAGGCCGTCGGCCCCGAGTTCCGCATATTCGGCCCGGCTACGCAGTGCGGAATTCAGCATGCTGTCAGTATTCCGGTACCCCCGGGTCAGTTGTCCAGCAGGGATCTCGCGGTGCCGAAGAACTCACGGATGCCGGAGAGCTCGGCCAGTTCGGACAGCGGCCGCACGGCGCCGAACGAGGCGTTCCAGAATTCACCGCTCCGCGGCGTCGGCAGCCCGACGTACGCGTAGGGCTCGGGCAGGTGGTCGTCGCCCGGTGAGACGCCGTAGTTGACCTTGTCGATGCTGACTCCGACGTCGAAGTGCTCGGGCCAGAGCGTCGGGGTCTCACCCGGCGCGAGGTCCCGGAGCGCGGCGTCACCGCGGGCGAAGGCATCCTCGAGCAGCCGGGTGGCCGCCGGTTCGATCTCCAGGTGGTCGTCCGGCGCGATCTTCGGACCACCGGAGTACTCGTCGTCGAGTCGGCTCGCCTCGACACCGACGGCCGCGGCGAGTTCGGCGTACGTGCCGGTCAGCCGCACCGAGACCGTCGGCGAGACCAACGAGTCGCCGGCGACCCGCAGCGTGCCGTCCAAGGTGCCGAAGCCGCCGGGTACGACGCGCAGCCTGATACCGCGGCCTTGACGGTGCTGCGGTCCGGCCAGCAGCAGTTCGGCGACGCCGTGCAGGGATCGGCGGGTTACGGCGAGCGAACGTGCGTCCATGGTGGCCCCTCTTCCTGTAACGCCTGATCGGTGGCCGGCACTGATCTGTTGGACGGTCTGTGTCGCGAGGGGCGGGAGACGTTACATGTCAGCGAATTGGCATCGGGTGAACGACATCGACGTACCGGCGGAAGGGCGGGTCCGCAGCGTCACTGTGGACGGTCGGAGTATCGCGATGGCGCGTTGTGGGGCGCGACTCGGCGCACTGGAGAACAAGTGTCCGCATCAGGGCGGTCCGCTCGGTGAGGGCTCGATCGAGAAGGGGCTGCTGCGCTGTCCGTGGCACGGGTACGACTACGACCCGATCACCGGTCAGCCACCGGAGGGGTTCTCCGACGGCGTTCCGTCGTACGACGTGGACGAGCGCGCCGACGGCGTCTACGTACGGCTTCCGGAACTGCCGACGCAGGTACGGACCGTCGCGGACGTGCTGGTCGAGACGTTGGTGGCGCACGGGATCACGCACGTCTTCGGCATGGTCGGGCACTCGAACCTCGGGTTCGCCGACGCGATGCGGCGCGCCGAGGACCGCGGCGAACTCACCTACATCGGGATCCGCCACGAGGGCGCCGCAGCGTTCGCGGCCAGCGCCTACGGCAAGCTGACGGGCCGGCCGGCCGTGTGCTTCGCGATCGCGGGCCCGGGGTCGACCAACCTGCTCACGGGTCTGTACGACGCCAAGCTCGACGGCTCGCCCGTGATCGCGGTCTCCGGACAGGTGCCGTCGAAGTGGCGCGGCCGCGGTGCGTTCCAGGATCTCGATCTGACCGCGGTCTTCAGCGACGTCGCGGTCTCGAGTACGTCGGTGCACGCGGGCAGTGATCACGCCGAGCTGGCCGCGCTCGCGGTCAAGCACGCGATCGACGGCCGTGGCGTCGCGCACCTGGTGCTGCCCGACGAGGTCCAGGTCCAGCCGTCCGACGCACCGGCCACGCGCCCGGGCGGACGGCTGTCACCGCGTCTCATCCGGCCGGACAAGGGCACCCTGGCGCGGGCCGCCGCGATGATCCACGACGCCCGCCGGCCGGTCCTGATCGTCGGCCACGGTGCTCGCCGCGCCGAGACCGAGGTCCGCGAGCTGGCCGAGCGTCTCAATGCACCCGTGCTGACCACGTTCAAGGCCAAAGGGCTGGTGCCGGACACTCATCCGCTCGGCGCCGGAGTACTCGGCCGCAGCGGTACGCCGGTGGCGAGCTGGCTGATGAACGAGTCGGATCTGCTGATCGTGGTCGGCGCTTCGTTCTCGAACCACACCGGCATCGCGGCGTACAAGCCGATCGTCCAGATCGACGACGACCACGCCGCCATCGGCCGCTTCGACCCGGTCGCCGTGGACGTGCTGGGCGACTCCCAACTGGCGCTGGCCACGCTCACCAGGATGCTCGCCGACACCAAGGCCGAGGACCAGCGGCCGGACCTCGCCGAACGCTGGGCGATCTGGCGGGCGGAGAAGAAGCGCCGGGTCGCCGACGATCGCGGCAAGGGCGTGTCGGCGGCCGCGATCTTCGACGCGCTGTCCAGGCACCTGCCCGCGGACGCCGTCGTGACCGTTGACGTCGGCAACCATGCGTACTCGCTCGGCCGGTACCTGGAGTCGAAGGGCCAACCGGTGCTGATGTCCGGCTACCTCGGGTCGATCGGCTTCGGGTACCCGGCGGCACTCGGCGCCTGGGCCGCCGCACCCGGCCGGCCGATCGTCGCGGTCACCGGCGACGGCGGCTTCGGGCAGTACGCCGCCGAACTCACCACCGCGGTCAAGTACGGCATCGGGATCAAGCACGTCCTGCTCGACAACCACTCGCTCGGCAAGATCAGCAAGGAACAACTCGCCGCCGACTACCCGGTCTGGCACACGACCCTGCACAACCCCGACTGGGCGTCGTACGCCGAACTCTGCGGCGCGACCGGCCTGCGGGTCACCCGACGCGCGGACCTGGACGCCGCGATGACCGAACTGTTCGCCGCCACCGGACCAGCCCTGCTCTGCATCGAGCAGGACGCGGAACTGCTTTAGGAGCCACCGATGACCGAGTACGCCGACCTTCGCGCACTGTTCGTCAACTGCACGCTGAAACGCTCGCCCGCCGTCAGCAACACCGAGGGCCTGGTCGACATCAGCCGGAAGATCCTGGAGAAACAGGGTGTCCAGGTCGACGTGATCCGGGCCGTCGATCACGACATCGCGACCGGGGTCTGGCCGGACATGACCGAGCACGGCTGGGCGGTCGACGCGTGGCCCGCGATCCAGGAGCAGGTGCTCGCGGCCGACATCCTGGTGATCGCCGGGCCGATCTGGCTGGGCGACAACAGCTCGGTGACCAAGCGGGTGATCGAGCGCTTGTACGGCAACTCGTCGGTTCTCAACGAGCACGGCCAGTACGCGTACTACGGACGCGTCGGCGGCTGCCTGATCACCGGGAACGAGGACGGGGTGAAGCACTGCGCGATGAACGTCCTCTACTCGCTGCAGCACCTCGGCTACGCGATCCCGCCCCAGGCCGATGCCGGCTGGATCGGCGCGGCCGGACCCGGGCCGTCGTACCTGGATGCCGGATCGGGTGGGCCGGAGAACGACTTCACCAACCGGAACACCACCTTCATGACCTGGAACCTGCTGCATCTCGCCCGGATGATGAAGGATTCCGGCGGGATCCCGGCGTACGGCAACCAGCGGTCGGAGTGGGATGCGGGCTGCCGATTCGACTTCGAGAACCCGGAGTACCGCTGACCACGCTGTTGTACCGTCGGCCTGTGGGGGTGGTGGTGCCGACGGACGACGTACTCGTCGCCGGTCTGCGTACCGGGGACGAGGACACGTTCGCGTGTCTGCTGAACGGCTGGTCGGGCTCGATGCTGCGGCTGGCCCGGTCGTTCGTGTCGACCACGGCCAGCGCCGAGGAGGTCGTCCAGGACACCTGGCTGGCGGTGTTCGAAGGGATCGAGCGCTTCGAGGGCCGGTCGACACTGCGTACCTGGGTGTACCGGATCCTGGTCAACATCGCGCGGAAGCGGGCTGCCCGCGAGCAGCGCACCGTGCCGTGGACCAGCCTGGCCCCGGATCACGGGCCGACGATGGACCCGAAGCGGTTCCGGGGCGCCGGCGACCAGTACCCGGGCGGGTGGCGCACGTTCCCGGAGCGCTGGCCGACCACCGAGACCGAGGTCCTTGCACACGAGGTCCGGGCGGCGGTGGCGGCGGCGATCGACGGCTTGCCGGTCCGGCAGCAGGTCGTCCTGACGCTCCGGGACATCGACGGCCACGATGCCGAGGACGTATGTGCCCTGCTGGAGATCTCGATGGCCAATCAGCGGGTCCTGCTGCACCGCGCTCGGGTAAACGTCCGCGGCCGGCTCGAGCGTTATTTCGGAGGAGCCGGCTCATGACGTGCGCCGAACTGGTCGAACTGGTCACCGCGTACCTCGACCATGCATTGGACCCGGAGACCGAGCAGCGATTCGTCGACCATCTCGAACTCTGCGACGGCTGCGAGATCTACGTCGAGCAGATCCGCCGTACCGTCGCCGAGATCGGTCAGGTCGAGCCACAGCACCTATCCGCGGAGACCCGCGACGGCCTGATGGACGCGTTCCGCGGCTTTCCTCGCCGCTGAGGCGTAACGTCCGGCCGCGGCGGCGGCACTGATCCGGTATGCCGCACGTTGAGTTCACCAATCTGTTCGCGGTCACGGTGATCGCGTTGCTCGCACCGCTGCTGCTCGGGCTCGCACCGCGACTCCGCGTGCCTGCCGTTGTGCTGGAGATCGTGGCCGGGATCATCGTCGGGCCGTACGGACTGGGACTGGTCGCGGTCGACCTGCCCGTGCAGATCGTCGCCGTGCTGGGCCTCGGCTTCCTGCTGTTCCTGGCCGGCCTGGAGATCGACGTACACAAGCTCCGCGGCCAGGTACTGCGGCTAGCGGTCCTCGGGTACGTCGTGACTCTGCTGCTCGGTTCACTCGCCGGACTCGGCCTGTCTGCGGCCGGGTGGGTGCACAGCCCGTTGCTGCTCGCAGTGACGTTGTCCGCGACCTCGCTCGGGCTGGTGGTTCCGGTGCTCAAGGATGCCGGCCAGTCGGAGAGCAGCGTCGGGCAGTTCGCGATCGCCGCCGCGTCAGTTGCTGACTTCGCCGCCGTACTGGTGCTGTCGCTGGTGTTCTCGACCGAAGGCGGCAGCGCGGGCGAACGGCTGGTGATGGTCGGACTGTTCGCATTGCTCGTTGTCGTCACCGGACTGGTCGTCGCCACCGCCGGACGGTCGCAGCGACTCGGCGGAGTGTTGCTGCGACTACAGGACACGACGGCGGAGATCCGGGTCCGGGCCGCGGTGGCGCTGCTGGTCGCCTTCGTGGTGCTGGCCGAGCAGTTCGGACTGGAGACGATCCTCGGCGCGTTCCTGGCCGGTGCGGTGATCGGTCTGGTGGATCGCGACGCCGAGTCGCATCCACGTTTCCGGATCAAGTTGGAGGCGTTGGGCTACGGCTTCCTGATTCCGGTGTTCTTCGTGACCAGCGGACTGCGTCTCGATCTTCGCGGTCTGCTCGACGACCCGGCCGCGCTGGTTCGCGTCCCGCTCTTCCTGGTCGCGTTGCTCGTGGTCCGGGGAGTACCGGCGTACCTTGCGGTCCGGAGGCTGGGATCCCGGGCGACAGCCGCAACGGCCTTGCTGCAGGCGACATCGCTGCCGTTCATCGTCACCGCGACGCAGATCGGCGTACTCACCGGTCTGATGACTCCGGTCACCGCCGCCGCCCTGGTCTGCGCCGGGTTGCTGTCTGTGTTGGTGTTCCCAACGGTCGCGCTGGTGTTGCTCAGGCAGCCTGTCGGCGACCGATCCGGCCCAGAAGTACAGCGGCCAGCATCGAGACGATGATCGACGTATAGGTCGCGCCGAGCCAGGTCGGTACCGGCTGGTGGTTGAACAGTCTTTGCTGAAGGTCGGTCCAGAACGGTGACCAGCCGCCGACGGTGCCCGGGTTGACGAGCTGGTACGCCGTGAAACCGATCAGCCACGCGAGGGTCGGTTGCCAGCGGAACTTCGCCGTATCGGAGACGTCCCAGTTCATCTTGCTCACGATGAAGAAGTCCGCGATCGCGACCGCGAACAACGGGATGAAGACCGAGCCGATCAGGTAAAGGAACTGCGTGTAGTTGCCCAGGTCAATGAACAGTGCGATGCCGGTGGCGATGATGCCGATCGCGACCGAGATCCACCGCCGGTCGATGTGGCCGATCAGGTTGTGGGCGGCCATCGTGGTCGAGTAGACGTTCGCGTAGGCCTCATCGACCTCGTCCACCAGCAGGACGAACAGTGCGATCGCGCCGGCCGGCAGGGTGACCAGTGCGGTGATCACGTCCTCGCTGTTGGTCTGCAGCGTCGCGACGGCGACGACACCGAGGGCGTAGTACCCGATCGCGGCCAGGCCGTAGCCGAGTGCAGACCCGCCGAACGCAGCCTTATTAGTGCGCGAGTGGCGCGTGTAGTCGGCAGCTAGCGGGGCGAACGAGACGACACCGGCCGCAGCGAGGTCGACCGCCGGCCAGAAGCCGAACACGTTGTCCTGAGGCAAGGCATGCGCCGGCTTGCTGAGGACCTGCACGAACAGGTAGATCGACGCGACCAGGACCAGCCAGACCATGAACTTCCGCAGGATCTTCACGCTGCCGAGCGGCCGGACCGCCATCGTCGTCGCGATGATTCCCGCGAGGACGACGAACACCCAGCGCCAGCGCTCACTCGTCACCGCGACCGCGGCCTGCGAGATCACGATGATCTCCATCGTCGCCCAGCCGACGTTCTGCGCGATGTTCAGCACGGTCGGCGCGATCGAGCCGCGGCGGCCGAACAGCCCGCGCAGACAAGCCATCGCCGGCGCCCCGGTCTGGGAGCCGAACACGGCCGCGCCGCCGAGGACGAGCGCACCGATCCCGCAGCCGACCACGACCGCGAGCAGGCCCTGCCAGAGCGAGCCCGTGTACGCCGCGACCAGCGCACCGGTGACCGGCCCGAACAGCGAGATGCCGAAGTTCCCCCACAGCGTGAACTGGTCGAAGAACCCGAGCGTCCGCGGCGCGTCGGTGGTGAGGACGAGCGGCGCCTCGGTGGTGCTCGCAGAACGGACAGCAGTACTGGTCATGAGTGACCCCACTCCCTACGCCGGCATTACCCGGTCAGGTTCAGGCGGTCGGCGACCCAGCTGTCGCCCTCTCAGCCCGCGCACGTCGGTGCGAGCTCCCGCATAGGTTTGACGGGGACAACTCTAACGCGTCAGCTACCTTCGGGAAGAGTGGCTGCTCGTTCTATGAGAGCGGCGACTTCCGGGCCGTTGGTGACGATCGGCATGTGGGCCCCGGTGTCGAGCGTGCGGGACTCGCCGTTGCTGAGCGTCGCGAGCCGCTCGACCCACTCGGCGGTCGACAGCAGGTCGTGCCGGCCGCGGACGATCTGGACCGGCGCTTTGACCTGCGCGATCACCGCCGCCAGGTCGTGCTGCCGGGAGGCCTCGCCGGCGCGGGCGATGGTCGGCAGCGTCGTCCGGGCGTACTGCGGGGTGACGACCCGGAGGAGCTTCGGTGAGTCGGGCACGGCGGACCCGAGCCAGCGCACCGCTCGGTCCACGCTCGACATTCGGGCGTCACCGGACGGCGCGACGAGGACGACGGCGTGCGCCAACTCGGGGTACCGGATCGCGGTCTCGACGACGATCTGGCAGCTCGCCGAGTGGCCGACGAGCACCGACCGCTCGCGGATCTTCTCGGCCAGCCCCACCGCGAGCGCACGGGGGTGCAGGTCCTCACGGGCGCCGGCGGGTTCGCCGTACCCGGGCAGCGTGACCACGTGGTACGGCGTGATCAGGTGTTCGACCGTCCTGGTGTACGACTCCGGGCCGAGACCCAGGCCGGGCACCAGGACGACAGGAGCGCTCACTCCCAGGGAGCCTTGGCCGGCGGGCCCTGCACGACCGGGTTCGGCACCTCGGGCTTCAGCTCGCGGTACCCGAGGAACAGGCCGGCGGCGAGGACCAGCAGCCCGAAACCACCCCAGCCGTACGCCGTCGGCAGCCGGTGCACCGACTCGTCGTTGGCGCCCAGGCCCGTGGACAGCACCATGAACAGCCAGACCAGGATGAGCACCGCGGAGACCGCGACCAGGATCAGTCCGACCACCTCGCCCGGCTCGGGCTGCTGACCGGCCCGGCTCCGGGCCCGCAGGTCGCGGATCCACATCGCCAGCGCGACCACGCCGACCACGAGCAGCAGCAGCTGACCGACCGCGTCGATCACGTCGGTGCGCAGCGGATGGTTGAGCGGCGAGCCGGGCGCCTGCGAGATGTCGCGGAGCGAGACCCGCTGGACGGAGATGACGAGCAGGCCGTAGATCGCGGCGATCGCCGTCGCGAGGCCGACGACCCGAGCGGCGCGCGGATCACGCGGTGCGGCAGGTTCGTCACGGCCGTACGTCGGGAGCTCGTGCGGCTCGGGGCTCGCGGAGGCGCCGTACGGGGTGCCGGGCCGGTAGGTCGGCGGCTGCGCGTGTGGCGCGGTGATCTGTCCCTGGCCGTGCGGCTGTTGCTGTGGCTGTGGTTGAGGAGGGACGCCGTACTGGCCGGGGGGCGTGCCGTAGCGCTGCGGCTCGGCGTAGTACTCCGGTGCTTCCGGTGGCTGTTGACCGGACCCGTAGGTGCCACCGCCGTACGGCGTCGGCGGGGCGTAGTGGTGCTGGTCCGCACTGGGCTGCTGCTCGGGCTCATCGTCCCGGCCGTACGTCGGGAAGTCCTGTGACGACATGCCTGCTCCCTCCCGTCGTACCCAGTCTCTCAGGTGGCTTTGATGGTGGGCCAGGCGTTCGGCAGGCAGCCGGCCAGGCCCTTCGTCTGCTGCATCATCACCGGTGCGGGGGTCTTCACCTTCGTGCAGGTCGAGTGGCCGTGGCCGAGCGCGTGCCCGACCTCGTGGTTCACCAGGTAGCTGCGGTACATCTCCACGTTCCCGTTGTACGCCGGGATCGCGTAGATCCAGCGCTTCGCGTTGAGTACCACCCGGTCCTCGACGCGGCAGGACACCTCACCGCCGGTGTCGAGGGGCAGACACAGCTTGTCGGTCAGGGTCGGCGTCGCCAGGATGATCCGGAGATCGGCGTCGACGCTGTCCGTCCGCTCGAAGTTCACCGGATGGATCGCCTGCCAGCCCCGCGGGTCGGTCAGCGTCTGGTGGATCGCGGCGGCCACGGCGGCGCCGTTCACCGTTACGCCCTGCTCGATCTCCACGCGGTACGTCAGCTTGTCGCGCACACCGGTCGCCTTGTTGAACCCCGGCACCACGGCCAGCTTGCCGGTCGACACCAGCACGTTCGGCTTCGCACTCTTGGGCTTGCGGGTCAGAGTCGGTGCCGGCCGCAACGGTGTCGTGAACTTCTGCGTCGGCGTCGCCATCGGCGTCGCACTGGGCGAGGGCACCGCGATGTTGTCCGGCACTTCCCGCTGCTCGGCGCTGTTGGCCCCAGCAACCACTTCCGCCGCGAGACTCGCCCGATGCGCCACATCCGGATGCGCGACCACAACGGTCCCCAGCACGGCCAGGGCGGTCACCGTGAACCACTGCCCCTTGTAGGACTTCCGCCTGCTGTGCCTCCCGCCCACCCGCTTCCGCCCAGCCGTCACGGGCCGCTGGCCGCTCCGCCGGGTGGTCATGGCATTTCACCCTACAGAGTCATCACAGAACCCCGAAACCCCCGTTTCAAACCAAGCCCAACCAACAAATCCAAGCCAAGCCTCAACACCATCCGCGAGGTAGCGCCCGAGGAGGTCAGGCGGTGCGGGTGCGGAGGAATTTGCCGAAGTGGGGGACGGTGAAGGCTACGGTGCCGCGTTCGGCGGAGAAGACGAGGCCTTTCTTGATCAGGCCGTCGCGGGCGGGGGAGAGGGACTGGGGTTTGCGCTTGAGGGTGCCGGCGACCTCGGACGTCGGAACGGCGCCGTCGTCGACGCCGATGCCCAGTTCGGCCATGGCGCGCATGTACTCGCGTTCCGCGGGAGTGGCTCGCTCGTACCGCGAACCGAAGAAGCCGACCGTCAGCTCGGCCGACGCCTCGGGTGCCGCGACAGCCACGTCCTTGATGGTGATGGGCGTGGTGGGCGCGTGGTCCCAGGTGGAGTGCGCGAAGGCCTGCACGAAGTACGGGTAGCCGTCGGTCTGCGCGTACAGCTCGTCCAGCGCCTCCTCGTCGTACTGCACGCCTTCGCTCTCCGCCGGGATCATCAGCGCCCGGTCGCACGCGTCGCGGGCCAACCGGTCGACGCGGATGTAGCGGAACAGTCGCTCGGAGTACGACTTGCTGGCGGAGAGCACAGCGGGCAGATGCGGCAGACCGGCGCCGACGACGACCAGCGGCGCGCTCTGCTGTGAGATCTCGTGGCAGGCAGCGCACAGCGCGGACAGGTCGTCCGCGCTGATGTCCTGCATCTCGTCGATGAACAGTCCGACTCCGACCGACAGGTCACCGGCCAGGTCCGCCGCGTCAGTGAACAGCTCGATCAGATCCATCTCCAGGTCACCGGAGTCCGCACGCCCCTTGGCGGCCGCCACGTCGACCGGCGGGTGCCAGCGGATGCCTTTGCGGTCGTTCGCCGCGGTCCGCAACGCGAATGCCTTCAGTACGGCGCTGAACTGGTCGACCCGCTCGTCGTCGCGGTGCCGGTGTCCCAGCTCCCGCATCGCGGTGTGCAGCGCCTGCGCGATCGGCAGCCGGACACTCTGGTCCGGCCGTGCCTCGATCTTCCCGGTGCCCCACGCGCGCTTGATCGCCTGCGATCGCAGCGTGTTGAGCAGCACCGTCTTACCGACGCCCCGGAGCCCGCTGAGTACCAGGCTCCGTTCCGGCCGGCCCGCCGCGACCCGCTCGAGCACCACCTCGAACTGCCGCACCTCGGTGTCACGTCCGGCCAGCTCAGGCGGCCGCTGACCGGCGCCGGGCGCATAGGGATTCCGGATCGGATCCATGCTTTCACTGTATGAGGCCGTCTAGCGTTTTCCGTAGATTGACCAATCAACGACCAGAGCGTGTCGCGAGGACTGTCTACGACTTTCTACCGAATTCACTAGATACCGATAGACACCGCGAGCGACGCCAAGACCACTTCAGGGACCACTAGGGTTCCGCCCATGGTGGAGTGGGTTCCGCAAGCGGGGGCGTTGTACGAACGGGTGCATCAGCAGTACGTCGGTGGCGCGCGCAAGCTCGAGGCGCTGATCAACGAGCTGATCGGTGAAGAGGAAGGCATCAACTACCTGACCGCGACGGCCCGCGCGAAGGACCCGGAGTCGTTCCTCACCAAGGCCTCGAAACCGCACCCGGACGATCCCGCCCGGCCGAAGTACGACGATCCGCTGAACCAGATCACGGACCTGGTCGCGGCCCGGGTGATCACGTTCCTGGTCGAGGCGGTAGACCGGGTGTGTGAGGTGATCGAGGCCGAGTTCGAGATCGTCGAGCACACCGACATGGGTGCGCACACCCGGGCGCAGGGTGTCTTCGGGTACGCGAGCAAGCACTACTTGGTCCGGCTCAACGAGCACCGTCGCGAGCTCCCGGAGTACGCCGTACTGAAGAACCTGGTGATGGAGATCCAGGTCCGGACGGCGGTCCAGCACGCGTGGGCCGAGTTCGAGCACGACATCCGGTACAAGCTCGACATCCCGCCGGACCGCAAGCCGGAGTTCGACCGGCGGTTCCTGCTGGCCGCGGCGTTGATGGAGCTGGCCGACAACGAGTTCACCGAGATCGACCGGCTGTACCGCGAGCTCGCCGCGACCGCGTCGGACAAGGCCCCGCTGGATCTCACCTCGGCCACGTTGACGACGTACCTGACCCGTCGGTACCCGGACGCGCCGCACGCGAAGACGACGCACTACACCTGGATCCTCGGTGTCCTGCACCGCCTCGGCGTCACCACCGAGGAGCAGCTCACCGAACTGCTCACCGGCATCGACAGCCAAGCCGTGCAGGCAGCCATGACCCATCGCGCCCCGGCCGGCACGGTACGCCGCCTCGACGACGACCTGCTCGCCGCGAAGGGACCGGACTACTTGGAACTGTTCCCCGGCGAGGAGCGCCGCCAGAAGATCCTCAAGGGCCGCCTGAAGGCCCTGACCCGCGCCGGCCTCATCCAGCAGCCCTAGATTCCGCCAGCTCGTCGGCAACAGCGGATGCGGTACGGCGGGCCCACTGCGTGGTCGTGATGAGCCCCAGCACGAGTACCAGCAGTCCGCAGCCCGCGATGATGAACCAGCAGAGCTGAGCCGCGTCGACGAACCCCGTCTCGAAAGAGCCGACCAACCGCGCAGTCAGCACCGTACCGACGACGGCGACACCCAGTGAGGCCCCGACCTGGCGACTGGTCGACGCAATCGCGGCTGCGACACCGGCCTGGGCTCGTGGCATCCCGGAGACCGCCGCATTCGTGATCGGCGCGTTCAGCATGCCGAAACCGAGTCCGAAAACCAGATAGCCGATCAGCAACAGCACAGTCGGCGTACTGATCGTCAACCGGGACAGGATCAGACCTGCCGCAGTCAGCATGGTCCCGGCCACGACCAACGGCACTCGTGGGCCACGGTGACCGACCAGCCACCCGGACACCGGCGCGAACACGACAGTCATCGCAGCCATCGGCAACGTCAGCAGGCCGGCATGCAGCGCGCTGAACCCGCGCACCGACTGCAGATAGAGCGAGTTGAGGAACAGGAACCCAGACAGCGCCGAGAAACCGCACACCGCGATCAGAGTGGCACCCGAGAACGGCGCGCTCCGGAAGAACCGCGGATCGAGCAGCGGTTCCTTCCGGCGCCCCTCGTAGTACACGAGCGTCACCAGCGCCGCCACGGCCACCGCGAAGCACCCGAGGATCAGTGGCGACCCCCACCCTGCAGACCGGCCCTCGATGACTCCGTAGGTCAGCCCACCGAGTAGTAGTACGACGAGCACCTGCCCGACCGGGTCGATCCGCCGCGGTACGGCGGCCCGCGACTCCGGCACGAACAGCCTGGTCATCAGGACGGCGAGCACCGCCACCGGCACGTTGATCCAGAAGATGAACCGCCACCCCGGCCCGTCGACCAGCGTGCCGCCGACGACCGGCCCGACCGCCATGCTGAGCCCGACCACCCCGCCCCAGACCCCGATCGCCTGCGCACGCTCGCGCGGGTTGGTGAACGTGTTGGTGATGATCGACATCGCCACCGGGTTCAGCATCGACCCGCCGACGGCCTGCAGCACCCGGAACAGGATCAGCAGGTCGATGGTCGGCGCGACGCCGCACAGCAGCGACCCGATCCCGAAAAGCACCAGCCCGGCCTGGAAGGTCCGTCGCCGCCCGATCCGGTCGGCTGTCGACCCGGACACCATCAACAGGCTCGCCAGCACCAGGGTGTAGGCATCGATCGTCCACTGCAGCTTCTCGACCGACGCTCCGAGCTCCGAACGGATGGCCGGCAGCGCCAGGTTCACGATCGTCGAGTCCAGCCCGACGATGAACAAGCTGGAGCAACAGATGCCGAGAACCAGCAGCCGCCGCCCGCGCGTCAGCTCCTCCACCCGGCTCCTTCCGATCGCCCGTTGAAGACTGTACTACCCGGTTCCGGAAACGATTCCCGAGAGGTTCGCCACAGGACCTGAAAACGGTTTGACGGACTGTCGGCGGCGGCGCCTACGCTTGATGCATTCGCCTGGTCAGGCACCCTTTCTCATCCCTCTATGCCTCTTTGTGAGACGTCATGTCGTTGCGCCTCATTCCGTTCGCCGATCCGGGTGTGCCCGACACCCGGTCCGGTCTCCGACTCATCCTCTGGCTGGAGCACCAGCAGCTGCGCGGGCAGGTCCTCGCAGTCTTCTGGGGGCTCGTCTTCTTCGGTGGCATCGCCGCCGCTCCGGTCGCCGTCGGTCTCGCCGTGCAGGCGGCGATCGACCTTTCCTGGCCCAAGCTGATGCTGGCCGGTGCCCTATTGCTGGTCTTCGGTGCGGCCAAGGCCGGCGCCGACTCGTTCTTCCACCGCGCCGTGGTGACGAACTGGATCAGTACGGCGTCCCGCCTGCAGCAGCTGCTGATGCGCAAAGCAGCGGAGCTGGGCTCGCTGCTGACCCGCCGGATCGCCGCCGGCGAGGTGGTCGCCGTGAGCAGCGGCGACGTCGAGAAGATCGGCTGGTTCGTCGAGGTCCTGGGCCGGTTCGCCGCCGCCCTGCTGACCTGTTTCGCGGTCGTCGTCGGCCTGATGTTCTATGAACCGGAGCTCGGTCTGGTGGTCCTGGTCGCCGTGCCGGTGCTGGCGTTCTCGATCGTCCCGTTGATGGGTCCCGCGGAGCGCCGCGCGGACGAGCAGCGGGCCAAGGGCGGCCGGGCCACCGAGCTGGCCGCCGACACGGTCGCCGGTCTGCGCGTGCTGCGCGGCATCGGCGGTGAGCAGCTGTTCCTGGACCGCTACCGCGAGGCCTCCCAGCAGTACCGGAGCAGCGCGGTCCGCAGCGCCCGGATGTGGGCACTGATCGCGGCCCTCCAGGTGCTGCTGTTCGGCGTGTTCCTGGTGGTCGTGGTCTGGCTCGGCGTGCACCTGGTGACGTCCGGCAAGATCTCGGTCGGCGAGCTCGTCACGACGTACGGGTTCATCACGTTCATGCTGGTGCCGCTGCACACGTTCGAGGAGACGGCGAGCGCGTTCATCTTCTCGAAGGTGTCGGCCCGCCGGGCCGCGCGCGTGCTGTCGCTGCAGCGGACCGACGAGACCAAGGGCACCGGGGAGGCGCAGGCGCCGGAAGGCGATCTGCTCGATCCGGTCACCGGTCTGCACGTCCCGGCCGGGAGCTTCACCGCGGTGGTCTCCGGCAACCCGGACGCCGGTGGTCTGCTGGCAGACCGCCTCGGTGGTCACAGCCCGAGCGCCGATGGCGAGGCGTCGGTGCTGCTCGACGGCGTCGCGCTGGACGACCTCCCGCTGGACTCCGCGCGGACGGTCGTGCTCGTGCAGGACAAGGACCCCGTGCTGTTGTCAGGGACGGTCCGCGACCTGTTCGACGTACCGGCCAGTGGTGCGGTCACGCCGGAGACGGCTCTGGACGCGGCGCAGTGCGAGGACATTCTCGACGTACTGCGGCAGACGCTGCCCGCTGGTGAGTCCGACGCGATGAAGGCGGTGCTGACCGAGCGCGGGCGATCCCTGTCCGGCGGTCAGCGGCAGCGGGTCGCTCTGGCCCGTTCGCTGTACGTCGACCCGCAGGTGCTCGTGCTGGACGAGCCGACCAGTGCGGTGGACGCGCACACCGAAGCGCGGATCGCCGACGGTCTGCGGCTGCTGCGGTCCGGCCGGACCACGGTGGTGTTCACGTCCAGCCCACTGATGCTGGACCGCGCGGAGCGGGTGGTGTTCGTGCCGGACGGCCGCGTCGAAGCGGTCGGCACGCACCACGAGCTGCTGCACACCAACCCGCGGTACCGCGCCGTCGTGACCCGTGAAGACGAATCGACTCTCGAGGAGTCCGTGTGAAGCGCCCGGAGTACGACCCGGCGGCCCCACAGGAAGTAGTGCGGCTCCCGGTGGCAAGTGGCGCGACCGTTCGTGCCTATCTGAAGACGCTGTTCCGCCGGCACCGCCGTGCGTTCCTCTGGCTGACGCTGGTGAACGCGGTGGCGGCGCTGAGCGGCATGGTCGGTCCCTGGCTGCTCGGCAACGTGGTGCAGAAGCTGTCCGAGGGCAAGACCGACGTGAAGCTCCCGTACGTCGTCATCGGTTTCGTGATCGCGCTCGCGGTGCAGACCGTGTTCGTGCGGATGACGCGGTTGCGCGGTGCGGTGCTCGGTGAGGAGATGCTGGCCGACCTCCGCGAGGACTTCCTGGTCCGCGCGGTCGGACTGCCGCCGGGTGTGCTGGAGCGCGCCGGGACGGGTGACCTGCTGTCCCGGATCACCACCGACATCGACCGGCTCTCGCACGCCATGCGGGACGCCGTACCGCAGCTGACGATCGCGATCATCTGGGCGTCACTCCTGATCGGCGCCCTGGTCGTCACCGCACCGCCGCTGGCCGTGGCCGTGGTGATCGCGGCACCGATCCTGATCATCGGTGGCCGCTGGTACTTCCGCCGCGCACCATCGGGGTACCGCTCCGAAGCCGCCGGGTACGCCGCGGTCGCCTCGGCGCTGGCCGAGACGGTCGACGCCGGCCGGACCGTCGAGTCGCACCGGCTCGGTGGCCGCCGGATCGGTCTCGGTGACACCCGCATCGGTCAATGGGTCGCCTGGGAGCGGTACACGCTGTACCTGCGGATGATCCTGTTCCCGGTGATCAACATGACCCACACGGTGGCGCTGGCCGCCGTACTGGTCATCGGTGGCGGTTTCGCGATCCAGGGCTGGCTCACCGTCGGTGCGCTGACCACGGGTGCGCTGTACATCCAGATGCTCGTCGAGCCGGTCAACATGATGATCCGCTGGTACGACGAGCTTCAGGTGGCCCAGGTGTCGCTGGCCCGCCTGGTCGGCGTCCGTGAGGTGGAGACCGAGGAGACGACGAGTGACGCCGAGCCGGACGGCCGGACGGTGCTCGCGGACGACGTACGGTTCGGGTACTTGGAGGGTCGCGACGTACTGCACGGTGTGACGCTGACGGTCGAGCCGGGTGCCCGGGTGGCACTGGTCGGGCCGTCCGGTGCCGGGAAGTCCACGCTGGGCCGGCTGCTGGCCGGCATCTACTCGCCACGCGTCGGCGACATCACCTTGGGTGGCGCGGCGCTGGACCGGATGTCTGCCGAGCAGGTGCGCAGTCATGTTGCCCTGGTCAACCAGGAGCACCACGTGTTCGTGGGCAGTGTGCGCGACAACCTGCGGCTGGCCCGGCAAGACGCGACCGACGCCGACCTCTGGGCGGCGCTGCGCTCGGTGGACGCCGACGGTTGGGTGGCCGGCTTCGACGGCGGTCTGGACACCGAGGTGGGCTCCGGTGGGGTCTCGCTGACGCCGGCCCAGGCGCAGCAGGTCGCGCTGGCCCGGCTGGTGCTCGCCGACCCGCACACGCTGGTCCTGGACGAGGCGACCTCGTTGATGGACCCGCGCGCGGCCCGGCACCTGGAGCGGTCGCTGGCGACCGTGCTGGAAGGCCGGACCGTGGTGGCCATCGCCCACCGGCTGCACACCGCACACGACGCGGACGTGATCGCGGTCGTCGAGGACGGCAAGATTGTCGAGCTCGGCGGCCATGACGAGCTGGTCGGTGCCGAGGGTGCGTACGCCGCACTCTGGCACTCCTGGCACGGCGACCGCTGACGCACCGCCTCTCGTCGGTGGGTGAATCCCAGGCGATTCACCCACCGGCCGTGTGAGGATGAAAGCGTGCTGCTGACGACGCTGTTCTCCTTGCCCACCACCATGGCCCTCGACGTCGACGACGAGGGCCGGCTGCTGGTGCTGTACGACGGCACCGGCACCCGCCAGGTCAACGAGGTCGCACCCGACGGGACGTGGCGTGCACTCACCGACCTCGGTGACACCTGCCGCGGCGCCCGCTTCATCCCGGGCAGCAGCCAGGTGGTCGTCGAGCACGACACCGGCGGCGACGAACGCGGCCAGCTCTCCTTGCTGGACCTGACCGACTCCGGCCTGCCCGCACTGTCCCAACTGGTGCACGACACGCAGTACATCCACCATCTGGTCGCTGCGCGCGCCGGACGGGTTCTCTACACGACGAACCGCCGCAACGGTGTCGACTTCGACCTGGTCGCGCACGAGCTGGCCACCGGCCGCGAGAACGTCCTGTACGACGAGGGCGGCTGGGTGATGGCCGTCGACCCGTCACCCGACGACAAGTGGGTCGTGCTCACGAAGGCCAGCACCCCGGCCAACTCGATGCAGCTCCTGCTGGTCGAGACCTCGAGCCGTGCGGTCACCGAGCTCACCGCGGAAGACGCACACAACGACCAGGGGTCGGTCGCCTGGCTGCCGGACTCGTCCGCGTTCCTGGTGTCCAGCAACGCCGATCGCGACCGGATGGCCCTGCGCCGGTACGACGTGGCGAACGGCACCTGGAGCGACCTGCTGGTGGACGACGCCCGCGACGTGGCCGGGTGGCCCTCACCGAACGGCGAGCACCTGTTGGTCGGCGTACTGGAGGACGGGGAGGTGACGCTGGCGCTGCATCGGCTGGAGGACGGGTCGGCGATCGCGTCGCTCGACCTGCCCGCTGGTGGTACTGCCGCGCTGTCGATGGCCACGCCGGATCCGATCTGGTCGGCCGACGGCTCGTTCGCGGCGATCACCTACAACTCGCCGGTGACGCCGCCGACGGTGTTCCGTTTCGTTCCGGGTGGTGAGCTGACCGCGGTCCGGCCGGCCGACCAGCCCGACGTACCGGCTCAGCTGCGGCATCCGGAGAGTCTGCGGGTGCCGTCGTTCGACGGCGAGCAGGTGCCGGTGTTCGTGTTCCGGCCGACCGGTGCGGACCTGGGGTCGACCGTGGTCCACGTGCACGGTGGTCCGGAGGGTGCCGCGCTGCGGATCTGGAGCCCGATCATCTCCGCGCTGGCGGGCGAGGGACACACGGTCGTCGTACCGAACGTCCGCGGCTCGGCCGGCTACGGGAAGCGCTGGTACTCCCTCGACGACCGCGCGTTGCGGCTCGACTCGGTCAAGGACCTGGCCGCGATCAACGCCTGGCTGCCGACGATCGGTGCCGACCCGAAGCGGGCCGCGCTGTGGGGCGGTTCGTACGGCGGTTACATGGTGCTGGCCGGTGTCGCGTTCCAGCCCGAGCTGTGGGCGGCCGGGGTGGACATCGTCGGGATCGCCTCACTGGTGACGTTCCTGGAGAACACCTCGGCGTACCGGCGTTCGATGCGTGAGCGTGAGTACGGCTACCTGGCGACCGACCGCGAGTTCCTGGCGTCGGCGAGCCCGATCAGCCGGGTCGACGACATCCGGGCGCCGTTGTTCGTCATCCACGGCGCCAACGACCCGCGCGTCCCACTGTCCGAGGCGGAGCAGATCACGGCCGCGCTGACGAAGCGCGGCGTACCGTGCGAGCTGCTCGTGTACCCCGACGAAGGCCACGGCCTCGCCAAGCTCACGAACCGCCTCGACGCCTACCCGCAGGCCTTCACCTTCCTGCGTGACCACCTGGGGTAAGGGTGCCGGCGGTCGCGTCGAGCCGTACCGGCAGTCCGAGCGGTACGGCGAGGTTCAACGCGTCATGTCCGATCGCCGCACCCTCCACCATCGGTACACCGAGTGGCTCCAGCCGCTCGCGGATGAGGTCGTCGACGCCGTCGTCGGCATCACTGAAGTCACCGATCACCACACCGGTGACCTGCTCGAACCACTCGGCCCGCAGCAGCTGCGTCAGCAACCGGTCGGCTCGGTACGACTCCTCGTTGACGTCCTCGAGGACGACGACACCCGCCGGCGGCGCGTAGGTCGGCGTACCGACGCTGGACGCGAGCATCGCCAGGTTGCCGCCGCGCAACGGCCCCTCGGCGACCCCGTCGACCACGGTGCGCGCACCCACCGGTGCGAGCAGGTCGGTGACGCTCTCCGGCTCGAACAGCAACGCCCGCAGCCGCTCACGCCCCTCGGCGTTCTCCAACTGCTCCACCGCGGCCGCCATCGGGCCGTGGACCGTCACCAGTCCCCGCGCGTTCAGCGGCTCGTGCAGCGCCGTGATGTCGCTGAACCCGACAAACCACTTCGGTACGGCGGCCAGCTCGTCGAGGTCGACGTACTCGAGCATCCGCTGGACGCCGTACCCCCCGCGCGCGCAGAACACCGCGGCGAACTGCGGGTCCAGCCAGGCGTTCCGCAGATCGTCGGCGCGTGCCTTGTCGTCGGCGGCCAGGTACCGGAACCGGTCGTGCCCGGCGAGCACCGCCGGCAGCACGACCACCTCGAGCCCCCAGGACTCGAGGTGCCGCTGCCCGATCGCGAGCCGCGCCACGTCCACTCGCCCGGAAGGCGCCACAACGGCAACCCGATCACCACTCCGCAGCCGCTGCGGCACCACTACGTCTGTCACCCGGCTGAACCTACCAATTGACCGTGATCGTCGTGCTCTTCGAGACCCCGTTCACGGTCACGCCCAGCTCTGCGGTGCCAGGACGCAGCGCGGTGACCTGACCGGTCGCCGGGTCGTACGACGCGACCGCCCAGAAGGGAGCGGTCTTCGCCGGACCGACGTACAGCTGCTGCGAACCGAACCAGTCGGACGACACCGGGAACGCCACCGGAACCCGGCGGCCCTCCTGGACGACGGTCGCCGCCGCCGGACCGGACTGGCCGCGGCGCAGCGTCGCCGGGGCGGACAGCTCGAGCGAATCGACGTGCGGCCGCAGCTCGACCTGGAACCAGGACCGCTCCGGCGCCGACCAGTTCCGCTCGCCCGCGGCCGCCGCGGGCACCTTCGGATCGATCCCGACGAGCGCCCACCCGGTGAAGCCACCCGCGTCCGGAGCGGCAGCCGGCGACTTCCCCGAGTTGCCCGTCAGCGGCAGCAGTACGCCGTCAGTGCGGGTCGCCGCGAACGTCCCGGCATGCCCCGCCATGTACGCCGCACCCTTGCCGGTCGAGGCCCGGAAATCCGCGAGCCACTTCACGATCATCGCGGCTTCCTTGCGGTCACCGAGCTGCGAGTTCTGCGTCGGCGACGGGTCGTCGATCGGGTGATGCGCCATCACCACGACGTTCTTGATCGACTTGTCCGTGGCGGCCGAGTCGAGCTGCTTGCGCAGGTCGAGGATCTGGTCGAACCCACCGGCCCGCAGCGACCCCAGCGACGAGTCGCGCAGGATGAACCGGGTGCCCTTGTGATCGAACGTGCTGCTCGCGGCGCCGAAGACCTTCTTCCACTCGGACAGGTCGCCCGGCCCGTACGTCTCGTGGTTGCCCGGCACGTAGTGCACCGGCACCTTGCCGGCCACTTCCTCGTCGATGATCTGCTTGGCCAGCGCGATGTCCGGCCCGAACGCCCGGTCGACGAAGTCGCCGTTGATCACCAGGAAGTCGGGGTTCTGCGCGAGGGCCTCGCGGATCGTCCGGCGCGCCTGCTTCACGTAGTCCGAGTTCGGGTCGTCGGAGGTGAACTGCGCGTCCGACATCACCGCGAACCGCCAGCGGCCGCTGGTCTGGACGGTCCCGTCGGTGACCACCATCGGGTCGATCACCTTCGCCGGCGGGTCCATCGTCACCGGCGGCGCGCTGCGCACGGTCAGGTCGTCGATCACGATCCGTCCGGAGTACTGGCGGGTCGGCGAGGTCTCCACGACGTAGATCCGCCAGAACCGCAGCGGCATCGCGAGTCCGGCCGGGATGTCCGCCTCGACGTACTTCCAGCCGGTCCAGTCGATCGTCGCGGCGAGGTTCAGCGTCTGCGCCGTACCACCGGCCGCGTCGTACGCGTTCGCGCGCAGCCACGCGCCCTTGCCGTCGCCGTACACCCAGGCGCCGAGCTTCTGCGGCTGCCCCGGAATCGTCTGCTGCGGGGTCTGCGACAGGTACGCCGCCCGCGTGGCAGTGCTGCCCGTCAGCGAGTAGTCGAGCGCGATCGCCTGACCACCGTCATGCCCCTCCGCGGCGGACCGCGACGCCGTCGCCGCACCGACCGGTACGGCGTTCGCCGCCCACTTGGTGACATCGTCGAGCTCGTCGACCACCGTGCTCGCCAGACCGGCCGTGACGCTGAGCTGCGTGCTCAGCCCGCCGACGGTCGCGGTCACCACGGTCGCCACCGCTTCGTTGCTCAGGGCACTGGCTTCGAACCCATTGCCCTTCGCAACGATCTTGACCTTCGTCGCGTCGTAGCTGAGTTTCACGTCGCGCGGCTCGATCCAGGTCGAGAAGCCGTCGGCGTCGTACCCGTCGATCTCGAAGAAGCCCTTGGCGGCCGTGTCCGCGAGCGACACCTGGCGGCTCGACGGGGCGAGGCGGGCCGGCGTACCGAGCACTGTCATCGGGAACCTTCCGTTCGCCGCACCGCGCGTGGCGGTGACGATCGCGTCGCCTGCCTTGCGGCCGGTGACCACACCGTTCTGATCGACGCGGACGTTACTTCCGGCGTACCAGAGCGGCGTACCCGAGGCGGGGGCGTAGGTCTCGTCGTACCCGGTGGCCTTGAGGACCCGGGTGAGTCCGGTGAGGACGCGCGAGCTGCGGGAGAGGTCGGCGTCCTGGTCGGCCTCGGCGGTACCGGTGGACTCGACGCGGTAGCCGGTGAGCTTGCCGGAACCCTTGACCGGCAGCAGGCCGAGACCGTTCGGGATCAGCCGCTCGCCGCCGTCCGACGGGTCGTTGACGACCTTCGGCGCGGCCTGGCCCGGCGTCCGGGCGAGCATCGTCGAGGAGCCGCCGCCGTCCAGGTTCAGGGCGTCGTCGGCGCCGAGGCTGATCATCAGCTCGCCCATCTCCTTCAGCGACAGGCCGCGGGATCCGGTGGCCCGGCCGTCGACGGTGAGCAGGAACATCCGGCTGCCGTCGGCGTCGAACCCGATCGCGGTCCGCGGCGCGAGGTCGGCGTCCGGCACCGTGGCCGGGACCTTGCCGTCCTTCGCGAGCTGGTAGTTGCCGCTGACTGCGGTCGCGACGTCGGCGGCGTCCGGGCGCAGGCCGTACTCGACGTCGACCTTGTCGCCGATCGCGAACGCGGCCAGCGCGTCGGCGCCCGCCTCGCGTCCGATCAGCGCCTGCTCGCCGGCGGCCAACGGGGTGGTGGCCGGAGTGGTGGCCGAGCTGACGACCACTCCGTCGCGAAGGATCACCTCGCGCACGGTCGGCAGGCCGTCGACGGTCCGGGTCCGGGCCGCGTCGCCCCACTCCGGGGTGTAGAGGCCGATGCCGCCACTGTTGACGGCCGGCGAGTTGAGGTTGGTCAGTGCGAGCTTCGTGGCGCCGTCGGCCGCCGTACCCTGCAGGAAGAGCTGGGCGATCTTGCCGAGGCCGTCCTTGCCGATCACCGCGGTGTCGTTGTGGCCGGCCGCCGGGGCGTTCAGCAGCTTGCCGCTCTGCTCGACGCCGACGCCGAGCGGGGCGGTGGTGTCGTTGATGTCGAAGAAGTCACCGTTCACACCGGCGATCGCACCCTTGCGGGCGAGCTGCTGGCTGAGTGGCTGGCCGCCGGACACCTTGCCGCCGTTGGTGACCAGGTCGACGGTCACACCGTGCTTGTCCAGGTCGGTGTCCAGGATGTCGCCGCGCTGCCAGCCCTTCGGGTCAAGACGCTCGAAGGACGTGTAGTTCACGCCAGGCGCGACGGGTCCGTCGACGCGCGACGTCAGTACGCCGTCCTCGGCGATCGCGGCGTCCGGAATGCCCGGCGTACCGGGCCGGGCGAGCGCTGGATTGACGAGGACGCCGGCCAACAGACCACCAACGCCGAGCGCTGTGGTCAAGGGACGGATGAGCGACACAAAAGCCTCCCCAACGGTGGACGGACGCGGTTATCCGACGCCGCGCGCGCTACCGCCGTGTGAGGCGAAGGTGTACGCCGGTCAACCGACCGGTGACAAAGTAACCCCTGCGATCACTGTGTGGAAGGTTTTCTTCTCATTCCGTCAGTTCGTGCTGACCGGACGACCCGAGGTCTGCCAGGCGTGCATGCCGCCGTCGAGGTTGATCGCCTCCCGGCCGAGCTGGTTCAGGAACTGGGTGGCCATCCCGGAGCGGCCGCCGACCGCGCAGACGCAGAGCACCTTCTGGTCCACCGGCACCTCGCCGACGCGCTCCTGCAACTCACCGAGCGGGATGTGGTTGGCGCCGTCGATGTGCCCGCGGTCCCACTCGTCCGGCTCGCGGACGTCGAGCACGAACGCCTCCGCCAGCAGGTCGTCGTCGAGCTCGGCCACCACTACGGAAGGAATCTCCTGGTTCCGGAACATGCCGCCAAGCATGGCAGACCCGTCCAACGATCGCTTGGCCGGTTTCGGAAGGCGGTTGCCCTGCGGACGGGATAACCGATTGACGGGGGCGGGCGGATTTCGGACGGTGGCTCGGAGGAGGCTGCGGTGGCACTGATTCAGGGGATCCCGGGGGAATTCGAGCCGCAACCCTGGGGAGAGGCGATTCTGCGGAGTCACAAGCTCCTGCTGCTCCGGATCGCCCATCGGCCGGCGGATGACGAAGTACGCCTGCCTGGCCTGGTCACGATGCCGCTGCATGTTGTCGAAGACCACACCGGCCGGGCGCTGACCTGGCGTCGAGACGGCGCTGATCTGGTCGTTCGGCTGCCCGACTCGGGCGACCCGCCGGTCGTCCGCGTCGCGTTGCAGGGCAAGCTCCGGATCGTCCCGCCGGACACGGTCACCGCGAACGCGGACGGCGTCTGGGACGTCACCCCGGCAGGTACGACGGCACACCTCATTGCCCGCCGCGCCGCTGATGTCGCCATCCGGTTCGTCGGCATGGTGGAGCCGGACAGTCGGCACCACATCCGCCTCGCCGGCCGCCGGTACGGCGTGACCGGTCAGCAGCTCACCCGGACCACGATCGGCCCGTTCCCGATGCCGGCCGACCGGGTCGTCCCGCTGCCCGTCCCGACCGGAGTACGGCGAGTGCTCGTCGCACCCGTCGGGACAGTGCTGGCGTCGATCCACCCGGGCCGCGACGAGATCACCGTGGTGGTGACCAACTTCGGCCGTACGCCGGTCCGCGGCGAGGTCGAACTCCCGTTGCCGACCGCATGGTCCGCGACCGAGCAGTACTGGACGTTCGACGATCTCGAGCCCGGGCGGTCCGTCGGATGGGTCACGCGGGTCGCCGGTCCGGACGGCGATCACGAGCTGCGCGTCCGGTTGGAGGCGGGGCGCCGCTCGGCGTCATCACCGTACGTCGTTCACCTGTGACCGCTTGCATTCTGAGAGCGCTTCACCTCTACTGGCAGTGATCGATCTCCCGCCCCGATCGAGGAGTCACGCATGCGCAGAACGACCGCCGCCACCCGTCTGCTCGCCGCCGGAATCCTGCTGGTCACCGGAGCCGTAGTCACTCCAGCAGCAGCCGCTCCAGCCACAGCCGCCCCCGCCGCCGCTACCGGTCCCGCTGCGACCACCGCCGTACAGGCGCCTGCGCTGCCGGCGAAGGCCCGCGCCGGTGCGCTGGACGCGACAGGGTATTGGACCGCTGAGAAGCTGCGGACCGCCATCCCGGCCGACCTGCCGTCCGGAACCGCCGGAACGCCTTTGAAACAAGGGACTTCCAGTGGGATCGCGTCGAAGCCGGTCGCACCGCTCAGGAACAAGGCCGCCAACGAGGCGGTCCCGAGTACGGCCGGGAAGCTGTTCTTCACCGACAACGGGCTGAACTACGTGTGCTCGGCGTCCACCATCAACAACGGCTACAAGAACCTGATCATCACCGCCGGGCACTGCGTCCACAGCGGGCACGGCGGCGCCTGGCACTCGAACATCGTGTTCGCGCCGGCGTACTACAACGGCCAGTCGGGCTACGGCCTGTGGAACTGGAGCCAGGCGCGCGCGTTCAACTCCTGGATCAACAGCAGCGACTTCAGCCACGACCAGGCGTTCGTCACGCTCCAGCAGCGCGACGGCGCGAACCTGATCGACGCGGTCGGCGGCAACGGGCTCGTCTGGGGCAACTCGACCAGCCAAGCGGGCACCCGGATCTGGGGCTGGCCGGCCGAACCGCCGTACAACGGTGAGGTGCCGTACTACTGCGACGGCACCACGTACGCGTGGAGCGGTTCGGACGCGGCGCTGACCTGCTCGATGAACGGCGGGGCGAGCGGCGGCCCCTGGCTGAAGGACCGCATCGACGCCAACCTCGGGTACGTGTTCGCCGTGACCTCACGCCGGACCACGAGCGGTACGCCGACGTTGCTGTCGACACCGAACACGCCCGACGTGAAGGCCATGTTCGACCAGATGACGACCTAGGCGGCTTCGAGGAACCGACATCGGCAGCTCGACAGTACGTATACGTCCACTGCCGGCCACGGCCCCGCTCACGCACGCCTCACGCCGACCCCCGACCACCGACACTTCCTGTCGAGCTGCCGAAACCTTCACCCCGACGGAGTACTAGCTCGTCTCGACCTGCTCCTCGGCCTTCGGCTCGATCGTGTCCTTGGCGGGCAGGCACTTGCCGAGGTTGATGAAGAAGAAGATCAGGCCGAGGGTGATCGTGATGTGCCCCAGACCGGAGATCCCGTCCAGCGCGGGCCCGGCCTGGTGGCCCAGCACGGTCAAGGTGCCGCGGAGGAGCATCATCCCGACCGTGAGCGCGAGGCCGGCGTTGTAGACCCAGAAGAACGCGTCGAACAGCTTGCCCGCGGTCAGGGTGAACAGCTTCTCCAGCGCGAGCACGATCAGGAAGAAGAGCATCCCCAACGCCAGGATGTGGGTGTGGACGACGCCGAGCTGGGAGTCGCCGGTGAAGTCGTTGAGTTTGGTGAGCTCGCGGTAGTACAGCCCGCTGATCAGCCCGAGAATCATGTAGACGTGTGCTGCCACGTAGATCTTCCGCATGGGCGGGAACCTACTACTTGAACAGCCTCGGCATCCTTCGATTACTTGAGCAGCTTCGACATCCTGCGGTCGGCCAGCGGCTTGCCGCCGGTCTGGCAGGTCGCGCAGTACTGCAGGGAGGAGTCGGCGAAGCTGACCTCGCGGACGATGTCGCCGCAGATCGGGCACTTCTGGCCCTTCCTGCCGTGCACCCGCAGGCCCGACTTCTTCTCGCCCTTCAGGTCCTGGACCGCGAGGCCGGCGGACCGGTCGACGGCGTCCTGGAGGGTTTCGCGCATCGCGTCGTACAGGATCTTGAGCTCGTCGTCCGACAGGTTCGACGCGGGTTTGAAGGGGCTCATCTTGGCGACGTGCAGGATCTCGTCGGAGTAGGCGTTGCCGATCCCGGCGATCACCGACTGGTTCCGCAGGACGCCCTTGAGCTGGACCCGGCCGGCTTTCTGCAGGATCGCGCCGAAGTCGTCGAGCGAGAGGGTGAACGGGTCGGGGCCGAGGCGGGCGATGCCGGGCACCTCGTTGACGTCGCGGACGACGTACACCGCGAGCTTCTTCTGGGTGCCGGCCTCGGTCAGGTCGAACCCGGAGCCGTCGTCGAGCACCGTCCGGAGCGCGATCGGGCCCTTCCCCGGGCGCACCAGGCCGGTGTTCTGCTCCTCTTTCCAGCGCAGCCAGCCGGCCCGCGCCAGGTGGATCACCAGGTGCACGCCCTGCGCCGAGATGTCCAGAAACTTCCCGTGCCGCGCCACGTCGTCGATCAACAACCCGACCATCGCCGAGATCGGCGGGTCGTACGTCTTCAACGCGCTGATCGCGGTGATGTCGGCCCGCACGAACGCATGCCCCACCGCCCGCTCCCGCAGGAACGCAGCCAGCGACTCCACCTCAGGCAACTCAGGCACCACCCCAGTGTGCCCGACACCGCCGACGCTTTCCCCTCTCTTGCCAAATCCGCCCCCATCCCCCACCGTCACACCGTGCCGGCCCTACCCACCTTCCGCTATCACCCCGACCCCCTCGCGACCGGCGAGATCACCCCGAGCGAGGGTCAATGCCGGGCCTGCGGGCAGGCCCGCGGCTACTTGTACGTCGGCCCGGTCTTCGCGAAGGAACGGGTCGTCGACGAGCTGTGCCCGTGGTGCATCGCCGACGGCTCAGCGGCCGCGCGCTTCGAGGCGCACTTCACCGACGACTACGGCGTACCGCGGGATGTGCCGGGCGCTGTCGTCGACGAGGTGACGACGCGGACGCCCGGGTTCCACGGCTGGCAGCAGGAGCGCTGGCTCTACCACTGCGCCGACGCGGCGGCGTATCTCGGGCGGGTTGGGTACGACGTGCTTAAGCGGCACCCGGAGGCGGTGGAGATGTTGGTTGACGAGAACCGGGCGTATTGGTCAGTGGAGAGGTGTGAGGAGTACGTGCGTCAGCTGACCGCCGACGGAGAGGCGACCGGGTACCTGTTCAGGTGTTTGGGGTGCGGGAGATACCTGGCGTACTCGGATATGGCCTGAGGGGACGGTCCGGTGGATTACCCATGGTGGGTGGTTGTGGGGGCGGGTAGGTTTTTGGGCAAGAGCTGAGGAGGCCCTGATGGGGTTTGTCAAGACGTTGGTGAAAGGCGCCGTGGTCGCCAAGTTGGTGCAGGTTGCGCAGCGGGAGCTGAGCAAGCCGGAGAACCAGCAGAAGATCAAGCAGGCGGTGCAGAAGGTGCAGCAGCGCCGGGCTCACTGAGCTGGTTTGTGCGCCTGCAGGGTGTAGGTGGCGGCCAGGCGACTGGGCTTCTCGGTCAGGCGCCACTCACCCTCGGCGTCCTCGGTCATCAGACCGGGGAGGGCGTTCCACGGGGCACTGTCGTGCTCGGTGAGGGAGTCGAACACAAAGCCTGACTTCTGGAGGGCCGTGATGATCTCGCCGAGCCCGTGGTTCCACTCGTGCGTCGTGGTCGCCTCGAACTCGATGTCCGTGTCGACGTACGTGCCACCTTCGTCGTACACGAGCGGCTCAGCGGTCTCGAAGTACGAGTACCGCACCTCGGCGACCTCGTCACCCGCGTCGAGCGCCCACAGCATCGGGTGCCCCTCGCGGACGAACAGCCGCCCGCCCGGCTTCAGCAACCCGGCGACCACGTCGGCCCACCGCTGGATGTCCGGCAGCCAGCACAGCGCCCCGATCCCGGTGTAGACGAAGTCGTACGACGCCGCGCCCAGCACCTCCACCGCGTCGTACGCGTCGGCGACGTGGAAGTCCATCGACAACCCGAGCCGTTCCGCGAGCGACCGGGCCTGCTCGATCGCCGGCGCCGAGAAGTCCAGCGCACTCATCCGCGCCCCGAGCCGCGCCAGCGACACGGAGTCGGTGCCGATGTGGCACTGCAGATGCACACCGCGCAACCCGGTGATGTCCCCGAGCCGCGGCCGGTCGAACCGCACCACCCCACTGAGGTACGACGGGTCGCTCAGGAACTCGTCGACGTGGTAATCCGGTGACGCGACATGCGCCGGTACCCGCTCGTCCCAGTTGGCCCGATTGACATCCAAATAGTCACCCACAGCCCAGAGGGTAGATGAAACTCCACCCCATCTGGAGGGGTTTTTACGACTGTGCGCGGAGCGCTGCGCTGATGTGCTGGAGCGCATGGGCCAGGTACTGGATCGGACGCGTATTCAGGACATCGACGCGCTGCGTGGTTTCGCCCTGCTGGGCATCTTGATCGTCAACATCACCTTCGCCGCCTCGGGTTTCCCGATCCACGTCGCGCAGGATCCGGCGTACGACTCCTGGCTCGACCACTCGGTGCACTGGGTCTCGTCGGCCTTCGTGGACATGAAGTTCTATCTGCTGTTCTCGTTCCTGTTCGGGTACAGCTTCCAGCTGCAGATGCAGGCGGCGCAGCGTGCCGGTGCCGCGTTCAAGCCGCGGATGCTGCGGCGGCTCGGCGGCCTGTTCGTGCTCGGTGCCCTGCACGGCGTCTTCCTGATCACCGGCGACATCCTCAGCGTCTACGCCATCATCGGCCTGGTCCTGCTGGGCATGCGCCGGGTGAAGGACCGTACGGCGCTCATCGTGGCCGGCCTGATCTACGCGTACCTCTTCGTCACCCTCGGGATCGCAGCGCTGTTCGTGGATTCGGCCGCGATCCTGGACCCGCCGACGGCCGTCGCCGCGGCGCAGGAGACGACGGCGAATCTGGCGGGCTCGTTCAGCGATGTGATCGGCGAGCACGTTCGCGCGCTCCCGACGTACGGACTCTCGCTGCTGACTGTCCAGGGACCGACGACGCTGGCCGCGTTCCTGGTCGGCATGGTCGCCGGCCGACGGCGGCTGCTGCAGTACGTCGACGGCTCCGACGCGATGCTGCGACTCATCCAACTGGTCGGCTTCGCGATCGGTATCACCGGCGGCATCGTCTACGCGTCCGGCGGCAACGGCGACACCAGGTCGGTGCTGATGAGTGTGATGACAGCGCCGTTCCTCGCGGCCGCGTACGGCGCGACGCTGCTGAGGTTCATGCACACCGACCGAGGGGAAGACATCCGCCGCCTGCTCGCCCCCGCCGGCCGGATGGCGCTGTCGAACTACATCGGCCAGTCGGTGGCGACCGTACTGATCTTCACCGGCGTCGGATTCGGACTGGTGGGTCAGGTGTCTCCACTGGAGACGCTGGGCCTCGCGGTCGGGATCTTCGTCGTCCAACTGATCCTGAGCCACATCTGGCTGAACAGCTTCCGCTACGGCCCGGTGGAAGGCGCGCTGCGGGCGGTCACGAACGCGACCGCCCCCAGTTGGCGCAGAACACTCGATCAGGCCGCGTGACGGCCGTGGTCGGTGAACAGCCGGGCGGTGCGGATGGCGTGCACGGTCCCGGTCGTCGAAGCGGGCTTGTGGTTGAAGGGCTTGGCCGCACCGCCGAGGGCGAGCAGGTCGAGCTTGGTCCGGGCCAGATCGCGGTCGTCGTCCGCCCAGGTGCCGCGCGGTCCGGCGGCCGGACCGGTCGAGTGGCGCCTGTTGCTGATCTCCAGGGCCGCGATCACGGCCAGCGCGATGACTACGAGAAGAATGTATCCGGTCATGGCAGTAATACTTCTACCAATCATATTCTGCCACCAGTGGCACTATTGACATACATGCACAAATTCCTGCCATACTGATCAGATGCTCCAGAAGATCGCTGTCGTCCTGATGGAGGACGTCGCCCTGTTCGAGTTCGGGGTGCTGGCCGAGGTCTTCGGGCTCGACCGCACCGACGACGGTGTGCCGCCGTTCGACTTCAAGGTGTGCTCGACCACGCCCGGCGTCCCGATGGAGACCAGCACGCACTCCCAGGTGATCGCGCCGTACGGGCTCGAGGAGCTCGAAGACGCCGACCTGATCGGCATCCCGGCCACCACTTGGCGGCACGCGTACGACGAGCGGGTCCTGGACGCGTTGCGGAAGGCGAACGCCCGCGGCGCGATCCTGCTCACGGTCTGCTCCGGCGCCTTCGTGCTCGGTGCCGCCGGCCTGCTCGACGGGCGCTGCTGCACCACCCACTGGCGGTACGCCGACAAGTTCACCCAGCAGTTCCCGACCGTGAAACTCGACCCGGACGTGCTGTTCGTCGACGACGGCGACATCATCACCAGCGCCGGTACCGCGGCCGGGATCGACGCCTGCCTGCACCTGGTCCGCCGCGAGCTCGGCAGCGCGGTCGCGACCCGGATCGCCCGCCGGATGGTCGTCCCGCCCCAGCGCGACGGCGGCCAACGGCAGTACGTCGAGGTGCCGGTGCCCGAGTCGTCCAGTGAGAGCCTGCAGCCGGTCCTGGACTGGATGGTCGACAACCTGGCCATCGAGCACACGGTGCCTGCGCTGGCCCGGCGCGCCCAGATGTCCGAGCGCACCTTCGCCCGCCGCTTCGTCGCCGAGACCGGTACGACGCCGCTCAAATGGGTCACCACCCAGCGCGTCCTGCGCGCCCGGACGCTGCTCGAGCAGACCCGGATGGGGATCGAGCAGATCGCCTCCGAGTCCGGGTTCGGCACCGCCGCGCTGCTGCGGCACCACTTCCGCCGCGTGGTCGGCGTACCGCCGCAGGACTACCGCCGGACGTTCCAAACTGCCGGCTGATGTGATCAAGACATCACCTGGCGGATTTGCATCGCCACCCCCTGCTCTGCCTAAGGTCACGAGGGGGTAACGGCCGAGACGATCGGCGAGCGATGCGTAGATGGAGTGAGTTTGACGACGCCGGACTCCCGCCCGGAGAAACCCGCCCGCAGGCTGAGCTGGGACGTGGTGCGAGTAGTCGCCGTACTCGCGGTGATGTTCACGCACACGACGTACATGGGTCCGTTCCTGCACCCCGAGCTCGGGGCGCCGCTCGGCAAGTACCCGTTCCAGGTCGGCGCCAGCATCCTGCTCGTGATCAGCGCGTACTTCGTCTGCGTGACGATCCGGAGAGGCTCGACGCACCGCTGGTTGTGGCGACGGGTCTGCCGGGTGCTCCCGCCGTACCTGATCGCGGTCATGTTCACGTACCTCGTCCTGGTGCGCTTCGGCCCGAGCAACTGGATCCTGCCGACCCGGCATGACCTCTGGGGCAACCTGACACTGGCCGCCTCGTTCGACCCGACCGTGCAGCTCATCGACGGCTCGTACTGGACGCTCCCGCTGCAGCTGATGGCGTTCGCCGCCGCGGCGCTGCTCTGGCCCCGCGGCCTCGGCCAGCGGATCACCACGCTGCTCTGGATCATGATCCTCGCGCCGGTCGCGCTGCAGTGGCACGACCGGATCGGCCACAGCCCGATCTGGGTGATCCAGACCTGGAACGGTCTCGGCCTGCACCGGCTGCAGCTGTTCGCGGTCGGCATCGCGATCTGGCTGTGGTCGCAGCGCCGGATCGGTGTCGTCCATCTCGGCGCCCTGATCGTCGCGACCGTCTTCGCGCAGCACGCGCACACCTCGGACCTACCGTCGTCGCTCGGTATCGGCGCGCTGCTGGTGATCGTCGCGCTGGCCGCGCGCGGCCCGGACTGGACGGTGTTCGCCCGGTTCCGGCGGCCGATCCACTTCCTCGCCCGGATCTCGTTCGGGCTGTACCTGCTGAACCAGGTGATCGGCTACCTGATCGCGTACCGGCTGATGCAGCTCGGCGCGGACCGGTTCGTGCAGATCACCGGCGCGGCGGTCGGCGTGATCGGGCTGGCCTGGCTGCTGACGAAGTACGTCGAGGAGCCGGCGTACCGCGCGCTCGCCTCGCTCCGGGTCCGCAGCCTCCCGGCCCGGGCGTTCGCCTGGCTGAATACTTGACATCGGATACCCGTGAACTAATACTCGATTTCGAGTAATCGAAATCGAGGAGGGGTCATGGCTAGAGGGCATCTGAGGACTCTGCGCCGTAGCGAGCAGCGCCGCACAGTAGGCGGAGAGTCCTCAGATGCCCTCTAGGCGCAAGGTCGGCAATCCGCTGGCGTTCGCGGTGCTCGGGAGTCTGAGTGAGCGGCCGATGCACCCCTACGAGATCTCCACGACGCTCCGGGCCCGCGGCAAGGACCAGAGCATCAAGGTCAACTACGGCTCGCTGTACTCGGTCGTCGCAGCGCTGCAGAAGCACGGCTTCATCGAGGCGCTCGAGACGGTCCGCGAGGGCAACCGGCCGGAGCGGACCGTCTACCGGATCACCGAGACCGGGCACGCCGAGTTCAACGACTGGCTCGCCGAGCTGGTCGGTACGCCGTCGCGCGAGTTCCACCCGTTGGAGGCCGGGCTCGCGTACCTCCCCGGTCTGCACCCCGACCGTGCCGTCGAGCTCCTCGACGAGCGGCTCAAGGTCGTCGACGCGGAGATCGCGGAGACGACCGCGGTACACGATCAGATGGCCGCGACGGAGTTCCCGCGGATCTTCTGGATCGAGTCCGAGTTCCGGCTGGCGTTGCTGCGGGCGGAGTCGGCGTACGTCCATCAACTCGTGGAGGAGATCCGGACGGACACGCTCGGCGGCGCCGAGTTCTGGCGCAAGGCCTGGAACGTCTACCTGACCGAGGGCATCAGCCCGGCCGAGCAGCTGAAGGATCCACTGAAGTACTTCGGGCAGGAGTTCACCTGGATGCAGGCGATTCCGCCGGAAGCCCAGTAAGAAAGCACAGTAAGAGAAAGACGGCCCTCGACCCACGGTGCGGCAACACCAGGGCCAAGGGCCGCAGTTCCTCGAGTCGGTCCGAAGACCTGGCGCCCAAGGCGCAACCATCAGGATAGGCCAGCCTTCCGACCGGCTCCCGCGCAAAGGGAGTCCACTGATGTCCACGCATGCCATCGAGGCGACCGACCTGGTCAAGACGTACCCGGCCGGCCGCAAGAATCCACCGCTCCGCGCGCTCGACGGCCTGACCGTCAGCGTGGCCGAGGGCGTCGTCCTCGGCCTGCTCGGGCCGAACGGTGCCGGCAAGTCCACCACCGTCAAGATCCTCACCACACTGTCCCGCGCCGACTCCGGCAGCGCCAAGGTCGCCGGGTACGACGTGATTCGCGAACAGGACCGCGTCCGGCACGCGATCGGCTACGTTCCGCAGAAATCCAGCTCCGACCCGATGGCCACCGGCCTGGAGAACCTCGTACTCAGCGGCCGGATCTTCGGCCTGTCCCGGTCGCAGGCGGTGCAACGCGCTCGCGAACTTCTGGAGCGGTTCGGCCTGGCCGAGCATGCCGATCGGCCGGCGCGGACGTACTCCGGCGGCATGCGGCGCAAACTCGACGTCGCGCTCGGACTGGTGCATCGCCCCAAGGTGCTGTTCCTCGACGAGCCCACCACAGGTCTCGACCCGGAAGCACGCGCCGACCTGTGGAACGAAGTACTGCGGCTGTCGGGGCAGGAAGGCCTGACGGTCCTGCTCACCACGCACTACCTGGAAGAGGCGGATCGGCTCGCCGGTCAGCTCGCGATCGTCGACCACGGCAAGATCGTTGCCGAGGGCACCCCCGACGCACTGAAGTCCGCGCTGCGCGGCGACTCGGTGCAGGTCGAACTCGTCGACCCGGACACCGACGGCGACGTCCGGACCCTGCTCGCCCAGTTGCCCGGGGTCGGCAAGATCGTTGTCGAGGGCAACACTTTGCGAGCCCGGGTCGATCGCGGCGCCACCGCCGTACCCGCGGTGCTCGGAGTGCTGGAGGACAAGGCGGTTCCGGTGATCGCGGTCACGATGTCGCGGCCATCGCTGGACGACGTGTACCTGCAGCACACCGGCCGCTCCTTCAAGGTTGCGGAGGAGGCGGCATGATCGCGCACACCGGACTCATCCTCGGGCGCTGGACGCGGGCGTCGTACCGGCAGCCGGCGTTGATCGCGTTCACGTTGGTGCAACCCGCGATCTGGCTGCTGCTGTTCGGGCAGCTGTTCCAGGGGGTCGTGCGGATCCAGGGCTTCGGCGACTCGTCGTACATCGCCTTCCTGACCCCGGGGATCGTGATGATGACCGCGCTGATGACGAGTGGCTGGAGCGGTACGTCGTTCGTGCAGGACATGGAGCGCGGCGTGATGGACCGGATGCTGGCGTCGCCGGTCAGCCGCGGCGGGCTGATGACGGGGCAGCTGCTCAGCAACGCGACGACCACGTTCATCCAGACCGTGCTGGTGTTCGCGATCGGGTTCGCCGCCGGTGCGCGGTACGACGGTGGGATCGGCGGCTACCTGGTCACGATCCTCGCGTCGGTGCTGGTCGGGCTCGCGTTCGGTTCACTGTCGAACGCGGTCGCGCTGCTCACCCGGCAGCAGGAGGCGCTGATCGGGATCTCGCAGTTCGTCTCGCTGCCGCTGACGTTCATGTCGTCGATCATGATCGACCCGGAGGTGGCGCCGCACTGGGTGAACGTCGCGGCCCGCTACAACCCGGTCGACTGGGCCACGGTCGCCGCCCGCGGCGCGCTGACCGCCGACCCGGACTGGTCGTCGGTCTGGCGGCACTGCGGCTACCTCCTGGCCTTCACCCTGATCGTCGGCTGGCTCTCGACGCGCGCCTTCCGCACGCACCAGCGCTCGGTCTGAGGCGCGACCCGGACCTGCGCCACTCACTAACCTCCCGCACGCTGTTCACGGCAGGCTCATCCGCCGCCCGGATCAAGGCGCCGGCGGCGGTTGGTGAGTGGTGCGGGTCCGCCTCACCGAGCGAGGGCGGCGGCGTACCAGGGCTTGATGACGCCGTCGATGATCGCGAGGCGTTCGTTGAACGGGATGAACGCGGACTTCATCGCGTTGATCGCGAACCAGCGGAAGTCCGCGAGACCGTAGTCGAAGGCCTCGGCGAGCAGCGCGAGTTCGCGGCTCATCGACGTACCACTCATCAGGCGGTTGTCGGTGTTCACCGTGACCCGGAAGCGGAGCTTCGCGAGCAGGCCGATCGGGTGGTCGGCGATCGACTCGGCGGCGCCGGTCTGCAGGTTCGAGCTCGGGCACATCTCCAGCGGGATCCGACGGTCCCGGACGTACGCCGCGAGTCGCCCGAGCTCGGCCTTCTCGCCGGTGCCGTCGTAGCTGATGTCGTCGATGATCCGGACGCCGTGACCGAGCCGGTCGGCGCCGCACCACTGGATCGCCTGCCAGATCGACGGCAGCCCGAACGCCTCACCGGCGTGGATCGTGAAGTGCGCGTTCTCGCGCTGCAGGTACTCGAACGCGTCCAGGTGCCGGGTGGGCGGGAAGCCCGCCTCGGCTCCGGCGATATCGAAGCCGACCACGCCGGCGTCCCGGTAGGCGACCGCGAGCTCGGCGATCTCCCGCGACCGGGCCTTGTGCCGCATCGCGGTCAGCAATTGGCGCGCGACGATCGGCCGCTCGGCGACCGCCATCCCGTGCTCGAACCCTTCCCGGACCGCGTCCACGACCTGCTCGAGCGTGAGGCCGCTGTTCAGGTGCTGCTCGGGGGCGTACCGAATCTCGGCGTACACGACCCCGTCCGCGGCGAGGTCTTGCACGCACTCGCTCGCCACCCGCTTGATCGCCTCGGCGGTCTGCATCACCGCGACGGTGTGGTCGAACGTCGCGAGGTACCGCTCCAGCGACCCCGAGTCCGCCGACTCGACGAACCACGCACCCAACTCGGCCGCATCCGCCCGCGGCAACGGATGCCCGATCTCCCGCGCCAATTCCAGCACCGTCTCCGGCCGCAGCCCCCCATCCAGGTGATCATGCAAAAGCACCTTCGGCGCCGCACCCAACTCCTCCGGACTGATCATCTGGCCATAGTGCCATCCGGCAAACGTTCAAGACTTGTGGTGGTGGGGGTGTCATCGTGGGGAGATGGTGAGGCGGTTGCGTGGGCGCCCGGAGTGGGAGTTCTTCGGGGTGTTGCCGCGGGCGGATCGTGGGTTGGCCGCGGCCTGGTGGGGGTTGGTGCTGGCGCGGGGGGCGTTGCCGGCGGTGTTCGCGATCGCGATGGGGCAGATGGTCGGCGCGGTGCAGCACGGTTCCGCGCTGGCGGGTCCGTTGGCGTTCATGGGTACGACGTTCGTTCTGCTGCAGGTGTTGACGCCCGTACATCAGGCGGTCAGCGCCAACCTCGGTAGCCGAGTGTCGGCGTACCTGAACGACGAGCTCGCGAGGGCGTGTGTCGGGCCGCCGGGGATCGGGCATCTCGAGGATCCGGAGCTCAGCGAGGATCTGACGGTGGCTCGCGAGTTCGACCGCGGGCAGACCGGTCCGCCGATGTACCTGAACGTCGACTTCGTCGCGGGCAGCCTGGTCGAGCTGATCGGCGGGATCGCGTCCGCGGTGGTGCTCTTCGGGTTCACCTGGTGGGCGCCGCTGCTGCTCCTCGCCGCGTGGACGGCGACGCATTGGCTGCTCCGCGAGAGCGGTGTCTGGCGGGACCGGAACACCGCCGAGGTCCGCGCGGCGCAGCGGCACGCGAACTACGCGTACGAGTTGGCGGTCGCCCCGGACGCTGCGAAGGAACTGCGCCTGTTCGGCCTCGCCGACTGGACGGTACGACGCTTCACCGAGCGCCGTCGGCGACTCTTCGAGCTGCAGTACGCCGCGACGCGATTGCGGGAACGCCCCATGATCTGGAGCCTGCTGATCGTGGTGGTGGCCAACGGTCTGGTGTTCTGGGCGCTCGGTGCGGCGGCGATCGACGGGAGCCTGCCGCTCGATCGGCTGGTGGTGTTCGCGCAGGTCGCGATCGGCGTCGGCATGATCGCGTTCGGCGGCCTGAACTGGGCCCTGGACGGCGCCGCCGCCCCGGTCGCCGCCGTCAACCGGCTCGAGCCCGCGATGGCCCCGGCCGGTGCGCTGTCGCCCGGTCGCGGCCTGTCCACCGCGCGCCACGGCGCGGTCGCGATCGAACTCCGCGGTCTGAGCTTCCGTTATCCACAGGCCGAGCGAATGGTGTTCGACGGGCTCGACCTGACGATCCCGGCCGGCTCGTCGCTGGCTGTCGTCGGTCAGAACGGCGCCGGGAAGACCACGCTGGCCAAGCTGTTGTGCCGGCTGTACGACCCGGAGTCCGGGACGATCCGGATCGACGGCGACGACCTGCGGGACCTCGACGTCGACACCTGGCGGACCCGGGTCGCGGCCGTCTTCCAGGACTTCCTCAAACTCGAGCTCCCCCTGCGGGACAACGTCGCGCCGGCCGGCGCCCCCGAAGCGGACATCCGCGCGGCGCTCGCCGACGCCGGCGCCGCGGACCTGGCCGACCTGGACACCCGCCTGGCCACCGGGTACGGCGATGGCACCGACTTCTCCGGCGGTCAATGGCAGCGCGTCGCCCTCGCGCGAGCGCTGTGCGCCGTACGGCAGGGCGCCGGACTGGTCCTGCTCGACGAACCGACCGCCCAGCTGGACGTACGCGGCGAGGCGGCGATCTTCGACCGGATCCTGACCGCGACCCGCGACGTCACCACGATCCTCATCTCGCACCGGTTCTCGACGGTCCGGCACGCCGACCGGATCTGCGTCCTGGAGCATGGCCGGGTCGTCGAGCTCGGCAGCCACGACGAGCTGATGGCGCTCGGCGGGCGGTACCGGACGATGTTCGACCTGCAGGCGCAGCGCTTCGCGGCCGAGGTCGACGAGGAAGGGCTGAGCTATGACACGCTCTGACGACCTGCCCAAGGCGCTGCCCGCGATGTGGCGGCTCTGCAAGCTGGGCTATCAGCACGAGCCCGGGCTGCTGGTCGCCGCCTTCGTGATGACGCTGCTCGCCGCCTTGCCCGATGCCCTGCTCGCGTTGTGGCTCAAGGTCCTCGCCGACGGAGTCCTCGACAGCGACAAGCGCGCCGTCGTACTCGCCGCGACCGGTCTGGCGTTGTCCGTGACGGCGACCTGGTTCCTGCGCACGCTGTCGACGCGGATCTCGCGCCGCTTCCGGGACCGGGTGACGATCATGCTCGAGGCGCACGTCGCGCAACTGCAGGCGTCCGTCGCCACGGTCGAGCACCACGAGCGTCGCGACTACCTGGATCGCCTGTCCGTACTGCGCAAACAGGTGTTCGTGCTCGACCACATGTACATGTCGCTGTTCTCCACCTGTGGCTGGATCCTGCGCCTCGGGGTGACGGTCGCCCTGTTGACGTCGATTGATCCGGCGCTCGCGCTGCTGCTGGTGTTCGCGTTGCCGACTGTCATCAGTTCGAGTTGGCGGCCAGGTGTCGAACGCCAGATCGAGGAGCAGTACGCCGCGCACAGCCGACTCGCCGACCACTTGTTCAAGACCGCGACCACGGCCGCCCCGGGCAAGGAAGTCCGCGTCATCGGGCTCGGTCCGGACCTCGTCACGGGCCGGCGGCGCGAGTGGGAGCAGTGGTACCGGCCGATCGCCGCGACCCGACGGACCAGCGCGGTCTGGCACGCCGCCGCGTGGGCGGTGTTCGGCCTCGCATACGTCGGTGCGGTGCTGTACGTCGCCTCGGTACTGAACGGTTCGGTGGGTGACGTGTTGCTGATCCTCGCGGCCGGTGCGCGACTGTCGTCGTACATCGGGGCGACCGTGGGCGAGATCGGGTTCCTGCGGGGGATCTGGCTGGACGGATCGCGGCGGCTGGTGTGGCTGGAGAACTATGCGGCCTCGTTCGACAGCACGGCCGATCTGCCGGCGCCCGAGCGGCTCGACGACGGCATCCGGCTGGAGCACGTGTCCTTCACGTACGCCGGTTCGGACCGGCCCGCGCTCGACGACGTCAATCTGTCTCTGCCGGCCGGCAAGGTGGTCGCGGTGGTCGGGGAGAACGGTGCCGGCAAGTCCACGCTGGTGAAGCTGATCTGCAAGCTGTACGAGCCGACCGGTGGGCGGGTGTTGCTGGACGATCGGCCGTTGGACCGGATCGCGGCCGAGGCGTGGCGGTCCCGGATCGCCGGCGCGTTCCAGGACTTCTTCCGGTTCGAGTTCCGGGCCGGGCATAGTGTCGGGCTCGGGGACCTGCCGCGACTGGACGACGTACCGGCGGTGACGACCGCTGTCGGGCGGGCCGGGGCGGAGGACGTTCTGGAGCGGCTCGGCTCCGGGTTGGACACCCAGCTCGGGTCGACCTGGCCGGACGGTGCGGAGGTCAGCTTCGGGCAGTGGCAGAAGCTGGCGCTCGCCCGCGGCTTCATGCGGGACCGCCCGTTGTTGCTGGTGCTCGACGAGCCGACCGCCGCGCTGGACGCCGAGACCGAGCACGCACTGTTCGAGCGGTACGCCGCGGCGGCCAAGGACAGCGTGGACGGGCGGATCACGATCCTGGTGTCACACCGGTTCTCCACCGTGCGGATGGCCGACCTGATCGTCGTGCTGGACGGCGCCCACGTCGTCGAGACCGGGACGCACGAGGAGTTGATGGCGCGCGACGGGCACTACGCCGAGCTCTACCGGATTCAAGCCGCGGCGTACCACTAGCTGATCTTGAAGACCGGGACGCCGGGGGCGATGTGGTGCAGGACCTCGTCGGGGGAGTTCTTGGACACGTCGCCGCCGAAGAAGGTGCCGACCTCCCAAGCCCACTTCTTCAGGTACATCCGGAGCGCCGGCAGCTTGTCGGCGTCGGCGAGCTCCTCGGCGTGGAAGGTCTCGACCTTGCCGCCGAGCTGCAACCGGCCGGTGCCGCTGGCGCGCAGGTTCTTCACCCACTGGGTGTGGCCGCGCGGCGCGACCAGGTAGCGCTGCCCGTCGACCACCAGCAGGTTCACCGGCGTACTGCGCCACTCGCCGGACTTCCGGCCCTGGACCGAGAGCACCCGGCTGCCCATCAGGCTCAGACCGAGCTTCGTCAGCCGGGCGACGATCCTGTTGAACACCCGCATGCTGCCCTCGGACGCGGTGATCACGCGCTTGCTGTCGTAGGTCTGCTTGTACTCGGTCATGGCGGGGATCTCTTTCTGCTGTGGCGAGAGCCGGTTTGCGAGAGCGGTGCTCTCTGTTGTGATCAGTGAACATCAGATCGCTGATCACTGTCAAGAGCACTGCTCTCGGTTTTGTGGCACACTGGCTCCATGAACGCCGGACGTACTGCCCGTGAACGCGCCCGGGCCGAGCTGACCGAGGAGATCAAGGCCGCTGCCCGACTGCAGCTGACGACCGTCGGCGCGGAGGCGCTGTCGCTGCGCGCGATCTGCCGCGAGCTCGGCATGGTGTCGTCCGCGCTGTACCGGTACTTCGCGAACCGCGACGAACTGCTGACCGCCCTGATCATCGACGCGTACGACGCGATGGGCGCGGCGGCCGAGGCGGCGGCCACCGGCGGCGACACGGTCGAGGAGTGGACGACGATTTGCGCCGCGGTCCGGGACTGGGCGCGCGCGAACCGGCACGAGTACGCGCTGATCTACGGGTCGCCGATCAGTGGGTACCAGGCGCCGCAGACGACCGTCGAACCGGCGATCCGGGTGCCGTTGCTGCTGCTCGGGCTGCTGCAGAAGGCACAGGCCTCGGGCCGGCTGGTGGTGCCCGACGACGCGCCGGCGCCGTCCGGAGTGCTGGCCGAGCAGACGCACGTACTGGTCGCGCTGGCGCCGGACGTGCCGCCGGCCATCCTGCTCCGGACGATGATCGTGTGGACGCAGCTGTTCGGGATGATCAGCTTCGAGCTGTTCGGTCAGCTGGTCGGTTCGATGGACCCGGCGGACGAGTTCTTCGCGTCGACGACCCGGCAGATGGCCGCGTTCGTCGGGCTCAGGTGAAGGCCTTCGGCAGCGGTACGTCGAGGGCGCGCGCGATCCGGCGTACATAGGTCTCGCGGGGGATCGAGACGGCGCCGAGGGTCGCGAGGTGGTCGGTGACCCACTGGATGTCGAAGACCCGGTCGGCGGCGTACTCGTCGTTCAGCAGCTCGATCGTGCCCGCGACGGCCGCCTTCGAGCCGTCGGTCCGGTGATGGAACATCGACTCCCCGGCGAACAGCCCGCCGATCGCGACGCCGTACAGGCCACCGGCCAGCACGTCGCCGTCCCAGGCCTCGACCGAGTGCACCCAGCCGAGCCGGTGCAGTTCGGTGTACGACGCGATGATGTCGCGGTCGATCCACGAGCCGGGCCGGCGCGGGTCCGCACACGCGCGGATCACCTGGTCGAAGGCCGTGTTCACCCGGATCTCGAACTTCGCCCGGGCCCGGCGCAGCGATCGCGACGGTTCGTAACCGGCGACGTCGATCACGCCCCGGTCGACCGGCGACCACCACAGCACCGAGCCCCGGTGGTCCGGCATCGGGAACAACCCCCGCCGGTACGCCGCCAGCAGCGTCCCCGGCGCCAGATCGGCCCCACCCGCCACCACGTCACTCGCCCCCGCCACACCAACCGGCGGGAACTCCCAAACAGACGCAGCAGGCTCAACAGGCACGTGACCATCCTGAACCATGCCGAGGGCGCGGACCGCCAGGCCATCACAATCCACCGTCCACGCCGGGCCCACGCGGCAGGGCGCGGCACGCGCACGATTGTGATGGCCTGGCGGTCCGCTAGGGGACACCAAGGGTTCTTCCCGAGTGGCGAGGGTCTGGGAGCCACGTACAGTTGAAGCACGTCCGGGTTCTGACGCGTGGGGCCGGGCGGGAAGGAGCACCGTGGCCGGAGTAGCCAGGTTCGTCGCCAGCAGTCTTGCGCCCGCCGCCCAGCGGTTCGCCCCGACGGCAGCGGGCGGCGCGTTGCGCCAGATCCTCGAGATCGCGATCGACGGGTACCAGCGGTTCCCCGGCGCGGAGCGGATCGCGGACGCCAAGCTCGAGCGGTGCGAGGGCGACGTCGCTCTCGCCATCGAAGCGGTGATCGACCAGCACATCCGGCTCGCCGGGGTGCAGGGGTTCGCCACCAGCATCGGCGGTCTCGTCACGCTGCCCGTCGCATTGCCGGCCAACCTGACCGGTCTCGCGGTCGTGCAAGCGCGGATGGTCGCGGCGATCGCGCACCTGCGCGGCTACGACCTCGACGACCCACGGGTCCGGACGGCGGTCATCACCTGCCTCCTCGGTGAGGAAGGCGTCGCCGACCGGCTGCGGAAGGCGAGCCTGGTCACGTCACCGCTGGCGATCGCGACGGCGCCGGTCTTCGACCCCGAGCTCGACCGCCAGGTCTCCGGTGAGGTCGTCGCGGAGCTGATCGCGCGGATCAGCGGCAAGCGGATGGCACTGACGGTCACCCGCCGGGTCCCGTTCCTCGGCGGTGCGGTGGGCGCGACGGTCGACGGCTGGTCGACGTACCGGGTGGGTCAGTTCGCCGACAAGAGTCTGGTCCGCCGGATCCGTCGCCCGATCGAACCGTGACCGATCGGTCACGCTGACTGTTCGGCCGGCTGCCTGCGAGTGAGCGGGAGTTTGCCGCGCGTGTCGTCGTTCGCCGGCGTCTCGACGAACAGGACCAGCTCCGGGTGCGCCGGGACCGCCAGCTCGGTGACGGTGAAGTGCAGCTCGCCGGCCGCCGGATTCATGATCCGACGGACGCGCGGCGTACAGGCGGCGACCTCGTGGCGGGACCAGAGCTGCGCGAACTCGGGGCTGATCGACCCCAGCCGCTCCAGGTCGGTCTCCCAGTCCGGGTCGCCGATGTGTTCGGCGTACGCCGAGCGCAGGCGACCGATTAGGTACGGGACCTCGGTGTCGTAGTTCAGCAGCTGCGCGCGGGCCGACGGCTCGGTGATGATGCACCACAGCAGGTTCTTGTGGATGCAGGGCAGTTGGTGCCAGTCGTGGAACAGGTCGTGGTACGCACCGTTCGCCCGGATGATGTCGTACCGCGTGTTCGTGATCACGGCGGGCAACGGGTCCAGCGCGTCCACGATCTCGACGAACACGGCTTCGCTCGCGCAGTCCGTCGTCCGCGGTAGGCGCATCGGCGTGGCCTCGGCGAGCCGGTACAGATGCTCGCGCTCGACCGGGGTGAGCTGGAGCGTCGTGGCGACCGCGTCCAACACCTGGCCGCTCGCGTTGATCGGGCGACCCTGCTCGAGCCACGTGTACCAGGTCACGCCCACACCCGCGAGCTGCGCCAGCTCCTCGCGCCGCAATCCCGGCGTACGCCGTCGGCCGCCGCCCGGCAGACCCACGTCCTCAGGGGCCACCCGGGCGCGGCGCGCCTTCAGGAACTCCCCGAGCTCAGCCCGCTGCGCACTCACCGAACCAGTCTGACGAGGCCCACCGACAGTTTTCAGCCGGCAAGTGCCTGGACGACACGGCTGGGGGACGGTTTGCCGAGTTGTTCGGCCATCCACACGCTGGTGGTGACGAGTTTCTCCAGGTCAACGCCCGTTTCGACACCGAGGCCGTCGAGCTGCCAGACGAGGTCCTCGGTGGCGAGGTTGCCGGTCGCGCTCTCGGCGTACGGGCATCCGCCCAGGCCGCCGGCCGAGCTGTCGACCGTGGTGACGCCCTCCCGCAACGCGGTCAGCGTGTTGGCGAGCGCCTGGCCGTACGTGTCGTGGAAGTGCACCGCCAGCTTGTCGACGCCGACCCCGGCCGCGCCGAACGCAGCGACCAGCGCACTCACCTGGCCCGGAGTCGCGACCCCGATGGTGTCACCCAGCGACAACTCGTGACACCCGAGCTCGACCAGCCGCGCCCCGACCTTGACCACCTGATCGATCGGTACGTCGCCCTCCCACGGGTCGCCGTAACACATCGAGACGTACCCGCGGACCGTCAGTCCCTCGGCCAACGCCCGCTGCACGGTCGGCGTGAACATCGCGAACTGGTCGTCCAGCGTGGAGTTCAGGTTCTTCGCCGCGAACGTCTCGGTCGCGCTGGCGAAGATCGCGATCTCGGCGACACCGGCCGCGAGAGCGCGGTCCAGGCCACGCTCGTTCGGGACCAGGACCGGCGCGCGGACGCCGTCCGGGAGCTCCAGCTGCTCCAGCAGCTCGGCGGCGTCGGCCAGCTGGGGGACCCACTTCGGGTGCACGAAACTCGTCGTCTCGACCGTCGTCAGCCCCGCGTCGAGCAACCGCCGGATGAACTCGGCCTTGACCGCGACGTCGACGACCGCCGACTCGTTCTGCAACCCGTCCCGCGCTCCGACCTCGTAGATCGTCACCCGGTCGGGCAGTCCCTCGGCCCTCACCAGCTGCGGTTTCCGCATCCTGCTGCCTCCTCGGCGGGTGTCATCGAGCGTGCCACGGGATCTCCGTGAGAATGCTCGTGATGACTACTCTCGCTGCCATTCTGCGTGCCGTCGAAGCCGGCGTCCTCCCGGCCCCGGGTCTCGGGCTGACCGTCGTACCGGCGCCGTCCGAGCGGGACTCCGCGGTGGTCGCCTTCACCGGGCACACCGTGATCGCCGCGGATGTCAGCGCGGAGTGGGTCGCCGAGCGGGTCCCGGAGGGCGATCTGGGCGCGCCGGCCAGCCCGGCCTTCCTGCAGGCGCTCGCCGAGCGGACCGGCCGCCGCGCCGGGGCCACCGACGCGATGCTCCTCGCGCCGGCGATCACCGACCCGGCCTCGCGAACCACTGCGATCGAGGGACTGACAGCCCTCGACGACCACGACCATCCGCGGGTCGAGCGAGCCTTGGAGTACCGCGACGACGTCCAGGTGTACGGCGACGAGTACGGCGCGGTGGTCATCACCGGGCGTGGTCTCGCGGACCGTCTGGAGTGCGCGATCGAGCTCCCCGACGACATCCGGGGACGTGGCCACGGGCGCCGGCTCGCGCGGGCGGCTCGGGCGCTGATCCCAGCGGATGCGTCGATCTGGGCGCAGATCACGCCGGGCAACGCGGCGTCGCTGCGCGCGTTCCTGGCGGCCGGATACCAGCCGATCGGCTCGGAGACTCTACTCAGCACCTGACGAACAGGTGAACAACACGTTGCCAACAGCCACAATCCCCAGCCTGTGGAAAACCCTGGGGATTACCGGTGATATCCGTCCGGCGTACCGCTGTAGAAGTTCGTCCGGTACAGCCCATGGATGATCTCGGACTCGTACCCGTCGAGCTCCGGCATCCCGAGTTCACGTGCCACGGCCAGCTCGGCGTGAGCGTCGTACGGCACCCGGACGAACTGCGCCGAGAACGGCGCCGCCGCGGTCGAGTCCAGAACCCCTTCCAGGATCACGTACACCGGCGTCGGGTCCCCGAGGCTGTTCCCCACCGACCCCGTGTTGAACAGCGTCCGCCCGAGATCCTCTTCGAAGTACGGGTCATGCGTGTCCCCGTACCCCACGATCGTCGGCACCGGACCATCACCCGTCGCCGGCGTGTTCTCGAACATTCCCAGGTACTCCGCTTCGCTGTGATCGAACCGGACGCGTCGGTGAACGCTCGTCGAGGACGCATGGAACAAACGCACCCGCCGCCCACTCAGCACAAAGTCATGACAAAACGGCAACCCGCGCAGCCATCCCCACTGCTCTTCCCGCAGCTCGTTCTTCCACCATCGCAGGCCCTCCCGATCCTCCGTCCGGTCGGGATCCGGCAGGAAGTCGTCCCAGTTCCCGAGCAGGTTCACCTCGCAGACCTCGCGGCACCGATCCACAACGGCCTGGCCCCGCGGCCCCTTCCCGACGTAGTCCCCGAGGTTGAAGATCCGCTCGATCCCGCGCCCGGAGATGTCCGCCAGCACCGCCTCCAACGCCGTCAGGTTCCCGTGCACATCGGAGATCAGAGCAATCCGGTCCAGAGACATGGCCGCCATGCTCCCATTCCCGCAGGTCGGGCCGGACTACACGGCGGTCTTGCTGCTCGAGGGTGGTTACCAGTTGCCGCTGGGGCCTGAGTTCCCGCCGACGCCGGCTCCGGCTGGTGTTTTGCCGCCGGAGCCTGTGGATGATGCGGCTCGTCCGGTGGGCATGGAGCGCCCGCCGCCCGCGCCGCCACCCGATCGGCTGCCGCCCGACCGCCCACCCATCGGCCCGGCGCCGCTCGGGCGCGACGACCCGGAGCCGCCTCCGCCACCGGCTTCGCCGGCCGAGTGTGCCGCGGCCCCCGCGAACGCTCCGGCGGCCTTGCGAGCCGCGGTCGCGGCGATCCCGGCCGGGCCGAGCGCCGCCCCTCCGGCGCTGCCCGCGAGTTTCGCACCCGTGGCACCGCCGCCTCCACCTGCCGCGCCCGCCGCGCCGCCTCCGCCACCGCCGACCGACCCGCCACCACTTGCGGCACCGCTCCGGCTGCCCCCGCCGCCGAACCCACCGCCGACGTTGAGCGCGCCCGTCGCCATCCCGCCGAAGTCGGGCGAGCTCCCCATCCCGGCCGAGCCGCCGGCGACGGCCGCGGTCACCGGCACCGCGAAGCGCAGCAGCGCCGGCAGCGCGAGGATCGCGAGCATCATCATCATCAACGCGGTCAGCGCCTGCGTCAGGCCGTTGTCCTGGCCGAGCATGTTCTCGTCCTTCAGCTTGATCGCCGCCGCGTAGATCAGGGCCGCCGCGGGCTTGTACGCGATGAAGCCGAGCGTCCAGGCGCAGTACTTCTTGAACCAGGTCTTGCCGATCTCGGTGTTGGTCGCCGCGGCCGCGAGCGGCAAGGTCGCACCCAGCAGGACCAGCATGGCCGACCGGATCAGCATCAGCACGATCTGGATCAGCGACGCCCAGGTCGCCAGCTGGCCGATCAGGATCACCAGGAAGATCGAGTTGATCCCGGCGTTCCCGGCTCTGGTGTCCGGACCCGACACCAGGTTCGAGATCGCCGACGAGAAGGACTCACCGCCGATCGCTGACTTGACGAGGTGCACCGAGAAGTCGTCCGACCACTCGACCAGGACCTGCACCATCGCGGTGCCGGCGCCGCAGACGACGACGAAGATCAGCATCGCCTTCAACAGCTCCTGCAGCGGCTTGGCGCGTTGCTCCCAGGCCATCCGCAGACCGGCGGCGATGATCGCGAGCGCGAAGATCGTCAGCGTGAGCGGAAGGGTGTTGTTGTGCACGAACTGGACCGTCTGACTGTTCGTCCAGGTCTGCCCGTCGGTCGTGCTGGCGAGCTTGATCGGAGTCTTCGGGTCGACCCAGAAGGTCGACAGTGAGTTCAGGACGGTCGAGAAGAAGTCCGCGGTGATCCGGTTGGCCTCCGCGATCCAGCCGTTCGCGGCCGACTCGACGCCCTCCACGACGTGGCATTTCATGTCCATCGGTGTGCACATCAGATACCACTCCACTTCACGAAGTCGGCCAGGTCACGGTGCTGTGCGAACGGCGCTCCGACGGCGTCGCCGGGCGTCGGCGGCTGGACCCGCCAGTCGTCCTGGTACCAGACGAGGGTCAAGGTGGCGCTCATGTAGACCGACTCGACGGGGAAGGCGATCATGACGGTCACGCGTTCCCGTCCGGCGTCCACGACGCGGTAGCCGATCGGCTGGATCGAGGAGGAGTCGGACGAGGACCCCTCCGTGCCGAGCTCCTTGATCAAGCTGTCGGTCGCGGCCCCGGGAACCATCAGCTTCTTGGCGGTCGGCACGACCTTGGTCTGGTCCGCGATGGCCGCGATCGCGCTGTACGCCGCGTACACCGCGCCGGTCGGCGAGTGCGCGAAGCACCGCCGGAAACCGTCGGCATCGGTCGTCCCCGGTCCGTACGCCGCGGCGCGCGGTACGACGATCCGCCGGCTGACCTCCCAGCTGTCGACCGTCGGCGCCCGCGCGGGAATCGACTGGTCACCGGCGGGAACGTCGCACGCACCGGTCGGCTGACCAGACGAGGTGGCGGGGGTCGAGACCTCTCCGGCCGGAGTGGCCGGCTGAGTCGGCGTGTTCGCAGGCTCAGCCGCAGCGGCCGCGGGGGCCGAGTCAGCCGCCGGCTGCTGGGCGCTCGCGGTCGCCTTTCCGGAGGAGTCCGACCCCGCGATCAGGATCAGCAGTCCGCAGATCAGCACCGCGCCGATGATGATGCAGGCGCCGATGAAGCCGGGCCCGAAGGGCGATTTGTGGTCTGTGTCCTGGCTCATCTGGCTCCCCGATCCGGTGGTGACAACCTCGTGGATCAAGGGTGGCAAAAATCGCGATCCGGCCGCGGAAGTTATCCACAGGCCCCTTGTAGGGTCAGCTTCCCGGGCTGGTGTACGTCGGGAGCATGCGCATGAAGAAGGCGTAGCCGAGCGCGAGGACGACCGGACCGGCCAGCGGTGAGGCGACGACCAGCCCCAGCGGGAGCGGTACGTCGGAGGTCTTGCCGAGGAGCACCGTCGCGGGGAGGAAGGCGATGAACGCCATCGGGAACACGGTGCAGAAGCCGTAGAACACGCCCCGGCCGAACATCGTCAGCGGGTAACCGGAGAACTGGGTGATCGAGGTGTCGGCGAAGATCCGCAACGAGAAGGTCGAGGTGGCGACGAAGGACAGGCCGCAGAAGAAGGTCTGGATGCCGGTCTCGACCAGCCCGCCGCCGATCACCGCGAGCAGCAGGTAGACGATCTTGAGCGCGCTCCAGTCGACCGGGGCGTGCAGGCTGAAGATCACCAGCGCTCCGACGCCGAGGAGCGCGTCGCCGAGTGCCATCAGCGGGAACTCCCGCGTGATCAGCTGCAGGAACGGGTTCACCGGTCGCAGCAGGACACGATCGAACTCGCCGTCGCGGACGAGCAGATCCGTCATCCGTAGCGACCCGAACGGCACGACGTACAGGGCGTGGGATGCCAGCCGCATCGCGAACACGAACGCGATCTCCGGGAAACCCCAGCCGGCGATCAGTCCGAACTTCCCCAGGAGTACGCCGAGGAACAGCAGCTGCGTGCCCTGATACGCGACCCCGCCCATCAGCGTGGTCCAGAAGTTCACGCGGTACTGCAACTGTGCGCGCAACGCGGCGCGCTGCAGGACGACGTACTGCCGGACCCAGGTCTGCTCAGCCACCCTGGACCACCACCTTGTGCCGGGCCCGCCGCCAGACCAGCTCGAGCAGCAGTGTCAGCACCACCAGCCACACCAGCTGCACCGCGACCAGCCCGACGGCCTCGCCGCCAGTCGTCTGGCCGAGATAGATCGACACCGGCGTGTAGACCTGCGCCTGGAACGGCAGCCACTCGACCGTCGCCCGGAGCCACTCCGGCATGAACCACAGCGGAATCAGCGACCCCGACAGGAACGCACTGCCGAACCGGTACACGATCAGCGGACCGCTCACCTCGAAGGTCCAGAACGTCACCATCGACACGATCAGGTTGCACAGCATCGCGATCAGCGCGCCGCCGACCGTCGCCACCGCCGCGAGCACCGCTGCGGCCCACCCCGACGGCGCGACCAGGGCCCCGAGGACACCGGCCGCCGCGAGCCCGATCAGCCCGAGCGGCAACCGAGCCAGCAGTACGCCGAGGTTCTGCCCGAAGACCTGCCACATCAGACCGAGCGGCCGGGTCAGGTCCGTCGCGATCTGCCCGGTGCGGATCCGCATCGGCAGCGTCGAGAACTGCCACGGCAGCAGGACCGACTGCAGACACGCCGCGATCGCCGCGTACGCGACCGCCGTACGGGCGTCCACGCCGTTCACCGGCGCGCGGCCGGAGTACACCGTCCGCCAGACGGCGATCGCGAGCACGACCTGGATGACGAGCGTGATCGCGCCGGTGACCAGGTCGCCGCGATAGGCGAGCACGGACCGCGTCCCGGCGCGCGTCATCCCACGGAACGCGCGCACCTGTTCGGCCGCGGTCACGTCAGCAGTCCGTCGTACAGCTGGGCGATCACATCCGTCAGCCGCGGGTCGACGATCGACAGCTCGTCGACCTGGTACACCTGCGACGCACGCGCGATCAGCGCCGGAGTCGCGATCTCCTGGGGGTCATACCGCAGTACGACGGTGCGCTCCGGATACGGCAGCACCGCACCGACCGCGCTGGTCTCCACCTCGGTCGCGAACGGGAGGTCCACGACCTGGCGCACGCTCCGCTCGGCGAGGGTCAGCACGAGGAAGCGGTACGGCATGAACCGCGCCTTCAGCTTCGCGAGGTCCCCGTCGTACAGGACCGTGCCGGAGTCGATGACGATGATCCGCTGGCAGAGCCGTTCGACGTCGTCCATGTCGTGCGTGGTCAGAACGACCGTCGTCCCGGAGGTCCGGTTGGTCTCGGCGATGAACTCGGTCAGCCGCGCCTTCGCGACCACGTCCAGGCCGACGGTCGGCTCGTCGAGGAACAGGATCGACGGCTCGTGCAGCATCGCCGCGACCAGATCACCCCGCATCCGCTGCCCGAGCGACAGCGAGCGGACCGGCGTGTCCAGGAAGTCCGACAGGTCGAGCAGTTCGGTGAACAGGCCGACGCGCTTGCGGTACGTCGTCCGGTCGAGGTTGTAGAGATCCCCGAGGACCTCGAACGAGTCGCGGAGCGGGAGGTCGTACCAGAGCTGGGTGCGCTGACCGAACACGACGCCGATGTTGCGGGCGTTCCGAGCGCGGTCCCGGGACGGCTCCAGACCGGCCACCCGGCAGACCCCGGAGGTCGGGGTCAGGATCCCGGTGAGCATCTTGATCGTGGTCGACTTGCCGGCGCCGTTCGGGCCGAGGTACCCGACCAGTTCGCCCGGCTCGACCTCGAAGTTCACCCCGTTCACCGCCTGGGTGACGTCCCGCTTGGTGCTGAACAGGGCCCGCAGCCGCGGCAACCGCCCCGGCTGCACGGCCGGCCGGCTGAACTCCTTGACCAGGTCGGCCGCCTCGATCACTGCCATCCGGACCCTCCCCAGCGAGCGCGAACCGACATCGTTCCACCATTCCCCGCGCGCCGCAGGTGAAAAACCCACCGTGCTAGACCAATAATGCTGAAGCGGGTCCGTTACGCTCAGGGTTCTTGCAGTTCTGGGTCGATCTGTAGCCGAAAGGTCACCCCGTGTAGCGAAGTGAACTGGTCAACTAATAGAGTCCGCCCATGACCATCGCGCCTTCGCTTTGCTCGCCCCTAGCGCTCGCCGATGCAGAACCCACTCGCGCCGCGGAACCCTGGGAAAGCGACGTGCTGACGGCCTATGGCCTGCTGCGAGAAGCAGCAGCAGAGCTGGATCACCTGATGCGCCATTCCCTGAAGCGCAGTGGACTGCAAATGGCAATGTTCGAACTGTTGTTGCGGCTGGCCCGCAGCCACGGGGAGAAGCAGCGTCTCACTTCCCTTGCCCGGGAGTTGACCGTCACCACCGGCGGCATCACCCGGCTGGTCGACCGCGCCGAGAACCTCGGCCTGGTACGCCGGGAGCCTTGCCCCGACGACGCCCGCGGTTCGTTCGCCGTCCTGACCGAGGAGGGGAAGCGCCGGCTGCGAGAAGCCCTGCCGGACCACCTGCTCGAGATCGACAGCCTCTGGATGTCCCAGTTGGCGGACGACCGTGACGTTGTCCTCGGCAAGCTCCGCCGGGTCCGGGACAACGCCCGACGCTGGCCGAACGGCCGCCCGGGCCTCGGGCCGATCACGCCCGACCGGATCTGACCACCGGATCTGACCCAACAGATCCAGCCAAGGGTTCACAACCGCACAACTGCATTACCCGCGACTAACGGACGGGGCGCTCGACTGGTGTCGGGCGCCCCGTCGCGCAATTGTTGAGAAGTGAAGCAACAGGCTGACCCCAAGGCTCCCGGCGGAACCCGCGGGCGCGGAACCCGGTGGCGCGGAGCCGTCGGCGGCGTCCTCGCGGCACTCGCCGGCTTGGCGGTCGGCAGCGTGGTTGCCGGCCTCCTCGGTACGCCGCAGACCCCGGTGGTCGCGATCGGGTCCGCCTTCATCGACCGGGTGCCGCCGTGGCTGAAGGATCTCGCGATCTCCTGGTTCGGCACCCACGACAAGACGGCACTCCGGGCCGGCATCCTGATCGTCGTCGTCGCCCTCGCTGCGGTCGGCGGCATTCTCGCCGTACGGCGTTATTGGGCCGGCGCCCTGATCACCGTGGCGTTGACCGGTGTCGCGGTCGCCGCGGCCGTCACCCGCGCGGACGCCGGACAGACCGGTGCGCTTCCGTCGCTGTTCGCCGGGGTCACCGCGCTGGTCGTACTGCGGCTGTTCAGCCGACGGCTCGAACCGCTGCTCAAGGCCCCCGACGACGCGGTCAGCCGGCGCGGGTTCCTGCAACTCTCCGCCGGCGTCGCGCTCGGCTCGGCGGCGATCGGTGCCCTCGGCAAGGTCGTCGGCGGGAACCGGGCCGCGGTGGCCGACGCCCGCAAGCAGCTCAAACTTCCGCAGCCGCCGACCCTCGCCCCGCCGCCCGGGGTCCAGGCCGACGGCGCCGTACCGTGGGCGACCGCGAACGAGGACTTCTACCGGATCGACACGGCGCTCTCGGTGCCGCAGATCGTGCCCGCGGACTGGAAGCTGCGGATCCACGGGATGGTCGATCGCGAGATCAACCTGACCTTCGACGACCTGCTGAAACGCCAGGTCGTGCACAAGTGGGTGACGCTCACCTGCGTGAGCAACGAGGTCGGCGGTGACCTGATCGGGAACGCGCTCTGGTCCGGTGTCGTGCTGAAGGACCTTCTGCAAGAGGCTGGTCCGGCCGCGGACGCGGACGCGATCAAGTCGACGTCGAAGGACGGCTTCACCGCCGGTACGCCGCTGCCGACGCTGCTCGACGATCGGCAGGCCATGCTCGCGTTCGCGATGAACGGGCAGCCGTTGCCGGTCGAGCACGGGTTCCCGGTGCGGGTCGTCGTACCCGGGCTGTACGGCTATGTGTCGGCGACGAAGTGGCTGGTGGACATCGAGGTGTCCCGGTTCGACCGCTTCGAGGGGTACTGGACGCCGCGCGGGTGGTCGGCGCTCGGACCGATCAAGTTGTCGTCGCGGATCGACACACCCTTGGGGAAGAAGGTCGGTCCGGGAGCGGTGACGGTGGCCGGTGTGGCCTGGGACCAGCATGTTGGGGTGTCGAAGGTCGAGGTCCGCGTCGATGGGGGCCCTTGGCAACAAGCAACGCTCGCGACGGACCCGTCGATCGACACCTGGCGGCAGTGGCACTGGACCTGGAACGCGTCCCGCGGCCAGCACGTCCTGCAGGTACGGGCGTTCGACGCGCAAGGCAATCCACAGGTCGAGTCCTCGGCGCCACCCGCCCCGAACGGCGCGACCGGCCTGCACACGGTCAGCGTGAAGGTCGGCTGACCGCCGTCAGCGTGACGGTCGGCTGACGGCCTCCAGCACGAGCGGTAGGAAGGTGTGCTCGAGCGAGCCGGCCGGGACCTGCTCCGGCTCGAGCAGGCTCTGCGACCGGGCGCCTTCGTGGACGGCGATCACCAGCCGGACGAACTGCTCGGCCGGCACGGTAAGCGTCAGTCCGCCGGTCTCGGCGATCTGCTCGACTAGCCGCGTCAGGCTCTCGCGGAACATCGCGCGCTGATTGTTCAGCGCCTCCGCGGCGACCGGGTCCCGCAGCGCGTGCAGCGTGAACTCAGCCGAGATCAGATGCCATTGGCGGCGGTCCGGAGCGGTCTCGTCGAGCAGTCCGAGTACGGCGTCCAGCAGCGTTCCCGGCTGGTTCGCGAGGTCGGGGAGTAGCGCCTCGATCTGCTCGAGCAGGCGGTCGGTCGTGGCCTGGAACAGCGCCAGGACCAGCTCGTCCTTGGAGGCGAAGTTCGAGTAGAACGCGCCGCGGGTGAACCCGGCGCGCTCGCAGATGTCCTCGACCGACGCGCCGTGGAACCCGCGCTCGGCGAACACGGTGAGCGCACCCTCGAGAAGACGGGCCCGAGTGTTGGAGCGGCGGCGCTTGGGCGGTTGCATAGGAGTAGGATACAGTTCTGTATTGAATACACAACCGTATTGAACGGGGTTGCAGGATGGAGCTCGAGGCCAGCGGGATCAGCGTGCGGGGCCCGCACGCGCCGATGCTGCACGCCACGTCCGTGTCGGTCGCCGACCATCAGGTTGTGCTGCTGACCGGCTACCCAGGCGCTGGGCACGTCGCGGCGGCGCTGGGGCTGTCCGGCCGACTCAAGCCCGACACCGGGACGGTCCGGCTCGACGGCACGGCGGATCCGGCTCAGCTGCGGCGGCGGATCGCCGTGGTCGACGCGCCCGGCATCACCGAGCCGGACGACGCGCTCCCCGTTCAGACGGTGGTCGGCGAGGAGCTGGCGATCGCCGGACGCAAGGCGGGCCGCAAGGCCGTGCTGGAGTGGCTGAACGACCATGACGCCGCTGAGCATGCCGACAAGCGGTTCGAGCACCTACCGGTCGCCGTACGGACCAGACTGCTGACCGAGCTGACCGTGGCGCGTCCCGACGTACAGGTGGTGATTCTGACCATGCCGGACCGCCACGGCGGTGATCCGCGCGATTGGTGCGAGCTGGGGCGCGGGCTGGCGGCCGACGGGTACGGCGTGATCATCACCTGCGCTGACGCATCGGCGCGGCTGCTCGACATCAAGGCCGCCCGGATGGGCGAGACCGAACAACCCGACCCGATCCAGGTCGCTCCGGTGGCTCCCGTGGAGCCGGTGACCCCGATCGACGAAGAACAAGAACAAGCAGAAGAGTTAGAGGAGACAGAGGCGTGACCGCGCTGCGGATGGCCCTGAGTGAGTTGCGACGCCTGACGGCCGGGCGGCTGCCCAAACTGGCCGTGGTCGCTCTACTGCTGGTCCCGGTGTTGTACGGCGGCCTGTACCTCTACGCGAACCATGACCCGTACGGCCGGCTGAACAAGATCCCGACCGCGGTCGTCGTCGAGGACGCGGGGACGACGCTCGCGACCGGCGAGAAGCTGAACGTCGGACCGCAGGTCGCCTCCGAACTGGTGAAGTCGAAGAGCTTCGACTGGCACCAGGTGGACCGTGCGGACGCGACCGCCGGGGTGTCGGACGGGAAGTACGAGTTCGCGCTCGTACTGCCGAAGTCGTTCTCGTCGGACCTGGCGTCGAGTGCGGACTTCACGCCGCGGCAGGCGCAGCTGGAGCTGCTGACGAACGACGCGAACAACTACATCGCGCACACGATCGCGAACCAGGTCGTGGCGCAGGTGACCAAGACTGTCGCGTCGCAGGTCAGTGAGACGGCTGCCTCGCAGCTGCTTGCCGGGTACAACACGATCCACAAGCAGGTCAGCTCCGCGGCCACTGGTGCTGCTCAGCTGCAGACCGGGCTGACGTCAGCGGCGACCGGTGTCACGAAGCTGCAGACGGGCGCCACCCAGCTGAACTCCGCACAGAAGCAGCTGTCGACCGGTGCGTCACAACTGGCCACTGGCGCAACGCAGGCTTCACAGGGCGCTTCCTCGCTCGCCACAGGTGCCGCGAAGCTCGACAGCGGCCTGGGGACGCTGAAGGACAAGACCGCGACGTTGCCCAAGCAGACGAAGCAGCTGGCCACCGGCGCCGGTCAGGTTGCCGATGGCAACGAGAAGATCGCCGGGGTCGGGAAGCAGGTCGCCACCGCGTCGAGCGGGCTGGTGAAGGACCTGACCACGTTCGACTCCCAGCTGGCGGCGCGGTTGAAGGCGCAGGGGTTCAGCCAGCACCAGATCCGGCAGGTCCTGCTCGAGACGTCCAAGCTGCGCGCTCCCGTCGTCCGCGCGAACACCAAGATCCAGTCCACCTCCAAGCAGCTCAACCAGCTCGCCGTCGGAGCACGGAAGGTGTCGAACGGCGCCTCCGCGCTGGCCAAGGCGACACCCGCACTGACGAACGGCATCAGCACGGCGGCCACTGGGGCACACCAACTCAACACAGGTGCCGTGAAGCTGAAGACCGGTCTTGGCACGCTGCAGACCGGTGCGACAAAGCTCGCGGCCGGTGAGAAGCAAGCGGTGACCGGTCAGGGGCAGTTGCTGACCGGAGTGAACAGCCTCGCCACCGGAGTGGGTCAGCTCAAGACCGGTGCGACTCAGCTGAACACCGGTCTGGCAGCCGGCGTGAAGCAGATCCCCAACCCGTCCGCTGACCAGCGCAAGGCGGTCGCTGAGACGTTGGGTGCACCCGTGACCCTGCAGAACGTCTCCCAGGCCACCGCCGACAGCTACGGCGCCGGTCTGGCTCCGTTCTTCCTCTGCCTGGCGTGCTGGATCGGTGCGTACGTCCTGTTCCTGCTCGTTCGTCCGCTGTCGCCCCGTGCGCTCGCGGCACTGCAGTCGCCGTTCCGGGTCGCGCTCGGCGGTTGGCTCCCGCCGGCCCTGTTCGGCGCGATCCAGGCGACGCTGGTCTTCGTCGCCGTCGTTCTCGGCCTGGGCATCCACGCGGCGCACCCGTGGCTGACCGTCGGGTTCCTGATCCTGACGTCGTTCACCTTCGTCGCGATCCTGCACGCGCTGTCCGCCTGGTTCGGTGCCGTAGGCAAGTTCCTCGGCCTGGTCCTGATGGTGATCCAGCTCGTCAGCGCCGGCGGCACGTTCCCGTGGCAGACCATCCCCCAGCCCCTGTACTTCTTCCACCACGCGCTCCCGATGAGCTACGCGATCGACGGCGTACGGCACCTCATGTACGGCGGACCGGGCACGTCCCTCGGCCGGGACCTGCTTGCCCTGGCCGCCTGGTTCGCCGTCGCCCTCGCCGCGTCGACCTTGGCCGCCCGCAAACAACGCGTCTGGCCCGCCAAGAAGCTCCAGCCCGAACTGGCGCTCTAGGCACTCCTGTCAATGGCTCGGCGCCGTCCACATCCGGGCGGCGCCGAGCCATTGACGAGCGGTTATGTTTACGCAAACATCAGCCAGATGAAGCCCTCAGCCCGTCGGATCGCCGCCGCCGCACTGGCCGCCGCTGCCGTCGTCACCGCCCTCACCGCACCCGCCAGCTCAGCCGCCCCGCCGGGACAGACCAACGACTTCCGCGGCGTCAACTGGGCCGATCCGCGCGACAACTACGCCCACGACGCGGTCGTCCCGTCCGGACTCAGTACGGCGGACGACTACGCGACGACGTACCGCAAGGCCGATGGGATCGTCGGCGAGTTCCGCCAGGAGCTGCGCGCGAACACGGTCCGGTTGCCGATCAACCCGTCGAGCGTGGGCACCGACTGGTGGGGTTCCTATCGCGGGGCGATCGACGCCGCGGTCGGGCGCGGGTTCAAGGTCATCCTCAGCTACTGGGAGGCCGAGAACGCGAAAGACGGGCGCGTCGACGACCCGGCGGCGTACGCGGCGATGTGGGACACCGTCGTCGCGGCCTACGGGAAGAACCCGCACGTGTACTTCGAGCCGATGAACGAGCCGTTCGGGTACTCGTTGCCCGAGTGGGTCTCGCTGACGTCGTCGTGGATCGCCCGGCACAGCGACGTACCGCGGAGTCGGATCGTCATCTCCGGGACCGGGTACAACGACAACGTCACCGGGGTCGGGGCGGCGCCGGAGCTGGCCGGAACCTTGCTGTCGCTGCACTTCTACGGGTTCTGGGCGTCGGACACCACCGAGGCCGCGTGGCTGGCGAACCTGCGGCCGCGGATCGGTTCGTACGGCGCGCGGACGATCATCGACGAGGCCGGCTCGCCGATGACGATCGGGCTGAACTACGGCAACCACGAGGGGAACGTGTACACGGCGTACCTCGGTGCACTGACGCAGGTCGCCCGCGAGAACAAGATGGGCATCGTCTACTGGCCCGGGCTGCGCAACGGCGACTCGTACTCGATGACCACGCAGGTCGGCCCGGCGGATCTCCAGGTCAACAGCGCAAGCGGGCTCGCGCAAGTGCAGTGGGGCTGGGGCCTGCTCAAGACCGAGCCGACAAACACCCTGCCGCCCGCCCCGCCGGGCGAACCGCTGCGGAGCGCGGCCGGCGGCCGGTGTGTCGACGTACCTGGGTTCTCGACTGCTCCCGGCACCGCGCTCGACCTGTGGGACTGCAACAACGGCGGCAACCAGTCGTGGAACTACACGGCCGCCAAGGAGCTCACGGTCTACGCCAACAAGTGCATGACCGCCGGTAAGTCGGTCACCATCGAGAACTGCACCGGCGCACCCAACCAGTCCTGGACCCTCAACCCTGACCAGACCGTCACCCCCACCAACAACCCCACCCAATGCCTCACCGCCACCGCCCCCACCAACGGCGCCGCAGTAACCACCACCCCCTGCACCGCCACCGACAATCAAAGGTGGTCCCGCTCCTGATCGCGTGAGGCTGGGAAAGAAAGCGTCGCTGTACGACACTTTCTTTCCCAGCCTCCCCGTCAACTGTTGACGAAGGTTGTGGTTTCGGTGACTAGTTTGTTGGTGGTGGGTTGGTCGAAGAAGGTGATGAGGGCTTCGTAGGTGCCGGCCTCGGCGGCTGCGGGGTCTACCACGTAGCCGTAGTAACCGTCGGTGTAACCAATGACCCGGGTGATCGGGTGGGTGCTGTCGGACTGGAGGCAGGCGCCGTGGATGGCGAAGAGTTCCACGGGCAGGTTGATCCAGCAGACGTCACCCATCGTGACGGCACTGACCGACAGGTCGAGCGTCGGCGGCAAGCACGCGGCGGCCATCAGCGCCTGGCCTCGGGCCCCCTCCAACCGGGTCTGGGAGATGCGATCGGACGGATCGTCGACGCCGGCGTTGACCCGGCTCTCGCCCGCCGACACGAGCCTCTCGGACTCGTCGATCGGCGGGATGTCCCGCACCGGCAACGTGAGAGTGGTACGACGAATCGCTGGCGCCGACTGCGGTAGCTCCAGACCGGGCTCGGCGAGCGCCTCGCGGACACGCGCCGCGAGCAGACTGCCGAGACGGGTGACCTCGGCGGCGCCGCGCCCCTGGCGAGTGAACCGTGGGCTCACGTCACCGGCAGCCCCTTGGAGAAACCCGACCACCGCAGGCGCGAGCGCGGCGCGAGCGGCGCCGGGCCAGTCGGCGGAGTACCGCATGTTCTCCGGGCCGTACGTCGTCGGGTGACAGGCGAAGTCGAGGAGGACCGCCTCGAGGGAGCCGGACAACGAGCGCAGCGCGAGGATGCCCGCGGTGTTGTCGTGCGGCCCGTTCTTGCGGTGCCGGTTGGTGCCGACGCCGACGACCTCGATCGAGTGCCAGGTCGCCGTCACCGGCTGCCGCTCCAGGTGCACCGAGCGCACGGCACCGACCAGCGCGTCGACCAGCGAACGTTCGCGGTCGGCGGGGATGACGGGATGGATCTCGCCCGTCCATCCCGACGGGCCCGAGTGCGTGTGCGAGGCGGACACAACGACGTGCGACGACGGAATGCCGGCCGCTTCGGCGGCGGCCGCAGCCAGCTCCGCGGACAGCGCTGCGCCGGCCGCGATCGCGTCGAGCGTGAGCCACAGCACGCCGGGATCGTCCTTGCCGGACAGCCAGATCAGCGTCGCGTGCAAGGGGTCCGCGGTCCCGGTGGCGACGCCCGTGCGTGCGGCGTACCCGTCGAGCCGATGGCCGGGCGGTGGGGTGACGTCCAGGGATTTCGCAGCCAAGAGGAGGTCGGTCACTTGAGGGCTCCCGCGGTCATTCCGGCACTGATCTGACGATGGAAGCCGAGATAAACGGCCAACACCGGAATTATGGATATGGTCAGTCCCGCAATCAAGCCCGAGAAATCGCTGTGGTACCCCTGGGTGACCGCAATGTTGGCCAGACCCTGGGTTACCAGGTAGCGCTTCTCGTCGGTGTTGAGGACCAACGGCAGCAGGTACTCGTTCCACATCCCGAGGAACTGGAAGATGCCGATGCTCACCAGTCCGGGACGGGCCAGCGGCAGCATGATGCGAAAGAGCACACCCCAATGAGAACACCCGTCGACAAGCGCCGCCTCGGCGAGTTCCTTCGACTGGGTCCTGAAGAAAGCCGTCAGGAAGAACACCGAGAACGACATCCCGTGCGCGGCGTACACCAGGATCAGTCCTAGGTAGCTGTTCATCAGCCCGAGGTTCTGGACCACGAAGAACAGCGGCACCAGCGCCAGGAACCCGGGGAACACCATGCCCGCGACGAACACGTAGTACAGCGCCCGGCTGCCGGGGAACTCGAAACGGGCGAGCACGTAGGCGACCGCGGACGACAGCAGCAAGGTCAGGACGACGCCGCCGCAGACGACGATCACGCTGTTGAAGAAGTACGAGCCGATGTGTGACTCGTTCCACGCGCGAGAGAAGTTGTCCCACCGCCAATGTGACGGGAGGCTCCACGGGCTGGTGAAGATGTCCTGGTCGGACTTGAACGAGCTGAGCACCGCCCAGAGCAGCGGGAACACCACCATCGCGCCCCACACCAGCAGGAACCCCTGCGACACCCCACCGAGCACCCGCGGGCCGACCGCCGTCCGCGCCGGCTCTGCGGACCGTACGGCGGACGTGGACTGAGAGGTCAACGTAGCCATCGGATCTCCCTCAGTACTCGACCCGCTCGCGGCGGGTCAGCCGGAACGTCAGCAAGGTCAGGATCATGTTGATCGCGAACAGCGTGACGCCGATCGCGGAGGCGTACCCGAACTTCCCGTAGGTAAACGCGTTCGTGTACATGTACAGCGAGATCACCTGCGTCGCGTCGTCGGGTCCACCGGGGCCGACCGAGAGGATCTTCACCAGCGCGAACATGTCCAGCGCGCCGATCACCAGGAACGCCAGCGCGGTCTGCACCGTGTTCCAGATCAGCGGGAGCGTCACCCGCCAGAACGACTGCAGAGCGCCGGCGCCGTCGAGCAGCGCCGCCTCGTACAGCTCCCGTGGGATCGCTGCCATCGCCGCGGTGAACAGTACGACGTAGAACCCGACGCCGCCCCACACGACGACGGCCATGATCGAGCCGAGCGCCGTCTTGCCGTCGCCGAGCCACAACCGCGCCAGCCCGTCGAGGCCGATCGCGCGCAGGAACCCGTTCAGCAGCCCGTTGCGCGGCTCGAACACGAACTGCCACAGCACCCCGACGATCGCGATCGACAGTACGCCGGGGAAGAAGTACACGACCTTGTAGATCCGCGACCCCGGTACGCCGCCCTGGTAGTTCAGCGCGGCCGAGAAGAACAGCGACAACGTCACGATGATGACCGGCAGTGACACCAGCAGGAACAGGTTGTGCCGCAGCGCCACCCAGAACACCGAGTCGTGGAACAGCGTGGTGAAGTTCCCGAACCCGATGTAGTGATAGCTCGCGGACAGCCCTTCCCAGTTCGTGAACGCGATCGGGAACGCCTGCAGGTACGGCGAGACCACGAACACCGCGTAGACGGCGAGCGGAACCGCCAGCAGGCTGACGATGAACCGGTACTTGCCGTGGTGCATCAGACGTGGAACTTCTTGATCGACGGGTCCTTCGCCGTGGCGTCGGCGTACTTCTGCATCTGCTTGCTCCACCCGTCGGGAGTGAGCTCGCGGTTCATCAGCGCGGCCATCGCCTTGTCCGAGTTGTCGAGCAGCTTCTTGTACCAGAGCCGCCACGACCAGTCCGCGAACATGTTGGTCCCCGCGGCCTCGATCACGGCCTGCATCGACTTGTTCGCCGACGACAGCTCGACGCCGTCGGTGGCGCCCTTCACCACGGTCAGCGACTTCGTCACCTTGGTGAAGTTCTGCATGCATTTCTTCGACACGATGATCCGGAGCAGCTCCAGACCGCCCTGCGGATTCTTCGCCTTGGCCGGCACGATCAGCGCGCCGCCGGGCCCACCGGTGACGGTCTCGTACGGCGCCTTGTCGTCCTTCGACATCCCCGGCACCGGGACCATCGTCATCCCGAGGTCCTTCGGCGCGATGTCACCGAGTTCGTTCTCCAGCCAGCCGCCACACGGGATGAACACCGCCTTGCCCTGCGCCCAGTAGGTCTGCGACTGTGTGTGTGAGAGCGCTTGCGAGCCCTCCAGCAGGTAGCCCTTCGCGGCGAGCTCCTGGTACCCCTCGGCGGCCGCGATCAGCGCCGGGTCACGCCACGCGTCCGGCTCCAGGTTGTCGACCTTCTTCTTCAGGTCCGGACCGGCCGCCTTGTACGCCGTCATCAGCATCGGGTTGGTCAGGTACCCCGGGAACTTGCCCTGGTACGTCCACGGCGCGATGTCGGTCGTCTTCTTGATCTCGGCACAGAGCGCGAGCATCTCGTCCCAGTGCTTCGGGTACTCCCAGCCGTGCTTGTCCATCAGGGGCTTGCTGTACCAGATCCCGCCGACGCCGAAGACGTACGGCATCTCGTACTTCACGCCGTCGTACCGGCCGGCCTCGGCGACGCCGGGGAGCAGGGTGTCCTTCACCTTCACACCCGGCTGGTCGTAGGACTCCATGTCGAGCAGCGCGCCGATGTCCATCACCTGCTTCTGCGCCGCCAGTGTGGCGCCGTCCAGGCCGACGTTCTCGATCAGGTCCGGCGGGTTGCCCTGGATGAACCGCGGCTGCAGCTGTTGCTGGAGCTGCTGCCCGCTGGTCAGCTTCACGTCCGCGTTCGGGAACTCCTTGCGGTACAGATCCAGCGGCATGGTGGTCCATTCCTTGCCGTAGCCGCCGTCGAAGTTGAAGAACTCCAGCGGTTTGCTCCCGTCCACGGAGCTCCCGGACGCCGCGGTCGCCTTGTCAGCCACCGGCTTCGCGCAGGAGGCGAGCGTGGCGACGGCGGATCCGGCCAGGGCGGCGCGGAGCAGGGTACGGCGGTCGACCTCGATCATGATGACGAGTCCTCTCGGGCCGGTGATGGCTCTGGGCTGCGTCATGGATACGCCCGCCGGACACCCGCACGGAAGGGGATTCGACCCCGGTCGACAAGATCGACTAGACCACTGTTCCTGCTCTAGTGGACCGGGATCGCGCCGACCAGTCGCGCGGTGATGTCGGTCGGATTGGTGATCGCGTGCCCGACCACGACGGCGTACGCGCCCGCATCGCAGACGGCGCGGACGTCCTCGGGGGTCCGGATCCGGCCCTCGGCGATCACCGGGCAATCCAGCTTCGCCGCGAGCTGCCGGACCAGTTCGACATCAGGTCCGGTCGGTGGACGGCCATTGGTATACCCCGACAGGGTCGTGGCGACCACGTCCGCACCCGCCTCGCGAGCCGCCACACCGGCGTCCAGGGTGTCCACGTCAGCCATCACCGGTACGCCGAGTTCGTCGTGGATCCGGGCGATCTGCCGGGCCACCTGCTGTCCGTCGGGACGGGGCCGCAGCGTCGCGTCGAGCGCGACCAGGTCCGCTCCGGCCGCGACGATGCCGGCCGCCGCGTCGTACGTCGGGGTGATGAAGACGCCGCCCGGGTCACCGATCTTGTGGATCCCGATGATCGGCAGGTCGCTGACCGCCCGGATCGCCGCGATGTCCCGCGGCCCGTTGGCCCGGATCGCCCCGGCGCCACCTGCCTCGGCGGCTCGTGCCATCAGCGCCATCGCGGCCGGTCCGTGCAGCGGGCTCTCGGGGCCCGCCTGGCAGGACACCACCAAGGTGCCGGGGGCAACGGTTCTCATCGACGGTGGGTCACAATCAGGTCGGCGTACGTTCCGGCGGATCCGGTGGCGAGGCGTTCGGCGCCGTCGAGCGAGTTGCCGGCCGCCGCGGTCAGCTCGGCACGGGCAGGGAGTGCGTCACGGACCGGAGTGAGCAGTTGTTCGCCGGCGCCCGCGAACAGGCCGCCGACGCACGCGACCGGGACCGTTCCCTCACCGGCGAGCTGATCGACAGCGGCACCGATCGTCTCGGCGATGTCACCCGCCGCGCGGACCACGAGCTCATGCGCGACCGGATCGCCTTCGGCCGCACACCGCAGTACTTCGGGAGCGAAGCGGGCCACGTCGTCGACGAGCGTGGACGAGCGGTAGAGCGTGACCGGATCGAGCCCGGTGTCGGCGAGCTTGGTGGCTGGGCCGCGGCCGTCCCGAGCGCGCTGTACGGCGACCAGGCCGGCGCGGCCGATCGCGAACGCACTGCCGGCGTCGCCGAAGAGGTAGCCGTGGCCGTCGAGCTTGCGCCACGTCCCGTCGCGATCGACCGCGAGACACACGAGTCCGGTGCCGGCGGCAACGACCACGCCGTACCCGTCGGGGAGTGCGCCGGCGTGCGCCGTGACCATGTCCTGGGTCAGCCGGACCTCGTCGGCGTCCAGCAGCGCGGCGACGTCCGCGGCGAAGGCCTCCGCCGCGCCTGGAGCCTGTGGATACCCAGTGAGTCCGAGCGCGACGACCTCGACCGGCCCGCTGACCTCGACCTCCGCCGCCGCGACCCGGATCGAGTCGAGCATCCGGTCCAGTGCATCCGGTCCGTGCGTGTAGCCCGGCCCTTCGCCGGTCCGCCCGGACGGGAGAACCCGAAGACGAAGAGCGGACTGACCGCCGTCGATAGCAATGCGCATCATGCCGTGATCCAGTGTGAATAGTCATGCCAGGGAAGGTGCCACCGGTTCACCTTGCGGGTACGGCGGTCCTGGCCGGCGGTGTCGTTCGCGACCAGGCGGACGGTGCCGAGGTTCTCGTCGTACATCACCGCGGGTGACCCGGTGAAGTGCAGCGTACCCACAGGTTCCCACGGAGTGTGACCGCCGCGGACGTCGATCATCGAGCAATGGTGGATCCGGCGGTCCGCGCCCAGGACGTACACCTCGATCGCGTCGGCACCGGGGTTGAACGCGACCACCGGATCGTCGGCGAGCTCGAGGTCGCCGAGCCGGCGCCAGCGGCCCTGACCGACGCGGTCGTCGAGGTACGTGTGGTGCAGGTGGTTGTCGGCGCCGCGGACGTAGATCTCGTACGAGTTCGACGGTTCGTTGCGCGCCCAGACGGGTTCGCCGCCCGCTTCGAGCTCGCCGACGACCGCCGGTACGCCGGCCTGGTGGCGCACGACCCGGCCGTCCTCGCGACGGTGGAAGGTGGGTTCGGCGGACTCGCCGGCGGCGATCGAGTCGAATTCGGCGCGGACCTTCGCGACGACCGCACGCTGGTCGCGACCCGGCGTCGGGAAGAACGGAGTGCGTTTCAGGTACTGCATCGCGGCGATCAGCGTCGGCGCGACCGACCAGCCCGTCTCCACGCAGTACGGTCCCCACCCGATGTCGGCGTTCGAGCCGAAGTACTCCCAGGCGTCGAAGTCGAACGCGCGCTGCCAGGTGCCGTCGAGCTGCTCGTCGTCCGGATCGTCGATCTGGATCCGGCTCAGGTAGTCGAGGACGCCGTGCGCGAGCTCCTCGAAGACCGGCTCGCCGGTGATCTGGTGGACGATCGGCAGCGCCCAGGCGGCGAACGGCGTGCCGTACAGCTGGTCGGTGACCGGGTCGCCGTTGGCCTGGAAGATCGAGGCCTCGTCGACGCCGTACGCCTCGTTGCTCGGCGGGCACTTCCCGTCCCACTCGGCGAACCCGCCGTCCGGTCCCTGGCGGCTCTTGAGGAAATCGGCCAGCGACAGCATCGTCTCGAGGTACAACGGTTTGCGGGTGTAGAAGTACCCGCCGGCGAGCGGCAGCAGGAAGCGCCCGGCCTCGCAGGTGCGACTGGTCTCCAACCGCGCCCGCGGGTGGTGCGACGCCATGTGGTCGAGCCCGCGCTCCGCGATCTCCAGGTACGACGCTTCGCCGGTGATCCCGTACGCGTACAGATACGCGCACAGCGCGGAGCTCTGCCAGTGCGAGGTCAGGTCCAGTCCGTCCTCGATCGGGCTCCGGCCGAACTCGTCCCAGCCCTTCACCATCAGCGTCGACGGAGTCCGCCAGGGGTCGACCTGCAGACCGAGTTCGGTGTTCGCGGTGCGGATCAGCGACTCGACGCCGCGCAGGCCGGACTCGAGTTCACCGGAGATCAGGGCGAACAGGGCGATCCAGCCGCCGTCGTCGGCGAACAGGTTGTTGGTCGCGGTCAGATCGGTCCGGGCGCCGCGCGGTTCGAAAGCGCCGTACAACGGGTTGCGGTCGGTGAGTTGTTCCTCGTCGACGACGTGCCGCATCAGGTTGGTGGCGATCGTGCGACCGCGCGGAAAGCCGGCGAGGTCGGCGTACATCCGGAAGGCGTGCGCGGTCTGGGTGTAGCAGTCGCCGCGCGGGACCGGACGGAACGGGAGCTTCCCGTCGAACCCGATCTCGTTGGAGAAACCCTCCGCGACACCCCGCGACCCGTCCGATGCGTCGTTGAACATCCCGGCCCGGTCGAACCAGGCGATCCCCCGGTCGACCATCCGCCGGTACTGCGCTGCTCGCGATCCCACGGTCAGCGTGGTCGTCTGGTCGCCCACCACGAATGTGTGCTCGCCATCGGGCAGGACTGCCGGCTCCGACTCGAACCGGCCGGGCGCGACCTCGACCAGCTCGCCCGCGGCGACAGGTCCCTCGACGGCGTCCGGTTTGGTGGTCGAGCGGACCACGATCTTGACCGGCTCTCCCGAGGCGACCCAGACCCGCGGCTCGGTGAACAGCTCGAGCTCCGGCCGGGCTTCGGTGCCGGTGAGCCGGGCCAGGATCAGCTCGATCAGGCGGCGCCAGCGGCGTACCGGCTTGTAGTTGCCTTGGATGTGGTGACTCAGGGCAGTCGTCGCGTAGAGGAGGTGGCCGTCGCCGATCGGGATGTCGAGGAGCGCAGGGAAGGTGTGCTCGGGTGGTCCGAAGACGGCCTTGTGCGTGCCGGCGACCGAGCCGTAGGTGAGGAGCTCGATCGATCCCTCGGGTGCGACCACCTCCTGCGCCCGGGACAGGTGCTCATCGAGGATGCTGAGCGGTTCGATCCCACCGAGTGCCTCGCGCGTGAAGATCCGCTCGATGTGCGCGTCTCGCACCGCACCGGTCGGCAGGAATCCGTCGTCCACCGCGAACTCGACGTACGCCGATCCGCCGGCCCGCACGTACTCGGCCAGCCACGAACTGTCGATACGGGACGGCTCCGGATATCGCCCGGCGAGCACGATCACCGCGCGCGCGTCGGTGAGGTCCGCGGGCGGCTCGTCGTACCGCTGATGAGCGAGCCCGGCCTGGTCGAGGGCAGTGGTGAAGGCGGCCGCCGGTCCGGGTGGGCCGATCAGCACGACAGACGAAGCAGGCACCGGTTCACTGTTGCCGACGAATCGCGGCCGGTAAAGCACCCTGAGTAGACCACTCCTGGAAAGGACTACCTAGGCGTGTGGGGCAGCGCCGGCTTCGCGACGTGGAGAAGGTCGGCGATCGGCGCGAGGTGCCGGCGGGCGACGAGCATCTTGAACGTCGGCGAGTGCGAGACGACGCTCGACACCCGCAGCTCCCCGATCAGACTGACCAGCGCATTCGCCTCCTCGAAGCTGACCTGCTGCGAGAACGCGACGTGATGCACCGCGTCGGAGATCGCCTGTGTGTACGCGTCCTTCTCGGTGAAACGGCTGCACAGCTGAACCAGAGTCTCCTGTGTCTCGACCAGCGGGCGATGCGGTTCGGTACCGCGGTGGATCTCGACGCGGAGGCGGCAACGGGCCCCGATCTCGATACCTTGACCGCTGACCTCGCCGTCGCCCATCGCGGCGTGCGCGTCACCGATCACGAAACGGCCGAGGCCCAGGTCGTCGTACAGATAGAGCGTCGAGCCCGGGCGCAGCTCCGACGTGTCGAGGTTGCCGCCCAGCGGGCCGGTGAGGAACGGATACTCCGCGGCCGACCACGTCCGGACGAGAACGTCCTCACCGGGCGCGATGACCGCCGCGTCGGGGAGATCGAAGCAGGCGAGGTCGACGGGTGGCGCGTCGATGAGTCTCATCCTCGCGACGGTAGGCCATCGACCGAGCTGTTGTTCAGCTGTTTTCAGTGGCTCAGCGGGAGGAGCTGGTGGGCCGCTTCGGCGAGGGGGACGCCGGTCAGGTGGAGCGTCGGGGTGAGCCAGTCGTTGAGGATGGGGTCCTCGGTGGCGAGGTGGCCTGCGAGTTCGGTCTGGCTCAGTTCGAAGATGTGGGCGGCGTTGCCGGTGAGGTCGACGACGATCTGCATCAGCTGGGTGACCTGCGTTTCCCACACGACGTCCTCGAACTCGTGCTGGTCCGGCCGGATCAGCAGCAGGTCCACGTCGCTGTCCAGATCCCCGTCGTCGCGGGCGATCGCGCCGTACAGGCTGGCATGCACGGGCAGGACCCGCCAGCGGCTGATCTCGTCGGCGAGGCGGTCCACCAAGGTACGGCGGAGGTTCGCGAGCTGCTCGACGATGCCCGCCACGAGGTGCTTGCGATTGAGGCGATAGAGCAACGAATTGCCCAGATCGTCCACGTGGACCAGGCCCGTGGCCGCGAGCCGTTGCAGGACGAGCCGCACCCCGGCGACGCTCCCCGAGCCGGCGAGCTTGTGGATCTGCCGCCCCGAAAGCCCTTCCTCCGCATCGGCCAGCACCTGCAGCACCGGACCATCGAGCGACGGCACCACCGTGCTGATCGGGCTCTTGAGATCCATCGGCCCACCGTAGTGAGCATCAGGACGCGTCAGGTAATCACCGTGACCCATCAACGATCCCGACTCAGCATCCACTCAGCCCGCGCCACTTACCGTCAAAGCCATGGCTGTGGATCGGCGGACCGTGCTGAGGTCGGCCGTCCTGGCGATGGGTACGGCAGGAGCGGCCGGATGTTCGACCGAGAAGCCTGCCGCGACCGGTCGACCGGGCTCGACCCCGGATCCGACGCAGGAGCCGACCCCGCAGCCGACCGGGCCCTCGGTCACCGCCGGCTCGGGGACTCCTTCCCCAAAGACCTCGTCCCCGACGGTGACCGAGGCAGTCGAGATCGTGCACGGACCGCGGACCGTCCCGAAGGTCGCGCTCACCTTCCACGGCAACGGCGATCCGGCCCTCGGCACCCGACTGCTCGACCTGGTCGAGCAGGCCGGCGCCCGGATCAGCGTGCTCGCGGTCGGTACCTGGCTGGTCGCGCATCCGGAGATGGCGACCCGCATCCTGCACGGTGGGCACGATCTCGGTAACCACACGATGCACCACAAGCCGATGCGCAAGCTCAGCGCGGCTCAGGCCGATCAGGAGATCAGCGACTGCGCCGCCGTCCTGCGCCGCACGGCCAAGACTCCTGGCCGGTGGTTCCGCGCCTCGGGAACCCAGCAGACCACTAAAGTGATCCGGTCGGCGGCCGCAGCTGCGGGTTACGCTAGCTGCATTTCGTACGACGTCGACGGGCTCGACTGGCAGGATCCACCCACGGCCACGGTCATCAAGGCGGTCGCGGGCAGCGTCCGCCCGGGCTCGATCGTGAGCCTGCACCTCGGGCACCCGGTGACCATCGCGGCCCTGCCGCGGATCCTGGCCGCTCTGACCGCCAAGCGACTCGAACCGGTCACCTTGAGCGAACTCCTTCGATGAAGCCTTGGTGCTTACTGACCGCTGTCCTGCTGGTCGCGGTGAGCGCCTGCTCCGGCAGCGGACACGACCCGGCCTTGCCGCAGGCTGCCACCCCAACTCCCCGCCCGCCGACTCCCACGACCGCGCCACCGGCCGCGCGGACAACGCCGAAGCTGCTGCCCGGGATGCCGCTGCCGTTGTCGGCCACCGATGTCTGGGCCGCGGACCGGCCAGGACAGTTCGCCGCGTCGGTACGCCGGGTCCCGGTGCGGATCTACGTCCCGAACAGCGGCAGCGACACCGTGACCGAGATCGATCCGCGGACCTACAAGGTGATCCGGACCTTCCGCACCGGGCGCCAGCCACAGCACGTCGTACCGTCGTGGGACCTGCGGACCCTGTGGGTCAACAACGACCTCGGCAACAGCCTGACGCCGATCAACCCGGTGACCGGCCTGCCCGGCCGCCCGGTCGCCGTCCGCGACCCGTACAACCTCTACTTCACACCCGACGGTCGGCGAGCGATCGTGATGGCGTCCAACGAGAAGCAACTCGACTTCCTCGATCCGCACACGATGGCGCTGCGGAAGGCGGTGCCGGTGCCGTGCGCGGGCGTGAACCACGCGGACTTCGCGGCGGACGGGAAGACCTTCCTGGTGTCCTGCGAGTTCTCCGGGCAACTGCTGGTGATCGACACCGCGGCGGAGAAACTCCTGCGGGTACTGCGCTTGCCGACCAGGCGCCGGATGCCGGCGCCGATGCCGCAGGACGTGAAGCTCTCGCCGGACGGGCGGTTCTATTACGTCGCGGACATGATGAGCAACGGGGTCTGGGTGCTGTCCGCGAATCCGGTCGCGATCCGGGCGTTCATCCCGACCGGGATGGGGGCGCACGGGCTGTATGTCACGCGGGACTCCCGGCGGTTGATCATCACCAACCGCGGCGAGGGCTCGATCTCGCTGCTCGACTTCGCGACCCGCAAGGTGGTGAAGAAGTTCAAGATCCCCGGCGGCGGCAGTCCTGACATGGGTGGGGTCTCACCGGACGGCGCCGTGCTGTGGGTGTCCGGTCGCTACAACGCAGTGGTCTACGCGATCCGGCTGAGCGACGGCAAGCTGCTGGCGCGGATTCCGGTCGGCCAGGGACCGCACGGCCTGGCCGTCTTCCCGCAGCCCGGTCGGTACTCGCTCGGCCACACCGGCGTCTTCCGCTGAGCCGGCTACAGGCCCTTGGCGTTCGCGCGGGCGCTCGGGGTGGTGGTGCGGAGCTCGGTCGTGAAGGCGTAGCGGTCGCCGCGGTAGACAGCTGACGTGTACTCGAAGACGCGATCGCGGCTGTCGAAGCTGATGCCGTGCAACGCGAGGCACGGCTGCGTGACCGGAATGTCGAGCCAGCCCGCGGTCTTCGCGTCGGGCATCACCGGTTCGAGTCGCGACGTACCGCTGACCACGTCGATGCCGTAGCGGCTCGTCAGCAGGTCGTAGAGCGAGCCGTTCAGGTCCTCCGCCTGCAGGCCCGGGACGTACGACGCCGGCAGCGTGGTGCGCTCGACCAGCATCGGGTGGTCGTCAGCCAGCCGCAGCCTGGTGAACGCGATGATCGGGTCACCGACCGGGATCCGCAGCCGGCGCGCCGCGGCCCGCTCGGCCTTCTGGTGGCGGAACTCCAGCATCGTGCTGCCCGGCCGCATCCCGCGCCGCCGGATGTCCTCGGAGAACCCGATCATCCCGAGCCAGCGCGCCACTTTCGGGCGGGTCGTGTACGTGCCGCTGCCGTGCCGGCGGACCAGCAACTCCTCGATCACCAGCTCGTCGACGGCCCGCCGCAGCGTCATCCGCGCGACGTTCCAGCGCGCCGCCAGCTCGCGCTCCGGTGGCAGCGCCGCACCCTCCGGCAACGTGTCGATCAGACTCAGCAACCGCGCCCGGATCTCGGCGGCCTTCCCCGGCAGCGAACCATGCATTCGTCCTGGGTAACACCAGACTGGACCACTTCGGAAGCCTTTCCAGCACGGTGGAAGCGAAGAGGGCTAGACCATTCGCACCCCGGATCATTCGGCCGTCCGGCAAGAAGTACCCTCCGCCGCATGGCTAGTGGTCAACGGAGTGCGTTGGTGATCGGGGCCGGCATCGGTGGGCTGGCCGCGGCGATCGGGCTGCGCAAGGTCGGCTGGTCGGTGAGCGTCCTGGAACGCGCGCCGGTCATCGCCGAGGTCGGCGCCGGCCTGACGCTCTGGCCGAACGCGGTCAAGGCCCTCGCCGCGCTCGGCCTGGAGGTCACCGATCGCAGCGTGCCGACGATCTCCCGCGGCAACATCCGCACACCGCAAGGCCGCTGGGTGCGGCGGAACCATCCCGAGGACGTCGGCGTACTCGCGATCCACCGCGCGGACCTGCACGACGTACTGCGGAAGGCCCTGCCCGAGTCGGCGTTGCACACCGACGCCGAGGTCACCGCGGTGTCGACGGACGGGACCGTGAAGTGCTCGGGTGAGGAGCTGCACGCCGATCTGGTGGTCGCCGCGGACGGCGTGAACAGCGTGACCCGCCGGACGCTCTGGTCGGGTGAAGCGGTCTTCCAGCACCGGACCGTCTTTCGCGGCGTGACGCCGTCCGGCGCGGTGTGGCCGGTCCAGGAGTCGCTGACGATGGGGCGCGGCCTGCAGTTCGGCGTACTCCCGTTGCCGGAGGAGCGCGTCTACTGGTTCCTCACCGCGAACGAGCCACAGCCCAACACGCTGTACGCCGACAATCGCGCCGAGGTACTGCGTCAGCTCGGGCACTGGCACCACCCGATCCCGGAGCTAGTGACCGCGACACCCGAGGACCAGGTCCTGCACAACGACATGGTGGACATCGACCCGGTGCCGACGTTCGTGAAGGATCACGTCGTACTGCTCGGCGACGCGGCGCACGCGATGACGCCGGACCTCGGGCAAGGCGCCTGCCAGGCCCTCGAGGATGCCGTCGTACTGGCCGCGAACGCTGACAACCTGGAGCGCTACGACGAGGAACGGCGCGCCCGCGTGCACCCGATGACGGCCGCCGCCCGTGCCAGTGTCGCCCGCAACTCCGACACGAACGCGCTCCGCCACTTCGCCCTCCTCGCCGCTGCCCGCCTGGTCCCACCGGCTGCCTGGCGCAAGGCGACCGCGCAGTGGGCCGACTGGACCCCTCCGAAGCTGCCCTGAGGAAAAACAAGCACCGTTGATTCTTTTTCCGGAGCGTGGGACGCTCGGCTGCACGATCCCCTGGTGAGGGAGTGCAGCATGCAACTGGACGAAGTACTGGCCGATCTGTGGGCCGAGAGTGCCGAGCTGGATCGGCTGGTCGGCGGTCTGGCCGCGGACGAGTGGGCGACACCGACGCCGGCCGAGGGCTGGACGATCGCGCACCAGATCTCGCACCTGGCCTGGACGGACGAGGCGACCCAACTGGCCGCGACCGATCCGGACGCGTTCCAAGCGTCGCTGCAGAAGGCCGCCGCGAGCCCGACGACGTACGTCGACGACGGCGCCGCGGAGACCGCCGCGCTGCCGCCGGACCGGCTGCTGACCTATTGGCGAGAGGCCCGGGCCGAGGTCGCCGAGGCGCTGAAGAAGGTTCCGGCCGGCGAGAAGGTGCCTTGGTACGGACCGCCGATGAGTCCGACGTCGATGGCGACCGCGCGGCTGATGGAGACCTGGGCCCACGGACAGGACGTCTTCGACGCGCTCGACGTACGACGGCAACCGAGCAACCGCCTGCGGCACGTCGCCCACCTCGCGGTCCGGACCCGGGACTTCGCGTACCTCCTCAACAACCGGACGCCACCCGCCGACCAGTTCCGCGTCGAGCTGACCGGACCTGACGGCGACGCGTGGAGCTGGGGCCCCGAGGACGCCGCCCAGCGCGTGACGGCCCCGGCCGTCGACTTCTGTCTGCTCGCCACCCAGCGACGGCATCGCGACGACCTGGCTGTTCGGGCTGAGGGAGCGGACGCCGAGGAGTGGTTGGGAATCATCCAGGCCTTCGCCGGGCTGCCGGGGAAGGGTCGTCAGGCAGGACAGTTCGCATGACTGAGCCACTTCGCATCGGGAACGCGTCCGGGTTCTACGGCGACCGGTTCAGTGCGGTGCAGGAGATGCTGACCGGCGGACCGCTCGACGTCCTCACCGGTGACTACCTGGCCGAGCTCACGATGCTCATCCTCGGCCGCGATCGTCTGAAGGATCCGTCGCTCGGGTACGCCCGCACGTTCCTCAAGCAGCTCGAGACCGGTCTCGGTGAAGCGCTCGATCGCGGCGTGAAGATCGTCAGCAACGCCGGCGGGCTCAATCCCTCGGGTCTGGCGGAGGCCATCACTGCGCTGGCCGAGCGGCTCGGGCTGCACCCTGCCATTGCCTACGTCGAGGGCGACGATCTTCTGCCCCGGGCCGAGCAACTGAAGCTCGGACAACCCCTGACCGCCAACGCCTACCTCGGCGCCTGGGGCATCGCGGAGGCGCTGCAGGCGGGAGCCGACGTCGTCGTGACCGGCCGGGTGACCGACGCGTCGGTGATCGTCGGACCGGCCGCTGCCCACCACGGTTGGAAGCGCACGCAGTACGACGAACTCGCGGGCGCCGTCGCGGCCGGTCACGTGATCGAGTGCGGCTGCCAGGCGACCGGCGGGAACTACGCGTTCTTCACCGAGATCCGCGACTTCGGCCGGCCCGGGTTCCCGATCGCGGAGATCCACGCGGACGGCAGCAGCGTGATCACCAAACACGACAACACCGGCGGGGCGGTCACCGTCGACACGGTCAAGGCACAGCTGCTCTACGAGATCACCGGCGCCCGGTACGCCGGTCCCGACGTCACCACGCGCCTGGACAGCATCGAGCTCGCCGACGACGGTCCCGACCGGGTGCGGATCTCGGGCGTCCTCGGTGAGCCGCCACCACCGACGTACAAGGCGTCGCTGAACAGCGTCGGTGGGTTCCGGAACGAGGTCGACTTCGTACTCACCGGGCTGCAGCTGGAGCAGAAGGCGGAGCTGGTGCAGCGCCAGCTCGAGCAGGCGCTGCCCAAACGGCCCGCCGAGCTGAAGTGGTCGCTGGCCTGGACCGAGAAGCCCAACGCCGAGTCGGAAGAAGAGGCGAGCGTCTTCCTCCGCTGCGCGGTGAAGGACCCGGACCCGAAGGTCGTCGGTCGCGCGTTCAGCAGCGCCGCGGTCGAACTGGCGCTCGCGAGCTACCCCGGCTTCCACGTCACCGCGCCGCCTGGCGACGGATCGCCGTACGGCGTCTTCCGGGCCGGGTACGTCGACGCTCGGGAGGTGGAGCACGTCGTCGTACTGCCGGACGGATCGCGGACGGTGGTCGAGCCGGCGGCCGAGACGCAACTGCTCGAGCCTGTCGACGACATCGAGGAACCGATGCCGTTGCTGCAACTGTCGAGCGGACCGCCACGGACCCGCGAGGTCCCGCTGGGCCGGATCGCGGGTGCACGTTCGGGTGACAAGGGCGGTGACGCGAACGTCGGCGTGTGGGTGCGCGACGAGAAGGCGTACCGCTGGCTCGCGCACACCCTCACGGTCGACCTGTTCAAGACGCTTCTTCCGGAGACACAACCGCTGACCGTGACCCGCTACCTGCTGCCGAACCTGTGGGCGGTGAACTTCGTCGTCGAGGGCCTGCTCGGCGAGGGGGTCGCGGCGCAGGCCCGGTTCGATCCACAGGCGAAGGCGGTCGGCGAGTGGCTGCGGTCGCGGTACGTCGACGTACCGGAGGTGCTGTTGTGAGCGCCGAAGAAACGGCACTGCGGGAGTCGGTGCGGCGGTTCATGGCGGCCGAGGTGCTGCCGCACCTGGATCAGTGGGAGCGGGACGGCGAGCTGCCGCGGGAGCTGCACAAGAAGGCCGGCGCGATCGGGCTGCTCGGCGTGGGGTTCCCCGAGGCGGTCGGTGGTGGCGGCGGTTCGTTGTCGGACGCGATCGCGGTCGTCGAGGAGATGCACTACGCCGGTGGCTCGGGCGGTCTGGTCGCGTCGCTGCTGACCTGCGGGATCGCGTTGCCGCACATCGTTGCTGCGGGCAACCAGGCGCAGATCGATCGGTGGGTGCGACCGACGCTCGACGGTGAGCTGATCGGCGCGCTGGCGATCACCGAACCGGGTGGCGGGTCCGATGTCGCGTCGATCCGTACGACGGCGCGGCGCGAGGGCGATGTGTTCGTCGTGAACGGCGCGAAGACCTTCATCACGTCGGGTTGTCGCGCGGACTTCGTGACGACGGCGGTCCGCACCGACGGTCCTGGCGCGCATGGGATCAGCCTGCTGGTGATCGAGCAGGGCTTCGAGGTGTCGCGGAAGCTGGAGAAGATGGGCTGGCTGTGCTCGGACACGGCCGAGCTGTCGTTCACCGACGTCCGGGTTCCGATCGAGAACCTGGTGGGCGCCCAGGGATCCGGGTTCGTGCAGCTGGCGGTGAACTTCGTGGCCGAACGGCTGACGCTGGCCGTGCAGGCGTATGCGGGTGCTCAGCGGGCGCTCGATCTCACGGTCGAGTGGTGCCGGAACCGGGAGACGTTCGGGCGGCCGTTGATCTCGCGGCAGACCGTGCAGCACACGCTGACCGAGATGGCCCGGCGCATCGACGTCGCGCGCGTCTATGTGCACGAGGTGGCGCGACGGGCGGACGCCGGCGAGGACGTGATCGCGGAGACCTGCTTCGCGAAGAACACCGCGGTCGAGACCGGGCAGTGGGTCTGCGACCAGGCGCTGCAGTTGCACGGCGGCCTCGGCTACATGCGGGAGGCCGAGGTGGAACGCCAGTACCGCGACCAGAAGATCCTCGCCATCGGCGGTGGGACGACGGAGATCCTGACCGGCCTGGCCTCCAAGATACTGGGGTACACCGCATGAGCAATCGGGAGGCGATGCTGGAGAAGCTCGCCGCGCTCGACGTCGAACAGGCCAAGGCGCTGGCCGGTGGCGGGGAGAAGTACGTCGACCGCCACCACAAACGCGGCAAGCTATTGGCTCGGGAACGCATCGAGCTGTTGCTCGACCCCGACTCGTACTTCCTCGAGCTGTCACCGCTGGCCGGCTGGGGATCGGACTTCACCGTCGGCGCCAGTCTGGTGACCGGGATCGGTGTGGTCGAGGGCGTCGAGTGCCTGATCACCGCGAACGATCCGACGGTCAAGGGCGGCTCCAGCAACCCGTGGACGCTGCGCAAGGCCTTGCGCTCCGACGAGATCGCGCGGGCGAACCGGCTGCCGGTGATCAGCCTGGTCGAGTCCGGCGGCGCGGACCTGCCGACGCAGAAGGAGATCTTCATCCCCGGCGGCGCGATGTTCCGCAACCTGACCCGGTTGTCGGCCGAGGGGATCCCGACGATCGCGCTGGTGTTCGGCAATTCGACCGCGGGCGGCGCGTACGTCCCGGGGATGAGCGACTACGTGGTGATGGTCGACGGCGGCGCGAAGGTGTTCCTGGCCGGACCGCCGCTGGTGAAGATGGCGACCGGTGAGGACGCGGACGACGAATCGCTCGGTGGCGCGTCGATGCATGCGCGGAAGTCCGGGCTGGCCGACTACTTCGCGGTCGACGAACAGGACGCGATCCGGCTCGGGCGGCAGATCGTGTCGCGGCTGAACTGGCGCAAGGCGGGTCCGGCCCCGAGCCCGGCGTACCAGGAGCCGTTGCACGACGCGGACGAGCTGCTGGACATCGTCCCCGGAGACCTGAAGATCCCGTTCGATCCGCGGGACGTGATCGCCCGGGTGGTGGACGGGTCGGTGTTCGACGAGTTCAAGCCGCTGTACGGTTCCTCGCTGGCGACCGGGTGGGCATCGGTGCACGGTTACCCGGTGGGGATCCTCGCGAACGCGCGTGGGGTGCTGTTCAGCGAGGAGTCGCAGAAGGCGGCGCAGTTCATCCAGCTCGCGAATCGCGCGAACACGCCGCTGATCTTCCTGCACAACACGACCGGGTACATGGTCGGGCAGGAGTACGAGCAGGGCGGGATCATCAAGCACGGGGCGCAGATGATCAACGCGGTCTCGAACTCTCGCGTGCCCCACATCTCGATCCTGATGGGCGCGTCGTACGGCGCCGGGCACTACGGGATGTGCGGCCGGGCGTTTGATCCGCGCTTCCTGTTCGCGTGGCCGTCGGCGAAATCGGCGGTGATGGGACCGCAGCAGCTGGCCGGGGTGCTGTCGATCGTCGCGCGGGCCGCCGCGGAGGCGAAGGGGATGCCGTACGACGAGGACGGCGACCGGCAGATGCGCGCGTACGTCGAAGGTCAGATCGAGGCGGAGTCGCTCCCGATGTTCCTGTCCGGCCGCCTGTACGACGACGGCGTGATCGACCCCCGCGACACCCGCACCGTCCTCGGCATCTGCCTGTCCGCCATCCACTCGGCCCCGGTCGAAGGCACGTCGTCCTTCGGCGTCTTCAGGATGTGACGCGCATGTTCAGCTCTGTTCTGGTCGCCAACCGAGGCGAGATCGCCCGGCGGATCTTCCGCACCGCGCGCTCCCTCGGTCTGTCCACAGTCGCCGTGTACTCGACGGCCGACGCGCGGATGCCGTTCGTGGACGAGGCCGACGCTGCTGTTGAGCTTCCCGGAAACGCGCCCGGCGAGACGTACCTCCGCGCGGATCTCATCGTCGACGCGGCGGTGCGCGCGGGCGCGGACGCCGTACATCCGGGGTATGGGTTCCTGTCGGAGAACGCCGGCTTCGCGCAGGCGGTGATCGACGCGGGATTGACCTGGATCGGGCCGCCGGTGGACGCGATCTCCTCGATGGGGTCGAAGATCGAGGCGAAGAAGCTGATGGCCGCGGCCGGGGTGCCGGTGCTCGCCGAGCTCACGCCGGCCGAGGTGTCGGCCGCTGATCTGCCGGTGCTGGTGAAGGCGTCGGCCGGCGGTGGTGGACGCGGTATGCGGGTGGTGTCGCGGCTCGAGGACCTCGCGGCGGAGATCGACGCCGCGTCGGCGGAGGCGCTGTCGGCGTTCGGCGACGGAACGGTGTTCTGCGAGCGGTACCTCGCGACTGGTCGGCACATCGAAGTACAGGTCCTGGCCGATCAGCACGGGACGATCTGGGCGGTCGGCGAACGCGAGTGCTCGATCCAGCGCCGCCACCAAAAGGTCGTCGAGGAAGCACCGTCGCCCCTCGTCGAACGTCTCCCGGGGATGCGGGCGGCTCTCTTCGACGCCGCGCGGAAGGCTGCTGCGGCGATCAACTACGTCGGCGCGGGGACGGTCGAGTTCCTTGCGGACGGGGCCGGGAACTTCTACTTCTTGGAGATGAACACCCGGCTCCAGGTGGAACATCCGGTCACGGAGGAGACGACCGGCCTCGACCTGGTCGAACTGCAGTTCGCCGTTGCTTCGGGTGGCCGGTTGCCTCAGGAGCCGCCGCCGACACGCGGGCACGCGATCGAGGTGCGGCTGTACGCCGAGGATCCGCTGCACGACTGGCAACCCCAGACCGGCACCCTCCACCGCTTCGCGATCGGCGACGACCCGCGGTTGGGAAACAAGAGGGCTCTGGACGACCAAAAGGTTCCCAACCGGCTGCGCGTGGACTCTGGGGTCGAGGACGGGTCCGAGGTTTCGCCGTACTACGACGCGATGCTGGCGAAGGTGATCGCGTACGGGGACGACCGTACGGCGGTGGCGCGGCGGCTGGCCGGGGTGTTGGAGCGGGCGACGATCCACGGGGTGGGGACGAATCGCGATCTGTTGGCGTGGACTCTACGGCACCCGGCGTTTCTCGCGGGCGACACCGACACGGCGTTCTTCAGCACGCACGGGGTAGGTGAGGCGGTCGGTGACGACGTGGTGCGAGTGTCGGCGTTGGCCGCAGCGCTGGCGGATGCGGCGGATCGACGTACGCCGGTGCAGGTGCCGAGCGGCTGGCGCAACCTCGCATCCCAACCGCAGAAGAAGAGCTACCGTGTAGGTGACGCGGTGCATGAGGTGACGTATCGCCTGACCCGCGACGGGTTGGTTGCGGACGGCAACATCAAACTCCTGGACTCCGCACCCGATCGGGCGGTGCTCGAGGTCGATGGCGTACGCAGGTCTTTTGATATTTCCGGGTATGACGGACTGGTCTGCGTGGACTCGGCGCTGGGCAGCGTCACACTCACGCCGGTGGAGCGGTTCATCGACCCGACGCATCAAGTCGCCGCGGGGTCGTTGGTGGCGCCAATGCCGGGGACGGTGACTCGGGTTGGCGTGCAGGTGGGTGACGTGGTGACGCAAGGGCAGCCGTTGGTGTGGTTGGAGGCGATGAAGATGGAGCACACGATCGCCGCCCCGGCCGACGGAGTGGTCGGTGAGTTGAAGGTGGCAGCGGGACAACAGGTCGAGGTCGGCGCGGTACTGGCCGTGGTTGGGGAGGACGCATGAGCTTCGTTGAATCGGAGGAGCGCCGGGAGCTGCGGAAGGTCGTCGGCGAACTCGGCAAGAAGTACGGCTACGCGTGGTTCAACCAGCAGGCCCGTAGCGGCGGCCACACCACCGAGCTCTGGCTCGAGGCCGGCAAGCTCGGGTATCTCGGCGTCAACCTCCCCGAGCAGTACGGCGGCGGAGGTGGCGGCATGGCCGACCTGTCGATCGTCCTCGAGGAGCTCGGCGCGGCCGGCTGCCCACTGCTGATGATGGTCGTCTCCCCGTCGATCTGCGGCACCGTGATCTCCCGCTTCGGCACCGACGACCAGAAACAGCACTGGCTCCCCGGCCTCGCCGACGGTACGACGATCATGGCGTTCGCGATCACCGAACCGGACGCCGGCTCGAACTCCCACCAGATCACCACCACGGCCCGGCGTACCGAGAACGGCTGGTCGCTGACCGGGCGCAAGGTCTACATCTCCGGCCTCGACGTCGCGAAGGCGATCCTGGTCGTGGGCCGCACGGAGGACTCACGCACCGGGAAGCTCAAGCCGGCGCTGTTCATCGTCCCGGTCGACGCGACGGGCGTGGAGTTCCGGCAGATCGAGATGGACCTGATCAGCCCGGACAAGCAGTACGCCTTGTTCCTGGACGACGCACACCTGCCGCCGGAGGCGCTGGTCGGTTCCGAGGACGCGGCGCTGATGCAGCTCTTCGCCGGGCTGAATCCAGAGCGGATCATGGCGTCCGCGTTCGCGATCGGGATCGCCCGGCACGCGCTCGACAAGGCGACGGCGTACGTGAAGGAACGGCAGGTCTGGAAGACGCCGATCGGCGCGCACCAGGGCATCGCGCACCCGCTCGCGCAGATCAAGATCGAGCTCGAACTCGCCCGGCTGATGCTGCAGAAGGCCGCCGCGCTGTACGACGCCGGCGACGACCTGGCCGCGGGTGAGGCCGCGAACATGGCGAAGTACGCCGCCGGCGAGGTCGCCGTCCGCGCCACCGACCAGGCCGTGCAGTCCCTCGGCGGCAACGGCATGACGGTCGAGTACGGAGTCGCCTCGCTGGTCGCCGCCGCCCGCGCGACCCGGATCGCGCCGGTCAGCCGGGAGATGATCCTGAACTTCGTCGCCCAGCACTCGCTCGGTCTACCCAAGTCGTACTGAGGTCCGTCACAGTCTCACCATCGCCACCAGGGGAGGATCCGATGATCATCACCAGTCAGTTCGAGCCGGTCGAGGCGCTCGACGAACCGATCCACGACGCCGTCCTCGGCAAGGCCCAGGAGTTCGGCGACCGGCCGGCCATGATCGACGGCGTCACCGGCCGGGAGATCAGCTACGCCCAGCTCGACCACATGCACCGCCGGGTCGCGGCCGGGTTCGCCGAGCTCGGCATCCGGCACGGCGACACGATCGCGCTCTACAGCCCGAACACGATCCTCTACCCGGTCGTGTTCTACGGCGCCACCCGCGCGGGTGCCACCGTGACGACGGTCAACGCGCTCTACACGGCCGACGAGCTGCACAAGCAACTGGTCGACTCGAAGGCGAAGTTGCTGGTGACGATTTCGCTCTTCCTGCCGGTCGCGACCGCGGCGATCGAGGGTACGGACGTCACCGAGATCTTCGTCTGCGACCAGGCCGAGGGGTACCGCTCGGTCCTGGAGCTGGTCGCGTCGACCGGCCCGGAACCCGAGGTCGCGATCGATCCGGTCAACGACGTCGCCGTCCTCCCGTACTCGAGCGGAACCACCGGTGCGGCGAAGGGCGTGATGCTGACGCACCGCAACATCGCGACAAACATCCACCAGGCCGAGTCGATGTTCGACCTGGAGGACGGTGAACGGATCATCGCGATCCTGCCGTTCTTCCACATCTACGGGCTGTCCGTGCTGATGAACCTGCCGCTGCGGCTCGGCGCGACCGTCGTCGTACTGCCGAAATTCGACCTGCAGCAGTTCCTCACGACGCTGGACACGTACCGGATCACACGGGCGTTCGTCGCACCGCCCGTCGTCCTGGCGCTCGCCAAGCACCCGGCGGTCGACGGGGTGAACCTGTCGCACCTGAAGTACGTGACGTCGGCTGCCGCGCCGCTGGACGGTGAGCTCGCCGAGGCGTGCGCGAAGCGGCTCGGGCTGCACGCCGTCCTGCAGGCCTACGGGATGACCGAGCTGTCGCCGGGGACACACGTCGTACCGCAGGACGACCCGGAGCCGCCGCCGGGCGCGGTGGGCAAGCTGTTCCCGTCCACCGAGATGCGGCTGGTCGGTGCCGACGGCAACGATGCGGACGAGGGCGAGATCTGGATCCGCGGGCCGCAGGTGATGAAGGGGTACGTCGGCCGGCAGGCGGAGACCGACGCGACCATCGACCGCGAGGGATGGCTGCACACCGGTGACATCGGCCGGATGGACGACCGCGGCTACCTGTACGTGATCGACCGGGCGAAGGAGCTGATCAAGTACCACGGGTACCAGGTCCCGCCGGCCGAGCTGGAGGCGGTGCTGCTCACCGACGACCGGATCGCCGACGCGGCGGTGATCGGGGTGACCGCGGAGGGCAACGAGGTACCGAAGGCCTTCGTGGTGCCGATGCCCGGCGCCGAACTGACCGAGGCCGACGTGATGGAGTACGTCGCCGCGCGCGTGGCGCCGTACAAGAAGATCCGGCAGGTGGAGTTCATCGACGCGGTACCGAAGGCGGCGTCCGGGAAGATCCTGCGGCGGGAACTGCGGGCCCGCGAGGCGGCCCGTGAGTGAAGCGCTGAAGACACCCCAGCAGGACAGGTCGCGCGCGACCCGCCAGCGGTTGCTCGAAGCGGCGCTCGAATCGCTGGCCGAGGTCGGGTACGCCGCGACGACGGTGAGCGTGGTGGCGACCCGGGCCGGGGTCTCGCGGGGCGCCGCGCAGCACCACTTCCCGACGCGGGCGGATCTGTTCGCGGCGGCGGTCGAGTACATGACCGAAGTACGGCTGGCGGAGATCCGGGCGCAGGCCGCGCGGCTGCCGAGCGGGGCAGGGCGGACCGAGGCGATCGTCGGGATGCTGGCCGACGTGTACACCGGTCCGTTGTTCCGCGCGGCGTTGCACCTGTGGGTGGCGGCCTCGACGGAGGAGGCGTTGCGGCAGCAGATCGTGCGGCTGGAAGCACACGTAGGCCGGCAGGCGCACCGAGCATTGCTGGAGGTCCTGGAGGTCAGCGAGCGAACGCCCGGCGTACGCGAGACCGTTCAGGGCGTGCTGGACATGGCGCGTGGTCTCGGCCTCGCGGACCTGCTGACCGACGACAGCGCCCGCCGCCGCGGCATCGTCCGCCAATGGAGCCAAATCCTCGATCAGACCCTCCGCGAGCCTGGAGTGTGACCGAAGGTGCGGCGGAAGGTGTCGATGAACGCGCTCGTCGACGCCCATCCGGTTCGGTGCGCCACGCGCGTCACTGACTCCCCATCCGCGAGCAGGATCAGCGCCTGGTGCAACCGGAGCTGTGTTCGCCATTGCGGGAAGCTTATTCCCAGGTCGGTCTGGCACAGGCGGCTCAGCGTGCGTTCGCTTGCGCCGACCACTCGCCCCAATTGCGTCAGTGTCCTGCCGTCAGCCGGGTCGTCCCGCAGGAAGTTGCAGACGGCAACCAGCCGTGGGTCGTTTGGAGTCGGCAGGTAGGTCGGTCGCTGAGCCGACCGCCGCAACTGATCGAGCAACACGCGTCGCAACCGCTCCTGCTCCGCGGCCTCTTGGTCGTCATCAGAGGTGAAGCTGAGGATGAGTTCACGGAGTAGCGGGCTGACGTCGAGCGCGGATGGCGCATCGAGCGCGAGGGGGTTCTCCTCGAGACCAATCGTGTGGAGTGCGGTCTCGCCGTACGCGCGGTGTTGGTGCACCGTCCCGGCGGGGACCCAGATCGCCCGGGTGGCCGGAGCGACCCAACTACCGGCGTCCGTGGTGACGGACAGGACGCCGCGCCCGGCGTACACGATCTGGTGGCGGTCGTGCCAGTGCGCCTCGATGCCACCGCCTGCCTGGATCGGCCGGTGGCCGGTGGTCGCGGGACGTTGGCGGGTTTCCGGCATCACTTGGCATTTTATCGGAAGCCGGACAGGCCGTCGGCTCGCGCCGATCGACCGGTGCGCAAACTTCGACCGATCGGACTGATGGCGACCGGCCACGCCTGCGTGGACGTCTACCAGGGCTGCGTGCCCGCGCTCGTCCCGTTCCTCATGGCCGATCGCGGCCTCGGGTACGTCGCGGTGTCCGGCATAACGCTGGCGGCGACCCTGCTGTCATCGGTGGTCCAGCCGGTGTTCGGCGTACTGACCGACCGCCGTCCACTGACCTGGCTGATCCCGGTCGCGATGACCACGGCCGGGCTCGGCATCGCGCTGATCGGCGTCGGCGATACGTACCTGCTCAGCTGGCTCGCGGCCGCATTGTCCGGGCTGGGCGTCGCGGCGTACCACCCGGAGGCCGCGCGGATGGCGCGCCTGGTGAGCGGCGGCAGTCACGTCGGGATGAGCTGGTTCTCGGTCGGCGGGAACGTCGGGTTCGCGCTGGCGCCCGTCCTCGTCCCGCCGATCATCGCCGCGGGCGGGCTGGCGCTGACGCCGCTTCTCGTCGTACCGGCGCTCGTCGGGGCCGCGATCACTTCGTGGGCGGTCCGGTCCCGCGTCACGGACGCGACCGTCCGCCTGCGGGCCGAAGGGACCGACGACTGGCCGTCGTTCCTGCGGCTGTCGGCGATCATGATCTGCCGGTCGATCGTGTTCGTCGGCCTCGGCACCTTCATCGCCCTGTACGCCGGCCAGCGGGTCGGCGGCGGGACCGCGACCGGCGGCACCGCGCTGTTCGTCCTCTTCGCCGCGGGCGCCCTCGGCACGCTGCTCGGCGGCCGCCTCGCCACCCGCTACGGACGGGTCCGCACCCTGCGCACGTCGTACGCCGTCGCGGTCCCGGCGATCGCCTGCTTGGTCTTCGTCCCCGGACCAGCGTTCTTCGGCTTCCTGGCCCTCACCGCGATCGCGATGTCGATCCCGTTCTCACTGCACGTGACCCTCGGCCAGGACTTCCTCCCGGGCCGCGTCGGTACGGCAGGCGGCATGACCCTCGGCCTCGCGGTCAGCATCGGCGGCGTCGCCACCCTGGTGCTTGGCACGATCGCGGAGCACACCTCGCTCCGGCTCGCGCTCAGCACACTGATCGCGCTCGCCCTCTGCGGCAGCCTGATCGGGTACGCGATCCGTGAGCCGGTCTGAGCGTCCAGAAGACGATCAGCCGGTAGGGAAATCGCTCCCGGCCACCTACATTGAGCACCGCCATGGCTGCTGAGCGGATCGATCGGACGAGTGTGGGACTCCGATCGGGACGAGGGCCGGTCCTGCTCGCCGTGATGCTCACGCTCGGACTCGTCGCCATCGATTCGACGATCCTGTCCACCGCCGTACCGTCAGTCGTCGCCGACCTCGGCGGGTTCACGCAGTTTCCTTGGTTGTTCTCGGTCTACCTGTTGGCCCAGGCGGTGTCGGTGCCGATCTTCGGCAAGCTCGCCGACCTCCGCGGGCGCAAACCGGTCATGCTGCTCGGCATCGGGTTGTTCGTGCTCGGCTCGGTGCTCTGCGGACTCGCCTGGAGCATGCCGGCACTGATCGCGTTCCGGCTGGTCCAGGGGCTCGGCGCGGGCGCCGCGCAGCCGACGGCGATGACGATCGTCGGCGACATCTACACCTTGGCGGAGCAGGGAAAGGTCCAGGGGTATGTCGCCGGCGCGTTCGGTGTCGCGTCGTTCGCCGGACCGGTGCTGGGCGGCCTGTTCTCCGACTACCTGTCGTGGCGGTGGATCTTCTTCGTCAACATCCCGCTCGGACTCGCGGCCGCATGGGTGCTGATCCGCGCCTTCCGGGAGTCCGTCGGCCACAGGCTCCGGCACCGGACCGACTACCCGGGCGCCATCGTGCTCGCCGTCGGCGGCTCGCTGCTGCTGCTCGGACTGCTCGAGGGCGGCGTGTCCTGGGGCTGGGGTTCAGTACCGGGACTCGCGGTCCTGACGGGTGCGGCGATCCTGCTCGGCGCGTTCGTCCTGATCGAGCGTCGTGCCGACGAGCCGGTCATCCCGTTGTGGGCGTTCGGCCGTCGCATACCGGGTTCCGCGAACGCGGCCGCCCTACTGATCGGCGCACTGGTGGCCGGTCTGTCGACGTACGTCCCACTGTTCGCCCAGGGTGCGCTGGGTACGTCGGCTCTCGTCGGCGGGCTCGCCCTGGCGGGGATGACTCTCGGATGGCCGATCGCTGCATCGGCTGCGGGGCGGATGTACGTCGTACTCGGCTTCCGGACCGCGATGCTGCTCGGTGCGATCATCGCCGTACTCGCCGCCGGACTCCTTCTGACGGCCGGCTCCCTGCTGCACCTGACGGCGGCCTGCTTCGTGATGGGAGTCGGGCTCGGGCTGTGCGCGACGCCGTCGATCGTCGCCGCTCAGCGCTCGGTGGACTGGCACATGCGCGGTGTGGTGACCGGGGCGAACATGTTCGCCCGCTCGATCGGCAGTGCGATCGGCGTCGCCGTCTTCGGCGGCGTAGCCAACAGTGTGGTCGGCCACTCACACGCGGATCTGGAGAAGCTGCCTGGAGACGTGCTCGGCCGCGCCGTTCACGCGGTCTTCTCGGTTGCCGCGATCGCCGCGGTACTGCTCATCGCCGCGGTGGTCTCCATGCCCAACCGCATCGCCGAACGCGGCAACTAGGAGTGCGCAGTCCAGCAGGCGATCCCCGCGTGGGGAATTTGTTGTCACATCACATACATTGATCAGCAATATGACTACTGAGCGGATCGACCGAGCGAGTGTGGGACTTCGGTCGGAACGAGGGCCGATCCTGCTCGCGGTGATGCTGAGCGTCGGGCTGGTCGCGATCGACGCGACGATCCTCGCAACCGCCGTACCGTCCGTGGTCGCCGATCTCGGTGGGTTCACCCAGTTCCCCTGGCTGTTCTCGATCTACCTGCTGGCGCAGGCGGTGTCGGTGCCGATCTACGGCAAGCTCGCCGACCAGCGCGGACGGAAGCCGATCATGCTGCTCGGCGTCGGGCTGTTCGTCCTCGGGTCGGTGCTCTGCGGGTTCGCCTGGAGCATGCCGGCGCTGATCGCGTTCCGCCTCGTCCAGGGGCTCGGCGCGGGCGCGATCCAGCCGATCGGGATGACGATCATCGGCGACATCTACACCGTCGCCGAGCGCGCCAAGGTGCAGGGGTACGTCGCCAGCGTCTGGGGGATCTCGTCCTTCGTCGGACCCACGCTCGGTGGCGTGTTCTCGGACTACATCTCGTGGCGGTGGATCTTCTTCGTGAACATCCCGCTCGGGATCGCGGCCGCGTGGGTGCTGGTCCGGCGGTTCGAGGAGAAGGTCGCGGAGAAGACCAGCCACCAGATCGACTACGCGGGCGCGATCCTGCTGGCGGTCGGTGGTTCACTGCTGCTGCTCGGGCTGCTCGAGGGCGGCGTGATGTGGGACTGGGGTTCGGGACCGAGCATCGTGATCCTGGCCGCGTCCGTCGTACTGCTGGTCTCGTTCGTGCTCGTCGAGCGGCGCGCGGCGGAGCCCGTCCTGCCGCTGTGGGTGCTCGGGCAGCGAGTGCTGAACTCGGCCAACTCGGCGGCGCTGCTGATCGGGTTGCTGATGATCGGCCTCTCGACGTACGTGCCGCTGTACGCCCAGAGCGTCCTCGGTACGTCGGCACTCGTGGCCGGGTTCGCACTGGCAGCGATGACGCTCGGCTGGCCGATCGCCGCATCGTTCGCCGGGCGCATCTACCTGCGGGTCGGGTTCCGGTCCACGATGCTGCTCGGCGCGCTGATCGTCGTACTCGGGTCCGGGATCCTGCTCACGGTCGGCCCCGGCAGCTCGGTCCTGCACCTGGCCGCCGCCTGCTTCGTCATCGGGATCGGCCTCGGCTTCTCCGCGTCACCGTCGGTCGTGGCCGCGCAGTCCTCGGTGGGCTGGCGGACCCGCGGCGTGGTGACCGGCGCGAACATGTTCTCCCGCTCGGTCGGCAGCGCGGTCGGCGTCGCCGTCTTCGGTGCCGTCGCGAACGCCGTGGTCGCAGCCCGCCTCGGCGACGACCACGCCGACCTTGAGAAGGTGCCGGCCGGGACCCTGGCGCCCGCGATCCACGACGTCTACTACGGCGCCGCCGCGGCCGCAGTGCTCCTCGTCGTGGCCGTCCTGTTCATGCCGAACCGCATCACCGAGCAGCCCCTTCGATGACCGAGCGCGCGGTCGACTGTGTCGGCGCCTTGATCCGGGACTCGCAGCATCGCGTCTACCTGCAGCGTCGTACCGCTGATCGACGGTTGTTGCCGGGGATCTGGGACATCGTCGGCGGACACCTGGAGCCGGGCGAGACACCGGAGCAGGCGTTGGCCCGCGAGGTCGAGGAGGAGACCGGCTGGAAGGTCCGCGACATCGTCTGGCCCGTCGCCGACTGGGAGTGGGAGTGGGAAGGCCGGGTACGCCGTGAGGTCGACTACCTCATCACGGTCGACGGCGACCTGAGCCGACCGCGACTCGAAGCCGGCAAGCACGACGCGTCCGCGTGGGCCGGGCCGGACGACCTCGACCTGCTGATGGTCAACCGAACCGACGGCGACCGACGCCTGCGCGACCTGGTGGCGCACGCCGTCAGGACCCGCTTCACCGACCGTCTCCGCCTCGAACCGATCACCGGACCCAACGGTGTCCTCCCCGGACATGCACCGGACCTGCTCCGCCTGTTCTCGGACCCGTGGGTCGCCCACTGGTACGGCGTCTCATTCGCACCCGAGGACGCCGACGCCCAAGCCGCACACCACCAGGCCGCCTGGGAGCGCCAGTCGGTGAGTAAGTGGATCGCCTACGAACGCACCACCGGCGCACTGGCCGGCCGCGGCGGTCTCTCCCGACTCCCCGCCGAAATACCCATCACCAACACGATCGCCGCCCTCGCCGGCCCGGCCTGGACAACCGACCGCCTGGAACTCGGCTGGGCCCTCACCGAACCCGCCCGAGGCCGAGGCCTAGCCACCGAACTAGGCCACGCCGCCCTCACCTACGCCTTCACCACCCTCAACGCCACCGCGGTAGTCGCCTTCACCGAACAATCCAACACAGCATCCCAAGCCGTCGTGCAACGCCTCGGCATGCACCCCGTCGGCCAATTCCACGCCGAAGGCTGGTCCGCAGACGGCACGGAAATCCACCCCCACGCCCCCTTCACCGTCTACATCGCCCGCGCCGACTGAGACCTCACTCCTTCTTCTTCGCAAGCTGAGCCGCGATCCGCGCCCGAGACTCCTCAGCCTGGATCCTGTCCTCCTCGTCCAACGCGGCCAGCGTTGCGGCGTCGATCGACAGCGGGGCCTGCGCCAACCGCTCCGCCAAGCTGAGATAGGCCACACCGCCGACCGGCAGCTCGATACTCGCCTGGCCCTGCCAGAACTCACCCCCGAGCTCGAACACCTGCACCATCGGCTCGTACGGATCATCCAGCCCGGGGAACTGCTGGTACGGCGCATCGCCCAGTGAAACCCACCGGAACATGTCGGCAATCACCTTGCGCACCAGCGGCTTCAGCTCATGCCCAACCTCAGCCTCCAGCCGCTCCAGCCACACCGGATCGCCCTCCACAGCCGGATCGACCAGCGGCGCAATGTCCGCAAACGCCCACCGCTCCGTCACCCCCAACGCATTCGCCCACAACGCCTTCCGCCGAAGAAACTCACTCGCCAACCGCCCCCGCGCCCGAAAGTGCCGCAACTCCGCAACATCGTCATCCCACGCAGCCCCCACCAACCGCACCAAAAACCGCTCACAAGCAGCCGCTGCCATCACAGCCCAACCATTCCTTTGCTGTGCCTAACTGAGCCTGCCTGCACCTACTCGGCAGCGTCCTGCGTACGTCGGGCCTCCAGCCGGGCTCGTGCTTCCTCGAGTTGGATACGGTCCTTCTCGTCCAGCTCGGCCAGGGTCTCGGCGTCGATCGGGATCGGTGGCTGGGCCAACCGGAAATCGAGTGAGCGGTAGACGACCCCGGCGATGGGCAACTCGATGCCACTCTGCCCTTGCCAGAACTCACCACCGCGTTCGAAGACCTGCACCATCGGCTCATACGGATCGTCGAACTCGGGAAACCGCTCCTTCGGCCGCTCGCCCAACGACGCCCACCGGAACATGTCGGTGATCACCTTGCGAACCAGCACCTGCAACTCGTGGCCGGCTGCGACCTCGACCCGCTCCAGCCACGCTGGATCGGTCTCCACAGACGGGTCGAACAACAGCGCGACATCCGCGAACGGCCAGCGCTCTGTCACTCCCAGCGCGTTCGCCCACACCGCCTTCCGCCGGAAGAACTCACTCGCCAACTGCCGCCGCGACGTCTCGTGCAGCAACTCGGCCTCGTCGTCATCCCACCTCGCCGCCACCAAGCGCGCCAGCAACCGCTCCGCCGCCGTATCCGTCACAACCCCAAACCTTCCTTGGCCACTCGAACCACCTCGTCCAGGTTCGACAAATCCTCCGCCACCCCGCAACTGGTCCCGGGGGATAACCAGCGTGCTGTCCCAGTGCACCAGCAGGTCCTTCATCGTCGACTGCATACTCCTCGGTGCCGCGGCGTGCGCGGTCAGATGCTCGCGCGTAACCCTCGGCCCATACTCGCTCGTCCCACGCGGCCGGATCAGCCGAAAGATATGGGAGTCCGGCGTCCATCAGTTTCGCTTCGACGTACTCGTGGAGCGACCAGAATTCGACACCGCTGCCGGTCGGTCAGCTCGGCGCCGGATGCGACGCGCTCCCACAACACCCCGACTTCCGAGAGCGGCATGAAGTGCCCGTGCCTGACCTCGCCCGGGCCGACTGCCACGTCGTGCTGACGAACGAAGAGGTGCTCCTTCGCTTCTTCGACCACCTCGCGTGGGAAGGCGCTGTTCTCGGCGACCGTGTCGATGTCGTCGGCTTCGCGGATCCGGCGGTAGGCGTCCATGTCGCGCGGATCGTCGGGCGTCTCCACGAACTCGTTCTCAGGCGTGTCCTTGCCCTCGGTGTCCTCTTGCGGAGCAGGCTCGCGAGCTTCCGTGGACTCAACCTGAGCTTGTGAGTCGTCCTCATCGTCATCCACCGAGCGGTCGGCGGCAGTATCCGCGTCGGGCTCGGGATGTTCTTCGGGCTCCCGCGAGTCGGCGTCCTCGCGGTTCTGACCCCAGCCGTCGCGGGCGAAGAGGGGGTTGGCCGCCATCTTCTCGCGGAGCCGTGGTGAGAGTTGGTCGTCGCGAGGCTCGGTCTGCGGGTCGTCGGTGGTCGGCTGCTCGGCGCGCTCGGGGGTGGACGGCGGCTCGGCGTCGGTTGTTGGTTGGTCGGCGCGTTTGTCGGTGGGGGTGACGGGTGTGGAGTCGTTCGGCTTGGCCCTGTACTGGAGGCGGGCCAGGGTGTCGTCCTTGAGGAGGCGGTCCCGGATCTCAGGTGGGTACGACGCGAACAGGTCCTGGTCGTCGGTACGTCGATCCGCTGCGGCCGCCTGACCTCGCCCCGAAGCGTTGTCGAGCGGCTTCGGCGCTGGGCGAACCGCCGGCGAGTCCGGCTCGGGGCGCTCAGAGGGCGCGGTCGGCTCGGAAGCCTCCGGGACGGGCGGGCTGGGAGGTGGTTCGGCGTACCCGCTGTCGGGCTGGTTCGGGTTGCGATCGACAGGGCGGCCGCTGAGCTCACCGCGTGCCATCCGCAGACCCCCAGGACGAGACCAGAGGCATCAAGGTACTGCGCAGGAGAGTCAAACGACCACACTCCGTCAGCATCCGTCACATGTCCGGTTCGGATCAGGTTGGCGGACCGGGGGCGGACATTTGGCGGTCCAGGGTGGTGGTGAAGCGGGTTAGGAGGGTGGCGAAGGTGGATCGTTCGTCGGGGGTCCAGTCGTGCATGGCGGCGGCGAAACGGGTGCGGCGGTGGGCGTGGACGGTGTCGAGTTGGGCGCGGCCGGTGGGGGTGAGGACCAGATGGGTACGGCGGCCGTCGGTTTGGTCTGCTTCTCGGCGGATGAGGCCGGACTCGACCGCCGCGGCGACGAGTTTGCTCGCTCGGGGCTGGTCGACGCCGAGTGCTGTTGCGACGCCGTTGACCCCGAGTGGTTCGGGCTCTGACGCTTCGATCGCGTCGAGGACGTCCTGGAGCGGTGACGGGCTGCCGGACTGGACGGCGAAGGTGCGGTGGGTCTGGCGCCGGCGGATCGTCACCATCGCTGCCTCGACTTCGGCGATCGGATCGGTCTTGTCCATGACCAGCTCCAAAATATATGCTCATTGACATGTATATGTCAGATGACAACAAGCCTATCGGGTGGTGGTTGAAGGAGGTCGACCGACTGCTCGAGGCGTCAATCGAGCAGGTGCTCGCCGAGGACGGGTTGAGCCGGCGGCAGTGGCAGGCGCTGAACGCGGCGGATGGCCGCGAATCTGGCGCACAACGTCTGAAGGCTCCGAGTGTGACCGTCCAGGCGCGACGGTCACACTCGGAGCCTGCCACCTCAAGGGGGAGGTTCCCGGTGAGGTGTCGGGAAGCTCCGGTGTCCCACCGCCCGGGACACTCGGCCCTGCCTGGCCCGAGGTGTCGGCCAGGAGGTGGTTGGAACGGCTGGGCGGCGGCGATACAGGGAACTCAGCCGCCAAGCCCAGCCGGGTCAGGTGGGCGGCGCGGTCCGGAGCTGAGGAGTGCTCCGGACCGCACCTCGGTTTGTCCGGGACTGAGGAGGGTCCCGAACCTTCCAAAACTGCCCCTGAACGTGAGGAGACTCCAGGGTGCAGCTCACCGGGTCTGAGGAGGGACCCGGAAGAGTCGGTGTTTCAGTCCGTGCTGTCGAGCGGGCCGAGCAGGTCGTTGGTGACCTTGAGACCGGCGAAACGTCGCCGCATCGCCTGTTCGTAGCGGGCTGCCAGCGGCGCCTCCGCGACGTACTGCGCGATCACGTGCTCGCCGAACCAGACCCGGACTCTGCGCCGGTGCTGTCTCGACGTCATTTCCGCGATGGTCACAACCTCTCACCCCGTAACTCTCAGGCCTTGCAACCAGTTGGACTTACTGGTTGTCATGGCAGTAATGGTGCACGAGCCCAACGTGACCGCTCTAGGACCTGGACCGGACCTTTGCCGGACCTCTTCAGGTCCTCTGGCGGACATCTGGGGGACAGCACCTTGTCGTGGGGCACAAGTCGAGACAACGTCTGACTGACGTGAACGGGAGGAACGATGGCGAGTAGGTACGCGCCAAAGACGGTCCTGGCGCACCTGATCCAGCGCCGGAACCAGACCTACTCCGAGATCGTCGCCGAGTTCGTCGAGCTGGGTGGAACCATCACCGAGCGGCATCTCCGTCGGCTCGCATCGGGCGAGCGGGCGGGGACCACTCCACAGACCCGGCGCACCCTGCAACGCATGTTCGGCAAGCCGGTCGAAGAGCTCTTCGCACCGTATGTCGCCGAGCAGGCCGCCCAGGTGGTGCCGGCACCTGCCGCGAGTGGACGGATCACGACAGGTAATGAGATGGAGGTTCTCGACATGGCTGCCAGCCGAGCCAGGGCATTCGCCCTTGCGGCCCAGTCCGGTCTCGGAAGCGAGGCCATGGAACAGGTGTACGACGACGTACGCCACGCCGCGACGGCGTACCCGCAGCGCCCACTGCCGGAGATCCTCGGTCAGCTGGTCGAGACGCAGGACCTGGTGTTCGCCCTGCTGGAGAGCCGGCAGCGCCCGGAGCACCACCGGCAGCTGTACTTCCTGGCCGGTGTCACCGGCGGACTGCTCGCCAAGGCCTCCCACGACCTCGGTAACCCGCACGCCGCGCTGACCCAGGCGCGGACGGCGTTCCTGTGTGCCGACAACGCCGACCACCACGGCCTGCGGGCCTGGGTGCGCGGTCTGCAGTCGCTGGTCTCGTACTGGGCCGGCAACCCGCACGACTCGGTGCGGTACGCGCAGCTCGGCGCCGGGTACGCCGAGCAGGCCAACAGCACCACTAGCGTCTGGCTGCCGGTCAGCGAGGCCCGCGCCTGGGCCGCGCTCGGCAACCCGGAGGCCACCCGGGCCGCGCTCGAGCGCGCCGAGGAGGCGTGGAACTCGGTCCGCAACGACGACCTGGACGACATGGGCGGTCTGTGTACCTTCGGCCGCAACCGCCAGCTGTACTACGCCGCTGACGCGCTCGCGTGGCTGCCGGGTGAGGTCGACCAGGCGCACCGGTACTCGAGCCAGGCTGTCGACGCGTACACCGACCAGAGCCACCCGGAGTGGGCCTTCGGCGACGCCGCGGGCAGCCACGCCGCGATGGCGATCACCCGGATCGCGAGCGGTGAGCTGGACGGCGCGGCGGACGCGCTGGCCCCGGTGCTGACGCTGCCGACCGAGCGCCGGATCAACGGCGTGGTGCACTCGGCCCGCCGGGTCCACCAGGCGCTGCGGCAGTCCGGTCGCGCGGACGACGCCCGTGAGCTCCAGGAGGAGATCGAGACCTTCACCCGGACGCCGATGCAGACCTATCCCCGATAGCCTGCGTGAATGGACCCGCTCAGCGGCGAACGCACCACACTGCGAGAATTCCGGACCTCTGATCTCGACGACTACCTCGCGATCGCCGGCGACGACCGGGTCACCGACTGGATGGCCTTCGACAGCTACGACCGGGCCAAGGCCGAGGAGATGTTGTCCGGCATCGTGCAGCGGGCGGCCCGGGAGGACCGCCCGGACTACATGCTCGCGGTCACCCGGCCGGACGACGACCACGTGATCGGGTTCGCCCGGATCGCGCCGAGCGGGCCCTGGGCCGCGAAGCTCGGGTACGCGATCGGCGCCGATCACTGGGGCCGCGGCTATGCCACGGACGCGGCCCGGGCACTGTTGCGGTTCGCCTTCGACACCCTCGGCCGGCACCGGGTGACCGCCGCGATCGGCCCGGAGAACGAAGCCTCGATCGCGGTCGTCAAGCATCTCGGTTTCAGCTACGAGGGGCACCTCCGCGACCACGTCTTCACCAACGGCGGCTGGCGTGACTCGCTGCTCTACTCGCTGCTCGAGGACGAATACGCCACAGGCGACCGCGCGCAGGGTTGAGCGGTGGGGAGACTGGGCGTATGGCTGCCACCTTCTCCGCCCAGCTGAACCCGCTGCGCGACGGCCTGGCGCGGATGATCCTGACCAAGGTCGCGGGTCCGGACCCGCATGCGGAGCGCGACCGCGTGCACAACACCCCCGGGCCGCGCTGGTTCGCACCGGACCGCCCGATCCGGCGGGTGCACGCCGACGCGTCGATGTTCGCCGGCGGACTGCGGGCGCTGCTGCTCCAGTCGCTGCACCCGCTCGCGATGGCCGCGGTCGCGGCGCACTCCGGCTACCGCGGTGACCCCTGGGGGCGTTTGCGCCGGACCAGTTACTTCCTCGCGATCACGACGTACGGCGCGATTCCGGACGCCGAGGAGGCGATCGCGCATGTCAGGTCCGTGCACGACCGGGTCCGCGGCACCAGCCCGGACAGGGTGAAGTACCGGGCCTCCGACCCGCATCTGCTCAAATGGGTGCACGTGGCCGAGGTGGACAGCTTCCTGGCCGCCCACCAGCGGTACGGCGCGCACCCGCTCACCGCCGAGGAACAGGACCTGTACGTCGAGGACGCCGCGCTCGTCGCCCGCAAGCTCGGCGTGATCGACCCACCGACCACGGTCGCCGAGCTGCACCAGCTCCTCAGGCAGTACCAACCCGAGCTCCGCGGTACGACGGAAGCTCGGCAAGCCGCCCGGTTCATGCTGGTGCATCCGCCCGTGCCGTGGGCAGTCCGGCCCGCGTACGGCGTACTGACGGCTGCCGCGGTCGGACTGCTCCCGTGGTGGACCAGACTGCCGCTGCGACTCCCCTACCTCCCGCTGGCCGAGCAGACCGTCGTCAGAGCGGCCGGTGAGGGCCTCACCAGGACCATTCGCTGGGCTCTCGCGTCGCCAACACTGTCAGAAACCGGCGCGGAGGCATGACGCGCCGGTAGGTTGTTCTCGTGCCGCTGCGTCCTCATCGTCCACTCCCACTGGCTACGCCGGCGGGAGTCGAGGTGCTGACCAGGATTCTGACCCAGGGCCCGATCCCGCGGGTGGAGATCGCGCGCCGGACCGGGCTGTCACAGGCGGCGGTCACGAAGGCGGTCGCGCCGCTGATCGAGACCGGGTTCGTCACCGACCAGGCCGCGGCGCCGCCCGAGGCCGAGCTCGGGATCGGGCGTCCGGTGAGCCCGCTGACCGTCGTACCGAGCAGTGTCTCGGTGATCGGCGTGAAGGTGACGCCGACGAGCCTGATCGGAGTGACCACCGACTTCACCGCTGGGATCCTCAACGTCCGGCACGACGAGCTGGACGACACCGATCCGGACGTGGTGATCGAGCGCCTCGCCGACCACGTGAAGGCGCTGATCACCGCCCTCAAGTCCGGTACGGCGGTGGCGGGTCCGCTGGCCGGGATCGGGATCGCGGTGTCCGGTGACGTCGACGCGACGAACGGTGTCGTCCGCGACTCGCCGCTGATGGGTTGGCGTGGCGTGCCGGTCGCCGAGCTGCTGGGCAAGCGCGTCCGGGTGCCGATCGTGGTGTCGAACGACGTCCGCGCGCTGACGGTGGCCGAGCACTGGTTCGGGGTCGGCGTGGACGCGGACTCGTTCGCGGTGGTGACGATCGGCTCCGGCATCGGCTGCGGGCTCTACATCAACGGTGAGGTGGTGTCCGGCGCGTACGGCGTCTCGGGCGAACTCGGCCATCTCCCGCTGGCGCCGGGAGACCTGGTCTGCACCTGCGGCCGGCGTGGTTGTGTGGAGACGGTGGCGTCGTCGGACGCGATCCTAGCCCGGATCCGGGAGACGACCGGGCTGGCGGAACTGGACCTGGCCGGTGCGGTGCGGCTCGCCCACGACGGGAACGAGCAGGCCCGCGAGGCGTTCGACCGGGCCGGCGAGGTGATCGGCGCGGCGCTGGCCGCGATGGTGAACCTGGTCGGCCCCGAGCTGGTGGTGATAGCCGGCGAGGGCGTCGCGGAGTACGACCTGTACGAGCAGCGGATGCGGCGGACGTTCGCGGAGCACGCGTTCGGCGCGGCCGGGGACTGCCGGCTGATGCTCCGCTCGCACACCTTCGACGACTGGGCCCGCGGCGCCGCCGCGACGGTGATCCGCTCGTACGTCCGCGGCGAACCACCCCTGCAGCGCTGAGGCCGCCCCCAACCGGTGCGGTTGGAGGCGGACAGGTCAGCTGCGGGCGGCGGCGAGGATCTTGCGCCAGACCTTCTTGTAGGAGTCGAGGCCGTCGGTGGCGAGGGGGCCGGTCGGGCCGGCGGTGATCGAGACCCGCTCCGGGATCGTGCCCCAGACCGGGATGTTGTCGCTCGCGTACTGCTGCATGGCGTCCTGGTACGAGCGGGTGTAGGTGCGTGCCGAGCAGATCACCAGGCCGGCCGGTACGCCGTCCGGGACCAGCTCGAGGACCGCCTTCACCCGGGGTGTCTCGACGCCGCCGACACGGGTCGGGATGATCACGATCCGGGCCCGTTCGAGCGCCTTGTTCAGCAGCCGCTCGTGCGACGGGGGCATGTCGACGATGCCGATACCCTCCGGCGGGACCTTGTCCAGCGCCTTGGTCAGCAGGCGCTCGGTCGGCGCCTCCGCGATCTCGATCCGTTCCAGTTGGCCGTCCTCGGAGTCGGCGATCCAGTCCGCGGCGCTGCCTTGCGGATCCGCGTCGATCAGGGTGGATGTGCGACGGTTGGAAGATGCCAGCGCGGCCAAGTACACCGACGTGGTTGTCTTACCGACCCCGCCCTTCAGTGCAGCTGTCACGATGATCATGAATCGAACCTACCCGGTTTCGGCAGGTTTCCGGCGTGTCGTCGGCGTTGCTCGTTCGCATCGTGATAGTTGCCCCTGGCCCGTGTGTACAAGCTCAAGCCCGCTTCAGCCCGAATCCTTTCGGCCGGCCGGCGCCTCTTACTCCTGAATCGCACCCGACGAAGGAGCACACCATGACCTGGATCATCGTCGCCGCGGCCGTCGCGGTCCTGCTGCTCGGCACCTGCAGCGTCGTCGTCCTGAGCCGGCGGAACCGTGGCTGACCTCGACGAGCACCTGGTCCGCGCCGCCCAGCACGGCGACACCGAAGCCCTCACCACGCTCGTCGCCGACGCCCATCCGACGGTACGCCGGTTCGCGCACACCCTCTGCGCCACACCGGAGGACGCCGAGGACGCCGTGCAGGAAGCGCTGATCATCCTGTACCGCAAGGTCGGGATGCTCCGCGCGACCAGCGCGCTGTCGTCCTGGATGTTCCGCATCATCCGCAACGAATGCCTCCGCCGCGCCCGCGCGGTCCTCCACGCTCCGCCAGTCGACCCTGGCGCCACCGCCCCGTCCGCCGAGCACGAGGTACTCCGCCAACTCGAAGCGCAGGCAGTAGCCGCAGCCATCGCCGCCCTCCCCGCCGACCAACGAGCAGTCCTGGTACTCCGCGACGTCCAGGGCTACTCCGGCCGGATGGTCGCGAACGCCCTCGGCCTCACCGTCCCCGCCATGAAGTCCCGTTTGCACCGCGCCCGCGCCACAGTGCGCGAAACCCTCGGAGCCCCGTCATGACCTTCGCCAGTACCTCGTTGCCCCGTCACCTCGTCCGCGGCGTCCTGGGCTTCGGTAGCCTGATCGCTGCGTTCGCCCTGATCCCGGTGATCGGCCCGCTCAGCCTCCTGCTCCTCCCGGTCGCACTGGTCGCCTTCCGCGGCTGCCCGACCTGCTGGGTCGTCGGACTGATCGAGACCGTCTCCCGCGGCAGGCTGCAGCGGGAGTGCACCGACGGTCAGTGCAAGCTGACCGCGGTCGCCTAAGGCTTCCGGACCATCTCGGCCAGGGCGCTGAGGCCGTTGCCGCCGTACCCGGCCACATCGGCGCGGGCGAAGAGCGCGGCCACCGCACCCGGCAGGGTCACGTCGAGGCCTGCGTCGGTGAACGCCTGGACGACGTGCTCCGAGCCGACGGCCTGCATGTGGAGGTTGTTCTCACCGCCCGGGTACTCACCGGCATCGAGCTCGGCGGTCAGGATCCGGAGGAATCCCATCGGGCCCTCCTGGGCCAGGTCGGTCAGCATGGTCGCGGCGTACGGACGGAGCTGCTCGGCACTTCCGACCAGGGAGGCGGAGTAGAAGTAGCTGATCAGCGTGGTCCAGAAGATGTTCAGCATGGCCTGGTAGTAGAGCATCGCCAGCCCGGGGTCGGTGCCGACGTGGTCGGCGCGGCCGAGCACCTCGAGTGTCGCCCGGTGCGCGTCCAAGACCTGCGCAGGTCCGGCGTAGAACACGTACGAACCGGGCTTCCCGATGCCCGGCGGCGGCACCATGATGCCTCCGGTCACCAGTGTTCCGCCGCGCTCGGCCACCCACTCGGTCGCTTCCCGCAGCCGCTCCGGGCTGTCCGAACTCAGATTGACCAGCACCCGCCCTCGCAGGTCTGCCGCGTCCAGCGACTCGTACATCGCGGTGTAGTCGACCTGACTGATCACCACCACCTCACTGGCCGCCACCGCCTCGGCCGCGGTCGCTGCCGGCACCGCGCCCAACCCGTCCGCCTTGCCCGGCGTCCGGTTCCAGACCGTGGTCTGGTGCCCGGCGGCGACGAACGTTCGGGCCATCGTCGACCCCATCGAGCCGAGCCCGATCACTGTCACTGCTTCTCGTGAACTCATGCGGCCGATGCTCGGCGACCGCGCTACGGGTTTACTACGGGTATGTACTTCGGGGTGCTCGGTCCGCTGCTCGTGCGGACGGACACCGGCGTACCGGTCGTCGTACCCGACACCAAGGTCCGCGTCCTGCTCCTGGACCTGCTGGCGAACCTCGGTCGACCGGTCAGCGCGGACCGGCTGATCGACGACCTGTGGGGTGCTCGGCCGCCGCGGAACGCCACCGGCACGCTGCAGGCCCGCGTCTCGCAGCTGCGGTCGGCGCTCGATCGCGCGGAGCCTGGCGCCCGCGCGCTCGTCCAGCACGGTCCGGCCGGCTACCTGCTGGACACGGACGTTGTCGACAGCAACCTCTTCGAGGGACACGTGCGGGCCGGTCGGCTGCAGGAGGCACTCGGTCTCTGGCGCGGTCAGCCGTACGCCGACGTCCCCGACCACGCGTTCGCGCGAGCGCCACGCGAGCACCTCGAGGACCTGTACCTGACCGTGCTCGAGCAGAGCGACAACGTACTGGAGCAGACCACCGAACTCATCCAGCAGCGCCCACTGGACGAGCGGCTGCACGCGATACACCTCAAGGCGCTCTATCGCGCGGGGCAGCAGCACGAGGCGCTCCGTGTGTACGCCGAATTGCGCGCAGCGTTGGCCGAGGAGCTCGGCGCGGACCCCGGACCGGCTCTGACCGACCTGCACCAGGCGATCCTCCGCCACGACCCGTCCCTGCTGCGCTCGCCGCAGTTGCCGGCGCCTCTCAACGAGCTGATCGGGCGGGCGGACACACTGGCCGCTGCGCAGCAGGAACTCGGCAGCAACCGGCTTCTCACCCTGGTCGGCCCCGGTGGCGTCGGAAAGACGCGGCTCGCGATCGAGCTCGGCCGTGGCATGGTCGACGCGCGCCTAGTAGAACTCGCGCCGCTGCGTCAGGGCGACGTACTGGACGCGTTGGCGACCGCCGTGGATCTTCGCGACGAGTCGGCCGACCTCCTCCCTCGGCTGCTCGATTCACTCAGCTCCCGGGAGCTCCTGCTCATCCTGGACAACTGCGAGCACCTGCGCCTGGCCGATCTGGTACGCCGGTTGCTCGCAGCGGCACCCGGTCTACGCGTCCTCGCAACCAGCCGCGAGCCCCTCGGCGTGCCCGGCGAACGAGTGCTCGACGTACCGCCTCTGACGACCGAGGCCGCAGCTGAGCTGTTCATGGCCCGGTCAGGGGTCACCGACGACGTGACCGCGATCTGCGAGCGGCTCGACGGCATGCCGCTCGCACTGGAGCTCGCAGCGACCCGCGTCCGCGCCCTCGGCGTACAGGGGCTCGCGGAGCGTCTGGACGACCGCTTCCGGTTGCTGTCCGGCGGCAGGGCCGGTCCGGAACGCCAGCGCACACTCCGGGCCACCATCGACTGGAGCTGGGACCTGCTGGCCGACGACGAGCGCCAGATGCTCCGTCGGCTCGCAGTACACGCCGGCACGTTCTCTCTGGAGGCCGCCGCCGAGGTGAGCGAGCTGCCGGACCACCTCCTCCTGGCACTTGTGGACAAGTCCCTCGTCGTCGCGGCAGCCGGTCGCTACCACCTGCTGGAGTCCGTGGCGGCCTACAGCCTGGAGAAGCTGGTCGAGGCCGATGAAGAGACGACTCTGCGGCAGCAGCACGCCACCTACTACCTGGCACTCGCTCAGCGGGCCGACCTGCACGGACCTGCCCAGCGCGTCTGGCTGCAGCGGCTCGATCTGGAGGCGGCGAACTTCCGCGTCCTCGCACCGTCGCTGGAGCTTGCCGTCGCGCTTGCCTGGTACTGGTACCTGCGCGGTCGCTACGGCGAGGCCCGACGTACCCTCGTTGCCGCACTCGACCTGCCCGACCAGGCGACCGCACTGCGCGCCCAGGCCGCGGTATGGCTGGCCGGCATGACGGCGACCGATGCCCAGGGCACCGATGTCGACGCAGCGGGCGACCAGGCTCTGGAGGCGGTCGGGGACGACCCGCACGCGCTCTGGTTCATCACCATGACCCGCTGGGCGTACGGCGACCCAGTGGTCACGACAGACCGCATCGACCGGGCGATCGCCGCCTTCACCGAGCGGGACGACCGCTGGGGTCTGGCAGCGGCGCTCAGCACCCGCGCACAGCTCAACATCGTGCACGCCGACCTGGAGGCCATGCGGCGCGACAGTCGGCGCAGTCTGGAACTGTTCGACGAGCTGGACGACGACTGGGGCCGTTTACAGGCGACGTACACGCTGATCGTGGCTGCCGAGATCAGTGGTGACTACCCGACGGCGACGGCGTACCTGGAGGATGCGATCCGGAAGGCGCGGGACCTCGGCCTGTGGACAGAGGTCTCGTTCCGCACCGCAGGGCTCGGCCGGATCGCTTTGCTGACTGGCGACTATGAGCGTGCCGACGAGCTGCACGAGCAGGCCCGCCGGCTCGCGATCGAGCAGTCCAACAAGTCCGCCGAGGAGTACGCCGAGGTCGGCCTCGGACTGTCCGCGCGCCACCAGGGCCGACTCGACGACGCCGAACGGCACTTCACCCGGTGGCTCGGCTGGCTGCAACAGGTCGACGGCACGCCGGGGATCGGGTTCATCCACAACCAGCTCGGGTTCGTCGCCGAACAGCGCGGCGACTTCGCGGCGGCGCGGGAGCTGCACGAACGCGGTCTCGGGTTCGCCCGGCAGATCGGCGACCGGCGAGCGGTCGCGCTGGCGCTCGAAGGGCTGGCCGGCGCGGCCGAGGATCCCGGCCGCGCCCTCGAACTGCTCGCCGAAGCGGCGGCGCTCCGTCAACAGGTCGGCGTACCGCTGCCGCCTGGCGAGCGTTTCGACGTGGAGAGGATTACCGCCCGAGCCCTGACTACCCGGGCTCCACGATCGACGCGAGAATCCTGAACCAGCAGGAATCCCGGGATCATGTCAGTTCTTGCCCAGCCAGGCGTCGACCTTCGACTGGTTGTCCTTGACCCACTTCTCGGCGGCCTGGTCCGGGGTCAGCTTGTCGACCGCGATCATCCGGGCGACCGTGTTCTGGTCCTCGTTGGTCCACTTGAAGTTCTTCACCAGGTCGTACGCCGGGCTGCCGGAGTCGGCGAACTTCTTCGAGACGATCTTGTCCAGGTCGTACGGCGGGTAGTCGCAGGCGATCTTGGCGGGATCGGTGTCGCAGCCGGCCTTGTACGCGGGCAGGTTGATCTTCACCAGCTTGACCTCGTTGAAGAACCACTGCGGCTCGTAGAAGTAGGCGAGCAGCGGGCGCTTGTTCTTCTCGGCGTCGCGGAACGCCTGGATCAGCGCGGTCTCGCTGCCGCTCTGCACGACCTTGTAGTTCAGCGCCAGGTTCTTCACCAGCGCCTCGTCGTTCGTCACGTACGACGGGTCGCCGTCGAGCAACTGCCCCTTGCCCGCGGACTCCGACGTCTTGAACAACCCGGCGTACTTGTTCAGGTTCTTCCAGTCGGTGATGTCTGGGTGCGCCTGCGCCATCCACGGCGGCACGTACCAGCCGATCACGCCCTTGACCCCGGTGGATCCGGCCTCGACCGCGACGTGAGAGTCGGTGATGTACTTCTTCTTCAGGTCCTCGTGGCCCCAGTTCTCCAGGTTCACGTCGACCTCGCCGGTGCTGAAGCCCTGCCAGGCGATCTCCTCCTTGAGGTTCTTCTTCACCACCTTGCAGCCGAGCTCCTTGGTCGCCACGTAGGACACCACGGCCGCGTTCGCCTCGTACCCGACCCACGGGCTGACGGTCAGGTTGAACGAACCGCAGTCCTTCCCCCCGGCGGCCGGTTTGTCGTCGGCGATCTTCTGCCCACCACAACCCGCCAGCGCGAGCGCGACGGCCGTCAGCACACCGGCGTACCGGAGTTTCTTCACCGCTTGTCTCCTCTGTTGTCGAACGTCTGGGTACGGCGTGCCGCCGCCTGCGTCACCCGGTCGAGCAGGACACCCAGCAGCACGATCGCCAGCCCGGCGGCCAGCCCCTTGCCGTACAACTCGCTCTGCGCGAAACCCGCGGCGACGTCGTACCCGAGCGCGCCGGCGCCGACCAGCCCGCCGACGACGACCATCGAGAGCACGTAGATCAGGCCCTGGTTGACCGCGAGCGTGATCGCCCGCCGGGCCACCGGCAGCTGCACCTTGCTGATCACCTGCCAGCTGCTCGACCCGACCGAGTTCGCCGCCTCGACGGTCGCGACCGGCACCGCCTTGATGCCGTCGGCAACGATCTTCGTGGTCACCGGTACGGCGAACACCACGGCCGCCGCGATCGCGGTGAACCGACTGCTCCCGAACAGGGCCAGGAATGGCACCAGGTACACGAACGGGGGCATCGTCTGACCGGCGTCCAGCACCGGCCGGATCCAGGTGTCGACCCGCCGGTTCCGGCCGGCCCACACACCGAGCGCGAGCCCGACCGCGACCACCACGACCGTCGCGAGCAGCGTCGACGCCAGCGTGACCATGCTGTCGTGCCACACCCCGGTGGCCACCAGCAGCACCAAGCACACCGCGGCCGGAGCGGCCCCGCGCCAGCCTCCGAGTACGGCGGCAAGCGCGACGACGACCACGCTCACGAGCCACCACGGCGAACCGGTCAGCAGAGCCTCGAGCGGGTTCAGCAACGCCTCGGTCACCACGTCCCGCACGCCGTACGTGAACCCGCCGAAGACGTCCTGGACCCAGTTGGTCACGTCGGTCGCCACCGAAGCGATCCGTGGGCCCACGTTGACGTCCGACGGGAACTCGGCCGCCCACACGTAGGTCCGCGAGAACCAGATCGCGACCAGCACCCCGACCGCGCCGACGCCGAGCAGGACCTTCCGGCGCATACTCGCGATCCGCCACGGCCGGTCGCCGGCCGCCGTCGTCACCCGGTCGAGGACGATCGCGAGCACCACGATCGCGAGGCCGGCGTTGAACGCGACGCCGACGTCCAGGGTCTGTAGCGCCTTCAGCACTGTCTGCCCGAGGCCTGGCGCGTCGATCAGCGCGGCGACCGTGACCATCGACAGCGCCGCCATGATCGTCTGGTTGATGCCGACGACAACGGTCGACCGGGACATCGGCAGCAGCACCTTGGTGAGCGTCTGCCCACGCGTCGAGCCGAGCGAGCGCGCCGCCTCGACACTCTCCGGCGGCACCGACCGGAGCGCGTGCGCGGTCAGCCGAACCGCCGGTGGCGCCGCGTAGATCAGCGTCGCGATCGTCGCCGCGGCCGGCCCGATCGCGAAGAACAACGTCAGCGGCGCGAGGTAGACGAACGTCGGCAACGTCTGCATCAGGTCGAGCACCAGCGTCGCCACCCGGAACGCCCGGTTCGACAACCCCGCCCAGATCCCCAGCGGGATCGCGACCAGCAACGACAGCAGCACCGCCGCGATCGTCAGCGCGAGCGTGTCCATGCTCTGCTGCCACAACCCCTGCAGCCCGACGAACCCGAGCCCGAGCGCGGTCAGTACGGCGACCTTCCAGTTCCCGAACGCCCACGCGCAGTACGCCGCCAGCGCGACCACACCGAGCCACCCGATCACCGGCACCGGCCGGTCGAACGACGGCTGCGAGATCAGATCCTGCAGGAACACGACGATGTGACCGACGGCGATCCGGATCGCGTCGAAGACCGCATTGCCCTGGCCGACGTCGTCGCGGTGCTCGGTCAGCCAACGGTGCGGACCGGTCGTCTCCTGGCCGCCGAGAGCGAGCGTGTCGATCCCGCGCAGGACGAAGTACGCCGCCACCCAGACGACGAGCAGTACGCCGACGACGATGCCGCGCCGGGGCCGCCGGACCTCGACGGCCGCGTTGCTGGTGATCGCGGCCATCAGGCTCGGGAGTTTTCCGTCGGCGCGACGACGCCGAGGATCTCCTCGTCGCAGATCACCCCGAGCAGCGTGCCGCCGTCCACGACCTTCACCGGCCGGTCGGACTCGAGCACGAGCCGGGTGGCGTCGCGGACCAGCACGTCCGGGCCGAGCTCCGGCCCGTCCAGCGGCTCGTCCGGCCGCGCGTCACGGACGATCCAGCGCAGCGTGAGTACGTCGGCCCGCGGGATGTCGCGGACGAAGTCGCGCACGTAGTCGTCGGCCGGCGCACCGACCAATTCGTCGCCGGTCCCGAGCTGGACCGCTTCGCCGTCGCGCATCAGCAGGATCCGGTCGCCCAGCTTGAGCGCCTCGGACAGGTCGTGGGTGACGAACACCATCGTCTTGCCGACCTCGCGATGCAACCGCACCACCTCGGTCTGCATCTCCCGCCGGATCAGCGGATCGAGCGCGGAGAACGGCTCGTCGAACAGCAGTACGTCGGGATCGTTCGCCAGCGCTCGCGCCAGCCCGACCCGCTGTTGCATACCGCCGGAAAGCTGCTCGGGGTAGAACTGCTCGTTGCCGGCCAGCCCGACCAGGTCGATGACCTCCTGGGCGCGCCGGCGACGCTCGGGCTTGCTCTCGCCGCGGATCTCCAGACCGTAGGACACGTTGTCGATCACCTTGCGGTGCGGCAGCAGCCCGAAGTGCTGGAAGACCATCGAGAACTTGCTCCGCCGCAACGCGCGCAGCCGCTTCTCGTCGGCCGCGCGCAGGTCCTCGCCCTCGAACATCATCCGGCCCGCGGTCGGCTCGATCAGCCGGGTCAGGCACCGGACCAGCGTCGACTTGCCCGAGCCGGACAGGCCCATGACGACGAACACCTCGCCGGGGGCGACGTCGAAACTCAGGTCGCGAACTGCCGCCGTACATCCGGTCTTCGCATGCAGCGCCGTCCGGTCGAGCGCGGCGAGGTCGGGCCGGTGCGGCACCCGCTGGGCCTTCGGGCCGAACACCTTCCACAGCCCCTGCACGGACAGCAGCGCATCGGAGTCGTCGACGTCGGGGTACTCGAGCTGAGCGGTCACAGGTAAACCCTCGCATCCCCGCCGGCGGACACAACGTGAACCGCGACTGTACCCAACCGGCAGGCCCCCGGCGTGTCAGGGCTGGAGTCAGGGCTGGTACGGCGGCGCCTCGCCCCAACCCCAGTGCGGAACCGGAGCCTTCGGCGGCGGCGTAGCGCCGGGCTGCGAGTTCGCGAGCGCGATCCGGGTGCCCCACTCGACGTACGCGACGAACGCCGACCGGAACTCCGGATCGTCGGGGAGACCGGCCGGGTCGGCGCTCTGTGCGATCAGCGCGGCCCACCGGGACCGCTGCTCCTCGGTGAGCCCGAGGTTGAGGTGGTGGGACAGCATCGCCGGGTAGCCGCCGAGCTCGTCGGTGTACCGGCTGGGGCCGCGGAACACCTCGCCGAGCCAGATCGCCACGTGCTCGCGATGCTGGTCGCTCATGTGCGCGAAGACCGGTGCGAGGATCGGGTCCTCGAGCACCTTGTCGTAGAACACCTCGGTCAGCCGGCGCAGAGCGTCGTGCCCGCCGGCCCACTCGTACAACGTCGGGGTCGTCACGTAATTATGTAATCACACGAACAGGGCATCCGTGACCGCCGCAAGCTCGTCTTCGATCCGGGTGTCGCCGTCCTCGGTGAACCAGAGCACGTTCTGCAGGATCCGGCCCGCCGTCCAGGCCAGCGCCCGGTCCCGCTCGATACCGGTCACCTCGAGCATCAGAGCGAACCGGTCGCGGATCGCCTGCGCCACGTCGCCGGTCGCGACGAGATCGTCCCAGCGGTTCCACAGCACCGGGAAGATCTCGAACGCCGGGTCTCCGGCGAGCGGCTTCGGGTCGATCACCAGCCACGGGCGCCGCTCGGCGGCCATCACGTTCAGGTAGTGCAGGTCCCAGTGCAGCAGGCGGTCGCCGGACTCCGGCAACACCTCGCCGACCTGCGCGACGAAGCGCCGTACCAACTGCTGCTCGGCCGGGTCGGTGAGGCGGGGGATCAGGCGGGGCGCGTCCTCGATCATCCCGGCCGCGATGTCCGAGAGACGGCGGACGCCGGACGGCGCGGGTACGGCGCTCAGGTGGGTCAGGAGCTCGGCGAGGATCCGGGTCGCCTCGACGGGATCGGGGTGGTCGTCGAGCGTCCGCGGTGCGAGCCGCTCGAGCAGCAGGGTCGAGGTCGCGGGGTCGTCCTCGTACACCTCGACGACGTCGTCCTTGTTCCAGGTCCGCAGCGCGAGCGCCTCGCTCTCGCTCTCGTCATTGACCGTTTGCAGCTTCAGCATCGCCTTCGCGCCGTCCCGCCGTACGACGGGCAGGATCAGCGAGGCCTCACCGCTCAGCGGCTCGCCGTCAACGGTCAGATCCCACTCGCCGACGTACCGATCGACGGCCGCCGGCAACCCGTCCAACCAGTCGGACGCCTTCTCCCGATGGTTCCGCATCAGCTTCGCGGGAATCTCGATCATGCTCGATAGAGTAGGCAGTTCCGGAGTTCAGGGAGGGGTCTGCAGTGGCTGATCAGCTGGACGTCGAGGAACGCTGGCCCGAGCTGTTCGCCCCTCTCGACGACGTGCAGCGACGTGCTGTTCTGCAGTCGCTCGCGAATGCCTGGCACGAGGGCTGGGAGCCGAACCGCGAGGACGTCGCGAACCTCACCGACCGCGCGCTCGGCCGCATCGACAAGGACGAGTACCTGCGCCGGGCCCACGAGACCGCCCGCCGCCGCGCCGGCAACGAGAGCTGAGGCGGCCACGTGGCGCAGGACCCGTACGCCTACGCACCGCCCCACCACGACACGCTGCAGAACAAGTTCGGCGAACGTGACAAGGACACGCTGAAGGACCTGGAGTACGCGGCGGTGCTGGACCGCCAGCGGGAGCTGGAGTCCGGCGAGGCCGACGTACCGCGCACGTACGACGCGCGACACGTGTACGCGATCCACGCGCACCTCTTCCAGGACGTTTACGACTGGGCCGGCCAGACCCGGACGGTCCCGCTGACCAAGAGCGGCCCGGGCGGCTTCGCGCCGTTGAACCAGATCGACCGCTACCTGGCGGACGCCACCAAGCTGATCGAGTCCGCCGACTGGGCGTCGATGGACCTCGACGAGTTCGCGGCGAAGGCGGCGGAGGTCCACGCCTACGTGAACCAGGCGCATCCGCACCGGGAGGGCAACGGTCGCGCGGCCAAGGTGTTCATGCAGCACGTCTCCGAGCTGTCGCCGTACCAGCTCGACTTCACCAAGGTGCCGCCCGACGTGTGGAACCAGCGGTCGATGCTGACCGATCCGGATCTCGGCCAGTACAAGCCGGTGCCGGACGAGATGGTGCCGGTCTTCAGGTTCATCGCCGAGCCGCGCCCGGGCGGGCCGACCAGAACCCTGGTCCCGGACGAACTGAAGGAGGTCCGGCGCGTGGCGGGGATCGATCCGGTCGAGGCCTCGTTCCGGACCACCCAGTCGAAGGGCACGGCCGGCAGCACTCGCCCGGGCTCGAGCCGGAAGCGCCCCGGACCGGAGAGCGGGCGGGGCTGAGGCCCGGGCACAGTAGGTGGTTCGCGGGATGTGTGCTTGGGTCTTGCCGTGGAGAGCAGGCATCGGCGGGTTCAGCGGATCGTGGCCGGGATGTACGTCGGGATTCCGGCGCTGCTGTTGGTGGTCGTGGCGCTGATCGCGGCGACCGGGTCACCGGCGGCGTGGATCGGCTGTGTCGTGCCGGTGGTGATGCTGGTGCTCGGGTTCGTTCTGTGGCGCCGGCATCGGTACCAGCCGCGGTGGTGGCTGCCGGTGGCCGCGGTGTTCGGCGGTCTGACCGGCCTGATGGTGACGCTGTTCCCGTTGGCGGTCGGGGTCTGGTGGCCGGCTGTGCTCGCGCTGCCCGGTCTGATCATCGGGATCGTCGCGGGGCTCGCGCTGGCCCGCGCGGCCGACCGCGCGCTGCTCGTCCCGTTCATCCCCGAGCTGGCGAGTACGCCGTACGAGCTGGTGTTCCGGCTGCGCGGGATCCCGCTCGCCGCAGTGCTGGTCGACGCCGACTCGGTGACCATCCAGTCGCACCCGGTCCCGCGCTCGGAGCACCAGCTCCGCACCTATCCGCTGAGCGGGATCACGGGCACGTACGAGTTCTCGCTGTCGGGCTCGGAGCGCCTGAAGTTCCCGATCGCGGTGACGCAGGCGATCGGCAGCGCGGGTCCGGCAGTCATCCTGCAGGCGAACGGTGACGACTGGGTGCTGCCGACCAACCAGGCCGGCACCCTGATCGACGTCCTCACCGAACGCCGCGGGGACTAGACCAGACGCCGGGGGACTAGGACGCCTCGCGCTCCTTGCGGGCGGTGTCGGCCTTCTCGGCCTGCCAGCCGTCCTCGTTCTTGCCGAGGCGCCAGTAGCCGGACAGCGAGACCTGCTCGCGGGCCAGGCCGCGCTCCTGGAAGAGGTTCTTGCGGATCCGGAACACGAAACCGGCCTCACCGTGCACGAAGACCTGCGGGGTGCCGGCCGGAAACTCGAGCGCCTCAACGGCCGCGACCAGCGCGTCACCGCGACCACCTGCTGCGGCATCGCGGTGGAACCAGCGGAGGTCGACCTCGCCGGAGCCGCTGAACTTCTGCTGCTCGGTCTCGTCCGAAACCTCGAGCAGGACGGTCGCCCGAGCCCCCGCCGGGAGCTGCTCGACCGCGGCGCCGATCGCCGGCAGCGCGCTCTCGTCGCCGACGAGCAGGTGCCAGTCGGCCGTCTCCTCCGGCTTGTACGCGCCACCGGGACCGTTGAACCAGAGCACGTCACCCGGCTGCGCGGACGCCGCCCACGGACCGGCGATCCCCTCGTCGCCATGGTGGACGAAGTCGATCGTGAGCTCGCGCGTGGCCTCGTCCCAGCTGCGCACGGTGTAGGTCCGCATCGTCGGCCACTGCTCGGCCGGGTACGTCTCGCGGACCACGCCCATGTCCAGGGGCTCGGGGTACTCGACGCCGTCCTTGCAGAACAGCAGCTTCACGTAGTGGTCGGTGCAGCCGTTGTCGGCGAAGTCGTCGGAGGTGAGCACCACCCGGATCATGTGCGGGGTGATCCGCTCGGTCCGGCGGACGACGGCGCGCTTGCAGACGCGGTTACGGCGGGGTGCGGGGCTGGTCACGCGACCACGGTCCTCTCGGGCGGATAAGTAAGGTCTACCTAAGTAGACTAACCCACCCGCCCCAAGGGCTCAGGTTCCACGGATGGAGAACGCTTTGCTGGCCGAGGCGATCGAGGCGCAGGCCGGGACGTAGGCGCGGTACGGGATCGAGCCCTTGTACGCCGGTTGCGCATTCAGCGTGTAGCGCCCGGACGACCGGACCGCTCCCATGCTGACGGTGCGCCAGGCGGAAGCGCCGTACAGCCGCTGGAGGAACACCTCACAGCCGGCGCGCACGGTGTGCACCGAACCGTTGACCGGGACGATCGTCCCGACAGGCGCACTGGTCCTCGACGGGACTGCGCTGACGGTGGGCTTGATCAGCGGCCGCAGTACGACGAGTCCGAGGCCCCCGACCGACGACGGGTTGCCGGGCAGCAGCAGACAGTTGACCGCGTTGGAGTCGGCTGCCGTGTAGGCCTTGGTCACCACGCCGTTGGTGTCGGTGAGGTTCGTGTAGCCCGGACCCATGTACTCGGCGCAGGTGTTGTCGATCCCCAGCTCCACCCGCACCCGGCTGCCGTACGGCTTGCCGGTCTGCGCGTCGGTGACCGCCCACTTGATCGAGTACGGCTTGCCGTACGGCACGTACTTCGGCGTCACCGAGGCGGTGATCTTCGGCTGATGCGTTCCGGTGACGGCGAGCGACGGACCGGCGTACGGCGTCGGGTCGGTCATGGTGCCGCTGCCCGGGAAGAACGGTCCGGTCTGTACGCCGGTGACCTTGAAGGTCCCGTTCGCCGTCGACGGGACCTGCAGCGGCCCGCTCCAGGTGCCGTTCGTCTGCCGCGCGAGGTTGGTGGACAACAGCGTCCGCTCCTGGCCGGTACCACCGGTCCGTTCGAGAATCACGTTCACCGGGCCCTTGGTGTCGTCCGGAGAACCGGTGCCGTACTGCCCCTTGACCGTCACGGTGACCGGTGCGGTGTTGAGTCCGCTGACGGCGACGCTGCTCCGACTCAGCGTTACCGAGGTGATGTGCAGATCCGGATCGGGAGCGGCGTGCGCCGTCACGGGGACAGCGGCCAGCGGTACGGCGAGCAGCGCCGCGGCGAGCACTCGGCTGGTTCTCATCATCACGTCCCTTGGATGGTGAACGACTTGCTGACGCCCGCGACGAACGGCTCACAGGCCGGGAAGTACACGCGGTACGGAATCAGGCCCTTGTACGACGGCTGCGCGTTCACCGTGAACCGCCCGGACTGCCGCACCGCGCCCGTGCTGACCGTCCTCCACTGCGTCCGCCCGTACAGCCGCTGCAGCTGAACCGCGCACGAGCCGGTCACGTGCGCGACCGAACCGTTGACCGGGACAACCGTTCCGACCCGGGCGCTGGTCTTCGACGGCACCGCCGCGATCGCCGCCGGCCGCGCCGGGAACAACCACTGGCCGGCGATGTAGTACGGATCGGCCATGAGGTGCGCGCAGTTCAGAGCACCGGCGTCGTCGGCCATGTAGTTCTTGGTGATGACGCCGTTGGTCCCCGTCCGGTACATCGGGCTGCCGCCCTCGGCGCAGGGCGTGTCGACGCCGAGCCCGATCGGGATCTGCGAGCCGTACGGCTTCCCGGTGGCGGTGTTCGTGACCACCCAGGTGATCGAGTAGGGCTTGCCGAACGGCACCACCTTCGGGTTCACCGACGCGGTGATCCGCGGCAGGTTGGTGCCCTGCACGGTGATCGTCTGACCGGAGTACGGCGTCGGGTTAACCGGCGTTCCCGGGTCCGGGCCGCCGTACGGGCCGGTCATCACACCGGTCACCTTGAACGTGCCGTTCGCGGTCGACGCGACGTTCAGCCGGCCGGTCCAGGTGCCGTTGCGGAGCGTGCCCCCGGTGCGCTTGAGGTCGGCCGACACGATGCCGTCGCGTGGTCCGGTGCCACCGGTGCGCTGGAGGACGACGTTCAGCACCAGGTTCTCGTCACCGGGTTCGGTCGAGTTGTAGCCGCCCTTGACGGTCACGTTGATCGGGTACGTGTTCAGGCCGGACACCGCGACCGACGTACGGTCGAGGATGACCTGGGTGATCGTGAGGTTCGGGTCCGGGTCGGCCTGTGCGGGTGCCCCGAGCAACAGCCCCATGACCGGCGCCGCGGCCAGCGCGGCCATCACTCGTGTGAGTTTCATGCACTGAGCGTGACAGGGCGACGGCGCCGTTCCAAGGATTTCGGGCCAGGACTGCGCGATCGGGCCGGTGCCTCTAGACCGGTTGCCAGGCGGCCGATTCAACTCGCGGGAGCCGACTGTTAACCCCCAGGTCATGCACAGCCTGTGTCGGGGACGGCTACGGTCCGCACCCTGGTGCAATGAGCCAGGTCTTCGGGACGGAACGGCACCCGGCGTACTTCGTCCCTCGCACGGACCGGCTCGGCAACCCCGTCTCGCTCGGCCCGACGCTGCCCGAGAGCAAGGCGATCCTGTTCACCGGCCCGCCCGGGATGGGGAAGACCTCGGAGCTGGACCGGGCGGAGGATCTGGCGCAGCGCCAGGGGTGGACCACGATCCGGCTGCCCGCCAACTCGAAACTCCCGCTCGAGCACGCCTTCACGATGGCGGTCCGGGAGAACCTGGACGAGCTGCGGGACCGGTTCGGCGACCGCCCGGTCGGCAAGCTCAGCAGGACGGTCCGCGACCTGACCCGGAGCGGCCGCAAGACCCGCGTCGGCTGGGAGGGACGTTTCCTCGGCGGGGTGTTCCCGGTCGAGCTCGTCCTGAAGCAGGAGAAGGACACCACGGCGTACGACAACCTCGGGACCACGCTCGAGGATTTCGCGGACGAGCTCGGCAAGCTGACCGAGGTCGACGACAAGCCGATCCTGTTGCTGGTCGACAACGTCGACAAGGCCGACGAGTTCAACCTGGCCGGCCTGAACGAGCTGGCGATCCACATCGAGCACCTCAAGCGTCCGGTCTGGCTGATCGCGGCCGGTGGCGCGAAGTCGACCGGCGAGCTGATGCGCGCCTCCCGCCGGATGTCCGGCATCGCGACGACGATCACCAACCAGTTCGACATCCGCACGCTCGGACCGCTGTCCGACGCGGAGCTCCGGCCGTCCCTGACCGTGCCGCTGGAAGCAGCCGGCATCCGGTACGACGACGCTGCCGTCGACTCGTTGCTGTTCGCCGCCAACGGCGACCCGAGCTGGCTGCGGGACCTCGGCGAGACCGCGCTCGCGTACCGGCATCCACAGCAGGGGATCACCGTCGACGTGGCGCGGGCGGCGATCGCCGACGTGTGGGCGGGGGCGGCCGCGCGATACGAGGCCGAATGGGGCCAGCGGGAGACCAACGCCGCCCAGAAGGAGTTGCTGGCCCGCGTGGCGGCCGAAGGCCCGAACGGCCTGGAGATGCCGGAGGTGACCGGCGCCGCCGGTGCCGGTGAGTGGCAGGACATCGACAAGGCTCGCCAGGAACTGGTCGCCCGCGGGCTGCTGCGGGAGCACGACGAACGCATCGTGACGATCCCTGACCAGGGGTTCCAGGACTGGGTGAACGACCGTCTCGGCCAGACGCCGGCGGTTGCCCGAAGCCCGGAGTTCGGCCGGGTTATCGCCCGGCAGGAACCCGCACTGGCCCCGGCGCACCCGACCGGTGGGCGAGCACTGGTCAACCAGGTCTTCGGCGCGGCGGGTGCGCTGGTGCACCCGGTCGACCGCGCCGACGAGCAGGGCCGGCCGGCGTCGCTCGAGGAGCGGGACCCCGACGGCACCACGGTGCTGTACACCGGACCGCCCGGGATCGGCACCAGCCAGGAGCTGGACCGGGCCCAGGCGATGGCCGAGAAGGACGGCTGGATCACGATCCGGCTGAACGCGTCCCGCCGCGAGTCCATGGAGGCGCGGGTGATCCGCTCGATCCGCGACCAGCTCGACACGTTCAGGGCAAAGTACCCGGCCTCCGAGGTCAAGCAGCTGCGGGACATCCTGAACAAGATGGCGGTCCGTACCACGAACACGATGAACACCGCCCAGTCCCGGTTCGGCTTCTCACCGCTGAAGGTCGGCATCCACGCCTCCTGGGAAGGCGTCGCCAAGGACTCCGTCGGCACGACCCTGAACGAGGTCGGCGAGCACCTCGGCAAGATGGCGCTGCCGAGCCGGACGCCGATCATGCTGATGGTGGACAACCTGGACGCCGCCGAGGAGAACGACCTGGTCACGCTGGTCAACCTGTCGTCCCACCTGCGCTCGATGCGGCAGCCGATGTTCCTGGTCGCCGCGGGCGGCGAGGACGCGTACTCCCGGCTGCTCACCGCATCGGGCGGGAAGTCCGGCACGGCGTCCAGGGACATCAAGAAGATCGACGTCCGGAAGCTTCCGTCGCTGACCAACGACCAGTTGCGCGCCGCGTTCACCCGTCCGCTCGACCAGGCCGGCGTCCGGTACGAGCCCGCGGCGGTCGAGAACCTGGTCGCGGCCGCGGAGGGGAACCCGACCCGCCTCCGGACGCTCGCCGCCGGAGCGCTCGAGATCGCCGATCCGAGCATCGGAATCTCCGCGGAGATCGCCTCCACCGCGACCAGCCGGCTGAACGTCCAGTCCCGCGTGCTGTACGACGCCGCCTGGTACAACTGCACCGCCGCCCAGAAGGAGCTGCTGGTGCGGACCGCCGCGCGCGGCGCCCAGGGGATCGCGGACCCGGCGCAGTCAGACCAGCAGGAGTCTCGTCGCTGGGACCTCGACGGCGCCGCCAACAAGCTCGTGGCGCGTGGACTGCTGACCCGCTCCGATCATCAGATCCGGGTCGCCGACCCGGGTTTCCGGGAGTGGGTGCAGACCCGGCTCGGCGTCAACGCCGCCCAGGCCGGTATCGCGCACCCGGTCGCTCCGCGGCAGCTCGGCGCCGGCGGCGAGCGGCCGCCGCAGGACCGGCCGGCCCTCGGCCCGGTCGGCGGCAAACGCGACATCCAGGCGAACCGCTAGAAACCACCAGGAACCGCTAGGGCCGCGCCTCCCGCTCGGCGGGGGACACGGCCCTGGGACGGTGTGTGGCTTACGGCCAGATCGAGCTGATCCACTCCGGGTGGTCGATGAACGGGTTCCGGTTGTGCTGGAACTGGCTGTAGATGACCTCGTTGCGGTTCTTCTCGAACGCGTCCGGCGGGTCGGCCGCCGCCCAGGCCTTCAGCACCGACAGCTTGCCGATGTACGGCGCCGTACCGTTGCTGACCTTGTCGTTCGGCTCCAGGTTCGCGAAGCCGTCGTCGCCCTCGTAGCGGACGGCCATGTAGAAGATCATCCGGGCAACGTCACCGCGGACCGCCGCGCGCGGCGCGAACGAGTCCGAGTCCGCCGTACAACCGGTGCACTGGGCAACCGCCGTACCGCCGTTGTCGAAGTCGAGGTTGCCGCGGGCCGAGTTCACCGAGACGTCCTCGGGGCGCAGGTGGTGGACGTCGGTGCCGGGGCCGGTCGCCGTACCGAAGTCGCCGTGCGACTTGGCCCAGACGTGCTCGCGGTTCCAGTCGTCGACGCCGCCGCCCTGGCTGCTCTTCGCGATCGAGCGGCCTGAGTAGATCTCGATGACGTTGTTGCTGTTGTTCGGGTCCTGGTCGGTGACCTTGAGCGCGTCCCAGACCTGGTCGTAGGTGAGCTTGGTCTGGTTCGAGATGATCGTGTGCAGCGCGGACTTCAGCGCGGCACCGGTCTTGCCCTCGGCACCGGCGTAGTAGTCACCCGGATCCGGGCCCGGGTCCGTGCCGCCCCCGCCGGCGAAGGCGGTCGCGTTCTTCAGTCCCGGGTGCGAGAAGTACGCCGCCAGCGCGCCGGTGACCGTGATCTGCTTGCCGACCAGGCTCGGGTTACTCTGCAGCCCGTACGACGCCCGGAACGCGGTCGGGATCTGTACGTAGAGCATCGACGACGTGCTCGTCTGGGTGGCCGAGTCGGCCAGCGCCAGCGCGTAGTCGTTCGGGAAGTTGCTGCGGACAACGGTGCTGGTGGCGGTCGGCTGACCGACCACGTACCCGGTGACGGAGGCTGTCGAGTTGTCCTGGCGACCGATCGCGGTGGCGACCGTGATTGACGTGGCGGCGTTCGACGGGGTGATGCCGAAGCCGAGCAGTGCTAGTACGGCGGTGACGAGCAGCGCCGGACGAAAGAGTCGGGGCACGACTACTCCCAGGGGCGGTTGGGTAGCGGACGGTGGTCAGTCTGCCCGCCCGGCCCCGACGACGAAACCTTTCGGCACCTGAAGATTGTCCGGCCATCCGACAAACACCGGGGTTCAGGGCAACTGCAGGCGCCCGATCGGGCCGGTTTCTACGAGAAGCTTCGAGCGTTTCGCGGTCGGATCAAGGTCCTCGTACAGCAGGTACGCGCCGGACGGCAACGACGTGCCGGCGCAGGATCGGATGTCGATGCCGGCGTCAACGACCTGCGACTGGCCGGCCTGCAGCTCGACCACCTTGGCGGTCGTTCTGACGGTCGCGTGCCCCACCATCCGGCCGTCGCGGACGACAGCGACCCAGTGCGGCGGCAGACCCGCGATCAGCGGGTGCGGCAGTCCGCCGTTGTACCGGTACCCCGCCCGGATGGTCCCGGACCACCCGGTGGCCGTGCGGCTGATGGTCTTCTGGGTCAGCGTCACCGTCGCGACGAATCGCCCGCTGGGGACGGGCTCAGGCGCGGGAAACCCGTCGCCGCAGTGGTACGGCGCGACCGGGGCCGGCCGGGGCGTGGCCACCGCAGTCGTCGCCGGGCCGGCCGGAGTCGTGGTGCCGGCCGGAACCACGGCGTACGCGCCGACCGCGAGCGCCGCCACGGCCGCCAGACCGGACGCACCGGCCAGGCTGGTGCGCATCCGCCGGCGACGACGGATCCGGCGGAGGATGTCACCCTCGTCGACCTTCACGGCGTTGTCACCGGCCATTTCCTCGAGCAGGTTCCTCAGATCGGTCATTTCATCGTCTCCTCGGGTACGGCGAGTTGCGTGGCGAGCTTGCTCCGGGCATCGGCCAGGTGGCGTTTGACCGTGCCTTCGGCGCAGTGCAGACGCGCCGCGATCTCCGGCACCGTGAGGTCGTCGTAGTACCGCAGCACGACACAGGCACGTTGCCGGGGCGACAGCGTGGTCAGCGCCTGCCGAACGTCGCCGGCGAGTCCGGGGTCCTCGACCTGCACGGCCGGCTGGAGGAGCAGGTGACGTTTCGCCCGCCAGCGCCGAGCGCGCCGGGTGCTGTCGACGTAGCGGTTCAGCATGACCCGCCGTACGTAGCTCTCCAGCTCGGGGATGTCGTCGTTGACCCGGAGCCGGCTGAAGACCCGCAGCAGGGCGTCCTGCACGAGATCGGCGGCAGCGGAAGACTCGCCTGTCAAGAGATAGCCGTACGCGCGCAGCGCCGTACCCCGGGCGGCGAGGAGATCGCGGAAAGCTCGTTCCCAGTCGGCCATGGCACCTGTTCCGTCGGCTGCAGTTCGCTTGCACTGTCAGCTGTCAAGACGACCTGGGACGGCGGAGCGTTGGGGGGTTCGCCGGAGAAAGTTGAACCGGTGGGGCGGCGAGCGAGTGAGTGTCGCTCACCACCCCACCTGGGTGGATGGGCCCCCATCAGACCGCGACGCACCGCCGCTGCCTGCTTGCCCACACACCAGCGAGGTGCCACTGGCGGGCAGCACCTCACCGACCAAAGGGGAGGAACCCACGATCCTCCATCGGTTGGCGTGGTGCGGACGCCGTTTACGGACCGTACTCAGTTGCACACCCGTTGTCCATGGCTCAGCGTGACCGTCTCACATTGCTGACCTGTCGTTGTGCGGACAGCGGACCCGGCGGGCGTTGCTAGCATCCCGGGGATGACCGTGTCGAGGCCGTTGCGGCTCTTCAATTCCCTCGGGCGCCGCGTCGAGGAGTTCACGCCGGCCGCGGACGGCACCGTGCGGCTGTACAGCTGCGGCCCGACCGTCTACAGCTACGCGCACATCGGCAATCTGCGCGCGTACACCTTCGCCGACACGCTGCGACGCGCGCTGCTCTGGAAGGGCTGGCAGGTCGAGCACGTCATCAACATCACCGACGTCGGCCACGCGGTCGCGGAGGCCGAGCTCGGCGAGGACAAGCTCGAGGTCGCGGCGGCCCGGGAACGCCGGTCGGTCGAGGAGATCGCGGCGATGTACACCGAGGCGTTCTTCACCGATCTCGCCGCGCTGAACATCCTGCCCGCGCAGCATTACCCGCGCGCGACGCAGTACGTCGAGCAGATGATCGCGTTCGCGGAGCGCCTGGTCGAGCGCGGCTTCACCTACGAGATCGAGTCCGGGCTGTACTTCGACACGTCCAAGGACCCGACGTACGGACAGCTCGGCCTGATCGATGTGAGTGGACAGCTCGAGGGCGCGCGGGTCGAAGAGGTGCCCGGGCGGCGCGCGAAGACCGACTTCGCGCTCTGGCGCGCGGAGGCGCCGGGGCAGCTGCGGGCGATGCGCTGGAACTCGCCGTGGGGCTGGGGCGCGCCGGGCTGGCACCTGGAGTGCTCCGTGATGAGCATGCTGCTGCTCGGCGAGCACTTCGACATCCACACCGGCGGGGTCGACCACCGGCAGTTGCATCACGTCAACGAGATCGCGCAGAGCGAGGCGTACCTGGGCGACGGGCAGCCGTGGGTGAAGTTCTGGCTGCACAACGAGTTCCTGCAGCTCGGGTCCGCGAAGATCTCGAAGTCGGCCGGCCACATCCTGACCGTGAGCGAGCTCGCGAAGCAGGGGGTCGATCCCCTCTCCTACAGGCTGTTCCTGCTGGGTGGTCACTACCGCGCACAACTCGAGTTCACCACGGGCGGTCTGGCGAGTGCCCAGACCGCGTTGCGCCGGCTGATTCGGCGTACGTCGGCACTCGGTGCGTTGCCGGTGGTCACGACCGCGAACGAGGCCCGCGCGCTGGCCGGGGACGACGCGGCCGCGATCGCCGTGATCGACCAGATCGACGAGGCGATCAGCGCGGACCTCAATACTCCGCGGGTGCTGGCGTTGCTGCAGGAGTCGTTGCGCGATCCGGCGTTGTCGGAGGCGGGTCAGCGGGCGGTCGTTGCGGCGAGTTCCGCCGTACTGGGTCTGACGTTCGAGGCGCTCGATGCGGGTGAGTCGAGCGGGGACAACGACGATGCGGTGCGACAGCTGGTCGCCGATCGGGAGGCGGCGCGGGCGGCCCGGGACTGGGCGCGTGCGGACGCGCTCCGGGCGGAGCTGACCGAGCTCGGCGTCCAGGTCACCGACACCGCCGACGGCCCGACCTGGACCCGCATCACCTGAGCCGACGCTTGTCCAGCCAGTCGGCCCAGACAGCCAGCGCCTCGCCCGGCCCGCTGCGCCCGACCCCGATCCGGAAGCGGTCCGTCGGCGTCCCGGTCAGCTCGGAGGCGTAGATGCTCGACGGCAGCAGCAGTACGCCGGCCTGCTCGACCAGGTCGGCGCACATCGCCTCCACACCGTCGGAGCCGAAGTAGCGCGGGTAGCAGACGCAGCCACCGTCAGGCGCGGCGAACTCGAACAACTCCGGGTACCGCCCGAAGAACTCCGCGAACACCGGCAGGTTGTCGGCGATGATCCCCCGGTTGCGTTCCAGGACGCGATCCCTGGCCCGCAGCGCGATCAGCGCCAGCACCTCGCTCGGTCCCGCGTTGCAGATCGTCGTGTAGTGCTTCGCCCGTTCGAGCCGGTCCAGGACGGCACGGTCGTGGCACGCGATCCAGCCGATCCGCAACCCCGGGAGTCCGTAGGCCTTGGACATCACGTTGAGCGAGATCGCCGTACTCGACAGGTCTGTTGCTTGTGGCAAGGGGTTCGCCTCGAGGCCGCGGTAGACCTCGTCGGAGAACAGCGTGATCCCGCGGTCGTCGCACAGCCGCACGAGCCGCGCCCAGGTGTCCGGTGCTGGAAGCGCGCCGGTCGGGTTGTTGGGGAAGTTCACCGAGACGATCCGGGTGTTCGGGCGCAGCGCGGCCTCGATCGCGTCGACGTCGAGCGCCCAACCGTCCTCGGCCCGCAGCGCCACCCCGGTCACTTCACACACGGACAGCGGGATGGTCTCGGCCGCTTGGTAGTTGGGCGTCAGGACGACGACGTGATCCGTTGGCTCGACCAACGTCCGCATCGCCACGTAGATCGCTTCCTCGGCGCCCGCGAAACACAACACGTCGTCGGGACTGCCGGTTTCGTAGGTCCGGGCGATTTCCTCGCGGAGCGCAGGCAGGCCGCGGGTCTCGGTGTAGCCGAGGGACAGCGTGTTCCAGCGTTCGCGACCGTCGGCGTCGGCAAGCGCGAGCAGCTCGGACATCGGCAGCGTTTGCGCGTCGGACGCGGTCAGGTGGTAGCGCGCGCTGAACTCCCAGCGGGCGAAGTACGTCTCCAGACGGAAATCAGGCAGGGTCGGCATGCTGCTCCTTCCGGGTTCGACCGGGCGTCAGGCCGGTACCGGGACGGCGTCGGATCGTTGGGAGCGCTTCAGTCCGTACAGCAGGAGACCGATGGAGATCGCCCCGACGACGGCGTACGTGATCCGGCCGCCGATGCCGTCCCAGGTGGTGTGCAGCGCGACCGCCACGGCGTACATCCCGAGGAAGAACGCGAAGTGCCGGCCGCTCGGCGCGGTCACGAAGCGCCACAGACCCCAGCAGGCCAGCCCGGTCCACGCGGCGTGCCCGGCCGGCGACAGCAGGCCGCGGATGAACAGCGTCTGCTCGGCCGCACCGACGTTCCCGTTCGACTGCAGCAGCGCGACGAACGCGTAGCCCATCGTCTCGAGGATCGCGAACCCGGTGCCGACCGCGACGCCGATCACGATCCCGCGCCCGATCGACGTCCGGTACCGGTGCCCGAAGAACACCACCAGGATCGCCGGCACGACGAGTTTCGCCGCCTCCTCGATCACCCCGACCCCGACCATCGGCAGCGTCCCGAGCCGGCGCATCGCGTCGTACTCGAGCAAGCCCGCGACCACCACGCCGACGACGCCGCCGAACAGCAGGCAGCCGCCCAGCGTCGGCCCGTCGATCAGCCACCGCCCGGACCGCCCGGCCGCGAACGTCACGAACGTCAGCGGGACGACGAGCGCCCCGAGCAGGATCATCGTCGGGAACAGGTTCGGGTTCCCGGTGTCGGCGAGCACGGCCAGTACGGCGACGTACAGCCCCGCCCCGATCAAGAAGGTCCCCACCCACGCCCATCGGCGTACCAACTGCTGTGCGGTCATTCGTCGATGGTGCCTGGTGCTGGCGTGGTTGCGCCATGTCGCAGGGACGGCAGTGATGGACAGGGCGGTAACCCGTGACGTGATTGCAAACTCTCCCAGAAGCAGAGGTGAGCCTGCCCCCATCCTCTCGAAGGAGAATCCGCCTATGTCCTCCTCCAGACGCATCGCCGCGGTCACCACCGCTGCGGTGCTCGCCCTCGGCGCGGCGACGGTCACCCCGGCGTCCGCGGCGCCTCCGAGCCCCACCGGTACCCCGGGCGCGACCTCGGTGGTCACGCTGATCACCGGCGACGTCGTCTCGGTGACCGACGCCGGCAACGGCAAGAAGGCCGCCAGCGTCGTTCCCGCGGCCGGCCGCGAAGGGGTCTCGTTCCACACCGTCGAGGCCGACGGCGGCCTCCGGGTGCTGCCGAGCGACGCCGTACCGTATGTCTCCACCGGCGTACTCGACGTGAACCTGTTCGACGTCGACGAGCTGATCGCCGACGGGTACGGCGACTCCGCGGCCAAGCAACTCCCGCTGATCGTCAAGGACAGCCCGGGCTTCCGCGGCGCCTCGACCCTCGCGGGTGCGACGACCACGCGGCAGCTCCCGTCGATCGGCGGCCGGGCCGTGGACGCGGCCAAGGACCAGCTGCCGGAGCTGTGGAAATCGCTCAAGCCGGCCGTCGGCGCCCGCTCGCTGAACAGCGGTGTCGGCAAGATCTGGCTGGACGGCAAGATCAAGCCGGTGCTCGACAAGAGCGTCCCGCAGATCGGTGCGCCGGACGCCTGGAAGGCCGGGTACGAGGGTTCCGGCGTCAATGTCGCCGTCCTGGACACCGGCGTGGACGCGAACCACCCGGACCTGGCCGGCAAGGTCAAGGAGAGCCAGGACTTCTCCGGCAGCCCGAGCGGCACCGAGGACCACTTCGGCCACGGCACGCACGTCGCGGCCACGATCGCCGGCACCGGTGCGGCCGCCGGCGGTACCCGCAAGGGCGTCGCGCCGAAGGCGGACCTGCTGGTCGGCAAGGTGCTCGGCGACGACGGGTACGGCTACGACTCGTGGATCATCGCCGGCATGGAGTGGGCCGCGGCCGAGGGCGCGAAGGTCGTCAACATGAGCCTCGGCGGTGAGGCGACCGACGGCACCGACCCGCTCAGCCAGGCGGTCAACGACATCACCGCGCAGACCGGCACGCTGTTCGTGGTCGCGGCCGGCAACGAGGGCCAGGACGAGTCCGTCGGTACGCCGGGCGCCGCAGCTTCGGCGCTGACGGTCGGCGCCGTGGACCGCAACGACCAGTTGGCCGAGTTCTCCAGCCGCGGACCGCGACTCGGCGACTCCGGGCTCAAGCCGGAGATCACCGCGCCGGGCGTCGACATCATCGCCGCCCGCGCGGCCGGCACGGTCATGGGCGACCCGGTCGACGAGCTCTACACGGCCGCCTCCGGTACGTCGATGGCGACACCGCACGTCGCCGGCGCGGCCGCTCTGCTGGCGCAGCAGCACCCGGACTGGAAAGCCGACCAGCTGAAGAACGCCCTGGTCAGCACCGCGAAGACGCAGCCTGAGCAGAGCGTCTACCAGCAGGGCGCGGGCCGCGTCGACCTGACTCGGGCCGTCGCGCAGAAGGTCACCGCGAGCGGCGTCGCCGACTTCGGTCTGGAGACCGGTACGCGCACTGTCACCTACCGGAACGACTCCGACGCACCGGTCACGCTGACGCTGGCCGCTCAGGTCACCAATCTGGACGACAAGCAGCCGGCGACCGGCTTCACCCTGCCGGCGACCGTCACGGTCCCCGCGAACGGCACCGCCGACGTACCGCTGAACCTCGACCCGGCCAAGGTCGGCCGTGGCCAGTACAGCGGCTGGGTCGTTGCCACCGGCCCCGACGGCGTCGTCACCCACACCGCGGTCGGCGCGCTCCGGGCCGGCCCGAAGCACAAGGTCACGCTCCGCGCGGTCGACCTGGACGGCAAGCCCACCGGCGTCCCGGTGATCTCGCTGTACGGCGACAACTCGCGCTCCGACGTACTGGCCTGGATCCCGAACGGCGAGACGTTCACGGCCGAGGTCGAGGAGGGCACGTACCTGCTGCACTCGCTGGTCGACAGCTCGAACCCGCAGGACGAGCAGGCGAGTCTGTTCACCGACCCGAACGTCGTGGTCAGCAAGGACACCGAGATCGTCATCGACGCGCGGAAGGCGGTCCCGATCACGATCGAGACGCCGAAGCCGTCGGAACAGCAGGCGGTGCTCAGCTACTACGTGCACCGCGTGTACGGCAACGGCCGCTCGATCAGCCACGGCGTGATGCACTTCAGCACGGTCAAGCAGGTGAACGTGACGCCGACCAAGCCGGTCAAGGACGGCAGCTTCGAGTTCTCGTCCCGCTGGCAGCTGGTCGCGCCGATGGTGCAGGCGTCGATCCCCGGAGTCTCCGGTCCGCTCGACATCAACCTGCTGCACCAGTCGCCGTCGTACGAGGGCCGGCGCCGGTTCCCGATCGTCACCTCGCTCGACCAGGCGAAGGGCGCGCTCGTGGTGCTGGACTCCGACGGTGAGAAGGAGCAGATCAAGGCGGCCGCGGCGGCCGGCGCGGCGGCGGTCATCCTGATCCGGCCGGCCGACTGGTCGGCGTGGACGGTCTGGCGGCCGACCGGTGACCGCGAGCCGATCCCGGCGATGGTCACCACGTTCAAGGACGGCCAGAAGCTGGTCGACCGGGTCCGGCGCGGGAAGGCGACGATCGACCTGACCCTGACCACGTCCAGCCCGTACCTGTACGACGTACAGCAGGTCTCGACCGGGGCGATCCCGGCGAAGATCCACTACAAGGTGACGCCGGCGAACAGCGCCCGGATCACCACGCGGTACGCCGACAACGGCGGCTTCAACTGGGCCAAGGAGCAGCGCTTCGGATGGCGGCCGTGGCAGGAGTACTCGTGGAACGACTACCAGCGCTTCGTCGAGACGCCGAAGGTGCGGGAGGAGTGGGTGACGTCTGGTGACTCGCTCTGGCAGCACCGGGTGCACCACCTGTACACGTGGGACACCATGAACCCGCTGTCCGGCGGTATGACGTCGGTACCGCGCAGCTACCGGACCGGTCAGTCGGACGAGACGTGGTTCGGTCCGGTGGTCCGGCCGGCGGCAGCACCCGGCGTACAGTCCACGCGGACCGGTGACCGGCTGTCGCTCCGCATCCCCTCGTTCGTGGACGCTGCTGGTCACTACACGATCAAGGAGACCACCAAGGCGTCAGCCACGTTGTCACGGGACGGCAAGGTCGTCGCGGAGATGCCGAACGCGTGGGCCGATGTCATCACCTCCAGCGCGGACGCGGCGTACAAGCTCGACCTGTCCACCGAACGGATCGACAGCGAGGGCGAGTGGAACTGGGGCACCCGTACGGCGACCTCGTGGGAGTTCCGCTCGGCCAAGCAGTCGGATGACAAGGCCACGCCGCTCGCACTGCAGCAGGTCGACTACAAGGTCCCGGTCGACCTGACCGGAAAGGTGAGTGCGCGGACGCACGTCATCGGCTTCGAGTCGCCCCGCGCGACCTCACTGCAGGCGTCGGCGTCCTTCGACGAAGGCAAGACCTGGCAGAAGCTCGCAGTCATCGGCGTCGCCGGCCACTACCTCGCGGTGGTCCCGAACGCCCACGACACCGTCTCCCTGAAGGTAACGGCGCGCAGCACCACTTCCACCGTCACCCAAACGGTCATCCGCGCGTACGGGGTTCGCTGACTGGTTGTTTGATCGCTGGCGGGTTGTAGCGCTGCATCGGCGCAACAGCCCGCCAGCGGCCTACTTTACAGCCAGTCGCGCTTGGCCGCCTGGAAGGCGAGGCCGGTGCGGGTGTCTACGCCGGCCAGGGTCATCAGGCGGTCCAGGCGGCGCTGGACTGTGCGGCGGCTGATACCGAGCTGGTTGGCGATGGACTTGTCGGGGACGCCCGCGACGAGCATGGAGAGGAGGAGGCGCTCTGCGTCGTCCAGCCCTTCGGACTGCTGTTCCTGGTCGGCCTGGAGGCGCACCGGGGTCGCCAGCTCCCAGTAGCTCTCGAAGAGCGCCAGTAGTGCGTCGAGAAGCTGGCCGCGGCTGATGATCGCGGCGGACGGTTCACCGAGGCTCTCGTCGTCGCGGACCAGCGGGCAGATCGCGGTCGACCGGTCGACGATCGCGATCCGGACCGGGAGCGTCGGCAGTACCCGGGCTTCCTCGCCCCAGCTGACTCCCTCGGCGATCGAGTCGAGTTCACCCGGGGTCTCGATCAGCGCGCGCTCGTAGATGGCCCGGTACCGTACGCCGCGCGAGAGAGCGCCGTACTCCTCGGTGTTGTCGGCGCCCTGCATCGCGAGCGGGTTCGCGCGGCAGAACCAGAGGATCTCCTCGCGGGCCGAGTTCTGCAGGTCGGCGAGCCGTTCGCGGAGCGTGCCGGCGCCGACGATCACCTCGACCAGGTGGTGCGCGTCCCGGCGGCTCGCACTGGCCCGGAACTCCTCGCTGAGCGCGGCCACCGTCTTCCGGGCCGCCTCGAGCGACTCCTGGCGCCGCAGCAGCGTGGTGCCGAGCGCGACGTCCGGCGGCAGCGGCCGGAACACCGGGTCCTCGGCCGGCTGCACCGTCACCAGCCCTTTGGCCTGCAGTCGCTGCAGTACTTCGTCGGTCTCCGCCGGCGGCAGTTCGGCGACCTCGGCGAGCTCCGCGGCCCGCGCCGCGGTCAGGCCGACCAGCAGCCGGTAAGTCTGCTCCTCGCGGGCGTCGAGCAACAAGCCGTCCTGCATCCGCCCCACCTCCGGGCACCACCTAAGCAGGGTTCCTGAGCAGGAAGCGAGCGCTTTCCCTCTGGCACGGATCAGCCATGACACGTCTGCGCCATCACGGAAACACTGAGCACCCGTCACTTCCTGGTCAGAAGCCAGCGGAACTCGCCGCCGCCGAGCCCACCGCCCTGGAGAAGAGATCGATGATGAGCTTGACCGACTACGCCGGGATCGCCGGCCTGATCGCGGCGGCCGCCGTGGCGATCTGGATGCTGCGCAACCACCGCACCATCAACACCACCAGCGCCCGGCACCGCGGCGCCCCTACCCTGCGACTACCGCGACCGGCACACCCGGAGCGCGCTTCTTCGCGTAGTAGTAGGTGAGCCCGCCGTACGCGTACATCGACAACCCCAGCGCGGCCATCAGCCCGATCACGACCCACTGCCACGGTCCCTCCTGGTAGAGGGCCAGGAACCAGGACTTGGTGTCGTGATTACCGGTCAGCTTGAAGATCGCCGGTACGACGGCCTGCGGGAACAACGGGATCGCCCCGAATCCCAGGCAGAACCCGGCGAGCGTCCGCCGCCACCTCGGGAGCGCATCGAACCCCGCGGTGTTCTTGGCCTGTTCCGCGGGCGATCGGCCGTGCTTGAGCAACGTGAGGAGCTCCGGGCCGCGCGTGTCGAGACGGTGAGCTGCCACGCGACCGAAGTACCACCAGGACAGGACGCCGGACAGTAGGCCGACCGGCACGCCCCACCAGCCGGTGTAGAGCGCCACGATCAGGGCCGGGGCACAGGTCGTCGCGACCAGCACGAGCATCACGTAGACGATGCCCATCGTCTCGCCCTCGTTCTCACCCGAGTTGAGCGGGTTCCCGGCCCGCTTGTGCGCATCGGTCGTCGGTACGGCGGCGTACACCGAGCACGCCACGATCAGACCGGCTGCACCGCCGAGGAGCGCGGGCAACACGCTCAGCACCAGCGGCCACGCGCTGGAGACTCCGGACCACCAGGTGAGCACGACGGTGATGAGCAGCGTCAACGGACCGAAGGCCAGCAAGAACGCCCGCTGCCGCGCCCGTACGTCGGGCCGCGCCGAGCCAGGCGTCATCAGCGTGGTCCAGAACGCAGTACCGTCCGCGCCGTACAGGTTGGCGCTCATCGAGCCGGCCATCACCACGGCGGCCGAACCCGCCCACGGCAGCATCGACTTCAGTCCGATCGCCAGCGGCATCAGGCAGAAGAACACGCCGTACGCGACCGCGAAGATCGCCTTGTGACCGTAGAGCAGGTCACGGGTCCACGAGCGCAGTTCCTTCGCGGCGGCAGCGCCTTCTGGAGTCCGGGCGCTGAGGGTACGCCGGATCTTCCCGCCGGCGCGCGCTGCGGTTGTTCGGCGTACCAGAAGAGCGGACCAGGCGAGCAGCATCACGACAGCGAGCAGAGCGAGTCCCGCGAGCGCTGCGAGGACTCTGAGCCAGTCACCACGCCCGGCTGCCTCGACAGCGGCCAGTCCCCACCCGGACGGCGCGATCCGGGCCGCTTGCGCCATCGTGCCCTGTACGTCGGTCGACACGAACGCGACGATCAGCGCCCACCCTTGCGCCGTGAACGCCAGGATGAACGCGTTGACGAGCGCTGCGATCACCGCACCGGCCCGGACCTGCAGGAGTACGCCGTACACCGCGACAGCGAGCCGCGACGCCAGGATGAAGCAGAACAACTGCAGCAACACCGCCGGCACCGCGACGAGTGCCGAAGCGACACCCAGCTGGGTGCCTAGGACCACGAGACTCAGCAGAGCGACCAGGCTGATGACCGGCGCGACTCCGGCGAGCGCAGCCACCAGTAGACCGGTGGAGAGCGTCCGCGGCGGCAGCGGCGTCATCGTGAAGTACTCCGGCTTGAGCGTCTCGTCACCACCACCGGCGAACAACGGCCCAACCACCCAGCCGAGCATCCAGACCGCGAGTACGACGACCAGTACGTCCTGATCGCCCCGTGCAGCGACCCACAGCGTCCCGCCCGCGAGCGCCAGCCCGACGAACCCACCGGTGACGATCCACGACCGGCGGAACTGGTCGTCCAGCGCATGCCGGAACGCGGCCAACCGCATGCGGACCAGGGTGCGCGAGGTGCCGTACGTCAGTGCGAGAGCCACGTCAGGCCTTCCGCACCGCGCGTCGACGCACCGACCAGTGACACGAACGCGTCCTCCAGGCTGCCGCCGGCGCGCACGTCCGCAACAGTGCCCGAGGCAACGACCTTCCCGTCCGCGATCACCGCGACCCGGTCACACAGCTGCTCGACCAGCGCCATCACGTGGCTCGACATCACCACCGAACCGCCACCGGCGATGAACCGGTGCAGGATGGTCTTGATGGTCGCGGCCGACACCGGGTCGACCGCCTCGAACGGCTCGTCCAGCACCAGCAGCCGCGGCGCGTGCAGCAACGCCACCGCGAGCCCGAGCTTCTTCCGCATGCCGGTCGAGTAACCGATCACCTGCTTCTCGTCCTCGTGGTCGAGCTCCAGCACCTCCAGCAGCTCGGCCGCACGCCGCTTGACCTCGTCCTCGGGCAGTCCGCGCAGCAGACCGAGGTACGTCAGCACCTCCCGCCCGGTCAACCGCTCCGGCATCCCCAGCCCGTCCGGCAGCACCCCGACCAACGCCTTGGCCCGCACCGGCTCCCGCCACACGTCGGCCCCGAAGATCCGCGCCGTCCCCCCGTCCGGCCGCAGCAACCCGACCGCCATCGACAACGAGGTGGTCTTCCCCGCCCCGTTCGGCCCGAGCATCCCGAAGAACGACCCAGCCGGCACGCTCAAGCTGACCCCGTCCACCGCCCGCTGCTCCCCGAAAACCTTGGTAAGCCCGTCAAGCTCCAGCGCTTCCTCCATGAGAAGCACCTTCCCACCCCACCCCACCCCCAGACGTCACCCTCCCGACGGACCCACCCCGTCACCTACCGGGCGGATCAGCACCTGCCGGCCGGTGCAACTTTCTGTCCGCCTCAGAGCCCGGGACAACGGAAATTTACGGAGCGTTCCGGCAGGATCATCCGAAAGGAGGAAATCCGGGCGGGAACGCGAAAGGTCCCGGTCGTGATCGACCGGGACCTTGTCTGTGCGCGAGGGGGGAGTTGAACCCCCACGCCCTTTCGGGCACACGGACCTGAACCGTGCGCGTCTGCCTATTCCGCCACCCGCGCGCAGCCGCCTGGATTGCTCTCCTGGCGACGAGAAGGAACAGTAGCACGGGTTGTGCCGGAGCTTCACATTGCGGGTTCGGTCGAACCTCCCGATACGATCGATCGTCGTACCCGGTGTGTCCGCCACGACCGGTGGACAGATTCGGCGTACCGACTGTGGAGGAGGAGGCGTGCGACCGCTACAGCGCTTCGAGCGACGCCTGGAAGGCATTGTCAGCGGTGTCTTCGCGCGCGCTTTCAAGGGTGATGTCGAGCCGATCGAGCTGGCCGCGGCACTCAAGCGTGAGATCGACAACACCGCGCGGATCCTGTCCCGGGACCGCCGGCTGGTGCCGAACCACTTCACCATCGAGCTGGGACCGGACGATTTCGAGCGGCTGAACGCCTACGGCCGGACCCTCAACCACGAGCTCGCGAACGAGCTGCGGGACCACGCGGACATCCAGCGGTACACGTTCTCCGGGCCCATCGACATCGAGCTGGTCCAGCACGACGAGCTGCCGACCGGTAAGTTCCGGGTGGTCAGCGCCACGGTCGGCACGCCCCAACGCAAGCCGGCCTACGAGCCCCAGCCCTACCAGCAGGAGCCCTACGTGCCGCCGAACGAGCCGGTCGTGCAGAGCCCCCCGCCGTACCAGCAGCCGCCGATGCCGCCCCAGCAGGCACCCCAGCAACCGCCCCCGCAGCAGGCGCCGCGTCGCGGCCACCCGCAGGTGATGCTCGAGGTGAACGGCCGGCGCCGTCCGGTCAACCCGCCCGGCGTGGTGCTCGGCCGCGGGACCGACGCGGACATCCAGATCAACGACCCGGGCGTCTCCCGGCGGCACGCGGAGATCCGGCTGATGCCGGAAGGCCCCGGCGGGATCCGGGTGGTGCTGGTCGACCTCGGTTCCACGAACGGCACGCTGGTGAACGGCCGCCGGAGCGCCGAGGCGGAGTTGGTGGACGGCTCGACCGTCCGAATCGGCAACACGACCATGACGCTGCGTCTCGCGGACGAGCCGATGGCCCAGCCGCCGAGCAGCGGGTGGTGACAGAAAGTCCATGTCGGAACTGACCCTCACCCTGATCAAACTGGGGTTCCTGGCCCTGTTGTGGATGTTCGTCCTCGCGGTGCTGTCCGTGATCAGGTCCGACCTGTTCGGTGCCAAGGTGGACAGCCGGATCGCGGCTCCCGCCGTACCGCAGGCGTCCCGGACGCCGAAGCCCGCCAAGCCGGCCAAGAAGCGCAAGGGCCTGCCCGGGTCGGTGACGATCGCGGACGGTCCGCAGGCCGGGGTCGGTGCGTCGCTGGCCGAGGAAGCCGTGATCATCGGCCGCGGGTCGGACTGCCAGATCCGGCTGGACGACGACTACTCCTCCACTCGGCACGCCCGGGTCTTCCAGTCGGAGGGCCAGTGGTGGGTCGAGGATCTCGGCTCCACCAACGGCACGTACCTGGACGGCGCCCGGGTGACCCGCCCGGTTCCGGCCGAGATCGGCGGATCGATCCGGATCGGCCGGACGACGCTGAACATCGCGAAGTAGGCCTGCCTCGATGACCCTGTCGCTCGACTACGCCACACTGTCCGACGTCGGACGGGTGCGCCGCAACAACGAGGATTCGGCGTACGCCGGTCCGCATCTGCTGCTGCTCGCCGACGGAATGGGCGGCGCCGCGGCCGGTGAGGTGGCCAGCGCGGCGGCGGTCCAGGTGATCCGGCGGCTCGACACCGCCGAGATCGGCGGCGAGGACATGATCGAGGCGCTGGCCGGCGCCGTACACCGGGCGAACGAACGGCTCTCCGAGCTGGTCGAGGAGGACCCGGAGCGCGAAGGCATGGGCTCGACCGTGACCGCGCTGATGTTCGACGGCAAGCAGCTCGGGATGGCGCACCTCGGCGACTCCCGGGCGTACCGGATGCGGGACGGCCAGCTGTACCAGCTGAGCCACGACCACACCTTCGTGCAGTCACTCGTCGACGAGGGCCGGATCTCCCAGGAGGAGGCCTTCACGCACCCGCACCGGAACCTGATCCTCCGGGTGCTCGACGGCCGTCCGGACTCCGACCCGGACCTGCAGATCCTCGACGTCCAGGCCGGCGACCGGCTGATGCTGTGCAGCGACGGCCTGCCGGACTACGTGAGTGACGAGGTGATCACCGCGTCGATGGCCTCCGGTACGCCGGACTCGGTCGTCGTCGAACTGATCACGCACGCGCTCGAGGCGGGCTCGAACGACAACGTCACCTGCGTCGTCGCGGACGTCGTCGAGGCCGAGCCTGCGAGCGGCACCCAACCGCAACTGGTCGGCGCGGCCGCCGAGCTGGCCCAGGGCAGCACCGGCCGCGGCGAGCCGACGGTCGCGCTCCGGACCGGCGCCGAGAGCGGCCCGGGCGGTGGCGGCGGGCACGGTCCGGGCGTCGACCCGGAGGAGCTGCGGTACGCGCCGCGGCCGCCGAAGCGGTTCCCGTGGCTGCGGCGGCTCGCCGTACTGGTGGTCATCCTCGGTCTGATCGGGGGCGGCGCCTGGTACGCGTACAGCTGGACCCAGAAGCAGTACTACGTCGGCACGGACGGCGACTACGTGGCGATCTTCAAGGGCGTCGAGGCGGATCTTCCCGGTCTGGCGCTGTCGAAGGTCTACGAGCGGCAGGCGCTACAGGTCGACAAGCTCCCGACGTACAGCCGGGAGCAGGTGGAGGGCAACATCCAGGCGGACAACCTGGCCGGCGCGCGGTCGATCGTGGCCGAGCTGCAGCAGACCGCGGCGGCCTGTGCCGCCAAGGTGAAGCCCACACCGACCCCGAAGCCGAGTACGCCGGTCTCCAAGCCGCCGGTGTCGAAGCCTCCGGTCACCGTGCCGCCGAAGACCACGCCGGTCACCAACGTGCCGACAACGCCGAGCACCTCGCCCTCGCCCGGCGCCGGGGTCGACGCGGATGATTGTGACGGGGTCCGATGACCGAGCGGAGCGAGGGCATCAAGACAACACAGCGTGCTCGTGCCTCATCGGCGCCCGGAGCGAAGCGAGGACGTCGATGAGCATCGCGTCGACGTCTGTCATCCAGATCATCCCGCGCACCCGCCGCGGGGTGGAGCTGCTGCTGCTCGTGATCGCGGTCGCCGTCTCGGTGGGCGCGTACGTGAACATCGGCCTGACCGTCCAGAACAAGATCCCGGCCAGCACCGGGTACTACGCCGCCGGCATCGGGCTGCTCGCGCTGATCGCCCACCTCGCGCTGCGGTACCGAGCGCCGTACGCCGATCCGGTCCTGCTTCCGTGCGCCGTGCTGCTGAACGGGCTCGGCGTCGCGATGATCCACCGGATCGACCTCGGCCTGGCCCTGCTCCGCGAGGCCAAAGGCCTGGCACCCAAGTCACCGGCCGCGCCACAGCAGATCACGTGGACCGCGGTCGGCGTCGTACTGTTCCTGGTCGTGATCCTGGTGGTCCGCGACCACCGCCGGCTGCAGGCGCTCACCTACACCGCCGGCCTGGCCGGTCTGGTGCTGCTGGTGCTGCCGCTGGTCCCCGGCCTCGGCGTGAACCTGAACGGCGCCCGGATCTGGATCCGGCTGGCCGGCATGTCGTTTCAGCCCGGTGAGTTCGCGAAGATCTGCCTGGTCGTGTTCTTCGCCGGCTATCTCGTGGTGAAACGCGACGTCCTGACCCTGGCCGGGCACCGCTTCCTCGGGCTGGACCTGCCGCGGGCCCGCGACCTCGGCCCGATCGGGATCGCCTGGGGCGTCAGCCTGGGCGTGCTGGTGTTCGAGAGCGACCTCGGTTCGTCGCTGCTGTTCTTCGGCCTGTTCCTGTTCCTGCTGTACGTGTCCACCGAGCGGGCCGGCTGGCTGATCATCGGTGGTCTGCTGTTCGCCGGCGGCGCCTTCTTCGCGTACGCGACGTTCGGCCACGTCCATCGCCGGATCACCGACTGGCTGGACCCGTGGGCGATCGACGGCGGGCAGATCAAACTCGGCCTGATGGGCCAGACGTGGGGCGGTGTCCTCGGCCGCGGCCTGGGCCAGGGGCACCCGGAGGCCACGCTGTTCGCGCAGAGCGACATGATCATCTCGTCGTTCGCCGAGGAGCTCGGCCTGACCGGCCTGATCGCGATCCTGCTGGTCTACACGCTGATCATCGAGCGCGGCCTGCGCACGGCGCTCGGCTGCCGGGACATCTTCGGCAAGCTGATCGCGACCGGTCTGGCGATGTCGTTCGCGCTGCAGGTGTTCGTGATCGTCGGCGGTGTCACCGCACTGATCCCGCTGACCGGTCTGACCACCCCCTTCATGGCCCTGGGCGGTACGTCGCTGGTCGCGAACTGGGCGATCATCGCGCTGCTGCTGCGGATCAGCGACCAGGCCCGGCGGCCGCAGACACCGGCCGCTCCCGTGTCCGACGAAACGATCGCGATGGCGGTGCAGAAGCAGTGAACTCGGCGATCCGACGACTGGCCGTGGCGGCGATCATCCTGATGCTCGCGCTGATGGCGAACTCGACGTACCTGCAGGCCTTCCGGGCCAACGAGATCAACGGCCGCAACGACAACAACCGGGTCCGCGACTCGCAGTTCTCGGTGAACCGCGGCCCGATCCTGATCGGCAGTACGCCGGTCGCGCAGAGCAAACCGTCGAACGACCGGTTCAAGTACCAGCGCACCTACGCCTCCGGCCCGGTGTACGCTCCGGCGACCGGGTTCTACTCCTACCTGTACGGCCGCGCCGGGATCGAGCTGACGATGAACTCCGAGCTGAACGGCTCGGACCCGTCGATGGCATTCCGCCGGATCATCGACGTGATCAGCAACCGGCCGCAGCAGGGCGGCAGCGTGACGCTGACGCTGAACGCGGCGGCCCAGCAGGCGGCGTACAACGGGCTGGCCGGGAAGACCGGCGCGGTGGTGGCGATCGAGCCGAAGACCGGGAAGATCCTCGCGATGGCCAGCCGGCCGTCGTACGACCCGAACGTGCTCGCCTCGCACGACGCCCAGAAGGTCGGCGCGGCCTGGAAGATCCTGAACGCCGACGCGAGCAAGCCGCTGTCGAACCGGGCGGCGCAGGAGCTCTACCCGCCGGGGTCGACGTTCAAGCTGGTGACCGCGGCGGCCGCGCTGTCCAGCGGCAAGTACACGCCGGAGAGCAAGGTGAACTCGCCGGCCCAGCTGCCGCTCCCGCAGACCACCGTTCCGCTGGTGAACGAGGACGGCAAGAACTGTGGCGGCAGCAACTCCGCGACGCTGACGGTCGCGCTGCGGTACTCCTGCAACACCGCGTTCGGCACCGTCGGGATGGCGCTCGGTCCGGACGCGCTGCGCGAGCAGGCCGCGAAGTTCGGCTTCGGTGCCCGCCCGCTGAGCGAGCTGCCGAGCGTGGCCACCAGCCAGTTCCCGGGTGACCCGAACGAGCCGCAGACCGCGCAGTCCGCGATCGGCCAGTTCGACGTCCGGGCGACGCCGCTGCAGATGGCGATGGTGGCGGCCGGCATCGCGAACAAGGGCGAGGTGATGAAGCCGTACCTGGTCCAGAGCGTGAAGACCCCGGACCTGAAGACGGTCTCGGAGACCAAGCCGGAGTCGCTGCACCAGGCCGTCACCCCGGAGGTGGCGTCCCAGCTGACCGCGATGATGGTCGACGTCGTCAACAACGGCACCGGCAAGCCGGGCCGGATCAACGGCGTCCAGGTGGCCGGCAAGACCGGTACGGCGCAGACGTCGAAGGACCGCCCGCCGTTCGCGTGGTTCACCGCGTTCGCGCCGGCCGACGACCCGAAGGTCGCCGTCGCGGTGCTGATCGAGAAGGCCGACGTCGCCCGCGACGACGTGGCCGGCGGCAAGCTGGCCGCTCCGATCGCCAAGCAGGTGATGGAGGCGGTGCTCGGCCAATGAGCGCGATACGCAATGATTCCCGTGGGTCTTTCCGACGGGGTTCCCACGGTAGCGGCCGCTACCGTGGGCAAATTGAGTGTGGTTTCCGGACAGCTTGGAAGGCTGAGTCATGACATCGCAGGCACGTCTCGTCGGCGGCCGGTACGAAGAAGGCGAACCGCTCGGCCGCGGCGGCATGGCCGAGGTCCGCAGAGGCGTCGACAACCGGCTCGGCCGGAGCGTCGCGATCAAGCGGCTGCGGGTCGACCTGGCCAGTGACGCCACCTTCCAGGCCCGGTTCCGGCGGGAGGCCCAGTCGGCCGCCTCGCTGAACCATCCGACGATCGTCTCGGTCTACGACACCGGCGAGGAGCCGGACCCGAACGGCTCCGGCGTCACGATCCCGTACATCGTGATGGAGCTCGTCACCGGCAAGACGCTGCGCGACCTGATCCGCGAGGGCCGCAAGATCATGCCGGAGCGCGCCCTGGAGATCACCTCCGGCGTGCTCGAGGCGCTGGACTACAGCCACCGGGCCGGCATCGTGCACCGCGACATCAAGCCCGGGAACGTGATGCTGACCCCGCAGGGCCAGGTCAAGGTGATGGACTTCGGGATCGCCCGCGCGGTCGCCGACACGTCCTCCACGATGACCCAGACCGCGGCAGTCATCGGTACGGCGCAGTACCTCTCGCCGGAGCAGGCGCGCGGCGAGACCGTGGACGCCCGCTCCGACCTCTACTCGACCGGATGCCTGCTGTACGAACTCCTCACCGGACGGCCGCCGTTCGTCGGCGAGTCGCCGGTGTCGGTGGCCTACCAGCACGTGCGGGAGCAGCCGCTGCCGCCGTCCTCGTTCGACCCGGACATCCCGCCGGAGGTCGACGCGGTCGTCCTGAAGGCGCTGGCGAAGAACCGCGAGGAGCGGTACCAGAGCGCGTCCGAGATGCGCGCCGACATCCACCGGGTGCTGGCCGGTCAGCAGGTGACGGCGCCGATGGCCGCGGTCGCCGAGACCCGGGCGATGGCCCCGACGGCGGTCGCGCCGGCCGCGACCCAGGCGTTCCGGCAGACCGGCGGCAACGACGTCCTGCCGCCGGGTGACGACGAACTGGACGAAGAGGACGGCCGCTCCCGCCGCAACCGCGGGCTGGCGTACTTCCTGCTCGGCCTGGCGATCGTCGCGGTCGCGGTCGGCGCGTACGCGCTGTTCACCAAGATGAACAAGGACAACGCCGGCGGCACTCCGCCGACCACGTCCGCACCGGCCAAGGTCACGGTGCCGGACCTGTCCGGCAAGTCGCTGACCGAGGCGACCTCGATCCTGGCCGGTCAGGGCCTGAAGATCTCGTCGACGTCGGAGAAGAGCGACACGGTCGGCCGCGGCGCGATCATCCGCCAGACGCCGAAGGGCAACACCGAGGCGGAGCAGGGGTCGACCGTCAGCGTGGTGATCTCCTCCGGTCAGAGCGCGTTCTCGGTGCCGGACGTGATCGGGATGTCGGAGTCGAAGGCGCGGAACACGCTGGAGGACGCCAAGGGCCAGTTCACGGTCAAGGACACGGCGGTCGAGCGGGACAGCGACGAGAAGAAGGGCACCGTGCTCGCGGTCAGCCCGGACCCGAACGGGCAGTACCCGTCGGGTCAGGAGTTCACCCTGACGATCTCCAGCGGCAAGACGCAGGTCGACGTACCGGATGTCGTCACGGTCCCGGCCGATGACGCGGCGAAGCAGCTGAAGGAACTCGGGTTCGTGGTCGGCTACAAGTACGGCAACGACCCGAGCTCGCCGGACGCCACCGTGCTCGCGCAGAGCGTCCCGGGCGGTACGAAGAAGCCGAAGGGTTCGACGATCACGCTGACGGTGAACCGGATCGAGCAGCCGAACACGCCGCCGCCGTCGAGCGAGACACCACCGCCGTCGACGCCCAACACGCCGGGCATCACCATCGGCGGCTGAGAACGATCGGCGGCTGAGAACGCGAGAACCCCCGGAGCGATCATCGCTCCGGGGGTTCTTTTCTGCGCGGTGGGTCAGCCGACGACGGGTGCGAGACCTGCGGAGCGGGCGACCGCCTCGGGGTCGCCGCAGATCGTCAGCCAGTTGGCGAGCATCCGGTGACCGCCCTCGGTCAGCACCGACTCCGGGTGGAACTGCACGCCCTCGACCGGGAGATCGCGGTGCCGGGCCGCCATGATCACGCCTGCCTCGGTCCGCGCGGTGACCTGTAGTTCGTGCGGCACGCTGTCCTGCGCGATCGCCAACGAGTGGTAGCGAGTAGCGGTGAACGGCGACGGGAGCCCGGAGAGTACGCCGGCTCCCTCGTGGAACACCTGGCTCGTCTTCCCGTGCAGCAACTCGTCCGCGCGGCCGACGACTCCGCCGTACGCGACGCCGATCGCCTGCAGGCCGAGGCAGACGCCGAAGATCGGGACCTCGCCGCCCTTCTCGCGGACGATGTCGACGCAGGCGCCAGCTTCTTCCGGCGTACCGGGACCGGGTGACAGCAGGACGCCGTCGTACTCACCGGCTTGGTCGGGGGTCACCTCGTCGTTGCGCAGCACCGTGGTGTCGGCCTGCAGTTGCTGCAGGTACTGCACCAGGTTGTAGACGAAGGAGTCGTAGTTGTCGACGACAAGGATCCGCGGCATGCGGACCATTATCGCCCGGTCACGGACGGGCTGGTCGACGGTGTCCGCTCGAACCCGGGAACGGTCGCGCTCTGCAGGTCAAGAGTGCCCTCGTACGCCGGCATCGCGATCGACGACTCGCTCTTCACGTCGTACCCGAGCTGGAACTTCACCACGTAGTCCTGCAGGTTCTCGATGTACTGCGAGTCGTCGAGCGCCTTCTGCAGTTTCCGGCGATCCCCGATCGCGGTGATCTTGTACGGCGGCAGGTACGGCACACCGTGCAGGACCACGGAGTTGCCGACGCACTTGATCCCGGTGGTGGAGATGACCCGGTGGTTCTGGATCGAGATCGCGTCGGCGCCGCCGGCCCAGAGCGCGTTCACGACCGCCTGGATGTCCTGCTGGTGGATCACCAGCCAGTCGGCGTCGACGTCCGGGTTCTCCTTGACGACCTCGGACGGCGCGTCCTTGAGCGTGACGGTCAGTCCAGGCCCGGTGACCGGGGTGGTGCCGACGTCGTCGGACAGGTCCTTGAGCTGCTTGGCCAGCGCCGGGTCGATCGAGCCCTGCTGCGCCTGCAGCTTCTCGATGTCCTGGGTGAGCGCGGCGTGCTGCCGGACCAGGGTCGCGCTCCGGCGACTCTGTTCCTCCACCAGGCCCGCGAGCGTAGTGTTGCGACTGGGGCGCAGGTCGGTGCCGCGAGCGTTGGTGGCGCTGGTGGCGAACAGCAGCCCGGCGCACAGCAGCGCCAGCGGCGCGCCTACGCGCCACAGCGAAATCCGCCTCAACCTACGCACCCGTGATCTCCATATTGCTCTCTGCACTACGCTAACCCGGGACCGGGACCCGCACGGTCCTCAGCGGTTAGCTTATGCGTCCTTACAAGGAGTTCAGACGTGCCCGAGTCGAGCAGTCGTAACAAGAAGAAGACCGAGAAGGTCAAGGCCGAGAAGACGCCGAAGAAGCCGCGTACCCAGTCACGCGTGTGGGTCGCGCCGCTGATGCTGTTCTGCTGGCTGCTCGGACTCGCCTGGCTGGTCGTCTTCTACGTCGCCGGCCAGGACATCCCGGTGATGAACGACCTGGGCAACTGGAACCTGCTGATCGGCATGGGCCTGATCGCGGTCGGTTTCGTCGTCTCCACCCAGTGGGTCTGATCTCCGGCTCCGCAGAGTTATCCACAGCGGTGTCCCCAATTGTGCACACCGTTTCGCGGGAGTTATCCCCAGCCTGACCCTTACTTCTCCACCGAAAGTGGTCGAAATCGGCTCAAATCTGTGGATAACTCAGGTTTGAGCCTCTCGGATGTCCACACGGCTCCGCCCGGGCGCGGCGGGCGGCGTACGGTCGAAGTATCCGTAGCGACCTGGGGAGACAGGGGAGGGTCTCATGTTCGTTCAGGTCATTCAGGGACAGGTCACCGACGCCGAGCAGGCACATGCCGCGATGGATCGGTGGATGGAAGAACTGGCGCCCGAGGCGTCCGGCTGGCTGGGGACGACGGCCGGAGTGACCACGGACGGACGGTTCATCGCGCTGGCTCGTTTCGACTCCGCCGCCGCGGCGCGCCGGAACAGCGAGTCACCCGCGCAGGACAAGTGGTGGCACGAGTTCACGTCGGTACTCACCGGCCAGGCCACCTTCCACGACACCGAGGACGTCGTCCTCGACACCTCCGGTGACCCGGACGCCGCCGGCTTCGTCCAGGTGATGCAGGGCGCCGGGAACAACCCGGACCGTGCGCGGGAGCTGATGGGTCAGCACCGTGACGAGTGGACCGCGTTCCGGCCCGAGATCCTCGCCAGCGAGGTCGCCATGTACGACGACGGCGACTACACGATGGCGATGTTCTTCACCACCGAGGCCGACGCCCGCGCCGGCGAGCAGAAGAAGGTCCCAGCGGACCTGCAGGCGGACATGGACGAGATGAACAGCCTCGCCGCCGGCCCACCGGCGTTCTTCGACCTCAAGCAGCCCTGGCTGTACTCACCGAGCTAGAACGAGGCAGCTCGAACTGGGCCGCTCGGACCGCCCGCGACGGATCCCGTCGCGGGCGGTTCCGCGTCTACGTAGAGATATATGTAGACGCCTGCGTACCCGTCTGCGTATAGTTCTACGTAGGAGGAGACAAGCGATGCCCAACAAGACGATCTACGTGTCCGACGACGACCTGCCGCTGTACAAGAAGGCGCAGGAACTCGGCGGCAACCTGTCCTCGGCGATCTCGATCGCACTGCGCAGGTACGTCGAGATGGAAGAAGGACGCCTCGAGGGGTACGACGAGATCACCGTCCGCGTGGGCCGGGGCACCGGCCGCAAGCAACGGTTCTCCGGCGTACTGCTCGCGGAAGGCGGCCGGTCGAGCAGCACCGGCTACGAGGCCTTCAAGGTGTACCGGAGCCGGACCGGGAAGTACGTCCTGCACGCGGACCGCCGCAACCAGTTCACCGTCAGCGGTGACGACGAGCGCTACCTGTCCGGCTGGCGCTCCTGGATCGGCAACTGGAGCGCGGACCAGTCCTGGAGCATGGCCCAGGGCGAAGCCACCCTCGACATCGTCGAGACCGTCGAGGAGCTCCGCGACCTGATCCCGCCGGACCTCTACGAACTGGTCGAGGAAGCCGCGCACCAGCCCGCCGTCGAAGACCTGGACATCTAGTCGAAGACCTCGACATCTAACTGATCCACAACAGCTGACCACCGGCGCCCCGGACGCGGGCCGGCGGGTCGGGCGAGCACGCCCAAAATCCTCCTCCTCCACAGACCCGTCAACCACCTGGGTCAGGTTCGCCCTGCCCGAAAACCAAGGATCTCTCATGTCTTCAGCGATCGACGTCCGTGGACTGCGCAAGTCCTACGGCGAGAAACTCGTGCTCGACGGCATCGACCTGACCGTTGCCGAAGGCACCATCTTTTCCCTGCTCGGCCCGAACGGTGCCGGCAAGACCACCGCGGTACAGATCCTGTCCACGCTGACCGCCGCCGACGCCGGCGAGATCCGGGTGGCCGGTCACGACCTGCACACCGACCCCGAGGCGGTCCGGGCCGCGATCGGCGTCACCGGCCAGTTCTCCGCGGTCGACGGTCTGATGACCGGCCGGGAGAACCTGATCCTGATGGCCGACCTGTACCACCTCGGCAAGCAGGAGGCCCGCCGCCGGGCGGACGAGCTGCTCGAGCAGTTCGAACTGGTCGACGCCGGCAAGAAGCTGGCGATGACGTACTCCGGCGGCATGAAGCGCCGGCTCGACCTGGCCATGACGCTGGTCGGCCGCCCGCGGATCATCTTCCTGGACGAGCCGACCACCGGACTCGACCCGCGCAGCCGGCACAGCATGTGGACGCTGATCCGCGAACTGGTCGCCGGCGGCGTCACGGTGCTGCTCACCACGCAGTACCTGGAAGAAGCCGACCAACTGGCCGACCGGATCGCCGTCCTGGACCACGGACGGCTGGTCGCTCAAGGGACGGCCGACGAACTCAAGCGGCTCGCGCCTGGTGGACACATCCGGCTCCGCTTCACCTCGCCGGAGGAGTTCACGCTCGCCGGTCAGGTGCTGCCGACCGCCGCACCGGACCACGAAGCGCTGGTGCTGCAGGTGCCGAACGACGGCAGCGTGCACGCACTGCGCGACCTGATCGCCCGGATCGACGACGCCTCGCTCGAGGTCGACGAACTGACGGTCCACACCCCAGACCTGGACGACGTGTTCTTCGCCGTCACCGGTCAGCCCACGCACGAGGAAGTGACGACGAAATGAGCTACGCACTCCAAGACACCTCGACGATGCTGCGGCGGAACCTGCGGCACGCCCAGCGGTACCCCGGCCTCTCGCTCGGCGCCCTCGGGATGCCGGTGATCATGATCCTGCTGTTCGGCCTGGTCTTCGGCGACACGTTCGCGGCCGGTCTCGGCGGAGGGGGCGGCCGCGGCGGCTACATCGACTTCCTGACCCCGGGAATCCTGCTGATGTCGATCGCCTCCGGCACGATGTCGCCCGCGGTCGCGGTCTGCATGGACATGACCGAGGGCATCGTGACCAGGTTCCGGTCGATGGCGATCTTCCGGCCGGCCGTCCTCACCGGGCACGTGCTGGGCAACGTGATCCTGACCGTCGTCAGCCTGGCGCTGGTGATCGGGTTCGCGGTGCTGATCGGGTTCCGCCCGAACGCGTCGGTCGTCGACTGGCTGCTGGCGGCCGCGCTGCTGATCGCGGTGACCGTCGGCCTGACCTGGTTCGCGATCGCGCTGGGGCTGACCAGCAAGACGCCGGAGGGCGCGAGCAACATCGTCCTGCCGATCAGCCTGTTGCTGCCGTTCCTGAGCAACACGTTCATCCCGCTGGAAGCGATGCCGAGTGGCATCCGCTGGTTCGCCGAGTACCAGCCGTTCACCCCGATCATCGACACCCTGCGGCACTTGTTGCTCGGCACGCCGATGACCAGCGGCAGCGGCTGGCTCGCCGCGGCCTGGTGTGTGGCGATCGCGATCGTCGGCTACTTCTGGGCCCAGAAGAACTACAACAAGGGAACGGTTGCTTAAGAGGGAGCGCCGAGGATGCTCGCCCGAGTGCGGACGTGGGCGGGGACCAGCAGGTCGCAGTCCGGGTTGTCCTCCGGCTCGCCGGCGACGGTGTGGAGCGGGATCACGCCGGCCCAGTAGGGCAGGTCGAGGTCCTGCTCGTCGTCGCTGGCCGGCCCGGTGCGGATCTTCACCGAGGCCTCGGTGAGCGAAAGCGCGAGCACCGAGGTCTTCGCCAACTCCTTGCGGTTCGGCGGCCGGACCGCTGTCGACCGGCCCGGGACGAGGTGGTCGACGATCCGGTTCAGACCGTGGAGTTTCTCGTCCGGGTCGGTGACCAGCCGCGGTACGCCGAGGACGACGGCGGACCGGTAGTTCACCGAGTGATGGAACGCCGAGCGCGCGAGCACCAGACCGTCGGTGTGCGTGACAGTGACGCAGACCGTCTGCTCCGGCGCCGCGACCACGCTCCGGGCCGCGACCGAACCGTGCAGGTACATTGTCCCGTCCGGTCCGCGCTCCAGGTCCACGCCGTACGCCGTCGGCAGCACGAGCGGATCGCCGTCGACCACGACACCCAGGTGACAGAACATGCCGTCCATGAGTACGTCGGTCAGCGCATGCCGCTCGGTAGCCGCACGTTCCTTCGACCGGCGAAGCGACGTACGGGCGGTGGGCTGGAGCGGGGTGGTGGTCATGCAACCAGGTTCGGCCGGGGAGTGGTCTCCTGGCACGGTCCATTCCGTCACCAATCACCTAGTCCATTCGCGCAGCGGGACCTCCTGGGCGACGACGCGGTGCTTCCGCGTCGGCAGACCCATCGTCGGGTTGGCGGTGCCCCACGCCGCGCCCTTGCAGATCAACTCCTTGTAGTGGGCGGCGATCCGTCCGGTCAGGGCGGCGTTGACGGCGCGGTCGTCGCTGGTGACGTACTGGATCAGCCCGTCCTTCCGGCCCAGCGAGATGCACTGGTTGAAGTAGGCCAGCGGCGCGTGCGGGAGCTTCCCGCCGGTCAGCCGGGCCGCGATCGAGTCGGCGGCCTGCCAGGCCATCGGCTGCCCCGACGCGCACGACATCCGCAGCGGCTTGTTCTTCGAGCCCATCGCGTACGCCGCGTCGCCGATGGCGTACACGTCCGGGTGCGAGACCGAGCGCATGGTGGCGTCGACGACGATCCGGCCGGTGTCGACGACCTCGAGCGTGGTCGCCTGCACGATCGGGTGTACGGCGAAACCGGCCGTCCACACCGTGACGGCGGCCGGGACCGTCGTACCGGCGGCCGTGGTGACGTGGTCCGCCTCGACGCTCGTCACCGACACGTTCTCGTGGACGGTGATGCCGAGCCGGTCCATGACCTTCCGGACATGCCGGCGGCCCTTGGGCGAGAGCCAGTCGCCGAGCTCGCCGCGGACCAGGAGGGCGACGTCGAGATCCGGCCGCGCCTCGGCCAGCTCGGTCACGAACTCCAGGCCGGTGAGACCGCCACCGACGACCGTCACCGCCTGCCCGGTCGTCAACGACTCCAGCCGCTGACGCAGTCGCCGGGCACCGGGGCGGCTCGCGATCTCGTACGCGTGCTCGGCGGTACCGGGGACACCCTGTGGGTTCCAGCGGCTTCCGAGCGCGTAGACGAGGGTGTCGTACTCCAGTTCCTCGGTGCCGAGCGTGACGGTCTTGCGGTCGACGTCCACCTCGGTCACCTTCGCGACCTTCAGGACGACGCCGGTGCCCGCGAACATCTCGCTGAACGGGCGCGGCGTCAGGTCCTGGCCGGTCGCCACCTGGTGCATCCGGACCCGCTCCACGAAGTCGGGTTCGGCGTTGACCAGGGTGATCGTCACGTCCTCGGGGCGCAGTCGCTTGGCGAGACGGCCGGCGGCGACAGCTCCGGCGTACCCGGCGCCGAGGACGACGATGCGGTGCTTGCTGCTCATATTCGGGCTCCTGTCCGATGCGGTGTCGACCCCTGAACCGGACAGCCCGGCGATTCCTGACAGGTACGCCGTGTGAAGCAGGTCACGTGATGGTCAGCAGCGGTTCCCCGTGGTCGGCGGCGGTGAAGAGCTCGGTCGCCCGGGCCAGCTTGTCCGGGTTGGCCTGGGTGCGGAACCCGGTCAGCCCGGCGTCGGTGACCTCGATGCAGATGATGCCGATCACCGCGTCGTCGACGACCACCACTAGCGCCGGGTCGCCGTTCGCGGTCCAGGCGTAGGCCTTCGCGGCGCCGCCGACGTACCGGCGCTTCGCCGTGGTCGGGATGAACAGGTGCTGGAAGAACCGCGCGACCGCGCGGGCCCCCTCGGTTGCACTGGTCCGGGCCGGCACCTTGCCACCGCCGTCACCGATCGAGACGGCGTCGGCGGTGAGCAGCCGGACCAGCGAGTCGGCCTGACCACTGGTGGCCGCCGCGAGGAATTCCTCGACGATCCGCTGGGCGGCCGCCGCGTCGACCTCGGTCCGGGCCTTGCCGTCCGCGATGTGCTTCTTGGCCCGATGGAAGATCTGCTGGCTGGACGCCTCGCTCAGGTCGAGGATCTCCGCGATCTCCCGGTGTGAGTAGTCGAACGCCTCCCGCAGGACGTAGACCGCTCGCTCGTTCGGCGTGAGACGTTCCATCAGGGTGAGTACGGCGTACGACACCGACTCCCGCTGTTCCACGGTGTCGGCCGGGCCGAGCATCGGGTCGCCGGCGAGCAGCGGTTCGGGCAGCCACTGCCCGACGTAGGTCTCGCGCCGCGCCCGGGCGGACGAGAGCTGGTTCAGGCAGAGGTTGGTGAGGACCTTCGTCAGCCAGGCCTCGGGGACCTCGATGCGTTCGGTCTCCGCGGCCTGCCAGCGCAGGTACGTCTCCTGGACCGCGTCCTCTGCCTCGGCGGCGGAGCCGAGCAACCGGTAGGCGATCGCCTCGAGACGGCGTCTGGAGCGCTCGAAGTGAGACACGTCCGCCGCGGTCAGGGCCATGCTGCGATCCTATCGAGGTGCAGAGTTCGCTGCCGCTGACGATCGACCGCGCTTCCGGCCTGCCGCTGCATCTGCAGTTGGCGGAGCAGTTCCGGACGGCCGTGCTCGACGGGCGGCTCGCGGCGGGTCATCGGCTGCCGTCCACGCGGGACCTGGCTCGGGAGCTGTCTGTCTCGCGGTCCGTGACGCAGGCGGCGTACGACCAACTGCATGCCGAGGGCTGGATCGAGGGCCGCACCGGCGCCGGGACATTCGTCACGGACGTCACGCCGCTGCAGCCCGCCGTACGACGGCACACGCCGCACCCACCTGACGCCGGCCCCGAGCTGCTCACGCTGCGCCCCGGTATCCCGTTCATCGCACCGACGCCCGACCCGGGCTGGCGGCGGGCGTGGCGCGAGGTGTCGACGCAGTCACCACCCCGCGGGTACGACGACGCGGCCGGCCTCCCCGCGCTCCGCGCCGCCCTGGCGGATCACGTACGGCGCGTGCGCGGGATCGCCTGCGGACCGGAGAACGTGCTCGTCACCAACGGCACCGTGCACGGGCTCCGCCTGCTGCTCACCGTCACCCGCGAACCCGGCGACCGGATCGCGATCGAGGACCCCGGCTACCTGAACGCGGTCGTCGCCGCCCGCGACCACCGGCTCGAGATCGTCGACGTCCCGGTCGACGAGGACGGCCTCCAGGTCGGCGCCCTCTCCGACGACCTGCCGGCCGTCTACGTCACGCCGTCACACCAGTACCCGCTCGGCGGCCGGCTTCCCGTTGCCCGACGCAACGAACTGGTTCGCTGGGCGCGCCGCACCGGCGCGCTGCTGATCGAGGACGACTACGACAGCGAGTTCCGGTACGACGTCGCGCCGCTGCCCGCCCTCGCGCAGCTGGACCTCGAGCGCGTCGTCCATCTCGGCACGCTGTCGAAGACGCTGAGCCCCGCGCTCCGCCTCGGGTGGCTGGTCGCGTCCGAGCCGATGATCGACCGGCTCGCCACGTTCCGCGCCGACTCCGGCGACTGGCCCGCCTGGCCGATGCAGGCCGCGCTCCTCGCGATGCTCCGCGACGGCTACCTCGACCAGGCGGTCCGTCGCGGACGCCGGCTGTACGCGGACCGCCGTACCCACACCTGCGCGGTGCTGTCGCCGTACGGCCAGGTGGTCGGGCAGGACGCCGGGCTACACATCACCCTGTTGCTCCCTGACGACGCCGACGACCTCCGGATCGCAGCCGCGGCCCGCAAGGCCGGCGTCGTCGTCGCACCGCTGTCCGAGTACCGCCGCAGCGTCCCCGGCCCACCCGGCCTCGTCATCGGCTACGCCACACCTTCAACCGCCGACCTCCACAAGGCCCTCACGATCCTGACCGAAGTACTCACTCACCGTTGAGCGGGTCGGGGACGCCGTTGGCTCCCCAGCGGAAGTAGGCGGGGTCGTTGAACTTCGGGCCGGAGGCGCTGAGGTGGTTGATCACCGTCGCGGTACCGTTGGCGCGCCCAACGGCGTACCAGTGGGCTGTCTTCGTGTCCTTGTCGATTCCGACGAGGAGTGTGCCGTAGTTGCCGCACTTGCTCGCGAGGAGTTTCTCGAAGCCCTGCCAGGTTTTCGTGCGAACCGGTTTCACCACCGGCTTCAGCGTCGACGTGGTGGGGATGTGAATGGTGTAGAGCGCCCCGCCCCGCGTGTTCGCGAGGAACGTGTCGTACGTCGGCGTCTTGCTGATCAGCGCCATCGACTTCACCGCGGCGAACCCGGTCGCGGAACCGGTCGGCTTCCACAGCCACCGGTCGACACTCCACCGGAACAGCGTGCCGTCACTCCGCAGTCCGTACGCCGTCGTCTGGTCGCGCGCCCCCTGCGAGACCTCCACCGCGGTGTACTTCGACCAGCCGCCACCCACCCGTTGCGTCTCGTTCGGTTGGCCGTTGTCGATGTCGTTCATGACGTCGACCGAGTACGAGCGGTAGTAGAGCGAATCGCCCTGCACCACCCAGCCCTCGTTGGTGGCACCCCAGCTGTAGGTGTCGCTCGTGAACGTCGTGCTCAGCCGAACCGCGCCCGCCGGGAAGACCCCGAAGATGACGCCGGGCTGACCGACGTTCCGCGGCGGGTACCCGACCGTGATCCCCAGGTTGTTGTGCGCGCCGCTGTCCAGCACGGAGCCCGGCTGGAGCGAGCACGCGGCGGTGCTGGCGGTGGTCGCCGCGTGCGCAGTTGGTGCGGTGAACGTCGCGGCGAGCAGGGTCGCGCCGGCGACGATGAAGAGCAACTGCTTCATGTCCCCTCCCCGGTCTGGAGCTTGCACAGACCTTGATGCGGGCGGGGACGGAAAGGTTACGGCTGCAGCGGATTCTCGGTGAGCGGCGGTTGGACGACCGGGGTGTCGCCGTCCCAGGTCAGCTTCGAGAGCCACATCGTGCGGCCCTTCGGGTCGGTTCCGACGGCGTCCGGATTCCATGCGTGGTAGACGAACCAGTCACCGAGGACCATGTTGTGCCCCGGACCGGCAGCGTCGGGCGACGACTTGAGGATGGGATCGCCCGACTTCGTACACGGACCGATCGGCGAGTCGCAGACCGCGTGACCGACGGCGTACTCCGCCTTGTCGAAGGCGTTGGCCGAGTAGAAGAGGTGGAACTTGCCGTCCCGCTCGACCATGTACGGCGCCTCGACCAGGTTGCCCTCCCACGGCAGATCCTGCTTGATCAAGCGGTGCACGGGACCGGTGAGCGTGAGTCCGTCGGCGGACAGCTCGGACACGTAGATCCAGGTGTCCACACCGATCGCGTTGCCGTCGTTCTTCCAGTACAGCCAGCGCCGGCCGGTCGAGTCCTGGAACGGAGAGGCGTCGATCGAGCCGCCCTCGTCGGCCTGACTGATCAGCGGCTTCATAGATATGTCGACATATGGACCCGCGGGGGTGGACGCCACCGCGACACCGACCGCCTGCCGATCGGCGGCGGTGTCGCGGGACGTGTAGTACATGACGTACCGGTCGGCCGCGTGCACCGCGACCTCCGGCGCCCACACCCGTCCCGGGGAGGTCCAACCCGGCACCACCGGCAACGCGTCACCGACCGGCGTCCACGCCACCAGGTCACTGGACGTCAACGTCTGCACGTTGCCCAGCGGCCCATTGGTCGCGAACGCGTAGTACTCGTTGCCCACCGCAATCACTTGCGGATCGGCAAAGCTGCCGTCGTACACCGGGTTGGAGAATCCCATGGGGTTCCTTACTTGCTCTCGTAGAACTTCAGGTAGTCGAAGGTGGCGACCGGCGGTGGGTTGGCGCCGGTGAACTCACCGTGGGCGTAGAGGCCGATCTTCGCCGCGGCGGGGAGCACCCAGGATGCGCCCCAGGTCCAGTTCGTGCCGTCGACCGACGTGGCCGCGCGGTAGACGTGCTCACCGGCAGCGTTCTTGTGGTACGCGAGACGCATCCACAAGGTCGGCGCCGAGCGACCGATCGCGGCCGCGCCGTACGACGTGGCGCCGTCCGACGGCCGGGCCACGAGCTCACGCCCGTACTCCGTCTGGCGGGTCTTCCAGATCGCCACGTTGCCGAGCCGTGCGAAGTCGTTGTCGTTCAGGTACGCGATCATCCCGGCCTGCTGGTAGTTGCGGACGTCGCCCTGCCCGGTGTCGAGGTGCAGCTTGGTCTCGGCGATCCAACTGTCACCCGCCGGCGTGTTGTGCAGCAGCAGCCCGGCGTTGTTGGACGAACCGGTCATGTCCGCGTTCTCCAACGGCCACGACAACTGACCGTCGGCGACCGTCGCCTTGTCGTCCTTCCGCACCCACGACCAGTCCGCACCGAGCGCACCGTTGAAGTCGTCCCCGGCGAGCAGCTTCCCGGTCCGCGGTACGTCGGCCGGCTTGGTGACCGGCTTCGCCACCTGACGCACCGTCAGGTTGTCCACTTCGGCCGACCCGAGCCACCGCACCGGAGCCTCACCCAGCCGCAGCCCCGGTACGTCGAGTTGCGCCTCGGCGTACACGTCGCCGAGACCGGCGTCGTTCAACCGTGCGCTCACGGTCGACCCGGATACCTGGACGCTGAGCTTGTTCCACTGCGAGCGGTCGAAGTCAGCCGGCAACGCGGCCGAGGTCGTCCGCCCACCGACCGCCAGAGTCACCTTGTCCTTCGTCACCGCCGCGACGACCTGGTTGCCCAGAACGGTGGTGAAGGAGTCGCCGAGCTTGACGTCGGCCTCGACGCGGAGCGAACCACCAGGTGCCGCCTTGCGGGTCTGCGCGGACCCATTGATCGAGGCCGTCGGTCCACCGAGCGAGTCGCCAGGTCGCCGGGTGGCGCCGACCAGGCCGCTCGCCGGGTCGGTCGAGTCGATACCGGATCCCGAACCCGTCGCCGGCGCGGGCACCGGACCCTCGGACGGACCGGCACCCGCGTTGGTGCGCGGCCAGCCGTTGATCCAGTCGATCTTGTCGATCAGCATCGGCCGCCGGTTGATGCCGAACGGGTTGGTCAGCCACGGCGTACCGCGGTCGATCGCGTGGTAGACGATGTGGTCCTGACCGGCCGCGTCGGTGATGAACGCGTGGTGCCCCGGACCGATCCACTTGTTGCCGTTCTGCGTGATGACCGTCGTACCGCCGACTCGTGAGTCGGTCAGCGCGGCACCGTCGGCGTCGAGGAACGGGCCGCGAGGCGAGCGGGACCGGCCGGCGAAGACGGAGTACCCGGTGGTCGGGCCGGCGCAGCAGTTCATCGACGAGCCCATGAAGTAGTACCAGCCGTCGCGGTAGACGACGTACGAGCCCTCGTAACGGTCGCCGATCGTGACCTGCGTCGGTGTGCCGACCGCGTGCATGCCGTCGGGGGAGAGCTCGGTGACCTGGATGCCGCCGTAGAAGCCGCCGTAGTACAGGTACCGCTTGCCGTCGGCGGCGGTCAGCATCGCCGGGTCGATGGTGCCGAGGTAACCGCCGTTGCCGTCGGGCCGCGGTGCGACGACCGGCCCGCCGGTGGCGGTCCACGGACCGGCCGCCGTCGGGGCGGTCGCGACCCCGATCGCGGGATCGCCGCCGGGGTTGGCGTTCGTGTCGGTGACGGTGAAGTACATGACGTAGTGACCGTCGAAGTAGCGGATGTCCGGAGCCCAGAAGAACGAGCCCGGCGCGGCCCAGGCCGGCTTGGTCTGGTCGTTGAAGACCGTGCCGAGGTACTCCCAGGAGCTGAAGTCCTTGGTGCGGGCCATGTGCATCAGGCCGAACGGGCCGTTCGCGACGAGCGGGTCGGAGGTCGCGTACGCGTACCAGTAGCCGTCGCGGCCCTGGATGATCGACGGGTCGGCGAAGGTGTCCGCGAAGCTCGACGAGATCGCGTTGGTGGTCGTCACCGCGGGCGGTGGTGCCGCGGTGGCAGCCGTCGTACCGGCGGCCACCGCGGTGACCGTCAGGACGGCGGCGAGTAGTCGTTTCGAAGGCACGGGCGGGTCCCCTCTCGAATCAACTGCTGAGCTGGATCACATGCCACGACGCAGGGGGCAACGTGGCACGACAAACACCGTCGACGACCTCGGTGGTGTCGACGGCCCGGGGCTGAACCCGGTCCGGATCGTCCGCCGTGTTCACGGCGGAGCGGTCCTCGTCATAGAGCGCGAGATGCCGGACCACCTGTCCGGTCACCGGAATCTCCAAATCGATCTTGTCGGTCTCACTCCGGTTCACCACGAAGATCGCGGTCTCCCCGGTGTTCTCGTCGTACGTCGCCGTACTCCACAGCGCCGGTACGCGCCCGAAGGCGTTGGTGTCGATGTCCGGTCCGCCGCTGATCGCGGTCTGCAGCACCGTCGGACCGGCGTACTGCGCGGTCAGGGCGAACGGGTAGAAGATCGTCTGCCGCCAGGCGCGGCCGCCAGGCTCGGTACGGATCGGGCCGATCACGTTCACCAGTTGCGCCAGGCAAGCGATCTTCACCCGGTCGGCGTGCCGGAGCAGCGTGATCAACAGGCTGCCGACGACGACCGCGTCGTCGACGCTATAGGTGTCCTCGATCAGCGGGCTGACCTCGCGGATGCCGAGGCCGAGCTCGCCCGGGAAGTGCTGCTGGTACCAGACGTTCCACTCGTCGAAGGAGAGCGTCAGCTCCTTGTCGCTGCGCTTCAGCGCCTTCACGTGATCGGCGGTCGCGATCACCGACGAGATCATCCGGTCCATCTCCTCGGCGGCGGCCAGGAAACTCACCTGGTCGCCGTCGCGAGGTTCGTAGTACGCGTGCAGGCTGATGTGGTCGACCAGGTCGTAGGTGCGCTCGAGGACGACCCGCTCCCACTCGCCGAAGGTCGGCATCCCGGCGTTGCTGGAACCGCAGGCGACCAGTTCGAGGCCGGGCTCGACGCGGCGCATCGCGTTCGCGGTCTCCTCCGCGAGCCGGGCGTACTCCTCGGCGGTCTTGTGGCCGATCTGCCACGGGCCGTCCATCTCGTTGCCCAGGCACCAGACCTTGATGTCGTGCGGCTCCGGGCTGCCGTTGGCGACCCGGCGGTCGCCGTGCTCGGTGCCGGCCGGGAGGTTGCAGTACTCGAGCAGGTCGACCGCCTCGCGGATCCCGCGGGTGCCGAGGTTGACCGCCCAGATCGGCTGGACGCGGGCCTTGCGGGACCAGGCGACGAACTCGTCGGTGCCGAACTGGTTCGGCTCGATCGCCCGCCAGGCCAGGTCGAGGCGCCGCGGCCGCTGGTCCTTCGGGCCGACGCCGTCCTCCCAGTTGTAGTTCGAGACGAAGTTGCCGCCGGGATAGCGGATCGCGGTGACGCCGAGCTCGCGGACCAGTTCCAGCACGTCCTGCCGGAAACCGTCCGCGTCGGCGCTCGGATGACCCGGTTCGTAGATCCCGGTGTACACACACCGACCCATGTGTTCGACGAACGAACCGAACAACCGTCGGTCGAGCGCACCGACGGCGAACGCCGGGTCAACCACAAGCCGGGCCACGAGGCCTCCCCAGAGTCGTCTACAACGTTTAACGTGGATGTCTACAACGATTGACAATCGGTGTAAAGAGCTGGGCGGTGGCACACTCGGGCGACAAGCCGGGAACAGGAGGTTCGGATGGCGACCAGGCTCAGTGATGTGGCCGCGAGGGCCGGGGTATCGGTGAAGACCGTCTCGAACGTGATCAACGACTATCCACACATCACTGCGCAGACCCGCGCCAAGGTCGAGGCCGCGATCGCCGCGCTCGACTACCGGCCGAACGTCAGCGCCCGATCGCTGCGCAAGGGCCGCTCGGACTTCATCGCGCTGGCCATCCCGGAGATGGGTTCGCCGTACTTCGCCGAGCTCGGGGCGGAGATCAGCCGGGCCGCGAAACGCCGCGGGATCACCGTGCTGATCGACCAGACCGAAGGTGAGGCGGCGGCCGAACGGCTGGTACTGGAAGGGATGCGCGGGCAACTGATCGACGGCATCATCTTCTCCCCGCTCGCGACCGCTCCGGCCAAGGTGACGTCCGCCGACACCGGCAAGCCGCTGGTGCTGCTCGGCGAGCGCCCGGCCGGCGGTCAGTTCGACCGCGTCGCGGTCGACTCTGTGCAGGCGTCGTACGACGCCACCTCGCATCTGATCTCGCTCGGGCGGACCCGGATCGCGGCGATCGGTGTCGGCGGCACCAGTACCGGCGCGGTCCGCCGGAAGGGGTACCGGAAGGCACTGAAGGCGGCCGGGCTGCCGCACGACCCGGCCCTCGAACTGGCCGGCACCGGGTACCACCGGCTGGACGGCGCGGCGTCGATGCGCGAACTGCTCGCGCTGCCGAAGCCGCCTGACGCGGTGTTCTGCTTCAACGACCTCTTGGCGCTCGGCGCGCTGCGGACCCTCGCGGACGCCGGTCTGCGGGTGCCCGAGGACGTCGCGGTGGTGGGCTTCGACGACATCGAGGACGGCCGGTACCACTCACCGACGCTGACCTCGATCTCCCCGGACAAGGAGTGGCTGGCCGACAACGCGGTCGCCCTGCTCCTCGACCGCATCGCCGGCAACGGTGGAGCCAACCACCAGGACCTCACCGTCCCGTACACGTTGCAGATCCGCGAGTCGACCGTCGGCTAGCGCTCAGGGAAGCCCGCGAGTTGTTTGGCGAGGCCCTGCTGGGTCTTGCCGACCTTGCCCACCAGCGTCAGTACGGCGTTGCGCAGCGGGCGGATCGCCGGCGGGACGTTCGCCAGGCGGGTCAGGCGGTGGGCCAGCGCGATCACGCGGACCGCTTCCGCGCGGCTGTTCGTGGCGTACGTGTCGAGGCCCGACTCGTCACCGGCGATGGCGATCGACAACGCGTCCGCCAGGCTGACCGCGTCGCGGAGTCCGAGGTTCATGCCCTGACCGCCGGCCGGGCTGTGCGTGTGGGCCGCGTCGCCGGCCAGCAGCACGCGACCTGACCGGTAGGCGTCGGCGACCCGCTCGTGGATCCGGAACCGCGAACCCCAGACCACCTCGGTGATCTTCGGGTGCGCCTTCCGCGGACCCCGAGCGGCGAGCAGTTGCTGTGCGTACGCCAGGTCGGGGTGCTCCGGCGCATCGTGGACTTCGGCCACCAACCGGAAGCTCCCGTCCGGCAGCGGTGCCACCACGAGCAGGCCGGCGGAGGCGAAGTACAGGGCGACCTCGTCGACGGGTAGGCCGCTCTCGACGCGGACGTCGACCAGGCTGCAGGAGAGCTGCAGGGTGTTGCCGGGCATCCGCAGTCCGGCGAGTTCCCGGATCGTGCTGTTCATGCCGTCGGCGGCCACGACGTACTGCGCCTTGATCACGTCGCCGTTGTCCAGGGTGACCTCGGCCCCGTCCGCGAACTGGGTCAGGCCGGTCGCGGCGTACGGGCGGAGCACTGTCCCGCCGAGCTCCTCCAGCCGCTCGAGCAGGACCTGCTCGGTGACCGGTTGCGGGATCATCGTGACGAACGGGTACGCCGTCGGCAGGTCCGCGAAGCCGACCGGGATCAGCTTGCGGTCGCCGGACCGGATCGCGAAGTCCTGCAGCTCCAGCCCGAGGTCGATCAGCCGCTTGGTGACACCGAGCTGCTCCAGGACCTCCAGCGTTCGCGGGTGGATGACGCAGGCGCGAGAGGTGTTGGTGCCCTCGGCCTGCTGGTCGACCACTACGACGTCATGCCCGTGCAGTCGCAGTCCGACCGCCACTGCGAGCCCGACCGGACCCGCTCCCACCACTACGACCTGTGCGCTCCGCGGAGTCATCGTCGCTCCTCCTTCTCAGCATTTATCAACGCTTGTTGACTTTTACGCTAGGCCTGCTACTGGCAAAAGTCAACAAGTGTTGGCATATGCTGTGCGTATGGCGGAGAAGAAGTCCGACCGGACCCGGGCGGCGATCCTGGCGGCGGCCCGGGAGCGGTTCGGCGCGGACGGGTACGAGCGGGCCACGATCCGCGCGATCGCGGCCGACGCGGCGATCGACCCGGCGATGGTGATGCGGTACTACGGCAGCAAGGAGAAGCTCTTCGCGGCGGCGGCCGAGTTCGACGTACGACTGCCGGATCTGAGCGACGTACCGCGGGAGCAGGCCGGCGAGGTGCTCGTACGGCATCTCGTCGAGCGCTGGGAGGAGGACGACACACTCCGGGTGCTGCTACGGACGGCGGTCACGAACGAGACCGCCGCCGAGCGCATGCGAGAGGTGTTCGTCGGGCAGCTCACGCCGGTGTTCCAGCGGGCAGCCGTCGACCAGCCCGCGGTACGGGCGGGACTGATCGCGACGCAGGCGCTCGGATTCGCGCTGTGCCGTTACATCCTGGAGTTCGCGCCGATCGCGACCCTGACCACGGACGAGGCCGTCGCGTGGCTGGGTCCGACGATCACGCGCTACTTGACGGCGCCGTCGCCCAGCCAGGTGTGAACGGCGGGCAGCGTCTCCGCGAGTGACGGCAGCTGCGGGTGCCACTTGAGCTCCCACTCGAGCGAGAGCGGGTAGTCCGTGCCGTCGAGGACCTTCAGCAGATCCTGGATCGGGAAGTCGCCGGCGTCGATCGCGACCGGACGGTAGTCCTGCTGCGAGTCCGCCTGCTTGAACTGCACGACCTCGAGCCAGGGCCGCAGCAGCGCGAACGACTCGGCCAGTGTCTCGCCGTGCGACCAGGTGTGCGAGCTGTCCCAGAGCGCCTTCACGTTGTGCCCCGGTACGTCGGTGTCGAGCACCGCGCAGAACGCCGCGACCTGACGAGCCGTCGAGTGCGAGTCGTGCGTCTCCAGCAGGATCGGTACGTCGCGCGGCGCCGACGTCACGCGGTCGAGCGCGCGAATCTCACCGGCGCTCGGGCCTTCCGTCGTACCGTCATCGGGGTCGTCGCCCGGGAAGACGCGGACACCGAGGGCGCCCAGGTCGTTCGCCAGTTCGAGGTGCGCCTCGAGCGGCTGCTCCTCGACCGCGCACAACTTCACGTAGCTGCTGATCGCGAAGATCTGCAGGCCGGCGTCCTCGATCCGGGTCCGCAGCTCCCGCCGCTCGGCCGCGCTCAGACCCGTGTGGGTGAACTCGTCCGGCGCGGTCCGCAGTTCCAGACCGGTGAAGTTGTTGCCCTGAGCAAGTGCCAGGACGTCGTCGAGTGGTGCTCCCGGACAACCGAGGGTGGCGAAACCTAAACGCATGAGGCCAATCTGTCAGACCCAGCGGCCACGCCGCGGAGTGGTCCGCGGAGCGGTCTGCTCGTCGTCGTCGGTGGGCTGCTGCTGCTCGTACGAGTACGGCGTCTGCTGCTGGTAGTCGGTCTGGTCCGGCTCCTGCGAGTACTGCGAGCCGTACGACTCCGACGCGTAGTTCGGGTTGTAGGTCTCGTAGGACTGCTGGCCGCCGCCGTACTGCGAGCTGCCGTTGTTGCCGCCGTTGTTGTACGTGTTGTCGTACTCGGAGCTGTAGTTCGAGTAGTCCGAGTTGTACTCCGACGTGTACGACGCCTCGTAGCCGTTGTAGTCCGAACCACCGGACTGCTGACCCGGCTCGGGCCCGTACGACGGGATCGGCGGCAGCGGCTTCGACGGCGTCAGGAAGTCGTCCTGCTCCTGGTGGCTCGGCGCCGGCGCGGGCTCGTAGTACCCGGAGGAGGCCGACGGGTACGACGGCTGGGTGTGCTCGGACCGGCCGTAGACGCTGTGGTCCGGGTACGCCGACTGCGTCGGTTCGTTCGAGTGCGACGTGTACGTCGAGTGGTCCTCGACCGCCGGCTGGATCGCCGACGGGCTGTCGACCGCGACCCGAGCCGCCCGGCGACCGGCGCGCGCAACAGGCGCGGGCTCAGGCTCGGGTGCGGTCTGCGCCTCCGCGGGGGAGGACGTTGAGGTGAGGTAGTCCGATTCGTAGGAGTACGGCTCGGAGTACTGCGCCGCCCAGTGCTCCTCGGCCGGCTGCTGCGGCTGCTGCTGGGGCTCGTACTGCTGCGGCTGGTAAGGCTGCGACTGGTACGGCTGCTGCTGATACGGCTGGCGCTGCTCGGGCTGGGGCTGGTGCGCGTACGGGTCGGGCTGCTGCACGACCGTCATCGGCGCGACCTCGTCGAGCCAGCTGCCCGTCGTCGTCGCCCCGAGCGCGTCCTCGCTCCGGTAGTCGTCCCAGCTCTGCCGCGGCGCCTCGTACGTCGTCTCCGCGGCCGGCTTCTCGTCCCGCCAGGACTCGATCGGGCTGAACTGCTCGGTCGCCGGGCCACTCTCGTCGTCCCGCCAGCCGTCCACGACCGGGGCGAACGGGCTCCACTTCGCGCCCTCGTCGACCGCCGGGTCACCGGCGAACGCGGCCGGCGCGGCGGCGCCGTCACCCGGGAAGTCCTGCGCGGCCGGAGCCGGCGCGAACGGGCTCGCGGCCGGAGCCTGCGGTGCGGGCTGCTGCGGCGCCGACTGCTGCGGGCCGGCCTGCTGCGGGCCGGCCTGCTGCGGGCCGGCCTGCTGCGGCGCCGGTGCGTACGGAGCCGGGGCCTGGGCGGCCGGGGCGAACGGGTTGTTGCCCGCCGGCGCCTGCGGCGCACCGGCCATCTGCAGCTGCGGCTCGCGGACCAGACCCAGCGAGGGCGCGGTCGCGATCGGCTCGGCGATCGCCGGCTGCTCGTCGGTGTCGTCGTTCGCGTACGACGGCACGCCGCCGGTCTCGTACGACGGGACGGCGCTCAGCTTCGGCGCCTGGTCCCACCAGGGCACCCACGTGCGGGTGGTCTGCATGTGGTTGATCTTGCGGATCACGAGCGTCGCGCCCACCGCGGAGACCGCGGTCAGCAGCAGGGACGCCGTACCCGCCAGGGCGATGCCGCGCAGCGAGCCGACGGTGGCTTCCATCCACATCAGGAACCGGCGGACCACCACGTCGAACGCGAGAGCGCCGATCCAGGCGACCCACCACACGGACGTGAGGGAGGGAGTCCTGAACCGGCGCAGGTCGTCGGTGTAGACGGGGGTCTTCGGATCGCTGGCGAGCCAGACGTCGTCGACGATCTGTTTCGGGTACCAGAGGTTCGGACCCGGCACGAACCAGCTGGCGAGTACCCAGCCATGGCTGCGACGATGGTCGGCCTGACAGAAGACCTCGGAGTTGACCCGGACCCGCCAGAGCCACACAACGAAGACGACCGCGGCGGCGACCGAGACGATCACGTTCGGAATCGCGGTGACCTTGGCGATCGCGTCGGCGCGGTTCAGGTCCGCGTCGTCGACGTTCGGCATGCCGCCGAGATAGCGGTGCACCACGGAGTACGTGTTCCAGTCGGACCAGGTGGAGAGCAGATGCGTCACTGTCGACGCGCCCAGCAGTCCGATGGCGATCTTGCCGACCGTCCCGATCTGCTGGAACTCCTCAGCCGCGTGCGGCTGCCATGCTTCCTCGTCCTCGACAGGGGTCATCGTTGGCTGCGGGTGGCTCACGTCTCGCGTCCCTCGCGTTGCTGGAACTCCGTCGTCTGTCCGGCGCTTCGGACCGGCCCTGCCCCCGCGTGACCGAGCCACATTGATACCACGAAGTAGGTATGCCAGGGCAGTCGGCCCCAATGCGGAGGGTGTCGACTTAACGTGTTCTTTTCGTACGCCCATCACCAGTGGTAACGAGGCATTGGACGGCGCGTGACGGTTTGGTTTACAACGCAGGAGGTTGGAAGCCGCTGTGCGGTGTCCCGACCGCCCACCAGGGCACCCATTCACGCTGGGTCTGGAGCTCGTCGATCCGCTGGATCAGGATCACCGCGAGCACCGCCGCGCCAGTGGTGGACAGCGCCGAGACGGAGGACAGTATGACGTTCGTGCGCAGATCTCCGAGCTGCGACGCGCCGGCGAGAACACCTCTTTGCACGATGTTCCCGGACACCAGTCCGGTCACCCAGGTCAGCCACCAGGCCCAGACCAATTGGGTGCCGGGGACAACCTTCAGGTTCGGCGTCAGCGGATCGGTGCGCGGATCGCTGGCCGCGACGATGTCGTCGACGACCTGCTTCGGGTACCAGAGGTTCACCACCGGGACGAGCCAGCAGCCCAGCACCCAGCCGCGGGTGAACCGGTGCTCGCCGCGGCAGAACATCTCCGCGTTCCACCGGACCCGCCACAGCCAGATGATGAACACCGCCGCGGCACCGAGCAGCGCGAGCGCCGAGACGATACCGAGCGATCCGGAGATCAGGTCCGCTTCGTCCAGCCGGGCGGCGGCGTCAGCGCCGTACACCTTGAGGGTGCGGTAGGAGAACCAGTCGGACCATGCGGTGGCCCACGCGGTGACCGTGACCAGCCCGATCAGGATCGACGCCGCGACGCCCATTGCCCGCTCGGAACTGAACCACCGGTCCAGCGGTACCTGTGACGCCCGGCTCGGCATGGATCAGACATAGCACAACACGGCGTGACCGGGCGAGGACAACACGTCGCCATCGGTCCATGGCGCAATTCCGCGAGAAACTGTCGGTGCCCTGCGCAAGGATGGCGATATGCGCTGGTCCGTGATCGATTCGCCGATCGGCGACCTCACGCTCGCGGTCGACGAGACCGGGCTCTGCCGGCTGCACTTCGGCGGCACCGACAGACCGCTCGACCCCGACCCGCTGCTCACCGAGGCCGCCGACCAGCTGAAGGCGTACTTCGCCGGTGAGCTCCAGGAGTTCACGCTGCCGCTGTCCGTCCGCGGCGGCTCCGAGTTCGAGCGCGCGGTCTGGACCCAGCTCACCAAGATCCCGTACGGCGAGATGCAGACGTACGGCGACGTCGCGAAGATCGTCGGCGACATCGGCGCGGCCCGCGCGGTCGGGACGGCCTGCAACCGGAACCCGATCGCGATCGTGATGCCCTGCCACCGGGTGGTCGGCGCCGGCGGCAAAATGGTCGGCTTCGGTGGTGGCATCCCGACCAAGCGGCACCTGCTCGAGCTCGAGGCCCGGGTGACGCTCGAGACGCTCTGGACCTGACGGACCCAGACCTGACCGGCTCGGCCCGACAGACCTGACGAAGATCTGACACTCGAACGCGGTCTATCGGGGCGCGCTGATCTGGCCGGGGCACTAACGTTTGAAGCGAGTGATTCAGTGTGGTTCGCAAACCCACCCCACCACCCGATCAGGCGTCCTCCCACCTGCCTTGGAAGACAACTAAATGAACAAAGACCGCACCACTGACCACCACCACCCTGATCTCAGCGCGCTGATGGACAAGAGCGCCGAGGACTGGTCGGCCCCCGAGATCCAGGACGCCGCGCGCGCGGCGCTCCGGATGCACGCCCCGGACCGGGAGCCAATGACCTGGATCCGGCGGTTCAAGGTCGTTCCCTGGCTGCACCGCAACGACGCGGTCTGCCTGAGCTGCGGCGGCACCTACCCGTGCATCACGCACCGGTACGCCACCCAACTGCTGTCCGCCGGTCGCTACACGATCGCGAAGGAACCGCAGGTCAACTGACGTCGCTCGCGCAAGGCGACGTGCGAACAGACGAAGGTCCCGGACCCTGCAGGGTCCGGGACCTTCGCCGTTGCGGTGGTGTCAGCCGTTGCGGTGGTATCAGGAGTCGCTGGGCCGGCTGTCGCCGGAACCCGTCGACTTCCTGGTGGTGGCCTTCTTCGCGGTGCCGTTCGACGCGGCGTTCACCTCGTCGGCCTTGGCCTCGGCGCTCTCCGCCTTCGGGGCCTCAGCCTTCGGAGCGTCGGCCTTGGGCGCGGCGGGCTTCGCACCGTCACCCTTGGCGGCGTCCGCCTTCGGAGCGTCCGGCTTGGCGTCGCTCTTGCCGTTCGCGGACGTGGCCGACGACGATCCGGACGACGCCGAGGTGGCCGCACCGGATGTGGTGTCGGTCGGGCGGGACGTCGTACCGGCCGGGGCGGAGCTGTAGTCGCGGCCGCTGGTCGGGGTGGACTGCCAGGCCGGCTCCGGCGGGGTCAGCAGCTTCTTCACCGCTGCCGCGGCCAGTGCGCCGAGACCCAGGAACAGGGCCACGTTGCGGAGCTTGTGGCTCTTCTTCTTCGGCACGTCGATCTCACCCTTGAGCGCGGCCTTGGTGGCCTTGCCCCGGCGGCTGGTCTCCTCGACGACCGGCTCGGCGGCGGCCGCGAGGGTCACCAGCGCGGCGGTCACCTTCGGCAGGACGTCGTCGTTCAGCCGGCCGCGCGCCTTCTCGGCGGCCTGCTCGGTGGCCGGGCCGACCCTGGCGAGCGCGTCGTCGAGCACCGGTCCGGCCTTCTCGACCGCCTGGTGCGCGAGGTGCGCGCCCCGCTCGACAGCCTTCTCCGCGTACGGCGACACCTTCTCCCGTGCGGTGCCCACGGCCGGACCGAGGTGATCACGAACCTGGCCGACGGCCGGTCCGAGCTTCTCGCTCGCCGACTCGGCGAGCGGCCGGACCCGGTCCTTGGCGGTCTCGACCCTGCCCTTGGACTTCCTCAAACCCACGGTTCCCTCCTCGATGCCGCCTGCCCCGGCAGGCAGCTCTCCCGCCCATCGGCGTCATGGGCTCGTTCTGGTTACGACTCTGGACAAATCCGGCTTCATCTGCATCGTACGACGTCGCGAGCCATTCACCTGGTGCCCCCACCCGGCCTTTTCCACACATCTGCCCACCGCCGCGCCGTACAGAGGGGCACAGAGCGACCACGGGGTGGGTTGTTGCTCATTTTCTTGGAGTGGCATGACAGGATCGAGGCGTACCTGTAGTAACCGACTAGGAGTGACTCCCGTGGCCGAAGAGCTGTACGCAACCCTGCAGACGAGCAAGGGCGACGTCGTCATCAGGTTGTTCCCCAACCAGGCGCCGAAGACGGTGAGCAACTTCGTCGGTCTGGCCGAGGGCACGAAGGAGTGGACCGACCCGGAGACCGGCCAGCAGGTCACCCGGCCGTTCTACGACGGCCTCGGCTTCCACCGGGTCATCGACGGGTTCATGATCCAGGGCGGCTGCCCGCTCGGCACCGGCACCGGCACGCCGGGGTACCAGTTCGACGACGAGATCCACCCGGAGCTCCAGTTCGACCGTCCGTACCTGCTCGCGATGGCGAACGCCGGCATCCAGTACGGCCGCGGCACCAACGGGTCGCAGTTCTTCGTCACCGTGGTCCCGACGTCGCACCTGAACCGCAAGCACACGATCTTCGGTGAGGTCGTCGACGACGAGTCGAAGAAGGTCGTGGACGCGATCGCGACCGCGCCGACCGCTCCTGGCGACCGGCCGCTCGAGCCGATCGTCATCAACAAGGTCGTCGTCGAGCGCAAGAACGCCTGAATTGACCTGCGGGGCCGGCACGCCACCGGCCCCGGGTTCCCAGAGAGGGACACACCCGCGTGACCGAGACCGTCTGCTACCGGCACCCGGATCGGCCCGCCGGGGTGCGCTGCCAGCGCTGCGACCGGCCGATCTGCCCGTCGTGCATGAACAGCGCTTCCGTCGGCTTCCAGTGCCCGAACTGCTTCAACGAGGGCGTTCGCTCGGTCCCCAAGAAGCGGACCTCACTCGGCGGACTGCAGCGCGGCAACCCGCAGCTCGTGACGTCGACGCTGCTGGCCCTCAACGTGCTCGTCTTCATCCTCGTGCACCTCGGTAGCCCACAGATCCTCAACGACCTGGTGATGGTGCCGGCGCTCGTGGACACCGAGCCGTGGCGACTGGTCACCTCGACGTTCACGCACTGGCAGATCTTCCACATCTTCTCGAACCTGTTCATGCTCTGGCAGCTCGGTCCGCCGCTGGAGCAGATGCTCGGCCGGGTCCGGTTCCTGATCCTGTACCTGCTGTCCGCGATCGGCGGCAGCATCGCGGTCTGGATCCTTTCCGCGCCCGGCGGCGCGACCCTCGGCGCGTCCGGCGCGGTCCTCGGCCTGGTCGGCGCCCTGCTGGTGATCAGCCGGGCCCGCGGCTTGGACATCACCTGGATCCTGATGTACGTCGCCGTCACCGCGGTCCTGTCCTTCGCCATCCCGAACGTCTCGTGGGAAGGCCACCTCGGCGGCTTCGTCGTCGGCGCGGCGGTCGCCTGGATCTTCCTCCAACTCTCCAAACACAAACGCCGCAACAAACAAGCGGCCTAGGCCGTATTCGGCGGCTCCGCGCCGTAGCGAGCAGGTGCTCGGTGCGGTGCATCGGTGCGCGGGGGCGAAGGTCTCGATGCGGAGCATCGTGGCCTTTGCACCCGTGCAGCGAGGTGCCGTGCCGAGTGCCGCGCAGTAGGCGCGGAGCCGCCGGATGCGGCCTATGCCACAAGTTACCTTCAGTTGAATTAATGACGGTGACAAGTGGGTGTCGACGCTTGTCTAATCAGGTGACGTCCCGACGGGGGACCACACTTGGTAAGGACATCGTCATGAGCCCACGCGCAGTGGACAAACGGGCCCGGCCCGGCAACGAGCGCCATCCGGCCAAATCACCCACACCGGAAACTCCCAGCGCAGTCACCGTCCTCGAGGCCGCCGAGCACACCGTCAATCGGATCTCGCAGCCGAAGCCGGCGGCCAAGGCTTCCTGAGTTCGGCGAAGCCACGGGCGATCAGCGCCGCGCGGTCGCCGCCGTTGCGCAACCATTCCTGCGCAGCAGCATCCAGTACGGCGCCGGCCGCCGCGGTCAGGAGATCCGCGCCGAACGCGTCCAGCGTGGAACCAGGCCGGGCGAGCAGCGCCGCGCTGATCAGCCGGCGGAGTTCGTCGCGCTTGTCCACCATCCGCGCCCGTAGCGCGGGAGCGGACTCCACGAGTTCGACCACCCGGCCGGACGTGTAGATCTGGTCCTGCCAGGCGGTCAGCACCGTCTGCAGGCAGGCCCAGTCGTCGCCCTCGGCGAGCTCGAGCTCGCGCGCGATGCGCTCCGCGACGTCGTCGGCGCCGTGGAACACCACGTCGTCCTTCGTCCCGAAGTACCGGAAGAAGCTCCGTTTCGACATCCCGGCCGCTGCCGCGATGTCGTCCACCGTCGTCGCGTCGTACCCGCGCTCGAGGAACAGCTCGATGGACAGCGCCGACAGCTGCGCCCGGACCGCGTCGCGGGTCCGGGCCCGAAGTCCTGTCACGACCCCGAGTGTACTTAACTACTCCTGTTGCCTATTCTGTCACCGAGTGACAGTTTCGACATCAGGAGGCATTGGTGCACGGAAAGACGGCGCTGATCACCGGGAGCACCGGCGGAATCGGCTGGGAGACCGCGCGCGGGCTCGCTGCCCGCGGCGCGCACGTGATCCTGGTCGGCCGGGACCCCGAGCGCGCGACAGCCGCGGCCGAGCGGGTCCAGCAACAGACCTCGGGTACGGCGGAAGCGATCGCCGCCGACCTCACCCGCCAGGACGGCGTCCACGCGCTCGCCGAGATCGTTGCCCAGCGCCACCAGTCGCTGCACGTCCTGGTGAACAACTTCGGCTACGCGCCACCCGCGCGTCAGCTCACGTCCGACGGTGTCGAGCTGACGTTCGCCGCGAACGTGCTCACGCCGTACCTGCTCACCCGGCTGTTACTGCCGCAGCTCACGGCCGGCGCGGGGCGGGTCGTCAACCTCACCGGCGGCCTGCCGAACGGTCCGCTCGACGTCACGAATCTGCAGGCAGAGCGGCGATTCCTCGGCTGGACCTTCAGCCAGTACAACCACTGCAAGACCGCGTTGATGGCGATGAGCTACGAGTTCGCACGCACCACGGACGGCATCACCGTGAACGTCGCCTACCCGGGCCACGCGTCGACGCCGGGGAATCGCGCGATGCCGATGCGCGCGTTCCCGTGGGCCTACCGCCCAGTCGTGCCGGCGCTACGAGTCGTCGGCCCGGTGCTGTTGAAGGACATCGCGAAGGCCGCTCGATCAAGCATCCACCTGGCCTCGAGCCCTCAGGTGGAAGGCGTCACCGCGAAGTACTTCGACACGAACGCCGCCGAGACCACCTGGCCGGACAGCGTTCTCGACGCACGCAATCGTGCGGCCGTATGGGAGCTCTGCAACCAGATGGTCACCGCAGCATGAGGCAGGCGTCGCCGAACTCGTGCCAGAGGTAGTGCTCTTGTACGGCGGCGTCGTACACGTGCTGCACCTGTTCGGCGCCGACGACTGACTCGAGGAGCATGAGATGTGACGCCTCGGGGGCATGCCAGCCGGTGATGAGGCCGTCGACGATCTGCGGCTGCCTGTCGGGGCCGAGGACGAGATCGGTCCAGCCGTGGGCCGGCGTGACGGTGCCGTCTGCTCCGATCGGTGACTCGATGGCCCGGACCGCGGTGGTACCCACCGCGATCACCCGGCCGCCGTTGGCCTTCACCCAGTTCACGAGGCGGGCCGTGTGCGCGGGTACGTCGTACCGCTCGGGTGTGGGTGGTTCGTGACTCTCCTGCGAGGAGACGCCGCAGTGCAGGAGGATCGGTGCGATCAGGACGCCTTGTGACGCCAGATGGCTGACAAGCTCGAAACTGAACGGCCGTGCCGCACTGGGCACCTCGGCGCTGCCCGGCTCCCGCGCGAACACGGTCTGGTACGACGCGAGCGGCCACTGCTTGCCAACGTAGTTGTAGGTGATCGGCCGCCCGTTCCGCTGCAGGTAACCGAGCACGTCGGCCACCGGCGGCTTCGCGATCCACAGGCGGTTCGACTCCGCCTGGTACGGCGCCAGTAGCGTCAGCGCACCCTCCGGGAGTTCCACCCGGTCACCAACGGCGCCGTCGAACATCGGACCGCCGTCACGACGCAGCTCCACGACCCACGTGCCGTCGTCGAGCGGTGTGGAGAAGTGCACGGTGAGCGATGAGCCGTCGACGGCCGCGGGCAGGGTGCCGGACGTGTTGACCAGCAACAGGTCGCCGGGGCGCAGGTGCTCACCGATCCGGTCGAAGCGGGTGTGCGTGACGGTCGACCCCTCCGCGACCAGCAGCTTCACCTGGTCCCGCGACAAGCCGCGAGCCTCCGGTGGTTCATGAGCGTTCAGTGAGTCCGGCAGGTCGAACCTGGTGTGCGGGTGCCCAGTGTGTGGATTTACTGTCACGTCGTCACCGCCGACGCGAACTCAGCTGCTCGGTACCTACCGCTGTCCGGCCGGCTGTCGAGCAACTGCAGGAACGCCGGTACGACGGTCGCGGGCTCCGGCCGGTCCGAGATGTCCTCACCGGGGAAGGCGGCCTGGTGCATCGCGGTCCGCAGATCACCCGGGTCGACGGCGTACACGGCCAGTGCAGGATGCTCAGCTGCCAGGACTCGGGTCGCGTGGTCCAGTGCGGCCTTGGCGGACCCATATCCGCCCCACGTCTCGTAGGCCTCGACTGCAGCGTCGGAGCTGATGTTGATCAGCACACCGGAGGCTGCGGTCAGTGCGGGAAGCAGCGCCCGGGTCAATGCGATCGGCGCGAGTACGTCGACCTCGTAAACCCGGCGCAGCTCGTCGAGGTCCGCGGCTGCGAGCGCTTGCAGCGGACTCGGTCCGAGATAGCTGGCGTTGTTGATCAGCAGGTCGAGCCGGCCGAGCTCGGTGATCGCGTCCACCAGGTCACCCCGATGCTCCGGATCAGTCACGTCCCCGGCCAGCGGTACGACGTCGGTTCGGTCGGCCAGCGCGTCGGCCGCGTCTTTGAGCGCCTCGGCGCCACGAGCGTCGATCACCAGCGCCCAGCCACGATCGGCCAGCCCGTGCGCCAACGCCAGGCCGAGCCCGGCCGACGCACCGGTGATCAGCGCAACAGGACGATCAGACAGTTCAGGACTCATGCGGCAACCGTCGTACCTCAAGCAAGCTTGAAGTCAAGCGTTGCCATCAGCATCGAACTTGCACACGCTGACCCCGCCGCGTGCCTACGCTGCGAGTTCCGACGACAACACCGGGGAGAAGGACATGGCGGAGGGCAGGAACGTCCACGAGAGCGGCGACGACGGCCGCTCCCGTTTCGACGAGAAGCAGTTCCAGGCCGGGCTGGGTGGCACGCAGAGCGACCCGAACGGCACCAAGATCAAGAGCGGGTGGCTTGCGGACCCCGACCAGGCGCTGGGCAAGGGCGCTGACCAAGGGAAGGGCGAGAAGAAGCAGACGGGCCGCCGGATCGGCGACGCCCTGGGTGGGAAAGGCAAAGAGCGCGGCTGAGCCGGCGGGAGGCAGCCGTTAGCTCTGGGGTAGCAGGATGCCTGGGTTCAGGACTGTGTCGGGGTCGAGTGTGTGTTTGACCGCTTGAAGGGCTTCGAGCGCCAGCGGGCCGATCTCGGCTTCGTAGGCGTCGCGGTGGTCGGTGCCGACGCCGTGGTGGTGGGAGATCGTGCCGCCGGCGGCGGCGATCGCCTGGTTGGCCGCCGCCTTCGCTGAGCGCCATTGCGCGACCGGATCGTCGGCCTGGGCGCAGATCACGGTGAAGTAGAGCGAGGCACCGGTCTCGTACACGTGGGAGATGTGGCAGAGCACCAGCGGCGGTGTCGCGCTCAGCGCACCGACGAGCGCCTCGGTGACGGCGGCCTTGAGCGCCGGAATGCGCGACCAGAACGCCGCTGTCTCAAGGGTCTCCACCAGCGCGCCCTCGTCGAGCAGCGGATCACGCAGATACGGCGCGCGGTACCGGCCGACTCGCCACGTCTCGCCCGGACCTTCGCCGAGGTTCTCGCCGCCCGCCGCCGTCAGGACGTCGGCGGTCGCCTGGTTGTACGGACCGTCGAAGCCGATGATCGCGAGCACCCCGCCGGACCCGCCGCCGAGCACATCCGGGTCGGCCAGGTTCACCGCGGTCTCGGCCTCGTCCGACAGCCGGAGCACGGTCGGCAACGGCCCGTCCTGCGCGAGCCGCCGGACGGCGGTCAGCCCGGCGTCGAAGGAACCGAACCGCCAGCCCTCGAAATGCCGCTCGACCGGTCGCGGTCGGATGCGTACGACGACCGACGTGATGATCCCGAACGCACCCTCGGACCCGAGCACGAGCTGGCGCAGGTCGGGACCGGCCGCGGACATCGGAGCCCGACCGAGCTCGACCGTGCCGCGCGGGGTCGCGAGCGTCAGCCCGACCACCATCTGGTCGAACCGGCCGTATCCGGCGGACGACTGGCCGCTCGACCGCGCGGCGGCGTACCCGCCGATGGACGCGCCCTCGTAGGACTGCGGGAAGTGTCCGAGGGTGTAGCCGCGCTCGGCGAGCAGCGCCTCGGCGGCCGTTCCGCGGACGCCGGCCTGCAGCGTGGCCGTGCGGGAGATCTCGTCGAGCTCGAGGAGGCGGTCGAGCCGGCGCAGGTCGACGGTGACGAAGCACCGCCCGGGGGCGAGGCCGCCGACGACGGAGGTGCCTCCGGAGTACGGGACCACCGCGAGCCCGGCGGCGGCGCATCCGGCGAGCAGAGTGGCGACCTCGTCGTGGGACGCCGGGTAGACGACGGCGTCCGGCATGTCGGAGGTGTCGCCGGCGCGGTCCCGGAGCAGGTCGGTGGTCGAATAGCCGCGGGTGTGCGCCCAGCGCGAGTCGAGGTCGGTCGCCACGTGGTCGGTCCCGACGATGCCGGTCAGGAAGGTCAATTGCTCAGCCGTGAGCCCGGGGCGGTCCGCCGGAGCGACGGTTCCGCCGGCGGGGCGACGTACCCCCAGGTGCTTGAGGGCGTCGACGGCCGCGGACGGGAGCTCGACCGGGTGCGCCGGGTCACCCCAGCGGCCGGGCGTGAGTTGCACCACCGGGAGGTCGGATTCCGTCATCGCTGACTCCCTTTCGGCGGTTCCGCGAGGTAGCGTCCAGGGGAGGTGGAACCCCCTGGCTCCCACCTCCCCTGGACAGTTCCAGGATGCCGATGCACAGTTCCGGGAAACCGAAGGCGCTGATACACTTTGGCATGTGATGTCTCAGCGTAGCAGCGACTCGGATCAAGAGACCAGCTCCCGTCCCGCGCCCGCGAATGCGATCGGCGAGGAGCGGATCCTGGACGCGGCCTACGAGCTGCTGCTCGCGATCGGGATGCGCCGGATGACGATGGCCGATATCGCCCGGCACGCCGAGGTCTCGCGCGCGACCCTGTACCGGCGCTGGCCGAACGTGCAGGCCGTGGTCGCGGCGCTGATGACCCGGGAGTGGACGATCGCGCTGGTGTCGGCCTTCCAGCCGGACGCCGCCGACGGCCGGGCCCGGCTGGTCGAGGGCGTCGTCGAGGTGGTCGCGAAGACCCGGGTGCACCCGTTGATGCGGAAGATCATCGAGCTCGACCCCGAGTTCCTCACGCCGTACCTGCTGGAGCGCCGCGGCAGCAGCACTGTCGCGCACCTGGCGCTGCTCGAGGAGGGCATCCGGCAGGGACAGGCCGACGACTCGATCCGCGAGGGCGATCCGGTCTGGCTGGCGCGGCAGGTCATCCTGATCGCGCTCGCGTCGGCGGTGTCCGGGCCGGTGATGGCCGAGAAGGACGAGTACCCGAAGCTCGACGAGGAGCTGCGCGTGATGGTCGATCGGTACCTCCGGCCATGATCAGCCTCGGGAACGCCAGCCTGAACGCGGCCCGGCGTTCCCGTGAGCTCGCGTCGCTGACCGAGGTCGACGTGCTCGTGATCGGCGGTGGGGTGACCGGCGCCGGCGTCGCTCTGGACGCGGCCGCGCGCGGTCTGTCCGTTGCCCTGGTGGAGAAGACCGACCTCGCGTTCGGGACCAGCCGGTGGAGCTCGAAGCTCGTGCACGGCGGCCTGCGGTACATCGCCTCCGGGCACCTCGGGATCGCCTACGAGAGCGCGGTCGAGCGCGGCATCCTGATGAAGACGACCGCGCCGCACCTGGTGCACCCGATCCCGCAGATCGCGCCGTGGTTGCCACAGGCAAGTTTCGCGCAGGCGGCGATGCTGCGGTCGGCGTTCCTCGGTGGCGACATCCTCCGCACCTTCGCCCGGACCAGCGACGACTACCTGCCGCACTCCCGCCGCGTGAGTTCGGCCGAGCTGCTCCGCTACGCGCCGACGCTGCGCCCGGAGGGACTGCGCGGCGGCTTCCTGACCTGGGACGGACAGTTGTACGACGACGCGCGCCTGGTCGTCGCGATCGCCCGGACCGCGGCGCAGTACGGCGCCCGCATCCTGACCCGGGTCGCGGCGACCGACGTCACCGGCCGTGGGGCCGTGCTGGTCGACCAGTTGACCGGCGACCGGATCCCGGTGGACGCGCGGATCGTGATCAACGCGGCCGGGATCTGGGCCGATCAGGTTGCCTCCGGCATCAAGCTCCGGCCGAGCCGCGGCACCCACCTGGTGCTCCCGCAGTCCGTCTTCGGCGGCCTCTCCGCGATCCTCACCGTGCCGGTCCCGGGCGAGCTGCGCCGCGTCGTGATGGCGATCCCGGCTCCCGACGACCGGGTGTACGTCGGCCTCACCGACGAGGAGGCGCCGGGCCCGGTGAGCGACGTATCGCACGCGACCGACGCGGAGATCGACTTCCTGCTGAACACGATCAGCGCGGCCGTCCAGCAGCCCGTGACCCGCGCGGACCTCCTCGGGACGTACGCCGGACTGCGCCCGCTGCTCGACACCGGTCATCACAAGGGTGAGGACAAGACGGCCGACATCTCCCGGCGGCACGCGGTGGTCACCAGCCCGGACGGCGTGGTGACGATCGTCGGCGGCAAGCTCACCACGTACCGCCGGATGGCGCAGGACGCCCTCGACACGGCGCTCGCGCAGTCGAGTCTCGACGTACGACGCCCCTGCGAGACGCACCGCATCCCGCTCGTCGGCGCGGCGGACCGGGTCCGGTTGGCAGCGGTGAAGGCGCCGGCGCGGTTCGTGCAGCGGTACGGCGTCGAGGCGCCGCAGGTGATCGCCGGTCCGCCGGAGTTGCAGGACCCGATCGCGCCGGGGCTGCGGACGACGTACGCCGAGCTGCGGTTCGCCGTCCGGCACGAAGGGGCGCTGACCGAGGACGACGTACTGGATCGGCGGACGCGGATCGGGCTGTCGGCGGCCGATCGGGAGCTGGCCGCGCCCGCGGTGCGGGAGACGTTCGCCGCAGTCTGAATCCGGCCGTGGGCTAACTTTGGCTGCGGGGAGGTGGAAGGGTGACGCAGCCGTATCCGTGGCCGTATCAGGGATCAGGTCCGTTCCAGCCGCTGTCGCATCAGCCGCTGCCGCGCTACCGGCCGCTACGCAAGGTGGCGATCGTGAGCATCGTGCTGATGGGGCTGACCTGCGTGGCGGCGGTGATCCAGTCGGTGCTGCTCTGGCGCTCGTACGACGAAGTGAAGCGCTTCGTGTACGGACTGCTCTCCGAGGACGAACTCGACCGCGGCATCGAGTCGGTCTCCGGCTCCGGCCCGCTGCTGGACCTGGTCAGCTACCTGCTGATGGGCACCGGGATCGCGTTCCTGATCTGGCTCTGGCAGGCCCGCGAGAACCTCGACTTCCTGCACTCACCCGCTGCGCCGCGACCGGTGGACCCGATGCGTGGTCTACAGCGGCGGTCGAACGGCTGGGTCGTCGGAGCCTGGTTCTGCCCGGTCGTGCAGTTCTGGTACCCGCTCCAGATCGTCGAGGACGTCGCCCGGGCCAGCGAGCCGCCGGAGCAGCCCGGAGTGGCCCGGACCGGTCGGATGCGCACCCTGTTGTACGGGTGGTGGTCGGCGTGGATCGGCTTCTGGGTGATCGTCGTCGGCGGTGGGTCGCTCGCGGTGATCGGCTTCATCATCTGGTTCGTCCGCCTGATCCAGGTGACCGACAACACGGACAGGCCGTACGCCGACCTCTACGACATGCAGGACTTCATGGTCCGGGTCGCACTGGGTGTCGACATCGGGTTCACGGTCGCGACCGTACTGCTGATCGTGTCCGCGGTCGGGGCGTCGCTGATGATGCTGCAGGTCAGCGACTGGCAGCACACGCGCGCTACGCCGAGGCCGGTCCAGGACGTCGTACGGCCGCTGGAGCCTCCGCAGTACGCGCCGCGGTACCCGGGACAGGGCTTCCCGACTTACGGACGCTGAAGCAGTACGACGCTCGCATCGTCGTACTGCTTGCCGCCGCCGGTGAACGTGGCGTCGTGGGCTCGGACTCGGTCGATCAGCTCGCGTGGACCTGCCGTGGTGAGGACGTCGAGCAGGTCGTCCCACGAGTGCCCGTAGCGCTCGGTGTAGCGCGAAGCGCCGTCGCTGAGGAGCGCGATCGCGTCGACGTCGTCGAGGTCCGTCGTCCCGGTCACCGACTCGTACGCCGCTTTGGGCTCGGTGCTCGCCACCCAGAAGCCGCCGGGCTGATTGCGCGACCGGCGGACGAACTCGAGGTTTCGCTCGGGAAGGAGGTCGATGCGGTCGTCGCTGTGGACGGTGATCCGGCCGTCGGGTGATCGCATCACGATGGGTGAGTCGGCCAGGACCAGGTGCTCCACGTGGTCCGGGTGGAGGCGCACCATCGTGACTGTGGATGAGGGACTGTCGGGGTTGGTGACGTCGCAGGTGTCGGCGTGCGAGGCGCGGACCGCGGTGATCGCGTCGGCGAGCAGGTCGGTGAGCGGGGCGGACGAGCGGGTGAGCAGCGGGGTCGCGAGCTGAGTCGCCAACTGCATGACCAGCCAGGCGACCGTGTGCCGGCAACCGGAGTCGACGTGGACCCGCGGAGCGCTGGCTCCGTCGAGCAAAAGGGCGAAATCGGGGCCGGTCAGCACCAGGTCCTCGTTCACCGCAGGGGGTCGCCGGTCCGGCGCGGCCTGACAGATCGAGCGGATCTCCACGGACCTAGTCTCTCGAAGGCGTGGCCCAACTGTCCGCGAGGGACTGGTCGAGGGCGATCTTGGGCGACCAGCCGAGGTGCTTGCCGATCAGTGTGATGTCGGCCTGCTGCCACGGCGCGCCGAGCGCGGTCTCCTGCACGGCGTCGTCCACCACCGTCGCCGGCTGACTGCTCAGCTCGAACAGCTGCCCGGCGACATCCCGCGCCAGCGTCGCGCGGCCGGTCCCGATGTTCAGCACCGGCGGCACCACGGCGTCCGCGAGCGCGACCGCGAGGACCGCCTCGGCCACGTCCCGGACGTCGACGAAGTCGCGCCACACGTCCAGGGACCCGACCTCGATCAGCTGCCGCGACCGCAGGTCCCGGATCACCCGGCCGGTCAACGTACTCTCCGGAGCTCCCGGCCCGATCACGTCGAAGATCCGCAGTACGACGGCATCCGCGCCGGCCCGCTGCGCCCGGAGGACGAGCTCGGAGCCGGCCAGTTTGCTGAGTCCGTACGGACCGATCGGCCGGGGCGGGGCCGCCTCGTCGAGGCTGGTGCCGTGCGGCGCGCCGCCGTACTCCGCCGCGGACCCGAGGTGCACGAACCGGGCGTGGTTCGCGTGGTCGCGGACCGAGGCGAGCAGCGCCTCGACAGCGATCACGTTCGCCCGGACCAGCTCGGCCGGCTCACCGAGCGTGGCGCCGACCGCGTTGATGATCACGGTGGGTTTGTACATCCCGATCTGGGTGTCCAGCGCGTACGGATGCATCGCGGTCAGGTCGCAGCGCCGGTACGGCTCGCTGCGGGTCCGGCTCAGGCCGCGGTACTCGATCCCGCGGTCGGCGAGCAGCGCGCAGATCCTGGCGCCGAGGAAACCTCCCGCGCCGAACACCATCACCCTCTCGGTTCCGGTCACTCCTCCATCGTGGGGGCCGTAGTTGTCGGTCGCCCTACCGTTCTCCGGCGGCACCATCACAACTGTTTGTCGGCCTGGGATGGCAAGGTGGGGACATGGCTAGCCGTGTGGGAGTGCCGACCGAGTCGACGATCCGGGACTGGGACGACGCGGACCCGTCCGGTCAGACGTACCAGCGGGTGTTGTTCGTCGATTCCGACCTGACCGAGGTGGACAACCGCGGCGGGGTGTTCGAGGAGTGCACGTTCCGCGGGGTCCGGTTCAACGCGTCCACCCACACCGACGCCGCGTTCGTGAACTGCACGTTCGTCCGCTGCTCGCTGTTCGACACGACGTTCACCCGGTGCAAGTTCGTCGGCAGCTTCTTCGACGACTGCAGCTTCAACCTGCTCAAGGTGAGCGGCGGGGACTGGTCTTTCACCGCGCTGCCCGGCGCGGACCTGAAGGGCACCGAGTTCACCGGGGTGAAGCTGCGGGAGGCCGAGCTGACCGGGATCCGGGCCGCCAAGGCCACGCTCCGGGACCTCGACCTGTCGGGCGCGGCACTCCAGCGAGCCGACTTCACCGGCGCCGACCTGCGCGGCTCGGACCTGTCCACCCTCGACCCGCTGACCGTGACACTGCGGGACGCCCGGATCGACATGACCCAGGCGATGGTCGTCGCAACATCATTGGGACTCGACGTCCGACCCTGACCTGTGGATATCCCCAGGGAGTCACGCGGCCATCCACGGTTCTATCCACAGCCTGTGGATAACTATCCGGATAACTGTGTATTCGTTCTGTGATATCTGACGGCTCCCGGCCGGCTCGGCGGCACCAGCGTCCCGCGCCGATGACGAGCCGGAGGGCGCGGCACCCGTACGACGAGCAGCGCAGCGTGCTCGACGACGGACGGGGTGACCACCAGGTATCGCGGCCGCAGCGCCATGCTCCGGTTCAGCGCCTGGAGACCGGCGGCAAGGCCGACGCCGCAGAACGTGCCGAGCGAGTTCGCGATCAGGTCGTGCAGCTGGCACGAGCGGCCGAGCTGTGGAATCAGCGCCTGGACCGCCTCGACCGCGGCCGACATCCCGATCCCGGCGGCGATGCCGTCACCCGGCCGGCCGCTGGCCAGCGTGAGCATGCCCGCGGCCGGGACGAACAGCAGGACGTTCAGCAGACCCTGGAGCGAGGTCAGTCCGCCGGTGGTGGTCAGGTGCGTGCCGCACTGGCCGATCTGGCCGAGGCGGTGCGCGGTCGGGCTGAGCGTCGCCGCGATCACCAGCGCGAACGCCGCCGGTACGCAGAACGCCGCGAACCGCGGGATCAGGTCACCGGGGCGACGCAGCGCCGAAAGCGCGACCGGCAGCGTCATGCCGGTGAGCACGAGCCAAGTGTCGAACAGGTGTGGAATACCGCGATAGGTCTCGAGCACGCGTACCGGACCCTCCCGTGTGGTCGACCGGCTTGCCTCGGAACTCTTTCTCGACTCGCTTTTTCCTGACATGACGATCGACCGCGCGCTCCCACTGCCGCCAGGCCTGTCCGGACATCTGCACGCAGCCGCAAACAGTCCGTGACAGTTCGTGACAGTCCGTGCACAAATTGACACGGAAGGAAGGTGCTCGGGGCAACGCTCGTATGCGTGGCGGAGGCGGCGGATCAACCGATCGGTGGAGGCGAGTGGGGCCGGCCGGGCGATGTGCCGACCAGGGTGCGAACGCGAGAGTCGTAGTACCGAGAACGCCTCTGAAAGGACCTCCACCATGGCCACCGTCGACGTCGGACACCCGCGGAGCGCCGCCGCGTTGCGGAGCGTGCAGCTGCTGGCGGCCGGCTACCTCGCGATCAGTGTGCTGACGCTGGTCGCCATCATTGCCCTCCGCAACCACCCGGCGATCGTCACCGACGCGGTCTGGGTCCGCGGCACGATCGTCGTCGCCAGCTCCGCGCTGACGTTCCTGTTCGCCCGGAGCTCGGCGCGCGGATCCCGGAGGGGGTACCTCCGGCTCCGGATCGTCTCGGCGGTGATGCTGATCGCGATCGTGGTGATCATCGCGCTGCCGGGCACGTTCCCGCTCTGGCTGAAGGGCGAGCAGGCCGTCTGTGGACTGCTGCTGCTCGGGGTCACACTGCTGGTGAACGGCAAGCACCTCCGCTCGGTGTTCACTAAGTGACATGAGTGAGCAGGTCTGGCCGCTACGGCTGACGGTGGTCCCGTATGTGCTGCTCGCCGCCGTCACCGCGACCACCGTCCTGATCAAGCGCGACGAGCCCCGGTCGCTCACCGTCGACCTGGTGCTCTGCGCGCTGCTCGGGCTGTGGATGCTCGGCATGTTCACCCTCCGCCCGGCCCGGCGTACCGACACCCGCTGGATCACGATCTTCATCGTCGGGTTCGTGCTGGTGCTCGCCGTCCTGGTGGTGCGGGACCCGTGGTTCGGGTTCCTCACCCCGGTCGGCTACTTCTACACGTTCGGCCTGCTGCAGTGGCCGGGCGAGCTGGTCGGCATCAGCGCCGTCGCGGTGCTCGCCGGCATCGCGCAGTCGTACGACATCCCGAAGACGAACTTGCTCGGTCTGCTCGGCTGCACCGCGGTGATCGCAGTGAACGTCGTCGGGATGTGTCTCGCGTCGTGGCTCGGCCGCCGCGGCGAGGTCCTCAGCGAGCAGCGGAAGGAAGCGGTCGACGCGCTGACCGAGACCAACCGCCGGCTCGAGGCGACCCTGGCCGAGAACGCGGAACTGCACGAACAGCTGTTGACCCAGGCCCGTGAGGCGGGCGTGATCGACGAGCGGCAGCGGATGGCCCGCGAGATCCACGACACCATCGCGCAAGGACTGACCGGGATCGTCACGCAGCTCCAGGCCGCCGAAACCGCCGCGGACTGGCGCCGGCACGTGACGACCGCGGTCGGGCTGGCTCGCGACAGCCTGACCGAGGCGCGCCGCTCGGTGCACGCACTCCGCCCGTTGCCCCTCCAGTCGGCCACGCTGAGCGCGGCGATCGCCGACGTCGTACGGCGGTGGTCGGCGGTGCACGGGATCGACGCGCGGCTGACCACGACCGGCACACCGCGGGTGATGACTCCCGAGACCGAGTCGACGCTGCTGCGAGCGACCCAGGAGGCGCTGGCGAACGTGGCGAAGTACGCGCAGGCGAGCCGGGTGGGCGTGACGCTGTCCTACATGGAGAAGGAGGTCGCGGTGGACGTACGTGACGACGGTGTCGGGTTCGACCCGTCCCGGACCGCGCCGTCGGAGGCCGGCGGGTTCGGGCTGGTCGCGATGCGGCAGCGGGTCGAGGCGTTGAGCGGGATCCTCGAGGTCGAGTCCGAGCCCGGCCTCGGTACGGCGATCTCCGCGACCGTCCCGACCCGGGGAGCGTCCGCGTGATCCGGCTGGTGATCGCCGACGACCACCCGGTGGTGCGGGACGGGCTGAGCGGGATGTTCGCGTCCGAGCCCGAGTTCGAGGTGGTCGGCCAGGCGAGCGACGGCGCCGAGGCGATCCGGCTGGCCGAGGCGCTGCGGCCGGACGTGATCCTGATGGACCTCCAGATGCCCGGGACGAACGGCCTCGCCGCGATCGGCGAACTCACCGATCGCGGCGTGACCTCGCGGGTGCTCGTGCTGACGACGTACGACACCGACGGGTACGTCGTACCCGCGATCGAGGCGGGCGCGACGGGGTACCTGCTCAAGGACGCGCCGCGGGACGAGCTGCTGCGGGCGGTCCGGGCGGCCGCCGAGGGGAAGTCGGTGCTCGCGCCGTCGGTGGCGAACACGTTGATGAACCATGTCCGGACGCCGCCCGCGCCGGACATCCTGAGTCCGCGCGAGCTCGAGGTCATCGAGTGGGTCGCCGCCGGCAACACCAACCGGGAGATCGCCGCGCACCTGTTCATCAGCGAGGCGACGGTGAAGACCCACCTCCTGAACATCTACGCCAAGCTCAACGCCCCGGACCGCGCGTCCGCCGTCGCCGAGGCCTTCAAACGTGGACTGCTCAAGCCGTCCTGATGCAGGTTGGGGAGGATTTCGCACGGAAATCGGGGTTGTGAAATCGGGGTAGCAATCCTCCCCAGATCGGCCGCTGGGTCAGCCGCTCAGATCACGAGTTCGTGGACCCAATCGGCGGGGCTCTGGGCGTGCAGTCGCCAGTAGTGGGTGGCGATCTCGTCCGGGTCCCAGCCGCCTCCCGGGGCGACTCCACCGCTGATCGTCACGCTCGCGGCGTGCACCCCCGCCGCGCCGTACTGCTGGTCCAAGAGCGTCACGAGCGTGCGTACGCCGGCTTTGCCCAGCGAGAGGCTGACGTACTCCGGCTTCGGCAGCGGCATCCCACCGGTGATGAGGAACGACCCTGTGCCACGCTCAGCCATCGCAGACGCAACGTGGGCCGCCGTGGTGATCGCTCCGACCACGTTCACCGCCCACGCATCGAGGTGCCGCTGCGCGGTGAGCTCACCGACCCGGTCCGCCTGAACGACCGCGGCGTTGTACACGACCGCATCAGGTACGCCGTACGCGTCGACCACCCGATCGAGCGCGGACCGGAGCCCACCCTCGTCGGTCACGTCCGCGGTCACCGGCAGTACGTCGGCGGTCTCGAGCTCCTTGGCTGCGGCCTGCACCGTCGCCGACGAGCGCGCGATCAGCCCAGCGCTCATCCCCTCCCGCACGAACCGCCGTGCCACCGCAACGCCGACACCCGGCCCCACTCCCACCACCACGACCCCAGACACGCCGCAGAGCATAAACCTTGCCCCGAAGGTCAAGGTCAAGTCAGCACCGGGATCCAGATACGCATCTGAACGCCTGATCAGCGGCGGAAGTCGGCGACCGCCTGCGCGACCTGCTCCTCGCCGGCGGTGCGGAGGCCGTCGATCACGCCGTCGATGTCAGCCTCCGGCCGGTTCTGGCTGAGCTTGAACTTGGCCTCGATCCGCGTGATCGCGAGCTCCACCCCGACGATCGCCCGGAGCTGCCCACTCACGTACTTCGCCGGCGCGTCGTCCACCGACCACGGTTCCGCCCGCCCCGCCTCGTGCAGGTCCGAGAGCCGCCGTACGACGTTCTCGACCCAGGCGGGATCGTCGTGCACGCTGAGGGTGCCGTGGACGTGTGCGGTGATGTAGTTCCACGTCGGCACCACGCGACCGTGCTCCTGCTTGGACGCGTACCAGGTCGGCGACACGTAGGCGTCGGGGCCTCGCATAATGACCAATGCTTCGCCGACGACGGGCTGCTGCCAATGCTCGTTGTTCCGCGCCAGGTGGCCCAATAACACGTTTCGCTCGGGGTCGTAGATGAACGGCAGCATGGTCGCCATCAGACCGTCGGGTGTCATCGTCACCAAGTCTGCGGCGCCGTGCTGCTTGAGCAGCTCGTGAACCGCCGTGTCGTCAGCGGCGAAGTGCGCTGGCACGTACATCGCTCACATCCTCAGATCGCGTCTCGTCCAGTGTCCCCAGTGCGGGCGCGTGAAGGACAGGGCCATTCAGCCTGCGTTCTGCCGAGCCACTCGCCGGCTGGTGTCAGCTGTGGTGCTTGGTGTCAGCTGTGGTACTTGGTGTCAGCTGTGGTACTTGGTGTCAGCTGTGGTACTTGGTGTCAGCTGTGGTACTTGGTGTCAGCTGTGGTACTTGGTGTCAGCTGTGGTGCTTGGCGTCAGCTGTGGTACTTGGTGTCAGCTGTGGTACTTGGCGCGGAGTTCGGCTGCCTGGTCGTAGTCGCGGCGCCAATCGCCGGTCGGCGGGAGGATGACGCGTTCGACGCCGGCTTCCTCGTAGGCGGCCAGCTGCCCGAGCGGGTCTCCGTCGAGCTGTGGTGCGACGACCGTTGCCTTGAGGGTTTTGCCGTCGGCGAGTTCGTTGATGCTCGCGAGGTTCGCCCGGACCTCGTCCGGCGACAGCGCGATCGTTGCCCAACCATCGGCGTACCGCGCGGTCCGGCGATGAGCGCGCGCTCCACTGCCGGCGACGAAGATCGGCGGGACCTTGGATCCGGGGGAGAGCGTCACCTCGAGGTCGGGACCGACTGTCGTGGGCTTCCCGGCGATCAGATCCGGCAGTACGGCGAGAGCCTCGTCCGTGAGCCGTCCGCGCTCGGAGAACTCCACGCCGGCCGCCCGCCACCCGGCATCACCGTGCGCCGGGTTCCCGGTGCCGATCCCGAGCACGAGACGGTCGTTCGACACCAGTTGCAACGTATTGATCTGCTTCGCCGCCCACGCAACCGGCCGCAACGCCAGCAACATCACGTTGTACCCCACCGTGACCCGCTCGGTCACCGCGGCCGCAGTCGCCAGTACGACGGAACTGTCCAACATCGGCGCACTCGCCACCAGATGATCCGTCGACCACACCGAGTCCAGCCCGACCTCCTCGGCGTACCGCGCACTCTCCCGCACATCCCCCAAAATCGCCCGCCCAGCCTCCGGCGACGACGTCGGCAGAATCACCCCGATCTCAACCGTCATACCCACCGCAACCTCCACCCCTGTCCGCCCTATTCCACCGCCGGTAGGTTTGCCCCGTGAACTGGTGGCGCGCGCACTCGACGGCCATCCTGCTCGGCGTCGCCGGCGCCATCGGAGCCTCCGTCGTCGCCGTACCCGTGCTTTTCAGCGTTCCCGCCATGCCCGCGGACATCGACGACAGTCGAGCCTGCCAGCACAGCACGGCGGAACTCACCGACGTCGCGGAGCATTTCGGGATCGCCCTGCCGGCGGATGCGACCGGTGTTCGGTTCTCGGCCGACTTCAACCCGATGCTCGGCGAGTACAACCTCCAACTGCGCCTCGAAACCACACCAGCCGGCCTCCGGACCCTCACCACTACCAGCGGCTTCACCACCCCGACACCCGTCGAGGCCTCCGCAGTACCAGCTCCCGCCGACTGCCCCGGGCCGCTCATCGCCCACCAGCTCCGGATGTCCACGTCGGACGCTCGAACCCTCGTCGTCGACACCACCAACCCGTCCCGTCCCCAGGTCTACCTCGAGGCCTACGACCTTTGAGAGGCTCGGTACCGACCCGACTGAGCTCCCGACCTCTGCGCCCGCTTGTGGAGCGCCGTCGAATCCGCCGGCATCAAGTGGGGCGCCCCCTGGCTGATGGTGCCTTGAGCATCGATCACGACCCGTTGCCGCAGTAGCCTCTCGCGGACTGGTGGAGGTGGAGTTGTGTATCGGTCGGGTCGGTTGGTGTTGGGGCGGTCGCCGCAGGACGAGTCGGTGGTGGAGCTTGCCGAGGACGAGGGATGGTCGGCGGTTGAGGATGTTGTCGCGGACGGGGCCCGGCAGGTGCTGTGGGCGGTCGGGCCGGGGACGAGCCTGACCTACACCGAGGATCCGGTGTCGCACAATGCGTACGTCGTCCTCGCGAGCGCGGATCAGGCGACGTACGACAAGGCGCTGGAACTCATCGAGTACGAGCTGATGCCGTTCCAGCGGATCGCGATGTTGCGGACGATCGACAACTCCAGTACGCCGTTGGCCGTCGCACGGTCGGTGATCTGCGCGGGGCTCGGGGCTCCGGACGAGTTCGACGAGGAGTTCTTCACCCGGATTCGGGATGCCTTCAGTAGTCCGGAGGACTGGGTGCGCGAGGCCGCGATCTGGGCGACGGCGTACTCCGCCTGGCCGCAGTACGTGCCGCTCCTGGAGTTTGCTGCTGGCAACGATTCGTCGGCGAAGTTGCGGTCGGACGCGGCCGCGGTACTCGAAGGCTTCCGCGCGGCGGCGTCCTGACCGGGGTACTGCGGACATCGTGCTGATGCCCGCAGTACCGCGACGTTTCGTCAGGGAATGTAGACGCCGTTGAACCACTGGCCGCGGGCGTCGTCGGTGTAGACGTCCACGTTGAAGTTGTAGTTGCCGTGCCGGTTCTCCCACAGGTAGCCGGGCAGGCCGGAGCTCGCGTTGATGTCGCAGATGATGTCGTTGGTGCAGAGCGTCAGCACCGGGACGTTCCCGAAGAAGTCGTCCGCGCCGGCGAGTGGTGCACCGACGACCGGAGCGACCAGCGGGTGCGCCGCGGCGCCGGCGTTACCGGGACCGGCTTTCCGCTTGGGGTCCGCGATCAGGACCGCGTTGACGTTGTCGAAGGTCTGCCAGTTCTCCGTGACCCAGGTGTGGACGACCGCGGCACCGAGTGAGAACCCGACCGCCTTCACATGCTGGCCTGGGCAGGCGTTCCGGTGATCACGGATCAGCCGGTTGAGCTCGTTCACACCCTGCCGCGCGTTGACGCCGATCGGCTGGGCCGGGTACCCGACGCGCTGGCTGATGTTGCCCGTCCAGTACGGCGCGTTCGAGTTGTTGTCACCGGTGCCGCCGACAACGATCGTGTAGGTACCGCCGCAGTCGTCCGCCTGCGCCGGCGCCGCGATGGCGTACACGCCACCGGCCGCGACGACCAGACCGGCCAGCAAGGCCGCGAGTTTCTTCATCGAGATCCTCCCGAGTAGTGCCCCTCGTGCGGCCTGTTGACCACACGCCGCCGACGCTACTGACGGCTCATCACAGCCGGATCAAGCGCGAACATCAGGCCAATCGCTGGCAGGTTCCGTCCACAGGTGAGGTTCCTTCAGTTGCTCCGGGCAACCGGGCTCAGGTGTCGAGAGGCATCCGCGCTCGAAAAGTTCGACTTTATCCACAGCCAGGGTGTGCATAGTGGGGAAAACTCGGGTCCACTGGCAGTACGGCTCTCTCTCCCGGAGCGTGTCCGGCGCGGGTTAGGGTCCGGGGATGAGTCGACGGGTGGCTGCTTATGCGGTGTGTCTTGAGGGCGAGCGAGTGCTGCTGGCGCGGTACGTCTCGCCGTACGGCGACGTCACCTTGTGGACGTTGCCAGGTGGAGGCGTCGAGCCGGGCGAGGACCCGTTCGACACCGTGACGCGCGAGGTCGCCGAGGAGACGGGGTACGAATCTGTCGTCGAACGCCTGATCGGTGTCGACTCGCGCGTGATTCCCGCCGCCCAGCGCCGCATCCCCGGCGACGAGGATCACCAGAACATCGGGATCTTCTACGCCGTCCGCATCACCGCCGGCACCACCCGCCCGGAGCCGAACGGCGAGACCGCCGAGTCTGTGTGGACGCCGCTCGACGTTGTCCCCACGTTGCGCCGCGCGGCGCTGGTCGACATCGGGATCGCGCTCGGTTTATCCACACCGCCCACCGGCCACGTCCCACCGGTCCAAGCGGGCGGGCTCATCGAATATTGACGCCGTTGTCGATCTGCGTGAGGTTCAGGCATCGGACAGGTAAGTGGACCGAGAGAGGACGACAGCGTGAACGACGTCGTGATCGAGAACATCGTCAGGCCGACGCGGGCGGTCGCGGGTTCGTGGGTGGAGGTCATCGCGTCGAACCTCGACTATCACCGCGCGACCTTCCTGTGGAAATGCGCGGGTCTGACGGAGACGCAGCTACGGCAACGCTCGGTACCGCCGTCGTCGTTGAGCCTGCTCGACCTCATGCGCCATCTGCAGGGCGTCGAGCGGTACTGGCTGCAACACCGGCTCGCAGGTACGACGCCGCGCTTCTTCCCGTACCTGACCACCGATGGCGACGGATGGTTCGACGAGTCTGATCCGACTGCAGCGAAAGAGGTGTACGCCGACTACCTGGCCGCGTGTGACGACTCCCGTGCGGTCTTCTCCCGCAGCACCGGCGACGTCGCCCGCATCGAACCAAACCCGGAGTACGGCGACACCGACGTACGCTTCATCCTCACCCACGTCATCGAGGAATACGCCCGCCACGTAGGCCACGCGGACCTCCTCCGCGAATCCATCGACGGCACAACAGGCGAGTAGCCCGCCGCACCCTCGCCGTACCGCACCGGCACCCTCGGCCCCAACTGCCCATCCGCGCCGACTCCGTCCCCGGCGCCGTCTGTTCGAGGGGCTATCCCCTCGAACAGGGGGTTCTCGGCTGGTACACCAACGAAGAACCCCCACCACCAAGGGATATCCGGCTCGAGAGAGTTTGGGCCGCGCCGGACGCGGCTGTGCTCGGGTCAGCCCGCGCTACCCTCGACGAAACCCGCCAGACACTCACCACCTGAGCCAGATCAACCCCGGTAGGGTCCGGTGATGGACGTCAAGGGTGAACTGCTTCGGGGGTTGCGTGGCGGTCGGGCGACGATGCTGGGGAAGCTGGAGGGCTTGTCGGAGTACGACGTACGGCGGCCGATGACTCCGACTGGTACGAATCTTCTCGGGCTGGTGAAGCACCTCGCGGGGATTGAGTACGGCTATCTCGGCGAGTGCTTCGGTCGGTCGCCGGTTCAGCGGCCGTCGTGGTTCCGGGACGACCCGTACACCGAGATCGACATGTGGGCCACGCCCGGCGAATCCGCGGCGTACATCGTGAGCGTCTATCAACAGGCCTGCGCCCACTCCGATGCGACCGTGACCGAGCTCGACCTCGGCACCCCCGGGTACGTCGCCCACTGGCCAGAAGGTCAGCGTGAAACGACGTTGGGTGTCCTGCTCATCCGGGTGCTCGTCGACACGACCCAGCACGCCGGTCACGCCGACATCCTCCGCGAGCAACTGGACGGCCGCATCGGGAACGCCGCATCCGCGAATGATCAGTTCTGGCGTGACCGGAAGGTCGAGGTGCAGCAGGCCGCTGACGCGTTTCGGATGGATCGCCCCGGCTGAAGAGCTGGGGTACGACGCCTCAGCGGAGGTCGCCGTCGCCTCCGAGGACTCCTCGGGCTGCGCGGTCGGCGAGTTTGGTGATGTTGTGGGTGGCAACGTCTTCGAGGCGGATCTCGAGTCGCGTGCACAGCTCGGACAGGTACCAGAGGACGTCGCCCAGTTCGCCCGTCAGCGCTTGCCGGTCCGCGTCGGTGATCACGCCGTTCCGGTCGCGGAAGATCTTCTTCACCTTCCCTGCGACTTCCCCGGCTTCGTTCACCAACCCCAGCGTGGGGTAGACGATCGGATGGTCGGTCGCGATCGGCGCACCCGTACGCGCCGCCGCCTGCTGATACGCAGCGAAGTCAAAGCCAGCCTGGTCAGTCATGCCCCATAGTCTCGCCCGCGGGGGAGCGGCGGTCACGATCGCGTCGTACGTCAGGTCCGCGGATAGGCTCTGCCGGCATGGCTCTTGCAGCCCGTCAGGCACGTGCGGTCGCGATCAGCGAACTCTACGACCGCCACAACACCGCGGCGTCTCGCACCGGGCCGGCGGCGCGAGGTCAGTCGAGGCAGAACTCGTTGCCCTCGACATCCTGCATGACCAGGCACGACTCGTTGAACTCGTCGGCGACCAGCAGCTGCACCCGGGACGCACCGAGCGGGATCAGGCGCGCGCATTCGGCCTCGAGCGCGGCCAGCCGCTCCGCACCCACCAGCCCGGTGCCGACCCGCACGTCGAGATGCACGCGGTTCTTCACCACCTTGCCCTCAGGCACCCGCTGGAAGAACAACCGCGGGCCCACACCGGTGGGATCAACACACGCGTACGCCGACCCTTGCTGCTCGGCCGGCAACGAGCGATCGAACTCCGCCCAGTTCGCAAACCCCGCCGGCGCAGGCGGAACGACGTACCCCAACACCTCACACCAGAACCGAGCAACCCGCTCCGGCTCCGCACAGTCGAACGTAACCTGAAACTGCCTGACCGACGCCATCCTCCAACCATACGAACCATTCCCGGCTCCCGCGCTGGATTATTACCCCATGTGGAGAAGAAGCCGCCGCGAGCAGCCGGCCGCGCGGGCGAACGTCGCGCTCATCAGCAACACGCTGGCCGGCATCCGCACGATTGCTCGCAACCAGGTACGGCGGCCGGAGCGGCGTACGCCCGTCAGACGCCCCGTTTGGCCTCGAGTTTGCCGGATTTCACGGCGTTGGTGAATTCTTCGTAGTCGCGCTCGTTCTGGGCCGCGTAGCGCCGGGAGAAGTCGGTGATCGCGCGGTCGAAGGCGTCGCCGTCGCCGAGGTACTCGCTGATGCTGACCGCGTCGCCGGAGCGGGCGTGGGCCCGGGCCAACGTCCACCCACATAGCTGACCGTAGAACGTGAGCCCTCGCGGGGTCATTTCCTCGACGAGCGCGGAGGCCTTCATGTCGCGCAACTGGCGCCAGTAGAAGTGCCGGTTCTTGTCGAGACCGCGTGTCCAGCCGAGGAAGATATCGCTGGCGGCCTGCATCATCCGTTGCCCAGCGACCACCCGTTCGCCGTGCTGTTGCTTGAAGCGGCTCGCCGGCAGGTGGTCCTCGAGGACCGAGGCGCTGGCCTCCTTGACCTGCAGGAACAGCGGATCGTCTTCGTCGCGGCCCTGCAGCAGAACAATGAAGGCACGGGTTCCGACGCTGCCGACACCGACCACCTTGCGCGCCATGTCGATGATGCGGTACTGCTCGAGGAGGTGACGCCGGTCCTCCTGCAGCGTGGCGCGGTATGCGCGGAACTGGTCTTGGACGGCAGCCTCGATCTGGTCCTGCTTCAGTCCGTACGTCGCGGGAATGTCGCGGAGCGGTACCACGATGGGCGGCTGGCTCACGATGCGGTACTGGCCGTCGGCCAACTCGCCGAGTTTGGACAGCGCCTGCAAGCTGTCGCGCGTCCGCGCCTTCGCCATGACCTTCTTGCTGCGCTTGATCTCCTTGGCGTCCTTCTTCATCTTGGCCTTGGCCCGCTCGGTCGTGAGGATGTCATCCGCATCGAGGCGGGCGTACCAGATGTCCAGAGTGCGCATCTGCGCGAACTCGGCCATCGCCTGCCGGTACGCCGCGACGTTCGCCATCGTGATCGTCTTCACCTCCGACTTCGCGAAGCCGTTGTTCTGCGCGGCGATCGTGAAGCTCGCGGCCATCCGCTCGACGTCGTACTCGAACGGGCCGGGCAGCGTCTCGTCGAAGTCGTTCAGGTCGAACAGCAGGGTCCGCTCGGGCGAGGCGAACCCGCCGAAGTTCGACAGGTGGGCGTCACCGCACAGCTGGACGGTCAGGCCCGCCGTCGGGGTGTCCTTCAGGTCTGCGGCCATGACCTTGGCGGCGCCGCGGTAGAAGGTGAACGGCGAGACCATCATCCGTCCGTGGCGGACCGGAACCAGGTCCGGTTCACGGGTGCGGTTCTGCTCCTCCAGCAGGGCGACGGGGTCCGGCCGGTCGGTAGCCGGTTTCCATCCTTCGTGGCTCGACACCGGGGCGTGGATGCCTGCCTCCTTGCCACGGATGCGGCGTTCGTCGACCGTCAGATGCTCTTTTGCAGCCATCACGTCTCCTTGGACCTAGTCTTCATCTCGCGGCCATGCACGATGACGGCCCAGATGACGACGATGTCGAGAACCACCATCAAGGCGGACCACACCGGGAACGCCGCCAGGAAGGCAACGTTGATCGACATCAGACGAGTACGCCATGGCTGACCCCCTGCACAACAGAACCCTTGATCCAGCGTGCGGGCGCCGCCGGTCGCGCCGCCTCGTCCTGAAGGGGTAGTTGAGCCCGATGCCGCAAGGTGGGTCAGTCGCTGGTCACACGCGGTAGATGTCACAACGCGGAGCGGTGCAGACGGGTACGCCGCGACTACCCGCAGAGGAGCATGTCGCCTGAAACAGCCGCAGTTACCGTGCCAAGGGTCACGTCATAGGCGGGTCCGATGGGACACGAACGAGGGGGCGAGAATGTTGGCCGAGGTAGATCGAACCAGCCTTCCGATCAGGCGTACAACGTTCGCGGGGGTGGCCAATCGGACTTTGGCCGGCTCCGAGCCGGACTGGAACCTGATCGGGCACGCGGCCGCCCCCGACGGCGCCCCGAACGTCCTACTCGTGCTGATCGATGATGCCGGGTTCGGCAATCCGAGCACGTTCGGCGGTCCGATCCAGACACCGAACTACACGCGGATCGCGAACGGCGGTCTGCGCTACAACCGGATGCACGTCACGGCGCTGTGCTCGCCGACCAGGGCGGCCCTGCTGACCGGGCGGAACAACCATGCGGTCGGGTTCGGCTCGGTCGGCGAGTTCGCCGGTGGCTTCCCCGGTTACTCGGCGACCTTGCCTCGTGACTGCGCGCCGTTGCCACGAATCCTTCGGGACAACGGTTACAGTACGGCGGCCTTCGGCAAGTGGCACCTGACGCCGGACGGGCAGCAAGGACCGGCCGGCCCGCTCGACCGGTGGCCGAACGGCTGGGGTTTCGACTACTTCTACGGATTCCTTGGCGGGGGCTCGAGCCAGTGGGACCCGTGTCTGACCGAGAACCAGAAGATCATCGGTGTCCCCAACGAGTTCTACGACGAGGAGAATCCGTACTACTTCCCCGACGCGATGGCCGACAAGACCATCGAGTGGCTGCACGCCGTCCGCGGCCAGGATGCCGAGAAGCCCTTCTTCGCCTACTTCTCGACGGGTTGCAGTCATGCCCCGCATCACGTCCAGCAGGAATGGGCGGATCGCTACAAGGGCCAGTTCGACCAGGGCTGGGACCGCTTGCGCGAGGAGACTTTCGCGCGGCAGAAGGAACTGGGAGTCATCCCGGCAGACGCCGTCCTGACTCCCCGAGATCCGGCGTTCCCGGCGTGGGACGACGTACCCGACAAGCTGAAGCCGTTCTACGCCCGCCAGATGGAGGTGTACGCCGGTTACTCGGAAAACGCCGACCACAACGTCGGGCGGGTGATCGACGCGGTCGATGAACTGGGCGAGCTCGACAACACGTTGATCATCTGGATCTGGGGTGACAACGGCGCCAGCATGGAAGGGACCGTCACCGGCTCGTTCAACGAGCTGACGATGCAGAACGGCATCCCGCTCAGCGACGAGATGCAGGTGCAGCTCTCCGAGCGGTACGGGGGTGTCGCCGCGTGGAGCACGCCGATGATGGCACCGCACTACGGGGCAGCCTGGGCGTGGGCGGGGAATACCCCGTTCCAGTGGGGCAAGCAGGTCGGCTCGCATCTCGGCGGGACGCGCAACCCGATGGTGATGCACTGGCCGGACCGCATCACCGGCGACGGCCTTCGCTCGCAGTTCACTCACGTGATCGACATCGCCCCGCTGATCCTCGACGTGACCGGGATCCCCGAGCCAAGGACCGTCGACGGGATCGAGCAGGAGCCCATGCACGGTACGTCGTTCGCGGCATCGCTCACCGATGAGTCCGCAGCCGAACACCGAACCCAGCAATACTTCGAAACCATCGGCAACCGGGCGATGTACAAGGACGGCTGGTGGCTGGCGATGAAGACCGAACGGATCCCGTGGGTGGTCACTCCCGAGGCGCTCAAGCCCTACGCGCCTGGCGTATGGGACCCGGACGCCGGCCCGAGCGAGCTGTATTACCTGCCTGACGACTTCACCCAGGCAAAGGACGTGGCTGCCGACCATCCGGACAAGGTGAAAGACCTCAAGGAGCTGTTCTGGCACGAGGCCGAGCAGTACAAGGTCCTGCCGCTGCTCGCCACGCTGTCGACGTTCTTCGGCATGCTGCCGCCACTGCCTGAGCAGACGAAGTTCGAGTTCCGGGGCGACGTACAGAACGTGATGTCCGGGATGATCCCGCGGATCTACAACCGTTCCTACGCGATCCAGGCCGACCTGGTCGTCCCCGAGGGTGGCGCCGAAGGCGTGATCGTTGCCGAGGGCGACCACCTCGGTGGATTCTCGCTGTATGTCAAGGACGGCCGGCTGACGCACAGCTATTCGATGATGGGCGTGTTCTTGTTCAAGCAGGTCGCCGACGAAGCGTTGCCCACCGGTGCGGTGACGGTCCGGATGGAGTTCGACGCCGACGAGGCCAAGCCGGCGACCGGCGGCGATGTCACCCTGTTCGTCGACGATCGCCCGGTCGGCAAGGGCCGCATGGACCACACCGTGCCGATCCGGTTCTCCGGCTATGCGGGCCTGGACATCGGCCGCGACAACGGCGGCGTGGTCGACCTCAGCTACGAGAGCCAGAAGCCGTTCCCGTTCACCGGGACGGTCAAGAAGGTTGTCTTCGACGTCAAACCGCACCCGACCGCCGACGACGAGATGACCATCCACGCTTCCGAGCAACGCGGACAGACCGCGCACGGCCTGTCCGGGTGACGCGCGGGACTGTGCCAGAGGAGGAGATCGCGATGGGGCTTGATCACGAGACCACCGACGTACTCATCGGCGGGTATCTGTCCGTCGATGCCGCGCAGGAGGATTACGAGGCGGCTTTGAACTGCGGCGAGCGTCTGTGGGGCGCTGTCGTGGTGAGCAAGGACCTCGAGGGCAAGGTGTCGGTCGAGCAGACCGACCACATGGTCAAGGAGGGTGCCGCCGGGCTTGCCGCCGTGGGATTCGCGGTCGGACTGTTCGCGCCACCCCTGCTCGCGGCGACCGCGATCGGAGGCGCCGTCGGAGCGGTCGGTGGAAAGGCCCTGCACAAGAGGACGAACAGCAAGCTCGAACAGCAGGCCGGTGACACGATCCCCATCGGTGGCGCTGGTCTGATTCTCGCCTACCCGCACAAGGCCGCGGGCGTGGTCGAACCCGTGGTGACACGAGCGATCAAGCACGTCGTCGGCGAGGCCGAGGGCCACCACGTCAAGGCTCTCAAGGCTGCGTTGGCCGACGCCCAGCAGAAGATGGCCGCCGCCGAAGAGGACGGCTGACGAACAGGTTCTGGCCGAGCGCGAGGTCGGGCTCCGATCTCGCGCTCACGGCCGCGGAAGGACGTCCCCTTCTTCGCGGCTTCCGTCCGTATCGGTCGCCCTCCGGCGCACCTCGACCACCTTGACACCAAGGGCGTTGAGAACGTCCAGCAGCCCCACCAACGCGGACTGATCCGGAGTGTTCGCCCGGATCAGCGTGGAGATCGGCTCGGTCGTCGTGAAGACTCTGCCGACCTCGGCGTCGAGTTCGGACCGGATGGTGTCACTCAGCCGGCCGACGACCCGGACCTCGTAGACCCAACTGGTCATACCTGCCACCTCGGCTGTCGGAGCTCTCTTCTGTTCCAGCGTCGTGGCGCTCCGCAGCACGCACATCATCTACATCGGATAGTCGGGTCCGTCAAAGAGTACGCAGCCACGTTGCGCGTAGTCTGAGGTAAGAACGGCCGTGGGGGCGGCCGGAGGTGGGGGGCTGAAGTGAACACTTCAGAGTTCGGAACCGATGCGGGGGGTGACCTCTGCGATGAGTGCCGAGGGCGCAACGCAAGAGCCGTCTAGTGCGCAGAGGCCGGTCGATCGCCCAGCGACACCGCTGCCGTCGGTGGACTTGTTGGGCAGCAAGCTTGCAATGCCCCAGTTGCCGTCCGGCCTGGTGGTCCGCCCACGGCTTGTGGACAGGCTGGAGGAAGGGACCACCGGGCGCATCACACTCGTGAGCGCGGGAGCCGGCTGGGGAAAGACGAGCCTTGTCGCCAGCTGGGCCGCGACGCGATCTGCGGCGCAGCGAGTGGCCTGGTTGTCGCTGGATTCGTTCGACAACGACCCGGTCCTGTTCTGGTCGTACGTCGCCGCGGCGGTTCACGGCAGTGGCGCGGCCCAGAGCGAGGCGCTCGGAGCGCTGATGATCAGACCGCCGGTCGGTCCTGACGTCCTGCGACGCATCATCCTGGAGCTGTCACAGCTACGGCGCCCATTGACCCTCGTCCTCGATGACTTCGGCGAGATCCGCAATCCGGAAATTCTGAACGGTATCGCCGACCTACTACGCCATCCCTTGCCGCTCCACCTGGTGGTCATCACTCGCTACGATCCGCGCCTGCACCTGAACCGGCTCCGCCTCGACAGCGTCCTCAACGAGGTACGCGCGGAGGATCTGGCGTTCACGGAGTCCGAATCCGCCGAACTCCTGGCGCGCGCGGGAGTGGACCTGCCGCCCGCGCTGAGCAGCCGCATCCTGGATCGGACCGAAGGATGGGCGGCCGGACTTCGGCTGGCGGCGATGTTCGCGGCCACCCGAGCAGAGGCCGATCACCTCGAGGAGTTCACCGGGACCGAGGCGAGCGTCGCGGAGTACCTCTTCGACGAAGTCCTCGCAGCCGTGCCCGAGGAGCGCCGCCGCTTCCTGCTGCGAACCAGCGTCGCGGACCGCCTCTGCGCCGATCTGGCCGATCTGCTCAGTGGCCGCACGGGAAGTCAGCGAGAACTCGAAGGCTTGGAAGAATCGAACGCGTTCGTGATGGCCCTCGGAGCGGACCGTCACTGGTTCCGGTACCACCGGCTGCTCGTCGACCTGCTGCGTCATCGACTGCTCCTGGACGAGCCGGAGCTGGCCGGCGAGCTGCACCGACGTGCCGCACGGTGGTTCGCGGGCCACGGAGAGGCGATCGAGGCTGTCCGGCACGCGGTTCGGGTGCACGACTGGCAATTGGTCGGAGAGCTGATGGTGAACGGCGCCGCCATGCGTGCGCTGTCGGCGGAACGGCAGGCGTTCGCGGCGCTCCTGGCGCAGATCCCCGTCGCGGAGCTGCACACCAGCGCGGAGCTGCGGGTAAGCGCCGCGATTGCCTGCTTCATCGCCCGTGACTACGCCGGATTCGGCAGTCACGTCGCGCACGCGCGAGCCTTGCTGAACGAGTGCGACGAGGACGCCCGCAGATCGGTCGAACTGTTCCTTTGCGTGGCCGACCTCGTGCTGAGCCGCGTTCAGGGCAGCGCCCGGGACTTGATCGCGGCCTCCGGGCAGCTGCTGTGGTGGCTGTCCGACAACGAGATGGCGCGCTTGCCTGCCGCGTCGATGTACGAGGCGCCGGCGTTGAGCAATTTCGGAGTGGGGCTTGTCTGGTCGGCCAACGTCGACGATGCGGAGCAGGCGCTGCGGGAGTCGCTGGGCATGGCCGCCACCACGAGAACCGATCTCACCGGAGTGAACAGCCTTGGTTATCTGGCGCTCATCGAGTGGGAGCGGGGAAATCTGCGGGCCGCGCACGCGGCGGCCGCTCAGGCTCTGGAGATCATCGAGCAGCGGGGCTGGACCGAACTCGCCCAAGCCATCGTCGTCTATCTGGTGCTGTCCCGGATCGAGTTGGAACGAAACCACCCGGAGACCGCGGAGGCGTTCATCAACGCAGGCCTGGCCGCCGAGCGCAACGATCCGGACCGCACGCCGTACCCCGCGCTGCGCGCTACCGAGGCGCGTTTGCGGCTCGCGGCCGGGCAGGTCGATCAGGCCGAGGATCTGATGGCTGCCTTGGGCTCCGAGTTCCAGGACGATGCGATGGCACCGCTCGCCGGACGGTGGGCCACGGTGATTCGGGCCGAGATCGAGCTGGCCCAGCGACGCCCGGATCTCGCCGAGAGGCGCCTGCACTCACTGCTCGCCGTTCCGGACGCGATCGACGGCCTGGCCGCGCACCATCACTCAGGCTCCGCGGGTCTTGACGAGGCCAGGCTTTGCCTGGCGCGGGCCGAGCACGAACTCGGCCATCTGACAGCAGCCGAGGAGATCCTGTCGCCGCTGCGAGAGCGAAGCCCGAACAAGGTCATCAAGGCCCACGCGTGGCTCGTCACCGCCGTGGTGGCAGACAGCCAGCGGATGGACCATCGAGCTCTCGTCGCTGTCGACCACGCATTGACCATCGCCGAGCCCGAGGACATCCGACGCCCGTTCGTCGCACTCGGCAGTGGCCGGCCACAGACTCTTCTCCGGCACCGGCGACAGCTCGGGGGCGAGCGGGAGCCGGCCGACCGCGACTTCGTCGACGCCCTGCTAGAGGACACCGGCTCGGCCAACCACGCCGCCACCGGCCCACCGCCGCTCGACGAGCCCCTGACGGATCGCGAGCACGTCGTCCTCAGCCACCTCGCGACCCTCGACACCGCCAAGGAGATCGCCGGCGAACTGTTCGTCTCGGTCAACACGGTGAAGGCCCACGCCCACTCCGTCTACCGCAAACTCGCAGTCCACAACCGCCGCGACGCAGTCCGCCGAGCCCGCGACCTCGGCCTTCTCTGATATTTCCCACGTGACCACGCCGTCCGTCGGCGCTGTGAAACAAGGTCAATGGCCGGTAGTGGCTTCGATCGCCTCTCGGATGATGTCGGCGTGACCGTTGTGCCGCGCGGTCATACTGCCCGACCCGTGCGTCGGCCGTCTCATCGGGGCCAACACGAAACTCCGCCTCCTGATCATCGCCGGCCCGCCGGCGCCTCCTCGTCAAGCCCTTCCAACTTCCGAAGCAGAGTGGCGCGGTGCGATCTGCAGCTCGACAGGAGGTGCCGGCCAGGGGGTAGTGCAGTCGAGCGTGAACCAGTCTGCGCGTACGGCGTCTCGCGGGTGCACTACCTGTCCGCCTGCAGACTCTTCACCCCACGGAGAGCCCGGCCAGCGGCACGCCGGCCAACCACCCGCTCCCGTTCACTCCCAGACCCACATCGGGTCGAAGCGCCGGATAACCCCCAACACCAGTGGATATCCGGCTGTCCTGACGCGACGCGCTCCGAGTCGGTGCGGGGCACAGAACGAACATCGGCGGGGGCGGTGCGTCCACCGGCGGGGCGTCGGCGGGCGACGTGGGCCGGGAATCGCGCTCTGACCTGCGTGAACGCTTTGGTGGAGACGAGGGGACTTGAACCCCTAACCCCTGCCTTGCAAAGGCAGTGCTCTGCCAGTTGAGCTACGCCCCCGTGAGGGTCAGCGACCCGGGGTGACCGAGTCGACGGCCTCGGCCCAGAGGTCCTTGTCGGCGCGGGACTGCTGGGTCTTCTTGTAGGCGAAGTATCCACCGATGCCGGCCAGCAGCACCAGCAGGATCTTTCTCAGCACTGGAGACTCCTCGGATCGGACTTCACACTTCTGTGAGGGTGGGCCTAACTGGACTTGAACCAGTGACCTCTGCCTTATCAGGGCAGCGCTCTAACCGTCTGAGCTATAGGCCCGCATACTGCGGTGTCGAACCCGGGAGAGATTACCGCACCAAGTGCCCTACTCCCAAACCGGTTCCGGCCGGACCCGCGAGAGGCCCGGCCGGACCAGGAAATGCCAGGTCAGTCCTCCGACGCCAGCGTGACTTCGAGGCCGCCGAGGAGCGTGGCGGCGATGTTGTAGAGGAAGGATCCGAGGGTCGCGAGCGCCGTGATGATCAGCACGTCGGCGCAGGCGAGCAGGGTGGTGAATCCCATCACCTTGCCGGTGTTGATGTAGTTCTCGACCCGGAACGGCTCGCCGGTCGGCGTACCGAGGACTTCCTGGACCGTCGAGTTGATGTTGTCGAAGACGCCCGCGGCGCCGATCGCGGACCAGACGATGAAGACCGCGACCCAGGTGACGATCCCGAAGGCGATGGACAGCAGGAACGCCGTCTTCATCACCGACCACGGGTCGATCCGGGACATCCGCAGGCGCGCCTTGCGGGTCTGGTGCCGGCTGGAGGCCTTGGCGTCCTTCTCGGCCTTGGCGTCCTTCTCGGCGACCCGGGCCTGCTTGGCCTCGTTCCGCTCGGACTTGTCGGGCTTGGAGGCCTTGACCGCGTTGGCCTTGTCAAGCACCGCCTGACGGGCCGCGTTCATCCGGTCACCGAGCGACTCGGTCTTCGATTCGGTCTCGCCGTACGCCGCTGCTCCGGCCGCCGGTGCTGCGGCGGCCGCGGGGGCGGCTCCGGGTGACCACGGCTGCTCCGGCCGGCCAGGGGTACTCGGGGCCGGGCGGCCGCCGGGCTGCTGGCGGGCCGGGGCGCCAGCTCCTGGGGTGCCCGGGCGCGGCTGTGGGCGGTACTCGGACGGCCGTTGGCCGTTCGGCGTACCGGACCTCTGCTGGCCGTTGGCGTTGGGCACGCCATTGGAACGACCGTTGGAAGCCGGGTTGGCCGGGGCGGCAGACGGCTTCCCACCCGGCGCGGTGCGCTGGGGGTTGGAGCCGTCGGCCGCACCTTCAGGCCATGTCGGCCTCGCGCGGTTGGTCATCAGTCACCCTCCTGGCCGGCATCGTCGCTTTCGACGGTAGCCGCGCCGTCCACGTCCGTCGAACGTTGCTCATCATTCTGGACGCTCTCAGAGGTGGATTCGGTTGTCGGTCCGTCCACATTGTGGGCACCATTCGCGACAGTACCCGCCTCGGCCGCCTCTGATTCCTCCTCGGCGGCTACTTCCTCGCCGACGACGGTCAGATCGGTGTTCCGGGCGATCGCGACCACCGCGTCGGACTCGCCGACGCCGGCGAACCGGACGCCCATCGTGTCGCGGCCCTTGACCGGGACGCTGTCGACCCGGCTGCGGACGACCTGGCCGCTGGCCTTGATCGCGAGCACCTGGTCCTCGTCGACGACGATGATCGCGCCGACCAGCGAGCCGCGCTCGTCGTTCAGCTTCACCGCCTTGATGCCGAGACCGCCACGGCCCTGCTGCCGGTACTCCGAGACTCGCGAACGCTTCGCGTACCCGGCATCGGTCACGGTGAAGACGAACTGGGTGTCCTCGTCCGCGCCGGCCCGGATCACCGACATCGACAGCAGCTCGTCACCGGAGCGGAACTTCATCCCGGTTACGCCCGAGGTGGCCCGGCCCATCGGCCGCAGCTGGTCGTCGTTCGCGGTGAAGCGGATCGACTGGCCCTTGCGGGACACCAGCAGCAGGTCGTCCTCGGCGGTGGCCAGGTCAGCGCCGATCAGCTCGTCGTCCTCCTCGCGGAAGTTGACGGCGATGATGCCGCTCTGCCGCGCCGAGTCGTAGTCGCGCAGCGCCGTCTTCTTGACCAGGCCCTTCTTGGTGGCGAGCACCAGGTAGTCGGACTGGTCGTAGTCGCGCAGCGTCAGGACCTGCGCGATCTCCTCGTCCGGCTGGAACGAGAGCAGGCCGGCGACATGCGAGCCCTTGGCGTCCCGGGCGGACTCGGGCAGCTGCCACACCTTGGCCCGGTAGACCCGGCCCTTGGTGGTGAAGAACAGCATCCAGTGGTGGTTCGTGGTGGCGAAGAAGTGGTTGATCTCGTCCTCGGCCCGGAGCTGGGCGCCGCGGACACCCTTGCCGCCGCGGTTCTGCGTCCGGTAGAGGTCGGTCTTGGTCCGCTTCGCGTACCCGCCCCGCGAGATCGTGACCACGACCTCCTCGTCCGGCACCAGGTCCTGCACCGAGAGGTCGCCGTCGGCCGCGATGATCTCGGTACGCCGCTCGTCGCCGTACCGCTCGACGATCTCGCTGAGCTCGTCCTTGACGATCGTCCGCTGCCGCTCCGGGCTGGCCAGGATGTCCTCGAGGTCGGCGATGATCGCCTCGAGCTCCTGCAAGCGCTCGATGATCTTCTGCCGCTCCAGGGCGGCCAGCCGGCGCAGCTGCATGTCCAGGATCGCCTGCGCCTGGATCTCGTCGATGTCGAGCAGCTGGATCAGGCCGGTGCGCGCCTCGTCCACGTCGGGGCTGCGCCGGATCAGCGCGATCACCTCGTCGAGGGCGTCCAGCGCCTTCACGTACCCGCGGTAGATGTGCGCGTTCTTCTCGGCCTCACGCAGGCGGTAGCGGGTCCGCCGCTGGACGACCTCGATCTGGTGGTCGATCCAGTGCTTGATGAACAGGTCAACGCTCAGCGTCCGCGGTACACCGTCGACGAGCGCGAGCATGTTGCACCCGAAGGTGTCCTGCAGCGGCGTGTGCTTGTAGAGGTTGTTCAGTACGACACGCGGCTGAGCGTCCCGCTTCAGGACGACCACCAGGCGCTGACCGGTCCGGGACGAGCTGTCGTCGCGGATGTCGGCGATGCCGCTCATCTTGCCGGTGTTGACCAGCTCGGCGATCTTCAGCGCCAGGTTGTCCGGGTTGACCATGTACGGCAGCTGGGTGACGACCAGGCTGGTGCGGCCCTTGGCGTCCTCCTCGATGTCGACGACCGCGCGCATCGTGACCGAGCCCCGACCGGTGCGGTACGCGTCGTCGATGCCCTTGTAGCCGACGATCAGCGCGCCGTTCGGGAAGTCGGGGCCCTTGATGTTCTGCAGGCAGGCCTCGAGCAGCTCCTCGCGGCTCGCGTCCGGGTGCTCGAGCGCCCAGTCGACCGCGGCCGCGACCTCACGCAGGTTGTGCGGCGGGATGTTCGTCGCCATCCCGACCGCGATCCCGGACGAGCCGTTCACCAGCAGGTTCGGGAAGCGGGCCGGCAGGATCACCGGCTCCTGCGACTTGCCGTCGTAGTTCGGCCGGAAGTCGACGGTCTCCTGGTCGATGTCGCGGACCATCTCCATCGCCAGCGGCGCCATCCGGCACTCGGTGTACCGCATCGCGGCCGCCGGGTCGTTACCGGGAGAACCGAAGTTGCCCTGGCCCTGGATCAGTGGCGCCCGCATCACCCACGGCTGCGCGAGCCGGACCAGGGTGTCGTAGATCGCCGAGTCGCCGTGCGGGTGGTACTGACCCATGACGTCACCGACGACGCGGGAACACTTGTTGAAACCGCGGTCCGGCCGGTACCCGCCGTCGTACATCGCGTAGAGGATGCGGCGGTGCACCGGCTTCAGGCCGTCGCGGACCTCGGGCAGCGCGCGGCCGACGATGACGGCCATCGCGTAGTCGAGGTACGACTGCTGCATCTCAGTCTGCAGGTCGAGTGGCTCGACCCGGTCGTGGCCCGGCGAGGTGGGGGTCTCGGTCATGAAAAAGTCCCGTTCAGATCAGTACGTCGGTGAGCAGCGAGATCAGATGTCGAGCCGGCTCTAGATGTCGAGGAAGCGGACGTCCTTGGCGTTGCGCTGGATGAAGCTGCGCCGTGCCTCGATGTCGTCGCCCATCAGTGTCTGGAACGTCTCGTCCGCGCGGATCGCGTCGTCGAGGGTGATCTGCAGCAGCACCCGGTTGGCCGGGTCCATCGTGGTGTCCCACAGCTCGTTCGCGTTCATCTCGCCCAGACCCTTGTAGCGCTGGATCGGGTTCTCCTTGGGTAGCTTCTTGCCCGCCTCGTGGCCGGCCTCGAGCAGACCGTCGCGCTCCCGATCGGTGTACGCGAGCTCGTCGGGCTGGTTGCTCCAGCGGATCTTGTACAGCGGCGGCTGCGCGGCGTACACGTGCCCGCGCTCGATCAGCGGCCGCATGAACCGGAACAACAGGGTCAGCAGCAGGGTCCGGATGTGCTGGCCGTCGACGTCGGCGTCGGCCATGATCACGATCTTGTGGTACCGCAGCTTCTCCTCGTCGAAGTCCTCGTGGATACCGGTACCGAGCGCGGAGATGATCGCCTGGACCTCGTTGTTCTGCAGGACCTTGTCGATCCGGGCCTTCTCGACGTTCAGGATCTTGCCCCGGATCGGCAGGATGGCCTGGAACTTCGGGTCCCGGCCGCCCTTCGCGGAGCCACCGGCCGAGTCACCCTCGACGATGTAGACCTCGCACTCCTCCGGGTTGGTCGACTGGCAGTCGGCCAGCTTGCCGGGGAGGCCGCCGCCACCGAGCAGACCCTTGCGGTTGCGGGCCAGGTCGCGGGCCTTGCGGGCCGCGATCCGGGCGCTCGCCGCGGCGGACGCCTTGCGGATGATCTCCCGGCCCTCGGCCGGGTTCTGCTCGAACCAGGCGCCGAGCTTGTCGTTGACGACCCGCTGGACGAAACCCTTGACCTCGGTGTTGCCGAGCTTGGTCTTGGTCTGGCCCTCGAACTGCGGCTCGGCCAGCTTGACCGAGATGATCGCGGTCAGGCCCTCCCGGATGTCGTCACCGGTAAGCCTGTCCTCCTTCTTCTTGATCATCCCCTGGTCCTCGCCGAACCCGTTCACCAGCGAGGTCAGCGCGGCCCGGAAGCCCTCCTCGTGGGTGCCGCCCTCGTGGGTGTTGATCGCGTTCGCGAAGGTGTGCACGGACTCCTGGAACGAGCCGCTCCACTGCAGCGCGACCTCGAGACTCATGCTGTCGTCGGCGGTGGCCGCCTCGAACGAGATCACGTCCCGGTGCACGGTCTCGCGGATCCCGGTCAGGTACTTCACGTAGTCGACCAGACCGTCGGCGTACCGGAAGGACTGCTCCAGCGGGTTGCCGTCCTCGTCGAGGTGGTCGGGGCGCTCGTCCCGGATCACCAGCTCGAGGCCCTTGTTCAGGAACGCGTACTCGCGGAAGCGGGTGGCCAGCGTCTCGTAGGAGTACGTCGTGGTCTCGAACACGTCCGGGCTGGCCCAGAACGTGATCGTCGTACCGTTCGAGTCCGAGGTGCCGATCTCGGCCAGGTCCTCGTCCGGGTTACCCATCGTGAACGTCTGCGTGTACAGCTTGCCGCCGGTCTTGACGTCGACCTGGAGCCGGGTGGACAGCGCGTTCACGACCGAGACGCCGACGCCGTGCAGACCGCCGGACACCTTGTAACCGCCGCCGCCGAACTTGCCGCCGGCGTGCAGCACGGTCAGCACGACCGTGACGGCCGGCTTGCCCTCGGACTCGACGATGCCGACCGGGATACCACGGCCGTTGTCCTCGACCCGGACCCCGCCGTCGGCGAGCAGCGTCACGACGATGCTGTCGCCGTACCCGGCCATCGCCTCGTCGACCGCGTTGTCGACCACCTCGGTGACCAGGTGGTGCAGACCCCGCTCACCGGTGGACCCGATGTACATGCCCGGTCGCTTGCGGACCGCGTCCAGACCCTCCAGGACCTGGATGGCGCTCGCGTCGTACTCCCGCTCGACGACCGACGACGGAATCGCGTCCAGGTCGGGTGCGGGGGTATCGCTGGGGCCGATGGGGTCGGCGGACTGGTTGGCGTCGATCTCGATCGGCTCGTCGGTCACCGGTGGTTGTCCTCCTCGGACCCCGCGTTCGCGAGGCATCGCGGCACAGTAGAGCCGCCCTCTACGGTGATTGCAAAGGCGCGGCTCGCTCTACACCGTTCATTCTACCCGTCGACCGAAGCAGAACCTGCCACCAGGCGCCTGAAACTCGGGTCAGGGCGTCTTTTCTCCCTCATCGCCATGTCCCCTCTCGCGGGTGGGGGGCCGAAAAGCGCTCACGGCCTCTCAGTGGCCTTCGGGTGTTTCGCGGCTGACCCTTTCCGTCACCGACCGGTCCAGACCGCTGAACAGGCCTCCCGACGGCCCGGGGACGAGCGGTGCCCGGCGCGCACCCACCGACCTCTAGGATCGCTGCCGTGGAAAGTCTCGACGAGGTCATCGATGCGATGATCGCCGACCGGGTGATCCACCGGCACCGGCGGATCTGGTTGCTGGTGATCGCCCTCGTCGTAGTGGCCGCGCTGATCGTCCTCGCCACCGGCGGCTGGAAGGAGAAGAAGGGCCGTACGGTTCCGACTCTCACCGCGCCGGCAACGGTCACCGCCGGCCGCTTCGAATACAACATCACCAAGGCCGTCATCGTCCGGAAACCGAAGGGCGAGTACTCCGACGCCGAGACCACGCTGCAGCTCTCCCTGGACGCGAAGAACATCGACTCCGAGAAGCAGGAGAGCACCCGGATCGACCCGTCTCTCTTCCGGCTCGTCCCGGGCGGTGGCGCCGACCTCGTGGAGGCCGACAGCGCGACCTGCAAGGACGACCGGATCGGCTGGCGCCTGGTCTACGGGTTGCCGCCGGAGTCGTGCACGGTGAAGTTCAAGGTCGAACCGGACTTCACCGCCGACGAGATCGAGATCGGCGTACTGCAAGAGCACTTCGTGGGCGACAACGCGGCGCTGGGTGCGAACGACGATCCGTACTGGCACTCGGAGGACGCGGCCGCCGTCGTCCGGATGAAGCCCGAGGTCATCGTCGACAAGGGGGGCGACAAGTGAAGCTGTACCGCCCCGCGACCATCCTGGTCGGCCTGCTCTTCGTTCTGATCGGCGGAATCACCCGCTTGGCCGCCCCGGAGAACGTGTACGAGGAGCAGAACCTCAAGATCGTGCACGGAACGATCGGCGAGTCCCTCGAGTACGCCGGTAGCGGGTCGACCGTGAAGGTGAACCGGATCAAGTTCGCCCGGTCGCTGCTGGACAGCAATGACACCGACGACAAGAAGGCCGTCGAGACCAACGGTGTCTTCGTCGCGATCGAGTGGGACACGGTCCGCGGAGTGCAGAAGCCCGGCGGGTTCGACGAGACCCTGACCACGGACGGCGGCAGCATCTACGTACCGGTCGAGGGCGTGGACAGCAGCGACTTCGGCTTCCCGGACGCCGGCTTCGCGCGCACCGGCACGCTCGTGTTCGAGGTGAACCCGGCCGACATGACCAACCTCACCCTGAGGATCCGCCCGTCACTGTTCTTCAACGTCTACAGCTCCGAGGTGCGGGTCGACCTCGGCATTCCGACCGACGGGATCGCCCAGCAGATGGTGGACGGCGCCGAGCCGCAGTACGTCGTCGGCAAGTCCGAGACCCGGGTGGCATCGTGAAGCTCACGGGCCGGGTGTCCCGGCTGGCCGTCCAGGTCTCGCTGCTGGTGTCGCTGGCCGGCGTCGGCTCGTTCGTGATGCTGAAGCCCTACCTGGACGACGACGAGAGCATCTACAAGCAGGGCCGGATCGACACAGTCATCAGCCAGGGACCGGTGACGGTCGCGCACGTCGAGTGGAAGCTCGACTCGTTGAAGGCGTACGCCACGCTGCTGAACGACGAGGGCGAGGCGATCGAGCTCGGCGGCCCGGCCGGCTCGATCGCGGTCGTGGCGACGATGACCGTGACACCGCGCGACGGCATCTTCCTGAAGGACAAGGGTTTCAGCTGCGACGCGGTACTCCGGGATACCAAGGGCAACACGTGGGACAACGAGCAGGCGTACGGTTACCCGTTGCCGACGTACTGCAGCGATGACGACCACCCGTTCACGATGAACAAGTCGCAGCAGATCGCGCAGGTCTTCATCGTGCCGAAGTCCGCCGTACCGAATCTGACCGGTGTGACCGTAGAGGACTTCAGCGAGCACCGGCGGGTACTGATCACCCCGTGAGCTGAACGCTCAGGCGGTCGCGGGCGCCGGCTGCTTGGCGGCTTCCGCGGTCTTGGCCTCCGCCGCGGCGGAGGCCTCGGCGCGGCGCTCCGTGCCAACCGAGATGCACAGGTCGAACGCGGCCGCCAGCAGGGCGATCCGGAGCGGCTCGAAGAGCAGGCGCTCGATCGTCGTGGCGATCTCCTGGTTCATCAGGCCCCACGTCTCGCCGTGGATGCCGATCAGCCGCTGGATGCCGACGAACGCCCAGGCGTCGCCGAGAACCCAAAGGGTGTAAACCATGCAGACGACGCCGAGGAACACCGGCCCGACGCGAACCAGCAGCCGGAACGCGTTGATCGCCGGGTAGAACTTCTCCCGCACACCGGCGAGCAACAGGTCCGGCGCCTTGTACGTCAGCTCGACGATCCGGCCACGCGGAGCGGCCTCTTGTTCGGCTTGTCCACCGAGCCGGCGCTCGATCCGGGTACCGCGGAAGACGCCACCGCTGGAGAGCACGCGGTGCCCGAAGACGACCGTGGTGATGGCCAGCCAGGTCAACGGCTCGGCGACGCCCAACTTGAACAGCGGCCAGAGCGAATCCCAGAAGAAACCCCACAGGAACTCGATACCGGCCGGAATCGGGATGTGGATGTTCGCGAAGAAGCCCTTCACGCCGTCCCACCAGTCCACCGACCAGTACCAGAAGCTGCGCTTCTGAAACCACACCTTGCCCTCGGCGATCGCGTACGGCGTGATCACGAAGGTCAGCAGCACGAAGAACGACTCGGCCCAGACCTGGGTGAACTTCACCGGCCGGCTCGGCCACCGGTCGTCGACCGCCTGCAGCACGCGGCGGAGCACCAGCAGGATGATGAGGGCGGGCAGGTAGTTGTGCCAGCTGTGGATTCCCACCTTGAAGAACCCGGAGCCCGGCTGGAGGCCGTTCTGCACCAGGTACGTCGCACTCAGCTGGTTGACCTGGTCGTCGAAGAATCCCCACGCCGACCACACGGCGACCAGCGGCAGCAGCGTGACGGCCAGCAACTCCAGGAGCCCGCGCTGCGTCGGGTCGGAAGTCTCCTCGGCCTCGCTGCTCGCCGCGTCACGCCAGCGATACAGCGACATCGCACACGTCCGGATCATGCCGACGGCGGCGGTGATCTGCAGCAGTACGCCGACCGCGAACAGACCCGTACCGAGACTGGAGTGTGCGTGCTGGGCCAGCCAGATCGCGCCCTGGGAACACACCGTGAACCCCGTGAAACCGGCGACCCACCAGATGGTCATGGGCAGGAGGTTCTTCCACCAGAGCCGGAACGTATCCCCGATCAGGTGGACCATCTCGCGAAAGCCGTCAACGAGCGTGCGCATCGCGCCTGATCCTAGGGGAGGGCCGGGTCGCGACCTAACTCGATCCCGGACTCGATCCCGGACTCGCCTCAGCCGTAGGTGTCGCGGGGGCCGCGGCCGCCGCGGACGGTGCGGGGGCCCTTGCGCCAGGAGGGGGCGTGCGGGCCCTGGACCTTGACGCTGGTGACGGTGCCTTCGCCGAGTTCGGCGTTCAGGCGGCGGACCAGGTCGGGGGCGAGCAGTTTGAGCTGCGTGGCCCACGCGGTGGACGACGTACGGACGCTGAGGACGTTGTTCTCGTACGACTCCGGGGTGCAGTGCTCGGCCATCTCGGGGCCGACGATCGACGGCCAGCGGGCCATCACGCCGTGGACCGCGACGTCGACCTCCCAGCCCTGGTCGCGCATCAGCCGGCCGAGCGTGTTGGTCAGCTTCTGCGGGTCGCGGTCGTCGGGGCGCGCGCTGCTGATCTGCGCGCCGTCGATCCGCGGCCGACGACGGCGCTTGACGGGCTTGATGCCGCCGGCCGCGGCCTGCTGCTTGAGTCGTCCGGCCAACGACTTCGCCAGGTCCAGCCCCTGCTTGTCGTGCTCCTCCTCGACGGGGAGCTCGCTCTCCGGGCCGCTCTGAGAGGAATCTGGGGGTTCAGACACGCTGAACGACCCCCTCACCCACCTCGAAGCGCGCACCGCTGAGCTCAGCGGGCACGTCAGCGCCGACCGCCGCGGTCACCAGCACCTGCTCGGCCGGCGCGACCAGCTCCGCCAGCCGGTCCCGGCGTTGCGAGTCGAGCTCGGCGAACACGTCGTCGAGGATCAGCACCGGTTCACCCCCGTCCGCCCGCAGCAGTTCGTACGACGCCAGTCGCAGCGCGAGCGCGAACGACCAGGACTCACCGTGACTCGCGTACCCCTTCGCAGGCAAGTCCCCGAGCCCGAGAACCAGATCGTCGCGGTGCGGACCGACCAGCGAGACCCCGCGGTCCAGCTCGTCCGATCGCTTCTCCCGGACCGCTTCGAGCAGGATCTCCTCCAGCTGCTCCCGGGACGCGACACCGGGCTCGAGCAGCACCGACGACTTGTACTCCAGCCGCGCGTCACCCTTGCCTCGGGCAACGGCGTCGTACGCACTCGAGACCAGTGGACGCATCGCTTCGAGCAGCTCCAGGCGGGTCGCCAACAGTTCGGCCCCGGAGCGGGCCAGGTGCGAGTCCCAGACCTCGAGGGTGCGCAACTGCCCCTCGGCGGCACTCGTGCGGTTCTGGCGGCGGGCCTGCGAGGCGCTCCGCAGCAACGAGTTCCGTTGCTTCAGCACCCGGTCGTAGTCCTGCCGCACGCCGGCCATCCGCGGCGCCCGCAGCGTCAGCAGCTCGTCGAGGAACCGGCGTCGCTCGGACGGGTCGCCCTTCACCAGGGCGAGATCCTCCGGCGCGAACAGCACGGTCCGCAGCAGACCGAGCACTTCCCGTGGCCGGGGGACCGGCGAACGGTTGATCCGGGCCCGATTTGCCTTCCCAGGATTGATTTCCAGCTCGACGACCACGTCCCGGTCGTACTGGCTGCGGATCTCCGTCCGCACGATCGCGCGGGTGGCACCGGCACGCACGAGCGGTGCGTCGGTCGCCACCCGGTGCGAACCGAGCGTCGCGGTGTAGTGGATCGCCTCGACCAGGTTGGTCTTGCCCTGCCCGTTCGGCCCGACGAAGGCCGTCACGCCCGGGGCGAGCTGGACCTCCGCCTGCTGATAGGACCGGAAGTCGAGCAGACCCAGGGCGGTGACGTACACCTCAGTTCTTGGGCGGGGTCGCGTACGACGGGTCGGCGGCCTCGGCACCCTTCACGGCGTGCCCGCCGAACTGGTTCCGCATCGCGGCGATCGCCTTCATCGCCGGCGAGTCCTCCTGCCGGGACGCGAACCGCGCGAACAGCGCGGCCGAGATCGCCGGCATCGGTACGGCGTGGTCGATCGCGGCCTCGACGGTCCAGCGGCCCTCGCCCGAGTCGTCGGCGTACCCGCGGATCTTGGCCAGGTGGCTGTCGTCCTTGAGCGAGGCGACCAGCAGGTCGAGCAGCCAGGACCGGATCACGGTGCCCTCGCGCCAGGACTCGAAGGCCTCCGGGACGTTCTCCACGATGTCCGCGGCCTCGAGCAGCTCGTAGCCCTCGGCGTACGCCTGCATGATCCCGTACTCGATGCCGTTGTGGACCATCTTCGAGAAGTGCCCGGCGCCGACCTTGCCGGCGTGCACGAAGCCGAACTCGCTCTCCGGCTTCAGCGCCTCGAAGATCGGCATCACCACGTCGACGGTCGCCTTGTCACCGCCGCACATCAGCGCGTAGCCGTTCTCCAGGCCCCAGACACCGCCGGAGACACCGCAGTCGACGAACTGGATGCCCTTCTCGGCGAGCTGCGCGGCCCGGCGGGTGTCGTCGGTCCAGCGGCTGTTGCCGCCGTCGATCACGATGTCGCCGGGGGACAGCAGCTCGGCCAGCTCGGTGACGACCGGGTCGATGGCCTGCACCGGGACCATGATCCAGACCACCTTCGGCTGGTCGGCCGCGGTGAGCTTGCCGACCATGTCGGCCAGGTCCTTGGAATCGGAGATGTCCTGGTTGTGATCGAACCCGACCACGGTGTGGCCGGCGTTGCGGATCCGCTGGCGCATGTTGCCGCCCATCTTGCCGAGACCGACAAGGCCGAGCTCCATCGTGAATCCCCTTGTTCTGTTGGTGTTCAGCTGTTCAGGCGGACCGGCATCAGCACGTAGCGGAACTCGCTGATCGGATCGCCGTCGAAGTCCCGCACACCGGTCAGTTCGGCCGGCTTCGTCGCCTGCGTGAAGGCCAGGTGCGCGACCGGCGTACCGATCGCACCGAGACCGTCGAGCAGGTACGTCGGGTTGAACCCGACCGTCACCGGGTCACCGGTGACCCGGGCCTCGAGCGACTCGGACGCCTGGGCCTCGTCGCCGCTGCCGGCGTCGAGCGTCACGCTGTCGTCGTCGAAGGTCAGCCGGACCGGGGCGTTCCGCTCCGCGACCAGGGCGACGCGCTTGACCGCCTCGACCAGGGTCGCGGTGTCGATCCGCACCCGGGTGGCGATCGCCGCGTCGGTCGGGATGATGCCGCGGACCTTCGGGAACTCACCGTCCAGCAGCCGGGTGGTGGCGCGCCGGTTGCCGCCGGACACCTGGCCCTCGAAGCCGACGATGCCGTCACCGGTACCGGGCGCGGCCAGCGAGACGATCACGTCCGAGCCGGTCATCGCCTTCGCGGTCTCGGACAGCACCCGGGCCGGCACCAGCGCGGCCGCGGACGCGTCGGGGGACTGCGGGTTCCACTCCAGCTCGCGGATCGCCAGCCGGTAGCGGTCGGTGGCCAGCAGGGCGATCGTGGAGCCCTCGATCTCGACCCGGACGCCGGTCAGCACCGGAAGGGTGTCCTCCCGCCCGGCCGCGGTCACGACCTGGGAGACGGCCTGGGCGAAGACGTCGGCCTTGACCGTCCCGCTGGCGGCCGGAAGCTCGGGCAGAGCCGGATATTCCTCTGTGGGAAGCGTCTGGAGCGTGAACCGCGAGCTGCCACAGGTGACCTGGGCCTTCGCTCCGTCCACGGCGACGTCCACCGGCTGGTTCGGAAGGCTCTTGGAGATATCAGCGACCAGCCGGCCGGAGATCAGGCACTTACCGGCGTCCGCGACCTGCGCGGGCACGGTCACCCGGACCGAGGTCTCGTAGTCGAAGCCGGACAGGGTGATCTGCCCGTCCTCGGCCTCGACCAGAAGGCCGGCAAGGATCGGGACGCTGGGGCGACTGGGCAAGCTGCGCGCGGCCCAGGCCACCGACTCGGCCAGTACGTCGCGCTCGACGCGAAACTTCACCGCTGGGTGCCTCCTGATTCGGCTGTGTGCCAGGCAGATCCTGCCACGGACAAGTGTGCTCTGCGCCATTCGGGCCTGACGTGGCGCTTCGGGCGGGTCGCGTCGGCGTCGTACCGGTCCGGCCGTGGGCTGCTGCTCACGACCTTCCAGAGACAGCCTGACAGGTCCCGCAAGCGGGCGCGAGGCCGGGGTTTTCCCCAGATCGAGCCGCTCGTTCGTTTTGTGGACTGGGAACTCTCTACAGATTCCATAGGGTTCTTAGCACCGGTGGATAGTGTGGAAAAGCGGCGTCTTCCCAGGTCAGAGGCCGAATTGCCATGTGGACGGCGTGTGGACGGCCACCGCTTCGTCTGAGGACGACCGTGGACGAAGAATTCTGTCCCCACAGCCAATCCACACGACAGACCGAGGTATCCACGGCAATACCCCCAGTTTTCCACAGCTGTGTCCCCAGCCTGTGTGGCTACTGCTGCTTCGCTTGGTGCTTGATCCGGTTGGTCAATTCGGTGACCTGATTGAAGACGCTGCGCCGCTCCGACATCAGTTGCCGGATCTTCCGTTCGGCGTGCATCACCGTGGTGTGGTCGCGGCCGCCGAACTGCTGACCGATCTTCGGCAGCGAGAGATCGGTCAGCTCCCGGCACAGATACATCGCGATCTGGCGGGCGGTGACCAGGACGCGGCTGCGGCTCGAACCGCACAGGTCGTCGATCGACAGACCGAAGTACGACGCCGTCTGGCCCATGATCATGCTCGCGGTCACCTCGGGCTTGCTGCCCTCGGGGATCAGGTCCTTCAGCACGATCTCGGCCAGGCTCAGGTCGACCGGCTGCCGGTTCAGGCTGGCGAACGCCGTCACCCGGATCAGCGCGCCCTCGAGCTCACGGATGTTCGTCTGCACCTTCGACGCGATGAACTCCAGCACCTCCGGCGGCGCGGTCAGCCGCTCGGTGGCTGCCTTCTTCCGCAGGATCGCGATCCTGGTCTCGAGGTCCGGCGGCTGGATGTCGGTGATCAGACCCCACTCGAACCGGTTCCGCAGCCGGTCCTCCAGTGCCTCCAGCCGCTTCGGTGCGCGGTCGGAGCTGATCACGATCTGCTTGTTCGCGTTGTGCAGCGTGTTGAAGGTGTGGAAGAACTCTTCCTGGGTCTGGATCTTGCCTTCCAGGAACTGGATGTCGTCGATCAGCAGGACGTCGACGTCGCGGTACCGGCGCTGGAACTGGGACGCCTTGTCGTCGCGGATCGCGTTGATGAAGTCGTTGGTGAACTCTTCGCTGGAGACGTACCGGACGCGCGCCCCGGTGTAGAGACTGCGGACGTAGTGCCCGATGGCGTGCAGCAGGTGGGTCTTGCCCAGACCGGAGTCGCCGTAGATGAGCTGCGGGTTGTACGCCTTGCCCGGCGCCTCGGCGACCGCGACCGCGGCCGCGTGCGCGAACCGGTTCGAGCTACCGATGACGAAGGTCTCGAACGTGTACTTCGGGTTCAGCCGGGCCTCGCCCTGCGCTTCGGTCGCCGACTGGGTCGGCGCGGAACCGTTCGGCGGCGGGGCGACCGAGCCGAGCGGCTGACCGAACGGGGCCTGCTGCTGCGGAGCCGGCTGCTCGTAGTGCTGTGGCGCCGGGGGTTGGCTGTACTGCGGTCCGTTGTCCGGATCGGTCAGCGCGGACTGGATCGTCGGCTGGTACGCGCCGTCGGTGCGCAACGGCTCGCGTACGGCCGGTGGCTGCTGCTGAACCGGCTGCTGTACATGGTGTTGCGGCATCTGCTGCATCTGCGGCGGCTGCTGCTGTACCGGGGGCTGCGCGTACTGCTGCGGCTGTTGGGGCTGTTGGGGCTGCTGGCGTTGCTGCGGCGGTTGCGGCGCGGCCTGCTCGCGGACCTCGGGGTCGAGGGACGGGTCGACGGTGACGGCGATCCGGATGTCCCGGCCGAAGCTCTCGGTGAGGATCCGCTCCAGGTCCGGACGCAGCCGCGTCTCGAGCTGACCACGGGTGAAGTCGTCCGGTACGGCGACGATCGCGGTGCTCTCGTGGAGCGTGACCGGACGCGAGTTGGTGAGCCAGGCGCGCTGGTTCGGCGGGAGACCGCCGAGGACACGGCTCCACGCGTCACCCAGATCCGTCACCGGCGCTACCACCTCAGCCACCGGCTGCTGCTGCACCTGCTGAGGCACATGCTGCTGGGGGGTGTGCTGCTGCGGCGCTTGCTGAGGCAGGTGCTGCTGGGGCATCTGCTGCTGTGGGATCTGCTGAGCGGCCGGCTGGTGCGACGGCTGCTGGTGCGACGGCTGCTCGTGTGAGGGCTGCTGGTACGACGGTTGCTGAGGCACGTGCTGCTGGGGAGCGCGCTGTTGGTGGGTCGGCTGTTGAGGAGCCGGCTGTTGAGGAGCGTGGTGCTGGAGCGGCTGACTCTGGAGCGGCTGGTCCGGGAGCGACAGGTGCTGGACCGGTCGCGGGGGCGCGGGTTGCTGGGGAGCCGACTGCTGGGCAGCCGGATAGTGGTGAGCAGACTGCTGAGGCACGTGGTGCTGGACCGGCTGCTGCTGGACCGGCGGCTCCTGCTGGACGGGCTGCTGGTGAGGGGCCGGTGCCTGCTGCTGCGGAGCGTGTTCCTCAGGCGCCTGCTGCTGAGGGGCAGCTGACTGCTGCTGCGGAGCGGGCTGCTCGGGCACCTGCTGCTGCGGCGGCTGCTCAGGCACGTGCTGCTCGGACGGCTGCTGGGGAGCCTGCTGGGGAGCCTGCTGGGCTGTGTGCTCGGGAGCCGGCTGGTGCTGCTCGGGGAAGAGCTGCTCGGCGACGTGCTGCTCAGGCGCGTTCTGCTGCGGAGTGTGCTGCTGCGCAGGCTGGTGTTGCGGCGTGTGCTGCTCAGGGGCGTGCGGTTGTTCTGCGTGCTGCTCCGGAGCGTGCGGTTGCGAGGCGTGCGGTTGCGAGGCGTGCTGCTCAGGGGCGTGCTGCTCAGCGGTGTGTTGCTCGGGAGCGTGCTGCTCTGGAGTCTGGTGCTCAGGGGCTGCTGTGGGCTCGGGCTGAGGGTTTTCGGTGGACTGCTGCTCCGGCGTGGTGCTCTCCGGGGCGGTGTGCTCGGCCGCGCTCTGTGGAACCGACTGGCGGTGATCGGTCGACCACTGGTCCGTGGCTGCGTTGTCCACACGTGCATCACCCTCGTTCGGTCCGGGGCTCACACTGTTCCCAGTACCCCGTTCCGGGGGTCCACCCCACACTCTGTTGTTTTCACCGGGGTGGCGGTAGTTCCCGACAGTCGGCGCCGCACCGAAGTACGACGTACCGGCGGGGGACTGTGGTGGGCCGGACGGGAGATCGGTGGCGGCGCGCTCGAGCTCGGAGCGGTAGCCGTACGGACCCGGGGGCGGCGCGGGCCGGTAGCCGGCGGCCGGGGGCTCGGGCATCGGGATCGGGAGCGAGGGGGCCAGGTAGTCGCCTGGGTCGAACCGCGGCGCCGGGGGCTGCGGCTCGCGACGCAGCCCCTCCGGCAGTTGCTGGGGAGCTTCCGGTCGCGCCTCGGTGCGGGGCTGCGGCTCGGGAGCGGGCGGGACCTCGGTCCGGAAGTTCGCCTCGGGCTCCGGGCGGATGCCGGCGTCGGGCTCGGGCCGCAGGTCGTGCTGTCCGCCGACGGAGCGATCCGTCCGGTAGTCAGCTGGCGTGTAGTCCGCCGGTGTGGATTCCGCACTGGCGGAATGGTCCTCGACCACGCGTTGCTCCCCGAATCTATCGCTGCGGTGGCCGGCGCGTTCCAGGTGAGGACCCGGGCGGTGCGACCGTTCGACCCCGACACCGTGCGGCCGGTGAGTCGTTGTGCTGTTGGCTCAGCGCGGTAGCTGTGTCCGCACTCGGCATCCACAGTGTCCACATGGTTGTCCACAGATGTGAACGACTGCTGTGGCCCGTTGGTTACCGATTGCGGGATGTAGGACCTCTGGTGTGAGGAAGTGACGCTAACAAGTCCGCCCACACAGCTTCAAGCCGTCATCCACAGGCTATGAACAGCAAAATGGGGGCAACCTGCGGCGTGTCGGGTGGACGCCGGAGCGTAGTCATGGTGCGTGATCGCTCTCCGTCGCGGCCCGGTCCGGACAGTGACGAGTACGGTGTCCACCAGTTACCCACTATCCTGTCCACAAGCCTGTGGAAAAGTCTGGGGACACCTGGTTTGACCTGTCCACAGGCGGCCACGTACCGTGGATCGGTCGGTGTTGAGCCGGCCGTTTCGTGCTGCGCTCCCTGCGGAATCCTCAGCTGGTTCTCCGACGGTGTGCAGGACTGCACCAACGGGCAGATCCTGATCAGTGGATTTGTCGACAAATTTGTGATCTCGAGTAACCGGAGTCATTCCAGTGAGCAAGCGGACGTTCCAGCCGAACAACCGTCGTCGGCACAAGAAGCACGGCTTCCGTCTTCGGATGCGTACCCGTGCGGGTCGCGCGATCATCGCCGCCCGCCGTGGCAAGGGTCGTCAGCGCCTCGCGGCCTGAGCGACCTTTTCGACGGTGACCACCTCGTGTTGCCTGCATCGAACCGGCTGCGCCGGTCCGATGACTTTCGTCGCGCCGTCCGGTCCGGGCGGCGCGCAGCGCGGCGCGCGGTGGTCCTGCATGTGCTGGCGCAGGGCGACCAGGTCGACCACGTCGACCCGCCTCGGGTCGGATTCGTTGTGAACAAGGCGGTGGGCAACGCGGTTCTGCGGAACCGGGTCCACCGCCGTCTGCGTGCTGTCCTGGCCACGCGGCTCCCCGATCTGCCGGCCGGCAGCCTGACGGTCGTCCGAGCTCTCCCGTCGTCCGCCGCGGCGTCGTACGACGAGTTGGTCGCGGACGTCGACGGTGCGCTGCGCCGGTTGCTGAAGTCATGATGCGGTTCAATCCCGTGCGGAGCGGGATCATCGGTTTTCTGAAGCTGTACCGCCTGCTGATCAGCCCGCTGTACGGGCAGGTCTGCAGGTTCTACCCGAGTTGTTCGGCGTATGCCTTGGAAGCGGTCGAACGCCACGGTGCGGTGCGCGGTAGCTGGCTGGCGGTGAGGCGACTCCTCCGCTGCCACCCGTGGAACCCCGGCGGCTACGACCCCGTTCCACCCAGAGATGTCGACCAGCGCGGAGATTCGATCTCCGCCAACCAGCCCGGATCGTCGGCCGACGCCGGGCCTGTGCAGCGAGGTGTGTGAGTGACTCTTCTGGCCATCCCCGGGCTCGCGGTGTGGGACGGGATCGTAGACCTGTTCAACACTGTCATGACGCCGCTGTACTGGGCCGTTTCGGCATTGCTGGTCGGGTGGCACTGGCTGCTCAGCCACGTGCTGGATCCGAACGGCGGTTGGGTCTGGGCGCTGTCGATCGCCGGTCTGACCATCGTCATCCGGACCATCCTGATCCCGCTGTTCGTCCGGCAGATCCGCTCCAGCCGGAACATGCAGTTGCTGCAGCCGAAGATGAAGGAGCTGCAGAAGAAGTACGGCCATGACCGGGAGAAGCTCGGTCAGGAAATGATGAAGCTGTACAAGGAGACCGGGACCAACCCGTTCTCCTCGTGCCTGCCGCTGCTGCTGCAGTCGCCGATCTTCCTGGCGCTGTTCCGGGTGCTCGACTACGCGGCCAAGGGCCAGGCACACAGCCCGATCATGCAGCCGTACGTCTCCTCGCTGCAGCACGCGAAGATCTTCGGCGCGGAGATCTCGCAGACCTTCCTGAAGGCCAGCGGCCCGGGCGCGGCGAACGTCAAGGTCGTCGCGATCGTCCTGATCATCCTGATGACGGCGACGATGTTCACCACGCAGCTGCAGCTGATGCGGAAGAACATGCCGAAGGAGGCCCTCACCGGCCAGGCCGCGCAGATGCAGAAGATCATGCTGTACGTCTTCCCGATCTTCTTCCTCATCGGTGGCTTCAACTTCCCGATCGGTGTACTGATCTACTGGTTCGTCTCGAACCTGTGGACGATGGGCCAGCAGTTCTACGTGATCCGCCGCAACCCGGCTCCGGGTACGCCGGCGTACGACTCGATGCAGGCCCGCAAGCGGGAGCACAACCTGCGCCACGGCCGTCCGGCCGACGAGAACGTTCCGGGCACGGCGGGTGCCGCGACGGACACCGAGACCACCGACCGCCGGCCGGCCCAGCGCCAGCAGCCGAAGCGGCAGTCCCGGAGCGACCGGAAGACCGGCCCCGCGACGAGCGGCTCCACCGCGACGAGCAACGGGCAGACGTCGTCCGACTCCGACTCCGACTCCGTGCAGGACGCTCCGCAGAAGCAGGACGCACCCAAGAAGACTCAGGCCGGCGCTGCCAAGAAGCAGCCGGCCGGCAAGAAGGGCTCGGGAACGAAGCGCCAGCCCGCGGCGAAGTCGGCCGCGCAGAAGAAGGCGGCGCAGAAGCGTTCCGGTGGTTCGCGCTGACGCAGCGCGCACCGGTTCGGCTCGTGCTTGTGCAGGAACCTGATTTTGAACTACGAGGTCCCCGTGGGGCGGATCTCGACATCGCGAAGGACAGTGTGAAGGAGTCGCCGTGACCGACGGCATGCAGAACACCGAGGCGGCGGAGGAGTCTGCCGGTCCGAAGAACTCCGCTGCGGACCGGCTGAAGGCGCTCGAGGCCGAGAGCGACATCGCGGCCGACTACCTCGAGGAGTTGCTGGACATCGCCGATCTCGACGGCGACATCGATATGGACGTGGACGGCGACCGGGCCGCGGTCTCGATCGTGGGCGCCGAGCTGAACAACCTGGTCGGTGAGAACGGCAAGGTCCTGGAGGCGCTCCAGGAGTTGACCCGGCTGGCGGTCTATCGGGAGACCGGTGAGCGGTCGCGGCTGATGCTGGACGTGTCGAACTACCGGGCCAACCGGAAGGCCGAGCTCGAAGAGGTCGGTCGCAAGGCGGTTGAGGAGGCGAAGGCCACCGGTACGCCGGTGCGGCTGGACCCGATGACGCCGTTCGAGCGGAAGGTCGTGCACGATGTCGTCGCTGCCGCCGGCCTGACGTCCGAGTCCGAGGGCGAGGAGCCCCGCCGCCGCGTGGTGGTGCAGCCATGATCGTCCGCCCGTGACCGACAAGGTTTCACGTGAAACGCCGCCGCCGCTCGTGGAGAAGTTGTTTCCACGGGCGGCGGTCCGGCTTTCGGCGTACGCCGATCTGCTCGCGACCGAGGGCACGCTCCGGGGACTGATCGGGCCGCGCGAGGTACCGCGGTTGTGGGATCGGCACCTGCTGAACTGTGCTGTGGTCGAGCAACTGATTCCCGAAGAGGCAACGGTCGCCGATGTCGGCACCGGCGCCGGCCTGCCGGGGATCGTGCTCGCTATCGTTCGTCCCGACCTCGACGTGGCGCTGGTCGAGCCGTTGCTGCGACGCACCACCTTCCTCGAAGAAGCGGTCGCGTCCCTCGAGCTCGACAACGCGACCGTGGTCCGTGCCCGGGCCGAGGATCTCCCGCCGGCGTCGTACGACGTGGTGACCTCTCGGGCCGTCGCTCCCTTGGAGAAGCTGGCGCGTTGGTGTCTGCCGTTGTGTGTCGAAGGCGGACTGATGCTGGCGATGAAGGGGTCCTCCGCGGAGGAGGAACTGGACTCGTCAGAACGCGCACTGGCGAAGCTCGGCGCAGAGCTTTGTCATATTCACCAACTCGGCGGCGATGAACTGGCTCATCCGACGACGGTGGTGAGTATTGTTGCCGGACGTGCTGCAGGGGGATCCCGGCACGGAAGACACGGGAGGTGAGCGGGTTGGTGAGTCGTGCCCTCGGATGGCCCGAGAAGAGCAGTGGAGAGCCGAGACCGTCGCAGGGCATCGGCTGGCCGACCGAATCGGACTCCGCTGTTCGCGTGGTCACCCAGGAACCGGCTCCCAACACCGCCCCCGCGCCGGCGCCCCCGGTCCAGACTTCTTCTCCTGTCCAGCCCTCGAAGCCGGTCGTGATCACTCCGCCGATCGACACCTCGGGGCTCCGAGCGGCCGCAGCGGCCGGTCTCGACGGACCAACCGCGTCCGACCCGTCCGCCGTTTCACGTGAAACGGCGGACATGCGGGATGATGGTTCCGGGCCCGATTCGGCGTCACTGGTGGACGTCGAGCCGGACCTTTCGGAGTCTCCACCGCCTGTGGATGACCACCGCATGAAACTGCCCCTGCACACGGGAATTCGTCCACAGAAGCCTGTGGATGGAGCTGGGGGTAGACCCGCCCCGACCCCTACAGACATCCTCTTCGGGCCAAGTCCCGCACCTATTGGAATGGGCGCTATGACTGCCGCACAGATCGCCGCGCGGGCCACGTCGGACGAGCTTCAGCGACGACTTCTCGAGACTCCGATCGCCGCCGCGACCGAACGGACCTTGCTGGTGAATGAAGGACGCACGATGGGCCGCGAGTTCCCGCTGCCCGCCCAGACCCGAGTGTTCGTCGTCGCCAACCAGAAGGGTGGCGTCGGCAAGACCACCACGACGGTGAACGTCGCCGCCGGCCTCGCGCTCTACGGCGCGAAGATTCTCGTCATCGACCTCGACCCGCAGGGCAACGCGTCGACGGCGCTCGGCATCGATCATGCCGAAGGTACGCCGGGCGTCTACGAGGCGATCATCGAGGGCGAGCCGCTCAGCAAGCTGATCCAGCCGTGTGCCGAGCACCCCGGCATCCAGGTGATCCCGGCGACCATCGACCTGGCCGGCGCGGAGATCGAGCTCGTCAGCCTGGTGGCTCGGGAGAGCCGGCTGAAGAGTGTGCTCGAGGCCTACCTGGCCGAGACCGAGACCGCGGGGGAGAAGTACGACTACGTCTTCATCGACTGCCCGCCGTCCCTCGGCCTGCTGACGGTGAACGCCCTGACCGCCGCGCGCGAGGTGCTGGTCCCCATCCAGAGCGAGTACTACGCGCTCGAGGGCCTGTCGCAGCTGCTGCGGCACATCGACATGGTGAAGTCGCACCTGAACCCCGGTCTCGACGTGTCGACCATCCTGCTGACCATGTACGACGCCCGCACCAAGCTGGCCGGCGAGGTCGCGGCCGAGGTGCGGGGCCACTTCAAGGACGCCGTACTGCGGACCGCGGTGCCGCGCTCGGTGCGGATCTCGGAGGCGCCGAGCCACGGGCAGACCGTGCTCGCGTACGATCCGGCGTCGGCCGGTGCGCTCTCGTACCTCGAGGCGTCCCGCGAGATCGCGATGCGGAACAACGCCTGAACACGCAGCGCGGTGTGGCACCGTTTCACGTGAAACGGGACACGGGGGCCGGTCGCAGCGCGACGGGGTCCGGATGGCGATGTGGTAGGTCAGCAGTAGCTCAGCAGGATGTCGACTTCGAGGGAGCGCGATGAACACCCGACTCGGACGCGGACTTGGCGCGCTGATCCCCAGCTCGCCGGCACCCGGCACCACGACGCTCGGCAGCAAGTCGAGCTCGATCCCGGGCGCGCCGCCGGCTGCTCCTGCGTCGGAGCCGCAGGGGGCGCCGGCGTCGACGGAGCCGGAGCTGGCCGCGGTTCCGGGCGCGTCGTTCGCGGAGATCGAGGTCGAGAAGATCTCCCCGAACGCGAAGCAGCCGCGCAGCGTCTTCGACGAGGAGGCGATGGAGGAGCTCGTCCACTCGGTCAAGGAGATCGGGCTGCTGCAGCCGATCGTCGTCCGGCGGCTCGAGGACGACAAGTACGAGCTGGTGATGGGTGAGCGCCGCTGGCGGGCGACGCAGGCGGCGGGCCTGACGACGATTCCGGCGATCGTTCGGGACACGCAGGACGACGCGATGCTGCGGGACGCGCTCCTGGAGAACCTGCACCGGAGTCAGCTGAACCCGCTGGAAGAGGCCGCGGCGTACCAGCAGATGCTGGACGACTTCGGGTGCACCCAGGAAGTCCTCGCGACGCGCATCGGTCGGTCGCGTCCGCAGATCTCCAACACGCTGCGGCTGCTGAAGCTGCCGGCTTCGGTGCAGCGGCGGGTCGCGGCCGGTGTGCTGTCGGCCGGGCACGCTCGCGCGCTGCTGGGGCTCCCGAGTGGTGACGCCATCGAGCGACTCGCGCAGCGGATCGTGGCGGAGGGCCTCTCGGTCCGGACCGTCGAGGAGATCGTTGCCCTCGGCGACATGAACGGTGACGACACCCCGGCACCGCGCCGGCGGAACAAGCCGGTCGCGCCGCGGCTCGTCGACCTGGCCGATCGCCTCTCGGACCGCTTCGAGACGCGCGTCAAGGTCGACCTCGGCAAGACCAAGGGCAAGATCACCGTCGAGTTCGCATCACTGGACGACCTCGAGCGGATCGTCACCCTGATGGACCCGAACAAGATGAACAACGACTGACGCTACTGCTCCAGAACGAGGCCTTCGAGCGCGCTACTGCTCCTGGGCGAGGCCCTCGAGTACGAGCTGGGCGTCGGTACGCACTTGATCAGCCGACTCGCTGGACGCGAGTCGGCTGACGCGTTCCACGAGCGTGGGGTGCGAGAAGTACGCGGTTGCGACGACGAAGGCGCGACGTACGGCCGGATCGGGGTGCTCGGCCAGTGGAAGCAGCGCCTGCGCGACCGCATCCGCTTCGTCCGGCGTCGCTGAGAGCGCGGCGACGTACCCCGCGGTGATGGTGCCGGGGGAGTCGGACGCAGCGGTGAGCGCCTGGAGAGCTTCGGTGGTCGTCCAGAGAGCGCAGTCGCTGCGAACCTGGTCGCTGACCTCGCTGCTGCCAGGCCCGCGGACGGTCACATACCGGACGCCGATCGGCTCGTCGTCGACGAGGTGGATCTCGGCGCGGCCGTCCAGCGTGACCCAGACGTCGACGAAGGCGCCGGCCTCCGGCATCCGGGCCTGGCGCAGCACCCAGCCGCGCTGCATGGAGACGAAGTCCATGTCGTCCGACGTGAAGCTCTCCCTGAGCACGAGCCGTTCGTCGAAGTCCGTCACTGTGTCTCTTCCCGCTGAGGATGCCGCTGACAGAGGAATCCTGGGGACCTGACGGGTCGTGCCTTGGCGAGAGATCGGTAGGGCGATTTGTCGACAAAGACACTTGAAGACTCAGGGGCGATGTTTCACATGAAACATTGCTGGTTCAGTGACCGAGGAGCTCGTGCGAGGTCTTCCGCTCGGCGTAGAACGACAGGAACGGGATCGTGCCGGCCAGCGCCATCAGCACCAGGCGCGGGAACGACCAGCGCACCCGGCGGAACAGGTCGAAGGTGGCGAGCAGGTAGACCATGTACAGGAACCCGTGCGCCGGTCCGATCACGTCCATCGCGCCTTGGCTGTCTGCGAAGTACTTGAGCGGCATCGCGACGAAGACCAGGAGCAGCAGCATCACACCGACCACGTAGGCGATCACGCGGTAGCGCATCAGTGCGCCGCGGACGGCCGGGGTCAGCGGCTGGGAGCCGGCGGAGGTGGCGGGATCGGCAGGAGAAGTCACGCTGAAACGGTACCGCTTGACTCCACAGCCGCCCCGGCCTGGTCGCCCGCAGGGCCATCCGCCGCGGGGTCCTCACCGTCCGGTTCGTCCTCGTCGGGGGACCGGTGTGCGTCCAGCACCATCCGCACCCACATCCACAGCGTGAACGCCGCGAAGATCCACCACTGGAACGCGTAGGCGATGTTCCGCAACCCGGCATGGTCCGTCGGCGGCGGAGGCGGTACGACGGCTTGCGGCGCAGGCGACGGTACGACGCCGGAGTCCACCGCGGTCTGTACGACGAACGCGTCGTACACCCGGTAGTTCACCAGGTGCACGATCGTCGGGATCCGCAGCGACGACAGCACCCGACCCTTGGCCGCGTCGCCCGACGAGTCCTCGGCCTCGGACGCCACCACGGACCCGGTCAGTCGCGCAGGACCCGACGGCGCTTTCGCGGCCGGATCGGACACCGTCGCAACCCAGCCGCGGACCACCATCACCGCTCCGTCGCCGGAGACCTTCAGCGGCGAAACCACCCAGAACCCGTTCCGCCCGTTCTGCGAGCGGTCCGCGATGAGTACCTGGTCGGCCGCCGGACCCCAGGTCCCGTCGATGGTCACCCGGCGGCCGACAGCCTTCGCCGGCAGGCCTTCGTCGATGGAGAACAACGACTGCAGTGCGACCGGAGCCGCCTCAGCGCGCTTGGCGGTCGCGGCGTCGGTCTTGGACTGATAGACGCCCAACTGCCACACGCCCATCACCGACATCACACCGGCGAGCACCAGTGCCAGCAGCAACAGACCCAACCACCGCGGCGTCGCCACGGTCCGCCACAGTGGTTGCTCCGCCATCACAACCTTCAGCGGGCTGCAGCAGTGGCGAGCAGATCGCGGCAGAGCACACCGAGCTCGATCCCGGCGGCCTCGGCCGCGAGCGGGACCAACGACGTCTCCGTCATCCCCGGCGCCACGTTCACCTCGAGGAACCACGGCACACCGGCCGCGTCCACGACCAGGTCCGACCGGGAGAGGTCACGCAGGCCCAGCGCCTGGTGCGCCTGGACGGCGGCAGCAGCGCACGCACCGGCCACCTCAGGCTCCAGCCGAGCAGGTACGACGAACTGGGTCGCACCCGCCGTGTACCGCGCCTCGTAGTCGTAGAACCCCGAATCCGGGCGGATCTCGACCGCCGGCAACGCCCGCGGTCCGTCACCGGTGTCGACCACCGTGACGGCCACCTCGGTGCCGTCGATGTACTGCTCGATCAACGCCACCGGCCCGTAGGCGTAGCAGTTCACCATCGCGGACGGGAGCTCTTCGGCCGTCCGCACGATCGACGCGCCGAGCGCGGATCCACCACGAGCCGGCTTCACGACCAGCGGCAGACCGATCTGCTTGATCACCGCCTCCATCAGCGACGCGGCGCCCAATTCGCGGAACGTGTCGTGCCCGAGCACGACGGACTCCGGCGTGCGCAGCCCCGCGGCGCCGACGACGGTCGCAGCGACCGGCTTGTCGAAGGCCGTGCGGCAGGCCGCCGCGTCGGCGCCGACGTACGGAACGCCGTACAGGTCGAGGACCTGGCGGAGTGCGCCGTCCTCACCCGTGACGCCGTGCAGCACGGGGAAGACCGCGTCCGGCGGATCGTTGCGCAGCCGATCGACCAGGGAGGCATCGACATCCCGCTGCTCGACCTCTACGCCGACACTGCGCAGGGCGTCCGCCACCCGCCGGCCGGACCGCAGCGAGACGTCGCGCTCGTGCGACAGTCCACCGGCCAGTACCAGCACTCGACCCAGATCACTCATCACAAATATCCCGATCACTCGTGGGCGACTCCGGCACGGTCGCCGGTCCCGAGGCCCACTGGAACGGTACCGCTAGCGTGTCAGGGACCCACGGCCGCCCGCAGATCCATTGCGCAACCTTTGCGCTGTTGGTCTAACTGAGCTCCGGCCCGGGAGCGTCGTACTCACGGCCTGCGCCGGGTGGCAGCGGGCCGAACGTCTCGCGGAGCTCGAGCTCCTCGTGGATCACCGCGGCCAGCCTGCCGACGCCTTCGGTGATCCGTTCCGGCGTCGGATGACAGTACGACAGCCGCATGCACTGCGAGCCGAAACCGTCGGCGAAGAACGCCGTACCGGGCACGTACGCGACCCGCGCGGTGACGGCTCGGGGGAGCATCGCCTTCGCGTCGAGGCCTTCCGGCAACGTCAGCCAGACGTAGAAGCCACCGCGCGGCCGTGTCCAGGTCGTTGCCGCCGGCATCTTTTCGGTGAGCGCCGCGAGCATCGCGTCCCGGCGCTCGCGGTACATCTCCCGGAACTGCTTCACCTGCCCCATCCAGTCATGCCTCTTCAGGTACGACGAGATCGCCAGCTGACTGAACACGGGTGGGCACAGCGTCGCGGACTCCTGCGCCAGCACGAGCTTCTCGCGTACGGCGTGCGGCGCGACCGCCCAGCCGACGCGAAACCCCGGGGCGAACGTCTTGGAGAACGAGCCGAGGTAGATCACGCCTTCGCGGTCGTCCGCCCGCAACGCCCGCTGCGGCTCACCGTCGAACCCGAGCAACCCGTACGGGTTGTCCTCCAGGATCAGCAGCTCGGCGCGCTGACAGATCTCCAGCACCCGCCGGCGCCGCTCGTCGGACAGCGAGACACCGGCCGGGTTGTGGAAGTTCGGAATCGTGTAGAAGAACTTGATCCGCTTGCCGGCGGCCCGCACCGACGCGATCGCCTGCTCCAGCGCCTCCGGGACCACACCGTCGTCGTCCATCGCGACGTGCACGACCTCGCACTGGTAGGCACGGAAGACCCCGAGCGCACCGACGTACGACGGGGCCTCGCAGATCACCACGTCGCCGGGGTCGCAGAAGACCCGGGTGACCAGGTCGACGGCCTGCTGGCTGCCGACCGTGACCACGACGTCGTCCGGGTGCGCCTCGATGCCCTCGAGCCGCATGATGTCGCAGATCTGGTCGCGCAGCGTCGGGTCGCCCTGACCGGAGCCGTACTGCATCGCGGTGGCGCCGTTGTCGATCACCAGGTCGCGGACCGCACCGCCGACCACGTCGAGCGGCAGGCCGCCGATGTTCGGCATCCCGCCGGCCAGTGAGACCACCTCGGGCCGGCTGGCGACCGAGAACAGGGCACGGATCTCCGATGCGGTCATGCCCTTGGTCCGGGCTGCGTACGCCTCGACGTAGTTGTCGAGACGGGTCTGCCGGACATCGGGCACGTCAGCACTCACGAGGGCCACTCCAACGGTGATCGAGGGGGAAGTCACCAGGTTACGACGCAGACCCCCGCGCGGGGCTGGGGATCGGCGTGACCTCTCACTACCATGCCCTATAGGGGCAGGTTCGACCATGCCGGAATCTGGCTGTTGAGACAGCCGGCCGGACTGGTGTGGCCCGCAGGGTGGAACCGGAAGGCAGGATTTCGGATGAGCGTGGGCAAGACCGCCGGCTGGACGCTCGGTGGACTGTTGCTAGGTGTGCTAGCCGGATTCGCCGCGGAACTGTTCCGCCGGCAATCCTCCGTGCAGGTCGAACAGCGGTACGTCGCCCCCCGGGCGACCCGCACTCCGGACGCGCGGACCCCGTCCCGCGTCCCCGAACCGGCGGCCGAGCCCGCCGCGCGATGATCGGCGGGTCGACACGCACCGTGACGAAGCTAACAGGCCATCCGCCGCACCGCACCGCTGACCGGACGCACTGATGGCCCGACGGCTGGAACCGCTGACACTCGACAACCTCGACGAGTTGCCGGCGCCCTGCCGTGACTGTGTGTTCTGGGAGCTCGACCCGGTGGCCGCCCGCCAGGCGAACCGGAACGGCGACAACGGCCTGGAGAAGGAGGCCTGGCTCTCCCAGGTGCTGCTCGACTGGGGTCCCGCGGGCATCGTGCTGTACGTCGACGACGGCCCCGCCGGGTACGCCGTGTACGCGCCCTCGACGTACCTGCCGCGGATCCAGGCGTTCCCGACCGCGCCGGTGAGCCCGGACGCGGTGGTGCTGGCGACCGGCCGGATCCAGCCGCGGTACCTCGGGCTCGGGCTGGGCAAGATCCTCGTCCAGGCGGTCGCGAAGGACGTCATGAAGCGTGGCTTCCGCGCCGTCGAGGCCTTCGGGGACTCGCGGTGGGACGGCCCGGGCTGTGTCTGGCCGACCGACTTCCTCCAGGCCGTCGGCTTCGGGGTCGTCCGCGATCACCCGCGGAACCCGCGGCTCCGGCTCGACCTGCGTTCCACGATCACCTGGCGCAGCGAGATGGAGGCGGCCGTCGAGCGGCTGATGGGCGCGATCCGACCGGAGCACTCGCCGCCGGCCCCGGCGACGGTCCGCGACGCCCTCAGGTCAGGACCGGAGTAGTCCCGTGATCTGGCGTGTGCTGGCCGATGTCATTGCGGTCGTGCACGCGGCACTGCTGCTGTTCTTCCTGATCGGCGGCTTCCTCGCCTGGCGCTGGCCGCGGCTGATCTGGGCACAACTGCCCATCGTGGTGTGGAACCTGGCAATCGTGGTGATCGGCTTCGACTGCCCCGTCACCACGTCCGAGAAGTACTTCCGCCGGCTCGGGGGCGAGAGTGTCTACTCGTCCGGGTACATCCACCACTACCTCGAGGGCCGCCTCTGGCCCGAAGGCACGACACCGATCGTGGAAGTGGTCGGTTTCACGCTGGTGCTGATCTCGTACGCCGGGTTCTTCGTGCTGCGGCATCGGCGCAAGGCCAAGGTCAGGGGTGAGTCAGTGGGACCCCGGACGTGACGGCCGCGCGTCCTCCCCATACTGGAGGGGTGTCCAGTCCCAGTACGCCGGTCGACGACTACCTGGCTGCGCTGAGCAAGCAGCTCAGTGGGCCGCGGCGCCGCAAGGCGGACCTGCTGGCCGAGGCACGCGACCACCTGACCGACGCGACCGAGGCCTTCGAGTCCGACGGCCTCCAGCGGTACGACGCGGAGCGGGAAGCGGTCGCGGATTTCGGGGAGCTGGGCGACGTCGTGCCCGGGTACCGGTCCGAACTCGCGATCAGCCAAAGCCGTCGTACGGCGATGATGCTGTTGCTCGCGTTGCTGATCCAGCCGATCGTCTGGCAGGGCGGGGCGTGGATCTGGACGCAGGAGCCCGAGCAGGCGAGCGCTTTGAACGACGTACTGCAGACCGTGGTTCGCGCGATCGGCACGTTCGCGATCGCCGGCGCCGTACTCGCGGTTCTCGGCACCGGGATCGGGGTTCGCTATCCCGTGGTCCGCGAGCATCTGAGCCGGGTCACGGCACTCTTCGCGCTGGTCGGGTCGGGGTTGATCGCCGCGATCGGTGTGTTGATGGCGGCCACCAGTTCGCACACGCCGGGCATCCCCGCCTTCGGCGTGGTCGGGACCTTCGTGGTCCTGCCGTTGGTCCTGGTCAGCATCCAGGCCGAGCGCTGCCTACGCCTGTCCCGGGCGTAGCACTCCTTCGACCACGGCCCGGAACGTCAGCCAGTCCTGCTTGCCCGCGGCCAGCATCTTCGTGCCCGAGCTGGTGAGCTGGTAGGTCCGGCGCTTCCGGCCGGCCACCGTGCTCCACTCGCTGGCCAGGTAGCCGGCCCGCTCGAGTCGCCGGAGCGCGGGGTAGAGCGTGCCGGTCGGCAGGTCGAGCTCGCCGCCGCTGCGCTCCAGCAGCGCCTCCATGATCGCGTAGCCGTGCAGCGGCTCGCGCTCGACGACCGCCAGGATCATCGGGTCGAGGTGTCCTCGCAGCGCGTCTGCCTTCATGTAGCCAGTCTACTCATATGGGTGTTAATGTCGAGAGGCAACATGTAGCCGATCTACTTATAGAGGACTCGTCATGACAGTGGACACTCCGATCCGACGGTCGACGCCGCCCGGCCTGCTGCACCGGGTGTCCGGGTGGGCCATGCGGCGCGCCGGCCTGGCGCTTCTGCTCTGGGTGCTCGTGCTCGCCGCCGTCACCGCCGCGGCGACGGTGGTGGGCGCCAGTTACAAGAACGACAACTCGCTGCCGGGTACCGACTCCCAGCGGGTGGCCGACCTCTTCCAGGCACACCAGCCGAAGGGCGACACGGCCTCAGTGCAGATCGTCGTCCGGGCCGACGGCGGGCTCGCGGCGGAGAAGTCCCGGGTGACGTCGATGCTGGCGGTCGTCCGCGGCCTTCCGCACGTCGCATCGGTGAGCGATCCGTTCAGTTCCCCTGGCGCTATGTCGACAGATCGACGTACGGCGTACGCGACGGTGAGCCTGGATGTCGCGGTCGCCGACATGCCGGTCGACGATGTGCGGACGATCATCCATCGCGCACAGGACTTCGGCCGGCCGGGAGTGCAGGTCGAGGTCGGTGGGGATCTGGCGCGGAACGCCGCGGAGAGTTCGGGTGGTGCTTCCGAAGGTGTCGGACTCCTCGCCGCGCTGGTGATCCTGGTGTTCCTCTTCGGATCGTTGCTCGCAGCAACACTTCCGCTGCTGACGGCGGTGTTCGCGGTCGGCAGTACGGTCGGATTGCTGATGCTCGCGTCGCATCTGTTCACGGTGCCGGAGTACACGACGCCAGTGATGCTGCTCGTCGGGCTCGGCGTCGGCATCGACTATGCGCTGCTGATCTTCTCGCGCTACCGGCACGAGTTGCTGAAGGGCGAGGCGGACGCGAAGGTCGTCGCCCTGGACACCGCGGGCCGCTCGGTGATGTTCGCTGGATGCACTGTCGTGATCGCGTTGCTCGGCCTGCTGGCGTTGGGACTCGGCTCCCTGCAAGGCGTCGCACTCGGCGTCACCTTGACCGTGCTGATGACGATGCTCGCCGCGGTGACGCTGTTGCCGGCGCTGCTCACGCTGTTCGGCAAGCGGATCGAGCGGAGTGTCCGCAAGCATGCCGCGAAACAACGCCGTACGCCGGGGGACGGGTGGCGGAAGCTCGCGAGTGCGGTGCAGCGCGCGCCGTGGATCCCCTTGGTGCTCGGGGTTCTCGCGTTGGTGGCGTTGTCGTTGCCGGCGTTCGGGATGCGGCTCGGGTTCGCGGACGCCGGGACGGACGATCCCGCGAAGACCAGCCGGAACGCTTACGACCTGTTGGCCGACGGTTTCGGGCCCGGGTTCAACGGTCCGCTGGTGGTGGTGACCGAGGGCGGGCAGACGGCGGCCCAGTTGTTGGGGCAGACGTTGGCCGCGGATCCGGGGATCGCCGCGGTGACGCCGCCACAGATCACTCCGGACGGCAAGGTCGCCACGGTGCTCGCGTTCCCGAAGTCGGCACCGCAGGACGCGGCGACGAGCGATCTGGTGCAGCGGTTGCGGGACGACACTCTGCCGAGGCTGGAGTCGCCGACCAAGGCGACGTACCTGGTCGGTGGATCGACCGCCGCGGCCGACGACTTCGCGGCGGCGGTGAGCAAGCGGCTGCCGATCTTCGTCCTCGTGGTCGTCGGGCTATCGGCGTTGCTGCTGATGGCGGTGTTCCGGTCGGTGCTGATCCCGGTGAAGGCCGCCCTCCTCAATCTGCTGAGCATCGGCGCCTCGCTCGGGGTGATCACGCTGGTGTTTCAGCAGGGCTGGTTCGGTGCGCAGGCGGGACCGATCGAGGCGTTCGTGCCGGTGATGATCTTCGCGATCGTGTTCGGGTTGTCGATGGACTATGAGGTGTTCCTGGTGGCGCGGATCCACGAGGAGTGGCGGCGTACCGGGGACGCCCGGGCCGCTGTGCGGGAAGGGCTCGCGACCACGGGCAGCGTGATCACCGCGGCGGCCGCGATCATGATCGTGGTGTTCGGCGCGTTCCTGTTGAGCCCGGACCGGATGCTCAAGCAATTCGGTCTCGGTCTCGCGACCGCCGTGCTCCTGGACGCTCTGCTGATCCGCTGCGTCATCGTCCCAGCGGTACTGCGGGTGCTCGGTGAGCGAGCGTGGTGGCTACCACGCGGACTCGACCGCGTGCTTCCGAAGATCAAGCTCGAGGATCACTCGTAGCGCGAACTCCAGACGCGGGCCTTGTAGATCTCCGATCCGGTCAAGGTCCGTGTCGCCGCCGGTACGGCGAAGGCGACCGTGTCGGTGCACCAGCTGGTCCGGCAGCCCGCCTTCGGGCTGGTCCGGACCTGCTGCGCGTTCGGCATGCTGTTGATGCTCTTGATGCCCGCCTGGTCGAACGTCGCGACGATCGCGGCGGCGGACTTGCTCACCTGGTAGACCTTCGAGCCGGTCGAGACCCACAGCAAGTCGTGGTTCTCGAGCACCGGGGTCAGGTCGTGGCCGCCGCCGGTGGGCAGCGTGACGACAGGTCCTTCGGTGATCACGGGCTTGGCCGGCGTACCGCTGATCTTCAGGCCGGCGAGCTTTGTGCCGCCGAGGACCCACAGCAGTTGTCGCGCCGGGTCCCACTGGACTCCGTGCGCATCGGGCAGCGGATAGTCGACGTACGACGCCGTGCCCTGCGACGCGGTGTAGATCCGGACGAACCCACCGTTGCTCGCGGCAACAGCCACGTTGCCGTCGGGGAGCAGCTCGATGCTGTGCGGGTTGTTGGCCGAGCCAACGTTGGTGGCCCACAGCTGCTTCCCGGCCGGATAGCTGATCAACCCGGCGAGACCACGGGAGTCCGTCACCAGAGCGACGTACGCGCCGCCCTTCATCCGCAGCTTCACATCCGACGGCAATCCCCAGGCACTCGTCAGCCCGGAGAAGCCGTTGCTGCTGGTGGGGGACCAGGTCCACTTCTGGGCGGCCGCGGTGTTCCAGTTGGCGACCGCCGGATCGAGCAACCGGATCCGGGCCGCCGACGGATTGTCGTAGTCCTGGTCGGTGATGGCGACCAGCCGACCGGCTTCGGCGGCCTCAGCCGGTGCCGGTGTGAGGAGCACTGCCAACAGACCGAGACAGCTGAGCCACCGGATCATCGCCACCCCCAGGTTGGATTCTCACAACCCAGGGTAGGCGAGGTGTTACTGATTGACTACTCAGACGGTGAGTTGGCCGAAGCGGAGCATGCCGGTGGCGGCGTCCTGCTCCGGCGGGAGGTAGACGCGCTGGATGGCGACGACGATCGCCTCCGCGATGACGTCCCGGAACGCCGGGTCGGCCAGACGTGCCGAGTCGTGCGGGTTGGTGACGTACCCGATCTCCAGCCGCACCGCGGGCATCTTGGTCCGGCGCAGCAGGTCCCAGGTCTTGGCGTGGGTGCGGCAGTTCAGCAGGTCGGTGCGGGCGACGATCTCGCGCTGCACCAGACCGGCGAACTGCTCGCCGACACTCGACGAGGCGCCGTGTAGGTCGTTGCCGTAGAAGTACGTCGCGACGCCCTGCGCCTCCGGGTTCATCGAACCGTCGGCGTGCAGCGAGACGCACAGGTTCGCGTCGGTCTCGTTCGCGAACGCGGCCCGCGCCAGCTCGTCCGGCCCCTGATCCCGTCCGCGCGAGAGATACGCCCGTACGCCGGTGGCGCCGAGCCGGCCCTCGATCCGGGCGGCCAGGTCGTACGCGATGTCGGACTCGCGCAGGCCGTAGCCCTCCCAGCCGTAGTCGAAACCACCGTGGCCCGGGTCGATCACCACGGTCTTGCCGGACAGCCGCGGTCCGGCGGCGCGCACGGCCTCGCGGGCCCGCAGCGCGTCCGGCCGTCCGCCGGTCGCCATCGGGCGGATCCGCTGCAGCGCCTTGAACGTCGACGGGCCGCAGGTGCCGTCCGCCGGGAGGCCCATGTTGCGCTGGAACTCGGTGACTGCACGCTGAGTGTCGGCGGCGAAGATGCCGTCGATCCGGGCGACCGCGAACCCGAGCTCCTGCAGCTTGGCTTGCAGGCTGAGTACGTCGTCACCGCTCAGCGGATGCGTCGGGACGTACGTCAGCAGCCGGTCACCCAGCCGCCAGCGCGCGTCGTCGATCGCACGGTACGTCTGCGGGCCGACGATCCCGTCGATCATCAGTCCGCGTTGCTGTTGGAACCCCCGGACAGCATGCGCCGTCGCTTCGTCGTAGACGTCGTGACCGCCGGTCAGCAGCCCGAGTCTCTGCAGCTTGCCGACGATCTCGGCGACCGCCTCACCGCTGTCGCCGATCCGGTACAGGCCGTGCGGGGTTTCCATCAGGACTTGCTCCTTGCGGGTGTGGCTGACAACTCAGGCAACTCAGGCGGTGAAGTCAGCCAGCTCCTTGAGCAGCGCCGCCTTCGGCTTGGCGCCGACGATGGACTTGGCCAGCTCACCGTTCACGTAGACGTTGATGGTAGGGATACCGGTGACCCGGTAGTTGCTCGGGGTGACCGGGTTCTCGTCCACGTTCATCTTCAGGAACGTGATCTTGTCGCCGTGGTCCTGCGCCAGCTCCTCGAGGATCGGGGACACCTGGCGGCACGGGCCGCACCACTCGGCCCAGAAGTCCACCAGGACCGGCTTGTCGCTCTTCAGCACGGTCTGGTCGAACTCGGCGTCGGTGACGGCGTTCATCTTCTCGCCCACGGGCGTATCTCCTTCAGTGATGTGTGAGGTTCAGACAGAGACGGGCTCGGTGGCCGCGGCGGCCGTCGCGTGCGCGGCGTCCTCCAGCGTGGCCAGGTAACGCTCGGCGTCCAGCGCCGCCGCACAGCCGGTGCCGGCCGCGGTGATCGCCTGCCGGTAGGTGTGGTCCACCAGGTCGCCGGCGGCGAACACGCCGCGCAGGTTGGTCTCGGTGCTGTCCTGCTTGACCAGCACGTAGCCCTCGTCGTCCAGGTCGACCTGGCCCTTGACCAGCTCCGAGCGCGGGTCGTGGCCGATCGCGATGAACAGGCCGGTGGCCGGCAGCTCGCGGGTCTCGCCGGTGACGGTGTCCTTCAGCGTCAGGTGGGTCAGCTTGTCCTCGCCGTGGATCGTGTCGACCGCCGAGTTCCACTGGAACTCCAGCTTGTCGTTGGCGAACGCGCGGTCCGCCATGATCTTCGAGGCACGCAGCTCGTCGCGGCGGTGCACCAGGTGCACCTTCTTCGCGAACTTGGTCAGGAAGGTCGCCTCCTCGACGGCGGAGTCGCCACCGCCGACGACCGCGATCTCCTGGTCGCGGAAGAAGAAGCCGTCACAGGTCGCACACCAGGACACACCGTGCCCGGACATCCGCTCCTCGTCCGGCAGGCCGAGCTTGCGGTACCCCGAACCCATGGCCAGGATCACGGCCTTGGCGCGGTGCTCGGTGCCGGCCGAGTCGGTGACCACCTTGATGTCGCCGGTCAGGTCGACCTTGACGATGTCGTCCGGGACCAGTTCGGCGCCGAACCGCTCGGCCTGGGTGCGCATCTCGTCCATCAGCGCCGGGCCCATGATGCCCTGCGAGAAGCCGGGGAAGTTCTCCACCTCGGTGGTGTTCATCAGCGCGCCACCGGCGGTGACGGAGCCTTCGAAGACCAACGGCTCCAGCGCGGCGCGCGCGGCGTACACCGCGGCCGTGTAACCCGCCGGGCCGGAGCCGACGATGATGACGTTGCGAACTGTGGTGGAGTCGCTCATTCAGGCGTTCCTCGTGTCGTCGAGACAGTGACGTCGTACTCAACGGATCCTAGAGGCCGACCATTCCCACGGTACCCAGGAGAGGGCCGCCGTACCGCATCTGGTGTCAGCGGTTGCGCAGGGTCACCGAGGTGTCGTAGAACGACGACGCGACGCCGCTCGGCTGGTCACATCCGGTGACCGCGAAGATCTGGATCTCGCGGGGCGACCCGCCCTGCAGGCCGACGATCGTGGCCCGCCGGCCGTCGATCTTGGCGGGCTGGACCAGCCGGACGCTCGCGTTCCCCCGGGTGGCGGCGAACGCGTTGGCGCAGGCCTGCTCGCCGGCCGAACCGTGCAGGATCGCGCCCGGCGTGTGGTCGAGCCACTTCTGCGTCTGCTGAGCCAGGTTGCCGGTGGTGGTCGTCACCGCGTCCGTCGGCGGGGTGCTCTGGTCGGTGTTCGCGGCGCCCTCGTTCGCCTGGTCCTTGGTGGCGAACACGACGCCGACGCCGATCGCGGCGACCAGCACGACACCGGCCGCGGCACCGAGCAGCTTCGGCAGGTGCCGGCGTGGCTCCTCGCGGATCTGGGCCAGCGAGTGCACACCGACCGTGGACGCGCGCAACACCGACTCCGACACCAGTACGGCGTCCAGGTGCTCGGCGACGTCGGCCGGCATCGGGATGTCCTCGCGGCCCTCCTCGGCGAGGTCGGAGGACAGTTGCAGCAGCGCGTCGTACGTCTGCTGGCACTCGGGGCATGCCTTCACATGCTCACGAGCGCTGTGCGCCTCGGTGGCGGGCAGCAGGTTCTCGATCAGGTCGGCGATCGTGTCCGTGTCCAGGTGCTCGAGGTGCTCACTGGTCGGCAGACCGGATTCGGTCATCGGGGGCTCGCCTCCCGTCGCTGGGTGCGCGGCCGTAGCAGCGTGGTCATAAGAGAACTCCGGTCGAAGGCATCAGTCTCTCGGTCGCCAGAGGCAGGCGACTTCGCTTCGACGGTGTACCCGCTCATTCGGTTCCCACCGCTTCCGCGGCGGACTTTTCCGGTACGTCGGACGCTCGGGTGGTCTGCCAGTGGCGCAGCAACGGGAGCAGTTTGGCCCGGCCCCGGGCACAACGCGACTTCACCGTGCCGGGGGCGCAGTCCAGGATCGAGGCGGCTTCCTCGATCGAGTAGCCCTCCATGTCGACCAGGACCAGCGCGGCCCGCTGGTCCTCGTTGATCTGCTTCAGCGCGTTCAGCACGTCCAGCCGGCGCTCCCGGACCTCGGCCGGGTCGTCCTCGGTCGGTCCGGCCAGCTCGGCGGCCCGGTCCTCGTCCTCCGGCAGCGGGTCGGCGGCACGCACCTGGCGACGGCGGATCCGGTCCAGACAGGCGTTCACCACGATCCGGTGCAGCCAGGTGGTCACCTTGGCGTCGCCGCGGAACGAGTCCGCCCGCCGGAACGCCGAGATGAACGCCTCCTGCAGCGCGTCGGCCGCCTCCTCGGGCTCGCCGAGGGTGCGGATCGCGACCGCCCACATCCGGTCCCGGTGCCGCTTGACCAGGAACCCGAACGAGTCCGGGTTGCCGGCCACGTGCATCCGGAGCAGCTCGTGGTCGTCCAGCTCGTCGTAGCTGGCCGGACCGCTCTGGGCAGGCTGCGTCGCGCCCGGTACCGGTTCGTCCGCGCCGATGCGCGGGACGTCCGGCCGGGGCGGCGGATTGCCCGAGTCCACGTGAGCGGTCATTTCTGGATCGTGACCTCCGAGATGGTGCCCCGGTACTTGCCACCGTCGTCCTTCGGCAGCTTCGTCAGCCACACCAGCACGTACTGCGTCTCGGTGCCTGCCGAGGGGGTAAGGGTCACCGTACCCTCGGGCTGGTCCTCCTTGGTCGCGACCGCCTTCCAGTCGTCGATCGTGCTCGGCGACTTGGTCGCGTCACCCACCGGGACCATCAGCTGCACGCTCGTGCCGTCACCCTGCAACCCGACCGCCACGCTCGACACCGGCGTCTTCGCGCCGAGGTTGTAGATGATCCCGACGCCCGGCTTCAGGCCACCCAGGTTCGGCCGGCTGTACGACATCGTCGTCCAGGTCGTGCTGGGGTCGCCGTCGTAGGTGTTCGAGACGTCCTTCGGGTGCTCGGTCTTGTCGCCGTCCGGGTCGAAGTCCTTGGCGCCCGCGATCGTCGCCTTGCCGCCGGTGGTCGCCGACGGGGTGGTGCTGGTCTGCGGCGGTGCGCTCGACTTGGTGCCGCTGTCGCCACTGCCCTGGTCGTTGTTCATCGCGCCCTTGAGCAGGAACTGCGCCATCGCGATCACCGACAGCAGCGCCAGGATGGCGAGCAGGATCAGGATCCGGCCGCCCCAGCCGCCCTTCTGCTTCGGCTCGTCGCGGCGCCGGCCGTTGCCGTTCGGCGGCGCCGACTGGCGGCGGACCGGACGGGTGTCGGTCGACGGTTCGTACGCCGGCTGCGGCGGACGGTACCCGTTCGGCTCCGAGTCGTACCCCGGCTGCGGCGTCGGGTCGAGCGCCGGCGGCGCGGCCTGCGGCACCACCTGGGTGGCGTCGTCGATGCTGCCGTTCTGCCGGCCCTGAACGGTCTCGTCCATCTGGTTCGGCGGCTCGTGCGAGCTGCCGACGACACCGGACAGCGCCGCGGACAGGCCGGCGGCGCTCGTGATCGGCGGCGCGTGGTGCCGCGGCGGGTCGCCGAGCAGCCGGTCGCAGATGTCGTCCAGCGAGCGTGGTACGCCGGCGCGCACCTGCCGCGGGCTCAGCAGGCGACCGTGCTCGACGGGCGCGGGCTGGAGCCCCCAGACCGGCGCCGGGCCCGGCCAGCGGCCGGTCAGCGACGCGAACAGCAGCTCGCCGAGCGAGTGCACGTCCTCCTCGGGTGAACCCGCGCCGGACGAGCGCAGCGCCGCCTCGGTGGCGACGCCGACCACCTTGATCGCGCCGGCGTCGGTGACCACGACGGTCGCCGGGCTGATCGCGCCGTGCGCGAAGCCGGTGCGGTGCAGGTTCTCGAGGGCTTCGGACACCTCACGCGCCAGCCAGCCCGCCTGCTGGCCGGTCAGCGGCCCGCTGCCGAGCATTCGCTCCAAGGTCCGGCCGCCGGCCCATTCGCGGACGCAGTACGTCACGCCGTCGTGCATGTCGCAGTCGAGCACCCGGAGGAAGCGCGGATCGTTCGCCGCGGCGGCCCGGCGGGCGGCATCGAAGAGCTGGTTGGTCCGCGGATCGCCGACCGGCAGCACGTCGACGACGACGGCCCGGCTGAGGACCTCGTCCACGGCTCGCCACACCCGGGCACCGTCGATCTCCGCCAGCAACTCGGCGATCCGGTAGCGCCCGGCCAGTAAGGCACCAGGGCTCACGGTCTGGTTCGACACGGTGTCTTTCGCCCTCCTAGATGCCCCAGCGGCCTGATCGCAGCCCCCATGCTAGTGCCTCGTCAAGAAACGCTGAGCGTGCTGAGCGTCTCATGACGAGACACATGCCCCCCTGACCTGACAAGTGGTGCACGAATGCACAAGCGTCCAGGATCAGCGCCCGATCGGCAGCTTCGATGTGACCATGGACACCACGTCGTTGACTTCGTGGATACGGAGTACCCGCGACACGGCGGCGTACACCGGCAGCATCACGACGGCCGCGACGACGAGTTCGAGGAGCGCGCCGATCGGTCCGGACCAGTCGATCGCCAGGCTCAACACCCAGATCACCACCCGGCCCGCGCCGGCGCCGGCCACCGCCGCGATCACCATCGCGAGCAGCGGCAGACCGATCCCGGCACCCGGCACGCGCGGGACCCTGCGGCGCAGTACCGGCCGGGAGATCAGGACGGCGACCAGGTACGCCAGTGCGTACGCCGCGCCGAGCATCACGCCGCTGAACCGCAGGTGTGCCTCGTCGAGCAGGACCCGGACCCCGATCACGGCCGCCGCGATGTTCGTCGCCGCGATCACGCACTGCAGGAAGAACGGCGTCCGGGTGTCCTCGAAGGCGTAGAACGTGCGGAGCTGGAAGTACTGGATGGTGAACGGGACGATGCCGAGCGCCAGCGTCATCAGCGTGTACGACATCAGCGTCAGGTTGTTCTTACCCGAGCCGTACCCGGCGATCAGCGTCACGATCGGGTAGGCGAAGGCGATCATCGCGGCCGCCGCCGGGACCACGATCGCCAGCGTCTGGCGGATCGACCGGGCGGACATCCGGCCCACCTCGGCGGTGTCGCCGTCGGCCGCGAGGGCCGACATCTGCGGCAGCGCGGCGGTCGCCAGCGAGACCGTGACGATGCCGTGCGGCACCAGGATGATCAGCATCGCGGTGCTGTACGCGAACAGACCTGCCTTCGCGCCGGGGTCGTCCGAGGCGCTACCGGCGATCGCCAGCTGCGTGACGACGACCAGCGTCACCTGGTTCACCGCGACGAAGAGAACGGTCCAGAGGCCCAATCGGGCAGTGTGTCCCAGACCGGTACCGCGGAGGCCGAACTTCATCCGGTACCGGTGACCGCTCATCCGCAGGTACGGCAGCAGCACGAGCAGCTGGATCGCGATCCCGAGCGTGTGCCCGAGACCGAGCAGCAGTTCCTCGCCGTGGCTGTACGTCGGGGGGTTGTCGCCGACCCGGTAGATCAGCAGGAAGATCACGATCGACGCGCAGGCGACGATGTTGTTCGCGATCGGCGCCCACATCATCGGGCCGAACCGGCGGCGCGCGTTCAGCACCTGACCGACCAGCACGAACGCGCCGTAGAAGAAGATCTGTGGCAGGCAGAGCCGGACGAACATCACCATGTTCGCCTTCTCGGTCACCCGGGACGGGTCGTGCAGCTCCTTCGGCAGGTACAGCTCCGCGATCGCCGGCGCGAGCAGCACGCAGGCGACCGTCACGGTCGCGAGGACGACGAAGCCGAAGGTGAGCACCCGGTTGGTGAAGTCCTGGCCGCCGTCGTCGTGGTTCTTGATCGCGCGCACCAGCTGCGGGACCAGCACGGTGTTGAAGACGCCACCGGCCAGCAGGATGTAGAGGCTGTTCGGGATCGTGTTCGCGGCGGTGAAGATGTCGCCGCGCAGCGCGGTGCCGATGGCGGCCGCGAGCAGGGCGATCCGGATGAATCCGAGCAGGCGGGACAGCACCGTTCCGGCTGCCATCACCGCCGCGGATCGCAGGGTGCGGTCAGCCATCCTTCGAACCGACTCCTTCTTTCAAGGTGGTGTCCTCGGCCGCTGCCGCCTCCGGCGCGGTGGCTTCGGGTACACCGTCCCCGGCCGCCTCCGCCGTCTCGGGAGCGTCCTCGCCCTCGGCGGTGTCTCCACCGGCTGCGGTCTCTGCGGTCTCTGTGGTCGGGTTGCGGCGCTCGCTGCGGATCCGGCGGTAGATACGGACCAGCGACGTACCGAACAGCAGGGCGCAGGCGGCGCCGACCAGGATCCAGCCGACGCTGCCGTACTGGCTGGCCTGGATCAGCAGCTCCTGGGACCTGCCGACCGGCTTGCCGCCCGCGGTGATCACCTGGGCGTTGGCCCGGATCAGACCGTTCTGCTCGGCGCTCGCGGTGATCCGCGGGGTCCACTTCTGTCCCGGCGCGAGGACCGCGGTCGGGAGCTGCTTGATCTTCAGGTCGGACCGGTTCGCCGCGGTGACCGCGATGCCGACCCGGATCGACTTGTCGGTGTCGTTGGTGATCGTCAGCGGGAACGTGCCCTTGCTGCCCGCCAGGTTGACCTTGATCTCCTTGCGGAGCCCGTTGTCCACGCTGGCGTTCACCAAATGCACCTTGCCGAGCTGCTGGTTGACCGAACCGAGCTCGATCGCGGTGAAGTGCCGGGCCTCTTCCGGATACCCGTTCCAGCCCAGCGACACCGAGCGCAGCCGGGCGTAGGTCATCACTTCCGGCAGCGAGTTCTCGTCGACCAGCAGGTTCTGCATGGTGCTGGTCGCCTCGTCGAGCTGCCGGATCCCGTCCAGCTGGTTGTCGGTGAGTACGCCGTTGCTGCGCGGAGCCGTCGGCGCCTTGGTGGTCGGCGGCTTCGGGGTGGCCGCCACGACCGCGGCGACGTCGGTGGCCTTGATCCACGGCAGCGCCAGGTCGTGCGCCAGCTCCGCGGTGGCCGTCCCGTCACTGTCCCAGCCGCGCGGCGGGAGTACGACGACCGACGCGTTCCCCGTGCCGCTCGCGGCGATCAGGGCGGTCTCGGCCGCGAACCGCTGGCGGACCTGGAGCGGGCTGGTGGCGGTGTCCGGGTCCGGGCCGCCGTTGGTGAGGGACGAGTCCGCGATGACCGTCCGGACCGCGCTCTTGGTGCCTCCTGGCGTCAGCACGTCGTACACCGGGTTCGACGTCAGGACCGGGCGGGTGGCGGCGGACCAGGAGGAGCTGCTGACCAGGTTCAGGTCGTTGTCGCTGACGCCGGCGAAGCCGCCGGACGCCTCGGACAGGTAGCGGCTGGCGGCGGCGCCGCCCTCGAGCCACAGGCCGTTGGTGAAGCTGGGCGGCAGGAAATAGCCGGAGGTGGTCTTGCGGGCCTCCGCGACGAGTCGCCGCAGCGGTTCGCCGGTGTCCAGCAGTCCGGCCACGTCGGGGTCGCCGAACGGCAGCAGTACGACCTGGTTGCGGGTCCGGCTCGCGTCGAACTCCTTCAGCCAGGCGGTCGCGGTCGCCTGTCCGCTGCCCGGCTTGGTCTGGCCGTTGTCGCCGACGACGACGTACCCCTTCGCCATCTGGCGGACCTCGTTGAGCATCGCCGGATCGACCAGCCAGGTCACCTTGCTCTGCTTGCCGAGCGCGAGCAGCCGGCCCAGCGAGCCGTTCGGTCCGAGCGAGCTGGCCAGCGAGTCGTTCGCGAAGTTCTGGCCGCCGAGCTGCGTCGGCCGGTGCCGCAGCGGTACGACGAGGGCGGTGTTGACCGTGCGCTTCAGCGGTTGCGGGCCGAGCACCGGCATCAACGTGCGGGCGCGACCGGCCATCACGCGATCGCTGTTCGACGGCTTGCCGCGGAACGTGACGCCGACGACGTACGCGCCGGTGTCGTCGGCGATCCGCCATTCCTTCCACGGCACGGTGAGCGTGAACTCGACCGTTTGCTTGGGGGCGAGCGGCTGCTCGAAGGGCCGGAAAGTCTGCGGGTCGTTGGTCAGGTTCTTGCAGCTGTCCCGGTCGTTCAGCGGGATGTTCTGCTCGGCGGAGACCGCGTCGATGGCCGCCGTGCTGGCCAGCCGGGTCCGGTCGATACAGGCAAGCGCTTGCGGGTCGTCGAACGTCACCGAACTGGTGTTCGTCACCCGGCCCTTGATCGTGACCGTGTCGTTCGGCTTCGGGGCGACCGGTCCGAACGAGTCGATGGTGACCTGGACGGTCGGCTCGTCGACCGGCGCCGCACTCGCCGGAACACCGAGAGTCGCTGCCGAAGCAGCAACCAGCAAGGAGGCGCCCGCCACCGCGGGGAGCCTCAGTCGCCGTCTGAACACGCCGTCACCGTAACCTAGTTCCCCGTGTCACCCTTTGCCGACCAGTCAGCCTCCGCCGGATCGTTGCCCGCTGTGCAGCGGCGAGCCGTCCAGGCGTTGCTGGAACTTGCCCCGGTGGTCGACGAGCTCGGCCACCGGTTCGCCGACGCCGGCCACGAGATCGCCCTGGTCGGCGGTCCTGTCCGGGACATTCTGCTCGGCCGGGGGAGCAAGGATCTGGACTTCACCACGTCAGCGCACCCGGACGTGATCGAGCGGTTGCTGTCCGGCTGGGCGGACCATGTCTGGGACATCGGCAAGGCGTTCGGCACCATCGGTTGTCGTAAGGGTGAGTGGGTCCTGGAAATCACGACCTACAGGTCGGAAACCTACGATCCCACCTCGCGCAAACCGGAGGTGGCCTACGGCGACAGCCTGGAGGGCGATCTGGCCCGCCGGGACTTCGCGATGAACGCGATGGCGGTGCGCTTGCCGTCGCGGCAGTTCGTCGACCTGTACGGCGGTATCGAGGACGTCGCGCACCGGAGGATCCGCACGCCGGGGACCCCAGAGGACTCGTTCTCCGACGACCCGCTGCGGATGATGCGTGCGGCCCGGTTCGCGGCGCAGCTCGGGTTCACGCCGGATCCCGCGGTGGTGACGGCGATGAAGGCGATGGCCGACCGGATCACGATCGTGTCCGCCGAGCGGGTCCGCGACGAGCTGGAGAAGCTGATCAGCGCCGACCACCCGCGGGTCGGGCTCGACCTGCTGGTCTCGACCGGACTCGCCAAGCACGTGCTGCCGGAGCTGCCCGCGCTGCGGGACGCGGAGGACGAGCACCATCGGCACAAGGATGTGTACCAGCACTCACTCACCGTCCTCGACCAGGCGATCGATCTCGAAACACGTCTGTCTGTTCCGACGCCCGATTTCGTCGTTCGGTTCGCCGCGCTCATCCACGACATCGGGAAACCGAAGACGCGGAAGTTCGAGGGTGAACGGAAGGTGACGTTCCACCACCACGACGTGGTCGGCGCGAAGCTGGCCCGGAAGCGGATGAAGGCGCTGCGGTTCAGCAACGAGCAGATCGACCAGGTCAGCAAACTGATCGAGCTGCACCTGCGCTTCCACGGGTACGGCGACGGCGAGTGGACCGATTCCGCCGTACGCCGCTACGTCCGGGACGCCGGCGACCAGCTGGAGCGCCTGCACGTCCTCACCCGCGCCGACTGCACCACCCGGAACCGGCGGAAGGCCGAGTCGCTGCGGGTCGCGTACGACGACCTCGAGGCCCGGATCGCGCGGTTGCAGGAGCAGGAGGAGCTCGACGCGCTCCGCCCCGACCTGGACGGCAACCAGATCATGGAGATCCTCGGCATCCCGCCGGGGCGCGAGGTCGGCCAGGCGTACAAGTTCCTGATGGACCTGCGCCTCGACGAAGGACCGCTGGGCGAGGAGCGAGCCCGCGAGGCACTGCTCCGCTGGTGGTCCGAGCGCTCCTAGATCTCTTGAGGGGTCTGGGACGCGTAGGCCTTCGCGATCACCTCGGCCGACTCGCGGTGATCGGCGTACGACACGCTGTCGATCGACGCGACCGGTAGCGCCGGGTCGATCGAGTTCGTCAGGTACGCCGCGTCGTACGTCGTGAGCTCGGCGAGTGGGACCGGGACGGTCTCGAAGGAATCCAGGCCGCGTTGCAGCACCTGTTGGCGGATGCCGGGGAGCGCGGGAGCCGACGGGAAGACGATGTGCGGGCCGCGGGCGAAGCAGATGTTCCAGATCGAGCCCTCGGAGATCTCGACGGATTTCGTCGTGAAGAGCGCGTCGTCGTACCCCTCGTGTGCGGCCCGGCGCGCGTAGTAGGTGAGGTCGAACGTGCCGGTGTGCTTGAGGTGGGGGACGGCGCGCTCATGCTGGAAGGTGCGCAGCCGGAGCGGTCGGGTGCCCGGGGTGACCGGTGCGCCCACGCGGGTGAGCAGGTGGAGCCGATGAGTGGCGAAGACGTTGACGCGGATGGACAGGTCGCCGGACTGCGCCTGGTCCAGCGCGGCCCTGAGATCGGCGCGGACGCGCTCGGCCGGCAGCGGTTCGCCGAAGACCTCTCGGGTACTGCGGTCCAGACGCTCGAAGTGCAGGTCGAGGCCGTCGACCTGACCGTCGCGGACCTGCAGCGAGGTGAAATGGCCGAAACTGGTTGCACGCAGCAACACCGGATCGACAGTTCGCAACAAGGCCCCGTCGAGCAACAGGAAGTCGTCCACGAGCACTAGTCTCGCGCCGTGGACGTGTGGAGCATCATCGGGTGGGGTGGATCCGCGCTGGTCGTGGTGTCGTTGCTGCAGACCCGGATCCTGCGGTTGCGGGTGCTGAACCTGATCGGTTGCGTGATCCTGGTCGGTTTCAACGCCGCCGTCGGCGTCTGGCCGATGGTCGGCATGAACGCGGTGCTGGCGGTCATCAACGTCGTGCACCTCTGGCGGCTGCTGCGGCACCGGCACGACGCGGCGGAGTACCTGGTGCTGCCGGTGCACGAGTCCGACGCGTACCTGAGCTATGTCCTCGAGCAGCATCAGAAGGACATCACGCGGTTCAACCCCGGCTTCACGGCCGGTGCGAGCCCGTACGCGTTCCTGGTCCAGCACGGTGACCGCACCGTCGGCGTCGTCCTCGCGCACGACGCGGGCGCCGGCCGGGCGCAGATCGATCTCGACTACGTGGTGCCGAAGTACCGCGACTTCACGCCTGGCGAGTTCGTGTACCGGCGCAGCGAGGTGTTCACCGACCAGGGCTTCCGGCAGGTCCTCGCGCCACCCCGGATGCGCGAGTCCACGCCGTACCTGAAGAACCTCGGCTTCCACCGCGACGGCGACGACTTGGTCCTGAACCTCTAGAGGTCTTTGGCGTAGCAGAGCGAGGCGACCTCGTTCTCGAACGGCGGGTACGGCGGCGTTGGGCCGTACCCGTGGTTCGTGTAGAGCGCGATCGCCTCGACCTGCTTCGTCCCGGTCTCGAGCCGCAGCCGGGTCATCCCGCCCGTTCGCGCCGCCGCCTCGACCGCGTCCAGCAGCACCCGCGACAGCCCCCAACCGCGGGCGGACGGGGTGACATACATCCGTTTGATCTCACCGAGTCCGGGCGCGACCGGTTGCAGGCCGACACAGCCGACCGGCGCTCCGTCCAGGGCCAGCAGCGTGAACGCGATGTCCGGGTGCAGAGCGACGAGCGGCTGGTCCGCGCCGTACATCGCCGCGAGCTCGGCCTGCTGCGCGGTGGTCAAGGCCAGGACGTCCGGGTCGGTCGGCGGCGCCGTGCGCAGTTCCACTCCCTCGATCACCATGCCGTCGGACGGTAGCAACACGGCATGACGCTCCTGTTTCCGTTTCCTCTCGCGCCTGGGGGAGGCGTGAGATCCATGGTCTGATGGGCGCGTGAGGTCGCTCGAAGCAGTCGCCGCAGGTGTCCGGGCCGGTGCACTCGACCCGGTCGAACTGGTCGAGGATGCGTTGGCACGGGCGTGTGACGCTGCCGCGCTGAATGCCGTCGTACACCTCGATGTGGAGGGTGCACGCAAGGCTGCGGCCGCTCATGACCGGAGCGGTGCGCTGGCCGGCGTACCCGTGCTCGTGAAGGAGATCGTCGAGGTCGAAGGCCTCCCGTACCGCTGCGGCTCCGCGTCGATGGACGAGACCGGCCAACAGGACGCCGAGGTGGTACGTCGCCTGCGCGCGGCCGGAGCGATCGTGATCGGGCTGTCGCACACCCACGAGTTCGCCTACGGCTGCACCGGTACGTCCAACCGCGTCGGACCGTGCCGGAACCCGCATGACCCGTCGCGGATGACTGGTGGCTCGAGTTCGGGGTCTGCGGCTGCAGTGGCGGCCGGTGTGGTGCCGTTGGCGATCGGTACGGACACTGCGGGGTCGGTGCGCATCCCTGCGGCGTTGTGCGGGGTTGTCGGGTTCAAACCGACGTACGACGCGCTGCCGGTCGACAGGGTGTTTCCGCTGTCGCAGAGCCTTGACCACGTCGGCGTGCTCACGCGGACCGCAGCTGATGCGGCCTATGCGCTGAGCGCGCTGGGCGGGCTGGGGGCGTTTGAGGTTCGGGAGCCCCGCCTGGGTGTTGTAGCGAACCCGGAGTACCTGCAGCTCACTCCTGAGGTCAGCCGTGCGTGGTCGGCCCTCATAGAGAGCCTTGACGTCGTCGAGGTGCAGTTGCCCGACTGGTCGGACAGCTTCGTCACCGCCGCCAATGTGCAAGGTCCGGAGGCAGCGGCCAACCACCGTGGCCGCTCTCTGGATCGCTACCAACCTGATGTGCGGCAGCGGCTGCGTGAGGCTGCACAGGTGCAGCCGGCCGACTACGAGCTCGCGAAGCATCATGCGGTAGCCATCACCGCGGAAGTGGATGCTGTGCTGCAGCAGGTCGACGCCGTACTCCTGCCGACCGTCCTTGCTACCGCACCCCTTATTACTGCCGCCGACACCGCGGACGGCGGGCTGGAGGTACGCAAGCAGCTGCTGAACAACACGCGCCTGGCGAACCTCACCCGGCACGCGGCCGTCAGCCTGCCGATTCCGGCTGACAGCCTTCCGGTGGGTCTCCAGGTCATTGCTGCGAGCAACGAACAAGCGGCCGCGGTGACGTGCTGGATCGAGGCTCAGCGCTAGATCCCGCCTGCTGGTACTCCGCGGCTCGACAGGTCCTGTCAGTTCGCGCGCAGGCGGTTAGCGCGGCTGCGGAGGTAGCGCTGCTCAGGTGTGTTGGTGGTCAGCTTGGCCGCTGTCAGGTAGGTCGCCACGGCCTCGTCGTGATCGCCTCGGAGCTCGAGCAGATGGGCTCGGACGGCGTGATAGCGGTGCTGACGAGTGGCCCTGGGATCGGCCGAAAGCGTGTCCAGCAGTGACAGGCCGGCCGCGGGCCCGTGGACCATCGCGGTCGCGACGGCACGGTTCAGGCGGACGACCGGACCCTCGAGCAGCGGCTCCAGCAAGTTGTACAGGGCAAGGATCTGTCGCCAGTCGGTGTCTGCCGCAGTCGGTGCCTCGCTGTGGACCGCGGCGATCGCTGCCTGCAACTGATATGGCCCGAGTGGCGTCGTACGCATCGCCCAAGTGACCAGCTCGGTGCCCTCGGCAATCGCTGCCTGGTCCCACAGCGATCGGTTCTGCTCGTCCAACGGAACCAGCGCGCCGTCGCTCGTAGTCCGCGCCGTCCGCCGGGCGTCGGTCAGCAGCATCAGCGCGAGCAACCCCGCGACCTCACCGTCCTCCGGCAACTGCTCGCGCAGCATCCGCGTGAGCCGGATCGCCTCGCGGGCCAGTTCCACCCGGCCGAGCTCCGCACCCGCGGTACTCGTGTACCCCTCGTTGAAGATCAGGTACAGAACCTGCAAGACCGAATCCCAGCCGTCAGGCTCCGCTCGCCGGAACGGCTGGCCGCGCAGCTTCTGCTTCGCGCGGCTGATCCGCTGCCCGATCGTCGCCTCGGGCGTGAGCAGCGCCGCCGCGATCTCGCTCGTCGTCAGACCGCCGACGGCCCGCAGCGTCAACGGGATCTGCGACCCGACCGGGAGCGCGGGATGGCAGCACAGGGACAGGACGGTCAGCGAGTCGTCGTACCCACTGACCGGTTCGGGCGCGAGGTCCGGCGTACGGACGACGTCCTCGCGCCGGCGTCGCGCCTCCTCGTTGCGGAGCAGGTCGATCAGCCGGCGTGAGGCGACCCGGATGAGCCATGTGCGCGGCTCGTCCGGGACGCCGTTCGCCGGCCACTGCTCTGCCGCGACCAGCAGCGCTTCCTGGACCGCGTCCTCGCAGGTCTCGAAGTGCCCGTACCGACGGACCAGCGCGCCGAGGACCTGCGGCGTCAGGCTGCGCCACAGCTCCTCCATGCTCAGTTGTCCGGCCGCAGGTCCTCGGGGCCGGCCATGATCGGCCGGACCTCGACCGTGTCCCCGACCGCCTCGACGATCCGGTGGGCGATCGCCATCGCCCGGTCGTGACTGTCGCAGTCCACGATCGCGAAGCTCGCGAGCACTTCCTTCGACTCCGCGAACGGTCCCTCACTCGCGACGGGCCCGGCGTCGGTACGGCGTACCGTCCGGCTCAGGGCGGGATGCGCCAGACCTTCCGTCCCGAGCAACTCCCCGCTCGCGGTGAGCTCGGCCGCCAGGTCCTCGTAGAACTTGCACGCCGCGATGAACTCCGGACTGTTCACGTCCACCGTGTCCCAGCCCGACTGGTCCCCGTAGGCCAGCATCAGGTACTTCATGTCGGTCTCCTCCCTCAGGCCGCGCTGCGGACCATCGTTGCGTGGTACCCGCCACCTGGGTACACCCAGTCTCCGGTGAGCCGGTCGCCGTCCGCGGAGAAGCTCCCCTTGAAGTGGCCCGGCGAGCCCTTGAACCCGCCCCAGATGGTGAGCTCGTCACCGGACAGCTCGTACACGTAGTCGAGCGTGTTCCCGTCGGCGTCGTACACCCGCGACTTCACCTCGGTGCCACGCTCGCCACCGAACGGGTGCTCGTACCCGATGATCTCGGTCATCCGGACCTCGTGACCGTCGTGGTCGAGCCGTCCACGCTGGACCAGGAAGTGCCCGCCGTCCATCCACTCGAAGGTCGTCGTACCGCTCGCGCCGCCGGAGACCTCCCAGGTGCCGACCAGGCGGCCGAGTCGCTGCAGTTCGTTCGTCATGTCCGTTCCTTCCTCTCTGGTTGCTGCTACCTCGAAGCTGGAAGGCGGGTTTCGACAGCTGGCTTTGTCCAGATTTGAACCGAAGGCAGTGCGCGAAACGGCTCGGTTGTGGCAGCTTTTAGACATGAACCTTCGGATTGGCATCGCCGGGATCGCCATCGAGTCCAGTACGTTCTCGCCGCACCGCGCCGGCCTCGCGGATTTCGACGTACGGCGTGGGGACCATCTGCTGGAGCGGTACGAGTTCCTCGCGAAGGACTGGGCGCAGGGCATCGAGTGGGTCCCGCTGCTGCACGCGCGGTCGCTGCCCGGCGGCGCGGTGCTCCCGGAGGTGTACGACGACCTCTCGGCCGAGATCATCACTCGCCTCGAGGGCGCCGGTGACCTGGACGGGTTCTTCTTCGACATCCACGGCGCGATGAGCGTGGTCGACCGCCAGGACGCCGAGGCGGACCTCGCCACCCGGATCCGGACGGTGCTCGGCCCCGACGTCCTGATGTCGGCGTCGATGGATCTGCACGGGAACGTCTCCCGCGAGCTCGGTACGGCGGTCGACCTGATCACCTGTTACCGGATGGCGCCGCACGAGGACGCGATGGAGAGTCGCGAGCGCGCGCTGCGGAACCTGGTCGAGCGGCTGCGGTCGGGGCTGGGGAAGCCGGGGAAGGCGTGGATCCAGGTGCCGGTGCTGCTGCCCGGCGAGAAGACGTCAACGCGGTTGGAGCCGGCGAAGTCGATTTATCACCGCGTCGGCGAGATCGCGGACGAGCCCGGCGTACTGGATGCTGCCGTGTGGGTCGGGTATGCGTGGGCCGACGAGCCGCGGTGCCGGGCCGCCGTCGTCGTCACCGGTGACGACGAGGCGCTGATCACCGAGCGCGCCAACGAGCTGGCCCGTCTGTACTGGGAGGCTCGCGACGGGTTCGAATTCGTCGCGCCCACTGGAACCTTGCACGAGTGCGTCGAGGCGGGTCTCGCGAGCACGGCGCGTCCGTTCCTGATCAGCGACTCCGGCGACAACCCGACCGCCGGGGGCGCCGACGACACGTCCTGGACTCTGGCCGAGCTGCTCACGATCGAGGAGCTCACCTCCGGTAAGGCGACTGCCATCCACGCGAGCATCGTCGACGCCGAAGCCGTCGCCGCGTGTGTCGCGGCGGGCGTCGGCAATCCCGTACAGGTCGCCGCCGGCGGCAAGGTCGACTCCGGACCGGCAGGCCCCGCCGAGATGTCCGGCACCGTCTTCTCGATCTCCGAGGACCCGGTCGGCGGAACGACCGCCGTCGTCCAGGTCGGCGGCCTGCACTCGATCCTCACCAGCCGCCGCAAGCCGTACCACCACATCGCCGACTTCACGCTGCTCGGCCTCGACCCCGCGTCGACGGATCTCGTCATCGTGAAGATCGGGTACCTGGAGCCCGAGCTCTACAACCTCGCGGCCGACTGGCTGCTGGCGCTGACCCCCGGCGGCGTGGACCAGGACCTGCTCCGCCTGGGCCACCACGGCGTACTGCGCCCGTTGTTCCCGTTCGACCCCGACATGGCGGACCCGGACCTGACGCCTGAACTTCTGCCCGCCTCGGGTAACTGACGCGGGAGCTACAGCTTGCGGAGGAGGTGGAGGGCCTCGATCGAGTGATCGATCAGGTATTCGGCGGTGTACGGGCGGTCGTCCTCGGGGAGGCCTGACCACTCGATCGCGAGGTCCTCGGCGTACGACAGCCAGGCGTGGATCCGGAGGTACTCGCGGGACGTCGGCTCGTCGGCGACCTCGGGGGTGCCGATGTAGGTGAGGACGCGCTTGGTGAGGCCCGCGCGCGTCTCGTCGTACACCTTGACGGCGAAGTCGTCGCCGCCGGCGGCACCGCGGACGAAGGAGATGTACGCCGGACGCCGGCGCGCGATGAACGCGACGAACTGGATCAGCATCTCGCGCAACTGCTGCTCGGGGGCGAGCTCCTCGTCCGGCTTGGTGACCCGCAGCAGGCGCCGACCGGCCGCGGAGATCACCGCGACGTAGTAATCGCGCTTGCTCGGGAAATAGTGGAAGAGCAGGCCGCGGGAGATCCCCGCCTCCGAGGCGATCGCGTCGATCGACAGCTCATGGATCGGCTTGTCACGAAGCATCATCAGGCCGATTTTGACCAGCTGCTTCTTGCGGTCCTCCGCTGACAGTCGGTGATCCATGCTATTGAGCATTGCTTAGACGCTGAGCTACGGTCAAGGCGAGGGAGAGGAGTCTTGATGGGGTTCGAACCTTCGGCCCGGGCTCAGGACCTGATCGTGCGCGTAGAAGCCTTCCTGCGCAACGAAATCGAGCCGGTCGAGGCAGAGCTGCACAGTGCGATCCGGGCCGCCGGTGACCCCTGGCAGCCGCAGCCGATGATCAAGGAACTGCAGACGAAGGCCCGTGCGGCCGGCCTGTGGAACCTGTTCCTGCCGCCCGCCGAGCCGGGCAACGAGCAGTACGCCGAAGGTCTGAGCAACCTCGACTACGCCCCGATCGCGGAACTCACCGGCCGGTCGTTCATCGCGCCGTACATCTTCAACTGCAACGCGCCGGACACCGGGAACATGGAGGTGCTGCTCCGCTACGGCAACGACGAGCAGCGCAAGCAGTGGCTGGAACCGCTGCTGGACGGCACGATCCGCTCCGCGTTCTGCATGACCGAACCGGATGTCGCCTCGTCGGACGCCACCAACATGGAGGCGACCGCGGTCGTCGACGGTGACGAGGTCGTGGTGAACGGCCGCAAGTGGTGGAGCACCGGCGTCGGTCACCCCGACTGCGAGCTCCTGATTTTCATGGGTCTCACCAATCCTGACGCGCACCGGTACGAGCGGCACACGATGGTCCTCGTCCCGCGCGACACCCCAGGCGTGAAGGTCGAGCGGCTGCTCCCCGCGATGCACCGGTACGACGAGCCGCACGGCCACGGCGAGGTTTCGTTCACCGACGTCCGGGTGCCCGCCGCGAACATCCTGGTCGGACCGGGACGGGCGTTCGAGATCGCACAGGGCCGGCTCGGACCGGGGCGGGTGCACCACTGCATGCGCCTGGTCGGCCTGGCGGAGAAGGCCCTCGAGCTCGCGCTGGAGCGCGGTACCAGCCGGTCGGCGTTCGGCAAGCCGTTGGTCAACCTCGGTGGCAACCGCGAGCGGATCGCGGACGCACGGATCGCGATCAACCAGGCGCGGCTGCTGGTCCTGCAGACGGCGTACCTGCTGGACACGCAAGGGCTCGCGGGCGCGTTGAGCGAGGTCAGTCAGATCAAGGTCGCCGTACCGCGGATGGCGCAGGACGTCATCGACATGGCGATCCAGTTGCACGGTGGCGGCGGGCTGTCGGACGACTTCCCGCTGGCGGCCGCCTGGACGAGCGCCCGCGCGTTGCGCCTGGCCGACGGCCCCGACGAGGTGCATCGTGGAGTCATCGCCAAGATCGAGTTGGCGTCGTATCTCGCCGCAGCGCAGGAGAGCAAGTGAGTCGGGTCCTCGTCACGGGTGCGGCCAGTGGGCTCGGTGCCGCGCTGGCCGCCCAGTTCGTTGCTGAGGGCCACCAAGTGTTGTGCACCGACGTGTCCGCGGACGGCCCGGACAGCGGTACGGCGTACCTGAAGCTCGACGTCCGTCAGCCGGAGGACTGGGATGCCGCGGTCGCCTGGTGCGAGCAGAACTGGGGTGGCCTGGACATCCTGGTGAACAACGCGGGCATCGCGTCCGGCGGCCGGATCGACGTCGAGACCCTGGACGAGTGGGACCGGATCGTCGACATCAACCTGATGGGTGTGGTCCGCGGCTGTCGCGCGTTCACCCCGCTGTTCAAACGGCAGCGCTCCGGACACATCGTGAACACCGCCTCCGCGGCAGGGTTGGTCCACCCACCGATGATGAGCTCGTACAACACGGTCAAGGCCGGCGTGGTCGCGCTGTCCGAGACGCTGTCGCACGAGCTCTCGCCGTACGGCGTGACGGTCTCGGTGGTCTGCCCGTCGTTCTTCCGGACCAATCTCGCCGACTCGATCCGCGGCGCGGACACCGCGATGGGTGCCACCGCGCGGCAGCTGATCGAGAAGTCGCCACGGTCGGCGGACGACATCGCGGCCGCCGTACTCGCCGGGATCAAGAAGAAGAAGCGGCTGATCATCCCGGACCGGCCGGCACAGATCGCCTGGCGGACGAAGCAGTTCGCGCGGCCGCTGTACGACCGGCAGATGCGGAAGATCGCCGAGCGGGCCCGGCAGCGCGCCGAGGGTCAGGATGGGTGATGGCGCGCGGGAGGTCCGCGCGGAGGACGCGTTCGACGTGCCCGCGATGGACACCTGGCTGCGTGCCCGGACCGAACTGCCGGCCGGACTTCCCGAGGTCAAGCAGTTCTCCGGTGGCGCCTCCAACCTGACCTACCTACTGCGGTACGACGGCCACGAGCTGATCCTGCGGCGCCCGCCGGCCGGGACGAAGGCGAAGAGCGCGCACGACATGGGTCGTGAGTTCCGCATCCAGAAGGGCCTGAAGCCGGTCTTCCGGTACGTCCCCGAGATGGTTGCGCACTGCAACGACGACGCGGTGATCGGTTCCGAGTTCTACGTGATGGAGCGGGTCGTCGGCACCATCCCGGGGCATCACGCGCTGGGCGTCGACCTGACCGCGGAGCAGACCCGCCAACTCGGCTTCACGCTGATCGACACCCTCGCCGAACTGCACGCGGTCGATCCCGAGGCGGCCGGTCTGTCCGACCTCGGCCGGGGCGCCGGGTACGTCGAACGCCAGGTCACCGGCTGGTCCGATCGCTACCGCAAGGCCAAGACCTGGAACGTGCCGAGCTACGAACGCGTGATGGCGTGGCTCGCCGCGCATCAGCCGGCCGACGTCCGGACCTGCGTGATCCACAACGACTTCCGGCTCGACAACGTCGTCCTCGCGCCGGACGATCCGCTGCGCGTGGTCGGCGTACTGGATTGGGAGCTGGCCACGCTCGGCGATCCGTTGATGGATCTCGGTAGTGCGCTCGCGTACTGGGTGCAGGCCGATGACGACTGGGCGTTCCGCCGGTTCCGGCTGCAGCCGTCGGATGTGCCGGGGATGCTGACCAGAGCCGAGATCGTGGAGTACCACACGAAGCGGTCGGGGATCGAGCCTGGCAACTGGGCGTTCTACGAGGTGTTCGGGTTGTTCCGGCTGGCGGTGATCGCGCAGCAGATCTACTACCGCTACCACCACAAGCAGACCGGGAACCCGCGGTTCAAGAACTTCTGGCTCCCGGTCAACCTGCTCGAGCGGCGCTGCCGCAAGATCATCCGGCAGGCGTGAGTGGCCGTCATCTATCTGGTCCGGCACGCCCAGGCGTCGTTCGGCGCGCGCGACTACGACAAGCTCTCTGCTGTCGGCGAGCAACAGGCTGAGCGGCTGGGGCAGACGTTGGCGGACGTGCAGGCGGATCTTGTCGTGTCAGGCTCGATGCGCCGGCATCAGCAGACCGCGTCGCTGGCCGGTTTCACCGCGGAGGTCGATCCGGCGTACGACGAGTTCGATCACCAGGAGGTGATCGTGGCGCACAAACCGGCGTACAAGCGGCACGCCGTGATGGTGGCCGACCTGGCGAAGGGTGGTCGTCCCCAGCGGGCGTTCCAGGAAATGTTCACCGCGGCGACGCAGCGCTGGATCGACGGTGGTGACGGGTACACCGAGTCGTTCACCGCGTTCTGCGAGCGGTCCGAGTCCGCGGTACGGCGTACCGCGGAACGGCTCGGGAAGGGCGAGACCGCGCTCGTGTTCACGTCCGGCGGGCCGATCGCCGCGGTGGTGAGCCGGCTGCTGTCCGGCGGCGACGGGCTGTGGGCCAAGCTGAACCCGGTGACGATCAACACCGCGATCACCAAGGTGGTGTCGGGGCGCGGCGGGCTGACTGTGGTGAGCTACAACGAACACGTCCACCTCGGCGCCGACCTGCTCACGTACAGATAAGGACTCCCGATGCGACGGAACATCCTGATCACCGGAGCCAGCTCCGGCCTCGGTGCGGAGATGGCCCGGCAGTTCGCGGCGAAGGGCCACGACCTGGCGCTGACCGCGCGCCGGACCGAGCGGCTGAAGGCGCTCGAGGCCGAACTGACCGAGCGTTATCCACAGATCAAGATCGTTATCCACAGCCTGGACGTGACCGATCACGACCAGGTGTTCGAGGTGTTCCGGGCGATCGACGCCGAACTGCCCCTGGACCGGATCATCGTGAACGCCGGCCTCGGCAAGGGCGCACCACTCGGCACCGGCCGGTTCGACGCGAACCGGGAGACCGCGCTGACCAACTTCGTCGGCGCGCTCGCACAGGTCGAGGCGGCGATGGAGCTGTTCCGGGCGCGGAACGCCGGACACCTCGTACTGATCGCGTCGGTCTCCGGGCTGCGCGGGTTCCCCAAGACAGTCACGACGTACGCCGCCACGAAGGCCGGGCTCGCGTCACTCGGTGAAGGGCTGAGACTGGAGCTGCTCGGGAAACCGATCAAGGTCAGCACGATCTACCCCGGCTACATCCGGTCGGAGATGAACGAGCGGGTGAAGAACACACCGTTCATCGTCGACACCGAGCCTGGGGTACGGGCGATGGTGGCCGCGATCGAGGCGGAGAAGGCGAAGGCGTACGTCCCGGCGTGGCCGTGGGTTCCGCTGGCCCAGGTGATGCGGTTCGCGCCGCTGCCGCTGCTGAAGAAGCTGATCTGATTGCGCTGGGGGCTGACGGTCCCGCTGACCGGCGTACCGCTGCGGGAGCACCGGGATCTGATCTCTGAGCTGTTCTCGCTGGGGTACACCGATCTGTGGTCGGCGGAGGTGGCGGGTGCGGACGCGTTCACGCCGCTGGTGCTCGCGTCCGAGTGGGACGCACGGTTGCGGTTGGGGACGGCCGTCGTACCGGTGCACACGCGGGGGCCGGCGGCGCTCGCGATGAGTGCCGCGGCGTTGGCGGACCTCGCGCCCGGGCGGTTCGTGCTCGGGATCGGGGCGTCGTCCGAGACGATCGTGACCGGGTGGAACGGGATCGCGTACGACCCGCCGCTGGCGCGGACCCGCGACGTCCTGCGGTTCCTGCGGCAGGCGTTCGCGGGGGAGAAGGTCGACGGGGAGTTCGACAGTTTCACCATCAACCGGTTCCGGCTGGAGAAGGCGCCCGACGTACCGCCCGCGATCATGCTCGCGGCGCTCCGCCCACAGATGCTCCGCCTCGCCGCCCGCGAGGCCGACGGGGCGATCACCAACTGGCTCTCCGCGGACGACGTCCGCCGGGTCCGCGCCGAACTCGGGCCCGACAAGGAACTCGCCGCCCGCATCTTCGTCTGCGTCACCGAAGACGCCGACATGGCCCGCAACATCGGCCGCTACCTGATCGCGACGTACCTCACGGTCCCCGGCTACGCCGCCTTCCACGACTGGCTCGGCCGCGGCGAGGCGATGAAACCACTGCGCGACGCCTGGTCCGCCGGCGACCGCAACGCCGCGATGGCCGCCGTACCCGTCGACCTCATCGACGACCTGATCGTCCACGGCACCCCCGACCAATGCCGAGCCCACATCAACCGCTACCTCGAGAACGGCCTCGACACCCTCATCATCGCCACCCTCCCCACACCCACCAACCCCCTCGCAACCGCCCGAGCCCTGGCCCCCTCCTAAAACGTCGGCGCGGGCGGGGCGTGTGCACGGTGTACGCTGTGTACACGGTTGGGAGTGGAGGTCGTCGTGAGTCCGCAGGTCGAGTACGGCAGCGCTCGGGAGGCGCGGGAGCATTTCAAGGACATCTTGGATGCTGCTGATGACGGGCGGCCCGCGACGGTCACGCGGGACGCGCGGCGGGTGGCGGCCGTCGACGCCGATCGGCTGGTGCACTTCCTGACCAGCGTTCGTCCCTCCGGCGCACAGGTCGTCGCGGAGAACGACGGCTGGTCGATCTTCATCCCAGGCCTCCCGGTCGCCGCGGACGGTGCGACGCTCGACGAGGCGGCCGACGAAATGGTCGACGCACTCCGCGAGTACGCCGACGCGTGGGCCGACCACCTACGCCTCGCCCCGAACCACGCGGAGAACTGGGGCCTGGTGCAGATCGTCGCGCTCGCCACGGACGAACAGCTCCACGCCTGGCTGCTGGCCTGAGGTACGACGTGATCGAACGACGCCCGCCGGCCACCCGAACGGATCACCAGAACTTCTGCGTCATCGAAGGCTGGGCCGAGCGCCTGCGCGCGACCAGCAAGCGCGGCACCCACTACGTCAACTACGAACTGGCGCTGACCGACGGCCGCATCCTTTGCACCCGGATCAGCCACCCGGTCGACCGCACCGACTACGGCCCGTCCATCTGGGCCCATATCCTCCGCGACCAGCTCGTTGTCACGGCAGGGGAGTTCTGGGCCTGTGTCGACGACAAGGTGCTCCCGGACCGCCAAGGTCCCCAAGCCCGGACCGAGTCCATACCCGCCGGAGTGGTCAGAACTCTCATCGCCGAGGCCCACATCCCCGAACCCGAAGTACGAGCCATGACCAAGCAGGAAGCCGTCCAACGCCTCGCCGAGTTCTACACCAACGGCAAGTAGACCGCTTGTTCGGCTTACTGCAGGCGGTGGGCTTCTAGCCAGGTGGTGGCTCGGCGGGGGCTGGCTCGGGTTAGCCAGGCTTCTTGGATGATTTCGGTGAGTTCTTGGTGGGAGATTTCGCCCAAGTGACTCGCGCGGATCAGGACTGAGGGGTGGCCGTCGAAGTGCGGGGTCGTGAAGAACGGGGTGGGGTCGGCGGCGAGCAGGGCTAGTTTCTCGGCTTCGGACTCGACCCAGATCATGATCACGTCGTCGTACTTCTCGCCGGTGTCCGGATCGGTCGCGTCCGGGCGCGGCGTACGGAAGAAGACGAAGGACTTGCCGCCGACCTGGTAGACAGGGCGGTCGGTGCCGTCGTCGCGCTCCCACTTGGTGACGTGTGGCATCGCCGACGCGATCTCGTGGACGTCGGCGAGCCGGGCCTTCCGCGCAGTCACGTCGGGGAACCCGGTCAGTTCATCGTCGTGAGGCGCACGCAGAGCGGGGTCGACGGCTGGTCCATGATGTCGACGGTACCGGTTCTCGGGACGGGGCCCTTTGTGGTGCCGGAGAACGGGACCGAGATCTTGGGGTAGTAGGACTGCATCGCGACAGGCTGGCCGCTGACCGTCAGCTTGGTCGGTGGATCGATCATGAAGACCAGCAGGCCGGCGAGGATCTGTCGGCTGTCCGCGCAGCCGAGAGCGAGCGCGTGCTTCTGGTCGCTCGCGTTGACGTACGCGAGGAACCTGGTGGCGAGCGCGGTGGCTTCGGTCAGCCGCGGGGCAGTCGTGCCCGGCGTAGTCGGACCGCCGGTCGGCGCAGACGTTGGTTCCGCTGACGGTCGGCTCGGGGCGGTGGAGGGCTGGGTGGGGCCGCCGCTCTGGTCGTCGTCGTTGCCGGTCAGGCTGGTGGCGACGACGAGACCGGCGCCGAGCAGTAGCAGTACGGCGATGACCGCGATCACGACGTACAGCAGGGTGCGACGTGGGCGCGGAGGACGATAACCAGGACCGCCAGGACCGCCAGGACCGTAGCCCGGGCCATAGGACGGCGGGCCAGGCTGGGGGTAGGTCGGGGGTTGTTGCTGCCAGCCACCGTTCGGTGGGCCGTAAGAGGAGTTCGGTGGCTGCGTCACGGGGTCAGTGTGGCAGCCGCAGGGATCCACAAGGTGAACGTCGACCCGGAACCCAGGCGGCTGGTGACGCTGATGTGACCGCCGTGCGCCTCGGCCAGATGCTTCGTGATCGCGAGGCCGAGACCACTGCCACCGGTACTGCGGTTGCGTGAGTGCTCGGCGCGGTAGAACCGATCGAACAGATGCGGCAGGTGCTCCTCCGCGATCCCCGTGCCGTTGTCGGTGACCGTCAGTCTGTAGCCGTCGTCCACCCGCCGTACGCCGACAACAACCTGCCCACCAGGCGGCGTGTACCGGATCGCGTTCGACACGAGATTTCCGAGCGCCTGACGAATCCGGGCGCTGTCGACGGACGCAGGCGCCCGTTCGGGTACGTCGGCAGCGAGCGTGACCGCCGCGGCCTCGGCCGCAGGGCGATGAGCGGAGACGACCTGCTGCGCGACCTCGGCCAGGTCACGCGGGGCGGGATGCAGGCGAAGCATGCCGGCGTCCGCGAGCGCGAGGTCCTGGAGGTCGGCGACCAGGTGCTCGAGCAGACCCGTCTCTTCGAGAAGCGACGTGACGAGTTCGTGGTCCAGCGGTACGACGCCGTCCTCGGACGCGACCAGATAGCCCTTGATGTTGGCGAGCGGTGTCCGCAGCTCATGCGCGACGTCGCTGACCATCGCCTTCCGCTGGAAGTCGTGCCGCTGGATCGCTTCCGCCATGTCGTTGAACGCGTGCCCGAGCCGCGCGACCTCGTCCTTGCCACTCACCGGTACCCGCGCCGCATGGTCCCCGTTGCGCATCCGCTGCGCCGCACCGGTCAACGCCACGATCGGCCGCACGAGCCGCCGTCCGGCGAAGAGCATCACCAGCGCGGCGATCAGCAGTACGCCGAGTGCGGTCGCCGCCGTCCGCAGCAGGCCCTCACCCGAGAACACGTTGAACGTGCTCTTCGCCCCGAGGTACAGCTTCGCGGGCGGAGCGACGTACGGCGTCAACGCCTGGACGCGGGCCTGTGTGGTGCAGTCGTTGAACTTGTCGGTGAGGTCGTCCTTGGTCTTGGGCTCGACCGACTTCAGGCCCTCGAAGTCGCTGATCTGGTACTTCAGGTTCGCCGCGTCCAGGCAGGCCGTCGACCGGCGTACCTCGTCGTCGTTGACGATCTTGGCCTTGGCGCTCGGGGCGTACAGACCGGCCGGAACGCAGGCGTCGTCCTTCGCGGCGGAGCCGGACTTCTCCAGCACGCGGACGCCGGCCAGCGACTGCGTCGACTCGATCATCACCTGCGGGACGTTCCCGCCGGCCTGCGCGAGGCTCGCGGACTTGCCCTTCGCTCCGTAGCAGGTCACGGCTTGCTGGGCGAGGGCCTCGCGCTCCTTCTGTTCCTTGTCGGTCATCCCCCAACCGGGGTAGGCGATGAACGGCGGAGCCGCCGAGGCGGTCGAGACGAACCCTCCCGCGGCACCGGCCGCGACGGTCTTCCGCGCCGAGTACACGGCCATCGTGCCGGACAACCCGGCGAGTTTCGAGACGCCCGAGCTGCGCGCGTCGATGGTTGCCGCGGGCACCGACGGGAGGTCGGGTGCGGCGCCGAGCATCCGCGCCGAGTCCGCGATCACCGAACCGTCGTCGGTCCGCACCGCGACCCGGCGTCCGAGCTTGTCGGCCAGGTCGTGCACCAGTTTGTCGACTCCCGACCAGGTCGGATGGTCCGAGGCGTATCGCGACAACTCGCCGTAGATCTCGCCGTCGACCTGCAGCTGGCCGGTATTCGCGTCGATCTCGCCCTGCAGTTTCTCCGAGGTGCTGTACGTCGCGATCACCGCGGTCGCGATGACGGCCCCGAGCGCGACCGCGAGCGACAGTCCGAGGAACCGGACCAGCACGCTACGACGCATTGCGCGCCACCACCTTGTCCGCGAGCTTGTACCCCACGCCGTACACGGTCTTGAGGTACGCCGGTGCGCCTGGTGACGGCTCGATCTTCTTGCGCAGGTTCATCACATGGACGTCGATCGTCCGGTCGAACACGTAGTGGTCGAAGCCGAACGCGTGCTCGAGCAATTGTTGCCGCGAGAACGCCCGGCCGGGAGAGGCGGCCAGGCAGGCGAGAATCTTGAACTCGGCCGGGGTCAGCTCGATCAGCGTCCCGGCCAGCCGGACCTCGTGCCGGCCCGGGTCGATCTCCAGTTCGCCGACCCGGTAGACCTCGCCCTCGGCGCGGATCCGGGTCCGGCGCAGGACCGTCCGGACCCGGGCGACCAGTTCGCGGGGGTTGTACGGCTTGGTCAGATAGTCGTCCGCGCCTAGGTCGAGCCCGAGCAACAGGTCTTCCTCGGTGGAGCGGGCGGTCAGCATGATGATCGGGACCTCGAGACCGTTGTCCGGGTCGGCCCGCAGTACCCGGCAGACGTCCAGACCGTCGACCTTGGGCATCATCACGTCGAGAACCAGCAGGTCCGGGCTCCGCCGGCGGGCCTCGTCGATCGCGGCCCGCCCGTCGTGCACGACGACAGTCAGGTGCCCCTCCCGCTCGAGGTACCGCCGGATCAGCTCCGCCTGCTTCAGGTCGTCTTCGGCGACGAGGATCCGTGCTGGCATAGCCCTCAATGTCCCTGAAGAGAATGAGAATCCTGTGAAGATCGCCTGAGAGCATCAAGTGCAAACCGGTCCTTCACAGGTTCTTCACGGCGCCGACGGCACGCTCCACCACCATGAAGACGTCACGAACCGCAACAACTCTCGCCGTACTGGCCGTCCTGACGCTGGCCGGGTGCGGCAACGACAAGGCGCCGGTCGCGTCCGGGGACCAGAAGAGCGACAAGAGCCCGCTCGCGGAGTACATGGGGGACGGCTTCGTCAGTGCGTCCGGCGGTTCCGGGTTCCGGGTCGCGATGCGGGCCGGCGGTGCGCAGCAGCCGAGCGACGAGGAGCTCGCCAAGCAGCGCAAGGTCGAGGACGCCACCGCCGCCTGTATGAAGACGGCCGGCTTCGAGTACGTCGCCGTACCGCCGGAGCAGAACGCGAAGAGCAAGTTCAGCGACGCGTTCAACCTGCCGGCTGACAAGTTCGCCGAGCAGTACGGGTACGGCATCAGCACGATCGACTGGTCGAAGGCCGGTGACGACGACTCGAACCCGAACGCCAAGATCCGCAACGCGCTGTCGCCGACCGCGCAGAAGGCGTACGACAAGGCGCTCAACGGACCGAACGCGACCGGCAACGGTGCAGTGGTGGTCCAGGGGAGCGGCCCGAGCTCGAGCGGCCAGATGGACCTCGGCTGTCGCGGCAAGGCGGTCGAGGAGGTCTACGGCAAGGGCGAGGACCGGCAGGCGGCCTTCAAGAAGTTCGACAGCCTGTTCAAGGACATCCAGGCGTTGCAGAAGCGGATCGACTCCGACCAGCGCGTCGTCGACGCAACCAGTGCATGGTCGGACTGTCTCGCCGACGCCGGCCACTCGGGCTTCAAAAAGCCCGAGGACCCCCGCCAGCAGGTGCAGCAGAAGCTGGACGCGCTGACCGGCAACCAGCCGCCGGCGAAGGGCAGTGGCCCGAGCAAGACGGTCACCGGCCCGCCGTCGTTCGACAAGGTCGACTCGGCGAAGCTGTCCGAGCTGCGCAAGTTCGAGATCGACCTCGCCACCGCCGATCAGAAGTGCAAGGCCACGGGGTACGACGAGGCGTACAAGAAGGTGCAGTACGACGCCGAGAAGGAGTTCGTCGACCAGCACAAGGCCGAGCTCGAGGCGTACCGCGACGAGATGGCGAACCGGTGACCGCTTCGCCCAAGTCCCGTCGCCGGGTGCTGGTCGGGGTGTCCGCGGTGGCGACCGTCTCGCTCGGGATCGGCGTCGCCGCCGGCAGCCGGATCACCTCGCCCGAGGACGCGGCCGCGAAGACCGCGGCACCGAAGGCGTCCCAGATCACCGTGCCGGTGGCGAGGAAGGCGCTGTCGAGCAAGGTGGTCGGGCGGGGTGACGCGTCGTTCGACGGCGCGGTGAACATCCGCGTCGAGACCAGCGGGTTGACGACACCGCCGGTCGTGACCGGGAAGGTGCCGGCGGTCGGGTCGACGATCACCGAGGGCAAGGCGCTGCTGGAGATCACCGGTCGACCGGTGATCGGACTGGCCGGCGTACTCCCGATGTACCGAACGCTGTCCCCGGGCAGCAAAGGGCCCGATGTGCTGCAGCTGGAGCAGACGCTTGACCGGCTCGGGTTCGACCCGGGCGACGTCGACGACGAGTACGACCTCAACACCTCGGCCGCGGTCGAGCAGCTCTACGAGAAGGCCGGGTACGACGCTCCGGAAGCGGACCCGCAGCTGAAACAAGCCGTCGACCACGCGAAGAAGCAGGTCGACGCGGCGAAGAAGCAGCTCCGGCAGGCGCAGTCCCAGCTGAAGGCGGCCAAGGACGCCAAGGCGAAGGACACCTCGGTGCAGCAAGGTGCGGTGGACGACGCCAAGGAGAACCTGTCCGAAGCTCAGGACGCGCGCGGCGAGGCCGAGACCAAGGCCGGCACCCCGCTTCCGGTGTCCGAGATCGTCTACGTGAAGACGCTGCCGCGCCGTGTCGACGACGTGAAGGTCGAGCGCGGCGGCACCGTCAACGGCGTGGTGATGTCGGCGAGCGGCGCGTCCCTGGTCGTCGTACTGAAGGTCGACGCGGAGACCGCGCAGCGGCTGAAGGCCGGCCTGGTGGCGTCACTCGACCTCGACGGTACCGCGATCGCCGCGAAGGTCCTCCGGATCACCAAGAACGGGAACCAGTACGACGTGGTGGTCGCACCGAACGCGTTGACCGCGAGTCAGTTGGCGCTGCTTCGGGACGCGAACGTCCGCGTGACGATCCCGGTGAAGAGCACGAGCGGCAAGGTCCTCGCCGTACCGGTGGCTGCCGTGTCGTCCGGGTCGGACGGTGGGTCGCGGGTCGAGGTACTGCGGAACGGGAAGGTGGAGCTGGTCCCGGTCACGGTCGGGCTGTCCGCCGACGGGTTCGCGCAGGTCACGCCGAAGGGCGACGCGAAACTGTCCGAGGGCGACCAAGTGGTGGTCGGACGATGACCGCGACCGCGGTGGCGCTGCCCGCGCCGGTGGTCGAGATGATCGGCGTCCGACGGTTCTTCCCGGGACCGCCCGAAGTACGGGCGATCAAAGGGGTCGACCTGACGATCGGGCAGGGGGAATACCTGTCGATCGTGGGGCCGTCCGGGTCCGGGAAGTCGACGCTGCTGCATCTGCTCGGGTTGCTCGACAACCCGACCGACGGGATCTACCGGCTCGACGGGGTGGACACAATGAGCCTGCGCGAGCGGCGGCGCGCCGTACTGCGCGGGGAACGGATCGGGTTCGTCTTCCAGTCGTTCCACCTGCTCGACCACCGCACCGTCCTGGAGAACGTCGCACTGTCGATGGTGTACGTCGGGATTCCGCGGCGCGAGCGGATGGCGCGGGCACGGGTCGCACTGGAGCGGGTCGGGCTGGCGCACCGGATGGAGTTCGGGCCGACCACGCTCTCGGGCGGTGAACGGCAGCGGGTCGCGATCGCGCGGGCGCTGGTCGCCGAACCGAGTCTGCTGCTCGCCGACGAGCCGACCGGCAACCTGGACAGTGCCAACGCGGAGGCGATCCTGCAAGTGTTCGACGAACTGCATGGCGAGGGTATGACGCTCGCCGTCATCACCCACGACGCTCACGTCAGCCGCCGGGCGCAGCGGCAGGTCCGGATCGTCGACGGGACTCTCCAGTGGTAACCCAAGCAGGCCCCCCGGATCCCGCCGGCGGGCCGTCCACGTCCCGGCGCGGTCTGCGCCGCCGACTCGTCCGCCGGTCCCCGCACCCCGGGCTGCGCCGGAGATCCCGGCCCGCAGTGCGGGACTTGCTGGACGAGGCGCTGGCGGGCGTCGCCGCGCGTCCCACCCGACTGATCCTCACCACGCTCGGCACCGTATTGGGCGTTGCCGCGCTGGTGGGGACGGTCGGGCTGGGGCAGACCGCGGCCGGGCAGATCACGCAGCGGTTCGACCTGGCAGCGGCGACCCGGGTGGTCGTGCAGCCGGACGACAAGGGCGGGCAGGAAGGAGAAGCGGCCACGCAGTTGCCGTGGGATGCGCCGGACCGGATCAAGCGCCTGAACGGCGTGGAGGCAGTCGGCACGGTCAGCAACCTGGAGGTGGGCGACGACCTGGTCCAGAACGTGACGGGCCTGGACAGCGGTGCAGGAAAGGCGCTTCAGGTGATGGCGGGTTCAGCCGGACTGTGGGACGCCGTCCGCGCGCAGCTGAAGACCGGGCGGTTCTTCGACGACGGTCACGACCAGCGCGCCGACAAAGTGGTTGTCCTCGGCAAGCATGCGGCCGAGCGCCTCGGGATCAACCGGGTCGACTCGCAGCCGGCCGTGTTCATCGGCGACGAGCCGTACACGGTGATCGGCATCCTCGACTCGGTCAGCGGTCGCGCCGAACTCAACGACGCGGTGATCATGCCGAACGGTACGGCGCGTCAGGCGTACGACCTCGAGTCGCCGGACGCGGTCGAGGTCCGGACCGCGGTCGGCGCCGCGCAGTTGATCGCCCAGCAGGCCCCGATCGCGATTCAGCCGAACAACCCGAGCACGCTGCGCGTCGACGCGCCACCGAAGCAGGGCGCCGTACGCAAGGGTGTCGAGTCCGACCTGAACGCGCTGTTCCTGCTGCTCGGCGCCGTCGCGCTCCTGGTCGGCGGTCTCGGCATCGCCAACGTCACGCTGCTGTCCGTGCTGGAACGCATCTCGGAGATCGGCCTGCGCCGCGCACTCGGCGCGGCCCGAAGACACATCGCCGTCCAGTTCCTGGTGGAGAGCGTGATCGTCGGATTCCTCGGCGGACTTCTCGGTACGGCGGTCGGCGTCCTGCTCACCGTCGGGGTGTCGTGGATCCGGGACTGGACGCCGATCCTCGACAACCGCCTCGCGTTCGGTTCACCCCTGCTGGGTGCGTTCATCGGTCTGGTCGCCGGCACGTACCCCGCCTGGAAGGCCTCCGCCATCCAGCCCATCACCGCGCTGCGCGGCACGTGAACTGAGCCGCCCGTACACCAGGGCGGTGGTTGCGAAACCGAGCACGATGAACGCCAGTGCCGGGTAGGACTTCCCGTTGTCGGGCAGGATCGCCGCGCCGATCGCAGCCGCGGAGACCTGCCCGACGTTGTAGATCATGTCGTAGAGCGCGAACACCCGGCCGCGGTACACGTCGTCGACACCCGTCTGCACGAGGGTGTCGACGCTGATCTTGACGCCCTGCGCACAGAACCCGACCAGGAACCCACCGATCACCAGCGCGGGCTGGGTGTACAGCCCGATCGGTACGGCGGTCACCACCGCCGCGGCCACGAACAGCACCGTGATCCACTGGCGCAGCTGCATCACCCGAGTGCCCCACGGCGTGACGAGCGCGGCGACGAACAGCCCGGCGCCGACCGCACCGGTCGCGATCGCGAGTGCACCGAACGCTTGATCCAGCTGACCGGCCCCGTAGAAGTAGTTGCGGTACAGCAGGATCATCGAGACCGTCATCAGCCCGAAGAAGAACCGCAGCGAGCCGATGGCGGCCAGACCGAGCGCGGCCTGCCGGCGCTCGCGCAGATGCCGGGCGCCGTCCACCAGCCCGGTCGCGATGCTCCGAAGCGCCTCGGTAATGCCGGGCTCGTCGCCCTTCAGGTCCGGGCCGAGCTGGTCACGCCGCAGCCGGAGGGCGAGCAGCGCGGCGGCCGTGTAGATGACGACGGTCAGGCCGAGGACGAGCAGGTCCGAGTCGGCGAGCAGCTTCACCCCTGCGCCGATCCCGCCGCCCACGAGGAAGAGCGCCGTACCGGATGTGGGCGTGACCGCGTTGGCCATCACCAGCTCGTCGCGCTCGACCACGTGGGGGAGCCCGGCGGACAGTCCGGACAGCAGGAACCGGTTGACGCCGAGAGTGAGCAGTACGGCGAGGTAGAACGGCACCCCCGCGTTGTCGACCGCCACCAGCGCGCCGACCCCGATGACCAGGGCGGCGCGGGTCAGGTTCGCGGCGAACAGGATCTGGCGCCGGGACCAGCGGTCAAGCAGTACGCCGGTGAACGGTCCGAGGATCGAGTACGGCAGCAGAGAGACCGCGAACAGACCAGCGATCGCGGCCGCGTCCGGCGCCCGTTCCGGTGAGAACAGCACGTACGACGCCAGCGCGACCTGGAAGACCCCGTCACCACACTGCGACGTCAGCCGTACCGCGAACAGCCGCCGGAAATCGCGCCGCTGCAGCAGCGTCCACAAGTCCCGGATGAACCGCACGCCTGCACTGTAACCGCAGGCCCGGACGCCCAGACCATCACAATCCCCGCGGTGCGACGCCGTCCCGCGTGGCCGGGCCGCTCTGCGGGTGTTGTGATGGCCTGGAGATCCGCGACTAGTCGGTGTGCTGGAGGCGTTGGGCCGCGGACTCGCCGCGTTTGCTGACCGGCTCGACACCGCGCGCCTTGCCGAGTCCGAGGAGCGGCATGTTGCCGTAGATCGTCTCGGTGTGGCCGGCGGGGACGACGTACGTCTCGTGCCAGATCCCGACCGCGCCGCCCTTGAAGGAGTTGCGGAAGTACTCGACCCAGGCCGGCCGGTGCGTCCGTCCGTTGTCGTTCGCGAACGCTTGCAGCTTCTCCACCGACTCCCAGTACTGGATAAGCGTGACACCCCGCCACGTCGGCAGCGACCGGAACCCGAGCAGTCCGCTGCCCTTGTCCTTCATCAGTTCCCGCAGCATCGGGCCCATCGCCCGCAGCACCGGCAACCACTCGCGCGGCTTGAACACCGAGTTGACCCGCATCCCGATCAGGAACACGACCACCTCACCGTCGTACGCCGCCGTCTGCCGCCCCTGGATCACGTCACCCATGTCGCCCCCTCGCGTTTAGCAGACAGTCCACCACGGCGCGAGGCTGACCGAGCATCGGAAAATGCGCCCCCGGTACTTCGTCCGGCGCGAACCCGAGCCGCTCACGCGTCACCCGCCGTAGGAAGTCCGCCGGGAACAGCAGGTCGTCGGTCGCGATCACCGCCCTCGTCGGAACGTCCGGCCACGCCTCGAACCCACACGGATCATTCATCGGCCCGTCGGACTGAGCCCGGAGCTGCCGTCGCGCCTCGGCCGCGAACTCGGGCGGCAGGTCGTGGAAGAACGTGTCGACGTCGTCCTCGATCGAGGCGTGGCCGGTGTTCTCCCACCACTGACTGATCCGCTCACCCGGCGCCGGAACCATCGCGGCCACCAGCACGAACTCTCGTACCGGCAGCCGTTCGCACACCAGCGTCCCCGTGAACCCGCCCAGCGAATGCGCCGCCAGTACGACGTCCTCGCCGTCCGGTACGGCGTTGACAACCGCGTCGACGTACTCCGTCAGACCGGCCGACGGATCGTCGCAGGGCAGGTCGACCGGGATCACTTCGTGCCCGCGGGCGCGGAGCTCGTCGGTGACCGGATGCCAGTGCCAGGACGTGCTCGCGGCGCCGGGGATCAGGACGAAACGCATGCTGAATTCAATCCTCTGTAAAGGCCATCGGAAGACGCGCCGGAGCTGAGGGCAGTGGCTCCGTGGAGCGGTAGTGTCGAACTGCCGGTGTCACCGTGCGTTGCACACCGGTTACGATGACTGTTCAGTTCTGAGCCGCAGCGCGGATGGGATATTCATGGCTGAATCGCAGGATGCCGACGTCGACCCGCGGATGTACGAGCAGCTGAAGCTGGATCGCCCGCACGGCGCCCGGGTGTACGACTACTTCCTGGGCGGCAAGGACAACTTCGCGATGGACCGGCAGGCGGCCGAGCACCTGCTGCAGGCGTTCCCGGGCTTCCGCACCGCCGCCCAGTCGAACCGGATGTGGATGCACCGCGCCGCGAAGTACGCGGCCAAGCAGGGCATCACCCAGTTCCTCGACGTCGGTACCGGCATCCCCACCAGCCCGAACCTGCACGAGGTCGTCCAGGAGATCACTCCGGCGGCGCACGTGGTGTACGCCGACAACGACCCGATCGTGCTCGCGCACTCACGCGCGCTCCTGGTCAGCAAGCCCGAGGGCAAGACCGCCTACCTCGAGGCCGACGTCACCGACCCGCAGGCGATCCTCGGCTCCGAGGAGGTCAAGCAGCTCATCGACTTCAGCAAGCCGGTCGCGCTCAGCATCGTCGGCGTCTTCCACTACCTGCCGGACGCCCTAGAGCCCTACGACCTGGTCCGTCAGCTCGTCGAGCCGCTCGCGCCAGGCTCGCTGCTGATCTTCTCGCACTGTACGCCGGACTTCGCGCCGGAGCTGTGGGAGCGGGCGATGGTCGTCTACAAGGCCGACGGTGGCGACGCGCAGGTGCGCAGCAAGGAAGAGGTCACCCGCTTCTTCGACGGCACCGAGCTGGTCGAGCCCGGCGTCGTGTCGCCGTTCCGCTGGTACCCCGACGACGAGACCCAGCAGCTGGTCGACAAGGGTGAGTTCACCGACATCATGTGCAGCCTCTGGGTCGGTGTCGGCCGCAAGCCGTAGTTTGTCGGGATGGACCGGAGCGCGTATCCGCACCACCTGCCGATCACGTTGCGGTGGAAGGACAACGACGTCTACGGGCATGTCAACAACGTCGAGTACTACAGCTTCTTCGACACGGTCATCAACGACTTCCTGATCCGCCTCGGTGGGCTCGACATCCACCGGGGCGAGGTGATCGGGTTGTGCGTCGACTCGCAGTGCACGTTCAAGCAGCCGCTCGAGTTCCCCGGCGTCGTCGACGCCGGCCTGCGCTGCGGTCAGCTGGGTAACTCCAGCGTGCGGTACGAGATCGGCCTGTTCCGCAAGGGCTCCGACGAGCCCGCCGCGAGCGGCCGGTTCGTGCACGTCTTCGTCGGGCGGCACGATCGCCGCCCGGTGCCGGTCCCGGACCGGATCCGCGAGGCACTCGAAGGGATCACGGGATGATCGTGCGCGGCGCCGTACTCCGGGAGATGGGCCTGCCGGCGCCGTACGCCGACTCGCGGCCGCTGCGGGTCGAAGAGGTGGAGCTGGCGCCGCCGGGGCCGGGGGAGTTGCTGGTCCGGATCCGGGCGGCGGGACTGTGTCATTCGGACCTGTCGGTGATCGACGGGTCGCGGCCGCGAGTGATGCCGATGCTGCTCGGTCACGAGGCGACGGGCGAGGTCGTGGAGTCGGCCGCGCCCGGGTTCGCGCCGGGTGACGTGATCGCGTGCGCTTTCGTCCCGGCCTGCGGCGGGTGTGCGCCGTGCGCCGAGGGGCGGGCGGCGTTGTGCGAGCCCGGCGCTGCCGCGAACGCGTCCGGGACGTTGCTGTCGGGCGCCGGCCGCCTCCGCGCGGGAGGCGCTTCCGGTGTTGTCCACCATCACCTCGGGGTGTCCGGGTTTGCGGATCACGCCGTCGTCTCAGCGCAGTCGGCCGTGAGGATCGATCCGTCGTTGCCACCGGAGATCGCTGCGCTCTTCGGATGCGCCGTGATGACAGGCGTCGGCGCCGTGGTGAACACGGCGCAGGTCCGGGCCGGGCGTAGTGCGGTGGTCTTCGGCCTCGGTGGTGTCGGGCTGTCGGCGTTGCTCGGCGCTGTTCTCGTCGGAGCGCATCCGATCGTCGCGGTGGACGTCGTACCGTCGAAGCTCGCACTGGCCCGCGAGTTGGGTGCGACTGTCGTCGTCGACGCGCGGGACGCCGACGCGGTGGAGCAGATTCGGGACGCGACCGCGGGCGGGGCGGACTATGCCTTCGAGACCGTCGGGAGCGCGAAGGTGCTCGAGCAGGCGTACGCCGCGACGCGCCGCGGCGGCACCACCGTCACGGTCGGGCTGCCGCATCCGTCGCAGGAGTTCAGCATCCCCGCGGTCAGCCTGGTCGCGGAGGAGCGCACCGTGAAGGGCTCGTACCTCGGCTCGGCGGTGCCGTCCCGCGACATCCCGCGGTACGTCGCCCTCTACCAGGCCGGTCGGCTCCCGGTCGACCGCCTGTTGACCGCGACGGTCGGCCTCGACGACCTGAACCGGGCCTTCGACGACCTCGCCGCCGGTACGTCGATCCGTCAGGTGCTGCTCTTCTGAGACTGCTCCAGGTTCTCGGCGGCCCTCCGGAACGTGTCCTCGTTGCGGTCGCGCGCCTCGGCGGTGTAGTTGTCACCGAAGTAGTCGGCGGTGGGCACCGGCCGGATCTCCAGCAGCCCGGACGAGTCGCGGTCGCCGGCGCCGAGCGCGTCCGCCGCGATGCAGCGCCATCCCCACTCCATCGCCTCCGCGCGGGACGCCACCTCGATCAGGCAGAACCCGGCGATCAGCTCCTTGGTCTCGGTGAACGGGCCGTCGACCACCCGGCGCTTGCCCTCGTCCAGCTGGATCCGGAAACCGTGCGAACTCGGCAGCAGCCCGTCGCCCGCGAGCAGAACACCCTTCTCCGCCATCTCGGCCATCACCAGACCCATCGCGGTCAGGCTCTCCTCGGACGGGAGCCCGCCGGATTCGGAGACGTCATTGGCCTTGAAGATCATCATGAAGCGCATCGGGAGCCCCTCCCAAGTCGGCGTTAAATCCCGAGACGAATCTATACAGCGGCAGGGACTTTCCGGCAGGCTACCGAGGGTGCGTGCCCACGCACGAGATGTGAGGTCAGTTCCCGGAGTCCCTGAGGAGGACCCCAAAAATGCGCACCCGCCCCCGCCGGATCGGCGCGCTCGCCGCCGCCGGTGTCGCCGCTCTCGGAGCGCTGGCCGTGGTCGTCGGCAACCAGGCCGACGCCCAGCAGCCCGCTCCGCTTCCGATCGACCAGTTGCTCGGCCAGGAGTTGCAGGGCCAGGCCGCGCTCGGCCGGGTCCAGTCCCGGATCGCCGAGGTCGCCGACCAGAACCGGCTGTCCGCCGACAACCTGCGCCAGATTCTGGCCACCGACCGGACCGCCTGGCTGGACCGGGCCGGCAAGCTCTTCTACCGCGAGCCGGTCGCCACCGGCAGCGAGCTGAAGTCCGCCGCCGTGGCGTCCCCGCGCTGGGCGACGCAATCCCTCGCCGCCGCGACCGGGCCCGCCTTCGAGCTGCACAGCAAGCCCGGCTCCAACCGGGTCATCTACCTCGACTTCACCGGCCACACGATCACCGGTACGGCGTGGAACACCAACGGCAAGCCGGCCACGGTCAAGGTCGCGGCGTACGACACCGACGGGAACACCAGTAACTGGAGCACGGCCGAGCAGGACGTCGTACACGATGTCTGGGCGCGGGTGGCCGAGGACTATGCGCCGTTCGACGTGGACGTGACCACGCAGGAGCCGGCGGCCGCGGCGATCGACCGGAGCGGCTCGACCGACCAGCAGTACGGGACGCGCGTGGTGATCGACCCGGGCACCTGGTACCAGTCGGGCTGTGGATGCGGCGGGGTCGCGTACGTCGGCGTCTACGACAACACCAGCAAGCACTCGTACTACCAGCCGGCGCTCGTCTTCACGAAGGGCGTGGGTACCGGCGCGAAGAACCTCGCCGAGGCCGCGTCACATGAGGCCGGCCACAACGTCGGCCTCAGCCACGACGGTACGGCGTCGGTCGGGTACTACGCCGGACACGGAGCCTGGGCGCCGATCATGGGCGTCGGCTACTCCAAGGCGATCAGCCAGTGGAGCAAGGGCGAGTACTCGGGTGCCAACAACAAGGAAGACGACATCGCGGTGATCGGCCAGAACGGGCTGGCGCTGCGGGCCGACGACCACGGCAACGGCACCGGTACGGCGACCGCGCTCACGCTGGGCACGAGCGTGAAGGGCATCTACGCGAGCGACGCCGACGTCGACGTGTTCCGTATCGATCTGAAGGCCGGCACGTTCAAGTTCGCGGCGAACGCGGCGGCGACGGGAGCCGACCTGGACATCAAGCTCCAGTTGCTGAACTCCTCCGGGGCCGTCGTCGCCACGGCCAACCCGGCGGCCGGGCAGTCCAGCGCCGCGACGGCGACCGGGTTGAGCGCGAGCATCAGCCGCCAGGTCGCGGCCGGCCGCTACTACCTGAAGGTCGTGAACACCGGGTACGGCGATCCGCTCAACACCGGCTACTCCACGTACGGCAGTCGCGGCGCCTACACGGTGCGCGTCACCACCGCCTGACACCGAGCCACCCGGGGCCGTCGATCCCACCGAGATCGACGGCCCCGGGTCTTTGGGGGGACCCGCCCGCGGGGGGACGTGAGGAGGAACCCGAATGATCACATTCCGCCGCACCGGCGCACTCGCGTGTGCTGGTGCTGTCGTTTTCGGAGGGCTGGCCGTCGCGCTCGGCGGCCAGGCCGATGCCCAGCAGACGCCGATCGACCAGTTGCTGGCCCAGCCGTTGGCCGGTGGCCAGGCGCTCGGCAAGGTCCAGTCGCGGCTGGCCGAGGTGGCCGCGCACAACGGCCTGCCGAGCGACCAGTTGCGACAGATCCTGGCCACCGACAAGACGGCGTGGCTCGATGCCGACAGCAAGCTGTTCTTCCGCGAGCCCGGTCTGACCACCGCGCAGAAGGCGCCCGAGGTCTCGCCGCGCTGGGCGCGCTCCGCGGTCGACGGCGCCACCGGTCCGGCGTTCGAGCTGCACAGCAAACCCGGCTCGAACCGCGTCATCTACTTGGACTTCAACGGTCACACCATCACCGGTACTGCGTGGAACGCGTCGAAGGGCGTCGACCCGGTCAACGTCTCGGCGTACGACACCGATGGTGACCCGGCGAACTTCAGCACCGCCGAGCAGGACGTGGTCCGCGAGGTGTGGGCGCGAGTCGCGGAGGACTACGCGACGTTCGACGTGGACGTGACGACGCAGGAGCCGCCGCAGTCCGCGATCGACCGGTCGGGTGCGTCGGACGAGCAGTACGGAACGCGCGTGGTGATCGACCCGGACACCTGGTACCAGTCCGGGTGTGGTTGTGGCGGCGTCGCGTATGTCGGGGTCTACGACAGCACCAGCCAGCACGACTACTACCAGCCGGCGTTGGTGTTCACCAAGGGTGTCGGGACTGGTGCGAAGAACCTCGCCGAGGCTGCATCGCACGAAGCCGGCCACAACGTTGGGCTCAGTCACGACGGGACCTCCACGGTCGGGTACTACCAGGGGCACGGCGCCTGGGCGCCGATCATGGGCGTCGGGTACTACCGCGGCATCAGCCAGTGGAGCAAGGGTGAGTACGCCGACGCGAACAACAAGGAAGACGACTACGCAGTTGTCGGCTCGCACGGTCTCGCACTGCGTGCTGACGAGGCTGGTGACACGGTCGGCGACGCTGCGGCGCTGACCGTCGGTACGCCGGTGTCGGGGATCATCGCCGCCGAGAACGACACCGATGTGTACCGCGTCGATGTCAGTGCCGCTGGCAACTACACCGCGACGGCGAGCCCGGCCGCGACCGGTGGCAACCTGGACATCAAGCTGGACCTACTGGACAGCTCTGGCGCCGTAGTCGCCTCCAACGACCCGGCCTCCGGACAGAGCGACGCCGGTACGCCGACGGGCCTCGGCGCGAGTGTTAGCGGCAGCCTTCAGCCGGGTACGTACTACCTGCGGATCGACAACGTGGGCTACGGCGACCCGCTGAACACCGGCTACTCGACGTACGGCAGTCGCGGCGCCTACACCCTCGGCATCTCGCCCTCCTGACCCCTGTGGCTGGTCGGTCTCTGGCGGACCGACCAGCCACAGGCTCATCCTTTGCGGGCGCAGCCGTCGTGCTGCGCCCCCACTAGCTCAGCGTCGTGCTGCGTGCACCAGCTCAGGTCGGCAGCAAGTGCCCCGTGGCGAGGTGTGCCAGTGCGGCTGCCTGATCGGCCAGGACCGCGTCGTCGAATCGGACGATGCTGGAGTGATTCGACGGCGCCTCCGCTGCGGAAACGTCGTCCGGACGTGCACCGAACATCGCGAACGTGCCCGGCACCTTCCGCAGCACCATCGAGAAGTCCTCGGCACCCATCAACGGGTTCGCCAACCGCTCCACCCGATCCGCTCCGAACAGCCCGGACAGCGACTGGATGGTCTCCTCCGTCCGCCCCGCGTCGTTCACGGTCACCGGGTACTGCGGGTCGAGTCGCGCGTCGACCGTGCATCCGTGCGCCGCCGCGATCTGCTCCGCCAGCACCGGCAACTCCCGGGTCAGCTGGTCGAGCATCGCGTCGGACAGCGTGCGCACGGTCGCCCCGAGGCGGGCAGTGTTCGGGATGACGTTGATCGCGACCCCGGCCTCCAACTGCGTCACCGTGATCACGACCGGGTCGAACACGCTCACCCGCCGGGTCGCATACGCCTGCAACGCGAGCACCAGCTCGGCCACCACAGGCACTGGGTCCACCGTTGTCGCCGGCATCGACCCGTGGCCGCCCTTCCCACGCACGGTGATGTGCAGCTGGTTCGAGCTGGCCATCATCGTGCCAGGTCGCAGCTGGAACGTGCCTTTCGCCGCCTGCGCCCAGACATGCAGCGCGTACGCCGCGATCGGCTTGTCACCTGTGGCTTCCAGCAGGCCTTCGCGCAGCATGTACCCGGCGCCGCCGAGCCCTTCCTCGCCTGGCTGGAACATGAAGATCACGTTCCCGCGCAGTTCCTCGCGATGCGCACTCAGCAGCCGCGCGGCGCCGACGAGACCCGTGGTGTGCAGATCGTGGCCGCAGGCATGCATGTTCCCGTTCTCGGCGGCGTACTCGAGGCCGGTCTCCTCGACTACAGGCAGCGCGTCCATGTCGCCGCGCAACAACACCGTCGGCCCGGGCGCACCACCGCGCAGTACCCCGACCACCGAGGTCACCTCGTTCCCGGTGGTCACCTCCAGCGGCAGGCCGGCTATTGCGTCCATCACCTTCGCCTGAGTCTGCGGTAACACCAGTCCGACCTCGGGCTCGCGATGCAGCTCCCGCCGCAACGCCACAAGCCCTGCGTGGAGCTCCCGACTCTCACTCACCAAATCCATCCAGCACTCCTTCCATCACCCCGCGCCGCCACCGTACCCACGCCCAAGCCCAGCCACCCGCCCCATCACCCACCAAGCACCCACCACTGTCCTCACCCAGGCCTCTGCCACCGCCTTCACCGCGCGTCGGCCACGCGTCCGCCCCGCCTGCCACACGTCCGCCGCGCGTCGGTCACCGTGCTCGCCATGTCCGAGCGGCGATGACTGTGGGCGTGGGCGGTCTACGCGATTCGGTGGAGTCCTCCTCTCGTGGCGTGAGGGTTGCTGTGGGCGGGGTGGAGGTTGGTGTTGGCCGGGCGGGCTGCCGTGGGTGGTGCGATGCCGGTGAGGGCCGCGTGGTGTGGTGGTGGGATGTGTCCGGCGGAGGGTGGCACCTGCTCAGCTGATGGTGGGGTTTGACGAGTGGGCGTCAGCATCTGGCGCGTGGGTGGTGGGAAAGCTAGAGCATTTGGGTCTGGGCCGAACAGGGCTGCGGATTCGGCGGAGCGGATCTCGTGGTCGAGGTGGTCGAGGATGTGGTCGGCGGTGGACAGGGACTTGGCGGTGGCGAAGCTGGGGGCGGTGAGCTCGTAGGCCTCGAGGTGCGTGAGGCCGGAACGCAGGGTGGTTTCCAGGCGGGATCGGGTGATGACACCAGGCGGCAGCTCCAGGTCGGGGAGGCGGGTGGAGTTGTAGACGAGATCGACCAGCAGGGGGAACTGACCGTCAGCGGTCTGACGGTTGAGGAGATCGAGGACCTCGCCGCGGCGGAGGCCGTTGCGGGTCTCCAGGTCGGCGCTGATTTTGCGAATGGCGGGCACGAACGCGGCGTAGTACCCCGGCGCCTGGACGGAGTTGATGCCGGGAGCAACTCTGTCGATGCCTAGTCGGTGGATGTACTCGTCGAGATGATCGTGCGCCCAGGCTTCGGTGACGCCTTCCTCCAGTTGCCGGCTGCCGGGTTTGAGGAAGGCTTCGCGGGCCGACTCCTGGGTGGAGCCGGACGGACCGAGGAAGTGGGCGTGTTCGTGGAGCAGTGTGGCCAGGGACTCCCGGTAGCTGGCAAGGGTGGGGATGGCGTGATCCTCACCGGCGTGCTCGTACAGGTGGTGGATGGGATCGAGGATGGATTCGCGGTCGAGATAGAGCGTGCCGTCCCAGTGCGCGAGCCCGAGCACACCGGCGGGTGCCTCGGCGATCCGCCCGTTCCACGCCGACTGGTCGGCCCCGGCAAGAACGCGAGCGGTCTCGCCGCTGGCGGCGAGGAGTTCAGCGGCGGAGGTCGGGACGGTAGGGCTGGGTGCGGTCGTCGCGGTGGTCACGAGCGGAACGCGATCGCGAGCCGGACGAGCGAGTCGGCAGTGCGTCGGAAGCGGGCCTGGTCGTGCGGATCGTCGGCGTCGGCCGCGAGCCGCCCGAGCTCGGTGATCAGCCAGTCGGCCCGAGCCTGCCGCTCGTCGACGGGCGCGACCGACGCGACTGCGGCGACTGCGGCGACAGGCGCGCCAGATCCGGCCGATGCGGCAGATGCGGCCGTCGCGACAGATCCGGCAGGTGCGTATGGCGTCGTACCGCTGGGGTGCTCCATGTGATGTCCTCCCGAGGTGTGAAGTCGGCGGAGAACATACGGAGATCGACCACGAAATCAGCGGCCGATTCTGGAGCTGTGGATAACTAGAAGAGCGTCGGCGGCTCGGTGGCGACCGGTTCGGGGAGCGGCGCCAGTGTGGGCACCGCTGCGGCGACAGTCGCGTGGAAGCGGCGCGCGAGGTTGAGGGCCTCGTCGTTGTCCGGGGTGTGCAGGAAGATCGTCGGGGAGCGCCCTTCGGACAGCCAGGTCACGACGAGTTCGACGAGGTACGCCCAGCCTTCGACGGTTTCGTGGACAGAGTCCCGGCCGATGTAGCGCACGATCGGGTGGCCGGTGAGCGCACGAGTCCGCCGGGCGACCCGCGGCTTCTTCATCCAGGCGTCGCGCTCGGCGAGGCTCGTCGGGCGGCGACCGAACAGCGTGCCCGTGTCGAACGGCACCCATTCTGCGTTCGCGCGGGCCAGCACGCGTTCCAGGTTGGCGGCGGCGCCCGGGTCCTCGAAGAACGCACGGTGGCGGACCTCGACGGCGTACCGGAACTCGCGGGGCGCGTGGTGCAGGAAGGCGGCGAGGGTGCCGAGGTCGGTGGGGGAGAACGCGGCCGGCAGTTGGATCCACAGGGCATGGTTGCGCGGGCCGAGCGGTTCGACGGCGCTCACGAACTCGCGGAGCTCCGCGTCGACGTTGGTCAGCCGTCGCTCATGGCTGATGACCTGCGGCAACTTCACCACGAAACGGAAGTCCGGCGGTGTCTGCGCAGCCCAGGAAGCCACCGAGGACACCGACGGCGTCGCATAGAACGTGGTGTTGCTCTCGACCGCGTTGCACCACGAGGCGTACGACCGCAGCTTCTCCCGAGCCGGCTGCGGCCAGGCGGGATGCGTCCACTGCGCACAACCGACGTGAAGCGGCATGGTCACAGCGCCCGGACGTACTGCCGGCAGACCTGCACCCGCTCGAACCGCTCCCGCATCGAGGCCTCGGCCGACATCGGCGCATGCATGAACGCAGACACCACTTTGTCCACCCCGTCGGGCGCCTCAAAGCCGTCCGAGTCGTCCTGCCACGACTTGTAGACATGCAGATACCGGAAGCTCTCCACGAACCCCGACCGCTGGTACCAAGCGTTCGCCGACGCATCCCCACGCGTCCACGCATCCAGTACGCCGACCTTCAGCCGAGGCAGCACCGCCTCGAGCATCTGAGACGCCAACCCGCGCCGCTGATGATCCGGATGGACGGCGAGCACGTCGATCGTTGCCCGGTCCTCGAAGATCTCGACGTCCATCAGCCCGACGACCGTGTCGTCCTCGGCCGCGACGAGGCGATACGCGGGGTTCTCGAACGTGGGGCGGTCGACCACGACGTCGTCGAAGTACTCGGTGCCGAAGAAGCCGAGCAGGCGGCAGCGTAGCCAGCTGTCGGCGTCGGAGTCGCGGTACGCACGGATCTCGGTCATCCGGCGCCATGATGGCACGCTGCCCCGCGACCCGGGAGGGGTGCGGGGCGGCGTGCTGTCAGAACGAGGTCAGCGCTCGACCTCGCCGCGGATGAACTTCTCCACCAGGTCGCGGCAGACGTCGTCGGCGTACTGCTCCGGCGGCGACTTCATGAAGTACGAAGAGGCGGAGAGGATCGGGCCGCCGATGCCGCGGTCCTTGGCGATCTTGACCGCGCGGATGGCGTCGATGATGATGCCGGCCGAGTTCGGCGAGTCCCAGACCTCGAGCTTGTACTCCAGCGACAGCGGGACGTCGCCGAAGTTGCGGCCCTCGAGCCGGATGAACGCCCACTTGCGGTCGTCCAGCCAGGCCACGTAGTCCGACGGGCCGATGTGCACGTTGCGGGGCTCGATCTCGTCGCGCAGCTGCGAGGTGACCGACTGCGTCTTGCTGATCTTCTTGGACTCCAGGCGCTCGCGCTCGAGCATGTTCTTGAAGTCCATGTTGCCGCCGACGTTCAGCTGGTACGTGCGGTCCACGGTGACACCGCGGTCCTCGAACAGCTTGGTCAGCACGCGGTGCGTGATGGTGGCACCGATCTGCGACTTGATGTCGTCGCCGACGATCGGCACGCCGGCCGCGGTGAACTTGTCCGCCCACTCCTTGGTGCCGGCGATGAACACCGGCAGCGCGTTCACGAACGCGACACCCGCGTCGATCGCGCACTGCGCGTAGAACTTGGCCGCCTGCTCCGAACCCACCGGCAGGTAGCAGACCAGGACGTCGACCTGCGCCTCGCGCAGCGCCGCGACGACGTCGACAGGGTCCGCGTCGGACTCGGTGATGGTCTCCCGGTAGTACTTGCCGAGGCCGTCGAGGGTGTGACCACGCTGGACGGTGACGCCGGTCGGCGGCACGTCGCAGATCTTGATCGTGTTGTTCTCGCTGGCACCGATCGCGTCGGCGAGGTCCAGGCCGACCTTCTTGCCGTCGACGTCGAACGCGGCCACGAACTGCACGTCGCGGACGTGGTAGTCGCCGAACTGGACGTGCATCAGACCCGGGACGCGCTCCTCGGGCTTGGCGTCGCGGTAGTAGTGCACGCCCTGGACGAGCGAGCTTGCGCAGTTGCCGACGCCGACGATCGCTACGCGGATCGAGGTCATCTGGAATCTCCTTGAGTAGGCGGGTGGTGCTTGTCAGGGGGCCGCTGGTGCCGCCGCTCGCCGTCGATCAACTCGGACAGCCAGCGGACCTCGCGCTCGGCCGACTCCAGGCCGTGCCGTTGCAGCTCGAGGGTGTAGGCATCGACGCGCTCCGCCGTCCGGCTCATCGCCGCCCGGAAGTTGGCCAGCCGCTCCTCCATCCGGGCCTTGCGGCCCTCGAGGATGCGCAACCGGGTGGCCGGATCGGTCCGGCCGAAGAACGAGAAGCGGACGCCGAAGGTGTCGTCCTCCCAGGCCGACGGGCCGGCCTCGTGCATCGCGTGCGCGAAGTAGTCCTTGCCGTCGGCGGTGGTCGTGTACACGATCTTGGGCCTGCGACCCGACTCCGGCGTCCCGGGGTCGGCCGTGATCAGCCCGTTGCGAAGCATCGCTTTCAGGCACGGGTAGAGCGAACCGAACGACAGCACGCGTCCCCACCCGAACTGGGCGTTGACGCGCTTGCGGAGCTCGTAGCCGTGCATCGGCGCTTCGTGCAGCAGACCGAGTACGGCGAGCTCCAGGACACCACCGCGGTTTCCCATGACTCACCTCCCTCGGTCCTAGTTTGTCATGACCTGATGTATCGGTTCGATACATCGCACCGCCACTGTAAGCAGACGCCAGGCCTGTGGACAAGCCCTAACAAAGTCCGCGTTTGTCAGCTATAAGGGCCGCCGCGCCCAGAAACCTGTTACGTCAGGCGCCGATCTGCGTTAATCGAATGACAACCCAGAGTCGTGGTCCAGGAGCGGAGGGTCATGGCCGACGTCCATGCCAAGCACGCCAAGTCCGATGTCGAGACCGACGGGGCGCTCGCCCGGCTGGCGCTGCGGTTCACCGCCTTCACCGAGAAATGGCTGCCGGACGCGTTCGGATTCGTCCTGGTCGGCACGTTCGTGGTGCTGGCGTTCGGCCTGCTCACCGGCGAACCGCTGCTGAAGCGCCCCGACGACCCGGCCGCGACCAAGGGCTTCGGGCTGGTCGACGCCTGGGGCATCGGGTTCTGGTCGCTGATCACGTTCACCCTGCAGATGGCGATGATCATCATCGGTGGGTACGCCGTCGCGACCAGCGGACCCGTGGCGCGGCTGATCACCAGGCTGGCGCGGATCCCGAAGAGCCCGCGGAGCGCGGTCGCGTTCGTCGCCGCGGTCGCGATGCTGGCGTCGTACCTGAACTGGGCTTTCAGTTTGATCTTCGCTGCGATCCTGGCGCGTGAAGTGGCGCGGAACGTACCGAAGGCGGACTACCGGGCGCTGGGCGCGATGGCGTTCCTGGGGCTCGGGACTGTCTGGGCGCAGGGGCTGTCCGGCTCGGCGGCGTTGCAGGTGGCGAGTGCGAGCAGCAGTCCGCCGCCGGTGCAGGAAGTCATCAAGGCAAGCGGTCACGCGAGCGGACTGATCCCGCTCAGCGACACGATCTTCACCTGGCAGGCACTCGTCGCGACGCTGATCGTGTACGTCGTCGGCGTCGGGATGGCGTGGTTCATCGCGCCAGGCGAAGGCACTGCGCGGACCGCGGACGACATCGGGATCGAACTCAGGCCGCTGATCGGCCGCGGGTCGGCGTACAACGGTCGGCGGGAGGAGGGCGAGACGCGGAGGCCTGGTGACTGGTTGGAGCATTCACCACTGTTCAGTCTGCTGATCGTTCTGCTCGGTGCGGTCTATCTGGTCCGCTACTTCAGTGGGAAGAGTTTCTTCAACGCACTGGACCTCAACACGGTCAACCTGATCCTGTTCCTGCTCGCACTGCTGCTGCATTGGCGGCCGTGGCGGATGGCGCGCGCGGTGCGTGACGGTGCTCCCGCGGCAGCCGGCGTACTGCTCCAGTTCCCCTTGTACGGCGGGATCTTCGGGATGATCGCCTACACGGGGATCTCCGCGCGACTGGCCGGCTGGTTGGTGCACGCGAGCAACCAGTTCCTGTTCCCGCCACTCGTCGCGATCTATTCGTGCGTGCTCGGCATCTTCGTCCCGAGTGGCGGCAGCAAGTGGGTCATCGAGGCGCCGTACGTGCTGCAGGCTGCCAACGAGCTCAAGGTCGACGCGGGCTGGATGGTCGTCGTGTACGACCTCGGGGAGGCGAGCGCCAATCTGCTGCAACCGTTCTGGATGCTGCCGACGCTCGCCATCCTCGGCCTGAAGGCGGGGGACATCATGGGCTACACGTTCACGATGTTCCTGGCCTGCTTCCCCGCCGCACTGATCGCCGTGACGCTACTGGCGCCGCACATCACCTCATGACCCGGAAGTAGTCGAACTGCGCGGTCGCCTTGCCGTACTGCGCTTCTGTCTGCGTTGACGATCCCTGCGACACCAGTCCGATCCGAGGCGTCGTACCGGCGGGCAGCGTCCAGGCCGCACCCCACACCCAGTTCTTCCTGTCGGTGCTGGACGCAGCGCGGTACCGGTGCTCACCGGTCTGCGGTACGACGTCGTGCGCGAGCCGCAACCAGGTCGTCTCGGCCGGCGGACCGATCATCGCGCCGCCGAACGTGACGACAGACGGAGCGCCGACCGGAGTGAACCGCATCCGCTTGCCGAACTCGACGAAACGGCCGGTGCCACCGGCAACGTGGTCGAGCCGCATCCAGTTCTCGTCGTCCACATAGACCAGCAGACCGGCCTGCTGGTAGTTCCGCACGGTGTCGGTGCCGACGTCGAGCTTCAGCTTGGTCTCCACGACGAAGTCGCCAGTCGGCTGATCACGCAGCAGCAGAGACGCCTTGGCTGCTGTGTTGTTGTCAGTCAGGTCGTTCGTCTCGGTCTTCCACTGCAGTTCGCCGTTGCTGACCGTGGCGTCCGCACTGGTGTTCCGCCAGGTCCAGCCAGAGCCCAGTCCGCGCGTGAACTCGTCGGAGTACCGCTGGTCGACCTGACCGATGCGAGGAGTGGGTGCAGCACGCGTGACCGGCTTGTACAGAGGTGCGACCGAGAAGTTGCCGGCTGCACCGACCGGGCTCGCAGTACCGCCGGTCCGCGCGACCGGAACGGAGATGGTGGACAGGGCATCGCCGAGTCGGTCCTCGCTGAACTCGGCTGTCGCCTGGTGACCGCGGACCTCCAAGGAGACAGTGCCTGGGACATTCAGTGGAAGACGCGCGGTCCGCGTGAAACCGGTAGCTGTCGTCAGTCGGAGCTGGCCGTTGTCGATGACCGCAGTCGCGCCGCCTGCGGTCACACCTTGGCCGGATCCCGTCACGTCAACCTCAGCGCGTACGTCGCCTGGTACGGCGCTCGACGTGGTGACTGGGGAGGCCTTGCTCGACTCGCTCGGGCCGGCGCCGGCGTTGACGGCAGGCCAGCCGTCGATCCAGTCGAGGCGGTCCAGCAGCATCGGTCGGAGCAGCCACCCGTTGGAGTTGGTCACGAACGGGTCCGTCCGGTCGACCGCGTGGTACGCGAACCACTGCTGACCGCTCAGGTCCGTGACGATCGACGAGTGCCCCGTACCGACCCAGCGGTTCCCGTTCGACGCGACCACCGGCGTACCTCCGGTGCGAGACGCGTTCAGGTCGTTGCCGAGTCGATCCACGAACGGCCCGAGTGGACTACGGGATCGGCCGGCGAAGACGGCGTACCCGGTGGTCGGGCCGGCGCAGCAGTTCGAGGAGGAGCCGAACAAGTAGTAGTACCCGTCGCGCTTCACGACGTACGGACCCTCGAAGCGGTCGCGGGCCACGTCGGTGACGGCACCGACGGTCCGCAGTCCGTCAGCGGTCAGCCGTACGGCGTGGATGCCGCCGTTGTAACTGCCCCAGTACAGGTACCGCGTACCGTCCGTGTCCGTGAACTCGGCCGGGTCGATGGTCCACTGGAATCCACCACCGGACGCTGGCCGTGGCGCGACAACAGGTGCGCCGGAGTCGGCCCACGGGCCTGCTGGCGTCGGGGCGGTCGCCGCACCGATCGCGTAGTCCCAGTTGTCCGGCGTGGTCGTGGTGTTGTGGACGGTGAAGTACAGCACGTACTTCCCGTCGATGTAGCGGATGTCAGGAGCCCAGAACCCGCTGGTCGGGTCGGCCCAGGTCGGCCGGTTGTCCGCGCCGAACACCGAGCCCACCTTCTCCCAGTGCGTCAGGTCGCGGGAGCGGGCGATCTTGTACGAGTCGCCGTCGTGCCCGTCCTTCGCGTACGGACCGCCGGTCGAGTACGCGTACCACCAGCCGTCCCGGCCCTTGATCATCGACGGGTCCGGGAAGTCGGCCGAGTACCCGGCGGTGACGGGGTTGGCGTAGCCGGTGGCCGGCGGGGCCGCGGCGTGGGTCACATGCGCGGCGTGGGTGACGGACGTGGCCAGCAGACTGAGGCCGGCGGCGAGCAGTGAGAGGCGGATCACAGTCGTCAGCCAAGGCCAACCTTGCAACGTTGTAAAGGGTCAGTACTCCGGTGCCCGTAGACCACTTTTCGCTTGGGAGACCCGGCGTTGCTACGATCCGGAGCGGATTCGGGCCCGTTACCACACCCACCGTAGTCTGTGGGGCAATGACTTCCGCGAGATCGTCGAGGATTGCACTGTGAGTGAAGCTCGTAGAAAGGCCGCACCGACCCGCCGGCGCAAGAAGCACTGGGCGCTGCGGGTTCTCGGTTGGCTGACCGCACTCCTCTTTCTCGGCGTCATCGCGGGCTGCGCGGCGTTCTTCATCATGTACCAGTCGACGAAGATCCCGGACCCGAACAAGGAGTTCGCCACCAACACCACCACGGTGACGTACGCCGACCAGCGGAACCCGCTGGGATCGTTCTACGAGCAGAACCGGCACACCGTGCCGCTGGCGCAGATCCCGAAGTGGGTGCAGGACTCGGTCATCGCCGCCGAGGACCGGACGTTCTGGACGAACCCCGGCATCTCCCCGTCCGGCATGGTCCGGGCCGGCGTGAACATCGCTCGCGGGGACCAGTTGCAGGGTGGTTCGACGATCACCCAGCAGTACGTGAAGGTCATGTACCTGACCCAGGAGCGGACGGTCTCCCGGAAGTTCAAGGAACTGTTCATCGCCACCAAGCTCGGCCGGCAGCAGGACAAGAGCAAAACGCTCGAGGGCTACCTGAACACGGTCTACTTCGGTCAGGGCGCGTACGGCGTCGCCGCCGCGGGTGACGCCTACTTCAGCGTGAAGGACCCGAAACGGTTGAGCGTCCCGCAGACGGCCCTGTTGGCGACCGTGCTGAACAACCCGACGCTGTTCGACGTCACCGACCCGGATCCGCGGACGAAGAAGCGGATCATCGACCGCTACCACTACGTTCTGAGCGGCATGCAGCAGATGGGCACGATCACCGCGGCCCAGGAGAAGCAATACGGCAACTCGCTGCCGAGCCTCGAGAACATGCGGAAGAAGAGCAGCCGGTACGCGGGTCCGAACGGCTTCCTGCTCGACATGGCGCGCAAGGAACTGGTGCAACGCGGCTTCGACGAGGACGCGATCACCGGCGGTGGCCTGAAGGTGACCACCACCTTCAACTACACCCAGCAGAACAAGATGCTCGCTGCCGCCAAGGAACTCCCGAAGAAGAACGCGGGCCTGCACATCGGGATGGCCGCGGTGCAGCCCGGCACCGGCAACTTGCTGGCGATGTACGGCGGACCGGACTACCTGAAGAGTCAGTTGAACTGGGCGACGACGAAGGCGAGACCAGGTTCGTCGTTCAAGCCGTTCGCGCTGGCCGCGGCACTCGAACAGGGGAAGTCGCTCTGGGACGTCTACCAGGGTGACAGCCCGATCGTGGTCCAGGGGCAGAAGTTCGGTAACGAGCTCAGCACCGACTACGGCGACGTCACGCTGATGAAGGCGACGGAGCAGTCGATCAACACCGCCTTCTACGATCTGGTCGACAACGCCATGGAGGACGGTCCCTCCAAGGTCGTCGACGCCGCCGAGGCGGCGGGCATCCCGAAATCGAAGACACTGGAGAAGGACCGGCAGGCCCCGGCGACGGTGCTCGGTCCGGACGCGTACGCGTCCCCGGTCGACATGGCGAACGCCTACGCGACGTTCGCTGCCGACGGCAAGTACACGCCGCTGCACGTGATCAAGGAAGTCCGCGGACCGGACGGCAAGGTGCTGTGGTCGGACGCGCAGGTCATGAAGCAGCAGAAGAAGGCCTTCGAGCCGGAGATCGCCCACCTGGTCAACTACGCCCTGCAGAACGTGGTCCAGAAGGGCACCGGCAAGAGCGCCAAGGACCTGGACCGTGCGGTCGCCGGCAAGACCGGTACGGCGGGTGGCGTGGCGGTCGAGGACCGTGCCAAGAACAAGGCGTGCGACGGCTGTAAGGACGGCTCCGCGACGCTGACCTCGTGGTGGACGGGCTACACGCCGCAGGAGTCCACCTCAGTGCTGTACCGAGCCGGCGCCACTGGTGAATCGGACCTGGACCCGTACAGCGACGACCCGGCGTTCTTCGGTGGCAACTGGCCGCTGAAGACCTGGCTGGCGTTCATGAAGCCCGCACTGGAGGGCGTGCCCGACGCCGACTTCACGGAGCCGGACAAGGATCAGATCAAGGACACGTCGACCCCGACCTTCACGCCGCCGACGAACACGCCGACGAGCACCCCGCCGCCCAGCACGCCGCCCCCGAGCACGCCGCCGCCCAACACGCCGCCGCCCAACACGCCGCCCCCGAACACGCCGACGGACAAGCCGACCAAGACGAAGCCGACGAAGCCGACGACGACCCCGGTCTTCCCGTCACTACCGACCGGCGGGGCGACGACCAAACCCACCGACACTCCGCGAACACCCGGCGGAGGCCAATAGCATCAGTAGGCTCGCTGGGAGTGGTCCACCGTCCTGGATAGATTCCCGCGTTCTCCCTTGGGGGTAAGCCCATGCGCCACCGAGTCCTAACCTCGATCGCAGCCATAGTGAGCCTGTCACTGCTTGCGTCGACGGCGCCCGCCGAGGCACTGCCGGTCGACTATCCAAGGTCGAAGTTCGGGGTCTTTGGCGCATCGAGCTCCGTGCATACGGGTGGGTACATCTACTGGTACAGCCGGACTGCGGGCATCGATGGCGATGTGGAACACTCCGGCCACACTGGCCAAATGACACAGGCCGTCTTCGATGCCTTCAAGGGATCCACCAAGATCGAGACTCAGACTCGGACGGTTCTGGAGCCAGCCAACGTGCTTGATTTCGGGGCGTTCACGATCGGTGACCCCAATCTGGTGGGCGGCATCGATCGCATACGAGTGACGCTCTGCGAATACGAGGTATCGACGATGTTCAAGTACTGCAGCGATCAATACAACTATTGGAAGAAGGACGCGCAGTAGCCGTCGCTGGCTGGGCAGGTGACAGGCTGCGCCACTGACACATCCCCCGATGAGGGACGATAGAGGTGTGACTCGGGTGGACTGTGGTGTGCGGTGGTGTGGGCGTGTTTGAGCGCTTGGCCGTCGGTGAGCCCAGGCCCGGGCGGGCTCGGCGGGCTCGGGTGGACGGGGTCGGCTGGAAGCGGTGGATGCCGACCGCGCAGGCCCGGGAGGTGCTCGGGTGGTGGCTGGTCACCCGGATCGGGCTGTTCTTACTGTCGATTTCGGCGCCGTTGCTGTTCAACCGTGGCAGTGATTACCCGAACGTCTGGCGCGCCTGGTTGCAGTGGGACGTTTGGCACCTGAAGGCGGTCGCCGAGTTCGGCTACAACCATGGCGAGCCGTCCGGTGCGCCGCTGGCCGCGTTCTTCCCGGGGTTCCCGTCGCTGATGCGGCTGGTCAGCTACACCGGCATCGGGTACGTCGCCGCGGGCATCGTGGTGTCGGCGGTCGCCAGCGCGGTCGCGGGTGTCTATCTCGCGCGACTGGCGCAGTACGAGTTCCCGGAGCTGAAAGGTATCGGGCCGAACGCCGCGGTCATCTGGTACTGCGCTCCGGTCGGGGTGTTTCTCGCCGCGGGGTACACCGAGGCACTGTTCTGTGCGTTCGCCTTCCCGGGCTGGCTGGCCGCTCGGCAGGGGCGCTGGGCCCGCGCCGCGATCTTCGTCGCGCTGGCGTCGACCGTGCGGGTGTCCGGGCTCTTCCTGATCTTCGCGTTGCTGGTCGAGTTCCTGACCTCGAAGAAGCGGGACTGGCTGTCACTGCCCTGGCTGGCGTTGCCCGCCGTACCGGTGCTCGGCTTCATGGCGTACCTGAAGCAGATTCACGGGTCCTGGTTCGCCTGGCAGCAGGCGCAGGAGAAGGGCTGGGCGCGCGAGTTCACCTGGCCGTGGACCTCGCTGATGCACACCGTTCAGGCCGCCAGCACGGGCCACTTCCCGGCGGACCGCAGCGACTGGACCTGGATGTTCCGCGCCGAGCTGGTCGCCCTCTTCGTCGGGCTGATCCTCCTGGTCTGGCTGTTCTGGCGCCGCTCCTGGGGCGAGGCGGCCTGGGTCGCCGCCACGCTGGGCGCCTTCTGTACGTCGTTCTGGATCTACTCGCTCACCCGCGCCACCCTGCTGATGTGGCCGCTGTGGATCGGGCTGGCCGTCCTGTCCAGACGCAAACCGTGGCTCGGCCGGCTGTACCTGGGCGTGGCGATCCCACTGGCCGCGATCTGGGCGGCCGCCTTCTTCACCGGCCGCTGGTCCGGCTGAGGAGAACCGGGGCCTGGAGCCCGCCTTTGTCCGGCATGTGGACAGTTCTGGGCGAAGGCAACCCTCGGGAGGGTTCGGACGTCGATAGGGAAGAAGGGGTGGCAGTCCGGGCGGGGACCGCCACCCCTCATTCGCCAAGAATCCGGCGGAGCCTCTCAGGGGCAGGCTCCACGGCGACACGATCGAGGGCGACGGCAGCAGCCGTCGCCCTCGCGTCGTCTGTCAGCCCCAGTTGCGGTCGATCGACTGGGACGGGGTCGGGCTCGGCTTGGTCGCCGCGACCCGCTTGTCGCTCGGGTGCGTCCCGGTCTCGACGCCCTTCAGCGTGCCCAGGAGCTCGATCTCGGACAGCGTGACGCCGTCAGCGCCCGCCGCCGGGGTCAGCACCAGGCGGTACTGCGTGTACGCCTTGGGAGACGCGACACTGAAGGACCTGGTGTACGACGCCCACGCCCATTTCTGATCGGTACGCCGGTCCACCGTCGTCCACGTCGTACCGTCGTTGGATCCTTCCAGCGTCCAGGCGGACGGCGCCGTACCGGTTGCGCCGCTGGTCAGCGTGTACATGCCGACCGGGCGGCCCTGCGGCAGGGCGACCGTGACGGTCGGCTGCGCGCCGGGCAGCGTGACCTGCGTCTTCGAGTCGTTGTCGATCAGCGTCGAGACGTCCGTACCGCCCGCACCGATCACCGCGCCGGTGTCGGAGGTGGAGTCCCGCCACGTCATCGGGTCCTCGCCCGGAGTGGTGATCGACGGCGGGGCGTCGTTGCGTCCGGTGCCCCACTTGGTCGGCTGGTCGGTCATCTCGAACTCGATCTTGCCGCCGTTCGCGATCAGGTCGTGCGGCAGCGCGGTCGAGGTCCAGTTCTTGCCGTTGACCTTGACGCTCTTCACGTAGATGTTCTTCGCGGAGTTCTGCGGCGCGCTGACCACCAGCTTCTTGCCGCCGGCCAGTCGGATCGTCGCCTTGGTGAACAGCGGCGAACCGATCGCGTACGACGGTGAACCGACCTGCAACGGGTAGAAGCCGAGCGAGCTGAACAGGAACCACGACGACATCTCGCCGTTGTCCTCGTCGCCCGGGTACCCCTGGCCGATCTCGGACCCGAGGTACAACCGGGACAGCACCTCACGCACCTTCTCCTGCGTCTTCCACGGCTGCCCGGCCACGTCGTACATGTAGGTGATGTGGTGCGACGGCTGGTTGCTGTGCCCGTACTGACCCATCCGGACGTCGCGGGCCTCGAGCATCTCGTGGATCGTGCCGCCGTACCCGCCGGGGTGCAGCGCGTCCTCGGGGGTGCTGAAGAACTCGTCGAGCTTCTTCGCCAGACCGTCCCGGCCGCCGTAGATCGCGGCCAGACCGGCCCCGTCCTGCGGTGTCGAGAACGCCATGTTCCACGCGTTCGTCTCGGTGTAGTCGTGACCCCAGTCCTGCGGGTCGAACGTGGTCGGCGAGTTGCCCCAGACTCCGTCCGGGCCCTTGCCCTGGAAGAAGCCGACCGTCGGGTCGAACAGCGTGACGTAGTTCCGGGCCCGGTTCAGGAAGTACTTGTAGTTGTCCAGGTACTCCTGCTTGCGTGGGTCGTTCCGCTTCGCCTGGTCGTAAAGCGCCTTCGACAGGTTCGCGATGCCGTAGTCGTTGATGTAGCCGTCCATTGACCAGCTGAAGCCCTCACCGGTGGTGTTGGCCGTGTAGCCGTTGAACGTGGACAGGTCCATGCCCTTGCGGCCGACGTTCTGCGACGGTGGTACGACGGACGCGTTCTTCACCGCCGCGTCGTACATCGCCTGGACGTCGATGCCCTTGATCCCCTTCAGGTACGCGTCCGCGAAGGCGACGTCGGACGACGTACCGACCATCAGGTTCGCGTACCCCGGTGACGACCAGCGGGAGATCCAGCCGCCGTCCTTGTACTGCTGGACGAACCCGTTGACCAGACTCGCCGCGTCGTCCTGGGAGAACAGCGAGTACGCCGGCCAGACGGTGCGATAGGTGTCCCAGAACCCGTTGTTCACGTAGGTCTGGCCGGCCACGATCTTCGAGCCGGTGGTGGTCGGTGTGTCGGTGCCGACCTTGGGGGAGGTCGGCGACGCGTACGTGATCACCGGCTTCGACGCCGTACCGGTGTTCTCGGAACCGTTGTTCGGGTAGAGGAACAGCCGGTAGAGGTTCGAGTACAGCGTGGTCAGCTGGTCGGCCGTCGCGCCCTCGACCTCGATCGTGCTGAGCTTCTTGTCCCACTGCTCCTGCGCGGCGTCCTTGACCTGGTTGAACTTCGAGCCCTCGGGAAGCTCCAGCTCCAGGTTCTTGCGGGCCTGCGCGGTACCGATCAGCGAGGTTGCGATCCGCAGCTGCACCTGCGTGGTCTTGGCGTCGAACATGAAGTAGCCGCCGACGTTCGCGCCACCACCGTTGGACAGTTTGCCCGAGGCAAGGACCTTCTGGTCGACGACGCCGTACACGAACAGGCGGCCGGCGCCGGTGGACAGTCCGCTCTTGATGTCGGAGTACCCGGTGACCACGCCGGTCGCGGCGTCGAGGGTCAGACCGCCGCTGTTGTTGACGTTGTCGAAGACCAGCGACGCCTTCCCGGCCGGGAAGCTGAACCGCAGCATCGCCGCGTGGTCGGTCGGCGCGATCTCGGCCGCGTTGCCGTTGTCGAACGTGACGCCGTAGTAGTACGGCCGGGCGATCTCGTTGTCGTGGCTGAACGACCAGGCGCGGGCCTTGCGATCCGCGGTCGGGGTGTCGGCCGTCGACGGCATCACCTGGAACGTCTGCCGGTCACCCATCCACGGGCTCGGCTCGTGGCTGATCGACAACGCCTGCATCGTCGGCTTGTTCGCCTCGTTGTTGCCCTTGGCGTAGTCGTACAGCCAGGAGGTCGAGCCGGCGTTCGTGACCGGCGTCCAGAAGTTGAAGCCGTGCGGTACGGCGGTCGCCGGGAAGTTGTTGCCGCGCGAGAAACCGCCGGTGGCGTTCGTCCCGCGGGTGGTCAGCGCCAGGTCCGACGGGTGCTTGGCCGCGGTCTTCTGGGCGGCGCGGTCCGGGTTGATCGCGGCGGCGATCCGGATGTCGTCGAGCCAGCCGCGGAAGTCGGCGGGGCCGGACGGCTTGTCGTACCCGACCAGGATCCGGGTGATCGTCTTGCCGGCGGCCACCGCGCCGAGGTCGGCCTCGACGTTGTTCCACTGGTTCGTGGACAGCGCCTTCGAGTCGCCCTGGCCGCGCGGGCTGAGCTCGAACCCGTGGTGGTCCTTCGCCTTCAGGTCGCTCAGATAGGTGCCGTCGGAGAACGCGAGGTCGAGCGCGGCGTACGTGCTCGGATAGCTCAGGTCGCCTTCGACGTGCTCGGGGAAGATCGTGTACGAGAGACGGGTGTCCTTACCCACCAACAGGTCGACGTCGGAGATCTTGTTCCAGGTGTAACCACGACCCTTGCTGTCCTGATGACCGGCGTACCGGAAGGACTTGACGCCGGTGAAGCCGACGCGGGCGCGGGCGTTGTAGGCGCTGGTCGGGCCGGAGTCCAGCCGCGACTCCGCGACCGGTCCGGGCGGCGGCAGCGGGTCGCCGTTCGAGAGGTACCAGTCGGCGAGCTGGACGATGTTCTCGCCGTGGTTCAGCGTGACGTCCAGCTTGAAGTACGTGTACGCCGTGGTGTTGGCGAAGCTGTACTCCCTGGTCTGGAAGCGGTTCTCGAAGCTCTGGTTCGTCTGGGTGTCCAGCGTGGTCCAGGTGGTGCCGTCGTTCGAGCCGGACACGGTCCAGTTCTTCGGGTCGCGACCGTCGGCGTCGTTCGCCGAGGTCAGCGCGTACTTCTTGATCACCACCGGGGCCGAGGTCTGGTAGACCAGCCAGCCGGTCGGCTGGAACACCAGCCACTTGGTGAACTTGTCACCGTCCGCGGCGTTGCTGGCGATCTCGCCGCCGCCGGTGTTCTCACCGCTGGCGGTCACCTTGGTGACCTTGTCCATCTCGCTGCCGCCGATCCCGGTCGGCGTCGGGCCGCGGACACCGTCGGTGCGCGGCTTCCCGTCCGGTCCGGTCTCGACCGCGTCGGTGTAACCCGGCTGCGGCTGCCCGGGCTCGAACGAGGTGAAGTACGACGAGCCGCTGACGACCTCCTGCGCGGAGGAGGGGACGGCATGTGCTGGCGTCATGGCAGACGACATTGTCACAACTAACCCGAGAGACGCGACGAGCCCCAGGGGGCGGCGGAGATCCATCTACGCTCCTTGCACACGGCCGGCACCACGGGACGCCCCCGTCCGCCGGTGTGGGTCCGCGGCCCCGATGACAAGGTTGTCAGCCCGCGCCCGGCCGTGATCGTCTCCCGCCGATCACTCCGGGTCAAGACCTCGTCGCAGTCGGTTCGCCTCGTGGCCGGGAGTTTTCCACAAGTGGCAACGCGATCGTGGTGCGACAGGCACAGGCGGTAACTACAGTTACCTTGCGCGGTGCCGGTCCCGGCGCCGCCACGTCGCGATCTCGGGAGGATGTGTGGCTGTGGAACGAGCCAAGCTCGTCCGTCGGCAGCACACCCACCTCCTGCTGCCGCACGCCGCGCTCGACAACCCGCAGCGTGCCTTGTTCGAGATGGCGCTCCGCCCGGCCGGATGGATCCGGGACGAGGAGCCGCCGTCGACGCTGTCGTTGCAGTGGACCAAGGGGCTCGCCGTTCTGCGGTTGCAGACGCTCGGGTGGTTCCCGCTGCTGGTGACCGCCGGGCCGGTCGGGAAGACCCTGGCCGTGCACCGTGACGCGATGGCCCGGCTGACGTCAGCGGTCCTGGGCAGCGGCGGCAAGACCTTCACGGATCAGCAACTGGTGGAGTACCTGCCGCAGGCTCAACAGCGCTGGCAGCGGGCGCTGGCAGAGCGGCAGCGGCTGACCCGTGCGCAGCAGTTGCTGGAGGCACGCCGGTGCGCGAACTGCGGGTCGTGGTCTGACATGTCCGCGACGCACTGCGCGGGCTGCCGTCGTCGGTTCACCTCCGCCGACGACGCGCTCCGGGACACGAGTGCGGAGCGCGCCGGTGCGATCGCAGACGAGGCTGAGGCCGCGCTGGCGGACCTCGCGCGCGGCGTGATGCTCGAGCGGCTGAACGGCGTACGGAACGACATCGCATGACTGAGACGAGGGTCGCGACGCGGCAGACCGAGCAGTGGGGCTGGGAGTACCGGGGCCGGGAGGTCGTGGTCGTCGAGCACCAGGAGCCGCCTGTTCCCGCCGTACCGCCGCCGTCGGAGCTCGCCAAGCTCGAGAGCCGGCGGGCGACGGTGACGCGGCTCAGCCCGGTCCTGGTGTGGGCGGTGGTCGGGGGCGCCGTACTGACGGTTGTGGTGGGCGTCGTCGTACAGCCGCTGTTGGCGCTGGTACCCGCGGCGGTCACGCTCGGGCTTGCCTGGCTGCGGTGGGGGTGGCCGGAGCAGTTGCGGCGGGCGGCGGCTGCTGAGCATCAACGGTGGCTCGAAGAATGCATCGACACGATGGACGAGTTCGAGCACGACGTACAGGCCTGGCAGTTCGAACGGAGCGAGCAGGAGCGGACCAAGACCTCCCAGGTCGCCGCGACGCGTCCGTGGGTGCCTGTCGGTCCGGCGACCAAGGAGCGCGTCGATCTGTACGGCGGGACCGCCGCAGGTTGGCGAGCCGCGGTGCTGGCGATGGGCAGCTCGCTGATGAGCGCCGGCGGGCGGCTGACCGTCCTCGACCTCACGCAGGACGCGGTGGTGGAGCCGCTGCGTCGCATGGCCGAGGAGTACGGCGCACCGATCCAGGCGACCGTGGTGCCGTCCACGGACACGTCGCCGAACCTGCTCGACGGTCTGAGCGCTGACGAGATCGGTGTGGTGATCGCGGAAGGGCTGCGTGGAGCCGAGCCCGAGCAGTCCGAGTCGCGCGGTGTGGATGCGGCGTTGGTGCAGCAGGTCGTGGAGTGTCTGACGGACGCGCCGGTGACGTTCTCGCGGCTGCATCTGGCGTTCCAGGTTCTGCAGCGTCAGCTCACGCCGGATCAGCGCGGGGAGCTGTCGCGGGGCGAGTTCGCGGCGTCGACCGATCTGTTGAGCGAGTCGGCGCGCCGGTCCGCGGAGGCGCGGTTGTTCCGGCTGGCCGCGGGCGTGAAGCGGTTGGCGTCCGTCAGCGGTGATCTCGCGATGGACGGGCCGGACATCTCGTTGCGGGTAGTGCAGCTGTCGCATCGTGAGTCCGAGCTGACCGCATCGTTGCTGCGGCACCTGTTGTTCCAGATCACGATGGTCCGGATTCAGCGTGGCGAGCTGTCCGGGCGCGGCGAGCGGATCGTGCTGATCGCGGGTGCGGATGCGCTGGCGCGACCGGAGCTCGAGCGTTTCGACAGTCTCTGCCGGCGGAACGGTCTGCGGCTGGTGCTGCTGTTCGCGCATCTGCGGGACAGCGCGGTCGAGTTGCTCGGCGGCGGGGACGCCGTACTGTTCATGCGGCTCGGCAACGCGAAGGAGGCCGAGCAGGCCGCGACCTTCATCGGGCGGCAGCATCGGCTGGTGGCGAGCCAGTTCACGTATTCGCACGGGACGAACACGTCGGATTCGACTTCCGACAGCACGAGCCGCAGCAACAACGCCTCGACGAGCGAGTCCCTCGGCACGCAAACGTCGGACAGCCGGCAGGCCACCTTCGGATTGCTCTTCAGCCGACGGCACCGAGGCGGCAGCAAGAGCAGCGGCGAGAACTACTCGTCGAGCACCACCGGCGGTACGTCGTGGTCCGAGTCGACGTCGACCTCGACGTCCACGGGGACCAACGAGAGCACCTCGGTCGGGTACCAGCGCACATACGAGTTCTCGGTCGAGCCGACGGTCCTGCAAGGGTTGTCGCCGACCGCGTTCGTGATGGTGGACCCGCTCGACCCGGCCAGCCCTCGACTCGGCGATTGCGACCCGCGCCTGGGCGCTTCATGATCCCGCGCTGGCGGATCACCGAAGTACCGCTCATCGGTTCAGAGGTGACCCAACGGCTGACCGGACTGCGGCGCGGGCTGCTGCCGACCCTGAGGTTGCAGGCGTCGGCGGGCCGGCCGTTCAGTTGTTGCTGGACGCGCACGGTCGCGAACGGGCCGATCGAGATACGGGTGGGGATCGAGCCGGACGCGACGGGCGGGGTCGCCTATCCAGCCGGGGCTCGAGCGGTCGCTGCGCCAGACGCCGAGTTCTCGAATTGGGTGGCGGTCGACGGCGCGCACGACGTACTCAGTGCCCTCCCCGAGGCGGAGATCGAGCCGGCCGGAACGCTGGAGGATCTGGTCGAGGTCTTGCCGGATGCCCCGTTCGCGTGGCTGATCCGGGCCGCGCCGGTCGTCGGCGAGGAGCAGGCGGAGCTGCTCGACGATCTGCATTTGCGGATGACGATCGGGCTCGACCGCGAGAAGATCTCCGGCCGCGAGGCCCTCGAACTCGAACGCAACCGAGCGCGTTACCGCGACTTCTCCACAGCCCAGGGCGGCCTGTGGACAGTTGAGATTCTCGCCGGTGGCCTCGACGACTCCACAGCGCGGTTGGTTGCACAGACCCTTGCCGGTGCAGCTGACCTGGACTCCACGCCGTACAACCTGACTGCAATCACCACCCAGCCGACCGCATCCTTCCCGGCGACCGGTGAGGTGTTGGCGGCGATCGCTCGGCCCCCCGTGCGCGAGATCGCCGGCGTTCGTGCTGTTGAGCAAGTGCGCTTCGATCTGACGCCGGAGACACCTGCTGACGGCATCCCGCTCGGCGACGTCATCGACACCGCCGGCCGGGTCGTGTCCACGATGACGGTCTCGACCGACACGCTGAACCGGCACGCGTTCGTCGCCGGCGCCACCGGCTCAGGCAAGTCGCAAACGATCCGGCACCTCCTCGAAGGTCTGTCCGCGGCGTCGGTGCCCTGGCTGGTGATCGAGCCGGCGAAGGCGGAGTACGCCGGAATGGCCGGCCGCCTCGGCAGCGATTCATCGGTCGCGGTCATCCGCCTGGGCGACCCGGACGCCGTACCGCTCAGCCTGAACCCGCTCGAACCCGAGCCCGGCTTCCCGCTGCAGACGCATCTGGATCTCGTCCGCGCACTGTTCCTCGCCGCCTTCGAGGCCAACGAGCCGTTCCCGCAAGTGCTGAGTCAGGCGCTGACCCGGTGCTACACGTCGTACGGCTGGGACCTGGCGTTGAGCGAGCCGGCAGGCGCCCCGCAGTACCCGACGCTCGCCGACCTGCAAACCACCGCGCGCGCAGTGGTCGACGACATCGGGTACGGCGCCGAGCTCGCCGCTGACGTCCGCGGCTTCGTCGACGTCCGCCTCACCTCGCTCCTCCTCGGGACACCCGGCCGCTTCCTCGGCGGCGGACACCCGCTGGACGTCGGCGACCTCCTCAGCCGGAACGTCGTCCTCGAACTCGAAGACGTCGGCGACGACCAGGACAAGGCGTTCTGCATGGGCGTCGTCCTGATCCGCCTGATCGAACACCTCCGCGTCCGCCGTACGACGCCGACCGGTCTGCGCCACGTCACGGTCGTCGAAGAGGCCCACCGCTTGCTCAAGGCAACCACCGACGGCACCGCCGGCCACGCCGTGGAGATGTTCGCCGGGCTGCTCGCCGAGATCCGCGCGTACGGCGAGGGCCTGGTGATCGCCGAACAGATCCCCAGCAAGGTCATCCCCGACGTCGTCAAGAACTCCGCCCTGAAGATCCTGCACCGCCTCCCCGCCGCCGACGACCGCGAAACCGTCGGCGCCACCATGAACCTCGACGACCCCCAGTCCCGAGCCGTCGTCTCCCTCCCACCCGGCCAAGCCGCCACCTTCACCGACGGCATGGACCGCCCCATCCTCCTCAAAATCCCCCACGGCGAACCCAAAGAACGCCGCGCCCCACACCCCCCAACCATCGCCACCACAACCACCCGCACCCCCGCCTGCGGACCGTCGTGCCGGGAGACGCCCTGCAGCATTCGCGAGATCGGCTCCGCTGCCGCCGTGCTGAGCAACAACCCCCGATTGACGGTGTACGTCGAACTGCTGACGATCGCCCACGTCGCGGGACTGGCCCGCCCGGTGCCCATCGCCGCTAGTCTCCCGGCCGATCTGCCCGCGCGTGTCCGCGGGTGTGTCGTCGCTGAGGCCGTCACACAGGCGGTCGCTGGTCGGTCTCATCTCATCCGGGCGGACTATGCACCGCAGACGTTGGCGGAGCATCTTGCGCCCGTCGTCACACGATCCCTGGTGGGGGACGCTCCGGCCTGTTCGGTCGCCTCGGAGACGCGGTGGCAGGCAGGCCGCTACCGCTTCGCTGACATCGCAGAGACTCTCCACTCTTGGTCCGGTCCACGCGACCGACCGCACCCACTGACTACTTCGTGGCGCGATCGCGGTCTCGCGCTGACCGGCTCGACGATCCAGGAGCAACTCTTGAGCTACGCGCTTCGTCCGAGCAGCCGGCTGCCGGCGGCAGACCTTCTGTGGGGCGGAGGCCGGCTGGCGGCAGCGATCGAAAGTCTTTCCGGTGCGGCCGACCCGCTCACGGGACTCGTCGATGCCGCCCGTTTCCTGCGTGTCCCCGACAACTGGCATCACCACATCTTTCGGCTGGCAACCACAGCAGACGGTCCACTTTCATGACCGGCGTGCGGGTCTTTCCCGGATGGAGCGATTGGACAGCTGCCGAGACCGATCTGTTGGAACGCCTACCCGAGGAGGCCGTCAGCGAGCTCGGTGTGGCGTTCGCGGCCGCGGTCGAGTGGCACGACGGACAGTGCAGGCCGGCGAGCCCTACTGGCAGCATCTGCTGCAGGTTCTCCAGGTGCTGGCGACCGGGCTCGAGGTGAAGGACGTCGACCTGCTGCGGGCTGGGCTGTTGCACGACGTGGTGGAGGACACCGCTGGGGGCCGGGCTGATCTGGTGGCGCGGTTCGGTGAAAGTACGGCGAGATTGGTCGACGCGGTCACGATTCCAGAGGTCGGTACGGGCGAATCGAAGGATGCCGTGCGTACGGCGTACCTCGGCAGGCTCGCGCACGCGTCGCCCGACGTACTGCTGTTGAAGCTCTCGGATCGTTACAGCAATGTCCAGCGACTGCACACGCATCCGCGCGTCGCGAAACAGCGCTCGTACCACGCAGAGACGGTTGAGCACTTCGTGCCGCTGGCGCCTGTGGACGATCGGCTCGGGGCGCTGTTCACCGCCTGGGCAGACGCCTACTCCTATCTTGGTGGTCCCGTCGAGACGATCGAGACCGCAGACAAGCTCGCGGCGGCTCTCCATCGCGAGCAGGTCGACAAGAGCGGCTCACCATATGTCGCTCATGTCCGCGGTGCTGCTGCCATTGCCCGTGCCAACGGTGCAACTCCACACCAGCAGATCGCGGCGCTGCTTCACGACACGGTCGAAGACACCGACTGCACGCTCGCTCAGCTCGACGACCTGGGCGTGCCGGAGTCCGTCGTGGGAATGGTGGATGCGCTCACGCGCCGGCCCGACGAGTCCCACGACGCCTACCTGACCCGGCTCGTTCAGACTCCGAGCGCCGTGCTCGTCAAACGCGCGGACATCCAGCACAACAGCAGCCCGGAGCGCCTCGGCCAACTCGACGAGGCGACCCAGCAACGACTGCGCGCCAAGTACGCCCACGCGATCGACGTACTCGAGAAGGCGACCAACCGCCATGGATAGGCCAGGCCATCGCAACGTCGAGCAGTCCGACGTCGCCTCCCCGCCTCCTCCGGAGGCGATCACCAGCACGCCGGACCATGACACCGCATCGGTCCGGGACGAGACGCCTGGCCTCCCCGAGGCAACACGCTCGGAGCCAGACCGCCCACGCCCTGAGCCCGAGCCGGACCGGTCCGAGCGGCCGGCGTACGAGGATCGCGCATCGGAGCAAGCAGTGGAGTCGAACTCCTCATCGACTGATCGAACGGCTGACTCCCGTGTAGAGCAGGAAGATCCGTTCGCGTCGTACCCGCCCGAGCTCCGCGCCCACATGCACCACGACGACACGCTGTCCCGTCTCCAGTACGTCAGTAAGCAGGAACCGGAACCAGTCGTCGACGCTCAGCAGACGACACCAGCGACAGACGAGCCATCGCACCCCCGAGTCGACCCGCCCACCGCACCTTCGGGCGAGGCAGAAGCTGTGACTGTTGAAGCTGGCGACACTGAGACTGCCGGAACCGATGAGCCAGATGTTGCTCAGCACCCCGACGGCGCCGACGAGCCCGAGTCAGTTGCCGAACCCGACGTCGCAGCCCGGCTGGCCGAGCTGGACAAGCGGTGGGATACGTCTGAGGCCGGATTGCCACCCGGTCCGCTGCCGGAGTCCGCTCAATCGCTCGACACGGACGCCGTCGACTCGATGGACCCCGACACCAGACGCGGTCTCGAGTACGAGGGCGCCGAGGAGTACATCGCCAAGAACAAAGACGATCATCCGTGGCTCGAACCCGCAACCGATGCCTCGCCGGCCGTCCAACGCATCTTCTCCGCCATCGACCAAGGCTCCGGCCACGCCCACATCCGCCACGGCCCAATGGGCGACGACCAACTCTACGCCGACCGAGTCGCTCGCCTCGAGGACCCAGCACAGACAGACGTCACCAAGCGCGAAGCGAGCATCGACGGATTCGACGAGAGCAAGTTGCATTACTGCGCCCAGGAATCGACAAGGATCCATGACGCCGAAGCGTTTGTCGCTGCCTTCGCCGGCGCGGTCAGGCATCCTGACGTTCGCGAGGTGCTCGACGCGGATTGGGACGAGGACTCGGCCCCCCGGCCGGTCGCTGTTCCGATCGCCGAGGTTCTAGGGGCTGACGGCCACGAATCGTGCTCGGGCTATCGTCTGGCAGGAGAGTGGCCGGACGCCAAGAAGACTCGTAAGGAATGGGTCCAAGCCCGAGCCGCGGGAGCGGATCTCACGAATCTCCCGGAGCCGGTGGCCGACCGGATAGCGACATTCGAAGGCGGCACGATCGTCGTCGCGTTCCGCAACAACCGTGCCGCGAGGCAGTACGAGATCACCACTCTGTACCCCAAACCGCCCGAGCAACAGCCATCCTGATCAGCAAGGTAGAGGAGTCGCCGATGTCGGGCACCGACATGTACTGGCTGGACGACAAGAGCGTTCCGTTCGCGGTGTTTCTGGGGGTGTTGCAGGCGTACTACCACCCCGAGGTCCGCAACGAGAACTTCGCGATGATGAGTCGGCGAGCGCAGCGGAACCGTCCGGACGACCTCGAGATGGCGACGTTCAAGAAGGAGTTCGTGCAGTTGCTGCAGGGGCATCGCGACGGTTTGCGGCCGGGTGCGATCGACGTCGCGGCGGCGTACGACGACTGGGACACCGACGATGAGTTCCTCGCTTGGTTGTGGCATGAGCTTTATCCGGAGGAGGCGGTGCCGGCTCCGGATGGTACGGGCGCTGAGTGACGAGGTGTGTGCGGGCGGTCGTCGGTGCGGTGGAGGCGTGGTCGCGGGTGGATGGGTGTGGGTAGGTTGAGGGGCATGGACGAGCGTGTGTTGGTCACTGGGGCCTCGGGGTTTATTGGGCGGGGTGTGGTGGCTGCCTTGCGGGGGCGGGGGGTGGCGGTGACTGCGGTGGATCGGGAGCCGCCGGATTCTTCGTGGGACGACGGGGTGCACGTGGTGACGGGGGATCTTGCGGAGCAGGAGACCTGTGTGGCGGCGTTCGAGACGCGGCCGACCAGCGTGGTGCACCTCGCGGCGTTGACGTCGGTACTGCGGTCGGTGGATGCGCCGATGCAGACGTTCGCGCAGAACGTGACGATCACTCAGGTGCTGCTGGAGTTGTCGCGCGGAAGCGGCGTGGACCGGTTCGTGCTCGCCTCGACCAACGCGGTCGTGGGTGATGTGGGTACGTCGACCATCACCGCGGACCTGCCGCTGCGCCCGTTGACGCCGTACGGCGCGACGAAGGCGGCGTGCGAGATGCTGCTCTCGGCGTACTCGGGAAGCTACGGCCTCGCGACTGCCGCGCTGCGGTTCACGAACGTGTACGGGCCGGGCATGTCGCACAAGGACAGCTTCGTACCGCGGATGATGCGGGCCGCGCTGAGCGGGACCGGCGTCCGGGTGTACGGCGACGGCGAACAGCGGCGCGACCTGGTCTTCATCGACGACGTGGTGAGCGGGATCTTGCTCGCGCTCGACACCCGGTACGACGGTCGCGCGATCATCGGGTCCGGCCGCTCGATCAGTGTGCTCGAGATGATCGAGACGGTTCGCAAGGTGACGGACTGTCCGGTGCCGGCCGAGCACGTCGAAGCACCGGCCGGTGAGATGCCGGCGGTGGTCGTGGACATCACCAACGATCTCGGCTACCAGCCGGCGGTCTCGTTGGAGGACGGCCTGGCGCGGACGTGGCAGTACTTCCAACAGCAGTGAGACTCAAAGCAACACTGAGGAAGCACTGGTTGCTCGCCATCTTCCTGGTGGCGGGCATCTTTCTGCGAGTCCTCGCAACCGTCGCGTACCGCCCGGCGATCGTCTACACCGACTCCATCCAGTACCTGACGAACATGGGCAAGCTGAGCCCCGATCAGCTGAACCCGATCGGGTACGACTTCGTGCTCGGCCCACTGGTCTGGATCGGCGGCCTCACCTTCGTCGTCATCGTCCAGCACGTCGTCGGACTCCTGCTCGGCGTCGTGATCTACGCACTGGCCCGCAGACTCACCGTCTACCGCTGGCTGGCCGCGGTCGCCGCCGCGCCGATCCTGCTCGACGCCTACCAGGTGCAGATCGAGCAGAACATCATGGCCGAGACCACGTTCGACGTGATCCTGGTGGCGATCCTCTGGCTGCTGCTCGCCAAGGGCGTGCCGGGCTGGCGTCGCGCGGCCTTCGTCGGTCTGCTCGTCGGCGCCGCGTTCGCGGTCCGCGCGATCGGCCTGGTGCTCCTGATCCCGGTGGTCCTCTATCTCGTTGTCGTCGGCAACGCCTGGCGCAAGCGCCGCATGGACGTGGTACGCCGTACCGCTGCCGCCGTGGCGGGCTTCGCTGTCGTCTTCGTGGCGTACGCCGGCTACTACCGCGCTGACACGGGTCGCTGGGGTTTCACGGGTGCCGAGAACCAGATCCTGTACGGCCGGACCGCAACGGTCGCGAACTGCGAGACCCTCCCGCTCAACGAGGGCACCAGACTGTTCTGCCCGAAGGAGCCGCTCGGCCAGCGCCTCGGCGTCGACAACTACGCCCACAACCACTACGGCGACCCGAACTGGCCAGGCCCGCTGCCACCCGGTACGACGAAGCGTCAGCTGGCCACCGAGTTCGCGCATCTCGTCATCACGCACCAGCCGCTCGACGTGACATGGGCTGCTCTGAAGGACTTCGCGAAGGGTTTCGCCCCGACACGCACCAGCTCACCCGACGACGTACCGCTGGGTCGTTGGCAGTTCCAACTGACCTATCCGAACCTCAAGGACCCCAACACCGCGAAAGCGGCAGTCAAATGGGGAGGGTCCGAGCCGCAGGTCTCCCACGGACCTGCGGTCATCCTGCGCGGCTACCAGCTACACGGCGGCTACACGTCTGGCACGTTCCTCGGTCTGTGTGTGCTGATCGCACTGGCCGCAGTCGCTGGGCTGGGGCGCGCAAAGCAGTCACGTCTCCGCTCGGCTGCACTGTTCCCCGCAGCGGCCGGCGTGCTCCTTCTGCTCGGCTCAGCAGCGTTTGAGTTCTCCTGGCGCTACCAACTGCCGGGACTGGTCTTCTTCCCACTCGCAGGTGCGATCGGTCTCCGCGCGATCCTCGGCAAGGACCAGGCCCGGCCTGCGATGGCGGACTACCCGGATGCCGTGGATTCCGAAGCGGCGAAGGACTTCGGCGAGCACGAGTTCGCGCCGGTGGTCGTCGTCATCGCGGCGTACAACGAGGCCGGCGGGATCGGTCCGGTGCTGACCAACATGCCTCGGACGTGCGCCGGCCTGCCGGTCGATGTCCTGGTCGTGGTCGACGGCGCCACCGACAACACCGCTGAGATCGCGCGCGAACACGGTGCCTACGTCTGCGTTGCTCCGAGCAACCGTGGTCAGGGTGCGGCGCTCCGGCTCGGGTACCACCTGGCGGCCGCGGGCGGAGCGGAGTACGTCGCCACGACCGACGCGGACGGGCAGTACGACAACGACGAGCTCGAGACGCTGATGGAGCCGATCCTGCTCGACCGGGCCGACTTCGTCACCGGGTCGCGGCGGCTCGGGGCCGAGGACGCGGACAGCCGGCTGCGCTGGGTCGGCGTCCGGGTGTTCGCGGTCCTCGCGTCGGTCCTGACCCGGCGGAAGCTCACCGACACGTCGTTCGGGTTCCGCGCGATGCGGGCCGAGCTGGCGACCGCGGTCACGCTGCGTGAACCGCAGTACCAGTCGTCGGAGCTGCTGCTCGGTGCGCTGGCGCTCGGCGCACGCGTCGTCGAGCTGCCGATGACGATGCGCCGCCGCGGTGACGGGAGCAGCAAGAAGGGCCCGGGCGTCGTGTACGGCGCCAACTACGGGCGGGTGATGACGACTACGTGGCTACGGGAGTACGCGCTGGGCCGGGCTCGGAAGAAGCGGTCTCGGGCTTGGCGAAAACCAGCCGATCGAACAGTACGAACTTCACGATGAACAGCAGCGCATAGGTCGCGAAGTACGAGCCGGTCACCCAGAGTGTCTTCCAGACGTGGGAGTCGAGGCCCCGCACCAAGTGGTCGGTCAGCGAGGTGACGAGCGCGGCGGTCACGGCCGAACCGATCACGATCAGCGTGTACGGCAGCTTCTGACCGCTCCGGCCCCAGGTCCACCGGCGGTTCAGGACGTAGTTCGGGACCGCGCCGGCCAGCCAGGCGACCAGGGTCGCGACGAGGGCCGCCGTACCGAACCAGTAACAGAGAGCGAACGCCAACTGACTCACCACGGTGGCGACCACGGAGGACGCCGAGTACTTCGCCCAGAGCGACAATCGGGCACGAGTGGGCTTGACCTTGGTGAGAGCACGCATCGGGGCCTATTCTGCACCCCCGCACCGATGGACGGCAGTCCGCCGAAGATTCTCAGCCGATTACCAGCGAATAGGTGGGGCCGGTCACGTTACTGGAGCGGGTACTCGGGATAGGAAGGACTGTGACGACTTTCCCCGACGGAAGGCGGCCGAGCCGTGCGCGTACTCGTCCTGGGCGGTGACGGCTACTTAGGGTGGCCGACAGCCCTGCACCTCTCCGACCGCGGCCACCACACGGCCGTGCTCGACAACATGGCCCGCCGCGGTTACGACCGTGAGCTGGGCGTCCAGAGCCTGGTCCCGATCGAGGATCTCGATGCCCGGGTGGCGGCCTGGAAGGAGGTCTCCGGTCAGGAGATCCCGGCGTACACCGGTGATCTGCTCGACGCCGACTTCGTCTACCGGGTACTGCGTGAGTTCCAGCCGGACGCGATCGTGCACTTCGCCGAGCAGCGCGCCGCACCGTACTCGATGATCGACCGCGAACACGCTGTGTACACGCAGCACAACAACGTGGTCGGCACGCTGAACCTGATGTACGCCATCGCCGAGACGAACCCGGACATCCACCTGGTGAAGCTCGGCACGATGGGCGAGTACGGCACGCCGAACATCGACATCGAGGAAGGCTGGCTGGAGGTCGAGCACAACGGGCGCAAGGACCGGATGCTCTACCCGAAGAAGCCCGGCTCGTTCTACCACCTCAGCAAGGTGCACGACTCGCACAACCTCGAGTTCGGCTGCCGGATCTGGGGAATGCGCGTCACCGACCTCAACCAGGGCGTGGTGTACGGGCAGCAGACCGACCAGACCGTGCGGGACGCCCGGCTGGCGACGCGGTTCGACTACGACGCCGTGTTCGGCACCGTGCTCAACCGGTTCTGCATCCAGGCCGTGCTCGGCGAGCCGCTGACGGTGTACGGCGCCGGCGGTCAGACGCGAGGCTTCCTCGACATCCGGGACACCGTGGAGTGCATCCGGCTCGCGGTGGAGAACCCGGCGGACGCCGGTGAGTTCCGGGTCTTCAACCAGATGACCGAGAGCTACTCGGTGTCGCAGCTCGCCGATCTGGTCGCTGAGTGCTTCCCCGGCCCGGTCCAGGTCGAGCACCTGGAGAATCCGCGGGTCGAGCAGGCTGAGCACTATTACAACGTCAAACACACCGGCCTGGTCGGGCTCGGTCTCCAGCCGCACCTGCTGTCGGAGACCCTGATCGAGTCGATGTTCGACATCGTGTCGGCCAACAAGGACCGCGTCGACCCGGCCGCCCTCCTCCCGACCGTCCGCTGGAAGGGTCACCTCAAGCAGTGAGCCTGGCGTTGGAGCCCACCGTTCAGCGGTGGGCTCCAACGAGCAGCGTCGGTAATACGGCCAGGAAACGGTCGCGGCGGCCGCGGCGGGACTGCTCCGCGAGCCAACTGTCGGCGTCTTCCTGGGTGATCAGCGCTTTCTCGACTGCCGCTGCGGCGGCTGATTTGAGCTGCGGCGCCAGCTGCTTGTGGTCGGTGACGGCCTCCGTGTGGACGGTGACCTTGACGTCGTGGAATCCCGCGTCGAGGAGCAGGTCGCGCAGCATTCGGGTAGCGCGCGGCGAAACCGTGCGCGACTCGAGGCCGAGGCAGATCACGTCCGTCAGGTCCTGGTCGGAGCTGTCGATCAACAGGAAACCGTAGTCCTGTCCGCCCACCGCGATCCGTCCGCCGGGACGGAGTACCCGATGGGCCTCGGCGATCGTCGGCGCCGGGTCCTCGAGCAGGTGGAAGAGCCGCAGCGCGCGGTACCCGTCCATCGACTCGTCCTCGAGGGGCAGGTCGTCGGAATGTGCCACGTGAAACATTGCACTAGGCGCCCGCCGACGCGCGGCCTCGACCGCTTCGGGATCGGCGTCCACCCCGGTCACCTTCAGGCCCTTCTTGGCCAACTCCGCCACCGCGTGCCCCGCGCCGCACGCCACATCGACGCAGCTCGCACCGCGTTTCAGCCCCAGCACCCGGTACGACGCAGCGCGCAACTCCGCCGCCCCGGGACGTTCCTCGATCTGCTCCAGAAAGCTCATACGGTCCACGCTGCAACTTCAGGTGGACCTGAAGTCAATCCATCGACACCTTGTCGAAGTCCGTCGTCGTGTACCGGACGTCGACCGTGACCTCGTCGCCGACCGCCGGCGGGGCCACCGAGGACGGCAGGAACAGCATGCTCGCCTGCATGTGCGGCGGCTCGGCGAACCAGCGCTGCTTGCCGTCGATGCTGAACGGCGACAACGCCATCCCGGCCGCGTCCAGGCTGCCCTTCGCCATCGCGATCGCGCGCTGCCGGACGGTCGCGGCCGCCGTCGGGGCCTCCAGTCCGACGCCGTGCGCCGTACCGCCGGAGACGATCAGGATGTGGCCGTCGCCGCTGACCCGGCGCTGCCGGTAGCCGACGCGTTCGCCGCGCCGTACCGAGTGCACGTCCAGAACGGTTGCTCGGACGGACAGCGCGCCGCGGTCACCGAGCCACAGCCCGGTGCCCATCCGGAGCTTCACGTCGTCGCCGATGTCACCGAGCTTCTGCGCCGGGACGTGCGACACCCACAGCGGGCTCTTCCGTACGTCGAGGGCCGCCTTCGCCAGCTGCTGCGCCTCGCGGAGGTTCGCCGACGTACCGCCCGCGCCCATCGGGAAGTGCAGCGACCAGCCCTCGAAGCGGATCCGGTCGAGCGCGTTCAGCAGCATCGTGTGCCGCAGTTCGCGGGCGCCGATGCCGTGCCGGCGCATCGAGGTCATCACCTCGATCAGCACCCGGCTGCCGGCCGGGATCGACACCAGGTCGGCCAGCCGGCTGACCGTGTGGATCACGTTCCGGCTCTGCGGCACCTCGAGGAACGGCCGCCACGGCGACAGCACCACGATGTCCTCGCGGGGATCCGCGGGAACCTCGAAGTACGTGCCGACCGCGACCGTCCGGGCGCCGAGCGCGCGGGATTCCGCGAGCAGGCGCTGGTTGCCGAACCCGTACCCGTTGCCCTTGGCGACCGGGACGATGTCGGGGTTCCACGTGGAACGCAGGTGATCACGCCAGCGATCGGAATCGACGTGCAGGACTAGGGGCATGGTGTCAACGCCGTCTCATGTAGAGGTCGAATGCGGTGTAGAGCGCCTTGTTCAACGGCAGATCCCACTCACCGACGTACTCGACGGCCTCGCCGCCGGTCCCGGTCTTGAACTGGATCAACCCGACGTGCGGGTCGTTCGGGTCCAAGGTGTCGGTGATGCCCCGTAGGTCGTACACGGACGCACCCGCCGCGAGTGCGTCCGACATCATGCGCCACTGGACCGCGTTCGATCCGCGCACGTCGCGTTTGGCGGTCGAGCTGGCCCCGTAGGAGTACCAGGAATGACCGCCGACCCGGACCCAGATCGTCGACGCGACCAGGTCGCCCTCGTGGTGGGCGTTGTAGATCCGGAAGTCACAGCAATCGGCCGGCTGGTTCGCCATCGCGGCGTACATCTTCTCGAAGTACGGCAGCGGCCGGGGAGTGAAGTGGTCGCGGTGGGCGGTCTCGACGTACAGGGCGTGGAAGGCCTTGATGTCCTCCGGCCCGCCCTGCGTCACCTCGACGCCGGCCTTGTCGGCCTTCTTGATGTTCCGCCGCCACAGCTGGTTCATGCCCTTCAGCAGGTCGTCCGAGCTGCGGCCGCCGAGCGGAACCTGGAAGACGTACTGCGGTTGTCCGGCCGCGAACCCCTCCGCGAGCCGGGGCGCCTTCCAGCCGAGTTTGCGCAGCTGCTCGGTGACGGTCGCGCCGGACGGCTCGATCACGTCCGGCCGGACGTCGCCGAGCTTCGGCTGCTGGCCGGCGGCGATCGCGTCCTTGATGGTCTTCGCGGTCCAGCGCCGGGTGGCGACCGGCGGACCCATCCGGATGCCGAACGCGCCGCGCTCGGCCAGGTGCGCGGCCAGCGGACGCAGGTAGCGGCCGAGGTCGATCGCATCCCAGTCGATCACCGGACCTTCCGGCAGGTAGGCGAGGTACCGCTTCACCCTCGGCATCTGCCGGTACAGCACCAGGCCGACGCCGACCAGTTCGGCCGGGGTCGCCGGGTCGTACCAGCCGAGTGACTCCGCCTTCCATTCACTCTTCACCGCCGCCCACCCAGGGGTCTGCAGGAAGCTCGCCGCCGGCTGCGCCGCGATGTAGGCGGCGTGCTCGTCGGCCGAGATGGTCCGAATGCTCAAGTCACTCACGGGTGGTCACAGTACCGGCCCAGCCGCGGGAACCGTAGCTGAGCCGGTGTCTGATCACACCTGTGCGAGCAGCGTCGCGGACAGGTCCCACAACCGAGTGGCCGACTCCGGATCCAGGGCGTACGGCGCGACTCCGGTGTTCTCGCCCGGGACGTTGGGCAGCGCCTCGTTGTTGTCCTCGAAGTACTTGCCCGTCACGCCCTGGACCAGCGGCGAGGCGGCCAGCAGTACCGAGGTCGCGGCACCCTGCTCGACCGTCTTCCAGCGGAACTGGTCCCACTGCTGTTGCACGTCCTCCGGTACATATCGCTGGAGCGCGGTCCGGATCCCGCCGGGCATCAGTGCGTTGACCACGATCCCGTCCGAGGCCCAGCGCTTCGCCCCTTCGATCGCGAACAAGATGTTGGCGGTCTTCGACTGTCCGTACGCCGCCCACGGTTCGTACTCACGGTTCTCAAAGTGTGGGTCGTCGAGGTCCACGTCCGAGCGCAGGTGCGCGCTCGAGCTGACCGACACGACGCGCGCGTCACCGGCGGCCGCGAGTGCGTCGTACAGGCCGAGGGTGAGTCCGAAGTGGCCGAGGTGGTTGGTCGCGAACTGGTGCTCCCAGCCCTCGGGTGTGCGGTTCAGCGGCTCGGCCATTACGCCGGCGTTGTTGACCAGGATGTGCAGGGGGCCGCTCCAGCTCTCGGCGAACGCGCGCACCGAGGCGCGGTCGGCGAGCTCGATCGGCGCGACGAAGACGTGGTTGTTGCCGGTGCTCTCGATGATCTGACCGGCGACGCGCTCGCCGGCGGCGGTGTTCCGGACGGCCAGCGTCACCTCGGCGCCTGCCGCGGCGAGGGCGCGGACGGTCTCGACCCCGATCCCGGACGCGCCGCCGGTGACGACCGCGCGCCGGCCGCTCAGGTCGACTCCGGCGATCACCTCGGCGGCGGTGGAGTCGTAGCCGAAGGGGGTGGTGAATCTGCTCATCAGCGTCAGTCCTGTTCTGCGAGCTAGGCTTAACCGGAGGAGCCTCCGGTAAAGCCAGTTAACCGGAGGAGGCTCCGGTTCTCAAGTTCGGCTAGGTTTGGTGGTCCGGGAGGGGAGGGGACATGAGCAGCACGAGCGAGCGACCGCTGCGCGCGGACGCTCAGCGCAACCGCGGCCAGATCCTGACCGCGGCCTCGCAGGCGTTCACGAAGTGCGGCCTCGAGGCGACCCTCGAAGGCATCGCGAAGGACGCCGGCGTCGGCATCGGCACCCTCTACCGGCACTTCCCGACGCGGGAGGCGCTGATCGAAGCGGCGTACCGCAAGGAGCTCGCGTCCGTCTGCGACGCGGCGCCCGAACTGCTCTCGGAGCTGCCGCCGGCGGAGGCACTGCGGGCCTGGATGGACCGCTTCATCGACTACATGGCCCGCAAGCTGGGCATGGCCGACGCGCTGCGCGCCGTGATCGCCTCGGGCGCCGACCCGTACGCGCACAGTCGCGACCTGCTGGTCGGCGCGATCAAGCCGATCCTCGACGCCGGCGCCGCGTCCGGTGACCTGCGGTCCGACGTGACGGCTGACGACGTACTACTAAGCCTGAGCGGTGTCGGCCTGGCCGCGAGCGGTCGGCGGGAGCAGGCCGACCGTCTCCTGGACCTGCTGCTCGACGGTCTGCGGTACGGCGCGTGAGACGGAAGGTGGCCCTGGTCACGGGGTCCGCCTCAGGCATCGGAGCGGCAACGGTACGGCGGTTCGCCGCGGACGGGATGACCGTCGCGGTGCACTCGCGATCCAGCCGGGACGCGGGGGAGGCGCTGGCCGCGGAGCTGGGCGGTTCGTACCACCAGGCTGACCTCGCCGACGACGCGGCGGCGCAGGCGCTGGTGCCCGAAGTGGTCGCCGCGCACGGGCGCCTCGACGTACTCGTGAACAACGCAGGGATCAGCTGGCCGGTCCCGCACGCGGACCTCGACGGCCTGACCGCGACCGACTGGCGCCGCCTGCTCGACGTCAACCTGATCGCCCCGTGGCTGCTCTGTACTGCGGCCCTGCCTGTACTGCGGGAGTCGGGCGGCTGCATCGTCAACGTGACCAGTCACGCCGGCGTCCGCCCAAAGGGCAGCTCAGTCGCGTACGCCGCATCGAAGGCCGCGCTGAACCACATGACCAAGTTGCTCGCTGCCGCTCTCGGGCCCGACGTCCGAGTCAATGCGATCGCCCCAGGCCTCGTCGACACACCGCTCACCGAGTCGTGGACCGAGGCCCAGGACCTGTGGAAAACCACGAGCCCGATGCGTCGCGCGGCGCAGCCGGCGGACGTCGCCGACCTGATTTCGGCAGTTGTCCACAACTCCTATCTGACCGGTGAAGTGATCCTGCTCGACGGCGGCCTGAACCTGCGCTGATTCTGTCGGCGGCGGCTTCTACGATCGCGGGATGTCTTTGGGTCGAGACTTCCGTCGGTTGTGGTTCGCGTTCACGGTCAGTGCCTTCGGATCGGCGGTTGGTCTCGGCGCCTTGCCACTGGTCGCCGTCCTGGCGCTCGACTCGAGCACCCTGCAGGTCTCGATGCTCGCCGCGATCTCCGCGGTGGCCGGCGCCGCGCTCGCGTTGCCGATGGGGGACTTCATCGAGCAGCGCCGGAAGCGGCCGGTGATGATCGCGGCGGACCTTGTGCGGTTCGCCGCGCTGGCCTCGGTGCCGATCGCGGCCGCGTTCGGCGTACTGACTTATCTACTGCTGTGCGTGGCGGGGGTGCTGCAGGCGGCCGGGACGATCGCGTTCCAGTCGGCGAGTGGCGCGCACCTGAAGGCGCTGGTGCCGGCCGAGGGACGGGCCGAGGCCAACAGCCGGTTCGAGCAGACCAACTGGATCTCGCTGAGTATCGGTCCGGCGGTCGGCGGCGCACTGGTCAGCCTGGTCGGTGCAACGATCACGCTGGCGGTCGACGCGGTGTCGTTCCTCGGGTCGGCGCTCGGCATCCGGCGGATCCAGGCGCCCGAGCCCGAGCCGGTGAAGCGCGAGGGCCGCGCCGACTTCACCGCCGGCTGGCGCTACATCCTGCGCCATCGGGGCTTGCGCGCCCTGTTCTGGAACTCGCAGCTGTTCGGTGGGCCGGCGATGATGATCTCGCCGTTGCTGGCCGTCTTCATGCTGCGCGACCTCGGACTCGCCGCGTGGAGCTACGGCGTGTTCCTCGGTATCTCCTGCATCGGTGGGGTGATCGGCGCGCGGATGGCGCCGCGGCTCACCAAGCGGTACGGGCTGCACTGGATGCTGCTGGTGTTCGGCGTACTGCGGGCGCCCTGGCTACTGCTGCTCCCGCTGGCGCCGCACGGGTGGGGTGGGTTCGTCCTGCTGACGCTGGCCGAGACGGCACTGCTGGTCGGCGCCGGAGCGTTCAACCCGTCGTTCGCGACGTACCGGATGGAGGTGACCGAGGACGCGTTCATGGCGCGAGTCGTGGGTTCGTGGTCGATCAGTTCGCGGTGCGTGCAGCCCGCGTTCATCGCGCTCGGTGGCGTGCTCGCGACGCTGGTCGGGACGCGTGGCGCCCTCTGGGTCGCGGGGATCGCCTGCGCGCTGAGCGCCGTACTGCTGCCTTGGCGCGCTGCTAAACCAGCTGCATTGCCTGAGCCAGCCTGACGATCGGGCCCATCACCCCGTCGGGCTGACCTTCGAGGTACGTCGCCGCCTCGTCCGGAGGCAGCACCAGGACGTCGGTCACCTGCTCGCCGTCCTCGGGGTTGGTCGGCTCCTGCTCGATCACGGCGTCTGCGACGAAGTTCGCCCAGTACGAGACCGGATGCGGCAGGTGCGGACGGTACGGCGCGGGGCGGCGGTGGTCGGCGCGGTGCGCACCCAGCCAGGTCATCGGCCCGGTCAAGCGGGCGCCGGCCTCCTCGAGCAGCTCACGCTCGACGAGCTGCTCGATCGTCTCACCGGGTTCGCGGGTCCCGCCGGGGAGGAAACGCCAGCCGAGGTCGTTGGCGCACACAACGATTCCGCCGGCGGTCCGGCAGACGACGTGGACGTTGCTGATCAGCTCGTCCTGCGGTTCCTCGAGCGTGTACCGAACGTCGAGGTCGCCCCACTCCCAGTAGCCGGAGGTGAACAGTTCGGGGAACCGGTCCGACCAGGGCTGCATAGCCTCATTCTGCGCTACCGTCACAGGCATGCCGCAGTCAGACCCCGAGCCCGCCCCGGACACCGATCCTGTGACCACGTCCGAGACCGGCTCTGACGCGGAATCCGGGAACGACGCCGCCGCCGAAGCGACGCCCGAGCCGAAAACCGAGCCGAAGACCGAGGCAGAGCTCGCGGAAGAGGCGGAAGCCAAGCAGCGTGCCACGGTGGCCCGCTTCCTGTGGTCCTGCGCCTGGCTGACCGTCCTGGCCGGCGTCTTCCTGATCTCCGGCATGGCCCAGAGCTACCGGAGCTACAGCGCCCTCGCCACCCTCGGCGCAGTCGTGGTCGTCCTCTGCCTGCTCGCGCTCATCGCCGGGTACGTCGCTTGCGCGCGGACCACGATCACCCTGCGGACCCCCGTCCTCGGCCGCATCGACGTGTTCCAGGTGAGCACGCTGGTCGTGGCGATCGCCGTCATCTGCGGCCTGCTCGTCCCGGCCACCAACTCGTCGGCGCTGGCGCTGCTCCTCCCGTGGGCCTTGACGTACTGGATGCACGGCCTGGACCGCGTGAAGAGCGAGGCGCGGCCTAGCTGAGGTTCCGCCTAGCTGAGGTGCGTCCGAAGGTAGTCGAGGTCGGCCTTCTGCCCGTTGTTCGCGGTCGGGGTCTCGACGACGACCGGGGCGCCGGCCGCCTGGACGACCGCAACGATGTCGGCCGGGTCGATATGACCCTCCTCGAAGTTGCTGTGCCGGTCCGCGCCCGAGCCGAACTCGTCCCGTGACCCGTTGGCGTGCACCAGGTCGATCCGCCCGGTGATCGCCAGCACCCGCTCGACGACCGTCGGCAGCTCCTCACCGGCCGCGTGGAAGTGGCAGGTGTCCAGGCAGAATCCGACGTTCTCCAGCCGGTCGTTGCCGGACGCCTGCACCGCGTCCCACAGCCGGGCGATCCGCTCCAGCTGGCGGGCCATCGCGTTCTCACCGCCGGCGGTGTTCTCGATCAGCAGCGGCACCGGGAGCTCCGCGCGCTCGATGCACTTGCGCCAGTTGTCGAACCCGGCCTCCGGGTCGTCCTCGTCGCCGACGTGCCCGCCGTGCACGATCACGCCCTTGACGTCGATCTCGGCCGCCTTGTCCAGCGTCTGCTGCAGCAGCTTCCGGCTCGGGATCCGGATCCGGTTGTTCGTGTTCGCCACGTTCAACCGGTACGGCGCGTGCACGTACAGGTCGACGCCCGCGGCGGCGGCGCGTTCCTTGAGTGCCTCCTCGCCGTCGGCGTAGGCGAGCTTGGGCGCCTTGTAGTCCTGCGGATTCCCCAGGAAGAACTGCACCAGGTCAGCACCCCGATCGGCCGCCTCGGCCAACGGGTCGTCCTGGTCTACGTGCGCACCCAACTTCACAGTCATGACACCACCCTAGAACCGCCCACGGACAAGTTCCTCAACGGACGCCAGGTCCGATCGCGAGTGTGCCCGCATGCGCGTCGAGGACGGCGTCGGCCCCCTGCGGTACGGCGCAGGTATCGCCCAACGGCAGGCCGCCGAGGATCGGTACGCCGAGCTGGTCGAGCCGATCCCGCAGTACGTCGACGACGGTCCAGCCCCGGTCGACGTAATCGCCGTACCCGGAGAACCGGCCGAGCGCGACGCCGCGGACGCCGTCCAGCGCGCCGGACTTGAGGAGCTGCGTCAGACCGCGGTCGACAGTTCCGATGCCGACGGTCCGGACGTCGTCGAGGTACAGGATGCAGCCGTCGAGGTTAGGCAGCCCGACGCCGACCGTCGACGCCAGTTCGGCCAGCATGCCGCCGAGCAGGACGCCACTCGCGCGGCCTGACGTCGACGCTTGCGACGAGATCTCCGCCGAGTCGCGACGTACGGTCAGGCCGGTCGGCGCCATCAGTTGGTCGCGAAGGGCGATGGTTCCGAGGAAGCTCGTGAGGCCGCAGTTGCGCCAGAGGGCGAAGTGGATCGGGCTCACCTCGGTCGGGCCGATCAGCGGCTTCGGGTCGCGGGCGATCGCCTCGGCGTCGAGTCGTCCGGCGATGCGGAACGCGCCGTGGCCGCCGTGCACCGCGTACACCGCACGGACACCGGGGTCGCGGAACGCATCGTTCAGGTCTGCGAGGCGGTCGTCGTCAGTGCCCGCGAGATAGCCATGCCGATCGAGCAGGTGGTCTCCACTCTCGGGTTGGAGCCCCCAGCCGGTCAGCATGGCCGCGGTCTGCGCGATCGCTTCGGCAGGGGGCGGTCCGCCCGGCGCGACGAGGCGGACGCGGTCGCCAGGATGCAGCTTCGGAGCGAGCATCAGCGCACCCCCGCCTGGACGGTCAGTACGCCGGCGGTCGCGTCGAGCGTGGCCTGCGTGCCGAGGGGAACGGTCAGCGGATCGGGATCGTGGCCGAGCGGGAGTCCACCGAGCACCGGTACGCCGAGCGCCCCGAGGCGTTCCTGCAGCATCTCCACCACGGACCAGCCGGGTGGTTCGGCGTCGCGGACCGCCTGCGGGTTCGCGGTCAGGTGTCCGATCGCCACCCCGCGTACGCCGTCCAGCGCGCCCGACTCGATCAGCTGGAAGAACACCCGGTCAAGCATCGCGGCGCCACCGCCGACGAACGACTCGAAGAACAGGATCGCGCCGTCGAAGCTCGGGAGTCCGGCGCCGACGGCGTACACGAGCTGGCACTGGCCGGCGAAACCAGCCGCACCCGATCCCCAGCCACTAGCCGCGGCGGCAGAAACTCTGTCATGAGACCCTTCCGAGCCCCGAGCAACAGACCCCCAGCGACCACGCCCGAGACCTGTCGGAACTCGATGACAGCCCGAGGACCGAGGTCCCCTTTGCCTCCTCGCTGGACCGGGCTGGGGCCGGTCGGTGGAGGTTCGGCGTAGGCCACGCCGCGCGCCATCCTTCCGCCGGACTGTGGCGAGCGTCAACCCTCCTGAGGTCCCCAGCCGACGGAGCGGGTGACCTTGCGTTCGTTCGAGGCGGGTTGGACGGGGCGGCCCTCGAACTCCGTGGAGAGGACGATGTGGGTGTTCATCTCGCCGTGCTCCCCGAGGCGTTCGAAGAGGGCCTCCAGGTGGTGCATGGAGGTGACTCGGACGCGGAGCATCGAGCACGCATTGCCGCTGAGCTTGTGGATCTCGAGTACTTCCGGGAAGTCCTCCGCGCGCGTCGTCTTCAGTAGGCAGCGCCCCGTCGTACAGCGCATCTGGACGAAGGCGGACAGCGGTTGGCCGGCCTTCGCGGGGTCCACCGCGGCGCGGTAGCCGGTGATGACGCCGGCCTCTTCGAGGCGTCGTACCCGGTCGGCGACGGCAGGTGGGGAGAGGTTGACGCGCTTGCCGAGCTGGTTGAAGGACAGCCGGCCGTCCGACTGCAACGCGGCCAGGATCTGCCAGTCGGTGGAGTCCAGTTCGCGCTCCTGAAAGGTCATCTCCCCAGAACACCTTCGATATCGGTACTCCACAAGGCCTGACGCCTTCCTTCGACCATTCTTCGGGGGCGCGCGCCTTTCTAGCGTTGTGAGCATGTTGTTCCCCGTCGTTCTCGCCGCCGCCTTGATGAACGCCGCGATGGTCGCCGCCAGTGCAGTCAGCGCCATCCTGATCGCCGATGACCTCGGCCCCGCACTCGCCGGTCTCCCCAACACCGCCGGTGTCCTCGGCACTGCCGCCGGCGCCATGCTGGTCGGCCGCTGGACAGCCCGCCTCAGTCGCGCCCAAGCGCTCCGCACCGGGTACGGCGTGGGCGTAGCCGGCGGAGCGTTCACCGTCCTCGCCGCAGTGGGCGCACCGGTCGCCCTACTCTTCGTCGGCATGTTCCTGCTCGGTGTCGGCAACGCAGCGAGCCTTCTGTCGCGGTACGCCGCAGCAGACGCCGTACCGCTTGCTCGGAGGGCACGGGCGATGAGCACCGTCGTCTGGGCCAGCACGATCGGTGCGGCGGGCGGACCGTTCCTGATGGCGCCGTCACAGTCGTTCGCCTCCGGATTCGGGCTTCCGGCGATCGCGGGGCCATTCCTGCTCGCAGTGGCCGCGGTGTTCTCCGCACTCGTCGCTTCGACGTACATCCGGCGTACCGACTCCGCTGACGTGCTCCAGGTGCGTCAGGACTCGGCAAAGCGACCTGTATTACTGGCTGCGGGTGTGATGGTCGTGGGGCACGTGGTGATGGTGTCGCTGACGAGCGCTGTACCGGTTCACGCGCACCAGCACCACGAAGGGCTTGGCGTGCTCGGGGTCATGCTGTCTGTCCACACCCTGGGGATGTTCGCGCTGTCGCCGCTGACTGGCTGGTTGATCGACCGGTTCGGGGCGCGGGTCGTGATGCTCGCCGGACTGGTCGGTTTGCTCGCGTCCGCCGTACTGATGACGCAGACCGGACTGTTGTTCACGCCTGCGCTGTTCCTGCTCGGGTACGCGTGGAACCTCTGTTATCTCGGAGGCAGTGCACAGCTCGGATCGGCTGAGTTGGAGAGTCGCGTCGAGTCGTCGATCTGGACTGTCGCGGCGCTGGCCACCGCTGCGTCCCCGTGGCTGTTCACACTCGGCGGGTTCCCGGTCCTGGCCGCGGTCTCACTCGCGCTCGCCGTACCGCTGCTCGTCCTTGTCCTGGTCCGGATCAGTCGCCACGGCCGCCACGACCTCGCTCCCGCGGACCCAGGTCACGCGAGTCCCGCGACCGCGAGCGAGACCGTGCTTCCTGCTCCCTGACCTGATCCGGTGTGAGCCTCGCGCCGGGTGAAAAGGGTCCGTGGGCCTCCAGGATGCGTTGCACTTGCTCAATGTTCCGCTCGGCGCGCTCCCGATCCCGCTCCGCGATCTCTCGTGCCAGCCGCTCACGCTCCTCCGCCCGCGTCTCCCGCACGGGTTGCGGCGGCGTATAACTGCCGAACGCTTTCCACGTCTGCTCGAGCTGCTTGCCGTACGAGATCAGTGTCTGGGCCAGGTCGATCGCGGTCCGGCCGTCCCCGAACACCCTGTTCCCCAGAGTGACCAGGCGCTGGACGCTGCCTTTGCCCGCCTGGTTCGGGCCGTTCTGGATACGGTCCTCGAGCGATCGCTTCAACTCCTGGCCGATCCGGCCTTCGCGTTCCTCGATCCGCCGGCGGGCCTCGGCGAGGTGCTGGTGCTGCTCGGGGCCCGTCCGCTCGCGCGCGATGCTCTCGGCCCGGTCGAGCGCCTTGCGCTCGCGCTCCCGCAGCTTCGCCAGCTGCTTCTTCCGCGCCTCGCGGTCCAGCCTGGCCTTGCGCTGGTACTCATTCTCCGGGCTCATTGTTGAACAATCCTCCGCGCGGTTCGGCGTCCTGAGGTCCGACGGTGAGGTCATCGGACGCCCGCGCGGGCGGTGTGGCCGCGTCCGGCCAGCCGTTGGCAGCTTGGCGGCAACAGGCCTGTGGATATGGTCAAGTGGCCGTCCGGACGCTGGTATTCTCTTGGGTGTGGCCCGGTCCATCGACCGGGCTCATTGTTTGGCGCCGGTGGCAAGTGCCGGCGCGAAGCACACCGCATCGCCCTCCTGCCACGGAGAGACCGTGGCCGCCAAGTCCGAAGGAGGTGGAGTTCGCGCATGCGTCGTTATGAAGTCATGGTGATCCTCGACCCGGAGCTCGATGAGCGCACCGTGGAGCCGTCCATCGACCAGTACCTGAACATCGTCCGCAAGGAAGGTGGCACGGTCGAGAAGCTCGACATCTGGGGTCGTCGCAAGCTTGCTTATGACGTGAAGAAGAAGTCCGAAGGCATCTATGCCGTCGTCGACCTGACCGCCGAGCCGGCGGTCGTGAAGGAGCTCGACCGTCAGCTCACGCTGAACGAGTCGATCCTGCGCACCAAGGTCATCCGGCCGGACCAGCACTGAACCTGGGGTCGTCAGCAGCCATCGGTACTGTCGGTTCCAGCCGCTACTGATAGCTGTAGACACAGCCACACCCGATAGCAGGAGGAACGGCAATGGCAGGCGAAACCGTCGTCACACTGGTCGGCAACCTTGTCGACGATCCCGAGCTCCGGTTCACGCCGTCCGGTGCCGCCGTCGCGAACTTCAGAATCGCGTCGACGCCACGGACGTACGACCGGCAGTCCGGGGAATGGAAGGACGGCGAGTCGCTCTTCCTGAGCTGCTCCGTCTGGCGGCAGGCGGCGGAGAACGTCGCCGAGTCGCTGCAGCGCGGTATGCGCGTGATCGTGCAGGGCCGGCTGAAGTCCCGTTCGTACGACGACCGTGACGGCAACAAGCGCACGGTCTTCGAGATCGACGTGGACGAGGTCGGTCCGAGCCTGCGCAGCGCCACCGCGAAGGTGACCCGGGCGATGCGCTCCGGTCCCGGCGGCGGTGACGGTGGCGGCGGTGGCGGCTTCGGTGGTGGCGGTGGCAACCAGAACCAGGGTGGGGGCTACGGAGGCGGCGGCCAAGGTGGCAGCGCCCCGCAGAACGACCCCTGGGCGACCCCGCAGGGCGGTGGCGGCCAGTCCGCCCCGCAGAACGACCCCTGGGCCAGCCAGGGCGGCGGCTCGATGGAGGAGCCCCCGTTCTGATCGGCCCGCAAGAACCAGTCAGTGACCATTCCGGCATCCGTGCCGGGCTCTGGAAGTAGGAAGAGAGCACCACAATGGCCAAGATCATTCGGAAGCCGAAGAAGAAGGTCTGCGGCTTCTGCAAGGACAAGGCGACGTACGTCGATTACAAGGACACCGCGCTGCTGCGCAAGTTCATCTCGGACCGCGGCAAGATCCGCGCCCGCCGGGTGACCGGGAACTGCGTGCAGCACCAGCGCGATGTGGCCACCGCTATCAAGAACGCTCGTGAGGTGGCCCTGCTGCCGTACACGAGCACGGCTCGCTGAGGGAGGCACGGACCATGAAGCTCATCCTGTCTCAGGAGGTCGAGGGCCTCGGGGCTCCCGGCGACATCGTCGAGGTCAAGGACGGCTACGGCCGCAATTACCTCGTCCCGCGCGGCCTGGCCATCGGCTGGACCCGCGGTGCGGAGAAGCAGATCCAGACGATCAAGCGGGCGCGTGACGCCCGGGCGATCCAGGGCAAGGAGCACGCGAGCGAGGTCAAGAACCAGCTCGAGCAGCTTGCCGTGACGCTGGACGTGAAGGCCGGTGACACCGGCCGCCTGTTCGGTTCGGTCACCCCGGCCGACATCGCCGGTGCCATCAAGGCCGCCGGCGGCCCGCTGGTCGAGAAGCGCGCGATCGCGATCGCGTCGCCGATCAAGACCACCGGCAAGCACCAGGTCTCCGTGCAGCTGCACCCGGAGGTGGCCGCCACGGTCCGCCTCGAGGTCGCGGCCGGCTGACCTCAGCGCCGAGAAACCTTCAGCGCCGCAACACCAACACCAAGGCCCGCGGTCCCGTCAGGGATCGCGGGCCTTGTCGTTCGCAGGGCTTGTCGTTCGGCGGGGGCCTACCGTTGCACGACGGTCGGCCAGTCCGTGGGCTCCGGCTCGGACGACTGACCGTCCTGTTGGGGCTGCACGACCGTCGGCCACTCGGTCGGCTCGGGCTCGTTGTTGTCGGCCAGCGCCCGCGCGGACGGCACCAGCAGTACGCCGACGGCCGCCAGCGCACTCAGGACCCGCGTCGCGCGCTTCACTTGGCCACCGGGTCCAGCGCGTACAGGACCGAGTCGTAGACGACGATCGCGTGCCGGCCGGCGATGCCCCACGGACGGGTCGGCGCCGGGTCCAGCGGGTGCGGCGTGCGGCCGGGAGTCACGGCGTACATCTTGCTGCCGATCGTGCCGTAGATCAGCGAGCCGGTGATCGACAGCGGGTGGAAGTCCTGGAGGATCTTGGCCCAGGGGTTCGCCAGGTTGATCAGGCACTGACCCCAGGCGGCGATCTTCCGGTTCGGGTCCGGCACCCAGTCCCAGGACTGGACGTCGCTCAGGCTCGACGGCGAGCAGACCGCGACGACCTTGCCGCTCGCGGTCGACTGCACCGTGGGAATGATCTTCTCCGGGTCCTTCGTTGACCACGCCACCAGGGCGTAGTCCGGGCTGGCTGCCAGCACCTGCTGGATCTGCAGCGCGCCACCCGGCTTCTGCGGTTCCACCTTCTGCAGCTGCTTGTCCGGCGCACTCCAGAACAACGGCCCCTTGTACAGCCCGATCAGCGCGCGATCGCCCTCGGCGAGCAGGACCGTCGACAACCGCAGCTGGTTCTGGACGGCCTTCAGGACACCGCCGGACACGACCATCGACCCGGCGTCCTCGCCACTCAGCACGATCAGCGGGGACTTGCCGAGGAACTGCACCTTCGCGCCATCGGGCAGCTTGAGCTGCTTCGGCTCCGCGCCACCGCCGGCCCAGTAGATCAGGGTGTCCTGCGTGGCGACCGCGACCACCAGCTTGTTGTCGATCGTCGTGTAGACCGGCGCTTCGGCGTCCTTCGGCACCTTGTCCTGCCACAGCACCTTGCCGTTGCTGTCGAAGACCGCGACCTTCTGGTCGTTGGTCAGGATCGCGACCTCGGTGCCGTCCGGCTTGATCGCGGGCGTGCTGTCCTGGGCGAGGTCGACCGACCAGCCGGCGTGCGTCGAGAAGCCCGGCGGGACCGTCCCCGGGGAGAACTCGTACGGTTGCACCTCCGGGCCCGGCAGCGACGGCAGCAGCGGTGACGCGGTCACGGTCGGCTTCTTGTGCAGGTTGGGCTTGATCACCGCGACGTACACGATGGTGCCGAGGACGAGCACGCAGCCCGTCACCATCGCGACGACGATCGGCCAGATCGGCTTCTTGCCCCCGCCGCGGCCGCCGCCCTCGGGTTCGAGGGCCTCGACCTGCCCGTCCGGGTGGATGATCAGCGGCCAGGAGGCGCCGTCGGACTCGATCGCGGTCGCCTTCACGGCGCGGCCGAGCTGGGCCGCGCGCTCGCTGACGAGCTGGATGGAGGCCTGGCGCGGGTCGTGGTGGTTGACCGGGTGGCTCCGGCCGGCGATCTTCACCTCGGCGTTGTGGTCGTCGTACAGCCGAATCGTGACCTTTGGCCAGGAGGGGACCTTCTCAGCCACAATGACCTCTCATTCCCGCCACAGATCTCCCTCGCTCATCCGGCTCCGACGTCCTCGTTCTAGCATGTCCACCGCACGAGGCATGCCACGGATTCCGGGCACGCAGAAACCGCGCGGGCCCGGCGGCTCGACTGACCCCGACAAGGGGGTAGAAACATCCTCGCCTGTGGATGGGTCACGAAAGTACACCCGGAAAGCGAGAGAATACTGTGGGCGACAGCCTGTGACGCACCGCGAGAGGAGGGGCCATGACGCAGAACCCGTGGACACGAGACCAGTCTCCGGGTCCGCAACAGCCGTCACCCGGCCCGACACCTCAGCCGGACATCACCCCGCGAGGGCCGTCCGCCCCGCAGCACGGGGTGCCGGCGCCCGCGGAGGATCAGCGCCTGCCCAAATTCGCGATTCCGGTGGCGGACACGTTGTGGTGGGTCGGTGTGCACGGTGGCGCCGGCGAGACCACGATGGCGCAACTCCTCCCGGGCACCCGGGCGGCCAATCACCGGTGGCCGATTCCGCCGCCGCCGGTGCCGACCCCGGTGATCCTGGTGGCCCGCACCCACGGCTCGGGTCTGCGCGCCGCGCAGCGCGCCGCGATCGAGTGGGCCTCCGGCGTCGTGCAGGGGGTCGCCGTCCTGGGCCTGGTGCTGATCGCCGACGCACCGGGACGGTTGCCACGGGTCCTCGACGACTTCGCCGACATCGTCGGTGGGGGTGTTCCGCGCGTCTGGGACATCCCGTGGATCGAGGAGTGGCGCAGAGGGGAGGCTCCGACGCCTGACAACACCCCGGACGAGGTTTTCGAAGTCCTTGAATCCATCTACGCACTTCGCGCGTCAAACCCAGCGGACTACCCCGCCCCGTACTGAAAGGTTTTCACCCTCATGATGTTCGTTCACCACCTGGTCACCGAAGTCAACACGGTGCTCCCGCTCGAGGCGCCGCCCGGGGTCGAAGGCGGCCTGAACAAGGTTCTCGGCTGGGTCAAGTGGATCGCGTACATGGTTTGTACTCTCGGCATCCTGATCGCCGGCGGCATGATGGCCGTCGGTCAGCGCCGCGGTGAAGGTGGCGAGCACGCCGCCCGCCTCGGCTGGGTGCTGGCGGCCTGCATCGTGATCGGCGCGGCGACTGCCCTTGTGGACGCCCTGAAGTGATCCTGACCCGCGTCAACCTGCTGGGAGGCTGATCGCAGGTGGGACTGTTCAGCAGGAACCCGGACTCCGATGACGATTCCGACGGCGAGAAGACCAGCTTCCTCGAGGAGCGTGGCTTCATCGCGTCGGCAATCGTCATCGGAGCGGTGCTGATCTGCCTGGTGGTCTGGTTCATGGCGTCCGGCCGGGACGACACCCCGACCGCGAACCCCAGCCAGTCTCCGAGCACCGAGGCTCCTACCGGACAGCCCACCGAGCCGACCGGCCCGCCCGCGACGCCCGAGCCGACCGAGCAGCCGACCAAGACGGCGCCGCCCCCGCCGAACAACCACACCGGTGGCTGTCACGACCGGAGCCCGGAGCAGCGCATCCCGCGCCTGGCCGCCCCGGCCGCGGTCACCTGGCAGTTCGAAGGCGAGATCCTGGTGCCGATCCAGGCCGCCAGCGGTCCCGCGGCCACCAGCCCGGGCGGCGTGCGTTCGTGTTTCGCGCACTCGCCGACGGGGGCGGTGCTCGCGGCGATGGTGGTGCTCGGCCAGATCCAGAACCCCGAGGTCAGCCTCGACGTCCTGCGGACCCGGGTGCTGCCCGGTCCGGGACGGAACGCAGCCATCGCGGCGGCGAAGGAGCAGCTCAAGACGCCGCCGACGCCGGGCGGTGAGGTCCAGTTCGCCGGCTTCAAGGTGCTCGACTACCCGCCGGGTGCGACCCGGGCGATCATCCAGGTCGTCGCCGACCTGAACCACAAGGCGTACGGCGCGTTGCCGATCACGATGCAGTGGTCCCATGGCGACTGGTACGCCGTACTGCAGGAGGACGGCACCTTCAACGGCTCGGTGGAGCCGGACATCCTGTCGAGTCTGAACGGCTACGTAAGGTTCAGTGGTGCGTCATGATCGCCCTCGGATGCTCGAAGTGGCCCTGGGACTGGGACGACTGCATCAGGGACGGCCTGAAGATCGCCCTGCAATGGGCCTTCGGCAAGTTCTTCGACTTCATCTTCCAGGCGATCGCGAACATCGTCGTCGCGGCCGTCGAGGCGGTCCTGAAGGCGGTCGGCCTGCTCTGGGTCTACATCAAGACCCCGAACATCGCCGAGAACACCCCGGCCCTGTGGGTCCAGGAGCACACGAACTTCATCATGGTGTTCATCGCCTCGCTCGCGGTGATCGTGGGCGCGGTCCAGATGGCGATCTCGCACCGTGGTGAGCCGGCCAAGGAGATCCTCCGGTCGTTGATCACGCTGGTCGTCGTGACAGCCTCCGCGACGGCCTTCGCCGGGACGCTGATCTCGGCGGCGGACGGGTTCTCGAGCTGGATCATCGACCAGGCGCTGGCCGCGAACAACCACGACTTCGCCAAGGCGCTGGCCGAGACGATGACCGATCCGCTGAAGAGTCCCGGCGAGCAGTTCGGCTTCGTGCTGGTGATCTTCGTCGGGATCCTGATGGTGATCACGTCGATCATCCAGCTCTGCCTGATGATCGTCCGCTACGGGATGCTCGTGCTGCTCGTCGGTGTGCTGCCGTTGACCGCGGCGGCGACCAACACCGAGATGGGGATGATGTGGTTCAAACGGGCCCTCGCCTGGCTGGCCGGATTCATCATCTACAAACCGGTCGCCGCGCTGATCTACGCCACCGCGCTCTACCTGATGTCGACGCCGGACACCAAGGGTGCACCGGAAGGCACGCCGCAGACCCTCAAGATCATCATGGGCGTCACGATGATGATCGTGGCAGTCGTCGCACTGCCGGCCATTCTCAGATTCGTCTCGCCAAGGACGTCTTGACATGATTCCGCTCGGTGCAATCGATTGGGCCGTGGGTCTGCTGAAGACAGCGCTCGAGAAGGTCCTTGTGCCCGGTATGGAAGCGATGATGCAGCGCGTGTTCCAACCAATTCTCGACGCGATCTCATCGGCCGTCGGCACCCTGATGAGCACGATCGCCACCTTCTGGATCTACGTGCCGACACCGTCCATCGAGGGCGGTACGCCGGGTCAGCCGGCCAACGACTCGGTCAGCTGGATCTGGTCGCACACGCAGTTCATCACGCTGTTCATCGCCGCCATCGGGTTGGTCGTGGGTGCCATGCAGATGGCCTGGACCCAGCGCGGGGAGTCGGCCCGCGAACTGCTCCGCTCACTGATCACGCTCGCCGTCGCGGCGGCGTTCTCGATCGCCGTCGCCCAGGCGCTGATCTCGCTCGGTGACAAGTTCTCCCAGTGCATCGTCAGCTCCGCGCTCTCCTCGAACTCGGGGTGGGTGCCGAACTGTGACGAGATCGGCTCGGGCGACGCGAAGGCGTTCGGCGGGAAGATGGCGCTGGTGCTCGGCTTCGCTGCGGTCGCGGCGCTGGCCGGCTCGCCGCTGCTGATCGGCATCATGATTGCCGTCGGCATCCTCTGCGTGGTCGCCGGCGTGATTCAGATCGTGCTGATGGTCGTCCGCAGCGCGATGCTGATCCTGCTGCTCGGCGTGCTGCCGATGGCGGCCGCCGCGACGAACACCGAGATGGGCCGAACATGGTTCAAACGGATCATCGCCTGGATCCTCGCGTTCATCCTGTACAAACCGGTGGCGGCGATCGTCTATGCGACCGCGATCAAGCTGGTGGCCAACGACAACGGCCCGCTGAAGTTCGACATCACGAACGCGGAGGACGTCGGCAGCCTGGTGATGAACGTGGTCACCGGTCTCACGATGCTGGTGCTCGCGCTGTTCGCGCTGCCGGCCCTGATGCGGTTCATCGTGCCGATGGTCGCGGCCACCGCGGGTGGTGCCGGCGCTGGTGCGCTCGCCGCGAAGCTTTCCCCGGTCATGGACAAGATGGCCCAGTCGGCCAACAAGTCCGCCAGCGACAGCGGCAGCGACAGCGACGGCGGTGGGGATGACGGCCCGAGCGGCGCCCAGAACGTCGGCCGCGCCCAACAGCAGGCGCCGAGCGGCGGCGGTGAGGGTGCCGCCGGCGGCGGCGAAGGCGCGGCTGCGGGTGGTGAAGGTGCTGCCGCAGCCGGTGGCGAAGGCGCGGCTGCAGGCGCTGGCGGTGGTGGCGCGGCTGCCGGTGCAGGTGCCGGAGCTGCTTCTGCAGCACCGCCAGTGGCGGTGGCAGTGGCCGCCTACAAGGTAGGCAAGGCGGCCCACGACGGCGCGAAGCAGCTCTCCCACGAGGGCATGGGCGACCCCGATGCCGGCGGTGGGGGCGGTGGGGGCGGTGGCGGCGGTGGCGGCAACCCGTCAGGCAGCGACCCGAACCAGGGCGGCCAGCCACAGGGTGGCGGAGGCAACCAGCCGCCGCCGCAGGGGCCACAGGGCGCCAACGACGACCCACCACAACCACCACCATCGTCACCACCACCACCGGACGGACCAAGTGGCAGCGGCTGAGAACGTACGACGCGCACCTCGCACCTACGGCAACTGGCGGCAGCCAGCCTCGGCGGGCATCGCCGGGCTAGGCATGCTCGGCACGGCCATCATGATGGGCGGCCTGCTGGCGGTGGTCATCGCGACGATGTCCGGCGGTATCGAGGCCGCCGTCGTCACGCTGCTGATCGTCGGAGTCGCGCTGCTGCTCCTGATGAGCAAGGACAAGCACGGCCAGTCCGCGCTGCAACGGATCTCGACCCGTATTGGATGGCAACGAGCAAAGATGGCGAAGCACAACATCTACCGTTCCGGTCCGCTCGGCCGGACCGCATGGGGTAAATTCCAGCTCCCCGGTCTGGCCGCTTCCTCCCAGCTCAGCGAGTACCAGGATTCGTACGGGCGCCCGTTCGCGCTGCTCTACTACCCGGGCACGCGGCACTTCACGGTCGTGATCAACGCGGAGCCGGACGGCGCCTCGCTGGTGGACGAGGAGCAGGTCGACGTCTGGGTGGCGCACTGGGGACAGTGGCTGGCGTCGCTGGGTCACGAGCCCGGCATCGTCGCCGCGTCGGTGACGGTGGAGAGCGCCCCGGACACCGGTATCCGGCTGCGCCGTGAGGTCGGCTCCAACATGATGGACGGTACGCCGCCGATCGCCCGCGCGATGCTCACCGAGGTCGTGCAGACCTACCCGGAGGGCTCGGCGCTGGTCTCGGCCCGGGTCGCCCTGACCTTCAAGGGCACCGACCGGAGCGGCAAGCGGCGTAAGGAAGACGACATGGGCCGCGAGCTCGCGGCCCGGCTGCCCGCTCTCACCCAGAGCCTGAACGCGACCGGCGCTGGTGCCGCCCGGCCGGTCACCGCGCAGGAGCTCTGCGAGGCCATCCGGATCGCGTACGACCCGGCGTCGGCCGGACTGATCGACGAGGCCCGTGCCCAGGGCATGCCGCCCGAGCTGCAGTGGACCGACGTCGGTCCGGCCGGCACCCAGTCGTTCTGGGACAAGTACCGGCACGACTCGGCCTGGTCAGTGACGTGGCAGATGTCGCAGGCGCCGCGTGGTGAGGTGTTCTCGTCGGTGCTCTCGCAGCTGGTCGCGCCGCACGTCGACATCGACCGCAAGCGGGTCACCCTGCTCTACCGTCCACTGGACGCCGGTACGGCGGCCCGGATGGTGGAGGCCGACAAGCGCAACGCCTCCTTCCGCGCCAGTACGTCGAGCCGCCCGTCGGCCCGTAGCCTCGCCGAGGCGCGCGCCGCCGACCGCTCCGCGCAGGAGGAGGCCCGCGGCGCGGGTCTGGTGAACTTCGGCATGGTCGTGACCGGCACGGTGATGACTGCCGAGCAGATTCCGGACATGATCGCTGCGATCGACAACCTGGGCGCCACCGCGCGCGTCCTGCTCCGGCCGGCGTACGGCTCGCAGGACTCCGCGTTCGTGGCCGCCTTGCCGCTGGGCGTCGTACTGCAGAACCACCTGGCTGTGCCGGCGGGTCTGCGGGAGTCCCTATGACCGAAGCAAGCACAGTGACCGCTGGGGAGTCACAGTGAGCCAGAAGAAGCAGAAGAAGCCCGTCGACCCGACTCGCCGGGGCAAGCGGCCGATGCCGCGTGGCTGGCCCGGCCCGGGTGGCGGCTACTCGACGTACCTGCAGGCGCCGCAGGAGTGGCGCGGTACGACGGTCCAGGTCTGCGGGATGTGGCCGTTCTCGGCCGGCACCGGCAGCCCGATGGTCGGTGTACCGATCGGACGGAACATCCTGTCCGGCGCGACCATGTGCTGCGACCCGATCAGCTGGTTCATGCGGGCCAAGCTGATCTCGAACCCGTCGATGTTCGTGCTCGGCAAGCCGGGTCTGGGCAAGTCGACGATCACCCGGCGGATGGCCCTCGGCCTGGCAGGGTACGGCGTGATGCCGCTGGTCCTCGGCGACCTGAAGCCCGACTACAAGGATCTGATCGAGGCCCTCGGCGGCCAGGTCATCCAGCTCGGTCGTGGCCGTGGGCACCTGAACGTGCTCGACCCGGGCGAGTCCCGGGAGGCGGCGCTGCGGCTCACCGGCAAGGCGCGCGAGGCGATCCAGGCCGACGCGCACGGCCGCCGGCAGACGATGGTCTCGGCGCTGATCTCGATCATGCGGTCCGCACCGCCGAACGACCGCGAGGAGACCATCCTCGACGAGGCGCTCAAGGTCCTCGACGAGCGGTTCCAAGGTACGCCGGTCCTTCGCGACCTGCTCCAGGTCGTCCAGGACGCTCCGGATCGGGTCCGCAACGTGGCCCTGGACCGCGGCAGCCTGGACCGGTACCGGCAGATCACCGAGGGACTCGAGGCGTCGCTGATCGGTCTGGTCGGTGGTGGCCGGCTCGGTGAGATCTTCTCCGAGCAGACCGACAACCCGATGCAGCTGGACCGGCCGGTCGTCTTCGACGTGTCCAACATCGACGACTCCGAGACCAGCCTGCAGGCCGCCGTACTGCTGGCCTGTTGGTCGTACGGGTTCGGCGCGGTCGCGGTCTCGCAGGCGCTGGCAGACGCCGGCCTCGAGCCGCGCCGGCACTACTTCGTCATCCTCGACGAGCTGTGGCGGGTGCTCCGGGCCGGTAGCGGCCTGGTCGACCGGGTCGACGCGCTGACCCGTCTGAACCGGCAGCGTGGTGTCGGGATGGCGATGATCTCGCACACCATGTCCGACCTGCTGGCGCTGCAGAACCCCGAGGACCGGATGAAGGCGAAGGGGTTCGTCGAGCGGTCCGGCATGGTGGTCCTCGGCGGTCTGCCGCGGGCCGAGATGGAGAACCTGAACGAGGTCGTCCCGATGTCCGGCGAGGAGCAGAACATGCTCATCGGCTGGCAGGACCCGCCCGCGTGGGACCCGGCCACCGGCAAGGAGGCCGCACCTCCGGGCCGAGGCAACTTCCTGATCAAGGTCGGTGGCCGCCCGGGCATCCCGGTGCACGTCAGCCTGACCACGGTCGAGCGCGAGATCAACGACACCAACAAGCTGTGGAAGACCGGCGAGGACGGCAAGCCGCTGAAGGTGGAGGTCGCACCGGACGGCACCGAGGCCGTCGTCGGCGAGTACAGCCTGGACGACCCGGCACTGCTGCCGCCACCCGACCCGACCACTCGCGTGGTCGCCAAAACGGGAGTTGACGAGTAATGGCCCAGGGCAGGAAGAGCACCGGACCGGGCGGCCTGTCGCCCGAGTCGATCATGATCTTCGCCGCCGTCGGTGTGCTCGCGCTGGTGGTGTTCTCCCTCTTCGGCGCACTGAAGGTCGCAGCGGCGATCAACGGCACCATCGTGGGCGGGAACCCGTTCAACGCGATCGTCGACCTGATCAAGGGGCACATCGCCTGGTCCGGCGCGGCCACCGGCGTCCTGATCCTCGAGCTGGTCGTGCTGTTCGGTCTGGTCGGCACCGGCTTCTGGTACTTCCGGAACCGGCAGGCGTCGGTCGGTCGCGTCGACCGGCAGGCGCAGCTGATGTCGAAGCGGTCCGAGATCTACAAGCTGACCCGCGAGGGCGCGCAGGAGAAGGCGAACTCGCTCGGCGCCGGCCACGCGGGCCCGGGCATCCTGATCGGCCGGACCGTCCGGGACAACCTCGAGGTCTTCGGCAACTGGGAAGACATGCACGTCGACATCTGGGGTCCCCGTACCGGTAAGACCACGTCGCGCGCGGTGCCGGCGATCCTGGACGCGCCCGGCTGCGTGATCGCCACCTCGAACAAGCGGGACATCGTCGACGCGACCCGCGGGCCGCGCTCGGACAAGGGCCCGGTCTGGGTGTTCGACCCGCAGGAGGTCTGCGAGGAGCCGAACACCTGGTGGTGGAACCCGCTCAGCTACATCACCGACGAGACCAAGGCGCGTGAACTGGCCGAGCACTTCGTCGCCTCGCAACGCCAGGTGGGCGCCCAGACCGACGCGTTCTTCGACGCCGCCGGTACCGACCTGCTCGCCGGTCTGCTGCTCGCCGCGGCGGTCGCCAAGCGGCCGATCACCCAGGTGTATTCCTGGCTGGCCGACCAGCGCAACGACGAGCCGGAGCGGATCCTGCGCAACACCCCCGGTCTGCAGCTGTCGGCGGATGCGCTGTCCGGTGTCATCAACGCCCCCGACAAGCAGCGCGCGGGCGTCTACGGTACGGCGCAGCAGAGCGCGCAGTTCCTGGTCAACCGCAAGGTCACCCGCTGGGTCATCCCGAACGGGCAGAACGACAACCGGCCTCAGTTCAACCCGCACGAGTTCGTCCGCCAGGGCGGCACCCTGTACAGCCTCTCCAAGGAAGGCGCCGGTACGGCCGGCCCGCTGGTCACCGCCCTCACGGTGGCGGTCGTGGAAGCGGCCGAGCAGTACGCGCGCGGTTGCCCGATGGGCCGGATGCCGAGCCCGCTGGTCGGCGTACTCGACGAGGCCGCCAACGTGTGCCGGTGGAAGAACCTCCCCGACCTGTACTCGCACTTCGGTTCCCGCGGCATCGTGCTGATGACGATCCTGCAGTCGTGGGCGCAGGGCCAGGAGTGCTGGGGCGACCACGGCATGCAGAAGCTGTGGGGTTCGGCGAACATCCGGGTGTACGGCGGTGGCGCGGCCGACGCGTCCTTCCTGGAGAACCTGAGCAAGATGATCGGCGACTACGACATCAGCTCGAACTCGGTGTCGTACAACGAGGGCAAGCGCGGCACCAGCCAGCAGGTCCAGCGGCACAACATCATGGAGGTCTCCGACCTCGCCTCGATGCCGCCCGGGCGCGCGGTGGTGTTCCCGTCCGGTATCCCGGCGACGCTGGTGAAGACCGTCCCGTGGTTCACCCGGCCGGACGCCGGTGTCGTGAAGGCGTCGCTGGCGAAGTACGATCCCGGAGCGTCGTCGAGCGGCCCGGCGAGCAACAACCCGTGGGTGGCGGCAGGCAGCGGTCAGCAAGCGCCCGCGCCGCAGCGTGGTCCGGACCGACCGGTCTGGGAGCAGAACGAGGGAGACAACCGCGGTGGATGGTGAACAGGAGCTCTTCTACCCACACGTCGCGGCGTTCGTCGAGGACCGGCTGATCTACCTCTACACCCGGCGGCTCGGGCAGCAGTTCATCTGGTGCCCCGAGTGGTACCGGCACGCGGAGGCGCTCAGCCGGCTGGACTCGATCTGGCGCGCGTGGGAGCACCTGCGGCTCGACCCCGCGACCGGTATGTCGGTCTGGTGGCGCGACCACGCGGACCCGCACATGATGTCGCTGCTGGACCCGGACGGCCCGTTCGCCGCCTGCCGGAACAACCAGCACACGGACTACCCGATCCCGCCGCTCCCGGTCCAGGAGCCGCCGGCAGGCCTGTTCTTCGACCAGCGCCAACCGAACATTCGTAGCGTCTGACGATGTGGAGGTGGGGCAACCTTCTCGTCGCTTTCGCCGCCGAGCTGGTTGCCCTCGGCATCTTCGCCTGGTGGGGCTGGGCCACCGGCGGTACGACGGTCACCCGGTGGCTGCTCGTGCTCGGGCTCCCGCTGGTGACCGCGATCGTCTGGGCCCTGTTCGCGGCGCCCACCGCCAAGCGCACGACGCCCGTACTGCGCTGGACCGTGAAGGTCCTCGTCTTCGGCCTGGCGGGCGCCGCCCTGTGGAGCCTGGGCCACCCGCTACTCGGCGTCGTCTTCGTCGCTGTGGTCGCCGCGAACCTGCTGATCATCCAGCTCCAGAAACTGGACGCGAACCTACCCTCGACCTAGAGGTCGAGGTCGATGTTCACCCGCTGCTGCGCCTTCTTCTTCTGCTGCGGGGTGCGCGCCAGGTCGCGGCGATGCAGGCTGTCCTGCGGAGCCTGCGCCTCCGGAGCTTCCTGCGGTCGGTTGCGCACCGCGCCGGCGGCGGGTGCCTGCTCCTCGCGGGCGTTCGCCCGGTGCTGTTCCGCCCGGTCGTCGTACGCGCGCGCGGCGTCGATGTCGGCGTTCACCTGGTAGCCCTCGAGCTGGCTGGCGCGCACGTTACGGCGCCCCTCGGCGCCGAGTTCGGCGGCTCCACGCGCGTCCGGGTTGACGGCGGCCTCGTCCTGCTTGTGCTGCCCGCGGGCCTGCAGGTCGAGCTCTCGCTGGTGCCCACTCGCCGCGAGGCCGCGATACCGATCGGCCGTCGCCGCCGCGTCGTCGGCGAAGGCGATCTCCCGGGCGCGCCGGGCCTCGACCACGTCGGTCCGGTTGCGGAGTTCTTCTCGCGCCTGCTCATCCGCCGCGTCCAGGTCCAGCTGCTCGGCACGCGCCACCTCGTCCTCGGCGTCGTGACGGGCCTGCACCTCTTCCTCGGCGCGGCGCTCGGCGGCGTCGTCCTCGGCGAGGTCGTGGGTCGGGGAGTTGGCTGCCTCGGTACGCAGTCTGGTGGCTCGGCGCTGGCTGGCGGCCTCGGTGTCGTCGTCGCCCTGCTCGCGCTGGTCGAGCTCGAGCGACTCGGACGTGCCGTCGTCGGTGTCGGGCATGCCCCGCTCCTTTCCTCCCGCAACACGATGCCGTACCGCAGGGTCAGCGGGTAGCTCCGGTGACCAGCCAGTCGTCGCGGCGCTCCCGGAGGGTGAGGGTGAGGAAGCGCAGCAGCATGTAGCCGCCGAACGCCCACCACAACGCCACGATCCCGCCACCGAGCCACAACACCGCCAACGCGAGCGGCACGTACAGCGCGAGCGCCACGACCCCCGCGAGCGCCAGGTACCGCCCGTCCCCGGCCCCGATCAGTACGCCGTCCAGCACGAACACGACCCCGTTGATCGGTTGCCACAGCGCCGACACGATCAGGACGGCCGCGAGCGTACGCCGTACCTCGGGATCGGTGGTGAACCACGGGACGTAGAGGTCGCGCAGCCCCCAGAGCGCCAGACCACCGATCACCCCGGAGAACAGGCCCCACCACATCATCCGGCGGGTGATCGCCCGGGTTCCCGCGACGTCACCCGCGCCGAGGGCCCGCCCGGTGAGTGCCTGCGCGGCGATCGCGATCGCGTCCAGGGCGAGCGCGAGGAAGGACCAGAGCGTGAACGCGACCTGGTGCGCCGCGACCGACGTCGTACCGAGGGCGGTCGCGACGAAGGTCAGCAGGATGATCGCGGCGCGCAGCGTGAGCGTCCGGACGATCAGCGGGACACCCATCTGCGCGGACGCCAGGATGCCGGGCCGGTCGGGTCGCAGTTTCGCCCCGTCGCGCCGGGCGCCGCGGACGACCACCACAACCAGCGCGATGCCCGCTCCGGTCTGGGCGAGCGCGGTCCCGAGGGCCGAGCCGGCGATGTTGAGGTGCAGGCCGTACACCAGGAGGACGTTCAGCGCGATGTTCGCGAGGTTGGCCGTGATCGCGACGACCATCGGGGTCTTGGTGTCCTGCAGGCCGCGCAGTACGCCGGTGGCGGCGAGCAGGAGGAGCATCGAGGGGATGCCGAAGCAGGAGATCCGCAGGTACGTCACCGCGTAGTCGGCGACTTCGGGCGACGGGTCGAACGCCGCGATCGCCTGCGGTGCGAGCACCAGCCCGAGCAGCGCCAGTACGACGCCGAGCAGCAGCGCCAGCCACAAGCCGTCGATGCCCTGCGCCAGCGCACCCTTGTGATCGCCGGCGCCGATCCGGCGGGCGACCGACGACGTGGTCCCGTACGCGAGGAAAACGCAGATGCCGACGAGGGTCTGCAGGATGGTGCCCGCGACGCCGAGCGCGGCGAGTTGCGGCGTACCCAGGTGGCCGACGATCGCGGAGTCGGCGAGCAGCATCAGCGGCTCGGACACCAGCGCGAAGAACGCCGGGACGGCCAGTCGGAGGATCTCCCGATCCTGTTCACCCACCCACCGTCTGCGTCTCACCGGAGCGAGGTTACCCACGCCTGACCCCGGCTTCCGAAATTCGTCTCAGACTTTCTCTCCTCCACAGTTGTGCACTGGTGAAACCGCAGGTCAGAGCCAGGTTGTGAGTACTTGCCCACAGATATCCACAGGGTTGTGCCCAACCTGTGCACAGCCCTTCCCGGGGTTATCCACGGTTCTTCCACACCCCCTGTGGACGACTGAGTGGCTATCGGTGACGGGACCGGCGTACGGTCGCGAGGCTGGTGCCGGGAGCAGCGCCGAAACTGTCGGATGGCGTGGTTATGGTTCGAGCAGGTGTTCGAACCCGGCGCGCGGCCGGGCGGTGGCGACGAGGAGGTCGGGCGAAGTGAGCGTGGCGGAGTTCCGCGGGGGCCAGGACGACGGTCGCGAAGAGCGCAGTCCGGCGATGGGCTTCGACCGCACCCCTCCCCAGGATCTGGCGGCCGAGCAGTGCGTGCTCGGCGCGATGATGCTGAGCAAGGATGCGATCGCCGACGTGATCGAGACCCTGCGCGGCACGGACTTCTACCGGCCGGCGCACGAGTCCGTCTTCGACGCGATCACGGACCTGTATGCGCGGGGCGAGCCGGCCGACGCGATCACCGTCGCGGCCGAGCTGACCAAGCGCGGCGACATGGCCCGGATCGGCGGCGCGCCGTACGTGCACACCCTGGTCGCGTCGGTCCCGCTGGCCGCCAACGCCAGCTACTACTCGCACATCGTCCGCGAGAAGGCGATCCTCCGCCGGCTCGTCGAGGCCGGCACCAAGATCGTCCAGCTGGGGTACGCCGGTGAGGGCGAGGTCGACGATGTCGTCGACGAGGCGCAGGCGGAGATCTACTCGGTCACCGAGAAGCGGACGACCGAGGACTACGCCCCGCTGAAGGACATCATGGAGGGCGCCCTCGACGAGATCGAGGCGATCGACTCCCGCGGTGACGCGATGGTCGGCGTACCGACCGGCTTCACCGACCTCGACGAGCTGACCAACGGCCTGCACCCCGGCCAGATGATCATCGTCGCCGCGCGCCCCGCGATGGGTAAGGCGCTCGCGCTCGACACCCCGCTGCCGACGCCGACCGGCTGGACGACGATGGCCGAGGTCGCGATCGGCGACCTGCTGCTGGACGCCGACGGCCTGCCGACCACGGTGGTCGCGGCGACCGAGGTGATGGTCGACCGGCCCTGCTTCCGGCTGTCGTTCTCCGACGGCAGCACGATCGTCGCCGACGCCGAGCACCAGTGGCGCGTCGAGGACGGCGGCCGACCGGTGGTCTGCACGACCGCCGACCTGTACACGGCGATGTCGGCGAGTCCCGGGCTGACACCGTCGATCCCCGGGTCGGCGCCCCGGCAGATCACCGGCCACGGCTTCCCGGCCGCGCTGCACGGCGAAGGCGAGCGCCGCCTCGAGTGGGTCGACTCGGTGGACAGCGTGCCGGTGCGCTGCGTCGAGGTCGACAACGCCGAGCATCTGTACCTGGCCGGCAAGACGATGATCCCGACCCACAACTCCACCCTGGGTCTGGACTTCGCCCGCTCCTGCTCGATCAAGCACGGCCTGACCTCGTGCATCTTCTCGCTGGAGATGAGCCGTAACGAGATCACCATGCGTCTGCTCTCCGCCGAGGCGAAGGTGCCGCTGCACCACATGCGCAACGGCAAGATGACCGACGAGGACTGGGCCCGGCTGGCCCGCAAGATGGGCGAGGTCTCCGAGGCCCCGCTCTTCATCGACGACTCGCCGAACCTGACGATGATGGAGATCCGCGCCAAGGCCCGCCGCCTCAAGCAGCGCCACGACCTGAAGCTGATCGTCATCGACTACCTCCAGCTGATGACGTCCGGCAAGAAGGTCGAGTCCCGCCAGCTGGAAGTCTCCGAGTTCTCCCGTTCGATCAAGCTCCTCGCCAAGGAACTCGAGCTCCCGGTCGTAGCCATCTGTCAGCTCAACCGAGGCTCCGAACAACGCTCCGACAAACGCCCCATGGCCTCCGACCTCCGCGAATCGGGATCACTAGAACAGGACGCGGACGTCGTCCTTCTGTTGCACCGCGAGGACGCCTACGAGCGGGAGTCGACGCGGCCGGGTGAAGCGGACTTCATCGTGGCCAAGCACCGTAACGGCCCCACCGCCGACGTGGTCGTCGCGTTCCAGGGCCACTACTCCCGCTTCGTCGACATGGCCCACGACGGCTGACGAGTGTCCTGGCGGATGTGGACGAGGATCGCGAGGGTTGCGCAGACTGCTGCGACGACGAGTAGTACGGCGACCGCTACCGCCAGTCGGAGAAGGCCGTCGGCGGAGGTCGGCGCGGCGAAGTAGAGGCTGCCGAGGCCAGCAACGGCCACGACCTCGGCGAGCACCGGGCCGGTCGAATTCAGCGCGGAGACGGCCGACGCGAGTGCCGGTTCCACCCGCGACGTGATCTGTGCGATCAGCGGGCTGTATCCGGCGGCGTGTCCGGCGCCGGCGGCCAGCAGGAGGGCCGTGGAACCGAGCGGGTTCCACCCCGCACGAGAGACGAGCACCAGCACGAACATCCCGGTCGCGTAGACCAGCGGGCCGACGATCGGCAGGGCGCGACGCACCCATCGCGGGCAAGCGCTCCAGCTGAGACTGACCACGCCGAAGCCGATGGTGTAAGGGATGAAGGCGAGCCCGGCCTGCAGTGGCGTGTAGCCGAGGTACGACTGCAGATGCAGAGTCAGCGTCAGCAGGAAGACGGTGTAGCAGCCCATCACGATGCAGCAGGCCACGAGCCCGAACTGCAGATCTCTCCGCTTCAGTGCCGCGAGATCGAGGACCGGATGCGGAGCCCTGGCTTCGTAGCGGCCGAAGATGCCCAGCAGCAGGCCACCGCCGGCCACCAGGAGCCAGGTCCACGTGGGCCAGCCGTGAGCTCCGCCGAAGATCAGGGGGAGTGTGATCGCAGTCATGGCCGCGGTCAGGAGCCCCACTCCGGCAAGATCCAGGCGCTCCGGCTCGCCTCGCGGGGAGCGGGGGAGTCGCCGCACACCGACGGCGAGTACGACGACGCCGATCGGGACGTTGATCAGGAACACCGGCCGCCAGGAAAGACCGAGCAAGTCGGAACCTGCGATGAGCCCGCCGCAGATCTGGCCGAGCGCGACGCCCAGCGCGAGCACCATGCTGTACAGACCGATGGCTCTGCGCCGCGAGGCCCCTTCCCACTGGAGATGGATGAGCGAGAAGACCTGTGGAGTCAGCAAGGCGGCCCCGACGGCCTGAGCGATGCGGGACGCGATCAGCATCGACGGACTCACCGAGATTCCGCATAGCAGCGACGCCGCGGTGAACCAGCCGAGACCGGTCAGGAACGCCCGCCGGTGACCGATGATGTCCCCGATCCGTGCACAGGTGACGAACAGGACGCCAGTGGTCAGCAGGTAGCCCGACACGACCAGTTGGATCTCGGCGTCGGTGGCCTGCAGACCGCGGCGAATGGTCTGCGCCGCCACGGAGACGATGGAGGCGTCGATGGACGCCATGGCCTGCCCGGCGAGCAGAACGGCAAGCATTGAGCGTCGGTGCGCAGCGGTTCTCACAAGCTCAAGCCTCTGCCGAACCCTTGGCGACGGTCTTGAACGAATATGCGGATCCCGGCAGCGGTCGAATTGTCCGTGCGCCCCGATAGATTCCACAGTGTGCGCAGGACCAGAACAGTGGCGGCGAGTCCGTACGCCGTGATCCGGCAGGTCGAGTGCACCGACGACCATGTCCGCTGGTCGCCGCCCGAGCAGGCAAGCGAGGCACACCTGGTCCTGGTGTGGCGCGGCCGGTTCCAGGTGTCCTCAGAAGGTCGGCGGATGACCGTTGACCCGACCAACGGCTACCTAGAGGCGCCTGGGCGGGAGAGCCGGTTCTCGCACCCGGCCGGTGGTGACGTCTGTACGTCGATCGCACTGCCGGAAGGGCAGCTGACCGAGGGGATCGACGCGAGCCGGACGCCCGCTGTTCGAGTGGACGCCCGGCTCGAGTTGGCTCACCGGATGCTGTTGCGCGCCGATGCCGACCCGGACTTCGAATTCGTCGAGGCGGTCGTCGCTCTGGTCCGGCTCGCGCTGCGCCGCGAACCAAACGACCGATCGGCGCCCGGACGCTACGACCTCGCGGATCGTGCGCGCGATGCGATCCTCGCGGACGAGCCGACCAGCTCCAGCCTGATCGCCCTCGCCGAGGCGCTGGACACCTCGCCGTCGCACCTGAGTCGCACGTTCCACCACCATGCGGGGATGAGCCTCAGCCGATACCGCAACCGCGTCCGGGTGAGCCGGGCGCTGCAGCGGCTCGCCGAGGGCGAGACCGACCTCGCCGGCCTCGCGATCTCCCTCGGCTTCAGCGACCAGGCGCACCTGACCCGCAGCATGCGCCGAGAGCTGGGACAGACACCGCGGCGAGTCCGCAGCCTGCTGACCCCACCGCGCAGCTGAGTCGTCAGAACGGCTGGGAACCCAGACGTTCGACGGCGACGAAGACGGACAGGGCCAGGAGTACGGCGTTGATGGCGACGCTGGAGTACTCCGCGCGGCGGGAGTGGGTGATGATCGCGCCGAGCATGACGACGGCGAGGCCGATGGCTGCGGTGGGGACGAGCCAGGGGGCGATGTCGACGACGCGGGGGAGGATGAGGCCGATGGCGCCGGCGATCTCGGCGATGCCGATGACCTTGATCAGTTCGATCGGGAACGGGGCTGCCCACCCCATCCGGGGATTGCCGGCCAGCGAGGCCTTCGTCGCGGGCACCTTCATGACGCCGGACATCAGGAACATCGCGGCGAGCAGTCCGGAGACGATCCAGACGGTGACGTTCATGCGGCGAGCGGCTGGGCGTCGCGGAGCGGTTTGAGGGCGCCGGCCCATGACTCGAGCTGGTCGAACAGGACGGCCGCCTGGTCGACGTACTGCCGGCCGGGGGTGAACTTGCTGAAGTTCTCGAAGTCGGTGAACAGCGAGAACGACAGCTGCTGACGGACGTCGGCGATCTGCAGCTCGGCGCTGATCCCGCGCAGGTGCTCGATCGCGCGCGACCCGCCGAGCGAGCCGTACGCCACGAATGCGGCCGCCTTGTTGTTCCACTCGCCGTACAGGTAGTCGATGGCGTTCTTCAGGACGCCGGACGTCGAGTGGTTGTACTCCGGCGTGACGAACACATACCCGTCGTACGCCGCGATCTTCTCGGCCCACGCCTTGGTGTGCTCACCCGCGTACTGGCCGATCGACGGGGGCAGCGACTCGTCCAGGTGCGGCAGCGGGTAGTCCAGCAGGTCGATCAGCTCGTACGTCGCACCGGTCCGGTGCTGGGCCTGCTCGACCACCCAGTCGGCCACTGCCTTGCCGTTCCGCCCGGGGCGGGTGCTGCCGAGGATGACCGCGATCTTCAGGTCGCTCATCGCGACGACTCCTTCAGGGTAGTGATGACTTGAAAGTTCATGTCACTGGCCACCATAGGCCGGTTGACGTGAACGTTCAAGTCATTGCGTCGCTGGCTATGCTGCACCCATGGGCACTGAGGCAGCGCGGGAGGCGGTGGAGCCGCGCTGGCTGAAGGCCGACGAGCTCGATACCTGGAAGACCCTGCAGCTCACGATGGCGCTGCTGACGACCGCGCTCGGCGAGCAGCTCCAGCGCGATTCGAATCTGAGCTTCCTCGAGTACTACGTCCTCGCCGGCCTCTCGGATCAGCCCGAGCACACGATGCGGCTCAGCAGCCTCGCCGTACTGGCGAACTCCGAGCTCTCCCGCCTGTCCCACCTGGTCCGCCGCCTCGAGAACCGCGGCCTGGTCCGCCGCGAGCCCGACCCGAACGACGGCCGCTTCACGAACGCGATCCTCACGCCCGAGGGCTACGCGGAACTGGTGAAGGCCGCGCCCGGGCACGTCGAGCTGGTCCGCAAACTGGTGTTCGACCCGCTCACCGAGTCCGAAGGCCGCGCCCTCCAGAAGGCCATGGCCAAACTCCTCCCAGGCCTCCTCGGCGACTGCTAGTGTCCTGAGTCGGCGGTTCGACGGCGCTTTCGGCGCCCAGGCACGCACCTCACGGCACGTGCCCAGCGCCCACGATGCTCCGCATCGAGGCCACTGACCACGCACCGCGATGCACGCACCTGACCACCGAAATCACTCGCCGAACCGCCGACTCAGGACACTAGCGCGACCGCCAGCGTTCGGCTGAGATGGATTCTTGGGCGAGGAGGCGGAGCGAGGCGATCAGGGTTTCGCCGAGGATGGTGCCGATGACCACCGACTCGGCCAGCTGGTCGCGGGTGGGGTTTGCGGTGACCGCGTCGATCTCGACCTGAGTGAAGCGTTCGACGGCGTCGGCGTAGGTGTCCAGGTGGGCGACGAGGTTGTCCTGGCCGAGGGTGCGTAGGGCGGCGACGGTGTCGATGAGCGTGGCCAGCGCGGGAGCCGCGGGATCGACGGACCAACCGCGCTCCGCGATCAGCTCGGTGACCTGAGTGGCGGCTGCGGTCCGGGCCTCGTCGGTCGCGTTCAGGCGGCGGGTCGGGGTGAGGGCGCGGTGTGCGCGGCCGATCTGCTCGTGCAGCGGTTCGGTGTCGGAATCCAAGGACTCGAGGATCTCCTTCACGGTGGCGACGGGTACCTGGGCGAGTTCGATCAGCGCGCGGATGAGGCGCAGCCGGCGGATGTGCGTCTCGCCGTACGACGCCTGGTTCGGGCTGCTGAGTTCGCCGGCCGGGAGCAGGCCCTCGCGCAGGTAGTACTTGATCGTCGGCACCGGGACGTCGGTGGCCTTGCTGAGTTCCCCGATTCGCATCGCTTGCCTTCCTGTTGTCTGTGATGGATAGTATCAGTATCCATAAACGGATACCTGAACTATCTATTAGAGAGGCAGTGCTGATGATCCCCGTCGTGCTGATCCTGGGGACTCTCGGGTTTCGGGCGCTGGGTGCGCTCGGGGTCCGGCGGTTCGCGACCTGGCCGGCGAGCGCGGCGCACGCGATGGCGGTGATGCTGCTGTTCACCGCGAGCGCGCACTTCGTCCCGGCGAGCGTGACGGTGATGCCGAACCACGCCGACATGGTGCGGATGGTGCCGCCGTTCCTCCCGTACGCCGGTGCGCTCGTCTACCTGACCGGCGTACTCGAACTGCTCGGTGCGGTCGGCCTGGTCGTCACCGCGACCCGCAAGCCGGCCGGCTACGCACTGGCCGCACTGTTCGTCGGACTGCTGCCCGCGAACATTCACGCCGCGGTCGCCCACGTGCCGTTCGCCGGCGGCGAGGCGACCCCACTGTGGCAGCGCATCCCGGAGCAGATCCTCTACCTCGCCGTCGCGCTCTGGGTCGCGCGGACGGCAACCATCACCACACCAGCCAAGGAGCGCGTGTTCGCATGACCGATGCATCCCGCACCATCGCCGGCGTCATCCTGCTGACGATCGTGACGATCCAGTTCGGCGGCTACTTCATGACCAAGATCGTTCGTGGTCAGGTGCCGATGACCGAGTTCCAGAAGTCGTTCGCCCGGGCCGGTCACGGCCACGCCGGTGTCCTGGTAATCCTCAGCCTGGTCGGCCTGTTGTACGTCGACCAGACCGGCCTGACCGGGTTCTGGCTGTGGGTCGCCCGCCTCGCGATCCCGGCCGCGGCGATCCTGATGTCCGGTGGCTTCTTCGCCTCGTCGGCCGGTAAGGACCGCAACCGACCGAACCAGTTCCTCTGGGTCCTCTGGCTCGGCGCCGCATCTCTCGCCGTCGGCGTCCTGACCTTGGGAATCGGCCTGATCACCGCCTGAAAGTGCTGAAAGCTTGGCGGAGACGCTCGCCGACCTCGGCGATGAGAGCGGACGTTTCCGGGGTTGCCTGGTCGACGGTGAACGGCCCGAGGGCCGCGACCGCGGCGACCTGGGTCAGTAATAGCGCGGGGGTGTCGGCGCTGAAGCGGACGGTGCAGGAGGACGGGCCGAGCGGCTCGACGATGCCGCGGACGACGCCTTCGAAGGTCGAGGTGACCGCGGACGCCGGCGCCTCGACCGTCAGGTGCACCGAGTGCTGGTACTCCGCCGACACGAACGACTCCCGCAGGTACGACGGCCCGTCCAGCACCCGCGGCGTGAACCGGTGCAGCACCGGTGTCACCCCGGGGATCCGGTCGACTCGGAAGATCCGCCAGTCGTCGCGCTCCGGATCGAAGGCGAGCAGGTACCACCGCCACGCCAGCGTCAGCAGCTGATGCGGCTCCACCCGCCGGCGCGTCGTACCGCGGGCCCGGCCGTGGTAGTCGAAGGCAACGATCTCGTGGTTCCGGCAGCACCGCGCGAGGACCGCGAGCACGCTCGGATCCACCTGCGGTATCTCGGGACGCGGGATCGCCTCGGCTGACGAACTCACGGCAGCGAGCTGCGGCCGGAGTCGCGAGGGCAGCACCTGCTCCAACTTCGCGAGTGCACTCATCGAACTCTCCGCCATCCCGCTGACCCCGCCGCCGGCCGCGCCGACCAGCCCGACCGCGACCGCGATCGCTTCGTCGTCGTCCAGCTGCAGCGGCGGTAGATGGGTCCCGGACCCGAGCCGGTAGCCGCCCGCGGTCCCGGTCGTACCGGCGACCGGGTAGTCGAGCGACCGGAGCCGGTCGACGTCCCGCCGTACCGTGCGCTCGGTGACGCCGAGGCGGTCGGCGAGCTCGTGGCCGGACCACTCGCGACGGCTCTGCAGCAGCGAGAGCAGCCGGAGCATCCGGCCGGGCATGTCTTTGCGGGCGCTCATCCACCCATCATTGCTTGCGGACAAGATGTGTCCGCAAGGGCTTCTAGCGTGATGTTCATGATGCTCACGACGACAAGCACGGGGTACGACGAGGCGCGGCTCGGGTTCCAGCGGCGGGACCCACATCGGCCGGCGGTGATCTTCCCGGTCACCAGCGCGGCCGAGATCGAGGAAGCCGTGCAGTATGCGAACGTCCACGATCTCCCGATCGCGGTGCAGGCGTCCGGTCACGGTCTGAACGAAGGGCTCGACGGCGGCGTGCTGATCGCGACCGGCGGGTTCAACGGCGTGACGGTCGACGCCGAACGGAAGACCGCCTGGATCGAGGCCGGGGCGACCTGGCGGGACGTGCTGACCGCAACAGCGCCGTACGGTCTCGCGCCGTTGTCCGGGAGTGCGCCTGGGGTGGGCGCGATCTCGTACACGCTCGGTGGTGGTCTCGGTCTGCTGGCCCGTCGGTTCGGGTACGCCGCCGACCACGTCCGCCGGATCGAGGTGGTGACCCCGGACGGCGTACGCCGGAACGCCGAAGACGACCCGGAACTGTTCTGGGCCCTGCGCGGTGGCGGCGGGAACTTCGGTGTGGTGACGGGGATCGAGGTCGACCTCTTCGACGTGCCGACCCTCTTCGGCGGCAGCCTGTACTTCGACCTCGTCGAGCACCCGTCGGTGCCCGAGGTCTGGCGGGAGTGGACCCTGACCGTCCCGGACGAGGTGACGTCGGCGATCGCGATCCTGCCGATTCCGAACATCCCACAGGTCCCGGAGCCGTTGCGCGGAAAGTACGTCGCGCAGGTGCAGCTCGCGATTCTTGGTGACAACGGTGAAGAGCTGATCAAGCCGCTGCGCGCGATCGGTGCGCCGGCGCTCGACACCGTGGGCGAGCTGGCGTACGTCGACTCCGGCCGGATCTTCGCCGAACCCGACCGCCCGGGCAGCTACAGCTCACGCAACGTTCTGCTGAGCGACCTCGATGCGCTCGAGACGTTGCCCGAGCTCGCCGGTCCAGGCGCGCCGAGGACGCACGTGATCGGCATTCGCCACCTGGGTGGTGCACTCAGCAAGCAGCCCGAGATCCCGAATGCGGTCGGTCACCGCGAGGCGGCGTACTCGCTGATTGTTCTGAGACCGGATGACGGTGCGGTGGATCAGCGGATCCTCGAGCCGTGGCGCTCGTCGACGGTCGGCCGGTTCCTCAACTTCAGCTTCGGGAAGCTCACGGGCGAGGAGATGGCGCAGGCGTACGACGCCGGTGTCTACGAACGGCTCACTGACCTGCGGGAGAAGTACGACCCGCAGCGTCGGCTCTGGGCGAACCACTCGCTCTAGCGATCAGTTCCTGGACGAGTGCACCCTTGCCCTCGACGTAGGCGGTGCGGTCGGTCGTGAGCAGGTGCGCGAGCTCGCGTTTGCGATCGGCGTACCGCTCGCGATCGCCAGCGTTCGTTCGTAGGTGATCGCGCAGGACGACGTGGTCCTGGTGCGCTTTGTTGCCGTCAACAACGACGTACAGGTGGTGGTAGTGCACCGCGTCCGGCGGAAGTGCGAACGCTTCCCGTCCCGGGATGCCTTGGTTGCCCTCGTGCGCGTAGCCGGCCGCGGTCAGCCGCTCGATCGCGGTCGGTACCAGATCGGCGGCGGGAACGACGACGTCGACGTCGATGATCGGCTTCGCCGCGAGACCGGGCACGGCCGTGCTGCCGACATGCTCGACGACGTGCGGCAGATCGCCGAGGTACGGCGTGAGTCGCGCCCGGATCGCCGCGAACCAGGCGGGCCACTGTGGGTCGTATTCGACAACCTCGGCGGGGACGATCACAGCGCAGCCGTCACGTCGACCTCGACGAGCTGCCCCGGGAAGCCGAGCTGGGCTACACCGAGCAGCGTGCTGGCCGTGGTGAAGGCAGGGCCCAGGGGAGACGCGTTGAGCTGCGTCCACACGGCGGAGAGGTGTTCGCGATCGGGACTGGCGACGTAGATCACCGTGCGAACGACGTGCTCAGGAGTCGCGCCCGCCGCCTCGAGGGCGGTCCGGATGTTCGTGATCACCTGAGCGGTCTGTCCTTCGAGTCCGCCCTCGGCCAGCTCACCCGTCGGCCGCAACGGGCACTGCCCGGCCAGGTACACCAGCGTGTCCGCCTGCACGCGGGTAACGTGGTGGTACCCAGGCGTCGCATGCAAGCCGTCGGGGTTGCTTCGCTCGATCGTCACGTCCCGAGCCAACGTGATCTCTCAGCTCCGGGTCAACAGATTTAGCACGTACTTCCGCTGCCAGGGCGTCTCGACCGCGCGCTTGTCGTAGTGCTTCCGGACGTAGTCGACGGCCTGGTCGGCAGGTACTCCGTCGAGCAGGGCGAGACACGCGAGCGCGGTGCCGGTCCGGCCTCGGCCGCCCACGCAGGCGAACTCGACCCGCCCGGTCGCGGCGTGTTCCAGCGCCTCGCGGAAGATCGTCAACGCGTACGCCGGATCCGCCGGCAGCCGGAAGTCGGGCCACTTCACCCAGTGGGTTTCCCACGGGACGTCGGGCGGTTCCTTGCCGAGCAGATACACGCCGTACGTCGGAAACGGCGCTGCCGCCGAGCCGTGCCGCAGACCACGTCCGCGGACCAGCCGACCCGACGGCAGCTCCATCACTCCTGGTGCGTCCTTCTCCCAGTGACCCACGGGCTCACGCTACAAGGCGCTCCTCGGTGGATGTCGAGAACAGGTGCAGTTTGTCGGGGTCCGGTGCCAGGTGGACGACCGTGCCCTTGTCGTTGTGCAGCCGGGTGCCGATCCGGGCGATGATCTGCTGGTTCTCGGTGTGCTCCGCGCTGCCGTACAGGAACGCGTCCGAGCCGAGCTCCTCGATCACCGCGACCTTCACCGGCAGACCTTCGTCGGCGAGGTGGAGCGCCTCCGGCCGGATGCCGAGCGTCAGCGTCTTGTCGTCGCCGGCCTTGGCCAGCAGCTCACGGGCGATCGGGACGACGTAGTCGCCGATCTTCGCGCCGCCGTCGGTGATCTGCGCGGTGATCAGGTTCATCGCCGGCGACCCGATGAAGCCCGCGACGAACTTGTTCCGCGGCTTGTCGTAGAGGTTCAGCGGCGTGTCCACCTGCTGCAGTACGCCGTCCTTCAGCACGGCCACGCGGTCGCCCATGGTCATGGCCTCGACCTGGTCGTGGGTGACGTACACGGTGGTGACGCCGAGCCGGTGCTGCAGTTCGGCGATCTGGGTGCGGGTCTGGACCCGCAGTTTCGCGTCGAGGTTCGACAGCGGCTCGTCCATCAGGAACACCTTCGGGCTGCGCACGATCGCGCGCCCCATCGCGACCCGCTGCCGCTGCCCACCGGACAGTGCCTTCGGCTTGCGGTCGAGGTACTCCTCCAGACCGAGCAGCTTTGCAGCCTCCTGCACGCGCTGCGCCCGCTCGTCCTTGTGGATGCCCTGCATCTTCAGGGCGAACCCCATGTTGTCGGCCACCGACATATGGGGGTACAGCGCATAGTTCTGGAACACCATCGCGATATCGCGTTCCTTCGGCGGGGCGTTGGTGACGTCCCGGTCGCCGATGAAGATCGCGCCGTCGTTCACTTCTTCGAGTCCGGCCAGCATTCGCAGTGCCGTGGACTTGCCGGAACCGGACGGGCCGACGAGCACCATGAACTCGCCGTCCTCGATGTCCAGATCGAGCCGGTCGACCGCGGGAAGGTCGGTGCCCGGGTAGGTCCGCGTGGCGCCCTTGAACGAGACAGTTGCCATGTCGCGCTTCCTTTCTCCTGTTGGCTGGAACGCGGCCCGGCCGACTTACATTCCCGCGTGAACGAACATTGACAAAGAGGATTTTTACGTACAAACTTTTTTGTGTGATGAGAGACGTGATGCACCTGGAGCAGCTCGAGCAGGCCGAGGCCCTGTTCAAGCCGCAACGGATCGAGGTGCTGCGGCGGCTCGCGGAGCCGGCCACCTGTGGCGAGGTGGCCGAGCAGCTCGGCCAGACCCCGCAGCGCGTCTACTACCACGTCAAGCGCCTCGTCGAGGCGGGACTGGTGACCCTGGTGGACGAGCGCAAGGTGCGCGGGATCCGCGAGGGCATCTACCAGGCGACGGCCCGTTCGTACTGGCTGTCACCCACGCTCGTCGGCCGGATCGGCGGTCTCCGCCGGGCCCGCGACGAGCTCAGCCTCGGCTACGTCCTGGACCTGATGGAAGAGGTCCAGACCGACATCGCCGCGTTGGACCGGTCAGCTCCGGAGCTGCCGTCCATCGGGGTGTCCGGTGAGATCCGGGTTCCACCGGACCGGCGGCGGGAGTTCTTCGAGGACCTGCGCGGCACGCTGCAGGACCTGTTCTCGCGCTACGGCGGTTCCGAAGGTGACGCCTTCAAGCTGGCCGTCGCGTGCTACCCCAAGGGAGACCAAGACCATGACTGAACCGCTCATCGTGCAAGTGCGCGCCCAGGCCGGCCTCGACGAGGTCCGGCAGGCGCTCACCGACCCGAAGGCCCTGAACCTCTGGCTCGGCGAGTACTCGACCGTCGACCTGCCGGGAACCTTCGAGTTCTGGGGCCGCCACATCCCCGACGGCGACGCCCCGCACCAGCGAGTGCTCGCGTACGACGGGAACACGCTGAAGCTGGCGTGGACTCTCGGCGGCGAGGAGACCACGACCGAGATCACCCTGATCCCCGAGAGCGACACCGCCACGGTGATCAAGGTCGATCAGAGTCATTTCGACTTCGCCGACGCGATCAGTGGCGCGAACATCCGCGGCGTACTGCAGAGCTTCTGGTCGCTGGCGCTGGCGAACCTCGTCGACCACCTGGCCGGTCGCGAGCTGACCACCCGGCCGGACTTCACCTCGACGGTCTTCGAGGGCGAGGCGCTGATCGACGCACCGATCGCGGACGTGTACTCGTCGATGACCGACTCGGAGCGGGCGTCGGCCTGGATGGGCTATCCGGTCGGCATCGACCTGGCCAAGCGCCGGTTCGCGATGGGCGGGTTCGACGTGAACCCGGGCGTCGAGATCGTCGACCTGGTCGAGGGCCGGAAGATGTCGATGGACTGGGGCGACGGCGGGATCAGCACCTGGGAGCTGGAGGACTCGGGCGGCAAGACCCGGCTGACCTTCGTGATCAGCGGGTTCGACGAGGACAACCCGCCGTACGGCGCCTGGATCGGTTGGCTCAGCGGCGCTGCGGCCCTGCGCCGGTACCACGAGCTGCCGGACTGGGACATCTACGCGGCCTAGAAGTACGGGCCTTCCGGGCGGATCGAGTCGCCGATCAGGTCGAGCAGGGCCGTCACCGCTCTGCTCGGTCGCCGTCCCGCGAGGGTCACCACCGACAGCGTCCAGCTCAGCTCGGCGTTCTCGATCGGGAGCTTGGCGACGCCGGGCTCGTCGGGCAACTGCACATCGGGTACAACGCCAACGCCGAGCCCGACCCGGACGTAATCCGGAATCGTCGTCAGTTCCGGTACCTCGACCTGGATCCGCCGCGGCGATCCGATCGCCTCGAACGCGCGGTCGACCATCTTCCGGTTCCCGAACCCGGTCGGCATGTCCACGAACCGCTCGGCGGCGATCTCCTCCAGCCGTACGGCGGGCCTGCGCGTCAGCCGGTGCTCGGCCGGCAACAACGCGACGAACGGGACAGTCGCGATCTCGCGGACGTCGAGACCGCTGAGTTCGGGCTTCGGCAGACCGAGCAGCGCGACGTCGAGCCGGCCGTGGCGTACGTCGTCCGCGAGGCCGGTCGAGCCGGTCGCCGAGGTGGCGACCTGTACTTCGACCAGCGGGTACTTGCGGTGAAACGCTCCGAGCAGGTCGGCCATGCTGACCAGGCTGAGCCGGGCGAGGGTTCCGATCCGGATGCTGCCGCGTAGCCCGGTGGAGGCTTCCTCGACCGCCGCGCGCGCTCGGTCGAGGGCTTCGAGCGCGGCCTTCGCCTCGGGCAGCAGTGCCTGGCCGGCAGTCGAGAGCACGACCCGCCGGGTCGAGCGGTCGAAGAGCGTCGTCTTCAGATCGGTTTCGAGCGCCCGGATGGCAGCCGACACCGTCGACTGGACCGTGTACAAGCGTTGCGCCGCCCGGGTGAAACTCAGCTCCTCCGCGACGGCGACGAAGTACTCCAGTTGGCGACTGTCCACAGGTAATTATCGGAGTTCTCGATAAGAGCCTGCAAGAACTTTCGTTGGACTCGATAGATGATCTGGCCGCACGCTGGAAACATGTCCACCATGACGTTGTCGCGAGCCGGTGAACGGATCCGGCTCGCTGCTGCCCCGGGGTTCTGGGTGATCGCCGCGGCCTTCCTCATCACGATGGCCTTCTCGACGATCCCGACTCCGCTCTACGCGATCTACCAGCACCGGGACGGGTTCCCGACGTACGTGATCACGGTGATCTTCGCCAGCTACGCGGTCGGAGTGATGGCGTCGCTGTACCTGGCCGGGCATGTCAGTGACTGGCTCGGCCGACGGCCGGTCGCACTGGTCGCGGTGCTCGCGGAGGTGTTGTCGGCGGTCATCTTTCTGACCTGGTCGACGGTCCCGGGCCTGCTGGTCGCGCGGTTCGTCTGCGGCATCGGGGTCGGTGTGCTGACCCCGACCGCCACGGCGCACATGTCCGAGCTGCGGCAGGTCGCGCGGCCCGGCGAGGACCCGAGTCGCTCGGCGCTGATCTCGAGCATGGTGAACCTCGGTGGGCTGGCGTTCGGTCCGCTGATCGGCGGTCTGCTGGCCGAGTACGTCGGTGCGCCGCTGGAACGCCCGTACGAGATCTTCCTCGTGCTGATGGTGCTCAGCGCGATCGGGATCGCGCTGGTGCCGGAGACCGTGCAGCGGTTGGACGAGCGCCCGGCGTACCGGCCGCAGCGGGTGGCGGTGCCGTCGTCGGCGCGGCCGCTGTTCTTCGCGTCGGCGATCGGGGCCTTCGCCGCGTTCGCGATCTTCGGGCTGTTCACGTCGCTCGCGCCGACGTTCCTGGCCGGCGTACTGCACCACACCTCGCGGCTCCTCGCAGGTGGGGTGACGTTCGCCGTCTTCATCGCGGGCGCTCTCAGTCAGGCAGTCTTCGTTCGCCTGGCCCGACCGGCTCAGCTCCGGCTCGGTCTCGTCGCGATGTCCGTCGGCCTGGTCGGAGTCGCCGCGGGCGGTCTGATCCCCAACCTGTACCTGTTCGTCATCGGCGGCGTCGTCGCCGGAGTCGGGGTGGGTCTGGTCTTCCGCGGCGCAGTCGCGACGGCCGCCTCACTCGCCGACCCGTCGTCCCGCGGCGAGGTCCTAGCCGCGCTGTTCCTGATCGCGTACGCCGGCCTGGTGATCCCCGTCCTCCTCATCGGCCTAGGCATCGCCCTCCTCCCAGCCGAGGTCGCCCTACTGATTTTCTCCATCCTCATCCTGATCCTCGTAAACGCCGCCGTACTCCGAATGCTCGCCGCCCACAAGTGATGTGATGCGGCTGTGGACCTGCAGCGGGACTACGGCCTGACCGTCGCCGAGTTGAAACCACACCCGGGTGGGTTCGCCACAGACGGGTGGGTGGCGGACGGGCGCTGGTTCGTGAAGCGCTGGAAGGCGGGCGAGCGGCCGGTCGGGCTGGAGCAGCTCGCGGAGTTGCGAGCGCTCGGGCTGCCGGTGATCGAGCCGGTGCGGACTCTGCGCGGCGAGCTTTCGGCGACGACCGGCGCCCGCGCATACGCCGTCTTCCCGTACGTGGATGGACGGACGGCGACATGGGCCGACTGGTGCGTCGCGGCGCGGGCGTTGCGGCAGGTGCACGACGTACCGCTCACCCTCGAGCTGCCGGAGGCGGACACAAGTGAGCCGTGGATCGAGGTGTTGGGGCGAAACCTGCGGCATCCATGGATCGCGGACCGGGCGGGTGAGGTTGCCGCGGCGATCGCGCGGCTGGACGGCGTCCGGGAGCGACTCGGGCCGGTGCGGAAGGTCTTGTGTCACACGGACTTCCACGGGCTGAACCTGCTGCTCGACGAGCACGGTGAGGTCGCGGCGATCCTCGACTGGGAGAACGCGGTGATCGGGCCGCGGGAGTACGACGTATGGGTCGCGGCCGAAGGCGACCAGCTCGAGAAGTTCCTCGACGAGTACGGCGCCGACGATCTGGCGCTCGACCACATCGAGTTCGCACTACTCGCCCGCGGCCTCCGAGACATGGCCGCACGCGTGCTGAACGACGTCGATCGGCCGGGCGTGGACACCTGGGGGTTCGGCCGCATCCGCCGACTCGACACCAACCTCACCGTCTTCCAGCGCTACTGCCGCACCTAGTTCTTCCCGGGTCCGGCAGCTCGACAGTACGTATACGTCCACTGCGGCCCATTCGCCGGCGGTTCGCGCCTGGGCCTTGGCCTAAGGAGCGGAGACCTCCTGTCGAGCTGCCGATTCCTACAGCCGGCGCCGCACAGGTTAGGCGGCGGCGCCGGGGCCGGGGAGGATTTCTATGTCTTCGGAGTGCATTGGTTTGCCGCAGTTCGCGCAAGTCAGCTCTACGTGGCTGATCTTGCCGCAGGCGTGGTGGCGGTAGAGGACCGGTGGGCCTGCGGGGCCGGCTAGCCATTTGTCGCCCCAGGCAACCATCACCATCAGTACGTCGGTCAGCTCGCGGCCCTTGTCGGTCAGCACGTACTCGTACCGCGGGCGATGGTCGTACGGCCGGCGCTCCACCACGCCGCGGTCGACGAGATGGTTCAGCCGCTCGGTGAGGACCTTGCGGGAGATCCCGAGATCCGCCTGGATCTGCTCGAACCGGGACAGCCCGACCCAGATGTCGCGCAGGACGAGGGGCGACCACGGCTCGCCGATCACGTCGAGCGTGCGGGCGATCGAGCACGCCATCTCACTGAAGTCTGTGCGCTGCATGGAACCAGCATAGCAATTGGGGTTCCCTCAGGGAACTCCGATGTGTTAGCGTTCCCTCAAGGAACTCCAACCGGAAGGTGGAACGATGAGCAAGGTCTTCAGCGCTCTGGCAGTCTCGGTCGACGGGTACATCAGCGGCCGCGGCTCCGGCCCGGACCGCGGGCTGGGCGACGCGCCGATGCTGTTCGACTGGTACTTCGACGGTGACACCCCGAGCCGGGCGCTGGAGGCGTTCAAGCTCAGCGAGCCGAGCGCGCGGGTGTTCGACGCCGCGGCGAGCCGGGCGGGAGCGATCGTGATCGGCCACAAGACGTACGACGACTCGGGTCACTTCGGCGGCGGTAGCCCGCATGCGAAGGCGAAGCCGGTCGTGCTGAGCCACGGCCCGGTCGCGGAGATCAGCGAGCAGCAGACGCTTGCGCACACGATCGAGGATGCGATCGCGGCCGCGCGGGAACTGGCCGACGGGAAGGACGTCGCGCTGATGGGAGGCGGAGTCGTGACGTCTGCGCTGCAGGCCGGGCTCGTCGACGAGTTGATCCTGCACCAGGTGCCGGTGCTGCTCGGCGGTGGCCGGCCGTTCTTCCAGGAGCTGCCCGATCACGTTCGCCTGAACCTGATCGAAGCCGTGCCCGCGCCCGGCGTGACCCACCTCCACTACGAGATCGTCCGCTGAAGGAGCAAGATCATGTTGAAGACCGCCGTACGCAACGCTGTTGAGAGCAACTCCATCGCGCACCTGGCCACCGTGCTGCCGGATGGTTCGCCGCACTCGATCCCGCTCTGGGTCGCCACGCTGGACGACAAAATCATCTTCCTGACCGGACCGACCTCGCAGAAGGCCCGCAACCTGCAGCGTGATCCGCGGGTCGCGCTGTCCATCGCGCCGGTGGATAACCCGTTCGAGCCGGTCATCCTGCGCGGCCGTGTGGTCGAGTGGATCAACGGCGACAAGGGCTGGGAGCTCGTCGACCAGATCGCGATGAAGTACCTCGGCCAGCCCTACACCCGCGACCTGGACCGCGTCGTCGGCGTCATCGAGGTGGACCACCAGACCGTCGGAATCAGCTGACCATAAGATGCCCGCATGGGTGTGACTGTGACGGTTGGGGAGCAGGACGCTTATCTCGCGCGGGTGGGGCATGCCGGGATGCTGTTGCTGCCGATGATCACCGGGATCGGCGAGCAGATCCGGGAGTGGGCCGACGAACTCGCCGGCGAGGGGATCACCGCACTCGTGTGGGATCCGTTCAAGGGGCGCAGTACGGACAACACGACCCGGGAAGAGCTCAGCGGACTCCTTCGGGAGATGGACGACGACGCCGCGCTGGCCGAGCAGCAGGAGTTGCTCGACTACCTGACCAGTGAGCTCGGGTGCACCAAGGTCGGGGTGGTCGGATGGTGCCTCGGCGGCCGGTTCGCGTTCCTGCTCGGGGCGCGTGATCACCGCGTGTCGAACGTCGTCGCGTTCCACCCGACCGTGCCGTCGCAGCGGCCGCCGCATCACACGTACGACGCGATCGCCGAGGCGGCCGGGATCACGGCGCCGGTGCTGGTGAGCTACCCGAGCGCGGATGCCGCCGTACCGAATGCGGACTTCGAGACCTTGCAGACGGTGTTGCAGGCGCGGACGGCCGGGGCGACGTTCACGCAGTACTTCCCAGGGGCGGACCACGGGTTCTCGGACAAGTCCCGGCACGACAAGGACGTGAATGCGGACGCGTTTCGGCTGGCGTGGCCGCAGGCGCTCGCGTTCATGAAGTCGACGGTCGCCTGAGCTCAGCTTCGATTTCTCGGTGCAGGTCGCCGAGCCGGCTGCGGCCGGGCGTGCCTTCCGGGTAACGCTGCAGGAGGTCGCGGACCGTCGGCGGCACGCGCTCGACGGCCCACCGGATCATCGTGTCCGGATCACCGCCGGCCAGCTCGCGTGCGTAGGCGGCGTACTGCGCCGACGCCACCACATGCTTCACCTGCGTTGGTGTCGCCAACGGATGCAGGTACGCCGATCCGGCCGCGCCCAATGCGGAACGGGCCGCCGCGTCAGCTGCCGGATCCTCCACCTCGCCGGCCGCCTTCAACGCCGCCCAGGCGGCCGTCCGGATCGCCTTCGTGCGCTTGCCTCCGGCACCGAACTCGCGGACCGCCTCGATCGCGTCCCGCGGCCGCCGGTCGTCCGGAGCTACCGCCTCGAACAACGGCAGCACCTGTTCCGCGCAGTCCGCTGTCCACAAGCCCAGCACCCGCAGTTCGTCGAGACTCAGAGCGATCTCCATGAGCCTCAATCGTATCGTTGAACCTCGTTGTTGAAGCTTTCACGCCGCCCGGCGATGGTCGGTAGGTGTGACACCGCGGACTCGCTTGAACGCAACGCTCAACGCGAAAGCGTTCGCGTACCCGACCCGCCGGGCGATCGTCTCGACCGTGTCCCGGGTCGACCGCAGCTGATCGGCGGCGAGCGTGATCCGCCAGCCGGTGAGGTAGCTCATCGGCGCCTCGCCGACGACCGCCGTGAACCGCCGGGCCAGCGAGGCCCGCGACACCCCGACCCGATCCGCGAGTTCGGTGACATTCCACGGGTACGACGGATCCTCGTGCAGCAACCGCAGCGCCGACCCCGCGACCGGATCCGTCTGCGCCTGGTACCACCCCGGCGCGTGCGACTCCGGCCGCGCGAACCAGGCGCGCAACGTGGTGATCAGCGCCAGGTCGAGCCACCGGTCCAGCACGCTCTGCTGTCCAGGTGCGTCCCGCTGGATCTCGCTGGTGATCATCTCCATCACCGATCCGGCCACCTCGGCCGCCGGTACGACGAGCACTGGCGGTAGCGCCGTCACGAGCCGGCGGCTGACGTCGCCCGCGACCTGATAGGTGCCGCTGGCAACCATCACTTCGCCGGTCTTGCGGCTGCCGTAGGTGCGGACGCCGAGCCGGGCCGAGTAGTCGACCGGTGCCCCGGGCAACGGTTCGCAGATCCCCCCGGGGTGGATCCGCAACTGTGGTGCGGTCTGCGCGGTGTCACCCACGACGTACGGCTCGGTGCCGGTGAAGATCGCGACGTCGCCGGCCTCCATCCGCTGCGGGGTGATCCCGTCGCGAGTCACCCAGCCCGCGCCGCGGACCAGGGTCGCGAGCGCTAGCGGCGCCTCGTCGCGGATCTCGAGCGCCCACGGCGGATCGAGGATCGTCAGGTTGAACACGCCGTCCTGGGCGCGGGTCCCGGCCAGCAGTTCGTCGAGAACGTCCATGCGCCGACCCTACGTCAGGTTGAGCGTTCCGGACATCGAATTGCGGCGTACGACCATGGTTTGTCTCACCGTGAACCGGTGGACTGGAGCCATGACAGAGATTCTGATCCTCAGTGGCAAGGGCAAGACCGGCCGTCGCGTCGCGGCGCAGCTCGACGCGCGGGGCGTCCCGTACCGGCTCGCGTCCCGGTCCAGCGAGCAGCGGTTCGACTGGTACGACGAGAGCACCTGGGCGGACACGGTCCGCGGCGCGGAGACGGCGTACCTCGCGCCTCCGGTCGGTCCGACCGGGCTCGCGCAGGCCGGCAAGTTCGTCCAGCAGGCGAAGGGGCTGCGGCGCCTCGTGTTGTTGTCCGGGCGCGGCGTTGGCAGTCCGGGCCGCGACTTCGCCGTGTACGACGGTTCGCTCGAACTCGAGAGCGTGGTTCGGGCGAGCAGTCTCGACTGGACGATCGTGCAGCCGGCCTGGTTCGCGCAGGGGTTCAGCGAGGACTTCCTGCGGTACCACGTGCTGGCCGGTGAGATCCGCCTGTCCGCGGGCACCGGCGCCGAGGCGTGGATCGACACGAACGACGTCGGCGACGTGATGACCGCGGCGCTGCTCGACGAGTCGTACGCCGGTCAGACCCTCGAGATCTCCGGCCCGCGCACGCTCACGATGACCGAGATCGCCGACGAACTCACCAAGGTCACCGGCCGCCCGATCTCCTACGTCGACCTCGACCCGGAAGCGCATGTCGCGGAACTGATCGAGCAGGGCCTGACGCCGGAGGACGCCGACGCGGTACGCGACCTGTTCGCGGTGATCCGCAACCACCGCTCGGAGTACGTCTCGGACGGCGTGGAGAAGGTGCTCGGCCGCCCGGCCCGCGACTTCAGCGACTGGGCGCGCGAGACGGCGACGACCGGAGTGTGGAACGAGTGAAAGGCGGACCGCCAGCACTCAACAACTGACACCTAGAGCGCGTGTTCACGCTGACGGCCGCGCCGAAAGTGCGATTGATGAGTGCTGGCGGTCCGCCTCCCCGAAGGCAACCTCAGCGATCAGCGGTGCTGCATCGCCGTCCACTCGTCGTGGGTGAGCTCCTGCAGTTCCGACGCCGGCGTCTTGGCGAGGGGCGTCGTACCGCCGCCGACGGCGCCGCCGCCGAAGACGATGTTCGCCCAGTTGTTCTGCGCGATCAGGATCGACGTGGTCTTGTCGCCGTTGATGTCCGCGGCCGTGGTGGTGTCGGTGGTGTCGCCGTCGCAGTTCCAGTCGATCGGCTGGTTCGCGGCGCCGGCCGTCGTCCGCGTGGTGCCGTTCGGGCACTTCCAGCTCGTCTTGTACCCGGCGCCCAGGCTGCCGAGGCCGACCCTCTCGTCCGGCCGGGCCTCGTTGATCGAGGTCGGCTGGCTGTTCGAGTAGCCCCAGTACTTGGTGCCGTCGGCCTTGAGTACGCCGCCGAGCTGGAACGAGTAGTTCATGACGCTCAGGTAGTTCGGCTTGTAGTTCAGGTTGTCGGTCCCGCCGTGCTTCAGGCCGATGTTGTGTCCGAGTTCGTGGACGAACGTGCCGACGTTCGTGTCGTCGGTGGCGTTCCAGTTGCACTTCGGTCCGACCGTCACGATGAACGTGTCGTTGGGGATGTTGAACGCCTGCCCGCTGCTGCAGCCGCCGTCGTAGCTGTCACCCCAGATCATGTAGTGGAAGACCGCCTTGCGGGCCGCCGCGAAGTTGGCCGCCTTGATCGCATTGGTCTGGGTCGCCGACGGGTTCAGGTCCGCGTCGTACGTGACCTCGTTGCCACCACCGAGGTTGTACGTCGCACCGCGCGCGGCGCCCGCGTCGAGGTGGATCTTGATGCCGGTGCTGCCGTCGGGATTGCTGACCGGTGCGGTCGCGAACACCTGGACGATCCGGTCGAGGGCCGCGGTGGTCGCGAGCCGTCCGGACATGTAGTCCATCTCGACGAACAGGTCCTTCTTCTTCGGGTTCGCGCCCATCGCGGGCAGGTCCACGTCGACGACGCCGTCACCGTTGGCGTCGTACCCGTTGGTCTCCCAGGCGTCGGGCAGCGAGTCGCCGTCGGTATCGGTCGCAGCCACCACGGTGGGTGCGCTGCCGGTGGATGCGCTGTCGGTGGGCGGAGCCGGCGCCGCCACCGCGCTCGAGGCAGCGAGCGCGGCGGCGGCGACAGACGTCAGTACGGCCAACAAGGCGGGGCGGGGCCTCATCAGATCTCCTTCGGGGCGGTGGGTGATCTGAGCGCTACCGTAGGTGAAATTCCTCCATGAGTACGGCGCAGCGGGGCCCCTGACCCAATTGGGTCACCCGGCCGAGCGGAGCATCGCGCGGATGCCGACGGTCAGCCCGAGCGCCGCGGTGACGATCGCCGCGATCCAGCCCCAGAGCACCGCGGTCGAGACCACGTCGCCCGAGAACAGGGTCCGCTCGGCGTCGACGACGTACGACAGCGGGTTGAACTTCGACGCGATCCGCATCCACTCCGGGCCGGTCTCGAGCGGCAGCAGCATCCCGGACAGGATCATCAGCGGGAACAGGAACGTCTGCTGCACCACCCAGAACATCCAGTCCTGCTTGCGGACCGCGATCGCCAGCGCGTAGCTGAACGAGCCGAGGCCGACGCCGAACACCGCGAGCAGCGCCAGCCCGATCAGCGCGCCACCGACGTGCAGCTCGAACGCGAACGGCGTCATCACCGCGATCACGATCACCGCCTGCCCGAACAGCGGCACCATCTCCTTCAGTGCACGCCCGATCAGGAGTGAGGAGCGGGACAGCGGCGTGACCAGCATCCGTTCGTGAGCGCCGGTCTGGAACTCGAACAGCAGGTTGGCGCCGGTGGTCGACGTACCGAACAGGGTGGTCATCACCAGGATCGACGGCACGAACCACTGCCAGACGCCGGCGCCGAACGTGCCGCCCATCGACCCGGACAGCAGCGGGCCGAAGAGCGCGAGGAAGACGAGCGGCTGGATCATCCCGAACAGCAGGCTGAACGGATCACGCAGCACGGGCTTCAGTTCGCGGGTCATCACGATCCGGATGTCCCGGAGCAGGTTGCGGGACGGCTGAGTGGTGGTCAGGGCGGGGCTGGGTTCGAGGGTCAGGGTGGTCATCTCAAGCGGCCTTTCCGTGGTTGTCCTCACGCAGGCTGCGGCCGGTGAGGTTGAGGAACACGTCGTCGAGCGTCGGCCGATGCACCTGAGCGGCCGCGATCGGTACGTCGCTGCGCTGCGCGGCGGCGATCAGCTCGGGGAGCGTCGCCGGACCGTCCGCGACTCGAACGCTGATTTCGTCGCCAACGGCAACCACTTCGCGGGCGCCGGGCAACCGCTCGGCGAGCTGCTTCATTCGGCTGATGTTGGTCGGGCCAACACTGAGCGCGATCCGGTCGCCGGCCAGCTTCGCCTTCAGGGCGTTCGCGGTGTCGTCTGCGATCACCTCGCCGTGGTCCACCACGACGACCCGCTCGGCCATCGAGTCGGCCTCGTCGAGGTAGTGCGTGGTGAGCACGATCGTCATCGAGTACTGCTCGCGCATTCGCAGGATGTGGTCCCACAGGTTCGCCCGGTTCTGCGGGTCGAGGCCGGTCGACGGCTCGTCCAGGAACAGCAGCGACGGCGCGTGCACGAGACCCATCGCGACGTCGAGTCGGCGGCGCTGACCGCCGGACAGATCCGACACCTTGCGTTGCGCCAGGTCCTTCAGTTCGAGCGCCTCGAGCAGTTCGCCGGCGCGGAGCTTCGCGGCCCGCCGGTCGAGTCCGTAGATGACGCCCTGGCCGACCAGTTCGTCGGCGACCCGCTGGTGGTGACCCGCGCCGTTCCCCTGGCCGACGTACCCGATCCGGCGGCGGACCTGGCTGGGGTGGGCGGTCACGTCGTACCCGGCGACCGTCGCGGTGCCCGAGGTCGGGGCGAGCAGAGTCGTGAGCATCCGCAGCGTGGTGGTCTTGCCGGCGCCGTTCGGGCCGAGGACAGCGACCAGTTCTCCGGGTTCGACGTCGAGGCTGATGCCGCGGACGGCGTGCACGGTCTCGGTACGGCTCACCACGAAGTCCTTGGTGAGTGCTCGGGTGCTGATCACGATGTCTCCTTCGGTCGGTCTCTGGGTCCGACATTTCCAGTGGTAGCGGCCAGGTTCTGACCGCTACCCGTGGCAATCTGAAGTCATGTCCGAAACCTCTGCTCGACTGCTCGCGCTGCTGTCGCTGCTGCAGGCCCGGCGCGACTGGCCGGGTGCCCTGCTTGCCGACCGGCTCGAGGTGAGCCCGCGGACGGTTCGTCGCGACGTGGACCGGTTGCGCGACCTCGGCTACCCGGTGCGTGCCACCAAGGGACCCGACGGTGGCTACCGGCTGGACGCTGGCGCCGACCTGCCGCCGCTGCTGTTCGACGACGACCAGGCGATCGCCGTCGCGGTCGCGCTGCAGACCGCGACGACCACGGTGACCGGGATCGAGGAAGGCGCGCTGCGAGCGCTAGCCACGGTTCGCCAAGTGATGCCGGCGCGATTGCGGCAGCGCGTCGATGCGCTGCAGGTGACCACGGTCGACCGGTACGCGAACCGGCGTACGACGGTGGACTCCGAGCAGCTGATCGCGGTCGGGATGGCGGTCCGGGCCCAGGAGGTACTGCGTTTCGACTACGCGTCACCAGGCGCGCGAGACGACGAGTGGGTGCCGCCGCGGAAGGTGGAGCCGCATCACCTGGTCACGTGGGGTGGGCGCTGGTATCTCGTCGGCTGGGATCTGGATCGGAAGGACTGGCGGACGTTCCGGGTGGACCGGATGACACCGAAGATCCCGACCGGACCACGGTTCATCCCGCGCGAGTTGCCGGCGCCGGACATCACGACGTACATCTCGGGCAAGTTCAGCGGGCAGGACCAGAACACGTTCCGGGGCGAGGCGATCCTGCAGTCGCCGGCGTCGGTCATCGCGCAGTACGCCGGTCGTGGCGCGATCGTCGAGGAGGTGACGCCGACGAGTTGCCGGCTGGTGCTGACCGCGTGGTCGTGGACCGGGCTGGCGGCGACGTTCGGGATGTTCGAGTGCGATCTGGAGTTCGTCGGACCGCAGGAGTTGAAGGATGCCGCGGCGCAACTGGCCGCCCGTTATCAGGAGGCCGCGCTGTGAACACCGAGCTCGTTGTCGTGGATGCCGAGGCGTGGCGGGAGTGGCTCGGCTCGAATCATCGCGCGTCGGACGGTATCTGGCTGGTGCTCGCGAAGAAGAACGTGACGACTCCGACGAGCCTCACGTACGACGAGGCGCTCGAAGAGGCGTTGTGTCACGGGTGGATCGACGGGCAGCGGCGCAGCCGGGACGAGACGACGTTCATCCAGCGGTACACCCCGCGGCGGGTCCGGAGCATGTGGTCGCAGCGGAACGTCGACCTGATCGCGCGGATGGAACGCGAAGGCCGGATGCGTCCCGCCGGCCGGGCCGAGGTCGAACGGGCGAAGGCCGACGGACGCTGGGACAAGGCGTACGGCGGGTCTCGCGCGCTGGAGGTCCCGGACGATCTCGCGGCGGCGCTGGCCGCGAACCCGAAGGCTCAGGCGATGTTCGAGATCCTGACCAGCGCCAACCGGTTCGCCGTCGTGTTCCGGGTGAACGACGCGAAGAAACCCGAGACCCGCGCCCGGCGCATCGCCCAGTACGTCGACCAACTGGGCCGCGGCGAGACGATCTACCCGCAGAAGCGGACGCTCTAGAGCAGGTCGAGGGTCGCTTCCTGCCCTGCGGTGAGTGGGAAGTAGGCGAGGAACGTGACGCCCTCGTCCTCGGTGTCGAAGCGGGAGATGCGGTCGATCGCGGGCTCGTAGAACACGTCGCCGGGGTGCAGGACCTGCGGCTCGTCGTCGGCGTCCTGTTGGTAGAGAGCCGAGCCGGACACGATGTTGCCGAACACGGGGCCGTTGTGGACGTGCGCACCGAGGGCGGTGTTCGGGGCGATGGTGATCCGGCGTGCCTCGACGCGCTGCACCGGGAGCGGCTCCGGCAGGTGCTGGTCGAGCACGATGACGCGGCTGATCGGGGACTCTGGTGTGTTCATGGCGTACATACTAATAGGTACAGAGCGCGGGCGTGAAGCGGCGCCGCACAGGGCGGCGCCGGTCAGTAGAGGATCGGGTTGAGCGGGGAGGAGATGGTCTCACCGGGCTGGTTGCCGGGCATCCAGTTGGCCAGGTCGGCGATCTGGTTGTCGTTCACCGGCGGCGAGATCTCCATCGAGGCGTCGACGTAGATCACCGTCATCACCCGGCGCGGGATGTCGGTCGTGTTCGGCGGCGCGTGGTGGAAGGTCCAGCCGAGGTGGTAGCTGACCTCGCCGAGCTCGAACGGCTCGGAGACCTCGGTGAAGTTCTGCTCGGCCAGCGACTGCTGCAGGATCCGCTCCGACTCGTCGCTGATCGGCAGGTCGCGCCCGTGCTCGAACGTGTGGCTGCCGGCCGCGAACGATAGCGGACCCATCTCCATCGGGGTCTCCTGCAGCGGGATCCAGATCGTCACGCACCGGTCGGTCTCGAACGGCCAGTAGTACTGGTCGGCGTGCCAGGGCGTGACTCCGCCGCCGGACTCCTTGTACAGCGCCTGGTCGTGGTACAGCCGCACCGACTGCACGCCGAGCAGTTGCGACGCGATCCGCGCGAGCCGCGGCGACGACACGAACTCCAGGACGCGTTCGCTGTCCTGCCACAGGTTCGTCACCTGCAGGAACGCCTTCCCGTAGGTGTCACGCTCCTCCAGTGGCAGGTGCTGGGTGTTCAGCTCGATCACCTTGCCGGTGATCTCCGGCTCGTACTCCGCGATCGTCTCGGGGCTGAGCACGTTCTTCAGCTTCACGAAACCGTGCTCGGCGAAGTGCGCGATATCGGACCGACTGAGGGCGTAGTCGGTCTCCAGCTCCGGGCGGGTCAGAGTCATGGGACCTAAGGGTTCCTGCACGTTCCATCGCTGTAAAGATCAGTGATCAAATCTTTGCCCGGCGTGCACGTGCACGTGAACGCCAACCAAAGCGGTCAGGACCGTAATGCGAAACGGTCCAGCGCTTCGACGATCAACTCCTGGGTACTGCGACCTCCCGCGCCGTGCCCGTCCTGCTCGACGAGGTGCAGCTCCGCACCCGGCCACGCCTGCGCCATCCGCCAGGCGACCTCCGCCGGACTGCTGATGTCGAGCCGTCCGTGAATCAGGACGCCAGGGATGCCGGTCAGCTTTCCGGCGTTCCGGACCAGCGCGTCCTCCTCCAGCCAAGCCGCGTGTCCCCAGTAGTGCGTGACCAGCCGCGCGAAGCGCAGTCTGAACACCGGGTCGTCGTACCGCGAGTCCGGCCGCCAGCCCGGATGCGTGCGGACATGGGTGTCCTCCCAGGCGCACCAGTCCTTCGCCGCCTGATCGCGCACCGCCGGGTCCGGGTCGTGGAGGAGGCGGCTGTAGGCGAGTGCGAGGTTCCCGTCGCGCTGGTCCGCCGGTACGCCGTCGCGGAACCGGGTCCATTCCTCGGGGAAGATCCGGCCCATGTCGCGGGTGATCCACTCGACCTCGCGGCGGGTCGTGTTCGTGACGCTGAACAGGACGATCTCGGAGATCGCCTCCGGGTGCTGCTCGGCGTACGCGAGTCCGAGCGTGGCACCCCAGGACGCGCCGAGGAGCAGCCATCGGGAGATGTTCAGCTCGTGCCGGAGCTGTTCGAAGTCCGCGATCAGGTGCGCCGTCGTACTGGTGCTGAGGTCGACCTCCGGCTCGGCGGCGTCCGGCGTACTGCGTCCGCAGTTGCGCTGATCCACCAGCACGACCATGTATTTCGCGGGATCGAAGTACCGCCGCCACCAGGCGCCGGCGCCGGACCCCGGGCCGCCGTGGACGACGAGGGCGGGTTTGCCGTCGGGGTTGCCGCAGGTCTCCCAGTACACGTGATTCCCGTCGCCGACGTCGAGGAGGCCGTGGTCGTAGGGCTCGATGTCTGGATACATGGGCTCAGAGGACTCCGGTGTAGGTGAGGGCGAAGGTGGCGCAGGGGAAGAGGAAAAGGGCGGAGAGGGCGATGATGCCTTTGAACGACTGGTGGGGGCCGATGAGTTTGCCGTAGGCGACGATCAGCACCGGGACCATGACGACCTCGAGCAGGAGCATGCTGCGCGGGATGATCGTGCCGGTTGCCGCGAGGATGACCGAGAGCGCGGCGGCGGCGATCCAGGCGGCGTACCCGATGCGGTACGTCGTTCGCGCGCCGAAGCGGACCGCGATGGTGTGGTAGCCGGCGGCGCGGTCGGCGTCCAGGTCGGCGAGTGTGGTGGGTAGGTAGAGGCCGATCGCCGCGAGCGTTCCCTGCAGGCCCATCAGCCAGGGGAAGCCGCTCAGGTCGGGATTGATCGCGGCCCAGCCGGCGAGCGGTCCGAAGGCGCCGAGAGCAAGGGCGTTCACGGCGACGTCGAAGCCGGCGCGGGTCTTGAGGCGTACCGGCGGGACCGAGTAGGCGTAGCCGAGGAGAACGGCCAGGAGTACGCCGAGCGCGAAGACGATGCCGACGTGGAGCGACAACCCGACCGCGGCGACCGCTGCGGCGAACGCGAGCCGCTTGGCCGCCCGGAGCGTGATGCGGCCGTCGAGCAGCGGGGACTTCGCCTTGCGCGGGTTGAGCCGGTCGCTCGGGAGGTCGTAGGCGTCGTTCACCGCGAGCACGGCCAGCCAGACCAGCGGGCCCATCACGACCGCCCCGACGATCAGGCGCGGCCACTCCTCGACGGGTGGGACGAGTTGGCGGGTCGCGAGCAGGATGCCGGTGTAGTACGGCACGATCGAGACGACCCAGAAGGCCGGTCGTCCGACCGCGACGATGTCACGCACTCGAGCTGCAGAACCCCGAACCTGCACCGCTGTGCTCACAGCTCCACTGTCCTCCTGCCGAAGACCGTGCGTCCTCCCTCGCCCGAGTGAACCTCCTCACCCTGGGGGCGGACGTCCGCCACTCACCAACCGCGGCAAGCCGGCCGAGCTCGAGCGTGAACCGCGGCCGGGTGAGCGGGGCAGCGGTGGTTGGTGAGTGGCGGACGTCCGGCTACGGCTGGACTCTTGCGAGAGACCCCGTCTCCAGTGCGACCCAGACCGAGTTGTCCTCGGCAAGGGACAGGCCGTGGGGCTCCGAGCCTTCGCCCAGTGGATGCTCGGACGTGACGTTGCCTTGGGCATCTACGTGGACGAGGGATGCGGCGGCCCAAAGGGTCAGCCAGCAGCCGCCGTCCGAGGTCGCGGCCGCGGCGTGCGGCTTCGAACCTTCGGGGAGCGCGAACTCCTCGATCGTCCCGTCGGCGGTGATCCGGCCGACCCGGTCAGCCAGGAGTTCCGTGAACCACACGGCGTCAGGACCCGCGCTGATACCCACCGGACCGGCAGTTGACGTCGGCAGGGGATAGGTGGTGACCGCCCCGTCCACCGTCATCCGGCCGATCGCGTTGGCCTGGTTGAGCGTGAACCAGAGCTCCCCGGCGAACGTGGTGATCATCGCGGGGAACGCTCCCGTACTACCGATCGGAAACGTGGTGACCTCGCCGTCGACGCTGACCCGGCCGATCGCGTCGACGCTCATCAGCGTGCACCAGAGCGCCCCGTCCGGACCGACGCACATCCCGTACGGCGCCCCGGCGATCTCCACGGCCGACACCACCCCGTCGTACCCGATCCGGCCCACGCGGTCGTCGCCGTTGCGGGTGAACCAGACCGCCTGGTCCGGTCCCTCGACGATGACGCTCGGTCGGGAGCCGGGGGAGTCGAGGTCGATGACCCGCCCGGACTCCGTCGCGACCCGGCCGGTGTGGACGAGGGTTGTCCACACCTCGCCGGCCGCGACCGTGACGCCGTACGGCCCGTCGGTCGCTTCGCCGACCTTGAATTCAGTGACTGACAAGAGAGTGCTCCTTCAGGTCGACAACGGTGCCGCGCCAGCGCGAGATGAAGCGGCGGTCGTGCGTGACGACGACGAGCGCACCGGCGTACCGGTCGAGCGCCGCCTCCAGTTCCTCCACCAGTACGAGCGACAGGTGGTTCGTGGGTTCGTCGAGCAGCAGTACGTCGTGTGGCGCGGTCAGCAATCGTGCCAACGCCAACCGGCGGCGCTGACCGGTCGACAACGCACTGACCTTCGTCTGCAGTTGGTCCGCACGGAACAGCCCGAGTCCCGCCGCGCCCGGGTGCCGTGCGAGTGCCTGGCGCAGCGTGGCATCGGGGTGCGGCTCGTGCGCCTCCTGGTGCAGGTACCCGATGCGGCCGCGACGGTCGACGTACCCGGAGTCGGGCGTCAGCATCCCGGCGAGTACGTCGAGGAGCGTCGACTTGCCGATCCCGTTCGGGCCCGTGATCAACACCCGACCACCGGCCGGCACGTCCAGCGACACCGGCGCCAACCGCTCCGCCACCGAGACTCCCACCGCCTCCAACCCACCGGATCCGCCGCCCGTGCGGATCGATGCTGTGAACCGCAGCGGCTTGGCGGGCACCGGCGGCGGGTTCTCCTCCAGCCGCCGCAACCGCTCTTTGGCATTGCGGATCTTGCTGCGCTCGGCCTCGTTCACGCGACCGGTCTGACGGTCGTAGGCGACCTTGTTGTTGTCCTTCATCGGTCGCCCGTACGACACCCGGTCCGCCGTCGTCCGGACCAGAACCCGATGGTCGGCGACGTCCTCCTCCCACTGCGCGCGGGTCTGTTCGGCCCGCGCTCGTTCGGCCGCCTTCTCCTCGAGATAACCCTGATAACCGCTCCCGTACCGCGTTACCCGGTGGGTGTCGCCGTCGACCTCGAACAGCGTCGACGCGACCCGCTCCAGGAACGCGCGATCGTGCGAGACCACCACCGTCGTACCGCGCCGGGACCGCAGGTGGTCCTCGAGCCAGACCGCGGCTCGTATATCCAGATGGTTGGTCGGCTCGTCGAGCAGCAGGATCTCCGGCGACGACGCGAGTACGGCGGCCAGGTGCAGCCGCGCCAACTCGCCACCGGACAGTTCGGACAGGCGCCGATCACCGGGCAGCGTGCTCAACCCGAGCCCGTACGTCGCGCGGGCGAACCGCGCGTCCGCGTCGTACCCCTCGCGGATCTCGAAGACGGTCTGCAGTTCGCCGTACTCGTCGAGGACGTCGACGCGGCCGTCGGTGAGCAGGGCTTCGAGCTCCCGCATCCGGGACTCGATCCGGCGCAGGTCGGCGAGGGCGTGGTCGGCCAGCGCGTTCACGTCGAGATCGAGCGGCAACGGGTTGTCCTGCGCGAGATAGCCGAGGCTGCCGGTCGCGGTGACCGTGCCGTCCGTGGGCGGTTCGAGACCGGCCACGACGCGCAGCAGCGTCGACTTCCCGGAGCCGTTCTCGCCGATCAGGCCGCTGACCTGACCTGGTGGGAACGCGCAGGTGACCTGATCGAGCACCGTGTGGTGGTCGTAGGACTTGGTGACGGCGTGCAGGGACAGCTGGGTAGACATACGGATCCTCCTGACTCTCGCGGGTTCGGGCTGGCGAACGGCGGGTCAGAAGATCACTGGCTGCTCCTTAATGCGATGAATGTTGCGTTAAGATCATGCCATGCCGGACGACGAACGCGCAAGCAGACCAGGTGGACGCACCGCCCGAGTGCGCTCGGACGTGCTCGCCGCCGTCGAGGCCGAGCTGGCCGAGCACGGGTACGACGGGCTCACGATCGACGCGGTCGCTGCACGGTCCGGCGTCCATCGGACCACCGTCTACCGCCGCTGGAAGTCCGTGGCCGGCCTGCTCGTCGACCTGCTGCAGGCCGGCGCCGACGACTCCTGGGAGCCGGCCGACACCGGTTCGCTCGAAGGTGACCTGATCGCCGTCAACCGCGAGATCCACGCTGCCCTCACCGCCCGCCCGTCGGTCACCCAGGCTGTGATCGCGGCGTCCTTCCGTACGCCGGAAGCCGCCGACGCGCTCACCCAGTTCTGGATCGACCGCTACGAACGCACCGCGATCGTCGTACGCCGGGCAGTCGACCGCGGCGACATCCCGCCCGCCACGGACGCGCACCAGCTCCTGCTGACCGCGACGGGTCCGCTGTACCACCAGCTCGTCCTGCTGCGTCGCCCGATGACCCGCGCCGACGCCGACCAGCACGCGCGAATCGCCGCGGCGTCGGTGTAAATCCTTTGCGGGCGCTCGTCCGGCCGACCTACGGTGACAGCCCCGGTCGATTGGAGTCACGATGAGCGTCAACCTCTACGCGCTGTCCTTCGATGCGAAGGATCCGGCCGGGCTGGCGCGGTTCTGGGCCGGCGTCCTCGGCCGGGAGGTCAGTGCCGAGACCGAGCTGCTGCCGAAGGACCCCACCGGGTTCCGGGTGCGGTTCGTGCGCAGCGACGTACCGAAGGATCGGGCGAACCAGGTGCACTTCGACCTGACCAGCCAGACGCCCGAGGAGCAGCAGGAGACGGTCGCCCGCGCGCTCGAGTACGGCGGTCGGCACATTGACATCGGCCAGACGCCCGAGGAAGGGCACGTGGTGCTCGCGGATCCGGAGGGCAACGAGTTCTGCGTGATCGGGGCGGGGAACAAGTTCCTCGCGGACACCGCGTTCATCGGGGCGCTGTCGTCCGACGGGACGCAGGCCGTCGGGTATTTCTGGAGCAAGGCGCTGGACTGGCCGCTGGTCTGGGATCAGGACGAGGAGACCGCGATCCAGTCGCCGCAGGGTGGCTCGAAGATCAGCTGGGGCGGGCCGCCGGTCGCCCCGAAGGCGCCGCGGAACCGGCTGCGGTTCGAGCTCACGACCGAGGGCGACGTCGAGGCGGAGGTCGAGCGGCTGCTCGCGCTCGGCGCCACGCGGCTCGGCGGTGGTTCGGACGGGGCTGTCGAGCTCGCCGACCCGGACGGCAACGAGTTCAGCCTGCACGCCGCCCGCTGAGCCGACGGTTGACCGGAGGGCGAGAGCGGTGCTGGCCGGGCTGCGGCTCCCACTAGGGTCGATACCGACGCCTAGGTGAGGAGACGTTTGTGACTGGTCGGTTGGCGAACGAGGTTGTGCTGGTGACCGGGGCCGCGCGTGGCATCGGCCGGGCCGTCGCGGTGAAGGCGGCGGCGGAAGGCGCGGCGGTCGGGCTCATCGACATCCTGGCGGACCCGTTGACCGCGACGACGGCGGAGCTGGCCGAGTCCGGCGCGAAGGTCGCCGCGGCCGTCGGCGACATCACCGACGAGGCGTCGGTACGGGACGCGGTCGGCAGACTCACCGACGAGCTCGGCGGGCCGTTCACCGTGCTGGTCAACAACGCCGGCAAGAACTCGTACGCCGACCCGACCGCGATGTCGGTATCGGAATGGGACGACGTGTTCGACGTCGACCTGAAGGGCGCGTTCCTGATGTCGCGCGAGGTGCTGCCGCCGATGATCGAGAGCCGGCACGGCGCGATCGTGAACATCGCCTCGATCCACTCGAAGCTCACCACGGCCGGCATGTTCCCGTACGCCGCCGCGAAGTCCGGACTGGTCGGGATGACCCGCTCGCTCGCCCTCGACGTCGCGCAGCACGAGGTCCGCGTGAACGCGGTCAGCCCGGGCTACATCTCGACCGACCTGCTCGAGGAGTTCTTCGACACCATCCCGGGCGAACGCGAGAAGGCGCTCGGCGTCCACCCGCTCGGCCGGATCGGGACGCCGGAGAACGTCGCCGAGGTGGTCTGCTTCCTCGCCTCCGACGCGGCCGCCTTCGTCACCGGCGCGAACTGGGCCGTCGACGGCGGCCTCGGCGTCCGCTACGCCTGACGCGTCCGGGACGCCTGACGCCCTGACGAGCTGACCGGGCTACCCAGGTTATCGGCGCTATCCGGGCATTCCGGGGTTGTAGGCGCACGCCAAGGCCAGGTCGCCGGTGTCCGGCTTGGCGGTCGTGCGGGGCTGGGTCGTGCGAGGTTGGGTCGGGGTCGTCGGCGGCGCCGTGGTGAGCTTGCGCGGCGCTGTCGTCGTACGGCCTGCGGGGTTGGTCGCCTGGGCCACGATCGCCCGCATCCCGGCGTAGTTCGGGTTGCGTCCGTTCGGGAAGTTCTTCTTCTTGTCCAGGTCGACGTTCGTGATCTTCGCGGTCTTCACCCGCTCGCCGAGGCCGACCAGCGGACCGAGCAGCTCCTTCGGGATGTCGGTCCGGATCAGCTGCTCGCCGGCCTTCGCGATCTTCTGGTAGTTGACCAGCACGTTCTGCGGGGTGGCCCGTTCGACGATCGCCTTGACCGTGCACCGCTGCCGCGCCTGCCGGGCCAGGTCCGCGGTCGGTACCTTGTAGCGGCCGCGGGCGAACCAGAGCGCGTCCGTCCCGTTCAGCTGCCGGTTCGGTCCGGGCTGCAGGTACCGGCTCGGCGGGATCTTGTCGTCGTCGCTGCCGCCGACCGGGACCGGGTAGTTGATGTTCACGGTGATCCCGCCGAGGGCCTCGACGAGCTGCGCGAACCCGGCCAGGTCGATCTGCACGTAGTAGTGGATCTTCAGTCCGAGCGCCTCGCCGACCGACACCTTCAGCACGTCGGCACCCTCGTTGTCGGACGGGCCGAGGATGCCGGGGTACAACTTCGGGATGTTGCGGTACATCGCGTCCAGGTAGAACTCCGACTGCTCCTTGCTGGGGTCGATGCTCGGATCCCAGAAGCCGGTCGGGAACTTCTTGTGCAGCGGCGAGTCGGCCGGGAACGGCATCCGCATGAAGTTCCGGGTCAGCGAGATCAGCGAGGTGTTGCCGGTCTTGGTGTCGATGCTCGCAACCATCACCGAGTCGGTGCGCGTGCCCTGCCGGCCGTCGCCGTCGTCGGCGCCGAGCAGCAGCACGTTGAGCCGCGGGATCTGCTGCCAGATGTCCTTCTTCGGGATGATCGTCGGCCGGGTCTGGCTCTTCGTGTCGTCGCCGCCGAACACCTTGTCCACCAGGCTGCGCTGCGCCACCAGGGTCTGCGCACCGGTCGCCGTACTGATGGCGAGTGCGAAACACACGACGCCGATCACCAGCGAGCCGAGCACGCGCATGCCCGGTCCGGCGGTGAGCGGTCGCAGCATCTTGTACGACGTCACGAGCACGACGACCCAGGCGAGCGCGATGACGATCAGGCCGGCGATCATCCAGAGCAGCACGGTCGAGTCCAGCGCCCAGGTGATCACGCTGTCGCGGTGCCGCAGACCGACGTACGCCGCGGTGCCGTAGAGCGCGAGGCTGATCGCGGTCACGACCGACCCGAGGCGGGTCCGGCGCGCGACGAGGTACGCCGTCCCCGGGACGAGGACGCCGAGGATCGCGAGCGCGAGCGCGGCGATCGTTGATCGTTGCCGGGACCTGACGCGGCGGGCTCGCTGGCCGCGCGCTGAACGCCGCGCTCTGGTCTGGACCATGCCCTCTACGATTCACTGACGCGGCAAAAAGTTGGCATGATCGGCGAGGTGACCGACATTCAGGTACGGCGCGCGACGCCGGACGACGCGGAGTCCTTGGTCCGGTTACGCGGACTGATGCTCGCTGCCATGGGCAATGACCTCGACGGACCCTGGCAGAAGATCGCGCTCGACTGGTTCACCGAACAGCTGGCATCGCCGGACACGTTCGCGGCGTACGTCGTCGACGATCCGAGCGCCGGCGTGGTCGCGGGCGCGGCCGGCAATGTCTGGGCGCACCCGCCGGGCCCGCGGGACCTGAGCACTGTTCGCGGTCACCTGTACAACGTCAGCACCGAACCGGACTTCCGGCGGCGTGGTCTGGCGCGCGCGTGCGTGGTGGCGCTGATGGACTGGTTCCGGGACGAGACCGCCGTCGGCCAGATCGAGCTGCATGCGACCGACGACGGCATCGACCTCTATCGCGACCTCGGATTCATCGAGTCGAAGTACCCGAGCCTCCGGTTCCGGACCACCAAGGCGTAGCGCCGCGGGTGTCGCGGAGCGCGTTGGTGGCGCAGTGCACCTCGCCACCACCGAGGTGCGACCAAGCGAAGTTCTCGACCCAGTGCACCCGTACGCCGTTGTGCGCGAGGGCCCGTTCGGTGGCCTGCCGGAAGACGTCTCGCCCGTTCAACCGCGGCCCGTGCGGATCCGGCGCGGCGAACTGATGCTCGGTGAGCGACAGTCCGTTCACGAGCCCGGGGGTCAGCGCCGTGAGTAAGCCGTACCCAGGCACCTTGTTGAAGGCCACGGGCAGTCGCACCACCTCGTCCGCACGCAGGCCGGTCGCCTTCAGCAGGATCTCGAGTTGGTCGTCGATGTGCCGCGCCGCCGCCTCGTTGTCGGCCTGCCCGGCACTCAGGACCTCGTCGACGGTCGGCTTGTGCGGCGAGTTGGTGTCCGCGAACAGGTGCTGACCGCCACCACCCCGCCGTTGCACATCGCGCAGCAGCCGGAATGCGAGTCGCGGATCCGCGACCGCGAGTGTCCAGCCGCGGGCGTTGTTCGCGCGCACCACGTGCGTCGTCTCATCCGCGTGTCCGACCATCAGCCAGGACGTGTCGATCACGACCGGCGGCTGGTAGCCCTGGCTCGTCACCATCGTGATGAACGCCGGATCGGGGTGCCGCTCACCGGACCCGTAGACGATCCGCCCGTGCGGATATCCGGCGTACGGCGGGAGCGACTCGATGTTGCCGCCCATGTTCAGCAGGTCGTCGAGACCGGGGGAGGCCTTGTCGGCGAGCTCCTGGACGATGCCGACGTCCGGTCCGCGCAGGTCGCGGTACAGCAACCGCCCGGCGGGACGTGGGGTGTCGGTGTCCGGGAGGTCCCAGACGTTGCCCGAGCGGATCAGGATGCGCATGGTGTGCGCGCTGCCGACGGCCGGCATGCTCGCGGTCGCGGGCTCGAACGTGTCCTGCAACCACATGTCCTGCCAGCCTTCCGGCGTACCCTGCACGAACTTCATCCGGGCACCGGCTGACATGGTTGCCTGCCGCAACGTTTTCGCGAACGGCTGCCACTCACCCGGTTCATGCGTCGGCGTCTTGCCCCACCATCCCTGCCCCTTGGCCGGTTTCCCGGCGAGGACCGTCTGCGCGGGCTGGAGATCGTTCTGCAGCATCAAGGGAGCGACGCGCATCCGGACGGCGTCGGTGCTGGTCTGGCCGCGATCGGTGACGGACAACGTGACGGTGATCTGGCCGTCCCACCGGGCCGGATCCCGGACGATGTCGCGCCCTTCGAGCTGCAGCCGTACGCCGCGCCGCAGGTCCTGAGCGGTCAGCGTACTGACCGGGCGGCCGTTGGCGAACCCGCGAGCCTTGTTCGCGGGGGTGATCGTGACGTTTCCGGTCGCGCTGTCCGAGAGGTTGCGCTGGGCATCGATCGCTAGTGGTGCCAGGTCTGCCGCGTCCCGTGGTCCGTTGATCCGGTCGTCGGCGGAGTCGTTGCAGGCGGCAAGTTTGTCGTCGACCGCGCGGCCGGGTGCGTTCAGATCGGCCGGGTCGACCGTGCAGCGGTGTTCGTCGTCGTCCAGGTTGGGCAGGAAGATCGCGCCACGCGAGTCGGTCCAGGTGCCCTTGCCGGCGTCGTCGGCGTGGGTGAGCAGCCCGTCTCGGTTCACGTCCGCGGTCAGTCGCGCCGCCGGGGCCGTACCCCAGGCGGTCAGCGCGGGCGTGACGGCGGTCAGTAGCGTCGCGGTGGCGAGGCCTGCGGTCCAGCGGTTCATCGAAGGCTCTCCTTTTTGGTACAGGTGTGCTTCTTCGAGTTAAACTAACACGGGCGTGTTAGAAAAAGCAGGTGGAAATCTGCTCTCCACCCGTGGGCGGAGAAGGTTTTCTGGGCACAGTGGCAAGTGATGAGTGAGCGCGCCCGCCGTGGGCGGGCTGTGGGGAGTCAACGGATGCGGCGCTGGAGTGTTGTCAGGAGGACCGGGCTCGCGATCACGGTCGCGCTCGCGATCGGGGCAGTGGTCGAGGTGCCGGCCAGCCCGTTCGCCCGGCACGGGTCCCCGGAGCGGCTGCTGCGGGCCGCGGTGGGGTCCGATGAGTCCACGCAGTCAACCGAGTCAACGCAGTCGACCCAGTCCACGCAGTCGGCTCAGTCGCCGGTGCGGTCGGAGCTGCCGACGCGGGCCACGGTCCCGGAGGCGATCTCGTACCCGGTGGCCGGGCCGCGGCGGTACGCCGTACTGCCTGGCAATCCCGCGGTGATCGGGCGTGGCGGGCGGTTGCTGCGGTTCCGGATCGCGATCGAGAGCGGGATCACCGGGGTCGATCAGGCCGCGTTCGGGCAGTTCGTGCGGACGGCGTACGGCGCGCCCGCGGGGTGGGCTTCGCGCGGGCAGTGGAGCTTCCAGCAGGTGGGTCCGGGCGAGACGGCCGACTTCACAGTGATGCTGGTGACGCCGCAGACGCGGGACTCGATCTGCGGCTCCGCGCCGGACCGGTACACGAGTTGCCGGATCGGCGACCAGGTGGTGCTGAACGTCGCGCGTTGGGTGCACGGCGTACGGGGGTACGGCGCGTCACTGGCGACGTACCGGCACTACATGATCAACCACGAGACAGGGCACCGCCTCGGCCGCGGCCACGAGCTGTGCCCGGGCCCCGGCCAGCCGGCGCCGGTCATGCAGCAGCAGACCCTCGGCCTCCACGGATGCACCGCGTACGCCTGGCCCTACCTGAACGGCGCCCGCTACCGGGGCCGCCTGGGTCAGTACGACGACGCGATCCCTCAGGACTGAATGATCGAGAGCACGTTGCCCGCCGGATCCTTGAACCAGGCGATCAGCGGGCCCTGCCCGCGGTTGATCCCAGACTCGTCCTGCTCGTCGTTGTACCGCTCGAACGTGACACCGCGCCCGGCCAGCTCCCGCGCCGTCGCCTCGATGTCGGTGACCGGAAAGTTGAGCACCGTGTACTCGGCCGGCACGTGGTCCGCCTTCGGGTACACCAGCACCGGCGTCCCACCCGCGACCCGCAGATGCAACATGCCGTGCTCTTCCCCGACGTCGATCCCGAGCGTCGTCCCGTAGAACTCCTTGGCCCGCGGGATGTCGTCGACCGAGAACCCACTGAACGCCTTGCTGTCCTTCAACATCTGATGCCTCCTCTAGTACGTGACACCAGCAACGTCGACACAACAACGCGATTCTCGACACCCCCACCCGAGGGGATATCCGCGATCAGGTGTGGAGAACCTGCGGGAGGGAGTCGTTGACGGCCGCCGCGACCGAGGCGGACTCGAGCCCGTCGGCGACGGTGTGCAGGAGCCGGACCAGGTGGGCGGCGTCGGTGGGGCCGAGGATGCCGGTGATGACGTCGAGGACCCGGACAGTCAGGCCGTCGAGCTGGGACAGCCGTGCCTGGCCCATCCCCGTGACGGCCAGTGCCGGGTCGGTCCGGACCATGCCGAGCGTTTCCAGGTCGGCGATCGCCAGCTCCGCCTCACCGGTCGTGATGCCGACCTGTTTCGCGACCTCGCCGGCGGTGACGCGACCGTTCGCGATAGCGCTCAGGACGAGCGCGGCCGGCATCTTGATCCCGACCGCCTCCTGCAAGCCGAGGACCAACGGGTGCGCGTGACCGCGAACCCGCTCCACCGCGTCCAGCAAGCGCAACGCATCGCCGACATCGCCGATCAGGTGCTCGGTCTGCACGGCCGCGATACCTGTCGGTCCGCGGCGAACCGGTGACGGCACGACGCCGCCGATGACCCGCTCCGGCATCACGAGGGCGGTCGCCGCCACCTGCTCGCCCTCGGGTCCCGCGGTCGTCGGCCTGATTCCAGCGTCTTCGATGGTCACTTCTCCAGCGTACGGAGCCGTTCCGACAGGTTCGGCGTGTCTTTCCTGAGGAAACCCTGTGAATCTCATGACGTTCCTGCCGTAGCCTCCGCCTCATGCAGCTGACTGGGAAACGGGTTCTGGTGATCGGTGGCGGGGGCGGCGGGATCGGGCGGGCGACGACCGAGGCCTTCGGCAACGAAGGAGCGGCGGTGCTGGTCGCGGATCTCGATCCGGCGCGTGCCGAGGAGGCCGCTGCCGCGGTGCGGGAGCGCGGCGGTACGGCGTACCCGACGTCCGGAGACGTTCGTTCGGCGAGCGACATCGAGGCGATGGTCGCGGCCGCGGTGGAAAAACTCGGCGGGCTCGACGTGCTGGTCACGGTCGTCGGCGGGCAGGTTGCGTTCGTGCCCGCGGTGAAGCTGCACGAGATGGCCGACGCGGACTGGGACACGATCTACGAGGTCAACCTGCGGTACGTCGCCCGCGCGGTCCGGGCCGCGCTACGGGTCTTCCTGGACCAGGGCACCGGCGGCGCGATCGTCAGCGTCGGGTCGGTCACCGGGTTCATGGCGGCACCCGAGCAGGCGGCGTACGGCGTGATGAAAGCGGGCATCCTCAGTCTGGCCCGGACGGTCGCGGCCGAGTACGCGCGGGACGGGATCCGGATGAACGTCGCCGCGGCCGGCGCGATCGCGACTGCCGTGGCGAACGCGACCGTCGACGCCGAGGTCGTCGAGGAGATCCCGGTCGGCCGGTTCGGCCGGTCCGCCGAGGTTGCCGACGCGGTCGTGTACCTGGCGTCGGACGCCGCGTCGTACATCACCGGGCAGCAGATCGTGCTGGACGGCGGCGTCTCCGTTCGAGGCCCGTTTCAGTAATCGAACACACGGGCGAAGAATTCGGTTCCGGAAAGTCCGGAAAAGCCCAGAAATTCTGGGAACAGGGCGTGACCTCCGCTCTCCGATCTCCGTTGGATCTGACGTGACGGTGAACACAACACGGCGCACCGGCACCGCGCTCGCCCGCGTTTTCCAGGCCGTTCACCCTCGAAGTACAGCCAGGAGGACCAGTGACAACCGCCACCGCCACCCAGACCATTTCGCGTCGACGCGTGCGTGTCTGGTTCGGTGAGCACGTCATCGCCGACTACAACGCCGAGCCGGCGTTGGCCGAGCGGTACGCAGACGCCATGAGCCGTCGGTTCGCCGGTCTTCGGGTCACCAACGACCCGATGCCCGCCGTCGACAAGCTCCCCGAACCCCTGCCCGGCGAGCGCATGTGGGACGTAGCACCCCGCTGAGAAAGTCTCCGGTACCTTTCGCGTTCCGCACCCACCAGACAACCCACGCGGAACGTCGCCTGATCGAGTCGCCTCACCTCGATCAATCAAAGGGCCGGGTTTGGGCGGCAAGCGAGTGCGGGCGTTCTGCCCCTCGCTTGCCGCCATTTTCTCCCCTGCCGAAATGCGCCTGACTGCAGTACGCAATTCCGTGGTGAATGTTCGCACCGGATCCCCCAGGTCCGGTGCGAACTTTTTTCACTTTTTCGCGTAGTACTCCGGTTTCATCTGAATGAGCTGGACGTAGTTCCCGTCCGGGTCGAGCAGCGTCGCGAACCAGCCGATGCCGCGGTCCTCCGGGTGCACCAGCCACTCGACGTCCAGCGCGCGCAGGTGCGCGGCCGCCGCCTCGATGTCGTCGACCGCGAAGTTCACGATGTGCCGCCCCGGCTCGGCGCTCTTCGCCGCGACGTCGTCGCGCTGCTCGATCACCAGACCGAACCCACCCAGATCGAGGTTCCCGTAGCCGTCGACGTCGGCCTGCAAGCCGTCGCGGTACCACGTCTTGAGCCGCTCGGCGTCGGTGCTGCCGAGCAACATGCTGTTCAGTACGGGCTTCGCCACCATCTCTCCTTCCACTGACACTGACATCCGGTACGTCGGAGCTCGCGCGCGGATCTCGACACGACCTGGTTGACTGGGCCGACGACCGCACCAGGGAGGTTCGATGAAAATCACCGCCGAACTGCTGGCCACCGGCAAGAACACCGCCGGGTTCGAGATCCCCGAGTCCGTCGTCGAGTCGCTCGGTGGCGGCGGCCGGCCGAAGGTCAGCGTCAAGGTCAACGGACTCACGTTCCGTACGTCGATCGCGCGGATGGGCGGCCGGTATCTGCTGGGAGTCAGCGCGGACCGCCGTACCGAGGCCGGGGTCGCGCCCGGTGACGTGCTCGAGATCGACGTCGAGCTCGACACGGCACCGCGGGAGCTCGAGGTCCCCGAACCGCTGGCGACGGCGCTCGCCGCGGATGCCAAGGCGCAGGCGTTCTGGGAGACGCTCAGTTACAGCAACCGGCAGTGGCACGTCCTGCAGGTGACGTCGGCGAAGACCGAGGCCACGCGCGACCGGCGCATCGAGAAGTCGGTGGGCATGCTGCGCGAGGGTCGCGCTCGCTGACGGGTCGCTGTCAGCAGTACGAGCGGCAGCCGCGATCCACGCCGTACTGGCGCCTGGTCTTCGCGACCAATGCGACCGGTGACAGCTGTCCGCCATGGTGCCAGCTGTTCAGGTACGCCTGCGGCGGCACGGCGCCGCGGCGAATCCACCACCTGCTGGGCCCGGTGGGCCAGCTGATCCCGAAGTGCAGGTGGGGCGGGGTTCCTCGTGCGCTCCCGGTCTTCCCGGTATGTCCCAACGTTTGCCCGGCCTTGACCTCAACGCCCGGCTTGATGCCTGGCTGGATGGCTGACAGGTGCGAGCCGTAGTACCGGACGCCGTCCACTCCGACGATCGAGACCGACAGGCCGCCACGGTCGGCGCCTCGGTTGGTCTTCGGATTCCAGGCGTCGACCCGGGTGACCTCGTCGACCCGCCCGGCAACCGGCGCGACGAACAGGCAGCCCACGTTCGCGAAGATGTCCGACGCCGGGTAGTCGTGGTGACTCTGCGAGGCATCCGCCCGACAGCCACCTACCGGGAACGCATACCGGACGGCGGCCTGCCTCTCCGGTCTGGCGGGTGTTGTCGTGTGGGGGCGTCGCATGGTGGTCGGCTTGGGTGACGGCGTGGGGGACGGGGCCGCGGTGGGTTTCGGGCTGTCGAACACTCCCGCCGCCGACAGCGCGAACAGCCCACCACCAGCCACGACCACCATCGCTACGAGGAATCCGGCCCAAGCCTGTCGCGTCACGGGTACCAGAATGCGTTGACCGCCGCGCTCGAGTACACCGTTTCGCACGGAATGCCGTTCTTGTCGGCGTCCATCCGGGCCGGCATGCCGTAGTACCACCAGTACCGGACGGCTTCCGCGTACGACGCTCCGCGCGCGACGAGGTCACGGCAGTACATCCCGGCCTGCCAGTTCACGACGCCGTTGACCTCACGCCCGTTCCAGTAGGCCGCGACGGAGCTGCGCGAGTAGACGGTCTCGCACGGAATTCCGTTGCGGTCGGCATCCATTTGCTTCGGCTGCCCGTGCAGGTACCAGTAGTCGACGGCCGCGGCGTACCCGAGTCCCTGGGCCTTCAGGTCCCGGCAGAACATCCCGGCCGGCAGCTCCCGCACGTCTCCGGAGGTCGGCGTGGACGTTCCCTTCGCCGACGGCGTCACCGTCACGGTGCGCGTCGGCACGGGGGCGGCAGGCGCGGGCTTTGCTCGCGCAGCCGGTGCCGACGCCGGCGTATCGGCTGCGTGGGAGGCCGGCGGGTCCTTGGTCACCAGCACCACGAGCCAGGCCAGCAAGACCAGAATGACGCCGACCGCCATTCCCCCCAGAACCGCCAGGACCGCGTTACCCCGCTCGGTCCGCCGATCACACTGCGTGCGTGGATACGGTTCCCCCATGATGATTCCCCCCGCTAGCCATTGAAACTCTGCGGCTATCGGCTGTCCATGGCTCGATCACCTGCCCCACAAACCCTCGGAGCCGTGGTCGTTCAATCGCGGGCCCAGGCGGCGGAGTCCGTGAGTACGTCGGGTAGTTGGCCTACGACACCGAGGCGTTGGGTGCACCGGGTGAGAGCGACGTACAGGTCGCGCAGGCCGCGCGGGGACTCGATCACGATGCCGTCGGGATCGACGACGAGGACCGAGTCGAACTCGAGGCCCTTGGCTTCGCGGGCCGTGAGGACGGTGACGCCGGACAGTCCGTCGACCGCCTCCTGGATCAGCTCCAGCCGGCTGCGCGACGTGATCACCCCGACCTCGCCGTACGCCGTCTCCTCGGTCGCCATCTTGTAGACGTACAACGCCTGCTCGGCCGCCGGGACGTCGAGGTGCCAGGGCCGCACGCCCGTCGAACGGACCGACTGCGGCGCCCGCGCCGACGGGTCGACCGCCCGCAGTACGTCGTTCGCGACCTCCATCACCTCGGCCGGGGTGCGGTAGTTCAGCGTGAGCTCAGCGAGGCGCCAGCGATCGCCGAACGTCTCACCGAGCGCGCTCGCCCAGGTCGTCCCGCCGCCGACCGAGCTCGTCTGCGCCACATCACCGACCACGGTCATCGACCGCAGCGGGCACCGGCGCGCGATCGCCCGCCACGCCATCGGTGACAGCTCCTGCGCCTCGTCGACGATCACATGCCCGTACGTCCAGCGCCGATCGGCCGCCGCCCGATCGGCCAGCGTCCGGTCGTCGTCCGCCTCGTACCGCTCGGCGAACGCCTCGGCGTCCAGGATGTCCTTCGCGGTCAGGATCTCTGCCTCGTCCTCCTCGTCGAAGTCCGTCGACCCCGAACCGGACAGCACGTCCAGAGCCCCTTGTGCATAAGCGACCGCCCGCGCCCGCGCGGCCCGCTCCCGCGCCGCCTCGGTCCCGTCGTCACCGAGCAGCTCCGCCGCCTCGTCCAGCAGCGGTACGTCGGCCGGGCTCCAGTCGGCGCCGTACCTCAGGAGGTGTTCGCGATCCAGCGCGGACAGCTGCGGCGCCGCGGACGCGAGCCGGTCCTCGTCGCCGTACAGATCCTCGAGGAGTTTCGGCGGACTGAGCAGGGGCCAGAGCTGTTCGAGCAGCGCCTGTACGGCGGGCTCCGCGAGCACTTCCTTGCGCAGCTCGGCCAGGTCGTACTCGTCGAGCAGCTGCTCACCGTCGAGCGGGTCGGTGCCGATCAAGTCGGCGTACTGGCTGGTCAGGTGGTCGGTGATCTCGTTGAGGACGTACGGACGCGCTTGGTTGTGGGTGAGGTTGCGGTTTCGGACCCGGGCGTGGGTCGCCGCGCACACCTCCGGGTCGAGGGTGAGCTCCGTCCGGTCGACCATCACCCGCACCGGTCGCTCCGGGATCCACTGCCGGTCGGCGACGGCCTTCGCGATCACGTCGGCCATCACCGTCCGGCCCTTCACCTCGGCGCTCTCCGAGGACTCCGGGCGGGTCGCGTTCAGGCCGGGGTAGAGCTCGGCGATGGTGACGAGCCGGACGCCGTCCTCACCGAGCGAGGGCAGCACCTGGCCGATGAAGCGCAGGAACGCCGCATTCGGCCCGACGACGAGAATTCCGCGCTTTTCCAGCTGCTCGCGGTGCGTGTAGAGCAGAAAGGCCGCCCGGTGCAGCGCAATCGCGGTCTTGCCGGTGCCCGGACCGCCCTGGACGACGAGGATCCCCGGAAGTTCGGAACGGATGATCCGGTCCTGGTCGGCCTGGATCGTCTGGACGATCGACTCCATCCGGCCGGTCCGGCGGGCCTCCAGCGCCTTCATCAGCACGGCTTCGCCGATCACGCCGGTGCCGGGTTTGGACGGGTCGGCCGCCTCGCGGGCGAGGTCGAGCTGCTCGTCCTGGACGTCGAGGACGCGCCGCAGCCGGGTCTGCACGTGCCGGCGCCGGACGATGCCGTGGTTGGCCACCGCGGTGGCGATGTAGAACGGCCGCGCCGCGGGGGCGCGCCAGTCGACGAGCAGCGGTTCGTAGTCGTCGTCGTGCAGGCCGAGCCGGCCGATGTGCAGGACGTCGCCGTCGGCGGTGTCCAGGCGGCCGAAGTACAGCCCCTCCTCGGCGGCGTTCAGGCGCGCCAGCCGGAGTTTGAGGTCACGGATGCGGCCGTCCCGCTGGTGCAGGGCCTGGGCGTTTCGAGTTAGCAGCTGCTGCTCGTCGTCGGTGCGTGCCTCGGCGCGCTCGCGCTCGGCGTCCAGCGCGGCGTAGAACGTAGTCAGGTGTGCCTGTTCGGCATCGACCGGATTCGGCAATTCATTACCCCTTGTGTTAAAATGCGTCCCGGTTGGTTTTCAGGCCGCATTTCACTCTTTGCAGAAATGACACTGCGCGCGGCAGCCACAAATCCTTGAGTTTATCTCCTGGCCGGGTTTTCCTGTAGTGGTGTTTCACTCGATCGTCCCGCCGTACCTGCTCGAGCAGCTGGAGCGATCCGCGGGTGACCCCAGCGTCCGAGCCCGGATCCGGCAGTCGTTGCAGCACGACGCCGTACTGCGTGGCAGGCCCGCGGCGGATCGACAACGGGTGGCCGCGGCCGACGGCCGGCAACGGAAGGTGTACGACGCCGAGAACGGGACCGACCTGCCCGGCACCCTGGTGCGCTCCGAGGGCGACGACGCGGTCCAGGACAAGGCGGTCAACCAGGCGTACGACGGCACCGGCGCGACCTGGACGCTCTACAAGGAGTGCTACGGGCGGGACTCGATCGACGACGCCGGGCAGGTGCTCACCTCGACGGTGCACTACGACCGGGGCTACGCGAACGCGTTCTGGGACGGCTCGCAGATGGTGTTCGGCGACGGGGACGGCGCGATCTTCGGGAACTTCACGTCCTCGATCGATGTCACCGGCCACGAACTCACCCACGGCGTCACGCAGCACACGGCGAACCTCGCGTACGACGGTCAGTCCGGCGCGCTCAACGAGAGCATCTCGGACGTCTTCGGGTCGCTCGCGAAGCAGTACGCGCTGGGTCAGAGCGCGGCGGACGCCGACTGGCTGATCGGGGCCGGACTGTTCCTCCCCGGGGTGCAAGGGGTCGCACTCCGGTCCATGAAGGCACCCGGGACGGCGTACAACGATCCGCGGCTGGGCAAGGACCCGCAGCCCGCCACCATGGCCGGGTACGTCGAGACGCAGGACGACAACGGCGGCGTCCACATCAACTCGGGCATCCCGAACCACGCGTTCTACCTGGTCGCGACGGAGCTCGGCGGGAACGCGTACGACGACGCCGGCAAGATCTGGTACGGCACGCTGACCTCCGGCCACCTGCCGAAGTCCGCCTCCTTCCGCGACTTCGCCGACGCCACCCGAACCACCGCCCGCGAGCTCTACGGTGACGGCTCCCCCCAACTCACCGCCGTCACCAAGGCCTGGCAAACCGTCGGAGTAGTCGACGACCAAACCCCCTTGATGAACGCCGCCCACACCGACCTCCAGCCCTCCACCCCACCCTCCCTCCCACCCGAGCAGCAGCCGGCTGGTGAATGAGACGGTTTGACCTCAAGTTCTGTTGAGGTATTAGCGTGTTTTGTTGTGACTGTTCATCCGCTGCGGCTCGTGGTGTTGACGCGCAATCTCGAGGTGGGGCGGTTCGGGACGGCGGTGACGCGGTGGTTCGCGCGGGAAGTCGAGCGGGCGGACGAGTTCAAGCTCGACCTGATCGATCTGAGTGTGCTGCCGCTCACCGAGTTGCCGGGGCGGATCGACGAGGCGGATGCGGTGCTGATCGTCACCGCGGAGTACAACCACGCCTACCCGGGTGACGTGAAGACCGCGATCGACGCCGTACGACGGCCTTGGTACGCGAAGCCGGTCGGGTTCGTGGTGTACGGCGGCCGCTCCGGCGGGCTCCGAGCGGCCGAGCAGTTGCGGCTGGTCTTCGGCGAGCTGCACGCGGTGCCGATCCGCGACAGCCTCGGGTTCCGCGAGGAGGACTTCACCGCGGACGGCGAGCCGACCGATCCGGGCACGTCCGCGGCCGCCGCGGCGCTCCTCCACCAACTCGCCTGGTGGGCGCGAAGCCTCCGCGATGCCCGCGCGGCGACCCCGTACCCGGCTTGAGCGGATCCCCAGCACTACACAATCGCGGTTCAGCCGACCCCTCCACGCTCAGCCGGCGCTCGCGCGGCCGATTGATGAGTGCTGGAGATCCGGAATACGCCGACCCGGACGGCGGTTGACGATTGAACGTGACCGCTGACCCGATGCCCCTGTCCGTGCTTGACCTCTCGCCGGTGCCGTCGGGGACGCGGCCGTCGGCGGCGTTGCACGAGACGCTCGAGCTGGCCCGCACCGCGGAAGCGGCCGGGTACCACCGGTTCTGGCTGGCGGAGCATCACAACATCCCGAGCGTGGCGAGTTCGAGCCCCGAGGTGATGATCGCGGCGGTCGCCGCCGCGACCTCGTCGATCCGGGTCGGCTCCGGCGGCATCATGCTGCCGAACCATTCGCCGCTGAAGGTCGCCGAGACCTTCCGGGTCCTGGGTGGTCTCTACCCGGACCGCATCGACCTCGGTCTCGGCCGCGCGCCCGGCACCGACCAGCGCACCGCGCTCGCTTTGCGCCGTAGCCGGGAGGCCCTCGGCGCCGACGACTTCACCGAGCAGTACGCCGAGCTCCGCGCGTACGTCGACGGTTTCCCGGCGGGCCACCCGTTCGAGCCGATCACCGCGCAACCGACCGACGTACCGCTCCCGCCGATCTGGATCCTCGGTTCCAGCACGTACGGCGGGCAGGCGGCCGCCGCGCTCGGGACCGGCTTCGCGTACGCCGGCCACTTCGGGACCCTCGACCCGGCCGGCGTGATCTCGGCGTACAAGACGAACTTCCAGCGCTTCGAGCACGAGGGTCAGCCGCACGCGATCCTCGCGCTGGCCGCGATCGTCGCCGAGACCGAGGAGCGTGCGCAGGCGCTGGCCCGCGCGAACGCCCTCTCGACGCTGCGCCTGCGCTCCGGCCGCCCCGGCCCGCTGCCGTCTCCCGAGGAGGCGGCCGACTACCCGTGGAGCGACGCGGAGGAAGCCGCCGTCGAGGAGTGGACCGGCCTGGTCACCGTGGGTACGCCGGACCAGGTGGCCGGCGAGCTGCTGCGAAAGGCCAACACCGCCGGCGCCGACGAGCTCATCATCACCACGAACATCCACGACCCGGCCGAACGCCGCCAGTCGTTCCAGCTCCTCGCCGAAGCCTGGGGCCTCAAGCCGAGGTAGGCATCAAGCCGAGGTAGCACTTGAGCCCGAGGCGGAACTCCGCCCGAGGCAGAACTCATCCGCCGCGGACGTGCTCGAAGATCAGGCTCGTCTCGGCGTGGCTGACCGCGGGATCCGCGGTCAGATGATCCAGCACGAACTCTCGCAGCGCGTCGGGAGTCGCGGCTGACACATGCAGCAGGTAGTCGTTGGCTCCGCTGACATGGAAGAGCGACAGGACCCCAGGCAGCCGCGGCACCTTCGTGCGGAAGCGGTCGATCTCGTCGCGGGAGTGCGCGCCGATCCGGATCGCGATCAGCGCCTGCAGCGGCCGGCCGAGCGCGGCCAGGTCCACGTCGGCGTGGAAGCCGCGGATCACTCCGCGCTCGCGCAGGGAACGCACCCGGGTCAGGCAGGTCGACGGCGCGAGGCCGACTGCCTCGGCGAGCGCGTTGTTCGGCATCCGGCCGTCGGCCGTGAGCAGCTCGACCAGTTTCAGGTCGACGTCGTCGAGCCCGTCGGGAAGCGGCCGCGGGGCCGGTCCCGGGCTCCGACGATCCTTCGGCATACCACCACTGTAGGGCGGGTTCACAGAATCCACAGCGTGTGGACGACCCTGTGGACGAATTTTCTTCGGAACTCTTGCGCTGATCTCGCAGAAGATTCCACAGTCACCTCAGTTATCCACAGGGAGGCGCCTGATGACCCAGCTCGATACCCGCTCGGTACACGCCGGTCGCCGCGACCTGGCCGCCCTCGGCGTCCACGTCCCGCCGATCGACCTGTCCACCACCTATCCGCTCCCGGGCGTGCACACCGGCGGAGCGTCGTACGACGCGCTCGCGGAGGGCCGCGGGCCGGACGGCGGGAGCCTCGTCTACCAGCGCCTGTGGAACCCGACCGTCGCGCGGTTCGAGGACGCGCTCGCCGAACTCGAGCACACCGACGGCGCGGTCGCGTTCGGCTCCGGGATGGCCGCGCTCACCGCGTGCCTGCTCGCCACGGTCGCCGCCGGTCGCCCCCACGTGGTCGCCGTCCGCCCGCTGTACGGCGGTTCCGACCACTTGTTATCCACAGGCCTCCTGGGGACAACCGTCACTTACGCACAGCCCGCCGAGGTCGCGGCGTCGATCCGTCCGGACACGGGCCTGGTGCTCGTCGAGACGCCGGCGAACCCGACAGTCGAGCTGGTGGACATCGCAGCCGTCGCCACCGCGGCCGGCGACGTACCCGTGCTGGTGGACAACACCTTCGCGACGCCGGTGCTGCAGCAGCCGGCCCGGCACGGGGCGAGCCTGGTCCTGCACTCGGCCACCAAGTACCTCGGCGGTCATGGCGACGTGATGGGTGGCGTCGTCGCGGCCGGCGTGGAGTGGGTCGGCCGGCTCCGGCAGATCCGCGCTGTGACAGGTGGCCTGCTGCACCCGATGGCGGCGTACGAACTGCACAGGGGATTGCAGACGTTGCCGGTGCGAGTCCGGGCGCAGCAGGCAACCGCCATCAAGGTCGCCGACTGGCTGGCGGCGCAGCCGCGTGTCGAGCGGGTCTACTACCCGGGCCTCGCCGATCCAGCGGGCCTGATCGGACGTCAGCAGTCGGGGCCGGGCGCGGTGCTCGCGTTCACGGTCAGCGGCGGTTTCGAGGCGGCGTCCCGGGTGGCCGACGGGCTGAAGCTCATCACCCACGCCGTATCCCTGGGCGGCGTGGACACCCTGATCCAGCACCCCGCCGGGCTCACCCACCGCCTCGTCGCCTCCGAGGCCAAGCCCTCCGACGCGCTGCTGCGGTTGAGCCTCGGTCTGGAGGATCCCGAAGACCTCACCGCCGACCTGCAGACGGCCCTCGAGCGCTGACTTCGCCGTGAGCAGATCCGCGCCTGGAATCTGCTCAGGGCAGATCTTCGTACGGCGGACCCGTGCGGGATGGCACACTCGGTACAGGACATCCGGAGGCGAGGAGGGCCAGGACGTGTTGCTACGCCAGGTGATCGGGAACGTCTTCCGCCGGTTGCGGCGCGAGCGGGGCATCACCCTGCGCGAGCTCGCCGAGCAGGCTCAGGTGTCGGTGCCGTACTTGTCCGAGATCGAGCGCGGCCGCAAGGAGCCGTCCTCGGAGATCCTCGCCGCGATCTGCCGCGCGCTCGAGCTTGAGCTCACCGACCTGCTGGCCGAGGTGCAGTTCGACCTCACCACCGCGGTCCGCTCGACGCTGCCGGTCCGGCTGCAGACCAGCGCGATCCGGGTCGAGGAGCGGTCCACCCACCGCATCCCGTCCGGCCCCCGCGCGTACTCCGCCTCCGCGCAGGCGTTCACGCTCGTCGCCTAGAAAAACCAGTCACGTTCGGCCTGGTAGGTGTCTAGCCTGACCGGGTGCCGAACTACGTGAAGCGCCGGCCGCCCGCGGTGCCGGGGTCGATTCCGGATGTCCTGAAGATGTTCGAGTCGGAGGTCCGGTTCTACACCGAGATCGCCCCGGTCGTCGGCGTCCGGGTGCCGGAGTGCTTCCAGGCCGAGCAGAACGCCGACGGCACTCTCCTGGTGCTGGAAGACCTGTCCGCCTGGACCCCGGGTGCATCCCCGCAGGCCGGAGCCCGAGCGCTCCACGAACTTCACGACCGCTGGGCCGGCCAACTGGATCAATGGCCCTGGCTCCGACCGATCGGCGCCGGAGACGACTTGGTCGCCGCCCTGTACGACGAGCTGTGGCCGGCGATCGCGGCGCGGTCGGACCTGTCGCCGACCGTGCTGGAGTTCGGTGAGCGCCTCGTCGGCAAGGTGCAGGACGCCGAGCGCGACATCGCGGCCGCCGGCCCGATGACGCTCGTGCACGGTGACGCGTCCGCGCAGAACCTGCGGACCGGGCCGAACGGGGAGGTCGCGTTCCTCGACTGGGAGGACGTCTCGGCGGCTCCCGGCGTACTGGATCTCGCCTGGTTCCTGGTGTCGTCCGTCGAGCCCACGGCGTGGCCCGAAGCGCTGGATTCGTATGGCGCCGTCGACGGTCTGCGCAGCGTGCTGCCGTCCGTGATGGTGCAGGGGTATCTGTCGTTGTCCGATCTGCCCGACGGTGAGGGTACGGCGTGGAATGCTCGTCTCGAGACCGCGGTGGGGATGCTGTGAAGTACGTCGTACGTTTCCCGGTGGATGATCGGGAGTTGTCCTTGTTGCATGCTGCCGCGTTCGAGGGCGAGCCCGAAGTGCACGCGTGGGCGGAGCGGTTGGAGCGGTGGGCGCTGACCTGGGTCGGTGCCTTCAGCAACGATCAGCTGGTCGGGTTCGTGCAGGTGTGCTGGGACGGCGGTGCGCATGCGTTCGTGCTGGACACCGCCGTCCATCCGGAGCACGGTCGGCAGGGCATCGGCAAGCAGCTCGTGCTGACCGCTGCCGAGGAGGCTCGGAAGGCCGGGTGCGAGTGGCTGCACGTGGACTTCGAGCCGCACCTGACCGCGTTCTACCTCGACGCCTGCGGCTTCCGCCCGACCGACGCAGGGCTGCTCAAGCTGCGGTGACGGTCAGGCCTTCGGTGGAGATGCAGGACGTCAGGCAGCGTTCCTTCGCGTCCCCGAGCAGGTCCGCGGTCCAGGTCGTGAAGCCGCCGTCGCCCAGGCCGGCGCCGCCGCGGTCGATGCCGAGTCCCAGGCCCGCGTAGTAGTTCGCGCTCTTGGTCCGCTCCGCGTCCTCCGTGAACGCGACCCCGAGCGCCGGACGGACGGTGTCCTCGATCCGGTCGCGTAGCCCGTTCTCCCGGAAGGCGGTGAAGGTCAGCTCGGCCTTCTCCCCGAGTACGGCGTGCCAGAAGTTCAGGTGGTCGATCAGCAGCTCCGCCTCGGTCCGGAACGATCCGGAGTCCCGAGCGCTCGACACCAGCACGAACAACTCGAAGTGCGCCGTCATCCCGGGCCCGTCGAACGTTTGCGCCCGGACGACGCGCTGACAGGCCGCCAGGTGCACACGGTCCTGCCCAGCACGACGCCGTACGGCGGCCTCGATCGCCAGCTCGTTGGTCGGGTCGCTGGCGACCTCGGTGCCGCGCACCGTGCTGACCACCTGGTTCTGGTTGATCGTCGCGACCGTCGAGCAGGTGCCGAGCGGGGTGATCGGGGAGAGCTGCACGCCGTCGAACTTCTCCGGCAGCAGCTCCCACAGCCGGTGCTGGGTCTTCACCAGTTCCCGCGGATCGATGCCCGACGGCCGCACGAACCGATCCTGCTGCCAGCGCTGCAGGAGCCGCGCCGGCGTCACCTTGGCGGCGCGCCCGCGCGTCACGTCCAGCAGGACGGACTGCAGTTCGGACTGGCTCAGCCCGTCGACGAGTGCGTCCCGGCTGCCGTCCGGGAGCTTCGCCCAGAACCGTTCGCTGACTTGTCCCATCGCCCTACTCTGACCGAAATTCCGGCTGATCCGCGCCTCATTTATGCCGTATCGTCGAGGACATGAGACTTCCGAGCCCGCACCTTTGACGCTCTGACCGAGGGCTGTCGGTCCGGCTGATCGCCTTCGAGGCGCTGCAGGACTTCATCCCGCTCTACCCGCTGTACCAGCTGCTCTTCACCGACCACGGGCTGTCGGCTGCCCAGATCTCGACGCTGTTCGTCATCTGGTCGGCGACCGGTTTCGTGCTCGAGGTGCCGTCCGGTGCCTGGGCGGACACGTATTCGCGCCGCAAGCTGCTGACGTTCGGCGCCCTGCTCAGCGGCCTGGGGTACGCCGCCTGGATCACGCTCCCGACGTTCGCCGGATTCGCCCTCGGGTTCGTCCTCTGGGGTACGTCGTCCGCGCTGATCTCTGGCACCTACGAAGCGTTCGCGTACGACGAGCTCGCCGCGCGGAACCGCACCGGCCACTTCGCGACCCTGCTCGGTCGCGCGAGGTCCGCGTCGTTCGTGGCGAACCTGACCGCGACGGCGCTCGCGACCCCGCTCTTCGCCCTCGGCGGTTACACGCTGGCGGGTGTGGTGAGCGTGCTGAGCTGCCTGACGCAGGCGCTGGTCGCGTGGTCGCTGCCCGAACCGCGCCCGGTCGAGGCCGCTCGGGAGTCCGAGGAGCCTGGCGCGCGCGCCGCGTTCGGGAACTATCTCCACATGCTCCGCGCCGGTGTGTCGGAGGTGCTGACAAGTGGCGTCGTACGACGTGCCGTCTTCCTCGTCGCGATCCTCGGTGGCTTCCTCGCCTTCGACGAGTACTTCCCGTTGCTCGCCCGCGAGACCGGTGCCGCGACCGGCGTGATCCCGTTGCTGATCGCGGGCGCCGTGGCGGCCCAGGCGATCGGCGGTGCGCTCGCCGGACCGGCGTACAAGTTGCCAGCAGCAACCTTCGGGGTCGGGCTGGCGGCGACCGCGGTGCTGATCGCAACCGGCGCGCTGAGCGGCTCGGCCTGGGGCTTCCTGCCGATCGCGATCGGGTACGGCGTGATGCAGCTGGTGATCGTGGTGTCGGAGTCGCGACTGCAGGACGCCATCACCGGTCCGGCCCGAGCGACCGTGACGTCGGTGTCCGGGCTGTTCTCCGAGGTGTCCGCGATCGCGGTGTACGCCGGGTTCGCGGTCGGGTCGGTGTGGTTCACAATGGCGATCCTCGTCGCGGCCCTGACGATCCCGGTGCTGCTGACCGCGTTCGTCGTACCGTTCGCGCTGCCGGCGCCGCGTGATTCGGCGGCGGCCGAAGTGTCCGAGACCTAGCCTCACATCATGAACAGCGAACGCGTTCCATCAGCATGAGGAAACCGGGTATGGCGGCCGCGGGTGCGGCGGCGGTGACTGTGGTGTTGTGGGCGTCGGCGTTCGTCGCGATCCGCCACGTCGGGCAGGACATCTCGGCCGGGGCGTTGTCGCTCGGCAGGTTGCTGGTCGGCAGCGTGCTGCTCGGGGTCTTCGTATTCACCCGGCCGCGGCGCTGGCCGGCGAAGCGGGACTGGAAGCTCCTGCTGCTCTGCGGCCTGCTCTGGTTCGGTGTCTACAACCTCGCGCTGAACGAGGCGGAGCGGCACCTCGACGCCGGGACGACGGCGATGCTGGTCAACATCGGCCCGCTGCTGATCGCGCTGCTCGCGGGCGTGCTGCTGCACGAGGGCTTCCCGCGTCAGTTGGTGCTCGGGAGTGTCGTCGCGTTCGGTGGCGTCGTACTCATCGGACTATCGTCGTCGAACGGCAGCGCCGAGACGTGGGGCGTGGCGCTCTGCCTGATCGCCGCGGCGGCGTACGCGATCGGCGTGGTCTCCCAGAAGCCGTTGCTCGCCCGGCTGCCCGCGCTCGAGGTGACGTGGCTGTCGTGTGTGATCGGAGCGGTCGCGTGTCTGCCGTTCGGTCCGACGCTGGTACGCGAGGCGGGGCAAGCGCGGGCGTCGACGATCTGGTGGGTGGTGTTCCTCGGCGCGTTCCCGACCGCGATCGCGTTCACAACCTGGGCGTACGCGTTGGCCCGGACGACCGCCGGCAGGATGGGCGCCACGACGTACCTCGTCCCGCCGATCACGATCCTGCTCGGCTGGCTGCTGCTCGGCGAGAGCCCGGCACCCCTCGCGTACGGCGGCGGCGCGCTGTGTCTCGTCGGCGTGGCGATCTCGCGTTATCGCGCGAGGCCGGCGACGAAGGTGCCGAGCCCGGACTCGAAACCGCTGTCGAAGTCGTAGGCGAGACCTTCCGCGCCGAGTTCGTTGACGATGCGGCTCAGGATCGGCGCCTTGCCCTCCGGCAGCGCGCGCACCCGGGTCAGCAGGTCGGGCGCGAGTTCGAAGGTCTCCGCGCGGACGGACGCCTCGCCGAGGCTGAAGCCGTGGATGAAGTCGATCAGGGTGTTCGCGGCCTCGAAGATCTGCCGCGGAGTGAGCCCGGCGCGATCGAGGGCCCGGTAGAACGGTTCCATCGTCACCACGACCACGTCCGACACGGTGGACGCGTCCGACAGCACCTGGAGCGCCAGATTCGGGTGCTGGCGGAGGCCGTCGCGATAGGCGCGCGCGGCCTGTTTGAGCTGCTCGTCCCACGGCACGGTGTCGCCCGGGTCGGGGAGCTCCAGGCCGGCGAACACCAACTCCGCGAGACCTGCCAGCACGGCCGCCTTGTTCGGCAGGTGGTGGTACAGCGACATCGGGTTGACCTGCAGTGTCGCCGCGAGCCGGCGCATCGTGAGCGCGTCGATGCCCTCGTCGTCGACGATCCGCAGCGCCGTCGCCAGGATCGCCTGCCGGCTCAGTCGTTCCTCCCCGGCGCGGGGCCGTCCGGCCCGCTTGCCGACATTAACCATACGCCGTATGGTACATAATCGTACAACGTATGAATCAGGAGGATGGATGAAACCGTTGGCGGGGAAGGTGGCGCTGGTCGCGGGAGCGACCCGGGCGGCCGGCCGGGGAATCGCGGTCGAGCTCGGCGCGGCCGGTGCGACCGTGTACGTGACCGGGCGGAGCACGCGGGCCCGGCGGTCCGAGATGGGCCGGCCCGAGACGATCGAGGACACGGCCGAGCTGGTCGACAAGGCGGGCGGACACGGCATCGCCGTACCGGTGGATCATCTGGATCCCGAGCAGGTGCGGGATCTGGTCGCGCGGATCGAGCGTGAGCAGGGCGCGCTGCACATCCTGGTGAACGACATCTGGGGGCAGCACGGCGAGCCCGAGTGGGAGAAGACCGTGTGGGAGAGCGATCTCGACGCCGGTCTGCGGTTGCTGCAGTTGGGCGTGAACACGCACATCATCACCGCGCACCACGCGCTGCCGTTGCTGCTGAAGTCGCCGGGTGGTCTGGTGATCGAGATGACCGACGGGACGCGTGAGTACAACGCCGAGACGTACCGCGTCTCGTTCTTCTACGACGTCGCGAAGGGTGCGGTCGGGCGGGTCGCGTTCGCGCTGGCGCACGAGCTGGAGAAGCGCGACGCGACCGCTGTCCTGCTGACGCCGGGGTGGTTGCGGTCCGAGGCGATGCTCGGGGGATTCGGGGTCCGCGAGGAGAACTGGCGGGACGCGACCGAGCAGGTCCCGCACTTCGCGATCTCCGAGAGCCCGTCGTACGTCGGCCGCGCGGTGGCGGCGCTCGCGGCGGATCCCGACGTACGGCGGTGGCACGGCAAGTCGACGTCGAGTGGGGAGCTCGCGCAGATCTACGGTTTCACCGACGTCGACGGCAGCCGGCCGGACGCGTGGCGGTACATCGCCGAGGTCGAAGGCCCAGGCAAACCCGCCGACACCACTGGCTATCGCTAAAGCCTGTACGGCGGGCAGACCGCGTCGCCGGCGCCCGGGGTCGAAGCGGCCCCGGTGGCGTCGGCTGCCAGTGCGCCGTGGGGATGCGCCGCCGCGATCGGGACTCCCGACGCGGCGGCCATCGCCAGTACCTCGCGTCGCGAAGTCACCGCGATCGCCGGGTCCCGCTCGTATACGTAGGTCAGCTCTGGCCACCGGGCCTGTGCCGGATGCACCAGCACATCGCCACCCAGGACCGCCCGCTCGGTCACCACGGACTGATGCCCAGGCGTGTGCCCCGGCGTGGGCACCAACCGCATTCCGCGCAGCGCCACATCACCCTCGACCACACGCAACTGCCCGGCCTCTTCGATCGGCCGGATCCGCTGCGAGTAGGTCGTACCGCCGCGCACATGCTCCAGCTCAGCCCGCTGTACGACGTACTCCGCCCGCGGAAACGCCGGTCGGGAACCGTCGGACGCCCACCCCACATGGTCCAGATGGACATGCGTCAACACGACCGCGTCCACCTCGGACGCGGCCACACCCACCTGGCTCAGCAACTGCGGCAACCGCCCGGCAACGCCCAGCCACTCGGCGGCCTCGCCGCCAGCCGGCCCGACGCCCGCATCCACCAGCACCACGCCGGATTCCGACGTGACCAGATAACTGTGGAAATGCAGCAGCCACCCGTCACCACGCACGTTCCCCGGCATCACCCGTGCGGTCCACGCCGACTGCTCAGAACCCCAACCAGGCAAGGCATCCCCGACCGCCTCCGGAAACACCGCCACGGCATCACACAACACCGTCACGTCCACAGGCTCACCCCCGCATCACACTCCACGGCCAGCATCCGTCCCACTCCGGCGGAAACCCCATCTCCGAAAGACTCCGCCCACACGCCGGCACCTCACCCGCAACCAACACCCGGAGCTCCGAGGCCCACGGACCCCGACCAACACGCTGCATCAAGAACGCCAGGACACACAGCGTCGAGTAGATCCGGTCGTGCGAGACCATCGGATCGCTCAGGTGCTGCAACTCCGGAATGCTCGCCAACTGTCGCGCCGCGATCTTGTTGACCATGTGTCGGTTCCAGAGCCGGGAGTGGTGTGCGCAGATGTTGCGGACGTAGTTCAGGACTCGGAGCCAGTTGCTCAACGTGTGTCCGTTGCCCTGTCCGTGGTGGTCAACGATGTCGAGTTCCTGCGCGATGACGCTGCGATCGGCGGATTTGAGACCGGCGTACAGGTGCGCGGTGGAACCGAAGTCCAGGATCTCGGTCACGACCCACACCGGCAGCCGGCCGTCGTACTTGGTCTGGAAGTGCACGACGAAGTCCTCGGAGGACCGGCGCTGGGCGTCACGGACCTTGGCGATCCAGCCGTCGTACTTGCTCCGTCGTGTGCCGTCCAGGCGGGTGAACTGTCCGTCGAGGTTCGCCCGGTCGAGGTGTGCGTAGGCACCGCGCTTCCCCAGCGTGAACCCGATCATCACCCGCAACGCGATCTCGACGCGCTCGATCGCGTCGAGGACATGAAGCTTGAGCCGTCGGTCGGCATCGTAGAGCCGAACGACGGTGGTGAAGTCGGTGCCGGCGACGAACTGATCGTCGCGTTGTCTCGGAGCGACTTGGCGCCGGTAGGGATACCAGTAGCCGCTCAGGCGGTAGTAGCCGACCGCACCCAGGAGTTCGGCTGCGGCGGCGGGATCGTCGATGACCATGCCTCTGCTTTGCAGCAGTTCGACTTGGGCATCGAAGGACAGGTGTGGTTTGGCGTAGGAAAGCACGCGAAAGCCCCCAGAAAAGACGACCAGCCCGTGCCCGAGCGGGCAGAGGGGCTGGTCTTGCTACTCACAGTGTATCCGGAAGCGCGGGTCGCGACCAACGGGGAATCAGGCCTGTTGATATCAGGGGAGGAGCATCCAGGTGGCGAGGGTGGTCATCAGGGTGGCGATGGTGGCGTCGAGGATCTGCCAGGCTCGGGGGCGGGCGAAGAGGCGGGCGAGTTTGCCGGAGCAGAAGCCGAGTGCGGAGAACCAGGTGAAGCTGGCGGTGACGGCGCCCAGGCCGTAGAGCCAGCGGCCGTCGGTGCCGCGTTGGTTGGCGAGGGAGCCGAGCAGGACGACCGTGTCCAGGTAGACGTGCGGGTTGAGATAGGTGAAGGCCAGGCAGGTCAGGACGACACTGCGCAGAGCGATGGGTGTGTGGTCGGTGGGAGTGATCCGGCGGCCGGGGCCGAGCGCTCGCTTGGCGGCGAGGAACGCGTACGTGTAGAGGAACGCGGCACCGCCGAGCTTGGCGATGTCCAGGGCGAGTTGGCTGCGGGTGATCAGTGCGCCGAGGCCGAGGATGCCGCTGGAGATCAGCAGGGCGTCGGACAGCGCGCAGGTGAGGACGACCGAGAGGACGTGTTCGCGGCGCAGCCCCTGGCGGAGGACGAACGCGTTCTGGGCGCCGATCGCGACGATCAGGGACATCGACGTGGCGAATCCGGCGAGTAGGGGCATGTCTTCGACGGTAGGGAGTTGACCACCGTCAAACCAGCTAAAGATTCTGAAGCACCCTTAGAATTGCTTCATCATGCAGTTCGACTCCGTGCAGCTCGAGACCTTCGTGGCCGTCGTCGACGAAGGCAGTTTCGACGCGGCCGCACGGCGGTTGCGGGTGACGCCGTCCGCGGTCAGTCAACGGATCAAGGCGCTGGAGAGCCGGCTCGGTCAGGTCGTGGTGATGCGCGGCAAGCCTGCGCGGGCGACCGCCGCGGGTGAGGCGTTGCTCCGGCTGGCCCGTCAGGTGTCGCTGCTCGAGCTCGACGCGATCGCCGCCGTCCGGGGGACGATCGACGCGCAGCGGATCCCGATCGCGGTCAACGCGGACTCGCTGAACAACTGGTTCCTGCCGGCGATGCTCGATCTGTCCCGGACCCACAACGCCCGGTTCCTGGTGCATCAGGAGGACGAGGAGCACTCGGCGGAGTACCTGCGGAACGGGACGGTGCTCGCCGCGGTGACCGCTGATCCGCGACCGGTCCAGGGGTGTCGCGTCGTACCGCTGGGGAAGATGCGGTACCTGCCGCTGGCGACTCCGGAGTACGCCGAGCGGTGGCTGGCCGGGAAGTCGTTGCCGGAGGCACTCGCCGAGGCACCGCTGGTGCTGTTCAACGAGAAGGACGTTCTGCAGCATCGCCTGATCCGCAAGGTCACCAGGCGGAAGCTCGACCCACCGGCGCACGCGATCCCGGCATCCGCGCCGTTCCACGAAGCGGTCCGGATCGGTCTCGGCTGGGGGATGATCGAGGACCAGGTGGCCGGACCCGAGCTGGCCGCCGGCCGTCTCGTGGAAGTTGCTCCAGGCAAATACATCGACGTGCCGTTGTACTGGCAGCACTGGAAGCTCGGGTCCGAGGTCCTCGACGCGCTCACGGCCGCGGTACTGCGGGCCGCCGAGGAAGGTCTGCGTACTCCGGGAGTTCGATCGCGTTCCCGACCTTGAGCGACATGTCGCGGATCATGTTCCGCCACGGCAGGTACGGCATCAGCCGGAAGGTCAGGTTCCGCAGCTTCATGAACCACCTGCTCGCCGGGATGAACCACATCGCCCCGTCGACCGCCTGCTTCTGACACGCCGCCACGAACCCGCGCATCCGGTCGTCGTACGCCGCGAACGCCCGCGCATGGTCGCCGCCGGCCGCGTGCAGCTCGCCCGCGAGGACGTACGCACCGACGATCGCGAGACTGGTCCCCATCCCGGACAGCGGAGAGGCGCAGTACCCGGCGTCTCCGCAGAGCGCGACACGGCCGCAGGAGTAGCTGTCCAGCTTGATCTGGCTGATCGAGTCGAAGTAGAAGTCCGGCGCGGTCCGCATCCCGTCCAGCAGCGTCGGCACCTCCCATCCGAGACCCGCGAACTGCTGCTCGACGATCGCCTGCTGCGCCGGTACGTCGCGGCGGTCGTACGTCAGCGGATCGGACGCGAAGTAGAACAATGCCTTCGCCTCGGTGTTGTTACGCGCGCTGTAGGTCCCGACAGTCTTGCCGGGCACGTTGTAGATCTGCCCGCTGTGATCGAGCCCGAGGTGGTTCTCGACGGTGCACACCGACGCGTAGTACCCGAGGTCGTGCCGGTACGACGACTCCGCGCCGAACGCCAGCCGCCGCACGTTCGAGTGCAACCCGTCCGCACCGATGACCAGATCGAACCGCCGGGTCACGCCGCACTCGAACGCCACGTCGACCCCTGACTCGTCCTGCGTCAGCGCAGCGATCGAGTCGTCGAAGAGGTACTCCGTCGTACTCGCGGTCCGCTCGTACAGGATGTCGACCAGGTCGCCCCGGAGGATCTCCAGCTCACCGCTGAACGCCTCGGTCGAGGTCTTCGCGGCCACCTTGCCGGACCCCTTCACGTACGTCATTGCGCCCATCTGGGTGGCGCGTTCCTCGACCGCGGACAGGATGCCCATCCGCTCGAGCACCGTCATCGACGCGCCGCGGAAGTCGACCGCGTAGCCACCCGACCGCGACGCGGGGGCACGACCGCGGCCGGGGTCAGCCTGTCCGCGATCGGCTACCACTTCGGCTCGAAGGAGACCCTCCTGAACGAGGCGCTCCGGGAGCTGCTGATCAACGAGTGGGCATCGGCGGTCGGCGGCGCGGAAGCCGCCGACGTGCAGGCTGTGCGGGCGGTCGTACGCCAGCCGCGTGAGCAGTTCGTGGCGACGTGGGAGCAGATCGCCGGGAGTCTGGAGAATCCGCGGCTCCGGGCACTCTGGGCCGCTCAGTTCGAGGTGCTCAGCCTCGGTGCGAGCATGCCTGATCTGGTCGCCGAGCTGGCGAAGATGCAGGGTGAGGCCCGCGAAGGGCTGGCGCACCTGTTCGGTGGCGTCGCCCCCGACGCGGACGCCGACGAGACCCAGGCGATCGGCTCACTCCTGCAGGCGATGCTCCTCGGCGTCGTCGCGCAGCGCATGTCCGACCCCGATGGAGCGCCGACCGGCGAGCAGCTCGCGCAGTCGCTCCGCGCACTCGCGGACCGGATCAGTCCCAGCGCATAGCCATCGGGTTGTCCGCCGGGATCAACTCTTCAGCCATCAGTACGGCGCTCAGCGGCCGCACGAGATCGTGCAACTCGGTGGTGAGTTCGTCACCCAACGCCTGCCATCCCTGATCTGCGAGCGCGTCCGTCATGTCCTCCACCTGCTGCCGCAGCGCCTGGCCCGCAGGGGTGAGAGCGCCATCCGCATCGAGCAGCCCGCGACTCCGGAGGTCGTCGGACGCGGCCGCCCACTCCTCGTCGCTCCACCGCCGGTTGAGCTGGAAGACCTCCTTCGCCGGCCCACCGGCCGCGGAGATCGTCACCAACGCCTGGCACGGACTCAGACCGGCGGCAACGAGCGCCGCGACATGGCCGTCGCCTCGGGACTCGCGCAGGATGGTCGTCGCCTGCCAGAGCACGAGATGCGGCTCGGTCGGCCACTCCAGGGCTGAGTTCGCCGCCGCCAGCGGCCGGCCGGCGACCGGCGCGAGTTCCGCCGCGCGGCGCCCGAGCTCAGCCGCCCGGTCGAACCCGCCACCAGACCATGCGGTGTCGTTCGGCGATGCGTCGCGCACCAAACGGCGTACGGCGTCGTCGACAGCGGTGAGGCGGGCGTCGAGGAGCTGTTCCGGAGTCGCGTAAGTCCAGGCGTCCGGGAGGGATCGAGCAACCATCGCCGGGTGGAAGTTGTAGAACACGGCGGCGACGAGCTCCGGGCCGGCCGCGCCGAGGGGCGCCGCGCGGCAGCCGAAGTAGCTCATCCAGCCGCCTTTGAGGCCGAGCACGTCGGTCGCCTGCCTGGTCTCCGGGGCGAAGTAGGTGATCGCGTGGAAGGGTTCGAGAGTTTTCCACAGTTGGCGCGCTCGGCTGTCCCTCATGGCAGCGGACGGTACATGACGTGCAGACCGACGTACCCGAGCGTCGGATGGTCGAAGGCCCCGGGAACAGTGCCGGCGATCCGGAAGCCGAGCGCCTGCCAGAGGTGCACGGCGGGTTCGTTGGTCTCGACCACGGCGTTGAACTGGATCGACCGGAAACCCGTCCGCCGCGCCCAGTCGATCATGTCCTCGCAGAGCGCCCGGCCGACGCCCTTCCCGCGGGCCTTGCCGTCGACCATGAAGCTCGCGCTGGCAACGTGCGCGCCGGGACCGGGGCGGTTCGGGTACATGTTCGCGCTGCCGAGAACGGTGCCGTCGGCATCGACCGCGACTGTGGTCCGCGCCAACGGTGAGCTCGACGGCCGCATCCATCCGGCCCGCGCGTCCTCCTCCGTCACGTTCGGATCGTAGGTGTACGTCTCCCGTGCGACGACGATGTCACGGTAGAACGGCCAGATCGCCGGCCAGTCGGAGTCGGTCGCGTCACGGATCTCAAGAGTCATAGTGGGAGAAGCATCACCCGCGCTTCACGGGAAGCCAAGGGGATTGCCGATAGGCTTGCTGGGGATGAACAGATCCGTGTTCCAAGGGCTGCCGCGCTGGACCCTCGTCGTGCCCGCACTCGCCTTCCTGGACCTCGTGCTGTCCTGGCACCGGCACCTGGGAACGGTGTTGCTGATCCTGGTCTGTGCCGGTCTGGGCGCTGCCGTGTTCGCGGCCGTCCACCACGCCGAGGTCGTCGCGCACAAGGTCGGTGAGCCGTTCGGCACGCTGATCCTCGCGCTGGCGGTGACGATCATCGAGGTCGCACTGATCGTGACGCTGATGTCGTCCGGCGGTGACAAGGCCGCGACATTGGCCCGGGACACAGTGTTCGCCGCGGTGATGATCACCTGCAACGGCATCCTCGGTCTGTCTCTCGTTGTCGGCTCGCTGAGGCATCGCGTGCAGGGTTTCCGCGTGCAGGCGTCGTACTCCGCTCTCTCGGTGATGACTGCTCTGGTCACGCTGAGTTTGGTGCTGCCGACGTTCACGACCAGTGCGCCGGGGCCGCAGTTCAGTTCGGCGCAGCTCGCGTTCGCCGGCGTCACGTCGCTGGTGATGTACGGCGTGTTCGTCTTCATCCAGACGATCCGGCACCGTGACTACTTCCTCCCGCACAGCCCGAGCGGCGACGTGGACGAGGACGAGGAGCACCACGCGGCCGCCCCGCGCACGGCGACCGCGATGATCAGCCTCGGGCTGCTGTTCGTCTGCCTGGTGTCGGTGGTCGGACTCGCCAAGACCGTCTCGCCGAACCTCGAGCACGCCGTGGAGTCGGCCGGCCTGCCGCTGCCCGTCGTCGGCGTCGTGATCGCGCTGCTGGTGCTGCTGCCGGAGACGATTGCCGCAGTCCGCGCGGCACTGCGGAACCGTCTCCAGACCAGCGTCAACCTGGCGCTCGGCTCGGCCCTGGCGAGTATCGGCCTGACCATCCCCGCGATCGCCGTCGCCTCGATCTGGCTGACCGGGCCGCTCGTCCTCGGGCTCGGCGGCAAGGAGATGGTGCTGTTCGCGCTGACCGTCGTGACCGCCACCATCACCTTCGCGACCGGCAAGGCCACCTTGCTGCAGGGCGCCGTCCACCTCGCGGTGTTCAGCGCGTTCCTGTTCCTCGCCGTCAGCCCCTGAGGTAGTCCGCCACGGCCTGTTGGTGATTGTGCTCGGCCCAGCTCAGAGCGTTCCCGTTGTACGACGGATCGCGCAGCTCCGGGTCGGCGCCCAGCTCGATCAGTCTCCGCACCGTGTCTAAGTGACCGTTGATCGCGGCCCGGTGGATCGGCGCCGAGCCGTACATCACGTTGAGGTCGAAGCCGAGGTTTCGTAGGGGTTCCATCGCCTCGGTCCGGCCGATCTCGGCGGCCCGGATCGGCAGGTACGGGTTGCGGGCGACGGTCCGGGCGGCGAGTTCCGGTGTGACGACGGGCGTCTCGCCCCGGAAGGCCGCGGCGAGGACCTCGTGGACGTCGTCAAGAGGGGCGGCACCGTGAGCTCGCAGTAGCTCGGCGATCTCGGTGTGTCCCTGGACGGCCGCGAGTTCGTACGCGCGATGCCCGCCGAAGCCCGGGTGCTTCGTCCCGCGCTCGTCCGGATCGATGCCCTGGGCAAGGACCAGCTCGACGCGGTGCAGCAGCCCGGCCGAGGACGCGAACACGAGTTCGTCCTCGAGGAGCTGGCGTGGTGTCGGGTGCGCGGTCGTCATCCGCTCGTGCCACGGCCCACCGTCACCACGACCCAGTCCGTACTCCAGCAACAGTTCCAGATGCACGTCGTCGTACGGCGGGGGACAGCCGGGACCGCAGTTGTACATGGTCTGGCTGTCGTTCGGATCGGCGCCGGCGGCGAGCAGGAGCCGGGCGAGCTCGACCCGGTTCGGGTGCGGTGGTTGGTCGCCTTCGCCGCGGCCGAAGACGCCGGTGATCGCGGTGAACGGTGACGGCATGCCCTGCCAGAGATAGCCGGCGTTCGGGTCGGCGCCGTTCGCGAGTAGCAGGCGCGCGATCTCCACCTGGTTGGGCGCGGCGAGGCGGTTGTAGGTGAGGTAAAGCAGCGGCTCCCAGCGGTACGGTCCGCCTTCGGCGCTCGCCTGGGCGAGGTTCGCGCGGACGCCGTCGAGGTCGCCGGTCACGACCTGGGTGCAAATGTTGCTCTGGGCAATCTCCGGGAAACGCTCGAGCAGGTCGGCGGCCGACTGCTGCCGGGCCGGATCGTCCTCGCCGTAGTGCAGCGTCGCCAGCCGGAGGAACTCGTCGGCGCGTTGCTCGGGGGTGTCGAGCGGGCCGCCGATCGGCTGCCGGTGCGGCGAGCGGCTGTACCGGTCGACCAGTTCGAGATGCCGCACGAGCCGCGGCCAGCTCGGGAAGCCGTAGCTGCGGGCGATCACCAACTGCGCGTCCGCCAGCGTCGTCACCGGATGGAACTCAGCGGCCAGCGCGAGTGCCTCGCGATTGCCGGCGTGGACGTCCTTGAGCAGGGTCTTGGCCTGCTTGCGCAGGTGGTCCAGGTGCGGGTCGTTCGGAAGGTTCCGGGTCGGCATCGCCGACCTCCTCTCTACGAGCCTGCTGTCCGCATCGTCAGGCGAGAAAGGAGGTGAACTGGTGCCACATCACAAAGATCCATCAGGTGGGCTGAGCCCTTCCCGCGGACCGGTGGCACCCTGAGCGCCTACCGGCACCGTACCTCAGCTCGGCTTCACCATCCACCACTCGGTGAACTCGTACGCGCGGTCCTTGTCCATCCGGATCACCCAGAGATTGCTGAAGTCGCTCGGCGGATTCGTCAGGTACGTCGTCCAGCCGCGGACGAACGCCACGCCGTCACCGAACCCGAGCACCTCGTACTCGAACGTCGTCTCGCCCGGCGCGTCCTTGACCTCCAGCCAGGCGTCGACGATCGCGTCCTGGCCGACCACCGGGTCTTCGTCCGGCCGCCGGTACCAGGCGGCGTCCGTGGTCCAGAGCGCGGCGATGTCCTCGCGGTCGTTCGACTCCCACGCCTTCCGGTACTGCGCGACCCAGCGGTCCAGGTCCTTCTCCTTCATGCGATCCTCCGGTTGTTCAGGACCACCGCGGACGGCGTCGCCAGGACCGCGGGGTCCTCGCGCGGATCCGCGTCGTACGTGACCAGGTTGCCCGCGCCGGTCAGACCGAGGAACTCCTGAGCGCCGATCGACGCCGCGGTGAGCGCCGTACCGTGCTCGACCGAGTCGATGCCGGCGTGGATCAGGCCGGAGACGTGGTCGGTGTTGACGTGCGCGGCGACCCGGACGTCGCGCGAGTGGGCGAGCTCGACCATCGCCGCGACCAGGTCGAGCTCGTACGTCGGGCTGATCTTGCTGCCCCGGATCGGGCCGTCCGGACCCACCTCGGGGAAGTCGCCGACCAGCTTCAGCCAGGTTGCGCCGTCGGCGATCTCGGCCTCGACCGCGGCCAGCAGATCCTCCGGGGCGACCGGCTCGTACGCCTGCGGGAAGTAGCGGCCGCTCGGGGCGAGGAAGCGGCCGGCGGCGAGGACGTGCGGGCGGCTGTCGTCGGTGGTGCGGGCGAGCTTCAGGGTGACTTCGCGGTTGCCGCCGACGTCCCGGACCGCGCTGACACCGGCGCTCGCCAGTTCGTCGAGGCGGTCTGCCGCGAACTCGGCGCCCTGCGGATCGGGCCCGTTCGGCCCGGCGGCGAGCGTCAGATGACAGTGCGAGTCGACCAGCCCGGGTACGGCGTACCGGCCGGGAAGGTGCTGTCCAGCGTCCCCGCCGAAGGTCAGGCGGGCGGCGTCGCCGGTCGGGAGGACGGTTCCCTCGAAGACCCAGGAAGTCATGGCGCCATCCTGCCTCAGCCGAGACCCAGATCACTCGACCACTGACTTGAACATGTTCAAAAAATCGCCGTACTCTCAGATCGACAAGGATTTGAACGTGTTCAAGAAGGTGGGGACGAGATGGACATGACGGTCACTACGTACCTGGTCTACCTGGCGATCGCGGTGCCGCTGACGATCTGGGTGGCGCGGACGCTGAGCCGCAACGGGCGGATCTTCCTGGTGGACGTGTTCCACGGCAACGAGTTCTTCGCCGACGCCGTGAACCGGCTGTTGGTGGTCGGGTTCTACCTGATCAACCTCGGGTTCGTGACGCTGTTCCTGCGCGGCGACCGCCCGGTGCTGGACGCCAGCGGGGTCTTCGAGCAGCTGAGCGTGAAGCTCGGTGTCGTGATGCTGGTGCTCGGCGTGGTGCACCTGGCGAACGTCTGGATCTTCAACAAGATCCGCACCCGCAGCCGGCTCGACATGATGAGCAACCCGCCGGTGCCGCCGAACGACACCGTCCCGCCGGCGCCGCTCACGGTGACCGAGCAGAACGCCCAGTACGGGTATTGAAGGCCGCCGGGCCGTGCGTGAGTTGACGGTGCTGTACGACGCCGGGTGTGGCCTGTGCCGCCGGTTCAAGGACTGGCTGGCCGCGCAGCGCCCGGCACCGGACGGGCGAGGTGGGGTGGTGCGGTTGCGGTTCGTCGCGGCGGGGTCGGCGGACGCGCGGGCGCTCTACCCCTCGCTGGACCATGCGGCCACGCTCCGGGAGGTGACGGTGGTGGCCGACGACGGCTCCGTGTACGTCGGGGATCGCGCGTGGATCGTGTGCCTGTGGGCCACGGGGGAACACAGACACACCGCCGTACGGCTGGCGAGTCCGGCGATGCGGCCGGTGGCGAGGGCCGTCGTACAGGCGGCGGCCGGGCTGCGGAGCCTGGCTCGGACGGGAGGTGACTACGCTGACGGATGTGACGGACAGTGCGACCGCGAAGGGTGAACAGACCCGCGAGCTGATCCTGTCGACCGCGCTCCGGCTCTTCCGGGAGCAGGGCTACGGCAAGACCACGATGCGCGCGATCGCCACCGAGGCCGGAGTCTCGGTGGGGAACGCGTACTACTACTACGGCTCCAAGGACCACCTGATGCAGGCGTACTACGACCTGCTCCAGGACCAGCACCGCGAGGCCGTCGAGCCGATCCTGACTATCGAGAAGGCGTTCGTACCGCGACTGGCCGGCGTACTGCGGGTGTGGCTCGAGGTGGCCGCGCCGTACCACGAGTTCGCCGGCACGTTCTTCAAGACGGCGGCCGATCCGCAGAGCCCACTGTCGCCGTTCAGCGACGAGTCGCGGCCGGCGCGGGATGCGAGCGTGGAGATCTTCCGGCGGGTGGTCGACGGCTCCGACCTCAAGCTGCCCGCCGATCTGCGAGCCGAACTCCCGGAGCTCCTCTGGCTCCTCCAGATGGGCATCGTCCTGTTCTGGGTGCACGACCAGAGCGCCGATGTTCGCCGGACCAAGACCCTGATCGACCGGTCGGTTCCGCTCGTCGACCGGCTGCTCCGGCTCACCCGGATCCCCGGCGTCAAGGGCGTGGTGAACGACCTCGTCGGCCTGATCCGCAGCATCAAGCCGTAGGTCTCACTCGCCGGTGGTGCCGTCCACGCGTTCGCGGAGGAAGTCCGCGTGGCCGTTGTGGCGGGCGTACTCCTCGATCATGTGGATGTAGAGATAGCGGACGGAGTACGGCGCTTCGTGGCCCGGGCGGACGAAGGTGGCGTCGAGGGAGTAGTTCGCGGCCAGCTCGTCCGACGTCTTGACGATCTCGCGGAACTCCTCGACGTCCTGCTCGGCCAGCGCGGGGTCGGCCAGGTCGAAGTCGCCGTCTGGGTGCTCCTCGGTCCAGTACTTCGGCGGCGACGGGTGACCGGCGAGCGCGCGGTGGAACCAGTACTTCTCGACCTCGCTCAGGTGCCGGACCAGCCCGATCAGCGAGAGACTCGACGGTTCGACGGCGCGCTGGACCAGTTGCTCGCCGGTCAGTTCGGAGACCTTCCACAGCAGCGTCTCGCGGTGGAAGTCGAGAAAACTCTGCAGCAATACGCGCTCGTCGGCCGCCGTGGGTGGATCCACCCGAGGGTCTGTCGTCACGAGCCGAACCTACCGGTGTGACGAGGATCCGGTGAATATCCGTCGGCTGGTGGCCTCCGGCACAGTAGAATGCAGGAGACGGCCCGCCCAGTTCTGCCTCGGGCCGGTGTGCGCACTTACGCTGCGCCAGCAGTCGACCACCACGCGCCGCGGCCACACTCGGCCGCGCCGGGCAGGACGACCCCCCGACTTTTGGAGTACTTCTATGGCGGCCCGCCGCCCCACGTCTACAAGCACGAACAACCAGCCTTCCACCCAGACGCGCAAGCCCACCGGCAATCCGCGTCGTCCCGCCGCGAACGCGGCGCCCGCCGAGGGTGACCCCCGCGGCGGATCCACCCGCCCGCGTCGCCGGCGCCGTTCCGGTGCCGGACGCAACCAGCAGGGTCCGGCCAAGACGGCCATCTTCACCGCACCGGAGCCGGAAGTTGCTGTCAGCAACTTCGAGGAGCCGGCCGAGACCGTTGCCCCCGACAACCGCTCGTTCGCGGAGCTCGGCGTACCCGAGCGGCTGGTGACGGCGCTGGCCGCGACCGGCGTGTCGTCGCCGTTCCCGATCCAGGCGGCGACGCTGCCGGATTCCCTGGCCGGCAAGGACGTTCTCGGTCGCGGCCGGACCGGCTCCGGCAAGACGTATGCGTTCGTCCTGCCCGTCCTGGCGCGGCTCGCGACCGGCAACGGTAAGCGCCGGGCGAATCAGCCGCGCGCTCTGATCCTCGCCCCGACCCGCGAGCTCGCGACCCAGATCCAGGCGTCGATCACGCCGCTCGCCGACGCGCTCGGCCTGCGGTCGATGACGATCTTCGGCGGCGTCGGTCACGGCCCGCAGATCAACGGCCTGCGCAAGGGCACCGACATCGTCGTCGCCTGCCCAGGACGGCTCGAGGACCACGTCAAGGCGGGTCACGCGAAGCTCGGCGCGGTGGAGATCACCGTGCTCGACGAGGCCGACCACATGGCCGACCTCGGCTTCCTGCCCGCCGTCCGCCGGCTCCTCGAGGCGACCCCGGCCACCGCGCAGCGGCTGCTGTTCTCCGCCACGCTCGACGCCGGCGTCGACGTCCTGGTCCGGCGCTTCATGAACGACCCGGTGACGCACAGCGTCGACTCGGCCCGCTCGCCGGTCGCCAAGATGACCCACCACGTCCTGCACGTGAAGTCCGACGCCCGGCTCCCGGTGCTCACGGACCTGACCGCGGCGCCCGGACGGACGCTCGTGTTCACCAGGACGAAGTACGGCGCGAAGGCGCTGACGAAGAAGCTGATCGCCCAGGGTGTTCCCGCGGTCGAGTTGCACGGGAACCTGTCCCAAGGCGCCCGTACGCGGAACCTCGAAGCCTTCGCCGACGGTACGGCGCGGACGCTGGTCGCGACCGACATCGCGGCCCGGGGCATCCACGTCGACGGGGTCACGCTGGTGATCCACGCCGACCCGCCGATCGAGCACAAGGCCTACCTGCACCGCTCCGGCCGGACCGCTCGCGCCGGCGCCGAAGGCACCGTCGTCACGCTGATGACCGACGACCAGGTCCGGGACGTCCGCGACCTGACCCGCAAGGCCGGTATCGCGCCGAAGATCACCAAGCTCACCGCCGGCGACCCGCTGCTGTCCGAGCTGGCCCCGGGCGAGCGGACGTACGTCGCCCCGCCGGCCCCGGCGGCCAAGCAGCCGGCGGCACCTCGGTCGACGACGCCGAAGGCCGGCGGTCGCCGGTCCTCGGGTCCGTCCCGCCGCTCGGCCGGTCGCGGCCGGCGCCGCCGGGCGCCGGGCAAGCAGGCGGCCTGAGCCAGATCTCGAGGTTGGGTTACGGTGCCACTGGCGGTGCCGTGACCTGACCTTGGGATGCTGATGCGGATTCGAACGGTCCTGAACGACCTCGCGCCGGAAGCGCTCGGGGTGTGCGATGCGCACGACCACCTGTTCTTCCGTTCCGCGCTCCTACCAGGTCAGGAGCTCGACGACGAGGCGGCCGCGGTCGCCGAGGTGCGGGCGTTCGCGCGGGCCGGCGGCCAGGCGATCGTGCAATGGACCCCGCACGGTCTGCACCAAGGCGCCGAGGCGCTTCCCGGGATCTCCACCGGCACCGGGGTGTCGATCGTCGCGGCGACCGGACTGCACCGGCGCGAGCACTACCCCGAGGGGCACGTCGACGAGATCCGTGACCAGCTGGCCGAGATCTTCGTCCGTGAGTTGACGACCGGTATCGGCGAGACGCCGGTCCGGGCCGGGCTGATCAAGGTCGCGGGCGGATTCCACGTGCTCGACGCGCACGCGGAGCTCGTGATGCGCGCCGCGGCCGAGGCGCACCACGCGACGAACGCGCCGATCGCTGTCCATCACGAGCTCGGATCCGCGGCGGACGCCGTACTCGATCTGCTCGTCGACGAGCTCGAGGTGCATCCGGCGGCGGTCATCCTCGGGCACCTCAACCGGTTCCCGGATCATCGGGTGCATCTCGAACTGGCGCAGCGTGGCGCGTGGCTGGCGTTCGACGGGCCGTCGCGGGCGAACAACGCGACCGATCCGCGACTGACCGACTGCCTGGCCGCGCTCATCGACGCCGGGTACACCGACCGGCTGCTGCTCGGCGGCGACACCACGAGCGCCCGCGCCCGGGCGTCGACCGGGGAAGGGCCCGGGATGCCGTACCTGCTGACCCACCTCCGACCACGGATCACGCGGTACTTCGGTGCGGACGTCGCGGACGCGGTGTTCCGGGACAACCCAGCGCGTGCCTTCGCCACGGATTGGCGGGCTTGACGGTACGTTCCCGCCATGAATGAGCGAAGCGAATTCATCATCAAGCACAGTGCGTCTCGTGCCTCAGCCGCGCCCGCAGCGAAGCGAGGACGCGGATGAGTTTGATCGCACAGATCTTCGTGGCAGTGGCCGGGCTGTTCCATGTCGTGGTGTTCGCGCTGGAGAGCCTGCTGTTCCGCAAGCCGAGCACGTACCGGCGGTTCCTGGTGAAGGACGACACCGAGATGGCGGCCGCGCGGCCGTGGGCGTTCAACCAGGGGTTCTACAACCTGTTCCTCGCGATCGGTGCGCTCGGCGGGCTGATCTGGGGCGGCGACAAGGGCCATGCGATCGCCTTGTTCGCCTGTGCGTGCATGGCCGGCGCGGGCGTCGTACTGCTCGCCTCCGACCGCCGGATGCTGCGCGCCGCGGCCACCCAGGCCGTCCCGCCGATCCTCGCGCTGGTGCTCGCCGCGATTCTCTAGTTGACTTGAAGCGCACTTGAGGTCCGAAGCTTCTCGGCATGACGACCGTTGCCGAGCCCGCGACCGGGCCTGCCGCCGACACCGGTGGCGTTCTCTCCCCGCAGTACCGCGCCTTGACCGTTGGCATGGTCGCGCTGATCACCCTGGTCGCGTTCGAGTCGCTCGCGGTCGCGACGGCGATGCCGACCGTCGCCCAGGCGCTCGACGGCCTCAGTCTGTACGCGCTCGCGTTCGGCGGACCACTCGCCTCCGGTGTCGTCGCGATGGTCATCTCCGGTACCTGGAGCGACCTGAAAGGCCCGACCCGCCCGCTCTGGCACGGTACGGCGTGGTTCCTGGCCGGCCTGCTGATCGCGGGATTCGCGCCGACGATGGAGGTCCTGGTCATCGGCCGGATCATCCAGGGCTTCGGCTCCGGTCTACTCACGGTCGCCCTGTACGTCGTGGTCGGGCAGCTGTACCCGGCCCGGCTACGGCCGCGGATCTTCGCCGCCTTCGCTACCGGTTGGGTGGTGCCGTCACTCGTCGGTCCCGCGATCGCCGGACTGATCGTCGAGCACGCCAGCTGGCGCATCGTGTTCCTCGCCGTTCCCGCGCTCGCGATCCCGGCCGCGCTGGTGATGCGGCCCGGACTGGCTCGCGGCGACACGCACGAGCCGCGTCCCGGGAAACTCTGGGACAAGCGCGCGCTGTGGGCGGTCGCGGCGGCCGTCGGGGTTGGACTGCTGCATTACGTCGGGCAGCAGCACGGCGTACTCCAGATTGCGCTGCTCGTGATCGGCCTGGCCGGGGTGATCGCGTTCGGGCCGCGGCTGCTGCCGCGCGGGACGTTCACCTTCGGTCGCGGACTGCCTTCGGTGATCGCGCTCCGTGGCCTGGTCGCCGCGGCCGGATTCGGCGCCGAGGTGTTCCTTCCGCTGATGCTGACCCGCGAGCGCGGGCTGTCCCCTTCGTTGGCCGGGCTGGTCCTGACCGTCAGCGCGCTCAGTTGGACCGCGGCGTCGTGGTACCGCGGGCGCCCGAAGCAGCCGTTCTCGCACGAGGTGTTCCTGCAGGCCGGCATGATCCTGATCGTGCTTGGCATCGTCACCGCCACGCTCACGCTGAACCCGCACGTACCGGTCGTCGTCGGCATCCTCGGATGGAGCCTGACCGGGCTCGGGATGGGTACGGTCTTCCCCACGCTTTCCGTGCTGGTGCTGGAGTACTCGGAGCCTGACGAGCAGGGTGTGAACAGTTCCGCGCTGCAGCTGAGCGATTCGTTGTCCACGGCAACGGTGCTGGCGATCGGTGGGTCGTTGTTCGCCGCGATGGAGCCGCATTCCGCGGTCATGGCGTACGTCGTCGCGTTCGGTGTCCCGGCGTTGCTGGCGCTGCTCGGTGTCGCGGCGGGACGACGTACCGCTGCTGTTTGAGCTATTCCTTGGAACCGGTGACGGCGATGCTGGCGCCGAGACCGATGATCATCAGACCACCGGTGCCACCGACCAGCTCGAGCCGGCGCGGCGAGCGGGCGAACCATTCGCGCGCCGTACCGGCCACCACCGCCCAGACGCTGTCCGAGCAGAGCGCGATCAGGATGAAGATCAACCCGAGGACCAGGATCTGCGCCCACGCCGGGCTGCTCGCACCCTTGTCCACGAACTGCGGCAGCGCGGCCGCGAAGAACACCGCGGTCTTCGCGTTCGTCACCCCGACCAGGAACCCCTGCCGCACGGTCTTCCGGCTGCTCCCCGGCTTCACCCCCCTGGCAAGCGCCTCCGCGAGCGACTTCCGCGACCGGAACGCGTGCACCCCCAGATAGATCAGGTACGCCGCCCCGCCCAGCTTCACGATCGTCAACGCGACCGCACTCGCCGCGATCAACGTCCCGAGCCCGAGCGCGATCAACACCAGCATCGTCGCGGCACCGAGCGTGTTCCCCACCATCGTCAACACGGCTTCCCGCCGCCCCACCGCCAACGCCCGCCCCACGATGAACAACACGCTGGGCCCCGGAACCACGATGATGATGAACGCAGTAATCGCAAACGCAACCAAATGATGAGCGGACGGCATCCACCCAGAGTAAACGCTCCCCTCACTCACCGCTCGGCTCGCGGCGCCTTCGAGCTGAGCGTGATGCCCACCCAGCAGAAGCCGATGCTCGGGCCGGCGTCCCGCCTCGGCTTCTACCCGCGGCGATCCCGCCGAGTCGTGGGTCCTGGTTGCAAATCGACAGCCGGAACTCACGACTCGCGTTGGGGGTCACATGCCAATTGCCACGACTCGGCAGTAGTCGAGGGGCGCCGAGGGTGGTGGTCGCGTGGGGATGGGGGTGCGCGGAGTGGACGTGGTGGGGGAGCGGCGGAGTGCCGTACGTCGGGGTTGGGTTGGGGGCGTCGTGAGGCGAGCGGCAGGACGGCGTACGTCGGAAGTGGGCTGCCGGCGTGGTCGAGCGAGGGGCTGGGCAGGTGGGCGGTCGGGCCGCACGCCGGGCGGCTGGTGGGTGGGGGTGGGATTGGTCACCGGCGCGCCGTGGCGCGTTGACCGGGGTTCGGTGTGGGCTCTACCGTTCCAGGGTCAACCTGCGGTGCCATGAGGGAAGCCGGTGAGAGTCCGGCACGGCCGCGCCACTGTGAGCGAGCTTCGGTTCGTGAGTCAGGACGCTCGGGCACAGCAGCCTTTCTAAGGGGACGCGCACTTCCCCAGGAGGTTCAGTTCAATGGCAGCTCCTGCCCGCACGATCGCCGTACCGGCTCTCTCGCCCAAGCTTCTCGCTGCTGCGCTCACCAGCGTCGGCCTGATGTTGCTGCTCGCCTACCTGGTCGGGTTCGACCAGGGCGCGGTCTCCCAGTCGGGGATGTACCTGCACGAGCTGATGCACGACGGTCGCCACCTGCTCGGCGTGCCCTGCCACTAGATCAGATGCGCACCTTCGGATCGCTCCTGGTGCGCGGACTGATCGTCGGACTCTTCGCCGGCCTGCTGGCCGGAACGTTCGCCTACGTGATGGGCGAGCCGCGTGTCGACGCGGCGATCGCGATCGAAGAGGCCGGTGCCGCGCACACTCACGACCACAACCACGCTGACCAGGCGGAGGACGAACAGCCATTGGTCAGCCGCGACGGCCAGCGGGCCGGCCTGTTTCTCGCGACCAGCCTGTACGGCGTCGCGCTCGGCGGCCTGTTCGCGGTCGCGTTCACGCTGCTCCGCCGCAAGCTCCGGACCGGCAACGACGCGTACGCCGCGCTCGGACTCGCCGCCGCGGGTTTCATCGGCATCGTGCTCGTCCCGTTCTTCAAGTACCCACCCAATCCGCCGGCGGTCGGTGACCCCGACACCATCACCCGGCGGACCGTCACCTACCTCTTGACCCTGGTCATCGGCCTGCTCGCGGTGTGGGCAGGGGTCGCCCTGTCCCGCTGGGCCGCGCGGTACGGCGATGTCGCCCGCCTCGCCGGTGGTGTCGTCGGACTGCTCGCGACCGTCGTGGCGGCGTACCTGATCCTGCCGCGGATCAACGAGGTTCCGGAGACGTTCCCCGCTACGCTGCTATGGCAGTTCCGGTTCGCCTCGCTCGGTACGCAGGCGACGCTGTGGCTCCTGCTCGGGTTCGGGTACGCGGCCGCGGTGGACCGCCGGCCGATCCGATCGAAGGTGGCTGCGGCTTGACCACGCTGACCCTGGTCGCGCACGCCCTGACACCCGCACTGCGTGGACTCGTGCTCGGCGGCGACGCCGAGCCGGACGCGGCGAGTGTCGAGGCGGCGCGCGACCTGAAGCTCTCGGCAGACGCGGTGTACTCCGGACCTGAGCAGGCCGCCGTCCGGACAGCCGCTGCGCTCGGGTACGACGCGATCGTCGCCCCCGAGCTGCGGGACCGCGAGTACGGCGACTGGGCAGGCCGCGAGCTGGAGGATCTGCTCACGGCCGACCCGACGCGGGTCTCGGCGTGGCTCGAACGGCCGCACACCGCGACGCCGGGCGGCGAGACCGAGAACGACGTCCTCGCCCGGGTCGCCGACTGGCTCGGGGACGTGGCCGGGCAGCACGACGAACCCAGCGCGATCCTCGCCGTCGTCCACCCGGCGGTGGTCCGCGCGATCGTCCTGTACGTCGTGGACGCGCCCGCCGAGTCGCTGCGACACGTCGACGTCCGGCCGCTCGCCACGGTCAGCCTGTCCCACCACAGCGGGAACTGGTCTCTGGCCTTCGTGCCCTCCGCCTGACAAACTGCCGGTGGCCCGGTCTCACGCCCAGGTGACCGGCTGTCACGGGGAGTCATCATGGCTGAGGCTGATCAACTGGCCGAACGGTTCCGCGCCAATCTGGCGGTGCTCGAGGCTGCTCGCGAGCGGTTGCAGACGGCGGCCGACGACGGCACCGCGGACGACGAGCAACTCAAGCGCCTGAAGACCGTCGAGGAGCTGCTGGCCCCGGTCACCGTGAGCGAGACGGATGCCGACGGCAACGTCGTTCACGTCCAGCGGCAGCGGCAGTTCCTGAAGGTCGACCCGAAGGGACAAGGGCGGGCGATCGAGGTGCTCGGCGAGCTCCCGAAGGCGAAGCACGTCGCCGTACTGGTTCCCGGGATGGGGAACAGCCTCGACACGTTCTCCGGACAGTCGGACCGCGGCGACCTGATCAAGCAGGAGGCCGGGCCGGAGACCGCGGTGATCGTCTGGCTCGACTACAGCTCGCCGCAGGGCCTGCTCAAGGCCGCGGAGGACGACGCGGCGGCCGAGGGCGGGCCGCTGCTCAAGGTGTTCCTGGACGAGGTCGACGAGCTCAAGGCGGAGAAGGCGGACGTCACGGTCGTTGCGCACTCGTACGGCACGAAAGTGGTCGGGAAAGCGCTCGAGGTCGGCGCCCGTCCGCCGCAGGTGGTGATGACCGGGTCGCCGGGCATCGACAAGCGCGTCGACGAGGCATCGGACTTCGTGACACCGGCGACGACGCTGTACGTCGAGCGCGCGCCCGGCGACTATGTCGCGCTCTCGGAGTGGCACGGGCCGGACCCCGCGACGTTCGTCGACGCGATCCGGATGGAGACCAACGACCCGCTCGCCCGCGACGAGGCGGTGTCGGTGCGCTGGCACAACGAGTACTACCGCCCGAACAGCGAGGCGCTCCGCAACATCGGCCGGGTGGTCTCGGGCAAGCTGAAGGACATCACCCGCACGAACACCAGCCGGGGCGCCGAGACCAAGCTGCTCCTCGGCGCGTCGTGGGGCGACGCCTTCAACGCGGCCGCGAAGACGGCGTCGCGGGTGTTCGACGGACTTGCAGCACTCACCAAACACTCCCGGCACGCCCGCGATACTTCACCCGCACCGTCCGCACGCGAAGAAGCCCCCGCGAACGCCGCCAAACTGAGTGCCAGCGGTCCGGCTGGCGCTGGTCCGACTGTCGGGGAGCGGGCGCCGGGGTGGAGTTCCGCGGAGCAGGTGGCTGGGGAGCGTGGCGTTGTGGGGCGTGGGGTCACTGGGCGTGGGGCTGGTGGACGGGGCAGTATAGGAGGATCGCGGGCGGCGGGTACAGGGCGGTCGCGGCCGTCGGGAGGTGGACGGGGATGAGCGAGCAGCGGGAGTTCCTGCGGGATGAGTTGCTGGCGGTGGCGGCAGCCGTCGTACCCGGTCAGCGGCCGGTGGTGACGCGTGACCCGGGGCCGGTGAATCCCGGCGTACTGTTCGACGGCCGGGGGACGGCGACCGTGTGCCGGATCTCCGTCGAGACCGGGAACCCGTCGGCGCCGGATCCCGAGGCGGAGGTCGCAGCCGCAGCCGAGGCACTGCGTGCCCGGGGGTGGACCGCGGAGGTCGCGGCCCCGGAGGACGGGCATTTTCGGGTCGCGGCCGTCCGGAATGGGTACGAGATCGCGGTCCACGCGTGGACCACTGACTGGCGGATAACGTTCACCGGCGAGACACCGCTGGTTTCATGAATTCGAAACGCGGCGTGGCCTCGCGAGCCTTGGCCGCACGGTGTATCACGGAAGCGTGACGCTGACCGAAGCTCGTAACTTCCTCCGCTCGGAACTCCTCGCGGTGGCGGCAATCGTCGTACCGGACCAGACCCCGGCGGTGACGCAGGACGTCGGCCCGGTGGACGAGTCCGCGCTCGCCGACCCGCACGGCCCCGAGTCCGTGTGCACCATCACCGTCGAGACCGGAGACCCCACCATCACGCCCGACCCCGAGGCACAGATCAGCTTCGCCGCCGAAACCCTCGAGGCTCGCGACTGGAAAGTCACCATCTCCGAGGTCGTCGACGGTCACCACCAACTCACCGCGCGCCGCCAGGGCTACGACCTCACCGTCGACGCCCTGAACACCGACTGGCGCCTGACCTTCACCGGCCAGACCCCGTACGTCGACGACCTGTAGTCCGCCGCTAGCGCCAGGGGGTGAGGTCCAGGCGCGGGTAGCGCTCGGCGGTGCCGGCGAGGGTTTGCGGGGTCCAGTAGGGATGCCCCGGCGGCGGGAAGCCGAAGAGCGCCAGCTGGCGGGGCGTGGCTCGGCGGACGAAGTCGTACCAGGCGGGCTCGTGGCTGCGGGCGGCCCAGGCGACGCGCTGGCCCCAGTCGGCCTCGGCCGGGCGGTAGACGAGTTGCATCGAGTACCGCGCGCCGTGGGGCCTGCGGAGTCCCGTGCCGCGGTGGAACGTGCGGGTGTTGAACGCGATCACCGTCCCGGCCGGACCGGCGCCTGACTGCTCGGCGTCGTACAGGCGGGTGTTGTCGTCAGGTGACACGAAGTCGCCCTTGCCGCCCGAGCGTGGAAAGAAGTTCGGGTTCATCGGCAGCTCGGCGGTGTGCTCGTACTGCACCAGGTGCGGCGGGCCGAGCTCCTCCGGTACGTCGACCAGGAACACGAACAGCTCCAGATGCTGGAAGCGGTCCGCAGCTGACGGTACGACGATCGTCTGGTTCAGGTAGTCGCGGTGCAACTCCTGGTCGTACGACGTCGCGCCGGTGTACTTCGCCCACGCCTCGGCCGACGAGAGCCGCAGAGCGGACTGCCCGAGCAACGTCTCCGCGAGGTCGATGACCTTCGGGTGGACGGCGAGCCTGCTGAACTCGACGCTCGCGAACGGAAACGTGTCGATGCCGTCGAACTCGTCCTCGATGTACCGCGAGCGCCGCTCGTCGGTCCCGTCGTGGAAGCCCTCCGGTGTCGGGAACATCGTCGGCAGCTCGCCGAGCGCCGGCGCCAGGTCAGCCGGGGACAGGAACTCCGGCAGTACCACGAACCCCTGCGTTCGCCACTGTTCCGCGGCCTCGGTCGGCGTCATGCGCTGAGGCTACCTGTGGAAGAGCAGCCGGTCGCCGGGAATTTCTCCGTCGAGGTACGGCGTGAAGCCTGCGGCGACCGCGAGCTCGGTCAGGGCAGGCGCAGTCCAGCGGTGGACGTGGATGTTCATCGGGTGGCCGCCGTACCCGGAGGTCTTGTGGGTCGACTGCTCGCCGACGTGGAATCCCATCAGCAGGACTCCGCCGGGGGCGAGGACCCGGTGGAACTCGGCGAACGCCTGCGGGACGACGTCGCGCGGGAGGTGGATGATCGACCACCAGGACACCACGCCGGACATCGAGCCGTCCGGTAGGTCCAGCGCGGTCATCGAGCCGACGCGGAAGTCGAGGTCCGGGTGGTCCCGGCGGGCGACCTCGATCATTCCGGGGGACAGATCGATCCCGAGAACCCGCAGGTCGCGCGCGGCCAGCAGGCCGGTCGTCCGCCCCGGTCCGCAGCCGACGTCGAGCACCGGCCCGTCCGGGATCAGCCTCGCGAGCAGGTCGAACGCCTCGCCCTCCCAGTCGGCGGCGTCCACCACGAGCTCGGCGTACGAGACCGCGACGTTGTCGTAGGAGCTGCTGATATCGGCGAGGTAGTCCGTCACCCGGCCGACCCTAAGACCGGCCGGGGACAGTTCTTTCAGGCCTTGCCGAGGGTCTGCTTCTGCTTGCCGAGGCCCTCGATCTCCATCTCCATGGTGTCGCCGGGCGACAGGTACGGGAAACGGCCGGACAGGGCGACGCCCTCCGGGGTTCCGGTGTTCACGATGTCACCGGGGCTGAGAACCATGTACTGCGAGAGGTCCCGGATCAGCGCGGCGACGCCGAAGATCATGTCCTGGGTGTTCGAGTCCTGCCGCGGCTCACCGTTCACCCACGAGCGCAGGTTGAGGCTCGTCGGGTCGACCTCGTCGGCCGGGACGAGGGCCGGGCCGAACGGGTTGAAGGTCTCGCAGCACTTGCCCTTGGACCACTGGCCGCCGGACACCTCGATCTGGAAGGCGCGCTCCGAGACGTCGTTCGACACGGCGTACCCCGCGATGCAGGCCAGCGCGTCCTCGTCGGTCTCGACGTAGCGGGCCTGCTTGCCGATGACGACGGCGAGCTCGACCTCCCAGTCGGTCTTGGCCGAGCCGCGCGGGACGAGCACCTCGTCGTACGGGCCGACGACGGTGTTCGGGTGCTTGAAGAAGACGATCGGCTGCTTCGGCGGCTCGGCGCCGGACTCGGCCGCGTGTGCGGCGTAGTTCTGCCCGATACAGACGACCGCGCCGGGGCGGGCGATCGGGGCGCCGACGCGCAGGCCCTCGGTGTCGGCGACCGGCAGTTCGCCGGCGTCGAGCGCGGCGCGGGTACGGGCGATGCCGTCGGCGGCGAGGAAGGCCCCGTCGATGTCGGCGGTCAGCGGGCTCAGGTCGTGAACGGTGCCGTCGGCGGCGCGCACGTACGGGCGCTCCTCGCCGACCGCGCCGAGGCGCAGCAGTTCCACAGAGGACTCCTCAGGACGGATTCAGTCTTGGTCGAAGATCGGCCGCAGGCGGGCGCGTGAGGCTTCGATGTGCGCCCGCATCGCCGCGGCCGCCTCCTCCGGATCACCCTTGCGGACCGCGGTCACCACGGTCTTGTGCTCTCGCAACGCCTTCGTCGCGATGCCGCCACCGTAGTACAGCCGGAACAGGTGCAGGTGGCAGTGTGTCCGCTGGAAGGACAGCCGGGCCGTCTCGTTCCCGGACAGCTCCAGCACCAGGTCGTGGAAGCGCTGGTCGTGCGCGGCCATCGCCCGGTAGCTCTCGTACGCCGGCCGGTCGGGGACGTCGGTGTAGCTCAGCATCTCCGCCTTGAGCCGGGCCAGGTCCTCGGTGCCGGACCGCTCGGCGGCGCGGCCGGCCGCCCACGGCTCGATGTGCAGCCGGTACTCGAACAGGTCCTCGAACTCCGCGCGGGTCAGCCGGGAGGACACGCGGTACCCGCGCAGCGGCTCCTTGATCACCAGGCCGTCGGACTCCAGCCGGGCCAGCGACTCCCGGATCGGGGTCTGCGAGATGCCCAGCTCACGGGTGAGCGCGTCGATGTTCAGGCGGGTGCCGGGCTCGACCACGCTGTCCATGATCAGGCCCTTGACCGTCTCGTAGACGTCGTCGCTCAGCACCTGTCGCTGGGGCAGGCGGCTGAGCTGCCCGGCCAGGCCTACATGTGCATCAGTCACGTGTCGCTCCTCCCGGAAACATTCTGCCCGACGCGCAGTCCGCCTTGACGCGTCCAGTGTGAAGCGGGAGCATCAGGATGCGCAATATCCTATAGGATCGTGGAGGCAATGTGAGTACGGCGATCGTCCGGGCCGAGGCCTACCTGGTCGACCTCGAGGTCGAGACCGTCCGGACCGACGCCGTGCAGGCGTTCCTCAAACAGGAGACGATCTTCGTCTCGCTGGCCACCGCGGACGGGCTGACGGGTCTTGGGTACTCGTACACGATCGGTACCGGCGGCACCGCCGTACTGGCGTTGCTGCGGGACCACCTGTTGCCGCGACTGGTCGGAACGGACGCACGGAACGTCGAGGCGCTCTGGTCGGACCTGTTCTGGTCGACGCACGCCACCACGGTCGGTGCGATCACATCCCTCGCACTGGCTGCCGTGGACACCGCTCTGTGGGACCTGCGCTGTTTACGAGCCGGTGAGCCGCTGTGGCGGCTCGCGGGTGGTTATCGCCAGCAGGTGCCGTTGTACGACACCGAGGGCGGTTGGTTGCATCTGACAACCGATGAGCTCGTTGCCGGTGCACTGGCATCGCAGAAGGCCGGCTGGCCGGGCGTGAAGCTCAAGGTCGGCAAACCCCGTGTGCACGAGGACGTGGAGCGGCTGCGCGCCGTACGTGACGCGGTCGGTCCGTCGATGGACATCATGGTCGACGCGAACCAGTCGATGACATACGCCGAGGCGAAGCGCCGGGCCGCCGCGTTCGAGTCCGTCGACCTGTCCTGGTTCGAAGAACCGTTGCCCGCTGACGATGTGACGGGTCATGTCCGGTTGGCCGAGTCCACGTCGATCCCGATCGCGGTCGGCGAATCGCTGTACTCCGTCTCGCAGTTCCGGGAGTACCTCGCCGCGGGTGGCGCCGGGATCGTCCAGGTGGACGTGGCGCGCATCGGCGGCATCACCCCGTGGCTGAAGGTCGCGCACCTCGCCGAGACGTTCAACCTCGAGGTGTGTCCACACTTCCTGATGGAGCTCCACGTGAGCCTGACGGCCGCCGTACCGAACGGGCGGTACGTCGAGCACATCCCGCAATTGCGGGCGATCACGTCGACCGAGATGGATATCGTCGACGGGCACGCGGTCGCCCCGGACGCGCCGGGTCTGGGGATCGACTGGAACCAGGACGCGATCGACGACCGCCGGGTCGGCTGAGGAAGGGTTGCGGATGAGCAGAGTCGATGCGCATCACCACGTCTGGGATCTGAGTGTCCGGGAGCAGAGCTGGATGGTGGGTCCGGAGCTGGACCCCATCCGGCGCAGCTTCGCGATCGAGGATCTCGCACCGCTCACCGCTGCCGCCGGCGTGACGTCGACGGTCGTCGTACAGACCGTCGGGCTGGTCGAGGAGACCTGCGAGTTCCTGGAGATTGCTGCGAGCAACGATCTGGTGGCCGGCGTGGTCGGCTGGGTGGATCTCGCCGCGGACGATGTTCGCGCCACGCTGGAGTCGCTGATCGCGCGGTCGGACGGCTCGTACCTGAAGGCGATCCGGCATCAGGTGCACGACGAACCGGACGTCGACTGGCTCCTCCGGCCCGACGTCCAGCGCGGCCTCGCGGCGGTCGCCGACGCGGGCCTTGCGTACGACCTCCTCACCAAGACGCCGCATCTTCCGGCCGCGATCCAGACCGCTCGTAACCTGCCGCAGTTGACCTTCGTCGTCGACCACATCTCCAAGCCCGTCATCGGCGAGCCGCTGGGGCCCTGGGCGGGGCAGATCCGCGAGCTGGCCGCGCTCCCCAATGTGACGTGCAAACTCTCCGGCATGGTCACCGAGGCTCCGTGGTCGTCGTGGACGGTGGCCGACCTGCAGCCGTACGCCGACGTGGTCCTGGACGCCTTCGGCCCGGACCGAGTCATGTTCGGCTCCGACTGGCCCGTCTGCCTGCTCGCCGCGTCGTACGCCGACGTCGTCGAAACCGCCGACTCCCTGACCTCGAACCTCACGCCCGCGGAACGCGAGTCCGTCTTCGCCACCACGGCCACGCGCACCTACAACCTCTGACATCGCCAGCTGAGCCGCCCGCCCCTCCGCCGCCCGGCTGGTCCCGTTTGAGGGGCCGGCCCCTCAAAGTGCGGGATGCCTGCTGAAATTCTGGCTACGCACCCCACCGTTTGAGGGGCCGGCCCCTCAAACGCCTGCGCCGGGCTTGGACGGGCAGGCGCGCGGCGTGCCCGGCGGGTGTCAGCTCTTGGTCGGTGCGTGGACGTCCAGGTGTTCCTGCAGTTTGTCCGCGAAACCGATCGCGACGTCCAGTTGCTCCCGAAGGGCAACGATCCGGTTGGCCGCTGCCTCGTGGTACATCGTCAGGCGGTCGAGGAGGGCGGCTCGGGACTCCGGAGCGGTGTCCGTGGACAGCTTGTCCAGGAGGTCCAGGACGTCCGCCATTTCCTCGAGGGTGAAGCCCAGCGGCTTCATCCGCCTGATGAGGAGCAGTCGCTCGACGTCGGACTCGGAGTACAGGCGGAAGCCGCCCTTGCTGCGGGCCGACGGCGGGACCAGGCCGACCTCTTCGTAGTGGCGGATCGTGCGCAGGCTGAGCTTGACGCGGTCGGCGACCTCGCCGATCTGCATGTGCTCGCCCATCGTGTGCGCTCTCCTGACGCCTTCGTCCGCCGCCGGCACGGCTCGTGGTCCGGGAAGGATAACGCTCCGGCGTCGTCCGGCCGGCAGGACGAGTTCAACTCTACTCTTACGTTCGGGTAGGGTTGCGGCGTTCTGGTGCTCCTCGCCCGCCTCGCTCCTTCCTCGACCTGGAGTTCGCATGACGTCGCTGACGCCTGAGTCAGCCATGCCCGAAAATCCCGACATCACCTCGGTCCGTGCGGCGTTGCGGTCGCCCGGGCGGCTGCGGACCGAAGTACTCGGCGGCCTCGTCGTCGGGCTCGCGCTGATTCCGGAGGCGATCAGCTTCTCGATCATCGCGGGCGTTGATCCGCGCGTCGGCCTGTTCGCCTCGTTCACGATGGCGGTGTCGATCGCGTTCCTCGGCGGTCGGCCGGCGATGATCTCGGCGGCGACCGGCGCGGTCGCGCTGGTGATCGCACCGGTGATGCGTGATCACGGCTTCGACTACTTCGTCGCAACCGTACTGCTGGCCGGCGTACTCCAGATCGGGCTCGGTCTGCTCGGCGTTGCGCGGCTGATGCGGTTCATCCCGCGGTCGGTGATGGTCGGCTTCGTCAACGCGCTGGCGATCCTGATCTTCCTCGCGCAGCTCCCGCACCTGGTCCACGTGCCGTGGCTGGTGTACCCGCTCGTCGCGGTCGGTGTCGCGATCATCGTGTTGCTCCCGCGCTTCACCAGGGCGGTGCCCGCGCCGCTCGTCGCGATCCTCGCTGTCACGGCGATCGTCGTACTGACGTCGACCTCCGTGCCGACCGTCGGCGACGAGGGCAAGCTCCCCGACAGTCTGCCGTCGCTGTTCTGGCCGAACGTCCCGCTCAATCTCGAGACGCTGCGCATCATCGCGCCGTACGCCGTGGGCATGGCGCTCGTCGGACTGCTCGAGTCCCTGATGACCGCGAAACTCGTCGACGACGTCACCGACACACACTCGGACAAGACCCGTGAGGCCTGGGGCCAGGGCGCCGCGAACGTGATCACCGGCCTCTTCGGCGGTATGGGCGGGTGCGCCATGATCGGCCAGACGATGATCAACGTGAAGGGCTCCGGTTCACGGACGCGGATCTCGACGTTCCTGGCCGGCGTGTTCCTGCTGATCCTGGTGGTCGGGCTCGGCGATCTGGTCGGCGACATCCCGATGGCGGCGCTGGTCGCGGTGATGGTGATGGTCTCGGTCGGTACGTTCGACTGGCACAGCATCCGCCCGAAGACGCTCCGCCGGATGCCGCGCAGCGAGACCCTGGTGATGCTCGCGACCGTCGTGGTCGTCGTCATCACCCACAATCTGGCGATCGGCGTCGTCGTCGGCGTGGTCGTCGCGATGGTGCTGTTCGCCCGCCGGGTCGCACACTTCACCACAGTCACCGGCGTACAGGACGGTGATCGCAAGGTCTACACCGTGACCGGCGAGCTGTTCTTTGCCTCCAGCAACGACCTGGTGTACCAGTTCGACTACCGCAACGACCCGTCCACGGTCGTCCTCGACCTCAGCGACTCCCACATCTGGGATGCCTCAACGGTCGCCACCCTCGACGCGATCACCACCAAGTACGCCCGCTACGGCAAAACCGTCGAGATCACCGGCCTGAACCCTGCCAGCGCCGAACGCCACACCCGCCTGGCCGGCACCCTCAGCACCACCTGAGGAGCCTGCCGCGCTCGTCCAGGTCGGGGTCAGCCGCGGCGGCCGGAGCGGGCTGCGAAATCGTCGAGCGCTGCGATCACATCGCGCGCGATCCAGGCGCGATTCCGCTTTCCGGTGGAGATCTGTCTGAGGACTCCGGTCGCGACGAGCTGGTCGACGGCACGCTGGGCGGCCGGCTGGGAGACCCCTAGGTGCTGCTGGACGTGTTTGACGGTGATGGCCGGCTGACTGAGCAAGTGCGGCAGGAGTCTTCGGGCGGCTGAGCCTTTCCGGGACCGGACCACGTCCTCCCAGACGGCGAAGGTTGCGGTGAGGTCGTCGACCAGTTGCCGACCGCTGCTGACGGCGGCGAACGAGGCGCGGGTGAACTGCCTGACGATCGGTGTGGGGTCGCCTTCGCGGTACGAGCCGAGCGCGTCGAAGTACTCCTCGGTGAAGATCAGCAGACCGGCCGAGACCGGGACCGTGAGACGCCTGGTCACGCCGGACCGGCGCAGCATCGCGTGCACCAGAGTCCGGCCGGTCCGTCCGTTCCCGTCGTTGAACGGGTGAATCGTCTCGAACTGGGCGTGCGCGATAGAGACCTGGGGGAGCACCGGGACATCCGTACGCCGGCAGAAGGAGACGAGATCGTCCAGCAACGCCGGGACCCGTTCGTGCCGGGGTGGGACGAACGTCGCGGTGTGCGGGGTCGGGCCGCCCCCGATCCAGACCTGGCCGTCCCGAGTTCGTCCGGGAAGCGCGTAGGCCTGATCGTGCATCAGCGCGCGGTGAGCGGCGAGGATCGAATCGGTGCTGAGGTCGTCGGCCAGGTCGATCGCCTTCTGCATCGCCTCGACGTTGGCGGCGACCATCCGGGCATTCTGGCCGGCGGACTCGTTCAGGGTCGCGATCGCCAGTGCCTTCGCGCCCGCGGTGACACCTTCGATCTGGGACGAGGAGGCCGACTCGGTGCGGAGCAGGACGACGGCGAGCGGTGCGAGCTCGCCATCTGCTTGCGGGAGAGCGGCGGACAGTTCGGCATCGAAGCGCGAGATCTCGACGAGGGCGTCCTCTGCCTCGGCCGCGACGTCGGGCGGTACGGCGAAGTCCAGGCCCGAGATCGCCGGTGGGATCGACGCCAGGTAGAAGCCCCGGGTGGCGGCGCGTTCGCGACGGGACATCGGCCCGTCGGTGCCCTCCCACGCGCAACGCTCCCAGCCGACTGCCAGCGGGGTCCTTCCGGGTTGGTTCACCTCGACCACTATATAACTTTAGCTGAACAAAGTTATATAAGGCGCTCAGTCGGACTGTTGGGGTGGGAGGAATTCGACGCGGACGCCGAGGAGGCGGATGGGGCGGGTGAGGGTGAATTTGTCGAGGAGGGCCAGGGCCGTGGTGGCGATGACTTCGGGGTCCTGGGTGGGGGACTTGAGTTTGCGGCTCTTGATGGGGGTGTAGAAGCTGATGAACCGGACCTTGACCGCGATGCGTTGAATGGTGCGGCCTTCGGCGACCACTTCCTCGGTGACCTCGACGGCGATGCGGCGGAGTTCGCGTTCGACGGCGGCGCGGTCGGCGAGGTCCTCGGGGAAGGTTTCCTCGTGGCTGCGGGAGACCGGCTCCCGCGGTACGTCGGTCACCTGCGTGTCGCCGAGGCCGCGGCCCAGGGCGGCGTACCAGGCGCCCATCTTCGGGCCGAAGCGTTTCTTCAGACCGTCGACGTCGGCGGTGGCGAGGTCGGCGACCGTGGTGAGGCCGAGTTCGTTGAGGTTGCGTTCCATCCGGCTGCCGATGCCCCACAGGTCGCGGACCGGGCGATGGTTCATCACGGTGCGCCAGTTGGCCGCGGTCAGGCGGTAGACGCCGTCGACGCTGCCGGACCCGTCGGCGCTCTCAAAAGGGACGGCGTGCGAGCGTTGGTGTTTCGCGAAGCCGGTCGCCAGCTTCGCGCGGGTCTTGTTGTCGCCGATGCCGACCGAGCACGTGAGCCCGGTGCGCTCCGCCACCGCGGCCCGCAGCTCAGCCGCCAGCGCTTCCGGATCGTCGGTCTCGGCGCCGACGAAGCACTCGTCCCAGCCCCAGACCTCGACCACCACCGGGAACGTCCGCAGCGTGTCCATCACCTCGGTCGACGCGGCCTCGTACGCCGCCGGGTCCGAGGGAAGGAAGACGGCGTCCGGACACTTCTTGTACGCCGCCCGCACCGGCATCCCCGAGTGCACGCCGTACTCCCGTGCCTCGTACGACGCGGTGGCGACCACCTGCCGTGGTTGGGTCGGGTCGCCCGACCCACCCACCACGACAGGCAGCCCGCGAAGCTCAGGCCGACGCCGGATCTCGACGGCCGCGATGAACTGATCCATGTCCACGTGCAGGACCCACCAGCTCATACGTCACAGGTAACCACATCAGCTGGACGCACTGGAGTACGTCAGCAGCCCGCGCCGCCACAACAACCGGACGAGCAACGTCGCCACCACCGCGAGCCCGATCCCGAGCGCGACGGTTCCCCAGCCGAGGTCACCGGCCATCGCGCGCACCGGGTACGTCGTCGCGAACGCCACTGGGAACGCGAACGTCAGGAACGTCCGCACCGCGACCGGGAAGAACACCAGCGGATACCGCCCGGCCTCGGCCAGGCTGAGGAACACCACCCCGATCGGCCCGACCGACTGCAGCCAGAACGCCAGAAACGACATCGCCGACCACACCGCGGTGAGCAGCACCAGCCCACATCCGACGAGTACGACGGCCTGCAGCACCTGCCCGGCACTCGGCCGGATCCCCGACTGCACCAGCCCGATCACGAGCACGACGATGCCGCTGGCAACGTTCGTCAGCTCGGCGACGTTGATCCACCGCAGCGTCAGGTAGAACTGGCTCGACACCGGCCGCAGCAGTACACCGTCGAGCTCACCTTCGGTCAGGTACGTCGTCATGCGGTTCAAGTTCGGCGCGACGAAGGTCGCGAGCAGCCCGGTGACGATCTGGAACACCCCGACCAGCGCGATCACCTCCGCCCGGGACCACCCGTGCACCTCGGACGTGAACCCGAACAGCAGCAACGTCGGCACGATCCCCAGCCCGAGCTGGACCAGCCCGACGAGCAACGTGGTCAGGAAATGCGCCCGGTAGTGCGTCTCACGGACCACGGCCTGCCCGAGAAACCGCCGCCACAACCGCACATGCCGCCACTGCTTGTGCGCCCAGCTACGGTCGAGCGGCTGCCGCTCCTCGGTGTGCATGCTCATGCGCCCACCGCCGAGTACGCGCGGATCCCCGCGGCCCAGACGAGCCGGGCGAGCACCCCGAGTACGACGACGTACCCGAACTGGATCGCCAGGCCGGATGCCAGTTCGCTGCCGGTGAGTTGACCCGCGACGATCTCGACCGGGAACGACACCGTGTACCGGAACGGCTGGTGGTCGACGAACCCGCGCGACCAGTCCGGCATCAGCGCCAGCGGTACGACGGCCCCGGACAGGACGCTCGCGATGATCACCCGGGCCTGTACGAGCGCGCTCACGTCGTCCATCCAGAACGCCAGCGCGGCGATCAGGATGTCGATCGTGAACACCAGCACCGCCCCGAGCAGGATGCTGATCGCGAACAGAACCCAACGACCGGGGCCGGCCGGGATGTTCATCGAGTCGCGGAAGATCCACCAGACGATGCCGATCATCGGCACCAGCGCGAACAGCTTCAGGAACTTCTCCGACAGGTTGTTCGCGACGAACCCGACCAGCAGCGACGCCGGCCGCACCATCCAGCTGGACAGCTTCCCGAGCCGGATGTCGTTCGCGAGGAACCCGGCCATCCACGACGACGTCGCCATCGTGACGAACCCGAGCAGCACGAAGTACGTCGTCACGTACCGCTCGTCGACCGGCAACTGGGCCCCGTTCGCGAGGGCCGTCCGCCAGATCAGCAGCGAGATGATCGGCACGCAGATGTTCGCGAGCATGAAGATCACCCACGCCCCGCGGTACACCGACTGCTGCGCGATCTCGCCCGCCGTCATCCGCCGTACGACGCGGAGGTTTCGTACGACGGTGCTCCTCACAGCGAGCTCCGGCGCTGGAACAGCTCCCGCATGATGTCCTCGACGTCGGCGTCCGCGACATCCAGGTCGACCAGCGGACCGAGCCGCGTCAGCTGCTCCATCACCGCACCGGCCCGCTCCCGGTCGGCCTCGAGCTTCACCGTCTGCCCGGACACGTCGACCGCCGTGACCCCGTCGAACCCGGCGAGCGGCGCACCGTCGACCGGCGTCGCGTACGTCGCTCGCACGAGCTTGCGTGGTCGCGCGGTCCGGACCAGCTCGTCGAGTGCGCCGTCGAACTGCAGTCGCCCGTGGTCGATGATCATCACCCGCGAGCAGAGCGCCTCGATGTCGTCCATGTCGTGGCTGGTGATCAGGACCGTCGTACCGCGGAGCCGGTTCAGCTCCGCCAGGAAGGACCGGACCCGCGCCTTCGCGACGACGTCCAGGCCGATCGTCGGCTCGTCCAGGAACAGGATCTCCGGGCCGTGCACGAGCGCGGCCATCAGCTCGAGCTTCATCCGCTCACCGAGCGAGGTCTTGCGGACCTGGACGTTCAGCAGGTGCTCGACGTCGAGCAGCTCCGCGAGTTCGGCGACGTTGCGGTCGAACTCCGCGGTGGACAGGCCGTACATGTCCTTGTGCAGCAGGAGGCTCTCCATCGCCGGGACGTCCCACCACAGCATCGTCTTCTGGCCCATCACGAGCGCGATCCGGCGCAGGTAGTCGTGCTTGCGGTCGGACGGCGTGTGGCCGAGCACCTCGAGGTCGCCGGAGGTGGTGTACAGCAGGCCGGACAGCATCTTCAGCGTGGTCGTCTTGCCGGCGCCGTTCGGGCCGAGCAGGCCGACGACCTCACCCCGGCCGATCTCGAAGCCGATCCGGTCGACGGCGAGCCGGGTCTCGTACTTGCGTCTGACCAGGCTCTTCAGCGCCCCGCCGAGCCCGGCCTGCTGCTTGTGAAAGGTGTAGGTCTTGGTCAGATCATGCGCCGCGATAACAGGCGGAAGGTCGTGAACAGGCGTCACGGAAGCAACACCGCTTTCGAAAGAGTCGGTTGACTGTCGGACCGGGCAGCGCGACCGCGCAACGCGCAGAGCGCAGGACGACCACCGAATCAGCCGATCTCTCGGCGGGGTGTCGACATCGCTCCCTGTGGGTCCTTTCGAGTGCGGCTGCCACCGCCACGGTAAGCCGACCGGGAAAGCGTCGTCCAGCGAGTTTCAGAGGGACTTGCGCATCTGCTGGGAGGTCACGGCGTAGTCGAGCGAGTCGTACAGCGCGATCGCCGGACCGTTGTCGCCGAAGACGTTCAGGTCCAGTTGGGTGTAGCCCAGGCGGCGGCACTCGTCCTCCGCGGCCAGCATGATCGCGCGTCCGTACCCCTTGCCGCGCTGCCGGCTGTCCACCTCGATGCCGTAGATGAACGGCACCCGCGACCGGGTGCTGATCCACAGGCTGCCGACCGGTTCGTCGCCCGCCCAGGCGATCCAGATCAGCTGCTGGTCGGTGGCCGGCCCTTCCGGGAGCAGCTTCTCGGTCTCCTCGTACGCCAACGCCAGCGCTTCGTCGGCGCTCAGTCCACGGGCCGGGCCGATCCCGGCCGCGAACGACGCCGCGGCGCGCTCCATCCAGCTCGGGTAGTCGGCATCGGTAATCGGGCGCAGCTGCACCGAGGGCGTCGTCACGCTCCTGACCCTAGACCTCGCACACCCGCGACACAGCAACCTCCGCACTGCGTTGCAGCAACTGACATATCGTGCGCGGGTGGCGGACTTGACGTTGGAGATGGCGCAGAAGCTCTTGGCGACGCAGCCGTTCAGCGTGTTGCTGGGCGCGCGGGTGACGGCGTTCGGCGACGGGGGCGCGACGCTGGAGCTCGACATCCGGCCGGATCTCCTGCAGCAGAACGGGTTCCTGCACGGCGGCGTCCTCGGTTATGCCGCCGACAACGCCCTCACGTTCGCGGGCGGTACGGCGCTCGGCCCGGAGGTGCTGACCGGTGGGTTCACGATCAGCTACCTCCGCCCGGCCCGGGGCACGCTGCTCCGGGCCGAGGCGAAGGTGGTGCACGCGGGCCGCCGGCAGGCGACGTGCACGTGTGAGCTCCGCACGGTGGCCGACGACGCCGAGACGCTGTGCGCCGTCGCTCAGGGCACCGTGATCGCCGTACAGCGGTAGCTCAGTCGAAGAGATCCTCCAGGAAGGATTTCTTCTTCTTCCGCGGGTGCTGCTGGTTCGAGTACTGCTGGTTGCTGTACCGGCGGTCGTCGTCGCGACGCTCGTCGTACCGCCGGTCGTCGTGGTGCTTCTCCTCGCGGCGCGGTGGCCCGTTGAACCGAGCCTCCGCGTCCACCAGTCGCTCGAGTTCACCGCGGTCGAGGAAGATGCCGCGGCAGTCACCGCACTGGTCGACGGTGATGCCGCTGCGTTCGTACGTCCGCATCGGCCCATGACACTTGGGACACGTCAGGCTTTCCATCCGGAAACGGTAAGTGACGAAATCCCCGTCATCGCGGGCTTTCAGCCAACTCTCAGGAACTTCCTACTTGAAGCTGGACAGGAACGTCTTCAGGATCGGGCCGGCCGTGTGCGAACCGGACTCGCCACCCTCCACGATGACCGCGAACGCGACATCGCCGCGGTAGCCGGCCATCCAGGCGTTCGTGGTGACCTTGCCGTTCACGACGACCTCCGCGGTACCGGTCTTCGCGGCGACCGCGCCGTTCCCGGCCAGCACCTTCGCGGTACCACCGGTGACCGTCGTCCGCATGAACGTCCGCAGCGCCGCGACAGTTGCCGCGGGCAACGGTGAGGCGGCCGCGCCGGCCGCGTCCTTGCCCGGCACCAGCACCGGCTTCATCGCGGTCCCGTGGTCGACCGTGGCGGCGACCAGCGAGATCGCCAGCGGGCTGGCGGTGACCGTGCCCTGGCCGATCATCGAGGCCGCTTCCTCGACGTCGTCCTTCGGCGCCGGGACCTGACCGCCGTACGCCGAGAGCGACAGGTTCAGGTCGCGCCCGATGCCGAACATCGCCGCGGCCTTGGTCATCCCGTCCTTCGGCAGCCGCGCGTGCTGCGAGATGAACGCGGTGTTGCAGGACTCGTTGAACGCCTTCTGCATCGTGCCCGCGCCGTACGCCGCGAGCGCGTCGTAGTTCTTGAAGGTCTTACCGAACACGTTGATGGTGTCCGTGCACGGGAGCGGGGTCGCCGCGGTCTCACCGTTGCCGAGCAGCGCCGCCGAGGTGACGATCTTGAACGTCGAGCCCGGTGCATAGCGACCCTGGAAGGCGCGGTTGTAGCTCGCCACCTGCGGGCCGTTCGCGGCCGCCAGGATCTGGCCGGTGGACGCCTGCACCGCGACCAGCGACGCCGGCAGTTTGCTGGTCGCCAGCGCGGCCTCGGCGGTCTTCTGCATGTTCGTGTCCAGCGTGGTCTTCACCGGCTTGCCGGCGGTGCCCTGCTGGCTGAAGACGGTCTTGATCGTCAGCTTCGTCTTGCCGTCCCGCAGCGTGACCGTGCCGCCCGGCGTACCGGCGAGCTGCTGCTGGAACGCGTACTGCAGGCCCGTCGTGCCGACCTGGTCCTGGGTGGACGCGGTCGGGCCGGCGTTCTTCAGCGTGTCCGCGGTCGCGGTCTTCATGGTGCCGATGAGCGACCGGGCGAACGTCGCGTTCGGCGGCAGCGACTGGGTGCCGCCCATGGTGAGCACACCCGGCAGCTTACTCATCGTCGGCCGGAGCGCCTCCCACTCCTCGGCCCGGATCGTGATCGCGTCCACGAACTGGCCGGCCGGCGCCGCCTTCGCCCGCGCGGCGAGCTTCGTGCCGTCCACATCGAGGTACTTCGTGAACGCCGCGTACGTCGCCGCGGTGGCCTTGGTCCCCGCCGCGACGCCGACGATCACGACCTGCCGGTTCGCGGTCAGGGCGACCCCGTTGCGGTCCAGGATCGAGGCGCGGGCCGGCAGCGCGCGGACCCGCTTCAGGTAGTTGTTGTCGCCGAGGCCGGGGTAGATCGTGTCGCCCGCGGCCTTCACCTTCCAGGCGTCGCCGGTCTTCACCGCGGTCGCCGTACTGGTCCACTTCATCGTGCCGATGCCGCGCAGTTGCGCCTCGACGGCGAGCTCCTGCGTGCAGTTGTTCCCGTCGCTGCACTTCGGGTCACCCTGCGGAGCCACCGTCACGGTGCTCGCGACGAGCGCGCTGTCGACGTCGTCGAGCCGCTTGGCGAACACTGTCGGGTTGTCGGTGAGCGCCCCGGCCGCGTCCGGCTTCCCCTCTGGCGCCCAGGCCTTCACCCAGGCGTCGGCGAACTGCTTGATCACCGCACCCGACGCCTGCTGCTCGTCGCTCCCGGACTTGCCGCCGCCGGATTTGCTGTCCGAACACCCGGCAGTGATCAGCAGACTACTCAGACAGACGATCGCAGTGGTTCGCTTCACTTTCCCAACTCTCGCACGACGACGGATGGACACCGGGGCACAGTCTTCGGCGTGTGGCCGGTTCGCCACGAGGGCGAAACTACTCAATCCACCCAAGTACGACGCCCCTGACCGCTCAGGAGTTGGCGGCAGAGGCGGTGCGAATCGGGGGCGAGAGGCTGCGTGAATCGGCGGCGAAGAGGTCCACCGAGATTTTGGAACCGCGTTCCACGGGTGCCGCGCGCGGCGTATCCTGCACCTTTGTGACCCGCCTTGCGCTGCACAGCCGCCTGATTCCCGGTACCGAAGAGGCCTACGAGATCGAGCACGCCCGCGTCTGGCCGGAGCTGATCACCGCGATGCACGCCGCGGGGATCAGTGACTGGTCGATCTGGCGCAGCGGCCGCGACCTCTTCCACCTGGTCGTGTCCGACGACTTCGAGGCGGCGGTCGCGTACCTCCGCAACGATCCGACCGACCAGCGCTGGCAGCAACACATGAGCCAGTTCGTCGAGGGCTTCGCGCAGAACCCCGAGGGCGTCGCCGGCCAGTCGCTGCGGCACGTCTGGACGATGAGCGAACAAGCCGACTAGCGGAAGGTCCCGCGCGACGGAGTCCTTCCGGCGTTGTCGCGGGCCGTTCGCGGGCCGACCGTGGTGGATGGGAGGTCACCATGGTCGGAGACGTGCAGCACTTCCGGCTCCCGACGGCGTTGCCGCGACTGGCGAGATGCGCGGCGCGGACCGGCGTACAGCTGGCCCAGGGACGGGTCCGGCAGCCTCGGGAGCGGGTCGGGGTGTGGGTGCGGTTCGCGGACGGCTCGAGCTCGTGGGTCTACCGGGAGACGGTGCTGACCGGGGCTGAGCCGCTGGATCCGTGCGTGTTGATCGTCGGGTTCAGCCTCCGGTTCGTCCGCGGGCAGGGGCATCGGTGGTTCCGGGCCGAGAGCCTGCTGAACACCCCGTTGTTCGTCGGCTTCCCGGGGTTCGTGTCGAAGCTGTGGTTCGCCGCCGACGAGTTCGGCATGTACCGGGGCTGTTATGACTGGGACGGGCCGGCTCAGGCCGAGGCCTACGTGCGCGCCTTGTGGTGGCCGCTCGCGCTCGTCTGCGACACCGCGACGATCCGGTACCAGGCGCTGCCCGGGCTGCGGCGTGACGACGTACTCGCTGATCCGAGCCTTGCCCTGGCAGCGACCGGGCCGGGGCTGTGGTGGCGGCCGGCGCAGGCCTGGTGAGGGCGCTAGCCGACCATCTCCCAGAGCAGCAGTTCCGCTCCCGCCGGGCCCGCGGTGATGCGTTCACCGTCCGAGCCGGTGAGGCGTACGGCGTCCGCCGTACCGAGCTCGCCCGCGCCCTCGAACTGTGCCGTGCCGCTCGCGACGAACAGATGCAGGTACGGCGCCTGTGGCAGCTCGACCGATCCGCCGGGGGCGAGTCGCGCCACCGACAGACCGGCGGACGGCTGGTTGATGCGAATCGCGGTGGACGTCGCGTGCTTGGCGAGCCCGGAGGCGACCGGGATCAGCTCGCCGGTGGTCAGGTCGAGTTCGGCCTGCTCGTACGACGGCGGCAGGTCGAAGCGGTCCGGGCGGACCCACATCTGGATGTAGTGGACGGGCTCGGTGCCGTCGTTCCACTCCGAGTGCTGGATCCCGGAGCCGGCGCTCATCCGCTGCGCGAGTCCGGGGTGGATCGCACCGCTGTTCCCCTGCGAGTCGCGGTGCGCCAGGGCGCCCCGCAGTACCCAGGTGACGATCTCCAGGTCCTGGTGCGGATGCGTCCCGAACCCGCTCCCCGGCGCCACCGTCTCGTCGTTGTGCGCCATCAGGAACCCGAACCCGACATTCGCCGGATCGTAAAACTCCCCAAACGAAAACGAGTGCCGAGAGTCCAACCACTCACTCGCAGTCCGGAACCGGTCCTCCGCGCGCCGAATCTCCACGACGACTAGTAATACCCCTTCTGCCCGTCGAGCAGCTCCCGCATGGTGTCGAGATGCCCGAGGTGCCGGCCGACCTCCTCGACCATGTGGATGACGATCCACCGCAGCGTCGGCTGGAACTCCGCGTCCTTCGCCACATCGTCCAGGGAGTGCGCCGCGGTGATCTCGTTCGACTCCGCCCACTGCGCGTCGAACTCGTCCAGCAGCTGAGCCAGCGGTACGCCGTCCTCCACCAGCCAGTCGGCGCTCTTCGGCTCCTTCCGGAACTGCGGGTTGGCTGCCTCCGGCTCACCCAGGAAGATCACGTTGAACCAGCAGTGCTCGGTCCAGCGCAGGTGCGACACCAGCCCGACCGGCGTCATCAACGGCGACGTCGGAAACACCGCCCGGCGTTCGTCGGCCTCCGCCAGCCCTTCCAGCTTCCGCCGTACCAGCGCGCGCTGCAGGTCCAGCCAGCCCACCAACTGCGTCCGCTCGTCCGCCACCAACGGCGGCCGCTGCTCATAGCTCATGCCAGGACCGTACCGGTCACAAAGAAGGACTGCGCCGCTCGGTGGGCGGCGCAGTCCGGTATTGGGTTGGACGCTTGGTCAGCCGGTTGGGTTCCCGTTGTCGGAGCCGAGTGTGGCGGTGATGGTCTGGGCCTTGCCACTGCGGGTGAGCGTGAGCTTCACCTGGTCGCCCGGGCGGTGCGAACGGACAGCGGCGACCAGCGCGTCCCCTGACGAGATCGCCTTGCCGTCCACAGCGGTCACCACATCACCTGACTGGAGACCGGCTTTGTCCGCCGCACCGCCGGACGTGACCTCGCCGAGGCGTGCTCCGTTCGTGAGCCCGTCGGAGGACTGCGCGTCGCCGACCGTCACACCGAGCCGCGCATGCGTGGCCTTGCCCTTGGCCACCAGTTCGTCGACGATCGGCTTGGCCTGGTCGATCGGAATCGCGAAGCCCAGGCCGATGTTGCCGCCTTCGGATTGTCCCGATCCGCCGGCGGTCTTGATCGCGCTGTTGATACCGACCACCTGGCCGGCGAGGTCGATCAGGGCGCCGCCGGAGTTCCCCGGATTGATCGCGGCGTCCGTCTGGATTGCTGGAAAGACTGTCGTACTGTCCTGCTGCGAGTCGCCCGAGGTCACCGGCCGGTTCAGGGCCGAGACGATACCGCTGGTCACGGTCGCCTCCAGGCCGAACGGCGAGCCGATCGCGACCACGCCCTGGCCGACCGCCAGCTTGCCGCTCTGCCCCAGCGTGGCCGGCGTCAGATCGGTCGCGTCGGCGTGGATGACGGCGAGGTCGGTGAGCGGGTCGGTGCCCTTGACCGTGGCTGATACCGTCCGGCCGTCGTTCAGCACCACGCTCAGCTTCGCGCCCTGCCCGGCGCCCGAGACCACGTGGTTGTTGGTGACGATCAGGCCGTCCTTGCTGATCACGATGCCGGACCCGGTCGCCTCACCCTGCTGGGTCGCGACCGCGATCTTCACCACGCTCGGCAGCACCTTCGCGGCGGCGCTCTGCACCGAGCCGTCCGGCGTCGACACCGGCGCCGCCTGGTTGCCGTTCAGCGGGGCGGTCACCGACGGGGTGTTCGCGGTGTGGTCGTTGGTGGCCGAGTAGACGGCCGCGCCCCCGACACCGCCCGCCGTACCGACCAGAAGCGCGGTCAGCGCCACCAGCGCCAGTCCGGCGCGCCGCTTCGGCTTCTCCTTGGTGGCCGTGGCCGCCGCGGGCTGCGGTCCGAAGGGCCAGTTCGGCTCCGGAGACGTCCCCTGATGCGTCCCCGGAGCCCCGAACTGCGGGTAGCCACCCCCACCTGCGGGGTACTGGCCCGGCCGCTGCCCTTGCGGCCCCAACTCCGGCCGTGGCTGCCCACCCTGCGGCGCGTACTGCTGTTGCTGATGCTGCCCGTACATCGGCAACTGCTGCGTCCGCTCCGGCCCCTGCGGTCCCTGTGGGTTCTGGCCGGGCTGGTTTGGCTGCTGCGGCTGGTTCTCGGTCATGGCAATTACTGTGTCGGCCGGACCTGAGAGGCCCCTGAAGATCCGCTCGGAGTGGCCGAAGAACTCTGTGAAGATCCCCTGAAGGATCTGTTGGGAACCTGTCAGCGACTCTGCGTCGCCGCGTGCGGCAGCCAGAGCGTGAACTGCGCCCCGGCTCCGGGCACGTTGCGCGCGTAGATCATCCCGCCGTGCTGCTCCGCCGCATGCTTCACGATCGCCAGGCCGAGGCCCGATCCGGGGCGGCTGCGCGCCTCGCTGGAGCGGTAGAACCGCTCGAACACGTGCGGCAGGTCGGCCTCGGCGATGCCCGGCCCGGAGTCGGTCACCGTCAGTACGCCGTCCTGCAGGCGCACCGTCACGTGCCCGACGGACTGCGCGTCGCTGTGCTGCTCCGAGTCCTCAGGAACGCTGTACTTCGCGGCGTTGTCCAGCAGGTTGGTCACGGCACGCCCCAGCAGCCGCTCGTCACCCCACACCGGGAACGGAGACAGCTCGACGTCCCACTCCAGCCCGGGCGCGCGTCGGCGTACCTTCAGCACTGCGTCTTCGACGACGTTGGAGAGCTCGATCAGCTCCGCGTTGCGCACCTGAGGTGTGTCGCGGGCCAGCTCGGTCAGGTCGCCGATCAGCGTCGTCAGCTCGTCCATCTGAGCGCGTACGTCGTCCAGTAGCTGCTGGCGATCCTCGGGACGGAGACCGCCGCGTTTGTCGGCCTGAGCGAGCAGATCCAGGTTCGTCCGCACGCTGGTGAGCGGAGTGCGCAGCTCGTGGCCGGCGTCACCGACAAGGCGGCGCTGGCGGTCGCGGGACTGCGCGAGCGCACCCAGCATCGCGTTGAACGCATTCGCCAGCCGGGAGATCTCGTCCGTCCCTGCCACTGGGATGGGTTTCAGGTCCTCCGTCCGTGCGACGTGCTCGGCCGCACCGGTCAGCCGCGCCAGCGGCCGTAGACCGGACCGGGCGACGGCATTGCCGGCGAGCGCGGCGCCGATGACACCGATCAGCCCGAACGCCCACAGCACGATGCCCAGGTTGTGCAGGGTCTGGTCGATCGACCCCAGCGACTGCGCGACCACGAGCGCACCGGGTTGCAGGAAGTTCGCGTCCTCCTGGCACTCGTTGCTGTACCCGGCCGGACAGTAGCGGGCCGCGACCGCGACAACGCGGTAGTGCGGACCGTTCCGGACGCCCACAGTGCGCAGGCTCGCCTGGTTGCCCTGGTCGCGGGCGATCTGCAGCTCGTCGTCCCCCATGGGCGGCAGCGGGCTGTTCTGGGCGCCGTACTGGACGCCGTCGGCGCTCAGCACGCCGACCCGGATGTCACTCAGGCCGAGCGCGTCCGCGGAGGCACGGCGCAGGTTCTCCAGGTTGGTCAGGACGCCCTTCTGGGACGCCTGGCCGGCGCGCTGGATCAGGCTGTCGTCGAGGTTCTGGTACATCTGCTGACGCACCGTGATGTACGCCGCGACGCTCACGATCGCCACCGCGAGCCCGACCGCGACTGCCGCGAGCAGCGTCACGCGGGCATGCAGACTCAGCTTGTGGAGCGTCTCGTTCCACCAGTTCTGGGTCCGGGCCGCGGTCGCGGCCACACGACTTCCATTGCTACTGGCAACGGGCCGTTCGGGTTGCGGTTGCGCCTGCGGTTGCGACTCCCGATCGGCGTACGACGGGAAGTCGCCAGGGTGCTGCTGACTCACGGTGGGGTGTCTCTCAGTACGTATCCGATGCCGCGGACGGTGTGGATCAGCCGGGGCAGACCGTTCACCTCGGTCTTGCGGCGCAGGTATCCGATGTAGACCTCGAGCGAGTTCGCCGTGGTCGGGAAGTCGTAGCCCCAGACCGCGTCCAGGATGACGGCGCGCTCGAGCACGCGGCGCGGGTTGCGGATCAGCAGCTCCAGCAGCGAGAACTCGGTGCGGGTGAGCTGGATCGGCATGTCACCGCGGTGCACCTCGTGCGCGTCGACGTCGACCACGAGGTCGGCGTACTGCAGCACTTCGCCGCGCTGGCCGCCCTCGCCGGGCGTGGTGCTGCGGCGCAGCAGCGCGCGCAGCCGGGCCAGCAGCTCCTCGAGCGCGAACGGCTTGGTCAGGTAGTCGTCGCCGCCGGCGTCCAGGCCGTCAACCCGGTCCGCGACCGCGTCCCGCGCGGTGAGCACCAGGATCGGCACATTGTTGCCGGCGGCCCGCAAGGCCTTGGTGGTCTCGAGCCCGTCCAGCCGCGGCATCATCACGTCCATCACGACGACGTCCGGCTCGACGTTGCCGATCACCGCGAGCGCCTCGGCGCCGTCGGACGCGGTCACCACCTCGAAGTCGTTGAACTCCAGCGAACGGCGCAGCGAGTCCCGGACCGCCCGGTCGTCGTCCACCACCAGTACCCGCATCGTCTGCCCCGCTCCGCTCGAAGTTCCGCAACCGAGAGTAAGTCGCAACTGTGAGAATCGCCTGAGAACCCGCTGATCGCTCGCCCAATACCTCCTGTACACCTTAAGTTGCCAAGCGTGGACGTTCTGGAATTCACCCCCGAGCCCGCCGACTTCGCCTGGACCTTCGGAGGCGTCCCACCGGTTCGCCGGGTCAATCCCGGTACTGCGCTGCGCCTGTGGACCGAGGACGCGTTCGGCGGGAGCCTGCGCAGTACGTCGGACCTCGCGAGCGCCTCGCTGAACATGCCGTTCGTGAACCCGCAGACGGGCCCGTTCTACGTCGAGGGTGCCGAACCGGGCGACACGCTGGTGCTGCACCTCGTCGAGCTGACGCCCGCACGGAGCTGGGGCGCCTCGGCCACCATCCCGTTCTTCGGCGGGCTGACCAGCACCGACCGGACCGCCACGCTGCAGGACCCGCTACCGGAGCGGACCTGGATCTACGAGGTGGACAGTGCTCGGCAGACCGTCGGGTTCCAGGCGCAGGGCAGCGACCTGGAGGTGGCGCTGCCGCTGGAGCCGATGCTCGGCACGGTCGGAGTGGCACCGGCGGGTGGTGAGGTTCGCTCGGCGCTGGTGCCGGACACGTTCGGCGGCAACATGGACACGCCCGAGATGCGGGCCGGCACAACCTGCTACCTGAGGGTCAACGTCGAGGGTGCCCTGTTCTCCGTCGGTGACGGCCACTACCGCCAGGGTGAGGGCGAGTCCTGCGGTACGGCGGTCGAGGGCGCGATGAACGTCGTACTGATCGTCGACCTGCTGAAGACGCCCGGACCGGTCTGGCCGCGGTTGGAGAGTGACGACTACCTGGCCGTCGTCGCGTCGAGCCGGCCGCTCGAGGACGCCTGGCGGGCTGGTCAGGTCGACATGGTCAACTGGCTCGGCTCGCTCTACGGCCTGGACAAGCTGGACGCGTACCAGCTGCTCAGCCAGGTCAGCGAGGTCCCACTGGCCAACGTGGTCGACGCCAACTACAGCATGGTCACCAAGATCCCGAAGCGGCTGCTCCCGCAGGTGACGGCGTACGACGGCATCCACCGGCACCTGCGCTCGCTCAGCTGAACTGGGGTACGACGTCCTCTGCGAACCGCTGCATCGGTTCGTGGTCGTAGGCGACGCCGGGGATGTACGAGATCACGTAGTCGATGCCGGCCTCGGCGAGGCGTTCCACGTGCTCACTCAGCTGTTTCGTCGTGACCACCTCCGCCAGCACGTGCGACGTCCCGCCGGAGCCGCTCTCCAGGAACTCCTCCAGGCTGTACCGCCCGCGTGCCTTGGCCGTCGCGCTGACCGGGTCCGCGCCCGCCTCGACCGGGAAGACGTTCAGACTGGTCGACTTGGTGATCTCGTCGTAGTCGCGGCCGACCTCCTCGCAGTGCTGCCGCAGGATGGCGAGCTTGCGCTCGATGACGTCCACCCGCCCGGTCCCGAAGTTGCACGCGTCGCCGTACTTCGCCACGAGTCGCAGTGTCACCCGTTCACCGCCCCCACCGATCCAGAGCTTCGGTTTGCGCCGCGGGACGACGTACGGCTTGTCGACCGCGTGGTACTGGCCCTGGAACTCCACGTCGTCCTCTGTCCACAGGCGGTGGATGAGTTCGACGGCCTCGACAAAGGAACCCATCCGCTCCTTCTGGCTGGTCCAGGGGTACCCGTACGCCTTCCACTCGTGCTCCGACCAGCCTGCGCCGATACCGGCGTACATGCGGCCGTGGCTGGCGACATCGACCGTGGCGGCCATCTTGGCGAGCAGTGCGGGGTTGCGGTACCCGTTGCAGCCGACCAGCTGGCCCAGGTTCACCCGGGTAGTGTCGCGCGCCAGCGCGGCCGTCGTGGTCCACATCTCGAAGACGGTCTCGCGGACCGGCTCAGGCACGGTGTGGAAGTGATCGAACAGCCAGATCGAGTCCCACGGACCTGCGTCGGCTGCCTTGGCCACAGCGGTCATTGCCTCCCACTGCTCGACCGGGTCCGCCAGCTCGACCAGATCCATCCGCCAGCCCTGCGGAACGAACACACCGAACTTCATGCAGTCCTCCTGGAGATTGCGACCCCGGCGAGGCACAGTGCGCCACCGGCCAAGGCCAAAACGGTTGGAGCCTCACCAAGGAACAGCCACCCGAGCACGATGGCGACAGCCGGTACGGCGTACACGGTGACGCCCATCCGACCGGCGCTGGTACGGCGGAGCGCAAAGGCCCACGTGGTGAAGCCGAGAGCAGTGGGGAACGCTGCGAGGTACACGGCCCACCAGATGGTCGCTGCGTCGGCAGTGCGCAGCTCACTGACCAGAGTGGGCGCGAACGGCAGGCAGATGACCGCACCGATGGTGCAGGCGAGCCACGTGACTTCAGCGGCCGGTAGCCGACTCAGGAGTGGCTTCTGCGTCACCACACCCACGGCGTACGAGATCGCGGCGACGACGCAGAGGACGACGCCCCAGGTCTCGGCGTTGCCGTTGGAGGTCGACGTACCGATGACGACGATGCCGGCGAACGAGACCAGACCGCCGATCACCAGCTGTTTGGGAAAGCCCTCACCGAGACCGATGCCTGCGAGTACGGCGATCAGTAGTGGGGCGATGTGGACGAGCATGGCCGACGTACCGGCGTCGAGGCGGCGCTCGGCCTCGTTCAGGGCCAGGTTGTAGACGCCGAACCAGAGCACGCCACACGCGATCAGCGGCAGCCAGTCGCGGTGCGCGGGCCAACGGCGTACGGAAGGCTCTGGGCGCGGCCGGGTGAGTAGGAGCGCGCCGAGGAAGACGCTGCCCAGTCCCAGCCGGGCCAGGGCCAGCGAGCCCGCGGAGAACTCCGCGCCGGCGTGCCGGATGGCGACGAAGGACGACGCCCACAGGACGACCGTGACCGCGGCGGCGCCCGTCGCGAGACCGGTGCGGGACGGAGCTTCGACGAGTGAAGGCACGGTCACTACAGTAGAAACGGACGTTCGGTGATTCCATGGCAGTTCGGAGCCGAGGAGGCGGTCTTGCTTACCGAAACGAGAAGTCCCGTGCTGGATGAGCTCAATACCCGGATTCTGAACGAGCTGACGGCGGATCCCCGGCTGCGGACCACCGAACTCGCTCGCCGGCTCGGGGTGTCGACGCCGACGATCCGGGAGCGGGTCGCTCGGCTGGAGGAGTCCGGCGTGATCCGCGGGTACCGCCTCGACGTCGACCCGGCGGCGCTCGGCCGGCCGGTCGCGGCCTGGGTGCGACTGCGGCCCGGGCCGAATCAGATCCCGAAGATCATCGAACTGGCCGGACGGACCCCGGAGGTCGTCGAGTGCCACCGGATCTCCGGCGAGGACTGCTTCCTGATGCGCGTCCAGGTCCCCGAGATCGCCGCCCTCGAGGACGTCCTCGACAAGTTCCTGATCCACGGCCAGACAACAAGTTCCTTCATCGTGTCCACGCCCGTCCCGCCACGGAGCGTCCCGCTGTCCGTTGGGTGAACCCCAACCACCCTCAAGAGTGGTCTGCATCACTAGTCTGGTGGCGATTTCAGCGACACTCCCGGAAGGACCTGGACCATGGCTGCCGACAAGTCTGTCCGCAGAGTTGCCCTGCTCACCGCCGGCGGGCTCGCGCCCTGCCTGTCGTCCGCCGTCGGCGGACTGATCGAGCGCTACACCGAAGTCGCGCCCGACGTGGAGATCATCGCCTACCTGAACGGGTACCACGGCCTGCTCAGCGGCCGGTTCCTCGACGTCACCCCGGAGGTGCGGGAGCAGGCGTCGGTGCTGCACAAGTTCGGCGGCAGCCCGATCGGCAACAGCCGGGTGAAGCTGACCAACACCGCCGACCTGGTCAAGCGCGGCCTGATCCAGGACGGGCAGAACGCCCTCCAGGTCGCCGCCGAGCGGCTGGTCGCGGACGGTGTCGACGTCCTGCACACCATCGGCGGTGACGACACCAACACCACGGCCGCCGACCTCGCGGCGTACCTGCACGAGCACGACTACGACCTGACGGTCGTCGGCCTGCCGAAGACCATCGACAACGACGTGATCCCGATCCGGCAGAGCCTGGGCGCGTGGACCGCGGCCGAGCAGGGCGCGCTGTTCGCCCGCAACATCATCGCCGAGCACAGCTCGAACCCGCGGATGCTGATCGTCCACGAGGTGATGGGCCGGAACTGCGGATGGTTGACCGCGGCAACGGCACAGGCCTACCAGCAGTGGGTCGATGAGCAGGAGTGGAACCCGGGCATCGGCCTGACCAAGGGCGGCTGGTCGGTGCACGCGGTGTACGTGCCGGAGGCAACGATCGACCTGGACGCCGAGGCCGAGCGGCTGCGCAAGGTGATGGACTCCGAGGACTGCGTCAACATCTTCCTGTCCGAGGGCGCCGGCGTACCGTCGATCGTGGCCGAGATGGAGGCGCGCGGCGAGGAGGTCGGGCGGGACCCGTTCGGGCACGTCAAGCTGGACACCATCAACCCAGGTGCGTGGTTCGCGAAGCAGTTCGCGGAGCGGATCGGCGCCGAGAAGACGATGGTGCAGAAGAGCGGGTACTTCAGCCGCTCGGCCGCGGCCAACGACCGCGACCTCGCGCTGATCAAGGAGTGCACCGACTACGCCGTCGACGCGGCGCTGCGCGGTGAGTCCGGCGTGGTCGGCCACGACGAGGAGCGTGGCGACGAGCTGCGCGCGATCGAGTTCCCGCGGATCGCCGGCGGCAAGGAGTTCGACCCGGGCGTGGAGTGGTTCGTCGCGCTGAAGTCGGAGCTCGGCCAGAGCTAGAGCTGACCGCGGAGGCGGCCGACCCACTGGTCGGCCGCCTTCTCGATCTGCGCGAGGACCTCGTCGAACCCGTCGTCCTCGCCGTAATACGGATCCGGTACGTCGTCCCGCGCGAACAGCTGTGCCGCGCCGCGCCGGCTGAGCGCGTCCAGATGGCCTGAGTCCATCGCGAGCACCAGGTCACGCTCGGCGAACCAGGCCGGGTCGAACTGACGGGCCCGGTGCGAGCTGCCGTCGTACCCGCGGCGGCGCAGGGCGGCCGCGGCCCGCGGGTCCATCCGGTCGCCGACGTGCCAGGCGCCGAGGCCCGAGCTGGTCACCTCGACGTCGCCGGCACCGGCCTGGGCGAGTTTGGCGCGCAGCACCACCTCGCCCATCGGCGACCGGCAGATGTTGCCGGTGCAGACAATCTCCACCCGCACTAGTGCACTTCGGCCTTCTCGGGCAGCACCGCGTTCAGGATCATGCCGACGATGCTGATGATCAGTGCGCCGAACAGCGCGGACCAGAAGCCGTCGACGTGGAACTGGACGTCGAGCTTGCCGGTGATCCAGGACGTCAGCCACAGCATCACCGCGTTGATCACGAAGGTCAGCAGGCCGAGGGTGAGGATCAGCAGCGGCAGCGACAGCAGCTTCACCACCGGCTTCACGATCGCGTTCACGACGCCGAAGATCGCGGCGACGATCAGCAGCGTGAGCAGTCGCCGGCTGGTGGTCGCGCCCTCGAGAGTGATCCCGGACACGAGCCAGGTCGCCGCCGCCAGCGCAATCGCGTTGGCCAGCAGCCTGATGATCAAGTTCTTCATGCCGTCGATCCTCCCACCTGACCGGTAGAACCACGCTCCGTACTCCCCCGGAGACAACCCTGACCTTCTTGCTCGCCTCACCACGTGCAGTAAGCGCAAGAACACAGAGAAAGAAGAAGGAAGAGGAAGGGTTGACACCGAAAATGACCAAGTGATCTGATCATTTTCATGTCCCGCCCATTGGTTGCAGTTGTCGCGTTGTCTCTCACGGCAGCGGGCCTCGCTGTCCCCGCTGCCTCCGCCGCCCCTTCGACATGCAGCGCGGTGCAGACGAACTGGACCGCCAAGACGACACCCCACGCCGCACCGGAGGGGTTGCTGAACGCCTACAGCAACACCGGAAAGGGCTGGACGGGTGCGGACAGCACCTACTCCGTCCCGCTCTCCGGTGGCCGTACGGCGTGGATCTTCTCCGACACGTTCCTCGGCCCGGTCAACGCCGACGGCACCCGCCCGAAGACCACTCCGTTCATCAACAACTCGTTCGTGATCCAGCAGGGCACGAGCCTGAAGACGGTCACCGGCGGCACGGCGGCCGACCCCACCGCGCTCGTCCCGCCGCCCGCCAACGGGTGGTACTGGTTCGGTGCCGCCCAGACGAGTCACGCCGGCCAGGACCTCGACGTGGTCGCACTGCGCTTCGAGAAGACCGGCACGGGTCAGTGGGACTGGCACTGGGCCAGCAACTACCTGGCCCGCTTCGACAGCAAGACGTACAAGCTGAAGAGCCTCACCCAGCTCCCGTCCGCTGCGAACGTGCAGTGGTCCGGCTGGCTCCTGCGCGACCAGGGCTACACCTACGTGTACGGCGTCGAGGACCTGGGCGCATCGAAGTACCAGCACGTTGCTCGGGTCCGCGGTGACGACCTGACCGCCAAGCCGTGGGAGTACTGGACCGGCTCCGGCTGGTCCGCCGACGAGAGCGCCTCCGCCCGCGTGCTGGAGGGAGTCGCCAACGAGCACAGTGTCACGCGCTTCAACGACGGCTACCTGCTCGTCACGCACAACACCAAGGAGCTCTTCAGCAAGAGCGTCGTCGGGTACTTCTCCTGCTCGCCGACCGGTCCGTGGGTGAAGCCGGTCGAGCTGTACCAGACCCCCGAGACCGGCGGGAACATCATCACGTACAACTCCCACGAGCACCCGGACCTGCGGCGCGGTACGTCGCTCCTGGTCAGCTACAACGTCAACAGCCTGGTGAGTGACGAGCTGTACGGCGACGTGAGCATCTACCGCCCGCGGTTCCTCTCGGTGACCCTGGCGGCGTCGAAGTGAGCACATCGGGAGGCGTCGTACGCCGGAGTCTGCTGGACGACCTGGCGACGTCGATGCTCGCGCTGATCGCGGAGCGGAAGCTGGCGCCCGGCGATCAGTTCGAGGCAGTGCGGTCGCTGGCCGAGCGGTTCAAGGTCGCCGTACCCACTGTGCGGGAGGCGCTGCGGCGACTGGAGGCAACCGGGGCCGTGGAGCTCCGGCACGGGTCAGGCGTGTACGTCGGTCCGAACGTCGGCCGGCTGGTACTCGCGAACCCGCTGGCGCTCGCACCCAGTGCGGACCGTCTGGTCGAGCTGCTCGAGGCACGTGCACTCATCGAGCCGCCGGTCGCCGCACTGGCAGCCCGGACCCGTGGCGAGGCCGCACTCGAGCAGATGGCCAAGGACCTCACCACCGCGGCTGAGCTGATCGCATCCGGCGACCACGCGCAGCTGGCCGAGGTGAACATGGACTTCCACCGCTCACTGGCCCAGGCGTCCGGCAACTCGACCCTCGCGGAGGTCGTCGAGTCGGTGACCGTCGTGAACGCCCGGGAGCAGCTGGAGATCCTGCACATCCACGGCGACCGCCAGGCCGACCTGGACGAGCACCGCGCCATCTACGACGCGATCCGCTCCGGCGACCCCGACCTCGCCGAACTCCTCACCCGCGAACACCTGGACGGCGTCCTCGCTGTCATCAACCAACGACTTCAGCAACCCTGAGCTGGAAGGACGCAACATGCAACGCAACAGAAGGAAGGCGCTGGCGGCTCTGGTGATCGCCGGTGCGCTCGCGCTGTCCGCCTGTGGGGGTGGCGGCGCCGCTGCCCCGAAGAAAGGCGAGGACAAGCCTGTCGACTCACTGAAGTTCTACAACGACAAGGGTGGCTGGAAGGACGCCTTCACCCAGGTCGGTGCGGCGAGCAAGAAGGACATCGGCGTCGGCATGGAACCGGTCGGGTACTCCGACTCGAACACCTACACCGCGTTCATCCGGTCCTCGTTCCGGACCAAGGAGAAGGCGGACCTGTTCAGCTGGCACACCGGCAAGGAGCTTCAGGATCTGGTGGACCAGAAGCTCGTCGCCGAGACCACCGACCAGTGGACCAAGGCGGTTGCGGACGGCAACATCCCGGAGCAGCTCAAGCAGTACTTCACCTTCGACGGCAAGCAGTACTGCGTCCCGCTGAACGCCGGCTACTGGGTGATGTACTACAACAAGGCGGTCTTCAAGAAGGCCGGGATCACCCAGACGCCGAAGACCTGGGCCGAGCTGACGCAGGTCGCCGACAAGGTCAAGGCGGCCGGCGTGAAGCCGTTCTACCAGACCAACATCCTGTTCTCGTTCGTCTGGTTCGAGACGCTGCTGGCCGGCAAGGACCCGGACCTGTACGACAAGCTCGCGGCAGGCAAGGCGAAGTACACCGACCCGGGTGTGGTCGAGGTGATGAACGAGTGGAAGAAGATGATCGACGCCGGGTACTTCAGTGACCCGGGCTCGAAGACCGAGCCGCAGGCGCAGCTGAAGAACGGCGACGTCGCGATGATCAACTTCGGCACCTGGTTCAGCGGCAACCTGAACACGCTGAAGATGAAGGCCGGTACCGACTACGACTTCTTCGTGATCCCGAACGTGAACCCCGCGCTGCCGAAGACCTCGATGATCTTCGAGACCGGCCCGGTCTGCTCGGCCGCGGCCAGCGACCACGCGTCGACGGTGCAGAAGTGGACCGACTGGTGGGTCACGCCGCAGGCGCAGACCGCGTGGGCGAACTCCCGTGGCGACCTGTCGTTCAACCCGAAGGCCGAGGTCAAGGACCCGGGGCTGTCGCAGCTGAACAAGGACGTGAACGGCTACCGCCTGATCAACCGGTGGTTCGAGGCGACGCCGGTACCGGTGGCGAACAAGGCGCTCGAGGTGTTCGGCGCGTTCGTGACCAAACCGGGTGACCCGATGCCGGGCCTGCAGAAGATCCAGGCCGAGGCGGACGCGTACTGGGCCAAGCAGAAGTGACTTCAACGATCGAACGGCCGCCGGTCAAGGTCGGGGCGCGCACTCGGCGTCCGGACCGGACCGGCGTCCGGACCGCACCGCTGTTCGGGCTGCCGGCCGTGGCAGTGGTCGGGCTGCTGCTGTACGTGCCGTTCCTGTGGACGACGTACGTCAGCTTCACCGACTACGACGGTCTGGCGTCACCGGTCTGGTCAGGCCTCGCGAACTACAAGGCCATGTTCAGTGACCCCGACCTGGTCGGCGCGCTGGTCAACACGCTGCTGTGGGTGGCCGGCATGGTGACTCTGCCGGTGGTGCTCGGGCTACTGATCGCCGTACTCACGTATGGACACAAGTGGGGCACGTGGCTGCGGCTGCCGTTCCTGCTGCCGTATGCGATCTCCGGCGTGGCCGTTGGCGTCATCTGGGGCTTCGTACTGCAGCCGGACGGCGCACTGGGTCAGGCACTCGGGTTCTTCGGGCTGCCGGGCGCACACACCGGCTGGCTGCAAGCAGGTCCCGGCAACACGCTGATGATGATCGTGGCGGTCACCTGGCAGGCAGCCGGCGTGAACGCGTTGCTGTTCGTCGTCGGCCTGCAGTCCATCCCGAACGAGCCGCTGGAGGCTGCGCGGCTGGACGGTGCGGAGGGCTTCACGCTCTTCCGTTACCACCTGTGGCCGCAGCTCCGGCCCATCACGACCGTGGTCATCGGTCTGTCGATCGTGGGCAGCCTGAAGACCTTCGACGTGGTCTGGGTGATGACCCAGGGCGGTCCCGGTACGTCGTCCGAGACGCTGGCCCTGTCCATGTACAAGGAGACGTTCGTGCTGAACGACTACGGGCAGGGCGCGGCGATCGCGTTGTTCCTGAGCCTGGTCACGTTCGCGGCGTCGATCCTCTACCTGCGCTACCAGTTGGGGGACGCCCGTGAGCAAGGTTAAGACACCGTTCCTCGTCGTCCTCGGGCTGATCTGGCTGGCGCCGGTCTACCTGCTGCTGGTGAACGCGTCCAAGCCGGTCGACGGGTTCGACGCCAAGACGGTCTGGAAGCCGGCCGGGTTCTCGCTGTTCGCGAACTTCGCCGACGCCTGGAGCAAGGCGGCGCTCGGCGACACGTTGGTGGCCACCACGATGTACAGCGTGATCGCGCCGGTGCTCGCCGTACTGATCGGCGCGGCCGCCGGGTACGCGATCGTCGTACTCAAGCTGCGGCGTGGGTTCCTGTGGTTCGTATTCATCTTCGGCGGCACGATCTTCCCGTTGCAGATGATCCTGATGCCGTTGTTCTCCGGGTACGCGAACTCCGGGCTCTACGACACCCGGGTCGGGATGATCATCGTCTACACCGCGATCAGTGTGCCGTTCTCGGCGTTCGTGATGCGCAACTTCTTCACCGGGATCGCGCGCAGCGTCTTCGAGGCCGCGGTGGTCGACGGCGGCGGGCTGTTCCGGATCTTCCGCAGCATCTACCTGCCGATGGCCGGGTCGGCGCTGGCCGCGATCTTCATCCTGCAGGCGACCTTCGTCTGGAACGACCTGCTGCTCGGCCTGACGCTGAGCCAGTCCGACTCGGTCCGCCCGATCATGCCGGCCCTCACCGGCCTGCAGAGCACGTACGGCGGCGCCGCGCTGCCGACCGTGCTCGCCGGCGGTCTGCTCGTCTCGCTGCCCACCGTGATCCTGTTCCTCGCCGCCCAACGCTTCTTCTCCCGGGGCCTCGCCCTGGGTCAGTTCTGATGTCCTTCGGAGGAAATATGCGAACCGCCACGCCATCACAATCGCCCGATCGCCGCCTCGGCGACCGTGCGTCGCAGTCGAAGGGGGGATTGTGATGGCCCTGGGATCCGGTACCCGGACCGCCGTGGTCACCGGCGGCGCCGCCGGGATCGGGCGTGGTGCCGTCGAGCGGTTCGTCGCCGCTGGTGACCGGGTGATCGTGCTCGACCGGGACGCCGACGCGTTGGCGTCGCTCCGCGACGAGCTCGGCGACCAGGTGACCGGTGTGGCCGTCGACGTCGGCGATCGCGAGGCACTCGCGGCCGCGGCCGCACAGTTCGAATCCGTCGACTCCTTGGTCTGCGCCGCGGGGATCCAGCGGTACGGCACGGTTGTCGACACACCGCCGTCGGTCTTCGACGAGGTCATGGCGGTGAACGTCGGCGGTGTCTTCTTCGTCTGCCAGGCGTTCGTCCCGAAGCTGCCGCGAGGCGGCAGCGTCGTCGTGGTGGCCTCTGTCCAGGCGTATGCGGCGCAGACGGGCGTCGCGGCGTACTCGATGGGCAAGGGCGCACTGCTGAGCCTGGTACGGGCGATGGCGGTCGACCACGCACCGGACGGGATTCGCGTGAACGCGGTCTGCCCCGGCTCGGTGGACACCCCGATGCTGCGTACCTCGGCGGCACAGTTCGCCGGTGACCGGAGTACCGACGACGTGGTCGCCGAGTGGGGCCGCTCGCACCCGCTCGGTCGCGTCGCGACACCGGGAGAAGTTGCCGAGGTCATCTACTTCCTGTCCTCGCCGGCCGCGTCTTTCGTGACCGGAGCGGACGTGAAGGTGGACGGCGGCCTGACCGCCGGGCTGCCCGTCGTACTGCCGGAGGATGCGAAGTGAAGATCGTCGATGTCCGCGCGACCACGGTCACCATGCCGTTGGAAGCGCCACTGCGGCACAGTAACGGAGCGCACTGGGGACGTTTCGTGCGGACCGTGGTGGAGGTCGAGGCCGACAACGGGCTGATCGGGCTCGGCGAGATGGGCGGTGGCGGGCAGAGCGCCGAGGCCGCGGTCACCGGGCTCAAGCAGTATCTGCTCGGCCACGACCCGGCGCGGACCGAGGCGTTGCGCTGGATGCTCGCCAACCCGACCGCGAGCCTCTACAACAACCGCACCCAGCTCCTCGCCGCGATCGAGTTCGCGTGTCTGGACCTGCAGGGCCGCGAACTCGGCGTACCGGTGCACGAACTGCTCGGCGGCAAGGTGCGCGACCGGGTGCCGTTCGCGAGCTACCTGTTCTTCCGGCACCCGGCCGACGACGGGACCGGGGAGATCCGCACCGCGGACCAGTTGGTCGCGCATGCCAAGGAGCTGGTCGACCAGCACGGATTCAGCGTGCACAAGCTCAAGGGCGGCGTCTTCGCGCCGGACTACGAGCGCGAGTGCTTCCGGGCGCTGGCCGAGGCGTTTCCGGGCCATCGGGTCCGGTTCGACCCGAACGGCGCCTTCAGTGTCGAGGAGGCGATCCGGTTCGCCCGCGGCATCGAGGACCTCGACAACGACTACCTCGAGGACCCGACCTGGGGTCTGAACGGGATGCGCCGGGTCCGCGAGAACACGCCGATCCCGCTCGCCACCAACACCGTCGTCGTGAACTTCGAACAGCTCGCCGCCAACGTCCGGGACCCGGCCGTCGACGTGATCCTGCTCGACACCACGTTCTGGGGCGGCATCCGCCCCTGTATCAAGGCCGCCGGGGTCTGCGAGACCTTCCAGCTCGGAGTCGCCGTGCATTCGTCCGGTGAGCTCGGCATCCAGCTCGCGACGATGCTGCACCTCGGCGCCGTCGTACCGAACCTGTCGTTCGCCGCGGACGCGCACTACCACCACCTGCGCGACGACATCATTGCCGGCGGCAAGCTCCCGTACGTCGACGGCGCGATCGCCGTACCCGACGCTCCGGGTCTCGGGGTCGAGCTGGACCGCGACAAGCTGGCCGAGTACGCCGAACTGTTCCGCGAGCTCGGCCCGTACCCCTACGACCGCGACCCGGCACGCCCGGACTGGTACCCGCTCCTCCCGAACACCGATTGGGCAGACCCTGAGCCTTCTGCCTCGCCTCCGGCTCGGCGGGCCATGGGGCTTTGACTCCCGCCCTTCCCTCGTCGCTCCAGTCGCTTCGCTCCCTCCGCTCCTCAGTCCAGGCCGGGAGGCCCCATGACCACCATTCCTCGTTCTGCTGATCTCGCGAGCGATGTCCTCACCCACACGTACGACGACATGTTCAACCCGCCCGGGCTGACGAACTTCCTGGGTACGGCGCAGGTCGACCACGACGTCGTCGCGCTCCGCAGCGTGAACTTCCCGCCGTACTCGCACGGCGACACCATCACCGGTCAGCTGTACGTCGACGGCCGGCTGGCGCGCTCATACGGCGGGACGGTGGACGTGGTGTGGCGACCGGACTGTGTCGTCCGGTCCACCGCGGTCGACGGACTGGAGCTGCGGTCCACTACCGCGTGTGCGCCGGGCCGGCCCGCAGTCGTCGTACGGCTGGAGGTGTCTGGCGCACCAGGCCGGTCTGTTCGGCTCGGGTTCGCTCTCGAGAGCACTGCAACCCGGTCTGGCAGTGGCTGGCTGAAGCCGGAGCCGCCGTCTGAGCCGAACACTCTGACTGCCGTCGACGGTCGGGTTGTCGGCACTGGGGAGTCTGGGTCCGCAGTCAGTGTGCAGGGTCTGGACGTGCCGTCGGAGATCGACCGGTCGATGCTTGAGGCAACCGTGCGGCTGGATGAGTCCGGCAAGGCGGTGCTGTCGTACGTGCATGTGCTGGCGGGCTCGTTGGAGGACGCGACCGAGCACTTCGATGTCTGCGTTGCCGACGTACCGTCGGTGATCACGGTGGCGGAGGGCGTGTGGGACATGGCGCTCGCCGACGCGTTCGACCCTTCCAGCGAAGGCTTCAGCGGGTCGTTGCCGGTGCTGGAGACGTCGAACGAGGCGCTGCAGAAGCTGTACTGGTGGGGTGTGCTCGGCGTCATCTGGTTCCGCCGCGACAACCCGGCGTCGGTGCTGGGACGTACCTACGACACGTTGATGCCGCGGTACTGGCAGACCACGACGTTCATCTGGGACTACAGCCTCTCGTCGCTGACGCACGCACTGCTCGACCCGGAGCCGATGCGGAAGCACATCGAGCACTGGATCGGTCTCGACACCCACAAGCACTTCGGCACCGAGTGGCTGACCGGCGGACCGGTCGGCTACTGGTACTCGGTCAACGACTTCGCCATGACGCGGCTGGTGCGCGACTACGTGCGCTTCACGGGTGATGAGACGTTCCTCGACGCACAGGTCGGTCCGAAGCAGGTAGCGGAGCACGTCCACGACTGGGCGACCGCGTGGCGCGGCCTGCGCGGTCAGCACGCGCTGGCCGACTACGGCGGCATCGACAACCTGATGGAGTGCGTGAGCAGCTACGTGCACGAGGTGGCCAGCTTCAACGCCGCCAACGTGTGGTGCATGCGCGTGGCGGCTGAGATCGCGGACCGCTCCGGTGACACCGACCGCGCCGCCCTGCTGCGCAAGGACGCGTCAGCCCAGGCCGGCCACGTCAACGAGCTGTACGTCGAGGGCAAGGGCTTCTGGCACGCGCGCCAGCCCGATGGCGCGCTGGTCCCGGTCCGGCACTGCTACGACTTCAACATCATCGGTACGACGATGCCGGACGACCTGTCCGAGTCGCAGTGCGCCGAGATGGTGTCGTTCTTCCAGCGGGAGCTGCAGACTCCCACGTGGATGCGCGCGCTGTCGCCGTACGACGCGGATGCGGCGTTCAGCGTCCGTCCCGACCACCAGTGGAACGGGGCGTACCCGGCCTGGCCCGCGGACGCGGGGCGTGCGCTGTTCGCGCTCGGCCGGGGCGACGTCCTGCTGGACTGGTTGCCAGGTCTCGCCAAGTCCGCCAACCAGGGCCCGTGTGGTCAGGCGCACTTCGTCGAGGAGGCGCAGCCGCCGATGGCCGGCGGTGCGCGGAAGTCGCCGCCGCAGTTCCCTTACCTGATCGACTGGTCCTGCTCGTCCTCGGGCGCGTGGGTCAGCCTGATCCTGGAGGGCGTGTTCGGCATCGAGGTCGCCCTGGACGGCACCGTCACCGCGAACCCGCAGGTGACAGCGCTCGACCCGGACGCCCGCCTGACCGGCCTCCGCGTCGGCTCGACGGTGTACGACGTCTCGGCGGACGGACTGGTCGAGGTCTCCCCGAGCAGGTAAATGCGGACCGGGGTACGGCGTCAGGGCATCGCGATGGCCTCGAGGAGGGACTCCTCGGCGCCGGCCAGGTGGCGGCGGAGCTCCTCGACGCATTCGTCCAACTCGCCACGCTCGAGCAGCCGGATCAGCTTGCGGTGGGACGCGACCTGTTGGCGCGCGTCCTGCCGCAGCGCGTCCACCCGGGCCAGCGCCAGCCGGGCCTCGCCGGTGACTGCGTCGGCGGTCGCGATCAACCGCTCGCTGCCGGTCAGCGCGACCAGGCTGTGGTGGATCGCCAGGTGCGTCTCGGTCATCGCCTCCGGGTCGGCGCCGTCCTTGGCGGTCGCGGCGAACACCCGCATCGCCTCCCGGACCCGCTCCCGGGCCGCCTCGTCGGCGTCGAACCAGGCCCGGATCCCGGCCGACTCGAGCACGAACCGGGCCCGGCAGATGTCCGCCACCGCCTCCGGGTGCAGGAGCGCGACGCTCACGCCCTTGTTCGGCTCGCGGACCGCGAGGCCCTCGGTGACCAGCATGGTCATCGCCTCCCGGATGGTGCTCCGGGCTACCCCGAGCGCCTCCGCGAGCGGCTGCTCGCGCAGCGGCGTACCGGGCTGCAGGTCGCCGGCGAACAGGGCGGCGCGCAGCGCGTCGACCACCCGGTCCACCGTGGTCGAGCGGTCCACCCGCAGCCGTTCGTACATGGTGTGATTCTCGTCCAGACCCGGCTCGTTGTCGCGCACGACCCCACCCGTCGCGTGGCCTGTGGATAACTTTCGACATGATGACCTGGTTTTCGGGCAGCATTTACCTCGGTGGCCGCCCCTTTCCGCGGACCGGCGCGGAGAGCCACTTGAGTGAGCGAGGAGCAGATCGTGGCCGACTCGGGAAGCAACACGGCGACGACGTTCGCCGGCGGGGCCGCGCTGTTCTTCCTCTTCCCGCTGTTGCTCGCCCTCGTCATGGTGCTCGCCGTGATGGGCAACATGGACTCGCAGGCGGCGGAGTGCCAGGCGCAGACCCAGCAGCAGAGCCTGTTCGCCTACCCGACCGACAAGCACAAGATCGACGGCGAGTGGACCTCCCCCGCGCCGAACTTCCCCGGTCACGCCGGCTACGACTTCAAGGTCGACGAGGGCAGCAAGGTCTACGCCTCGAACGACGGCAAGGTCATCAAGGCCTCCGGCAACGAGGTCCGGATCCGCCAGGAGGACGTCGAGACGCGGTACGTGTACCTCAAGACCGTCACCGCCACGCTGAATGCGACCGTCAAGCGCGGCGACGTGATCGGCACCTCCGGTTCCGGTAGCGAAACGGAGCCCGGGGCCCTGGTCGGTCCGCACCTGCACTGGGAGATGTGGGTCGACCGGGAGAGCAACGGCAAGTGGTCCACGGAGAAGCCGGAAGGCAACCCGTTCGAGGTCGAGGCCTCGGACAGCGGTGACGGCTGCAGCTGTGGCGGCGACCTCTCGGGGTCGAACAACCAGCAGAAGGCGTTCAACTTCTTCGTCCAGAACGGCTACACCAAGGAGCAGGCGGCCGGCATCGTCGGCAACATGATCAGCGAGTCGAGCGTCGAGCCCGGCCGCAAGGAGGGCACGAACCCGGGGACGGTGACCAAACCCTCGGACGTGCTCGGGTTCTCGGGCGGTTGGGGCATCGTCCAATGGACACCCGCGTCCAAGATGATCAACCCGGCCCGCGATTCCGGGGCCGGCGACGACCAGATCGCCACGCTCGCCTTCCAGCTGGACTTCCTGCACAAGCAGCTCCTCGGCAAGGTGCTCTCGGAGAAGGCGGCGGGTGACGCGGTCAAGGCCGCCACGACCGTCGACGAGGCAGCGATCGCCTTCGGTGGCCAGTTCGAGCGGTTCCTCGGCTACGAGAACCCGAACAACCCGCGGTACGCCGAGCGCAAGGCGAACGCGGAACACGTCCTCAAGACCTTCGGCGGCTCGGCCCCGGCCGGCGGTGGATCCGACGCCGGAGCCGGCGGCTGCGGTGCCGGCAGCGGCAACATCGCCGAGGTCGCGAAGAACCTGGCCTGGCCCGACAGCGGTCACGACGGCACCGACGTGAGCCTCGCGAAGCCCGAGTACGTCAAGGCGATGGAGCAGTACAACGACGGCGGCAGCGGCCAGACGCCGTACACCGACTGCGGCCGGTTCGTCGCCACCGTGATGCACATGAGCGGCGCCGACAAGGAATACCCGAACGTGGGCACCGACGTACAGCGCACCCACCTCGAGTCCTCGGGCAAGTACGACTCGTGGCACGGCACCCCACCAGGTGGAATGAAGCCGGGTGACATCCTGAACGGCCCCGGCCACACCTACCTGTACGTCGGCCCGTGGGGCAAGGACGGCGGCGGCTACGACTCGGCGTCCGGTTCGCTCGGCGGCCACGTCCCGGAGGCCGGCCACCTGTACGGTGTCGGCGGCCAGTTCACCGTCTACCGGCTCAAGAGCGCGCCGACCCCGGCGAGCTGACCAAGGACAGGAGCACCTGATGCTGGAGGAGAACCGGCGGCCCTTCATGATCGGCGTGGTCGCGCTGGTGGTCGTCGTCGTACTGGTCGGCGGCATCCTGCTGCTCCGCGGTGGCTCGGAGACCAAGGTCACGGTGGAGCCGATCCCGAACGACCTGACGCTCGTCGTGGACGGCCACCAGATCGCCTCGAACACCGAGGTCAAGGTGAAGTCCGGAACCCACACGATCGAGGGCCAGCGGCGCGGCTTCCAGAGCTACTCCACCACCTTCGAGGCCAGCGGCGGTGACCTGAGCCTCAAGATGTACCTCTACGCCAACAACGCCGAGGGCCGGGAGTGGAGCAAGAACCACCCCGAGCAGCAGGAGCAACTCGAGGCGGAAGCCGGCCGCAAGTACGACCAGACCCAGGCCCGGCTGCGGCAGAAGTACCCGGTCCTCAAGCAGCTCCCGTACGTCGGCGACGGCTTCGAGGCGACGTACACCAAGTCCAAGACCGACCCCGACAACCCCGAGGCGATCTCGGTCGTCATCGAGGTCTACGGCCCCACCGGCAGGCAAAAAGCCCTGCAGTGGATCCAGGGCTACGGCTGGGACATCGACACCCTCGACATCATCTGGACCACCGGCAAGTAGCCCGGCGGTGATGGCCTGTGGATAAACCCACAGGCCATCAGCCCGTTCCGGATACCCTCGAAGCGGAAGGACAGGGGGCGAGACCCGGCGCCCGGTCAGGCGGACGGCACGACCCCGCCGCCCGGTCAGGTGGGAGTGTTGGCCAGCCGCCCGGTCAGGCGGGAGCTAGCTGCCCGGTCAGGTGGGGAGGATGAGGTCGCCGCCTGGGGTGCTGATCGGGGCCAGCGGGAAGTCCAGCGGGTTGGTGAGGCAGCGGACCGAGCCGCCGCCCTTGTGGAACTCCGAGAGATCCAGCACGACGACCCGCAGCCGGAGCTCGGTGAAGATCTCGTGCAGCCGCGGTGAGCAGGCCGGCATGATGATCGTCTCGCCGACCACGATCGAGTTCGCGGAGAACGCGAACGCCTCCTCGTCGGTGAGCACGATCGGCTCCGGCACGATCCCGGACAGCTCCGCCTGGCTGGCCGCATCGAACGCCGGCGGATAGACCATCGCGTGCGTGCTGTCGACGGGGCAGAACGGCAGGTCGAGGTGGTACATCCCCTCGTGCGCGATCCGCAGCCCCCGAACGCGAATGTCCCACTCGGTCGCCAAGTGCTTGAGCGCGTCCGCCTCGGTCCGCGGCCCGTACCCGACGACCAGACTGTCACCGAACACGAACGCGTCCCCGGACTCGAAGTGCGGCCCGACGCCCTCGCCGCCGATCCGGTCGAGCTGGAACCCGTTCCCGGTGAACCAGTCGGCCGCGCTCAACGACTCCTTCCGGCGCGGCTCGAACCGCATGTGCGAGAGCATCGCCCGGCCGTCCGCCGCGGCCAGGCCGAGGTTCATCGCGTACACCATGTCGGGCGAGTCCGCGCGCTGCTCCAGGACCTCGACCTCGCCGCCGGCGTCCACGATCGCCTGCCGCAGCGAGTCCCATTGCTTCAGGGCCAGCGCGGGGTCCGGCTGGTCCTGCGTCGACATGTACGGGTTGATCACGTAGTCGATCCGGAAGTGGTCCGGGCGGACCATCAGATAGCGACGACCCCACTCCAGCGGCTGTCCCATGAACACCCTCCTGAACCGTTGAGACCTGGTGTCAGATCTCCTGATTGTCCGACAATCAGTCAGTTTGAGGCTCGGGGTTCGCGGAGTCAAACCCTTCGCCGAACCCGCCGTGAAGGTGCGGTTGGGACCCCGTCCGCGGGTGTGGTGGAGCATGCTCGGGGGAGGGTGGTTCTGGGGTGATGTAAGGACTAACCTGCGGGCATGACCCCTGACCATGAGGTTCGCTTTCGCGCCTGTCTGGACGATGTCGCGGCTTACAAGCCGGGTCGTCCGCCGGAGCGCTCGGACGGCCGGCCGACGTACAAGTTGTCCAGCAACGAGAACCCGTACCCGCCGCTCCCCGGGGTGCTCGCCGCCGCGACCGAGGCCGCGGCCCAGATGAACCGGTACCCGGACATGGGCGCCGTCGACCTGCTCGAGGCGCTGTCGGACCGGTTCGGCGTACCGGTCAGCGATCTCGCGGTCGGCACCGGATCGGTCGCCCTGCTCTATCACCTGCTGCAGGCGACGGTCGCGGACGGTGACGAGGTGGTCTACGCCTGGCGCTCGTTCGAGGCGTACCCGATCGCGGTTCAGCTCACCGGCGCGACGTCCGTCAAGGTCCCGCTCACCGCCGACGCGCGGCACGACTTCAAGGCGATGGAAGCCGCGATCACCGATCGCACCAAGGTCGTCCTGGTCTGCACGCCGAACAACCCGACAGGCCCCGTGGTACGCCGTGACGAGTTGCTCGCGTTCCTCGACGCCGTACCGTCCAACGTCCTGGTCGTGATCGACGAGGCGTACCGCGAGTTCGTCCGCGACGCCGACGTCGTCGACGGCGTGGACGTGTACCGGGACCGCCCGAACGTGCTCGTACTGCGGACCTTCTCCAAGGCGTACGGACTGGCCGGGTTCCGGGTCGGGTACGCGATCGGTCACCCGCCGGTGGTCGCGGCGATCCGGAAATGCGCGCTGCCCTTCGGTGTCAGCTACGTGGCCCAGGCGGCCGCGATCGCGTCCCTCGCCGTCGAGGACGAGCTGCTGGAACGCGTCGATGCCCTGGTCACCGAGCGGAACCGCGTCGTGGACGAGCTCCGGTCCGCCGGGTGGGACGTACCCGAGTCGGAAACCAACTTCGTCTGGCTCGAGCTCGGCGAGGACACGGTGAAGTTCGCCGAAGAAGTCCAGGCCGAGGGCGTCTCGGTCCGACCGTTCCCCGGCGAAGGCGTCCGCGTCACCATCGGCGAGCGCGAAGCCAACGACCTCTTCCTGGAAGTCGCCCAGGCCTGGCGCCAGTGAGCCCGACCGGACCCGCGTCACTCGGTTCGGGGTGTCAGTGGGTCGGGTTGGGGTTGTGAGAAGCTCTCGCGGGTGAGTGCTCTCGTCTGGATTTCCGGGGCTTCGGCTGGGATCGGTGCTGCGCTGGCCGCGGCGGTGCCGTTCCCGGACGCCCGCGTCATCGACATCTCCCGACGTGGAGGTACGGCGGAACACCTGCGCGCCGACCTCGCGGATCCGGCCGACTGGCTGCTCGTCGAACAGCACTTCACGAAGGAACTCGCCGAGTACGACGGCGATCGCGCGATCTTCATCCACAACGCCGGCACCGTCACCCCCATCGGTCCCGCCGCCGGCGCCGACTCGGGCGCTTACACCCGGGCCGCGCTCCTCAACTCCGCCGCACCACAGGTCCTCGGCGCCGCGTTCCTCCGCGCGTCGGCGCACCTGAAGTGCGAGCGGCATCTCGTGATGCTGTCCTCGGGAGCCGCAAAGACGGCGTACGCCGGATGGTCGTCGTACAACGCCGGCAAAGCAGCCGTCGAGCACTGGGTCCGGACCGTGGGCCAGGAGCAACCGGCCGACGGGTGCCGGGTGATCGCGGTGGCACCCGGGGTGGTCGACACCGCGATGCAGTCCGAGATCCGCGCGACCGCCGAGTCCGACTTCCCCTCGGTCGCCCGCTTCCACGACCTCAAACGCACCGGCGCCCTCATCACCCCCGAGTCCGCCGCCACCGGAATCTGGTCCCTTCTCACCCACAACCTCCCCAACGGCTCCCGCGTAGACCTCCGCGACCTCGTCAGGTAACTGGCCGTCGAGTCGTGGGAGTTGGTTCGAGTTTTGTGACCGCGCTCCACGACTCGGGGAATCGGGTAGCAACCATTCGACACGACTCGGCGAGATGTGGTCCGCCCGTGGGCAACCGGGTGACGGGCGTGGCTGGGGGCATAAAGAAGCGGCGCCGGGAGCTGTGAGGCTTGCTCCCGGCGCCGCCGGTGTTGCGTACTGCGATGGTGCTCCGAATCAGTCACCCCACCGAGGTGGCTCTTTCGGGTCCTGCATCACTGACCAGGGAGGGTCAGTTGTTCTGCTCGTTGCTCTGCTCGCAGGTCTTGAGCGAGTCAACGGAGTTGCCGTCGTTGTCCAGGCCCAGGATGCCGGTCGGGTTGGTCAGCGGAACGGTGCCGCCGATGCCCGTGGCGTCGATCTGGTTGTGGCAGACCTGCCACGGACCGACCTTGTTGTCGGACACGGAGACGACACCGTTGCCGTCGGCCTTGTACCACTGGCGGTTCTGCTCGTTGTCCTGCTCGCAGGTCTTGACGGCGGTCACGCTGTTGCCGTCGTTGCCCCAGCCCACGATGCCGGTGATGTCGTTGGCCGGAACGGTGCCGCCGATGCCGGTGCCGGCACCGAAGTTGTGGCAGGCCTGAACGGCGCCCAGGTCGTTGCGGTCGATGGCGACCAGCGAGCCGTCCTTGCGGACGCCCCACCAGCGAGCGTGACCCGCGTCGTAGCCCTTCTGGGCGACCGAGGACACCGTGTCGGCGAGACCCGCGTCCTGGGCCTTCTGCTGCGCGTCGTCCAGAACGTTGGCGCTCACCATGGTGGCCAGACCGAGGGTGGCGACGGTCGCCACTGCCGCAGCCGCGACGATCTTGCGAGTTACCTGCATTATGCCAGGTTTCCTTTCGGGTTTGACGGATTCGTCTTAGTTGCTAACGACACCTGGCGTGGCCGGTTACAAACTTTTTCGTCAACAATTCTGATCCCTCGGGTGCGCATAGCCGCCCGGTGATGAGTTCCCTGACGGAACAACGAAAACCGTGCTGACCAGGCAACTTGCCGGTGACAGCACGGTCGGGAGAGCGAGCGGAAGTTGAGATGGAAGGACCCGTAACCGACGTCCGGGTACGTCGTTGAGTCAGCGCGGGTGACGGAAGATCCGGTGAATCGGAAGATTGTTCTCGGTGGGCTCGGTGGTCGCCGAATTGGCAATAGCACGATTGATCGGAATATCGTTGGAACCATTGCCGGAGTTTCGCGCCGTGTTTTTTCGGGGCACAGCGCGACCGGCGGCCGGACCCGCTGCCGCGCGCATCGGCAGCGGTGGGAGACCCGGGTCCTTTGGGGCCCGGGTCTTTCCTTTTGTGCCGCCGCGATCAGCCGGGCGAGTCGCCGTACGGCGACTCAGGACACTAGCGCCGCCGGCGCTCCGAGGTGACCACGAGCGCGACGCCGACGATGATCACCGCGCCGCCGAACAGGATCTGCCAGGTCAGGCTCTCGCTCAGGATCAGCCACCCGAGGAACACCGCCACCGCCGGGTTCACGTACGCGTACGTCCCGACGAGCGAGATCGGCGCGTTCGCCAGCAGATACGAGTACGCCGTGTACGCGAGCAGCGACCCGAACACCACGAGGTACGCCAGCCCGATCCACCCGGTGCCGTGGATCCGGTCGAAGTGCAGTCGCCCGGGTTCACCGCGCAGTACGCCGAGCAGCACCATCGCCGTACCGCCGAAGACCATTTCGTAGAGCGCTGTCACCAGTGGGTCACGCGGCAGGCCGAGGCGGGGTGCGAACCGGGAGCCGGTCGCCCAGCAGATCGTGCCGACGACGAGGATCGCCACCGACAGCGGCTTCGCGCTCGTGTTGCCACCCGACAGCGCGAGGAGTGCCGCCCCGCCGAATCCGATCAGTACGCCGATCCAGGTCATCGCCCGCGGACGCTCGCCGCCGCCGACGCGCAGCAACATCAGCCACAGCGGGATCGCGGCGACCAGTAGCGCCGCCAGACCGGACGGAACGGTCTGCTCCGCCACCGCGACCGCGCCGTTGCCGAAGGCAAGCAGGAGGATGCCGACAGTGGCCGCGCCGATCGCCTCGCGGCGGGTGATCCGGAGGCGCCGCCAGCCCGACTTCAGGGCCAGGCCGGTGGCCATCAGAACACCCGCGGTGAGGAAGCGGGTCGCCATCCCGAGCATCGGTGGGATTTCCGCCTCCACGACCACCCGGATCGCCAGGTAGGTCGAGCCCCAGACGACGTACACCACCGCGAGCGCGGTCCAGATCATCGCTCCGGATGCCGTCCGGGAACCGGTCTCGACCACTCTGGCCGGGGCAGCGGCGGTCATCTGAACCCCCTCGTTCCGTCAGGTGCATCATGCATTAACGATGCTTACGCTAAGTCCGCGCGATCCGCCGCGCAAGACGGTTTCCGGCCACCGATCCACGGTTTCCGGCCACGCGTGCCGGACGCTCCTGATCGAGACGAATTTGTGACACTTCATGTCGAGATGGCCGATCTCTGTAATATGAGCGCGCTGATGGGACCAGTGGTTGGACTGGTGTCTCAGCGCAGGACCGATTTCGGTACCGCCGTACCCGCCAGCGTCCAGACAGTTAGCGGATCAGGCACCTGCTAGGTACGGTGTCCGGCAAGATGGGAGTGAGACCAGTGAGGAGGTCCACTGCCAGCAGTGCATCAACCCCTGGAATCACGCGGACCAGCCTTGAAAGCCTCATCCGGCGCAACGGGCCGGGCCCCGTGCAATGTTGCGGTCGCGGCGATCCCGCGCTCGAACCCGAGGAGTGCATGTGAGTGAGTCGGTGCCGGGCCCTGCCCCGGAAGTGTTCGCGCCCCACAAGGCGCCGGTCAGTCCGCCCCAGGCCTCCGAGGAGGTCGAGTTCGTCCAGCTGCTGACGCCCGAAGGTGAGCGCGTCGAGCACCCGGACTACGCGTTCGACCTGGACGACGAGGCCATCAAGGGCCTCTACCGGGACATGGTCCTGGTCCGCCGGATCGACACCGAGGCGACCGCCCTGCAGCGCCAGGGTGAGCTCGGTCTGTGGGCGTCGCTGCTCGGCCAGGAGGCCGCGCAGATCGGCTCCGGCCGTGCCCTGAACAACAAGGACATGGTCTTCCCGACCTACCGCGAGCACGGCGTCGCCTGGTGCCAGGGGGTCAACCCGCTGAACCTGCTCGGCCTGTTCCGCGGCGTCGACCAGGGTGCCTGGGACCCGAAGGACAACAACTTCCACCTGTACACGATCGTGATCGGCGCCCAGACGCTGCACGCGACCGGGTACGCGATGGGCCAGCAGCGCGACCACGCGATCGGCGACGCCGAGGACGGCGAGGCGACGATCGCGTACTTCGGTGACGGCGCCAGCAGCCAGGGTGACGTCAACGAGGCGTTCATCTGGGCCTCGGTGTTCAACGCGCCGGTTGTGTTCTTCTGCCAGAACAACCAGTGGGCGATCTCGGAGCCGATCGACCGGCAGACCCGGATCCCGCTGTACCAGCGCGCCGCCGGCTTCGGCTTCCCGGGCGTGCGCGTCGACGGCAACGACGTCCTGGCGACGTACGCCGTCACGCAGCAGGCGTTGAAGCGGGCTCGCGAAGGCAGCGGCCCGACGCTGATCGAGGCGTACACGTACCGGATGGGTGCGCACACCACGTCCGACGACCCGACGAAGTACCGGCTGAACGAGGACCTCGAGCACTGGAAGCTCAAGGACCCGATCGAGCGCGTGCACGCCTACCTGGCCCGGCACGCCGAGGTCGACCACGACTTCTTCGACGAGATCGACGCCGACGCGGACAAGATCGCCGCCGAGCTGCGGGCCGGCTGCCTGTCGCTGCCGGAGCCGACGCTGACCGAGTTCTTCCAGCACGTGTACGTCGAGGAGACGCCGCAGCTCGCCGAGCAGCGCGACCAGTACGCCGCGTACGCCGCGTCGTTCGAAGGCGAGGGCTGAGCGATGACCAAGATCACTCTCGGCAAGGCCATCAACGCCGGCCTGCGGGCCGCGATGGAGAACGACCCGAAGGTCCTCGTGATGGGTGAGGACATCGGCAAGCTCGGCGGTGTCTTCCGGGTCACCGAAGGACTGCAGAAGGACTTCGGCGAGGACCGGGTGATCGACACCCCGCTGGCCGAGTCCGGGATCATCGGTACGGCGGTCGGTCTCGCGCTGCGCGGGTACCGGCCGGTGTGCGAGATCCAGTTCGACGGGTTCGTGTTCCCGGCGTACGACCAGATCATCAGCCAGGTCGCGAAGATGCACTACCGGTCGATGGGCAAGATCCGGATGCCGATCGTGATCCGGATCCCGTTCGGCGGCGGCATCGGCGCGGTCGAGCACCACTCGGAGTCGCCGGAGACGCTGTTCGCGCACGTCCCCGGCCTGAAGGTGGTGTCCTGTGGCGACCCGGTGGACGCGTACTGGATGATCCAGCAGGCGATCTCGTCCGACGACCCGGTGGTGTTCTTCGAGCCGAAGCGCCGGTACCACGAGAAAGCCGAGCTGGACGAGTCCGTGCCGCCGGCGCAGCCGCTGCACAAGGCCAAGGTGGTCCGCGAGGGCACCGACGCGACGCTGCTCTGCCACGGCCCGATGGTCAAGACCTGCCTGCAGGCGGCCGAGGCCGCGGTCGAGGACGGGCGCAACCTCGAGGTCATCGACCTGCGGACGATCTCGCCGCTGGACCTCGCGACGATCTTCGCGTCGGTGAAGAAGACCCGGCGGGCGGTCGTGGTGCACGAGGCCCCGCTGTCGCTCGGGCCCGGGTCGGAGATCGCCGCGCGCGTCACCGAGGAGTGCTTCTACCACCTCGAGGCGCCGGTACTGCGGGTCACCGGATACGACACCCCGTACCCGCCGTCGCGGATGGAAGACGACTACCTCCCGGACCTCGACCGGGTGCTGGACGGCGTCGACCGCGTGATGGGGTACTGATGGCGATCCAGCAGTTCCGCCTGCCCGACGTCGGTGAAGGTCTCGTCGAGGCCGAGATCGTCAGCTGGAAGGTCAAGCCCGGCGACACGGTCAAGCTCAACGACACCGTGGTCGAGATCGAGACCGCGAAGTCGCTGGTCGAGCTGCCGGTGCCGTTCGCCGGTGTGATCACCGAGTTGCTGGTGCCGGAAGGCGAGACGGTCCCGGTCGGTACGCCGATCATCTCGGTGCAGACCGACGCGGCCGAAGGACTCGCGGACGACATGGTGCCGACCGTGCCGGAGCCGGAGGAGTCTGGCGGTCGTACGGCGGTGCTCGTCGGGTACGGGCCGAAGACCACCGAGGCCAAGCGCCGCGCGCGGAGGGCTCCCGCAGCCTCCGCCAGCTCGGCGCTGGCTCCGGCTGCGGGGGTGGTAACCCAGCCGGCCCCCGTCAGCTCGCCCGCCCCGGTGCCCCAAGCTGCGCCCGCCCCGGTGCCCCAGGCTGCCCCGGTCGCGGTCGCGGTCGCGGTCGCGGCTCCGGTGTCGGCCCCGGCCTCGGCTGCCGCCGGAGCCTCCGCCGTTCCGAGTAGTGCGGGCGCCATCGGCGCCTCCGCTGTCCCGGGTGCCGGTGCTTCCGCGGCGCCTGGCGTCGCCGGAGGCGGTGCGGCGGTGCATGTGTTGGCCAAGCCGCCGGTGCGGAAGTTGGCCAAGGATCTTGGGATTGACCTGGCGACGGTGACTGCGACGGGTCCGGGCGGGATCATCACGCGGGCTGATGTCGAGGGGTACGTGGCCGCGCCGGCTGCACCTGTCTATGAAGCGGCGCCGGTGGTTGCTGCGCAGGGTGACACTCGGGTGCCCGTCAAGGGTGTGCAGAAGGTGATGGCGCAGGCGATGGTTGCCAGTGCGTTCACCGCGCCGCATGTGACGGAGTGGATCACCGTCGACGTCAGCGCCACGATGGAGCTGGTCGAGCGGCTCAAGGGTGACAAGGCATTCCGGGACCTGCGCGTCTCGCCGTTGCTGATCGTCGCGAAGGCGGTCACGCTGGCGGCCCGGCGTACCCCGATCATCAATGCGGCCTGGGACGAGCAGGCACAGGAGATCGTCTACAAGGGCGCAGTGAACCTCGGTATCGCCGCGGCCACCCCGCGCGGGTTGATCGTCCCGAACATCAAGGGCGCCGACTCGCTCACCCTGCCCGACCTGTGCGGGGCGCTGAACGACCTGGTCGCCGTCGCGCGCGAGGGCAAGACCGCGCCGGCGGACCAGGCCGGTGGGTCGTTCACGATCACCAACGTGGGCGTGTTCGGCGTCGACGCCGGTACGCCGATCATCAACCCGGGCGAAGCGGCGATCCTCGCGTTCGGCGCGGTCCGCAAGCAGCCGTGGGTGGTGGACGACGAGATCGTCCCGCGCTGGATCACCACGCTCGCGCTGTCCTTCGACCACCGCCTGATCGACGGCGAGAAGGGCTCCACCTTCCTCGCCGACGTCGCGAGCATCCTCGAAGACCCCGCTCGCGCACTGATGTTCTGAGAGCTGTTCGACGAGGGCCCGGGCACAGCCCGGGCCCTCGTTGCTTTGTGGAAAGAATGGTGCGCCAGGTGGCACCTATGTTCCACAAAGGCGAGCGTTTGACCTCAACCGCTTGAGGTATGTGACCGTGGGTGACATGACGAGCTTCACCATCCAGCAGGTCGCCCGGCGCAGCGGCCTCAGCGAGCCGACCCTGCGGTACTACGAGGACGTCGGCCTGGTCGGCCCGATCGACCGCGACGCGAGCAGCGGCCACCGCCGGTACCGCGCCACGGACGTCGACACCCTCGAGGCGCTGGCCTGTCTGCGGGCCGCCGGGGTCGGGATCGACGACATGCGGACCTACCTCGCGAACCGCGCCCGCGGCCGGGCGGCGGCGGCCGAGCAGCGCGACCTGCTGCTGCGGCACGCGGAGCGCATCAAGGCCGAGATCGCCGCGCAGCAGGTGCGCCTCGAGTACCTGCGCGAGAAGGCCGCGCTGTGGGATGCCCGCGACCGCCGCGACGACGCCGCGGAGGCCGAAGTCACCGAACGCCTGATCGGCGTCGTCACCACCTTGGGAGCACTGCAATGATCCTGGTCACCGGAGGCTCCGGGTACCTCGCGACCCATCTGATCGCACAGCTACTGCGCAACGGTTCCGAGGTCCGTACGACGGTGCGCTCGCTGTCACGCGCCGACGACGTACGCGCCGCCGTACGCCGTGGTGGCGCGGACGACTCCGGTCTGGAGATCGTCACCGCGGACCTCCTGTCCGACGACGGTTGGCCTGCCGCGGTCGCCGGCTGCGCCGAGATCCATCATGTCGCCTCGCCGATCCCGGTCACCCAGCCGGAGGATCCCGACGAGCTGATCGTCCCGGCGCGCGAGGGCACTCTCCGGGTACTGCGGGCCGCGCGGGACGCCGGCGCGCGTCGCGTCGTACTGACGTCGTCTTTTGCTGCTGTCGGGTACACGCCGAAGCCCGGGGCCGAGTTCACCGAGGACGACTGGACCGATCCGGAGACGCCGGGCCTCGCGCCGTACCCGCGCTCGAAGGCGATCGCCGAACGGGCCGCCTGGGACCTGATGGACAGCGCCGGCACCGAGCTCGTGGTCGTCAACCCGACCGGGATCTTCGGCCCGACCCTCACCGCCGACCTGCGGTCCTCGACCCAGCTGATCACGATGATGCTGGACGGATCGATGACCGTGGCACCGCGAGCCCGCTTCGGGGTGGTCGACGTCCGCGACGTCGCGGACCTGCACGTCCGGGCGATGGCGTCGAAAGTTGCCGCAGGCAAGCGGTACCTGGCGGTCGCCGACGGCCCGACCGTCAGTTTCCTCGAGATAGCCCAGATCCTGCACCGCCACCTCGGCATCCCGACCCCCACCGAGGAGGCCGACGGCCCCGACCTCCCGCGCCCCGTCATCCACAACGCCCGCGCCCGCACAGACCTCGGCTGGCGCCCCCGCGCAGTAGAAACCACCATCACCGACACCGCGGACAGCCTGCTGTCCCTGGGACTGCTGTCGCGCTGACGGGTTGTGTGTCGGCTGGCAGGTTGAAACCCGCCAGCGCTCGAACAATCCGCTGGTCGAAATTCACCTGACCGCTCCAGTCGGGCGGTGAGAGGGTGGGGCCGTGCTGGTGATTGTGGTGGTGCTCGGGGCGGCGGTGTTGCACGCGACGTGGAACGCGATGGCGCATGGGGCACCGGATCGGTTTGCAGGGCTCGCGTTGTTCGAGCTGGCGGCGGGGGTCATCGGGCTGGTCGCCGTACTGGTGATGGGGCTGCCGCCGAGTGGCACGTGGGGATACATCATCGCGTCGGCGCTGCTGCATCTCGCGTATCTGGGTGGGCTGTTGGCGTCGTATCAGCTGGGTCAGTTCAGTCAGATGTATCCGTTGGCCCGCGGTACGTCGCCGTGGGTCGTGGCCGTGGTGTCGATCGTCGTACTGCATCAGCACTTGGCCGTACTCGAGCTGGCCGGTGTGCTGCTGGTGTCGGCTGGGTTGATCGGGCTCGTGTTCATCGGCCGGCCTGGTCGCGGGCAGGCGCCGGCGCTGTTCGCTGCGTTCGGCACGGGGCTGATGATCGCGTCGTACACGGTGGTGGACGGCGTGGCGGTTCACAAGATGCCGGTCGCGACGTACATGGGCTGGGTCTTCATGCTTCAGGGGTTCGCGATGCCGATCGCGATCCTGCTCTGGCGCGGGCCGCAGACGTTCAACCTCCCGAGACCCGCCATCCTCTCCGGTCTGGCCGGCGGCGTCGTCTCGATGGTCGCGTACGGCTTGGTCCTCTGGGCCCAAACCCGAGGCACCCTCGCCACCATCGCCGCCCTCCGCGAAACCAGCATCATCTTCGGCGCCATCATCGGCGCCCTCTTCTTCCACGAACGCTTCGGCCCCAAACGAGCCGCCGCCGCAGCCGTAGTAGTAGCCGGCATCATCCTGATCACCACGGGCTGAGTTCACAGACAGGTACGGTCGGCACTCCGAGGATCGTCGACTCGTCGGCTGCGGTAGATCTCACCGTCCAACGCCGACTTTCGCCACGGCCGTGCCCTCTCGAACCAGACCTCGAAGTCGGCTCGCGTCAGGTCGGCGTACACCAGCCCTTCGCCGCCGTCGAGCTGCGCGAGGTAGCGCCCGTCCGGGCCGATCACGCCGGAGCTCATCAGGTGCGCGGTCTGCTCCGGCAACGCCATCGCGACCCAGTAGGTGTTGATCGACGCGTGTGAGCGCGCCTTGGCCTCGAACACCTCGTCGACCGGGTAGGCCGACAGCAAGAGACAGTCCACGCCGAGTTCGCCGTACTGCGAGAACAGATCCGGGAAGTTGATCTCGATACAGATCGCGCACCCGAACCGGAACCCGTCGACGTCGAACACGACAGGCTCGAACCCCGGACTGTAGAACGTGGTGATCTCGGTGTGCGAGCAGTACCGCTTGTCGTACCGATCGACGATCTCGCCCGCGTCGGAGATCACGTAGAGGCTGTTGTGCGGCCGATGCGGCGGGGTCAGCGGATGCGCGGAACCCAGGACGACCCAGATCCCCAGCTCGGCGGCCAAGGCGGTGATCTGCCGCAGCTCGTCGCGGACCGCGGTCCAGTCGACGTCGTCCCAGTCCTGGATCTGCTCTTTCGCGTACCCCGACAGAAACCCTTCCGGGAACTGCACCAACCGAGCCCGCGCCTCGGCGGCCGCGCGCATCAGCCGCCGCACGGTGCTGCCGTTGTGCCGTACGTCGGCGGTAGCGATCGTCTGCGCCACCGCGACACGAAGAGATGCCGTACTCGTCATGGTCGTCCTCCACGCCCCGGCACACGGTTCCTCAGCAACCACGCCCGAGACAGTCGGACCAGGAGAACGACCTGAGACCAAGGTCCCTTTGCCTCCACACCAGACCGCGCTGAGAACGGCCACCGAAGGTTAGGCGCAGGCCACGCCAGCCACAGATCGTACTGGGCAGCGCAGGTCATCGCGTCGATCTCCTGACCGGTGTGGCCGGTCAACGCTGGCAGAGGCCGAATACTGAAGGCGACCGAACTGGCGGACCTCAACACCGACTTCCACGGCCGGCACGCCGCAGGTCCGACGCCTTGACCCGCCGCGCGGGCTGGACCTCCCACCAACACCATGCGGCGGGCTGGATTACCTGGTTGAAGAAAGTGAGTGGGGGTCCCGGGCGGTGGACCCCCACTCGGCTCAGCGGTGTACTGCGTCGAGGGCGTCGGCGATGCCTTCGCCGTAGAAGGAGTTGTTGGCGGTGGTGCCGGTGCAGCGGGCGTCGGGGGTGGTGGGGCAGGCGGTGTCGTCGGCCTCGGCCTGGAGGGCGCGTTCGATGTCGCGCGGGCTCCACCAGGGGTGCACGGACTTCATCAGGGCCGCGACGCCGGTGACGTGCGGCGACGCCATCGACGTACCGCTCATCCGTCCGTAGCCGCCGCCGGGCAGGGTGGACAGGATCGAGCTGCCGGGAGCGGCGACGTCGATCTTGTTCAGGCCGAAGTTGGAGAAGCTGCTGCGGGCGCGGGTCTGGGTGGTGCTGGCGACGGTGATCACGCCGGGGAGTTCGGTCGGCATGTCGAGGCAGTCGTTGTTGATGGTCCGCGGTACGGCGGTCGAGTCGTTCGGGCTGCCGTTGTCGGTGGTCTTGTGGGCGAGGTCGTAGTTCGAGTTGCCGGCGGCCGCGACCGAGAGCGTGCCCTGGTCGGTCGCCCACGCGTACGCGCGCCGGACCGCTTCCTGCACCGCGCCCTGGTCACCGTTGTCCTTGCACCAGAACTCGAACGGGTCGATGAAGTAGCTGTGGTTCGTCACGGCCATGTGGTGCTCGGCGGCCCACACGATCCCGCAGATCGAGTACTCCGGATAGATGAAGCCGGCGTCGTTGACCACCTTGACCGACGCGATCCGCACACCCGGCGCGACGCCGACGATCCCGATACCGTTGCGCGCCGCCGCGACCGTGCCGGCGACGTGGGTGCCGTGCGAACTCGTCGTCGGGCGCCAGCCGCCGGGTGTCTGATCCGGTACGCCGTTCTTCACGCAGTTCACCGAGTCACGCGCGTCGAAGTTCGGCGCGAGGTCCGGGTGCGTGTCGTCGACGCCGCTGTCGTTGATGCCGACCAGCACGCTCTTCGAACCGTCGGTCACCGCGTGCGCCTGGTCGGCCTTGATCTGGGCCATGTCCCACTGGTCGCCCTCTTGCGGGTCGGGGACCGGCGTCGCCGCGGACTCGTCGAGCGCGGTCGACCCGCCGGCGCCTTCGCTGACCGCGGCCGTACGGGTGGCGCCGACGGACTCCACCTCACGGCCGTTCTGGCCGGAGCGGACAGCTGTCCGGAAGTCTGGGTTGGTCGACTGGGCGATCACCACGCCGAGCTGCCGGTACGAGATCAGCACGGTCCCGCCGGCGGCCTTTACGGCGTCCTCGGTCTTGCGGACGTGACCGGGAGTCGCCTTGGTGTTGACCACGTAGTTCATCAGCGGACCGGCTGCCGCGTCGTCAACCACAGCGGCGTTCGCCGTGGTCGCGGCGGCGAGTGACGCGCAGGTCAGTGCGGCGGCGGAGAGACCGGCCACCAGCCGGCGGGAAGTTCGGGACACGCTGCCTCCTCGGGAGCGAGGCCCAGGCGGACGGGCCCGGGCCGGTATCCCGGACTCTAGAGCGGAATCCCGGCGTCCGGAGTCGTTCGTCCACAACGCAGGGGAAACCCTGCGCTCGTCACTACCGAGCGTCCGGTCGTTCACGCTCAGTTGCCCACATCCTGTGGATCTGCCTGTGGATAACTCGTGGACATCCTGGGGAATAACCGGCGCGCGCGGTGGATTAGCTGTGGGTGGTGGGCTTATGCCACCATAGATACATCAGGTATACGAGTCGTATGGGTTGGAGTGCGGTGGCAGGCGGGAAGCCGGATCAGGTGCCGGCGAATGATGCGTTGATACTGGGGGACGAGACCGCGGAGATCGCTCGCGTGGTCGTCGAGGCGGCGCCGGGGGTGGAGAAGATCCCCGCGGCCGAGCGGGTGTATGCCTACGTGAAGGCAGCCATCCTCGACCGGGAGTACCCGGGCGGTGAGCTGCTCACCGAGGGCGAGCTTGCGACCGCGGTCGGTGTCTCCCGTACGCCGGTCCGCGAGGCCCTGCTCCGCCTGGAGGAATCCGGCCTGGTCCGGCTGTACCCGAAGCGGGGCGCGCTCGTCCTGCCGGTGCTGCCGCAGGAGGTCGACGACGTCCTCGAGGCCCGCGAGCTGATCGAGACCCACGCGGCCGCCAAGGTGTGGCCGCGCCGCAAGCAGCTGATCGAGACCCTGTCCGAGCGCGTCGACGAGATGCGCGCGAACCGCAAGGCGGGTGACGCGAAGAGCTTCCTGGAGGCCGACCGCGCCTTCCACGAGGCGATCGTCGATGCCGCCGGCAACCAAATCCTGGCCAAGCTCTACAACAGCCTGCGGGACCGTCAGGTCCGGATGGGCGTGCCGGGCATCGAGGTCCAGCCGGCCCGGATGGACAAGTCGATCACCGCCCACCAGGAGATGATCGACGCCCTCGGTGGCAACAGCGTCAAGCGCTTCCGGGAGCTCGTCGTCGCACACATCGCCGAAGCCTCGAACGATCTGCGGGGCACGCGGTGACCGAACTCCTCTTCCCCCTGGGCGGTCGGCGAGCCTGGGCGGTGTGGGCCACTGCTGTCCTGACGTACCTCGTGACCGTGCTGCACCGCGGCTCGATGAGCGTGGCCGGACTGCAGGCCGCCGAACGTTTCCACATCTCCGCGTCCGCGCTGGCGAGCTTCACCGTCGTACAGCTGACCGTGTACGCCGCGATGCAGGTGCCCGTCGGCGTTCTGCTCGACCGCTACGGATCCAAGCGTTTGCTGCTGGCCGCGTCCGGTCTGCTCTTCGTGGCGCAGTCCGCGTTCAGCCTGGTCGACTCGTACCCCGCTGCGCTCGCGGCGCGGGCGATCCTCGGTGTCGGTGACGCACTGGTCTTCATCAGTGTGCTGCGCGTGGTCATGTCCTGGTTCCCCGCGCTGCGCCAGCCGGTGATGTCACAGGCCACCGGAATGCTCGGTGGGCTCGGCGCGATCATGTCGACCGTCCCGATGGCTGCCGCGTTCCATGCCTTCGGCTGGACGCCGACGTTCGCCGGCGCGAGTGTCATGAGTCTCGCCGCCGGTGTGCTGGTGCTGTTCCTGATCAAGGACACGCCGTACGACGAACCGCTCAAGCGGCCCAAGATGGCGCTCAGCGAAGTCCGGAAGAACCTGCGCCAGGCCTGGAAGGAGCCGGGCACGCGGCTCGGCCTGTGGACGCACTTCACGACCAGCTTCTCCGGCAGTACCTTCGGTCTGCTCTGGGGCTACCCGTTCCTCGTGCAGGGCCAGGGTGTGGCTCCGACGACCGCTGCGGCGATGCTGATCGTTCCGGTGCTCGCCGGGCTCTGTTACGGCCCGTTGGTCGGGCGGTACGCGGCCAAGTTCCCGTTCTACCGGTCCTGGATCGTGCTGGCGGTGGTCGCGGGTTCGGTGCTGATGTGGACTGTCGTCCTGCTCTGGCCGGGTCGTGCGCCGATGCCGGTGCTCCTGCTGCTGATCGTCGTACAGGCAGCGGGTGGGCCCGGGTCGATGCTCGGGCTGGACTACGCGCGGACGTTCAACCCGACGACGCGCTTCGGTGCGGCGAACGGGATGGTGAACACCGGCGGCTTCATCGCGACGCTGATCTGCATCGGCATGGTCGGCGTACTGCTGGACGCGTCGTCCGGCGGCGCACCGCAGGCGATCGGCGACTTCAAGGTCGCGCTGGCGTTCCAGTACGTGCTCTGGGCGATCGGCACCCGGCAGATCATCAAGTACCGGCGCCGCGCCCGCGGCAACCTGGCCCGGTACAACCCCGAGGCGTACCAGGCGCTGCTCGCCAACCGGATCGTCCCGCTGGAGGCTGAAGCAGTCCGCTGAGAGGCGCTGACAGGCACTGATACCGGCTGAGATGCGCTGTCAGCAGAGTGCCAGAGCGGTGCCAGGGCGGCGCGGCACGGTAGTCCCAGTAAGAAGTCCACTGGGAGGTACCGATGACCACAACGAACCAGGTCGCCATCGAGGCGGTCGGTCTGGTCAAGAAATATGGCAACACGACCGCACTTGCCGGCGTCGACCTGAGCGTGCCCACCGGCACCGTTCTCGGGGTCCTCGGCCCGAACGGCGCCGGCAAGACGACCGCGGTCCGCATTCTCGGCACGCTGCTCCGCCCGGACGCCGGCCACGCCACGGTCGGCGGGTACGACGTCGTTCGCGAAGCCGGCAAGGTGCGCAGCATCATCGGGCTGACCGGACAGTACGCCTCGGTCGACGAGGACATGTCCGGCCGCCGGAACCTGATCATGATCGGCCGGCTGCTCGGTTACTCGCGCGGCCAGGCCCGGGCGAAGGCCGACGAGCTGCTGGAGCGGTTCGAGTTGACCGACGCGAGCGACCGGATCGCCAAGACGTACTCAGGCGGTATGCGCCGCCGCCTCGACCTGGCCGCGAGTCTGGTCGGCAACCCGAGCATCCTCTACCTCGACGAGCCCACCACCGGCCTCGACCCGCACGCCCGCAACGGTGTCTGGGAGACGGTCCGCAACCTGGTGCTCGACGGAACCACGGTGCTGCTCACCACGCAGTACCTGGAAGAGGCCGACGCGCTCGCGGACTCGATCGTGGTGTTCGACAAGGGCAACGTGGTCGCGAACGGGCGGCCGTCCGAGCTCAAGGCGCAGGCGGGCAAGCAGTCGCTGGACGTCCGTCCGGCCGAGCCCGCGCACCTCGAGCGGGTGGCCGCGATCGTCGCCGAATCCGTCGGCGCCCGTCCCTCGGTGGACGTGGTGAACGCGCTGGTCAGCGTGCCGGTGACGGACGGTTCGTCGATGCCGGTCGTCGTACGGCGGCTGGACGAGGAAGGCATCGCGGTGACCGAACTGTCGCTGCGGCTGCCAAGTCTTGACGAGGTGTTCCTGGCGCTGACCGGGCACACCGCTGAAGAGAAGCAGACCGACAACGTTCTGGAAGGAGTGGGCCGATGAGCGCCGCAACTCTTGAAGTACCTCCGGCCCACGCGAGCCGTCGTACCCGGCCGTTCGCCTGGGTGCAGCAGAGCCTGACGCTGGCCTGGCGGAACATCGTCCGGATCCGCCAGAACCCGGAAGCGCTGGCGGATGTGACGTTCCAGCCGATCATCTTCCTGGTGTTGTTCGTGTTCGTCTTCGGCGGCGCGATCTCGCAGGGCGGCGACTGGCACCAGTACCTGCCGTACCTGCTGCCCGGACTGCTGGTGCAGACGGTCGTGTTCTCCACGATGGGCACCGGGGTCGCGCTGAACGACGACTTCGCCAAGGGCGTGTTCGACCGGTTCCGGTCGCTGCCGATCGCCCGGATCGCACCACTGATCGGTGCGGTGCTCGGTGACGCTGTCCGCTACGCACTGTCGATCGTGATCCTGATGACCAGCGGTTTTGTTCTCGGATTCCGGTTCGAGAACGGTGTCGCCAACGGTCTGCTGGGGATGCTGATCGTGCTGCTGTTCGCGCTGTCGATGTGCTGGATCTGGGTCTGGCTGGGGCTCACGCTGAAGACCGCCCAGGGTGTGCAGGGCATCGCGTTCCTGGTGATGTTCCCGCTGACGTTCGGTAGCAACATCTTCGTACCGACCGACACGCTGCCGGGATTCCTGCAGTCCTTCGTGCACATCAGCCCGATCACGTACCTGGTCGACACCGAACGGGCGTTGATGGGTGGCGGTGACCTGCAGAAGCCGCTGCTGATCACGCTGGCCTGGATGGTCGGTCTGGTCGCGGTCTTCGCGCCGCTCGCGATCCGCGCGTACCGCCGCCGTACCTGAGACCGGATTTGTCGGTGGTGAGCGTCAGAGTGGTCGGTATGACGACCACTTGGACGCTCACCGTCGACTGCGCGGACCCGGCCCTGGTCGCGCGGTTCTGGTGTACGGCGCTGGGCTACACGGAGGCCGATCCGCCCGAAGGATGGGACACGTGGGAGGCCTGGCTGACAGCGATGAACGTTCCCGAGCACGAGTGGAACGACGGCGCCTCGCTGTCCGACCCGAACGGCGTACTCCCGCGGATCTCGTTCCTCAAGGTTCCCGAACCGCGCACGACCAAGAACCGCCTGCACCTGGATCTCCAGGTCGCGGGCGGCCGCGCCGTACCGCAGGACCTCCGCGAGCAACGCATCCGTGCCTTCGCCGCAACCCTGGTCACCGCCGGCGCCACCGTCGTCCGAGAGGTCCCGATGGAAAACTCCACCACCCTCGACCACTTCTGGATGCAAGACCCAGAAGGCAACGACTTCTGCGTGGTCTGACCACTCAGCCCGGGTTGATCTCTCCGAAGGAGAGCGGTTCTCGGGTGCACAGGTAGGTTGCCCAGTGCAACTTTGTGGGGGTGCCGGTGGGGTCGCGGGTGATGCGGAGTTCTTCGCCGGTCTCGCGGCCGGAGATAGTTCGGTAGGTGTCCTCGGCGATCCGCTCGAAGACCGCGGGGGCCTGGTGCTCGGGCGCGCCCCGGCCCTTGGCGTGCAGTACGCCGCCCTTGACCGTGAAGTCGAACGGGCTGCCCTCGGAGAACCAGGTGCCGAGGACCCCGGCGAACTCGGCCGGCACCTCGGTGCCCGGGACCCAGGCCTCCGGCGGCAGCGGATCGTCCTCGAGCACCTTGATGATCAGGTCGGTCGCCAGTGCGCTCGGCGCGGGTGACGAGGTCGACCCGAAGAGCGCGATCCCCGCTGTACCGGACTCGCGGTGCACGAACGTCGAGGTGATGTGACCGGGCATGCCACCGTCGTGCCCGACGAACAGCCGGTCGCCGCGGCGCAGCAGCATGAACCCGAGCCCGAAGGCGAGCTGCCAGCGGTCCACGTCGGCCATGATCTGCACCTGGCACATCTCGTCGAGGGTGTCCTTCGACAGCACCTCGTCGACCGGGTTCGCGATGAACATCGCCCACTTCGCCAGGTCCTCGGCCGTCGACGCGAGCCCACCGCAGGCGTCCATCGCGCCGATGTCGAGCAGCGGCTCCCGCACCGGTACGTCGGTCCACGGCGGCACGTAGTACCCGGTCTGGGCCGGTCCGCCGTCCATGCCGACCGTCGTCCGGCGCATCTCCAGCGGGTCGAGGATCCGGGCCTTGACGGCGTCGTACCAGGACCGGCCGTCGAGCCGGGCGACGATCTCACCGAGCAGGGAGAACACCAGGTTCGAGTAGTGGAAGCGGTGGTGCGGCTTGCCGATCCGGGACGCGTCGTTCCAGCCCGGTACCAGCTCCTCGCGGGACGGGAACTTCATCAGGTCCCACACGTCGCCGACCGGTTCGCGCTGCATGCCGCTGGCGTGGCTGAGCATCTGCCGCACGGTGATGCCTTCGTGTTTGCTCTGCGGGATCAGTGTCTCGATCGTGTCGTCGAGGCTGAGCTTGCCCTCGTCACGCAGCGCCATGATCGCGACCGCGGTCAGCGTCTTGCTCTGCGAGGCGATCAGGAACTGCGAGTCCGCGGTCGGCGGGACGCCCGGACTGCCCAGGTCGGCGGAGCCGGCACCGGTCGACCAGGCCAGCGACCCGGCGCGGGCGACGGCGCCCACTACTCCGGGGACCCGGCCCTTGGACTGGCGTTCGGCGACGATGCGAGAGAGCGCGTGCTGGGTCTGCGCGGCGAGTTCTGTCACTCGGCCGACCTTAAAGCAGCCAAGTGACAAAAGGCAGGGGGTTTGGTCGGGAGGATGTGCGAGGCTGGTGGGGTGCGCATAGCGGTGCTCGGTCCTCTCGCGATGTGGGCGGCCGACGGGACCCCGCTCGACATCCGCGGCGTCCGCCTGCGCGGGCTGCTCGCGCGACTGGCGCTGAGCGCCGGCCGTCCGGTCAGCGTCGAGACCCTGGTCGACGGGCTCTGGGGCAGCGAGGCCCCGAGTGCGAACGCGCTGCAGTCCCTCGTCTCCCGGCTGCGGGCCGGTCTGCCGGCGACCGAGTCGAGCATCTCGGTCCAGTCCGGCCCGGCCGGTTACACCCTCACCATCGGTCCGGACTGCGTCGACGCCCTCCAGTTCGAAGAGTTGGTACGGCGCGGCCGCGGGTACCTCACGTCCGACCCGGAACAGGCCCACACCCTCCTCACCCAGGCGGACAAGCTGTGGCGTGGTGAGGCCCTGACCGACCTGCGCGACCTCCCGTTCGCCGCGGTCGAGGCAGACCGCCTGTCCGAGCTGCGGCTGGCCGCCGCGGAGGATCTCGCCGAGGCCGCCGTGCGCTGCGGTCACGCTCGCGACCTGATCTCCGACCTCGAGCACCTCGCCGCGACCCACCCGCTCCGCGAGCGGCTGCACGAGCTCCTGATTCGCGCGCTGTACGCCGACGGTCGGCAGGCCGAGGCGTTGGCGGCGTACGAACGGATCCGCACCACGCTCGCCGACGAGCTGGGGGCCGACCCCGGCGCGCGTCTGCGAGACCTGCATGTCTCGGTGCTGCGCGGCGACACCGTGGACCCGGCCGCGAAGAGCTCCACCGTCCCGGCTCCCGCGCCGTCGGTGCCGCGCAGCAACCTGCGTGCGCCGCTGACCAGCTTCGTCGGCCGCCAGGAGGACGTGGCCGAGCTGACCCGACTGCTGAGCAACGGGACCCGCCTGGTCACCATGGTCGGCCCCGGTGGCGCGGGCAAAACCCGACTGGCCAACGAGACCGGCCGGACGCTCGTCGACCAGAGCGGCGACGGCATCTGGTTCGTCGAGCTCGCGCCGCTCGGTGACGCTGCCGACGTAGCCCCCGCCGTCCTGTCCGCCCTCGGCGCGAGTGAGTACGTCGACCTCCCGTCGACTCCGTTCACCGCGAAGCACCTGCCAACCAGCCGCGCCGCGACCCAGCGACTCGTCGAAGTCATCGGGGACCGGCGGATCCTGCTCGTCCTCGACAACTGCGAGCACCTGGTCCAGGAAGTCGCCGGCCTGGTCGACTCGCTGCTCGCCTCCTGCCCGCGGTTGCGCGTGCTGACGACGAGTCGCGAGCCGCTGAGCATTCCGGGTGAACACCTGCACCCGGTCGGTCCGCTCGGCCTGCCACCGGAGCACGACGGCGCCGGCGTGGACGACTACCCGGCGATGCAACTGTTCGTCGACCGAGCCCGCGCCGTACGGCCTGACTTCGCACTGATCGACGCGAACCGGGAGTCGGTCGCTGAGATCTGCCGACGCCTTGACGGTATGCCGCTCGCGATCGAGCTCGCAGCGGCGAGGCTGCGGGCGCTGACCCCGCCTCAGATCGTGGACCGGCTGACCGACCGGTTCCGCCTGCTGACCAGCGGATCGCGGACCGCCCTGCCGAGGCACCAGACGCTGCGAGCGGTGGTGGAGTGGAGCTGGGATCTGCTCGACCCGGACGAGCAGGCGGTCGCCCGGCGACTCTCGTTGTTCTCCGGTGGCGCGACGCTGGACGCGGCCGAGCAGATCTGCAGTGAGGAGAGCATCCCGGCCGAGTCCGTCCTCGGCGTCCTGGCATCGCTTGTCGACAAGTCGCTCGTCGAAGCCGCGGCGGACGAGCGCTCGGTGCGCTACCGCATGCTGGAGACGGTCCGTGCGTACGGTGCCGAGCAGCTGAAGGCCGCTGGTGAGTACGAGCGCTTCCGGCGCGCGCACATGGCGTACTTCAGCCGGATGCTCCGCAAGGCCCGGCCGAAGCTGCGGACCGGTGAGCAGATCCAGTGGATCGCGCGGCTGACCGCCGACCAGGAGAACCTGATCGACGGGCTCCGGAACGCGATCGACACCGGGTCGGCGCGGGTCGCCGTACAGATGGTCGCGGTGTTGGGGGAGTACTGGACGATGAGCGGCCGCCCTGCCGAGGCGGTGAACTGGATGCAGGCCGCGCTCGCGGTACCGGGCAAGAGCGTGCCGACCGACAAGGCCGAAGCGATGTACCTGCTGGCGATGGGCCGGATGTCGAGTGAACAGGATCCGGTCCGGTCGTTCCAGCAGATGATCCGCGGCCTCGCCACGGTCCGCTGGATGACCCGGCGGCATCAGATGCTGGTGGACTCCGGGATCGGGCTGTTCACCAACGCGGTGTGGGCCGCGATCCGGCGGGACAGGGCGACCTGTTTCGAGCAGCTCGAGGCAGCTGGCCGGCATCCCGACCCGTGGATCCGGAACATGGGCGTGATGACGAGTGCGATGTTCCGTGAGAACGACGGCGAGATCGCGGAGATGGCGGCCAACCTGACCATCGCGCTCAACGGCTTCCGTGAGATCGGCGACCGGTTCGGTATGTCGATGGCGCTGCGCGGACTCGCCGGGTACCAGGCGAACAACGGTGAGCACGCCGAGGCCCTGGAGTCGTTGATCGAAGCGCTACGCCTGATCGAAGAGCTCGGCACGACCGAAGGAGTCGCCCAGCTGCTCGGCGGCTGCGCGGTCAGCCGGATCGAGCTCGCCGACTACGACGGCGCCCGTGCGGACCTGGAGCGGGCGCTGCGGCTGTCCGAGGAGAACGGGTCCCGCGGCGGCCAGGCGATGTCGTACATGGGCATGGCCAAACTCGCACACCGGACCGGCCGGTACGACGAGGCGCGGGACCTCGCCGAGCACGCGTACTCGCTGCTCGACCTCGAGGCGGAGCGGATGGCGCCGCACGGTCAGGCCGCACTGCTGTCGCAGCTCGGCCGGGTCTACGCCTCCACCGGTCAGGTCGAGGACGCGCGGCGGTGCAGCCAGGAGGCGGTCGAGCTGGCGCTCGGTACCGAGGACATGCCGGTCGCGGCGGCCGTGATCGAGACGTCCGTCGACGTACTGGTACTGACCGAGGAGCACGAGCTCGCGGCCCGGACGCTCGGACTGGCAGCCACGATGAAGGGCACCCGCGCGATCCCGGACGCCGACGTCCAGCGCCTCGTCGACCAGCTCCGTGATGCCTTGGGCAACGAACGCTTCGACACCGCGTACGGCGCCGGCGCCGCCCTCACCCGTGCCGAGGCGGTCACCGAACTCCGCAAGCGGTACTCGATCCCGGATCCGCTGTAAGGCGCCCGCTCCCGCTCCTGCTGCGCGGGATCGGGACGCACGCCCTAAGCCGTGATCAACTGGACCGCGAGCTCGCGCAGCGCCTTCTGCACCTTCTGCTCCGGCGGCCGGGGCTCGGCCAGCATCCAGTCGTAGACCACCGTGTGCACGGCACCGAAGAACGCCAGCGCGAGGAACCGGAAGTCCTTGCGCTTGATCTCGCCCCGCTCGACCGCGGTGTCGCCCAGGTCGCGGACGTTGCCGATCAGCAACTCCCGGAACGCGATCCGCTGCTCCTCGACCGCCGGGCTGGTACCGACCACCTCGACGAACGAGATCCGGGCCCGGCGGAGGTCGGCCATGATCGTCCGCAGGTAAGAGTCGACGGCCGCGGTGATCCGCTCCCGGACCGGCCGGTCGGCGGTCCGCCGCAGCGCGTCGCCGGTACTGCGGACCGCCAACTCGATCACTTGCGCATGCACCGCGAGGAGCACGGCCTCCTTGTTCTGGAACTCGTGGTAGAAGTGCCGGGTGGACACTTTCGCCTGTGTGCACAGGCGTTCCACGGATGTGGCCGGATATCCTTCGGTCCCGAAGAGTTCGAGCGCGGCGGCCAGTAGCCGTTCCCGGCGCGCGGCCTTCCACTCCTCGACTGACCGTCCGGAATAACGGCGTACGGAGGGTTCCCTCATCACACCTCTTGTCGCTACCCCGTGTCAGATGCCGGTCATCCTATCCACCCCTCGGCGCGGGCGTAACCGGGTTATCTGATCAAACGTGTCAGCGCTCGCGGGAGGTCTGCGCAGAGGTTGTCTCTGCGCAGACCAGACCGGGGTAAGTGCTCAGTTCTGCTTGGTGTACCCGGTGGCGCCGTCGAGGAGTTCCCGGATGATGTCCAGGTGCCCGACGTGCCGGGCGGTCTCCTCGATCATGTGGCACAGCACGTAGCGCAGCGAGGCAGCCTTCTCCGGCGGCTGCCCCTGCTCGACGACCTCGAGCGGGAGGTCCGCGATGGTCGCGTTCGAGCGCGCGCACTCGGCGTCGTACTCGTCGAGCAACTGGTCGAGCGGTACGTCGTCGACGAACATCTCGGCGTCGACGTGCGCGCCTTCCTTCCACGGCGTCTGCCCGGTGTCGGGGACGCCGGCGATACCCAGCTCGAACCACGAGTACTCCACCCAGCGCAGGTGCGCGACGATCCCCGCCGGTGTCATCAGCGGGGAGGTGGACAGCACCTTGCGGTGGGCATCTTCTTCGCTCAGCCCCGTGCACTTCATCCGGACGAACGAACGCTGCAGGTCGAGCCATCCGGTCAACTGGTCCCGCTCACCGGCGGTCAAGGACGGACGTTGTACTTCGGTCATCTGCGACTACTCCTTGGTGGTACGACGCCACCCGGTCAGCCGCGGATGCGGCGGACGGGCAGCACGACAGTCGGACTCGACATCGCGCTCACCTCCTCTCCGCTGCCAGGGTGTCGAAGCCCCCGGCGGAAGCACCGTACATCCGTCCTTGAGCCCCCAACAACCACTTTTCACCCCAAGAATTGGTTGATAGGAGCCCAAAGACTATTTGCGGTCGTCGCGGATGCGTTTTGCTTTGCCGAGGGAGCGTTCGAGGGCGTGCGGGGCTACCACGTCGACCGTGGCGGTGACGCCTACTCGCTCCTTGATGCGGTGGGCGAGGGTGGTGGCCGCAGCTGCGTGGTCGGTGAGGTCGGGGGCTGCTTCTACCTGGACGGTGAGTTCGTCGAGCCGGCCGGGGCGGGTGAGGACGCAGAGGTAGTGCGGGGTGAGGCCCTCGACCAGGAGGATCTGTTCCTCGATCTGGGTGGGGAAGACGTTGACGCCGCGGACGATCATCATGTCGTCGGTGCGGCCGGTGATCTTCTCCATCCGGCGTAGCCCGGGGCGGGCGGTGCCGGGGAGCAGGCGGGTCAGGTCGCGGGTGCGGTAGCGCAGTACCGGGAAGGCTTCCTTGGTGAGCGTGGTGAAGACCAGTTCGCCCTCCTCGCCGTCCGGGAGCACCTCACCGGTGACCGGGTCGATGATCTCCGGGTAGAAATGGTCCTCCCAGATGTGCAGCCCGTCCTTGGTCTCGACGCACTCCTGCGCGACCCCGGGCCCCATCACCTCGGACAGCCCGTAGATGTCGACGGCGTGGATCCCGGTCCGTTCCTCGACCTCGGTCCGCATCTGCTCGGTCCACGGCTCGGCGCCGAAGATCCCGATCCGCAGTGCGGTGTCGCGCGGATCGAGACCGCGGCGCTCCATCTCGTCGACGATCGACAGGAAGTACGACGGCGTGACCATGATGATCCGCGCCCCGAAGTCGCGGATCAGGTCCACCTGCCGCTCGGTCATCCCACCCGAGATCGGTACGACGGTGCACCCGAGCCGCTCGGCTCCGTAGTGCGCGCCGAGCCCACCGGTGAACAGACCGTAGCCGTAGGCAACATGGCAGACGTCCCCGGCGCGTCCACCGGCCGCCCGGATCGACCGCGCCATCAGGTCGGCCCAGCTGTCCAGGTCGCGCTTGGTGTACCCGACGACCGTCGGCCGCCCGGTCGTCCCGGACGACGCGTGCACCCGTGCCACCTCGGTCCGCGGTACGGCGAACATCCCGAACGGGTAGTTGTCGCGCAGATCCTTCTTCGCGGTGAACGGCAACCGGCTCAGATCGCCGAGTTCGCGCAGGTCCGCCGGCTTGAACCCGACCGCGTCCAGCGCGGACCGGTAGTGCGGGACGTTCTCGTACGCCCGCCGTACCGTTGCTTGGAGCAATGACAGCTGACGGGACCGGAGCTCGTCGACGGACAGCCGTTCGCCGGCGTCACGCAACTCCTCGGGCAAGGCCTCACCGAGCATGGCGTTCTCCTAAGGACGGGCGAGCAGGGTCGCGATGCCCTGCCCGACACCAATGCACATGGTGGCGAGCGCGTACCGGGCGTCGCGGTGGCGAAGCTCCAGGGCCGCGGTGAGGGCGAGGCGGGCGCCGGACATCCCCAGTGGGTGACCGAGAGCGATGGCGCCGCCGTTCGGATTGACGTGCTCGGCGTCGTCGGGAAGGCCGAGTTGCCGCAGTACGGCGAGCGACTGCGACGCGAACGCCTCGTTGAGCTCGATCACCTCGATGTCGGACAGCGCGACGCCGGTGCGATCGAGCAGCTTGCGGGTCGCGGGCGCGGGCCCGATACCCATGATCCGCGGCGGTACGCCGGCAGCCGCCGTACCCACCACCCGAGCCAGCGGCGTCACCCCGTACCGCTCGACGGCCTCGCCGCTCATCACCAGCAACGCCGCCGCGCCGTCGTTCACCCCGGACGCGTTCCCCGCCGTCACAGACCCCGGCGTACGGAACGGTGTCTTCAATCCGGCGAGTGCCTCGAGCGACGTCTCTCGCGGATGCTCGTCGGTGTCGACCACGGTCACCGCACCACGCTTGCCCGGTACGTCGACCGCCACGATTTCTTCCGCCAGCCGCCCGTTCGCCTGCGCCTTCGCGGCGCGTTGCTGCGACCGCAGCGCGAAGAGGTCCTGGTCCGCGCGCGAGATCCCGAAGTCCGCCGCGACGTTCTCGGCCGTCTCAGGCATCGAGTCGATCCCGTACTGCGCCTTGAGCGCCGGGTTCACGAACCGCCAGCCGATCGTGGTGTCGTAGATCTCCGCCTGCCGCGCGAACGCGGTCGTTGCCTTGGGCATCACGAACGGCGCACGCGACATCGACTCCACCCCACCGGCGACCACGATGTCGTTGTCCCCGGCAATGATCGAGCGGGCGGCATACGCGACCGCGTCCAGTCCGGAACCGCACAGACGATTGATCGTCGTCCCCGGGACCGACTCCGGCAGGCCGGACAGGAGAACTGCCATCCGGGCGACGTTCCGGTTGTCCTCACCGGCTTGGTTGGCGCACCCAAGGATCACGTCATCGATCCGCACTGGATCAAGCGCGGTCCGGTTCAGCAGCGAGGAGATCGCGTGGGCGGCCAGGTCGTCGGGACGGACGGCCGACAGTGCACCGCCGTACCGTCCGATCGGCGTCCGGACGCCATCGACGAGAAATGCCTCACGAGTCATGAATCCTCCGACGACACGATGGTTCCGGACAGTTGACGACTGCGGCCGCGGAACTCGGCGATCACCTCGTCGCCGCGGGTGACTGTGACGTCGTAGATCGCGTTCCGGCCGAACGTGGTGCGCTCCCGGGCGTCGGCGACCAGGACGTCACCGCGCCGGGCCGGCGCGACGAACACGACGTCGCAGGCCTGGGCGACGGTCACCTGGTTCCGCGAGTTGCAGGCGAACGCGAACGCCGAGTCGGCCAGAGTGAACACGAATCCACCATGCGCGATCCCGTGCCCGTTGACCATGTCCGCGCGCACCGTCATCTCGACCCGCGCGGTCCCCTCGGCGACGTCCACCAGCCGCATCCCCAGGCCGGCGCTGGCGGTGTCCTCCGCCCACATCGCCGCTGCCACTCTGGTCGCCAAGTCGTCCATACCGGTGCCCAATCGAGAAGATGGCCGTGTGACACTCTAGTCCCAGTTGCGCCAATGACTGTAACATCGCAGACATGACGACCGACCTGCTCTCTGCCCACCGTGAGCGCCTGGACGGCGCACTGACAGCGATCCGCGACCGCGGCTACCACTCCGCGTTCCCCGAGTCGCCCAGCCCCCGGGTGTACGGCGAGAACGCGGCGGCCGACGGCAAAGCGGCCTTCGAGGCCCACCTCGGTACGACGTACCCGCTGGAGATCCCCGGGTCGCGCGGGACGGTCGTCACCGAGCAGTCGCCGTACGGGATCTCGATGGACGTCTCGTACCCGCGGGTGGTCGAGGACGGGCTCGACGACTTGCTGGCCGCCGCGCAGCACGGGTTGGCGGACTGGCGTCGCGCCGGGATCGATCGGCGGACCGGGGTGGTGCTGGAGATCCTCGACCGGCTGCACAAGCGGGTGTTCGAGCTCGCCAACGCGGTCCAGCACACCAGCGGGCAGGCGTTCGTGATGGCGTTCCAGGCCGGCGGCGCGCACGCGCTGGACCGGGCGCTCGAGGCGGTCGCGTACGCGTATGAGGAGATGAGTCGTTACCCGGCGACCGCGAGCTGGGAGAAGCCGGCCAAGGGCGACCCGATCCGGATGGAGAAGACCTTCACCGTCACCGGTCGCGGCGTCGCGCTGGTGATCGGCTGCAACACCTTCCCGACCTGGAACTCCTGGCCGGGGCTGTTCGCCTCGCTGGTCACTGGCAACGCGGTCGTCGTGAAGCCGCATCCGCTCGCCGTTCTTCCGTTGGCGATCACGGTCGACGTGTGCCGCGAAGTACTCGCCGAGGCGGGCTTCGACCCGAACCTGGTCACCCTGGCGACCGAGCGTGCCGGCGACGGACTGGCGAAGCCGCTGGCGACGCGGCCCGAGGTGAAGCTGATCGACTTCACCGGCGGCAGCGAGTTCGGCGAATGGCTGGAGCAGAACGCGACGCAGGCGACCGTCTTCACCGAGAAGGCCGGCGTCAACGCGGTGATCATCGACTCCACGGACTCCTTCAAGGCGCTCTGCAACAACCTCGCCTTCACCCTGAGCCTGTACTCGGGCCAGATGTGCACGACCACGCAGAACCTCTTCGTCCCGGCCGGCGGTATCGAGACCGACGAAGGTCACAAGTCCTTCGAGGAAGTCGGCCAGGGTCTCGCCACGTCGATCGGCAAGCTGCTCGGGGACGACGCCCGCGCGGTCGAGATCCTCGGCGGCATCGTGAACCAGGCCGTGATCAGCCGCCTCGAACTCGCCCCGGAGTACGGCGAGGTGGTGCTGGAGTCCCGCGGGATCCAGCACCCGGCGTTCCCGGACGCGGTCGTCCGTACGCCGTTGCTCGTCGCGATCGATGCCGACGACGACGAGGTCTACGGGCGGGAGTGCTTCGGCCCGGTGTCGTTCCTGGTGAAGACCGCGGACACCGCGCAGTCGATCGAGCTGTTCCGCACGACCGTCACCGAGGACGGCGCGATGACCGCCGGTATCTACTCGACCGACGAGAAGGTCATCGAGGAAGCCCGCGAGGCGGCGCTGGACGCCGGAGTCGCGCTGTCGGAGAACCTCACCGGCCAGGTGTTCGTGAACCAGTCGGCCGCGTTCAGCGACTTCCACGGCACCGGCGCGAACCCGGCCGCGAACGCGACGTACACCGATGGCGCCTACGTTGCGAGCCGCTTCCGGGTGATCCAGAGCCGCCGCCACGTTGGGTGATTGCCTTCCGGAGCAATCATGCACACACGGTGATTTGGACGTTAAAAGATAACTTAGAGCAACCTCTTGCGCTTCCCGATCCGCCTCCCCATACTCTCAGTTAGTTGAGCGTAGAAGTACTTTCCTAACTGGGGGTTGGGGTGCTGGAACGGGGGATCGGCCACGCGGCCGGTCGAGTGGTGGTACTTGTCCCTGCCCACAACGAGGAGGCGGGCCTGCCGGCCGCGCTGGACTCGCTGTGGCAGCAGACGCGGCGGCCTGACCGCGTCATCGTCGTCGCGGACAACTGCACCGACGGAACGGCCGCGGTCGCGCGGGCCAACGGCGCCGAGGTCTTCGAGACCGTCGCCAATGTCGACAAGAAGGCCGGCGGCCTGAACCAGGCGCTGGCGATCCTGCTGGACCTGCTGGACCCGACCGACCACGTCCTGGTGATGGACGCGGACGGCGCGCTGTCGCCGACCTTCGTCGAGGTCGCGCTGCACGAGCTCGAGGACGAGACCGTCGGCGCGGTCGGCGGCGTCTTCTGGGGCGAGCCGGGCCACGGCCTGGTCGGCGAGCTGCAGCGCAACGAGTACGCCCGGTACGCCCGCGACATCGACCGCAAGCACGGTCGCGCGATGGTCCTCACCGGTACGGCGACTCTGCACCGGGTCGACGTACTGACGCGGATCGCGGCCGCCCGCGGTACCGAGCTACCCGGTCCGCACGGCCTGGTCTACGACACCACGGCGCTGACCGAGGACAACGAGATCACCCTGGCGATCAAGTCGCTCGGGTACCGCTGCGTGTCCCCGCAGGACTGCTGGGTGGTCACCGAGGTGATGCCGACCTGGCGCGACCTGTGGCGGCAGCGGCTGCGCTGGCAGCGCGGCGCGATCGAGAACCTGCGCGCGTACGGCATCAGCCGCACGACCCTCCCGTACGCCGTCCAGCAGCTCGGGATGGGCGTCGGCGTGATCGCGATGTGGTCGTTCGTGCTGCTCACCGTGCTGACCGCCGGTCACAACTACCACGTCCAGCCGCTGTGGCTCGCAGTCGGCCTGGTCTTCGTCGCGGAGCGCATCGTCACGGTGCGCCGCCGCGGTTCTCGAGCCATGATTCTGGCCGCCGTCATGGTGGTCGAGTGGACCTACGACCTGTTCCTGCAGGGCGTACTGCTCCGCTCCGCGTGGGATTCGCTCCGGCGGGCCGAGGCCAGCTGGCACCACGTCACAGCCCCGGTCGCCTGACCGGTTCACTCATCACTTCACACACCTTCAAGGAACAGTCATGTACGGACACACCAGCCTCACCCTGCCCGGAACCACCCTGGCCGCCACCGGCGCCGCGACCAACACCCTCGCCCTGATGGTGGCCGGATTCGCGCTGCTCTTCGCAGGACTCGCGGTACTGAAGTTGCTGCCCAAGCGTCGTTGAGAACACCCTGAGGCGGAAGGTATGACTGTGACACCCGCGGGAAACCCGGGTGACACCGTGACGCACCTCCATCCGCCGACCCGCCCAGGAGACAGCCGTGACCCAGAATCTGACCGAGGTCCTCGCCTATTACGACAGCTGGCTGGCGTTCAATCAGCGCTACCAGCGGGTCCCGGGCGTCCAGGTCGCGGTGTACGCCGAGGACGCGATCGCGTTCTCGGCGGCCTACGGTCTCGCGGACGTGGAGAACGAGGTATCACTCACCGACCAGCACCTGTTCCGGATCGCGTCGCACTCGAAGACGTTCACCGGGACGGCGATCTTCCAGCTGGTCGAGCAGGGCCGGCTGCGGCTGGACGACAAGGTGGCGCAGCACGTCACCGAGATCGTCGGTACGCCGGTCGGTGAACGGACCGTCCGCGAGCTGCTCGCGCACGCGGGCGGCATCACCCGGGACAGCGACGACGCCGACTGGTGGCAGCTGTCGACGGCGTTCCCGGACCGCGACCAGCTTCTCGCCGTACTGCGGAACGACGCGTCCGCGGTGATCGCGGAGAACGAGCGCTTCAAGTACTCCAACATCGGTTACGGCCTGCTCGGGCTCGTCGTCGAGGCGGCGAGCGGTACGCCGTACAAGGAGTTCGTGCAGACGACGATCGTCGACAAGCTCGGGCTGTCCGGCCTCGGTCCGGAGCTCGATCCGAACCGGCTGTCGGAGTACGCCGCCGGCTACAGCGCGCTCGCGTACGCCGATACCCGCGTACCGATCGAGCACGTGGACACGCGGGCACTGGCCTCGGCGACCGGGTTCTTCGGGAACGCCCGCGACCTGGTGACCTACTTCTCCGCGCACCTGCCCGGCGACGACCGGCTGCTGTCGGACAAGTCGAAGCGCGAGATGCAGCACCCGCTCTGGACGACCGGCAGCGACGAGAAGGCCCGGTACGGCCTCGGCCTGGCGGTCACGAAGGTCGGCGACCGGGAGGTGTTCGGGCACGGCGGCGGGTACCCGGGCCACATCACCCGCACCCTCGTCGACCCCGAGCAGCGCATCGTCGTGTCGGTCCTGACGAACGCGATCGACGGCCCGGCGTCCCAGCTCGCGGAGGGCCTGTTCCGGTTGCTCGATCTCGCTGTGTCGAAGGACCGTGGCGCCGAGAACGGACTCGCGCGGTTCACGGGGCGTTTCGCCAACCTGTGGGGTGTCACCGACTTCGTCCTGATCGGCGGCCGGCTGTACGCGACCGACCCGGCCGGCGGGAACCCGGCCGACGACCCGCAGCCGCTCGAGGTGGACGGCGACGCCCTGCGCGTGACCGGCGGCAACGGCTACGGCTCGTACGGCGAGTCGTACCGCTTTACCTTCGACTCCGACGGAGCGGTCGAGGCGGTGCGTGGCTCGAGCGGGCTCACGTCGTACCCGATCGACAAGTTCAGCCTGCCGGAGCGGGTTACCGTGGCGCCGTGACGATTCACGGCGATCACCCGTTCCTGCCGCCCGAGTCCGAGCGGAGTCCGGTACGCCGGTTCCGCGGCCGGCTGCCGTCACCGGTCGGCCTGTGGACAACGGCGTACGAGGGGAAACGGGCCGGGCTCACTGTGTCGTCGATGCTGGTCGCGGACGGCGAGCCCGGGTACGTGATCGGCCTGCTGGACCCGGACTCGGACCTGTGGGAAACGTTGCGCGAGGCAAGGACCGCGGTGGTGTCGCTGCTCGGCGAGCCGCACCGGCAGCTCGCGGACGCCTTCGGGTACGTCGCGCCCGCTCCGGGCGGCCCGTTCCGGTTGATCGACTGGACCGACACCGAGTGGGGTCCGGCGCCGGTCGGCGTCAGCACGTGGGCCGGCTGCACGCTGGTCGACCCGGATCCGCCGGAAGTCGGGTGGGGCCTGCAGGTCCAGCTCGAGATCGCGCACGTCGAGTTCGGCGCGGACGACGTACCGGCGCTCGTCCATCGACGGGGACGCTACGGGACGATCTGAACCTGTTGACAGCGGTTGGCTAATGCCATTAGCCTCCTGGCTATGGTTGTTAAAAGGTCGCTGACGCCTGCTGCCGTGGTCGAGGTGGCGCTGGGCATCGTCGACGAGCACGGGCCGGACGGCCTCACGCTCGCCGCGGTCGCCCAGGGCTGTGGGGTCGCCACACCGTCGCTCTACAAGCACGTGGCGAACCTCGGTGAGCTGAAGGCGCTCGTCGGCGTGCGGGTCCTCGAGGACATGGCCGAGCAGTTCACGGCCACCGTCCTGGGGATGGCCGGTGACGAGGCGGTCACCGCGCTGATGCACGCCTACCGCGCGTACGTCGCGGCGCACCCGAAGCGGTACGCCGCGATGCCGATGGACCCGCTGCACGACCCGATCCAGGAGGCGGCGGGCACGAAGCTCGTCGGCGTCATGTACGCCACGCTTCGCGGCTACGGGCTCGAGGGCCCGGCCGCGGTGCAGGCCACCCGGCGGTTGCGGGTGATCGTGCACGGCTTCGCGTCCGTCGAGTCGGCAGGCGGCTTCGGCCTGCCCGAGGACCTCGACGAGACCTACGACCAACTTGTCCGGATGTATCTCGCCAGCCTGAGGAACGAATCATGAGGATCCCACTGTCCGTCGCAGGCGTCCTGTTCCTGCTCTACCCCGCCCTCCGTCCGTGGGAGGACGAGTCGACCACCGCCGGCGCCGCCGCCGCGATGGGCGCCACCACCTGGGTGCTCTCGCACCTGTGCGCGATGATCGGGTTCATCCTGGTCGCGGTCGCGCTGCTGCCGATCAACCGGACGGCGGCGATCGTGTACTGGATCGGCGCCGGCCTGACCCTGCCGTACTACGGTGCCGAGGACTTCGGCCTGCACGCGATGGCCAACCAGTCGAACATCCTCGACCTGGCCGACGACGTGCGCTACAACCCGTTCGCGATGACGCTGTTCGGCGTCGGGCTGCTGACCATGGCGGCCGGCGCGATCATCCTCGCGGTCCGGGTGCGGACCGTACCGGCGATCCTGTTCGCAGTTGGTTTCGGACTGTTCCTGCCGCAGTTCTTCGGTCCGCCCGCCCTGCGGATCGGTCACGGCGTACTGCTCGCGGTTGCCTGTGTGTGGCTCGCCTGGGACGCGAAGCGGGTCGAGAAAGTCCCCGTCACGGTCTGATCTAACCTGACTCCATGCGTGCCACCGTGATTCATGGAGCGTTCGACGTACGACTGGAAGAGCGGCCGGATCCGAGGATCGACGGGCCGGGGGACGCGGTGGTCAAGGTCGTTGCCTCGTGCATCTGTGGCTCCGACCTCTGGCCGTACCGCGGGGAGAACCCGGTCAAACAGCCGCGGCCGATCGGCCACGAGTTCGTCGGCATCGTCGAGGAGATCGGGTCCGAGGTCCGCACGGTGAAGCCCGGCGACTTCGTGATCGCGCCGTTCGTGGTCAGCGACGGCACCTGCCCGCACTGCCTCGCCGGGTACCAGACCGCCTGCCAGAACCTGGTCGGCTACGGCACTGCGAAGGCGGACGGCGGCCAGGGCGAGTACGTGAAGCTCCCGTACGCCGACGGCACGCTCGTCGCCACACCCGAGGTGCCGGACGACTCGCTGGTCCCGTCCCTGCTCACGCTCTCCGACGTGATGGGGACCGGGTGGCACGCGGCGCGATCCGCGCGGGTGAAGGCCGGCGACACGGTGGTCGTGGTCGGCGACGGTGCGGTCGGCCTGTGCGGCGTACTGGCGGCTTCGCGGATGGGGGCGGAGCGGGTCGTTGCCTTGTCGCGGCATGCACCCCGGCAAGCGCTCGCCAAGGAATTCGGTGCCACTGACATCATTTCCGAGCGCGGGGACGCGGCGCGGGACGCCGTACTCGAGCTGACCAAGGGCGTCGGCGCCGATGCCGTGCTGGAGTGTGTCGGCACCGGTCAGTCGATGACGACCGCGTTCGACGTGGCCCGAGCGGGTGCGACCGTCGGTTTCGTGGGGGTTCCGCACGGGGTCGACGTACCGATCGGGACGATGTTCGGCCGCAACGTCGGCCTGAACGGTGGCGCGGCGCCGTGCCGGGCGTATCTCCCGGACCTGATGACGGACGTGCTGGCCGGGGAGATCAACCCGGGCAAGGTGTTCGACTCCGAGATCCCGCTCGCCGACGTCGCCGACGGGTACGCCGCGATGCACGAGCGGCGGGCGATCAAGGTGCTGCTCAGGCCCTGAGTTTCGCGCAGTCCGAGTGCGCGCAGTACTCGTTCGAGCCTGCGATGTGCGCGCTCTCACACTGTCAAGCCGCACGGGGTCACGGCTGCGCAACGCGCTTGCGCGGATCGTTGACACCCGCCGGTAACCGTCCCAGAGTTGGGCCGTCAAGGGGGCATCGTTGTCACAGGCGGCTCCATCGACTGATCGGAGAGTGAATCATGCGTGGTGGTCTGACCAAGACCCTCGCGGTGCTGAGCGCAGCGGGTCTACTCGCAGTGAGCGCCTGCGGGAACAGCGACAACAACAGCAGTAGCAGCGGTGGGAACTCGTCGGGGACCAAGGACGTCACTGTCTTCACCTGGTGGGCCGACGGTGGTGAGAAGGCCGGTCTGGACGGTCTGGTGTCCGTGTTCGGCACGGACTGCAAGGACTACAAGTTCGTCAACTCCGCCGTCGCCGGCGGCGCGGGCGCGAACGCCAAGCAGGTACTGGCCAACGACCTGCAGGCCGGCAAGCCGCCGTCCACCTTCCAGGCGCACGCCGGTGCGGAGCTGAAGGACTACATCAACGCCGGGCAGGTCGACGACGTCAGCGGGCTGTACAAGGACTTCGGGCTGGACAAGGCCTTCCCGCAGAACCTGCTCGACAACCTGACCGTCGACGGCAAGATCTACTCGATCCCGGCGAACATTCACCGGGCGAACATGGTCTGGGCCAACCCGACGGTGCTGAAGAAGGCGAACATCGACGCCACCAAGGCCCCGGCCAACGTGGACGCGTGGATCGCCGACCTGAACAAGCTGAAGGCGGCCGGTGTGAAGGCCCCGCTGGCGATCTCCAAGGGCTTCGCGCAGGAGATGCTCGTCGAGGCCGTGCTGCTGGGCGAGCTCGGCCCGGACAAGTTCAAGGGTCTGTGGGACGGCAAGACCGACTGGTCCGGTGCTGACGTGACGTCCGCGCTGAACAAGTACAAGACGCTGCTCGGCTTCACCAACGTCGACCGCGAGGCGATCGACTGGCCGGACGCACTGGGCTACGTCAACAAGGGCCAGGCCGGCTACACGCTGATGGGCGACTGGGTCGCCGCGCAGCAGTTGGCCGACAAGGTGCCGGACACGGCGTACACCTACTGGCCGGCGCCGGGCACCGGGGAGGACTTCCAGTTCCTCGCCGACTCGTTCACGCTGCCGACCAACGGTGTCGACCCCGACGGTGCGAAGTGCTGGCTGAAGACCGTGGGTTCGGCCGAGGGCCAGAAGGCGTTCAACACCAAGAAGGGCTCGATCCCGGCCCGTTCGGACGCCAACCCGGCCGACTACCCGAAGTACCAGCAGTCCGCGATGGCGGACTGGAAGAAGGACACGATCGTCCCGTCCTGCGCCCACGGTGCCGCGTGCACGCTGGGTCAGAACAACGACATCCTGTCCGCGATGAGTCAGTTCAGCGGTAGTCAGGACGTCGCCAAGCTGCAGCAGGCGCTCGGCCAAGCGATGAAGACGAGCTGATGCGGGTCGAGTTGCGGACCGGTCCCCGGGCGGTGAACTGAGCATGCACGGAAGAATTCGCACCTGGGGTCCTGGAGCCCTGGTGCTGCTGCCGACCGTGCTGCTGCTCGGGTACTTCGTGTACGGGCTGATCGCGTGGACGTTCAACACCTCGTTGACCGATCGGCACACCGCGCGTAGAGGGGGCACGGTCGACTACGTCGGGTTCGAGAACTACACGAACCTGTTCCACGAGGACCGGTTTCTCAACTCGCTGAAGAACCTCGGCGTGCTCACGGTGCTGTTCATCGTGGGCACGCTGATCTTCGGTCTGATCTGGGCGCTGTTGCTGGAGAAGGGCGTCCGCGGCGAGGGCGTGTTCCGCTCGATCTTCCTGTTCCCGATGGCGATCTCGATGATCGCCTCGGGGGTCGTCTGGGGCTGGTTGCTGAACCCGTCCCAGGGTGACGACGCCCGCGGGCTGAACCGGTTGTTCGAGATCCTCCAGCTGCATTTCCTGGAGAACGCCTGGTGGACCGCCGGCAGCCGATGGACGACGATGGCGGCCATCGCGCTCCCGGCGGTCTGGCAGCTGTCCGGGTACATCATGGCGCTGTTCCTGGCCGGTTTCCGGGGCATCCCACCGGAGCTGCGGGAAGCCGCGCGGGTCGACGGTGCCTCGGAGTTCAAGCTCTACCGGCACGTGCTGTTCCCGCAGCTGTCGCCGATCGCGCTGTCGGCGCTGATCATCCTCGGTCACATGTCGCTGAAGCTGTTCGACCTGATCTACGCGATCACCGGGCCGAACCAGTTCCGTACCGAGGTGCCCTCGATCCTGATGTGGAACACCTTGCTGCGCGGCGACCAGGCCAAGGCGGCCGCGATCGCGATCGTGATGCTCGCGGTCGTCGCCGTCCTCGTCATCCCGTACGTCGCGTACACCGTCCGGCAGGAGAGCAACGAATGACCGCCGTCGACGCCGCCACCGGCACTTCCGCGACCGCGATTCGGCACAAGCCCCGGGCCGGTTCCGACGGGACCACCCGGCTCAGCCGGTCGATCAAGTACCTGATCCTGCTGCTGTTCCTGTTGTTCGTGCTGATCCCGGTGTACGTCGTTGTGGTCGGCAGCTTCAAGACGTCCAGCGACACCACGGCCGCCGCGCAGTGGAACCTGCCGCAGGTCTGGACGCTGGACCCGTGGCGCAAGTCCTGGGACGTCCTGCAGCCGTACATGGTGCGGTCGCTGTCGCTGGCGATCCCGGCCGCGATCATCTCCTCGATGATCGGATCCGTGAACGGGTTCGTGCTGGCCCGCTGGCGGTTCCCGGGCGCGAACATCGTGTTCGCGTTCATCCTGTTCGGGATGTTCATCCCGTACCAGGCGGTGATGCTGCCGCTGCGGACGACGTTCACCGAACTGGACATCACCCGGGGAATCCCGACGCTGATCATCGCGCACTGCATCTACGGCATCCCGATCTGCACGCTGATCTTCCGGAACTACTACGCCACCGTCGTACCGAACGAGATCATCGAGTCGGCCCGGGTGGACGGTGCCGGTCTGATCCAGACCTACGCCCGGATCATCCTGCCGATCTCGATCTCCGGTTTCGTGGTGACGCTGATCTGGCAGTTCACCTCGGTCTGGAACGACTTCCTGTTCGCGCTGTTCCTCACCACCCAGCAGAACGGCCCGGTGACACTGGGCCTGGCCGCGCTGGCCGGTGGGCAGAAGGTCGACTACGCGGCCAGCATGGCGGGTGCGCTGATCACGTCGTTCCCGACGCTGATCGTGTACATCGTCCTGGGCCGCTGGTTCATCGGTGGCCTGATGGCTGGTGCCCTCAAGGGCTGACTCAACGACGGACTGTGGTACGCCGTTCTCCGGCCCGGGCTCGTGATCGAGTCCGGGCCGTAGTTATCCACAGGACTCGCGGTGCTGACTGCGGGGGACTCGTTCCGGACGGTAATCTCACGGAGGTGACCAAGTCTCCCCACGGACGGGACGGACGGCGCAGCCATTTGCGGCTGGTCGGCTCCGAGCCCGGCGAGCCAGTCGGGCCGGCGGCGGGTGTCGACGTCGACACCACGCCGAGTGTCGCTGTCCTGGAGACCTTGCTGGAAACGCTTTCCCTCGACCTGGCCGCGGTGCCGGCCGCGCTGCACCCGGTGATCGCCGAGGCGTCGGTGGCCCGCTCCGCGGCGATGCTCGCCGACCAGTTGTGGCCGGCCGGGCGTCCGGACGAGATCGGCGAGGTGGAGCGGTTCTTCTGGGCCGATGCCGCGCGGGTGCTCGGCGAGCGCCGTGATCCGGAGTCCTTCGTCCTGCTGACCAGCCTGGCGCGGACGGTCGGTCCGGCCGGTCGGCTGCCGTTGCAGCGGGCTCATGTCTCCCGCCTGCGCACGCAGGACGAGGTGCCCGAGTGGGTGACCCGGATCGCCGGCTTCCGGCTGACGAGCGCGATCGTGTCCGAGGACATCACCGGCGACGGCCTGAGCGTCGTGCTGGATTACGACGACGACCAGCACCCGCACACCGTGGTGGTGTTCATCGACAACAACCTCGGCGCGATCGTGAAGGACGTCTTCGTCGGCCCGCCGGTCGACCGGGTCCTCGAGGCGTACCAGCGCGGCGGCCGGGTGACGATCCGGACGGTGCGCCCACCGACCGCGGCCGGGATCATCCTGCAGGCGCTGGGGGAGACCCGCGACTACGACGATCCGCCGGTCAGCGAGGACTTCGAGTTCTTCACCGGCCTGCTGGTGAACAGGCTGACCCAGTTGCCCGAGCGCCCGATCCGGCCACCGATCCGGCCGCTGCTGACCCCGCGCCAGCGGGACCAACTGGTCGACGAGTTCCTCGAGTCGCGGTACGCCGTGAATCTGCCCGACGACGCCGCGGACATCGTCCGGTTGTGGATCGACCACGCGGTCGACCACACCGTCGGCGGTCCGCTGCGCGTCAGCGCCGTACTGGTGGAGCTTTTCCTCGCGCACTGGCTGCCGCGCAAGGTGCTTGCCGACAGCACCTACTTCGACGCGGTGCCGGGCGTGGTGAAGGCCTGGCTGGAGTTCTGCGGCGACCGGACGCACCTGCCGCTCGACGCCGTCGACGAGGCGGTCGACGCGGTGGACGTCTGGCAGCCCGCCCTGGAAGCCGCGGCGATGATCGACCCGGTCGGCTCCAAGCCGGGGGAGCGGGTCTTCCTCGATGACACGACCAACGATCTGGAAGACGCTTACCGAGCGCTCGCGGGCCTCGGCTCGCCGCCGCAGCCCGATCTCCGCGGCCTGGACAACTCCCAGGCGGCCACTCTCTCGGTCCTGGCCCCGCACGCCTGGCTGATGGCCGGCGAGACCCTCGGGACGGCGTACGCCCCCGACGCGTTCGACATCGCCGAACGCCTGGTCCGCGACGCCCCCGACCTGCTGGCCAAGGCCCGCCTCTCCACCTGGCCGCGGGCGATCGTCTGGCTCCTGGCCCACCGCCATCGTCTGGTGGGCCCTGGCGAGACGCTCACGCCGTACGCGCTGGCCACCGACCTCTCGTCGTCCCCGGCCACGCTGCGCAAGACCGCGAAGATGCTGACCGACACCCTGATCCTGCCTCGCTGATCACGGCACCTGTGCGCCGGCGGCGCGATCGCCGTCGAGGTCGACGGAGTACTTGCCGACCGGTTGCCGGCAGCGCGCCGACCCGGCCGGGCGCATCGCCTGCACCTGACGGTTGCCATCGGCCTCGATCGGGCCGACGAGCTCGCAGCCCCGGTGGACGTACCTGCTGCCGTTCCACTCGAACACGTCGCGGCTGGTGCTCGGGTTCCGGGTGTTCGCCGGCCAGCCTTCGCGGTACGTGTGGAGTCGCCGTACGCCGGCGAACGTCGGCTCCTCGTAGCCGTCGATCACCAGACCGGACCCGCCGACGCTGCCGAACGTCTGGACCGGGGTCGTGGACGGATCGATCACCCACGCGATGCCGCTGTGGTTCGTCACCGCGAAACTGACGAACAGGTGGTTGGTCACGTCGGTGTCCAGACCGGTCAGCCCGTACCCGGGCTGGAACGACTGGATCGGTGAGGTCCACCGCAGGCCGCCGGAGGCGTCGAACACCAGCACTGCGGACCCTGCTGCGCTCCCGGACAGGTTCTTGTCGATCAGGTCGACACCGACGGCCGTCAGCGCGCCGGCGCCGTTGGCGATCACGATCGACTTCGTCGTACGGCACTCGTAGCCGTCCTGCCGGCACTCGGCGATCGCCTGCTCGACCCGGTGCTGGAGGCTCGGCTCACGATCGAACAGCCCGGTCAGCCGCGACCACAGGTTGTCACCGAACAGCGCGACCAGGATCGCCAGCGCGATCCCGATCCAGGTGAGGATGGTGCCGTCGCGATACCACCGCGAACGCTCGGGTGCTTTGACGGTGCGCTTGGCCACCGGGGGGATTGTGCCAGCGTTCGGGAGCGCTCGCATGCCGGGCTGACGTCCGGCGGTGTTGAGCCGAGTCGGACAATGGGGGCATGCATGTGCGTGCGCCTGAGTTGCGGGGTCGTGGGTGGTTGAACACCGGTGGACGGGAGCTGTCGCTGGCGGACTTCCGCGGGCGGTTCCTGTTGCTGGACTTCTGGACCTTCTGCTGCATCAACTGCCTGCACGTCCTCGACGAGCTGCGGCCGCTCGAGGAGAAGTACGGCGACGCGTTGGTGATCGTCGGGGTGCACTCGCCGAAGTTCGCGCACGAGGGCGAGGAGGCCGCGGTCCGGAGCGCCGTCGAGCGGTACGAGGTCGCGCACCCGGTGCTGGACGACCCCGAGCTGGTCACCTGGCAGAACTACACCGCCCGGGCCTGGCCGACGCTGGTGCTGGTGGATCCGAACGGGTACATCGTCGCGCAGTACTCCGGTGAGGGGCACCTGCACGCCCTGGATGCCCTGCTGACCGACCTGGTCGCTGAGCACGAGGCCGCAGGCACGCTCACGCGCGGCCACTCGCCGTACGTCGCTCCGCCCGCCGAACCGACGGATCTCCGCTTCCCCGCGAAGGTCGTTGCGCTGGACAACGGTTTCCTCGTGGCGGACGCCGGCAACCACAGCATCGTCGAGCTCGCACCGGACGCGACGACCGTCGTACGCCGGATCGGGACCGGGGAGCGCGGGTTCGCCGACGGTGCGCCCGACGAGGCGCGGTTCTCGGAGCCAAACGGGTTGGTGGTGCTGCCGTCCGAGATCGCCGGCCAGGTCGGGTACGACGTGGTGGTCGCGGACACCGTCAACCACGCGCTGCGCGGGATCTCACTGGCGACCGGTGCGGTGCGGACGCTGGCCGGGACGGGTCAGCAGTGGATGGACGGCGACGGCACCGACGCGCTCAGCTCACCCTGGGACGTTGCCTGGTGGGGCGACAAGGTGTGGATCGCGATGGCCGGCCTTCACCAGCTGTGGACCTTCGATCCGGTCAGCGGCGTGACGGCTGTTGCGGCAGGTACGACCAACGAAGGGCTGAAGGACGGTCCGCCGGCCGAGGCCTGGTTCGCGCAGACCAGCGGGCTGGCCGCCGACGGCGATCGGTTGTGGCTCGCCGACTCCGAGATCTCGGCGCTGCGATGGCTCGACACCGCCGTCCACACCGCGGTCGGTACCGGGCTGTTCGACTTCGGTCTCCGCGACGGGAAGGCAAGCGAGGCGCTGCTGCAGCATCCGCTCGGGGTGACCGTCCTCCCGGACGGCTCGATCGCGATCGCCGACACCTACAACGGCGCCGTACGCCGGTACGACCCGCGTACCGAGATTGTCGAGACGATGGCGACCGGTCTCGCCGAGCCGAGCGGTGCTGTTGTCGTCGGCAACGAACTGTTGGTGGTGGAGTCGGCCGCCCATCGCCTGACCCGGGTGCCGCTGGGCGCGTCCGCGACGGCCGACGAGTTCAGCACCCGCACGCAACGCCCGCCGATGGATCTCGCCGCCGGCGAGGTCACCCTGGAGGTCGTGTTCACGCCGCCGCCGGGCCAGAAACTCGACGACCGGTACGGCCCGTCCACGCGTCTCCTGGTCTCGTCCACCCCGGATTCCCTGCTCCGCGATGGCGCCGGCGACTCGACCGACCTGGTGCGCCGCCTCGTCATCGATCCGCACGCCGGCTCGGGCGTCCTGCACGTCGCCGTCCAGGCCGCGTCCTGCGACGACTCCGCCGAGGTCGAGTTCCCCGCCTGCCACATGCACCGCCAGGACTGGGGCGTCCCGATCCACATCAGTCCCGAAGGCCCTACGCGCGTCGAACTGGTCCTGTCCGGCGGCAAATAGTTTGGCGGGCGGGTACAGAGAAGTAGCTTCGAAGTCGTAGGACGCTACTCGCTGGGAGGCTCGGATGAGCATCGGTGTGGGGATCTTTCTGATGGTGGTCGGCGCCGTGCTGGCGTTCGCCGTGCGAGACAGCTGGGATGCCGTCAACCTGCAGGTCGTCGGCTGCATCCTGCTCCTCGCCGGCCTGGCCGGCATCCTGCTCTCCTTCTACATCACCAACCGGCGCCGCCGGGTGGACACCGACGCCATCGACCCGGCGATCGAGGAGGAGTACCGGGTCGTCGAGGAAAGCCACCGCGACATCAAGGAGTAGTCACTCGCCGCGGAGCTCGATGTCCCCGGACGTCGTGGTGGCGTTGATCGAGTGCGAGCCGTTGGTGTTGTTGCCGAGGTTGTTCTCGACGTCGCCGTGGCCGGTGTCGGTCGTGACCTTGTAGTCACCGCCCGGCGCCGAGATCTCGATGTCGCCGCTGGTGCCCTTCGCGCGGACGTCGTTGGCCTCGGCGAGCTGCAGTTCGATGTCGCCGGACGTGGTCTCGACGGAAACCGCGCCGCCCTTCAGCCCACGGGCCTCGATGTCGCCCGAGTTGGCCTTCAGGTCGAGCTTCCCGTCGAGGTCGCTGACGGAGACGTCGCCGGAGGTGACGTCGAGGTTCACGTCGCCGGCGACGTCGCTGAGCTCGACCTTGCCGGAGCGGGACTTGGCGTCGACACCCGCGACTCCGGCGATGGCGATGTCACCGCTGCCGTTCTCGCCGGTGACCTTGGTACCGCGCGGCACGGTGACCTCGAGGTCGGCGGAGCACTGCCACCCGCAGTCGCCGTCGAGCTTGAGTACGCCGTCCTGCACGGAGTACGCGTCGCCGCGCTTCCAGAACCAGTACTTGCGCTCCTCGCGCACCGACGTCGTGTCGTCGTCGGACACCTTGATCGTGATGTCGGCGTGGTCGGCGGCGAGTTGGACTGTGGTGATCTTGTCGTCGACCTTGTGCGTGTCGTCGGCCTTCTTGTCCCCGAACTGCCAGAACGCCAGCCCGGCCGCCGCTACCAGCAGGATCACGCCGAGCTGCTTGTTCTCCGCCATCGTCCGCCTCATCTCGAGCCCACCCACGTTGTCGCAACGACAGTAGGCCGCGAGGTGTGTCGCCAGGATCAGGCAGATCCCCCGAGGTGCCCCTGACCGGCGCTCAGGGACACCAGGGACATCACCTGCTCAGCTCACCCCGGGAGACCGCCTCGGCGAGGTCGTCGCCGGTGGTGCCGAAGAAGGTCCGCGCCCAGACAGAGTCGTCGTACCAGTAGGGCCCGTCCTTGCCGGGTAGCGACGCCGGCGCAGCGCCGCGCTTCAGTGCTCGCCGGCACTCGGCGCACAGCGGCAGGGTGACGGTCGTGCCATCCGCCTCCACCTGCGTGGCCTTCGCCAATGCCCGACCGTGCAACGGGTTGAAAGCACACAAATCCGGTACGGCGTTCGCGTTGCGCCCGGCCGCCGTCGCGACAGCCGCGTCGTACTCGCGCCGGGCCTTGTCGAGCAGGACCATCGCGCCGACCAGATCGACGAGCTCGGTCGACGAGTCGAGGACCTTGGACGCGGCGGCGTGGTCGTCGAGCGCGGCCTGCTGGTGTCGCAGCCCGGGCCCGTCGGTCGACGGCAGTGCGGCGAGCTCGGAGCCGAGTGTCGTGAGCTCCGCGGTGGTGTCGCGAGTGAGCCGGCGGCGCCGCTCGGCGACCACGGTCGCGGCCACGTGCGGCGGGATGCGGAACGTCTTCGACGACGACGAACCCCGACGGCGCCCGATGACGAGCCCGAGCAGGATCAGTACGACCAGCCCGCCGACGATCGAGACCGCGACGACCGTCCCGTGCCCGCCCTCGCCCGAGTCGGAGCGGTCCGAACGGCCGGACGACCCCGTGCCCGGACGTTTCGACGTCTTCGGGATCCCGGGCTGCGCGAGCAACTCGTACATCCGGGCGAGTACCTCGGTCGGCCCTGCGTCGTACCCCTCGTCGTCGAGTGCGCGCGACCGCGACGCGGACAGCTTGTCCTCGCTGACCTGCGGCAGGTCCCGCGTCTCGTACCAGGGGAAGCGGCTGCCGCCGTCCACCACGACGTACAGGCCGGGCTGCCGGAGCGCGTCCATGACGAGGGTGAGCACGGTGCTCTCCTCGCCCTGGAACTCGTCGCTCGGCGTCAGCGGCAGGATGATCGTGTACACCGGGTACCCGAGCGCCTTCGCCTTCGCGGACACGTCGGCGCGCAGCTTCTGCGGCAGGGCGGTCGCATACGCCGGGTCGATGTACAGCGGGTCCTTCTTCAACGCGGTCGCGATCGCCCGCGCCCGGTCCGCCGGGGTCGCCGCCTCGGCCGGGGCGACGACCAGCATCGTCAGGGCCGCCACCAGGCTGATCACAAGAAACCGGGCCTTCACGCCTGTCCTCCCCGTCGTCGGGCGGTCACTGCCGCCACCACCAGCACGAGTCCACCGAGGATCGCGCCGCCGAACATCCCGAACACGACCCCACCGAGCCCGTTCCGGATCGCCTTGCCCGGGGTGAACTTCTCCTCGGGGTACGACCGTTCCGGCTCTTCCGGGATCGGCTCCGTCCGGGCCGGTTTCGCCGTGTAGCGGTCATTGAGCTCCACCTCGTCGAGGTACGCCGCGAGCTGCTTGCTGAGCGTCTCGTCCTTGTCCGCCCAGGTGCTGTTCGGTGCGTACGCCGCGATGTTGTTCGCCTCACCGTGCGACGTGTACTCGTCCATCACGACGTACACGCCGGGCTTGCCGTTCGCGGCGGCCAGTCGGCCGGCGAGCAGCTCGGCGTCGTCCTTCTCCGGGAACCAGTCGCCGGTCGGTACGACGGCGACGTACACCGGCAGCTTCGCGTCCGCGGCGACCCGTTCCATCTCGTTGCTGTCGGCAATCGAGGCGAAGTCCGGGTCGACGTACACGTGGCCGGTCTTCCAGGCCGCCACCGCGGCGGTGAGCCGGGGATCCGCCGGCGTGGCGGCCGACGCCGTCCCGGTCAGCAGGAAGGCGGTTGCCGTCAGCAAGAGCAGGAGCCGTTTCATCGGGCGTCCTCCTTCCGGGCCGCGATCCGCTCGGGCAGGTCGTCCGACAGCGCGCCGAAGCCGCTCGCGACCATCGGGTTCTCCTCCGGGTCGAGCGTCCAGTACGGCACCTGCTTACGGCCGCGCAACCCGGACTTGGACCACACCCGTAGACCGCGCGGCGTCCCCTTCCGGCGTACGACGCCCGCACACTGCTGACACGCGGGGACCTCGACGTCGTCCGACCACTCGACCTCGGCCGTGCCGGGGTTGTGGGTCGGGTCGAAGAAGCACGGCGGCTGCAGGGCCGCGCCGGACGCGACCCGCTCCGCCTGGCGGGCGAGCACGAGCGCCCCGGCCGACGCGAGTACGTCGTCCGGCTGGTCCGCGCGCAGGGTGCGCGCCGCGTCCAGCCGGCGGTACGCGTCGTCGCGCTGGTCTAGTTGCTCGGTCGACTTCTTCCGGCGCTTGTCGAGTCGTGCGAGCGCGCGCTCGGCCTGCTCGATCTTGCCGTCGGCCTTGAGCTGTACGTCCCACGCCTCGATCGGCGGCTCGTCACCGGACTGCTTCTTGGTGCGCTTGGCCGGCCGGCGCCGGCGCAGCCCGATCAGCAGCACCAGGAGGAACCCGAGCAGCCCGCCGACGCCCATCCCGATGAACGCGGCCCGGTCCGACTTGTCGGTCACGGACATCCCCCGCTCCTCGCGCGGCGGGTCGAGGTCGGACTTCGGGATCGGCGGCAGCGCCCGGCCGTCGTACGCCGTCGACGCCTGCTGGATCGTCCGCACGATCGACGGCGCCGGACGCTCGCTGACGATGTCGCGGTCCTGCGGGTCGTCGGACCGGACGCTGTACAGGTCGCGTCCGCGCAGCCCGGCCGGCCGGAACAGCTCCGCGCGGTCCGACCAGTAGTTGTCGGACACCACCGCGACGATGTACACCCCCGGCTGCCCGATCCGTGCGTGCAGCAACGTCGGCAGGTCGTACCCGTTCTTCTTCAGGTACGGCGACTGCGGGATGAGCGCGACGTACACCGGGAGGCCGGCGGTCTTGATCGCGGCGCGGATCCGGTCGGTCTCGGTCTTCGGCATCGACGCGCGCAGCCGCTCGTCGACGGACAGGTGGTCGGTGCGCCAGGCCGCGGCGATCCGGTCGGGCAGCTCGGGGGTCTCGGCCGGCGCGGCCTGGGCAGGAAGCGCCAGAAGGGACGCCGGAAGGAACGCCAGGGCGGCGAGCAGGGCGGTGCAGAGACGGGCGCGCATCGCGCACAGCGTACGACGACCGGGTTCGGGCACGTTCACATGGACGCGGCATCCTCTCGGCTGGTTCCGGCACCGGAATAGACGCGACCCTGGCTCGGACAGGGGAAACCAAGCCAGGGTCACGGTGTTGCAGGGCAGAAACGTTGCCGTACATCCCCGGTCCGCAACAGGGCAGATCGCGGGGCAACCCGGGGCAGATCAATCTGCCCCGCGGGGGTGAACCTCCGGCTCGAGCCGCGCAAGCGCCCGAGCCGGAGGAGCTCAGAACGCGGACTCGGGCAGGTCCATCACGTCGAGATCGGTGAGCTCGGCCTTGACCCGCTCGGCCCGCACCGACGGCATCGTGGAGCGCACGAACCACTGCGCCGCGGCCACCTTGCCGGTGTAGAAGTCCTGGTCAGCGGCCGAAAGCTCGCCGCCGAGCCGCTCCAGCGCGACGTCGGCCTGGCGGAGCATCAGCCACGAGCAGACCACGTCACCGAGCACGAACAGCAGCCGCGAGGTGTTCAGTCCGACCTTGTAGACGTTTCGCGGGTCGCCGTTCTCCGCCTGAGGGTTGCTGGCCATCAGGGCCTGCCCCATGATGCCCAGGATCTTCTGGGTGTCCTCGAGGCCCTTCGCGAGCAGCGCGCGCTCCTCCTTCAGCCGGCCGTTGCCCGCCTCGGAGGCGACGAACGCCTGCACCTGCTCGGCGAGATGGCCGAGGGCCTTGCCCTGGTCCTTGATGATCTTCCGGAAGAACAGGTCCTGGCCCTGGATCGCGGTCGTGCCCTCGTAGAGGGTGTCGATCTTCGCGTCCCGCACGTACTGCTCGATCGGGTAGTCCTGCAGGAAGCCGGACCCGCCGAACGTCTGCAGTGACTCGGTGCCGAGCAGCGTCCAGGACTTCTCCGAGCCGTAGCCCTTGACCAGCGGCAGCAGCAGGTCGTTGACCCGCTCGGCGAGATCGTCGTGCTCACCGGCGTACCGCGCCTGCTCGGCCCGGTCCTGGTACGTCGCGGTGAAGAGCACCAGTGCGCGCAGCGCCTCGGCGTACGCCTTCTGGGTCAGCAGCGACCGGCGGACGTCGGGGTGATGGGTGATCGTGACCCGCGGCGCGTCCTTGGCCGGCTGGGTCAGGTCGGCGCCCTGGACCCGCTCCTTCGCGTACTCGAGCGCGTTCAGGTAGCCGGTGGACAGTGTGGCGATGGCCTTGGTGCCGACCATCATCCGGGCGTACTCGATGACCTGGAACATCTGCGCGATGCCGTCGTGCACCTCGCCGAGCAGCCAGCCCTTCGCCGGGCCGCCGATGTTGCTGTCGCCGAAGGTGATCTCGCAGGTGGTCGAGACCTTGATACCCATCTTCTTCTCGACGTTCGTGACGAAGGCGCCGTTGCGCTCACCGGTCAGCTCACCGGTCTCGAGGTCGAAGTCGTACTTCGGGACCACGAACAGGCTGAGGCCCTTCGTCCCCGGACCGCCGACACCCTCGATGCCCTGCGGGCGGGCCAGCACCAGGTGCACGATGTTCTCGGTCATGTCGTGCTCGCCCGAGGTGATGAACCGCTTGACGCCCTCGATGTGCCAGCTGCCGTCCTCCTGCAGCGTGGCCTTCGTGCGGCCGGCGCCGACGTCGGAGCCGGCGTCCGGCTCGGTCAGCACCATGGTGGCGCCCCAGCCGCGCTCGATGATGTGGTGCGCGATCAACTTGTCCCGCTCGGTGCCGTTGCGCCAGAGCACGTGCGCGAAGTTCGGGCCGGCGGCGTACATGTGCACCGGCGGGTTGGAGCCCAGCACCAGCTCGGCGGCGGCCCAGCGCAGCGACGGCGGGGTCGGCTGGCCGCCCAGCTCGGCCGGCAGCTCGAGCTTGAACCACTCGGCGTCCATGTAGGCGTGGTAGCTCTTCTTGAACGCCTCGGGCATCCGGACCTCGTGGGCCTCGGCGTCGAACACCGGCGGGTTGCGGTCGGCGTCGGCGAAGGACGCGGCCAGCTCGTGCTTGGCCAGCCGGTCGACCTCCGCGAGCACCTCACGGGCGGTATCGACGTCCATCTCGGCGTACGGGCCCTGTCCGAGCACCTCGCCCCGGCCCAGCACCTCGAGCAGGTTGAACTCGATGTCGCGCAGATTCGACTTGTAGTGGCTCACACGGCTCCCCTAAGTATCGTACTCACGAGTAACTTAAGTATATACCCGCCGGTAACGAGCACAAAGGGGGTTATCTGTGACCTGTGACCAGGCTGATATACGAGACGCACTCGATCACGGTGGACAACGAGCGGGAGATCGCCACTGGGTGGTTACCCGGGGAGCTGTCGGTGACCGGCCAGCAGTTGGCGCGGGAGCTGGGTGAGCGACGGCGCGATGTCGACGTCGTGTTCAGCTCGGACCTGCTGCGGGCGGTCGAGACGGTCGAACTGGCCGGGCTGACGGCACCGCATCTCCAGGACTGGCGATTGCGCGAATGCAACTACGGCGAGCTGAACGGGGCGCCGGCGGACGCGCTCAACCCTCGGGTCGAGCGCGTCAGCACACCGTTCCCAGGCGGCCAGTCGTACGACGACGTCGTCGAGCTGACCCGTTCGTTCCTCGCCGACGTCAAGACCTGGTACGCCGACGCGACGGTCCTCGTGGTCGCCCACTCCGCCAACAGGTGGGCCCTGGAACACCTGCTGGGGAGCGGGCAACCGATGGAAGACCTGATCGTTGCCCCCTTCAACTGGCAACCAGGCTGGGAGTACGAGTTCTAACCGCTGTAGACCGTCGCGCTGCCGTAGAGCTTCTGGGTGAAGACGGTCATGTAGGACGACGTGTCGGACTCGGTGAGGTTGTAGGTGAGGAAGACGCCGTAGCCTTCGCTGACCGTGCGTTGGGCGAGGGTCGCGGCGGTGCTGGAGCTGGTGGCGGTGTACGAGATCGCGGCGGGGGAGAGCTTCGACTTGGAGGTCGGGCCGCTCGGGACGCCCCAGGTTCCGTAGTACGGGTTCCAGGCGTAGTCGAAGGTGTTGGCGATGCTCTGGCCGTTGTAGGTCAGGCGGTCCGCGGCCGGGCCGATGTCGTAGAGCGTGATCAGTTTGTTCGGCAGCTTCGCGCGCAGCGCCTGGACGAGGTAGACGAACGAGAAGTCGTTCGGCTGGCCGGTGCCGTTGTTGCCGTACTCCGCGTACTCGTCATCGAAATCGATGCCGTCCAGGCCGTACTGGTTGACCGTGTCGGCGAGCTGCTGCGCGAACGCGTCGGCCGCCGCCTGGGTCGGGAAGTTCGCGAAGCCGGCGCCCTGGTGGTTGCCGAGGATCGACAGCAGGACCTTGATGCCCTTCTGCTGCAGCGGGCGGACCTGGGTCGCGACGTTGTCGAGCACGTTCTGCACCTGCGGGTTGCAGGACAGGTACGCGTTCGTGCCGTCGTAGTTGATGTTCGCCGCGAAGATCACCGCGACGTCGATCACCTGCGCGCCGCCGTTCGCCAGCGTGTACTTGCCGGCGCTCAGCATGCTGTGGTCGTTGACCTCGACGTACGCGACGGTGACCGGTCCGGTCTTCCCGGCGCGCGGCTTGCGCTTGCTCGCGGCCGTGGCCGGAAGTACGGTCCCGGCGGTACCGGCAACGGTGGCGGCCGCGGCGGTGCCGGCGGCCAGGGCTGACAGCAGGGTCCTTCGCTTCATGAGCTCTGAACTCATCCGATCGACTCCTCGTCAAAGATGGGCGGTGTCTATATCGGTTAAGTAGCTCTCCCCCGCCTGACCGATCAACTCGGAGACGAGGAGAGATAAACCGGTATAGCGAGATCGATCATCGACCGGCGGAAATCGGGTGTCAAGGGTTCGCCCCAGCGGTACAGACTCCGGCGCCGCGCGGAAGGTTGCACGCGGGAGCGGTGGATGGAAGAAGATGGACGCTCCGACGGGCCGAGACGGGAACTGCGGGAGTGACATGCGAGTGATCGGGCTGATGTCCGGGACGTCGTACGACGCGATCGACGCCGCTGCCGCGGACCTGCGGCTGGACGGGGACGAGTTGGTCCTGACGCCGCTCGGGATGCTCAGCCAGCCGTACCCGGACGAGCTGCGGACGGCCGTCGCGGGTGCGTTGCCGCCGGCACCGACGACGATGGAGCAGGTCTGCCGGCTGGACACCGGGATCGGGCAGGCGTTCGCCGCGGTCGCCCGGCAGGCGGTCGAGCAGCTCTGCGGTGGGTACGCCGACCTGATCGTGTCGCACGGTCAGACGATGTTCCACTGGGTCGACGGTGACTCGGTCCGCGGGACACTGCAGCTCGGGCAGCCCGCCTGGATCGCGGAGGCGACCGGCGTACCGGTGGTGTCGGACCTGCGGTCGCGGGACGTGGCGGCGGGTGGTCAGGGGGCGCCGCTGGTGAGCATCATCGACGTGCTGTGGTTGCGCGGGCTGCCCGGCGTACCGGTGGCGCTGAACCTGGGTGGGATCGCGAACATCACCGTCGTCCAGGGTGAGCCGGTTGCCTTCGACACCGGTCCGGCGAACGCGCTGATCGACGCGGTGGTGACGGAGCTGACCGGGCAGCCGTTCGACGCGGACGGGGTGATGGCGGCCCGCGGTCAGGTCCACGAGGAGCTGCTCGCCCGGCTGCTGGCCGAGCCGTACTACGGGCGGCCGGCGCCGAAGTCGACGGGGAAGGAGCTCTTCAACCTCGCGTACGTGGCGCGGGCGATGGAGGGGCTACCGGAGATCCCGGCCGAGGACCTGGTCGCGACGGTGACCACGCTGACGGCCCGGACGGTCGCGGACGCGGTCCGCCGGTACGGCGGGACCGAGGTGGTCGCGTCGGGCGGCGGGATCCAGAACCCGGTGCTGATGCATCTGCTCGCGGACGAACTGGAGATTCCGGTCCGGACTACGGACGAGCTCGGGGTGCCGTCGGCTGCGAAGGAGGCGTACGCGTTCGCCGTTCTCGGGTTCCTCACCGTGCACGGCCTCGGCGGAACGGTCCCGAGCTGTACCGGCGCGCGGCACTCCAGCGTCCTCGGTTCAGTCACCCCCGGCCCCAGCGGCCTCCCGACAATTTCCGGCGAAGCCCGGCCTCCCAGACGTCTCTCAGTCCAATGACCGCACACTAGAGCTGTGACGAGGTTGTTCGTGGTGACGGGGGCGCCCGGGGCGGGGAAGTCCACGGTTGTGCCGGAGCTGGTGCGGCTCAGTCCGGGAAACCTGGTGGTGATGGACATGGACGAGCTGCTGGACGACAACGGCCGGCTGCTCGGGATCTCCATCGCGAGTCCGACGGCGGCGCCGATCTGGCCGGCGTACAACGCGCTGTGGTTGCGGATCACCGAGCTGATCAGGCGGTCCGGGATCCCGGTGCTGCTGCTGTCGCCGCTGCTGCCGACCGAGCTGCCGGAGGGCCGGTGGCTGCACCTGGACTGCCCGGACGCGGTACGCCGCAAGCGCCTGGCCGGGCGTGGTTGGCCCGAGGCGCAGATCGAGGAGGCGCTCGCCGACGCGGCGGAGATCCGCAAGCACGTACCGCGGTCGGTGCGCGGCGACGTGGCGCCCGAGCGGTCCGCGAAGAGCATCCTGGACTGGATCCGCGGCGAACGCTTCGGCAAGACCCTCAACCTGTGGGGCCGGCTCCGGAGTTGACCTTCGAGTTGGTACAGGGGTGAGGGTCTGGCCCATGAGGTTGACGATCAGTGAGTTCGCGCGCCTGGTTGGGCTCGCGCCGAGTGCCCTGCGGTTCTACGACGACTGCGGTCTGCTGCCGCCGGCGGAAGTCGACGCGACGAACGGCTACCGGTACTACGACAAGTCGCAGCAACCCCGCGCCCGCCTGCTCCGGGACCTCCGCGAGATCGACCTGCCCCTCCCCGACGTCCGCCTGGCCCTCGACGCCGATCCCGCCGACGTCGCCGAGCTGGTCCGAGCGCATCTGCGCACCCTCGAAGCCAAGTCCACCGCCACCCGCGCCGCCGCGACCCGTCTGCTCACTCAGCTCGTAGCCCACCGAACCACGACGGTTCTCGGCGGTCCCGAGTTCGCCAGCGCGATCCGGCAGGTGGCGCCGGCCGCCTCCTCGGCCAGTACTGAGGACGAGCTCCAGGTCGTGCTGGGGTGCGTGTTGCTCGAGGTCGCGCCCGAGGAGATCACGTTCGTCGCCACGGACCGGTACCGGCTGGCGGTGCGAACGGTGCGGCCGCAGGAGTTCGGCGGGGCGCCGGGGCGCGTGCTGGTTCGCGCGGAGGAGTTGGCGGGCGTGAGCCGGTGGGCCGCGGCGGGGGACGTCGTGCGGGTCGAGGTGGAGCCTGGTGCTCCGCTCAGGCTCGTGCGGGGTGACGACGCGCGCGAGTTGGCGGTGGTCGAGGCGGAGTTTCCGGCGTACCAGCAGATCCTCGACGGGTTGACGCCGCCGGCGTGCCGGGTCGCAGTGGATCGCGCGGGGTTGCTGGACGCGCTGGCCGGGCGGGACGTCGTTGCCTTCGACATCGACACCGACGCGCTGCGGATCGGTGACGAGGTGAAGCTCGACGCGGTCGGGTCGGCGCCGGTGCGGATCGGGTTCACCGCGAGTCTGCTCGCCGCCGCGCTGGAGGCGAGTGTCGGTCCGGACGTGCTGCTCGAGATCTGCGCGCAGGACCGTCCGGTCGTGGTGCGGTCGGCCGACCAAGGTACGTTCACCACGCTCGTCATGCCTGTCCGGCTGGACGGGTGAACCGGTCGTACTACGGCTGGCTCGCAGGCTCCACACTCTCGGTACTCGGCGACACCGCGCTGTTCTTCGCGCTCGGTTGGGCGGCGACGGGCATCGGCCCGCACGTCGCCGCGCTGGTACTGACCGGGTTCACCCTGCCGCGCGCCGTACTCCTGGTGCTCGGCGGCGTCCTGGGCGACCGCATCGGGCCGCGCCGTCTACTCCTTGCCTGTACCGCGATCGTCGGCACCTGCTGCTTCATGCTCGCCGCGGCCGTCGGTGTCCGCGGCGTCTCGGCCGGTCTGTTGCTGACGACGTCGGTCGTGGTCGGGACCGTCGACGCGTTCGCCCTGCCCGCCGCCGGGGTCCTGCCGCGCCTGTTCGTCACGGACGATCAGTTGCCCCGGGCAATGGCTATCCGTACGTCGGCCACTCAGGTCATCACGCTCGCCGGCGGACCGCTCAGCGGGCTGCTCGTCGCGACGGTGGGGCTGGTCGGCGCGCTCACACTCGACGGCCTGACCTTCGCCGTCCAGTTCGTCGTGCTGCTCATGCTCAAACCGCCGTACGACCTGACTCCGCAACCTGCCGCCCCGGTACTGCGTTCCGCCCTGGACGGACTGCGCCTCGCCGTTGGCGATCCTGTGCTCCGAGTGATCCTCGCGGTCGTCGCACTCGTCGCCGCCTTCGTCCTCCCGGTCACGTCGTTGTGCGTCCCGCTGCTGGCTCGGTCGCACGACTGGACGGCCGGTCAGGCGGGGTTCGTTGTCGCCGGCAACGTGTGCGGCGGGTTGCTCGTGACGGTTCTCGTCGCTCGCTTCGGGACGTTCGACCGTCCTGGTGTCGCGGGCGGTCTCGGCTGCGTCCTCGCCGCGGCAGGCATCGGCGCCCTCACGCTCGCCCCATCGATCCCGTTCGCAGTCACCGCAACTGTCGTCCAAGGCCTCGGCGTCGGCCTCTTCACCTCACACCTCGCGCCGGTGTTCGTCCGCGGTACGCCGCGATCACACCTCACCCGCCTGCAGTCCCTCCTGTCCCTCGCGCAAACCGTCCCCCTGATCGCCTCCACCAACCTGCTCGCGACCCTCGACATCCACCACGCCCTGACCCTCGCCGCCGGCGCGACCGCCCTCGCCGGCGTCTCCCTGCTCCGTCTGGACAGGAACTACCTGGGGAACTCGATGTCGAAGGTGGGGTAGTCGGGTGCCCGCCCCACCCCGGTACGCCGTCGCTCGGGCAGCACGTACAAATCGTGCAACCGACCTTGATGCCGTCGACCCGCGCGCAGGTGCGTCCCGTAGTCCTGCACAGCGGCGTACCCGATCAGCTCGCCACCGTCGTCGTACCCGAGGGCCACCCACCGCGGATCACCCACCAACTCCTCGAAGTACCCCCGCGACTCGCCCTCTCCGAACTCAGTCCCAAACCCCTCCAACAACGGCCACAACCGCCCCCAGTCACCCAACGTCAGCTCACGCACACCCATCTCGCCACCTTCCCAGCGGACCGCCCACGCGCGCAGGTGATTTTCGGTGGAGCCTTGGGGTGTAAGACAAAGTGTCTTACGATGGTTCCATGGCAGACACGATCACGATCCGCTCGGATGCGGAGACAGAGCATGCGCTGGCGGTGCTGACCCATGGCGGTGGCTCGCGGTCGGCGGTCATCAGGCGGGCGGTGCTCGAGGCCGCCATGCGCCGCGAGCGTGCCGCCGAGTTGCGGCGCGCGGTCCTTCGGATGCCGCTCGGGGAGCCGGACGGCGTCGACGTCGCGGCCGAGCTCTCCCGGGATCGCGACGGCGAGCGCTGATGATCTACCTCGACTCGGCGGCGATCGTGAAGCTGGTGCACGCCGAGGCCGAGTCGGACGCCTTGCGCCACTGGCTCGATGAGCGGGCGGAGATCGATTGGGTGAGTTCGGTTCTTGCGGAGATCGAGTCCACGCGGGCGCTCGCACGGCATGCTCCGCAAGCGGTGACGCGGCTGGCGAGAGTCCTGGACCTGACTGACCTGCTGGAGCTGGACTCGGGGACTCGGATTCTCGCGCAGACTGTGCGGCCGGCGACCGTGCGAAGCCTCGACGCCATCCACCTGGCGACCGCTCTGCGGATCCAGCCGCTGACCTCGTTCGTCACCTACGACAAGCGCCTCGCGGATGCCGCCCGAACGGCCGGACTGGCTGTCGACGCGCCCGCCTGACCCCCCCTGGGTTATTGACAGTATGTTGTCGGGATGACAGTATGTTGTCTATGAGGACAGCGTATGTGGCGGTGTACGAGACGTGGGCGGACTGGGAGATCGGGCATCTTCTGGTGGAGTTGCGGACCGGGCGGTTCACCGGGGTGCCGTGGACTGTGGTGACGGTGGGGGAGTCGCTCGAGTCGGTGGTGAGCATGGGTGGGATGCGGATCGTGCCGGACGTCACGGTCGCGGATGTCGCGCCGGATGCGGGGGATCTGCTGGTGCTCGCGGGGTCGGGGCAATGGGACAACGGTGGCAGCGAGGTGTTCGCGAAGCTGGCGGGGCAGTTCCTGGACGCGGGCGTGCCGGTCGCGGCGATCTGTGGCGCAACGGCGGGGCTGGCGCAGGCCGGACTGCTGGACGATCGGGACCACACGAGTGCGGCCAAGGAGTACCTGCAGGCGACCGGGTACCAGGGCTCCGGCCGGTACGTCGAGGAGCGCGCGGTCGTCGGCGGCGATCTGATCACGGCCGGTCCGGACTCGCCGGTGCAGTTCGCGCGGGCGGTGCTGCAGCGGCTCGAGCTCGCGGACGAGGCGAAGCTGGAGGCGTACGAGGGCGTGTTCCATCGCGCTGACCCGGCCGCTTACGCCACGCTGGTCGGATGACTGATCCCGCTGAGCCCGTACCGCCGCGGGAGGACTGGCCGAAGCCTGGCAAGCAGTCGGAGGGGGGCGCGCTGCTGACGGACGTCGTGCTCGCCACCTTCCGGCTGAACGCGCGGCTGATGGAGGCCGCGCAGGGTTTGGCGGCGAACGGTGGAATCACCGCGGCGTGGTGGCAGGTGCTCGGCGGCGTACTGGACGAACCGCGGTCGGTCGCCGACGTCGGCCGGATCATGGGCGTCAGCCGGCAGGGGGTGCAGCGGATCGCGGACCTGCTGGTGGAGCGCGGCCTCGCGGAGTACCGGCCGAACCCGGCGCACCGGCGCGCGAAGCTGCTCGCCTGTACCGAGGCCGGTTACTGGGCGATCCGCAAGATCGCGGTCGCCCAGCACCCGTGGACCTCCGAGCTCGCCACGTCGGTCGACCTCGACGACCTTCAGACGACGCTCGCGACGATGCAGACCCTGATCACCACGCTGGAAGAAGCGTGATCGCCAGACTCCTCCCGTAGGTGTGCCGCGTGCTGAACTCCAGCCGCGTACCGGTCGCCGTCCGCGTCACCTGCACGCCAGGTGTCGGCGTCGCCGGCTTCAGGTACTGCGCCCACAGGTTGACCGTGACCGTGTCCCGACTCGTGGTGGGATCGGAGACCGCGACCTGCACACTCGACTTCTCGCGCCGGACGAGCACCGAAGCCGGTCCGTCGATCGCGAGACTGGGCAGGTGGTGCGTGCCTGCGGTGAACGTGTTCGCCGCCGTCAGACGCAGGCCGAGATGCTGGATCGCCTGCATTTTCACGGTGTTCGAGAGCAGTTTGATCCGTCCGTGCGCGTAGGAGCGCAGCGCAGATTCCGTTGCGTTGGGCACCAAGGTGTAGGCCAGTGACCCCGTCGTACCCGCTGGTTGGGTGACGGTCAGGCCGAAGACCTGCTTGGTCACCGCGGTGTCCGGGTTGGACGCGCGGATCACCCGTCGGCTCCGGGTGACCGTCTGCAGATCGGCCGAGACCTGTGTCGGCTGCAGGAGGTAGTACCCCATCGACAGTGCGCCGTTGGTGTACCGAACCCACCGCTTGTCCTGCTGTACGTCGACCGCATCCGAAGCCGCGGCGATCCGCGTATCGAGCGTCGTCGTCACGGCCCGCGTCGCATCGCCGACACCGGCCGCCATGACCACGATCTCGTCGTCGAGCAGGAACCAGGACTTGGTGGACGACGCGTTCTTGTAGACCACGAAGTTGTCCGGCAGTTCGGCGCGCGACGCGTAGGCGAAGTCGTCCGACTGCACCCACCCGACCGCGCCGTACGCGTCCAGCGTCGCGCCACCGGAGTACGCATTCGTCCCGGTCGGGAAGTAGACGTACGTGTTCTGCGACTCCGACGAGGCCGTGAAGCCCAGCGCCGCGTTGTCGTAGTACTGCGTCCCGTACAGCTCCGGGATCGACTTGCGCGTCTCGACCGGCGCCGTCACCCCGGCCAGCGCGTACGGCGAGACCGTGGTGAAGTAGTCGACGCCGAACGACTGCGTCTGGTCCTGGCCGGCGAGGTAGAGGTAGTGCGCGCCGTCGCCCTGGAACCACGGCATCAGGTTCTCGCCGCTCATGTACTCGTATTTGCTGATCCGCGACGAGTTCCGCGCGAGTGCGAACGCGTAGCCGGGCCGTCGGTGCACGGTGCGGTCCATCGCGTTGAACGCCGTACTGGCAGCGGCCGGGTTCAGGTCGGCCGGGACGATCGAGGCGTCGGCCTTCAGGTCCGCGAACCTACCGATGCTGACCGGCGACGCGAAGCTGTTCACGTTGATCGTCGGCCGGGCGGTGAACTTCGCGAACGCCTTCAACCGCGTCGCGTCCGCGCCGGTCGCGTAGTCGGCGAGGTCGACGACCGCCTCCACGATCACCGCGACATCGTCGTACCCGGTGGCCGTCCGGGAGACCGCGCGGCCCTTGACGATCTCCATCATCCAGCCCTCGAAGATCAGCGGCGCGAACCCGTGCTCGACCCAGCCCCGCACCACGCCGACCAGATCGTCGCTCTGCGCGTACTCCGTCCCGTCGAGCACCTTGATGGTCTGGACGACCCGACTGAGCAGGCCTTTGCCGTAGGAGCCGGTGTACGCGACCGACGCGTGCTGGATGAACGAGCCGTCGGCGTAGTACCCGTCGGTGACGCCGTGTTGCAGGTTGTACGGGTCGACGGTCGCGAAGACGGTGAACTGGTCCTGCAGCGCCTTGCGGATCCGCGCGTCGTCGTTCAGCAGTGCGCCCTGCAGGACCCGGTTCGCGGTGATGTCGACCAGGTTCGCGCCGGTGTGGAAGCGCGAGTCGAGGTCGACGTCACCGTCCTTCCCGTTGCGCAGGTACGCGTCCATCGAGGCGACGTACCGCGTGATCAGGTCGGTGTCAGTGTGAGTGTCAGGGGTGATCAGGGCGAGCGTCTTCGACACGTACGTCGAGATGCCGATCTCCCAGGTGAACCAGTTGCCGTAGTACCCCTTGGACTGGTCGCCGTAGTAGTTGTCGTGCAACCAGACGAGCTTCTCGGCGATCCGCGTTCGCACCTGCTCGTTGCCCTGCAAGTCGGACGCGGGCCCCGGCCGGCGGTAGGCCAGGGCGATCTCGTAGAGGTGCTGGTACGACGAGCTCAGATTCGGATCGCTGGTTCCGAGCGGCAGGCCGGCGAAGAGTTCGCCGGTGCCCGCGCGGTCGAGTGCGGCCAGCCAGGTGCGGGCCGTGTTGTCGATCGCGGTGACCTTCGCGGCGACTTCGGGGCGCGCGTTCGACTCCGCCGTACCGGCGTAGATCGCGATCGTGTTGGCGAGTAGCTGACCGGGGCCTGCGGCCGTGGCGACTGAGGCGGCACCTGAGGCGGCGCGTGCAGCGGGGGCCGGGTTGACCGCGGTCAGCAGGGCGGTGGCGGGGACGAAGGACAGCAGACGGCGACGTGACAGTTCCACAGCGGGCTCCCGGGCGGATGGGAAAACCTAACTGTGGAAGTCAATCAGCCGGAACTATCCTTCGACAAGCGCTTACCGCCGACTTCTGAGCCGCCCGGTGGCCGGGCGGCTCCGGTCCCGCGGGCCGTTCAGGCGCCGCCGGCGCCCACGAGCTGGGGGTCGATCGAGAGGACGCGGACCGGGCCGCTGCTCGACTTCGCCGGGATGACCACGGCGGCCTGGTGGAGGTAGTCCTGGTGCAGGGTCTGGGTGTACTTGACCATGTTGCTGAACGCGGTCGCCTCGCCGCTCGTCCAGAATGCGTTCGAGCCCGGCTCGACGCGCTGCAGGTACTGCTCGGTGAGCGACAGGAAGACCAGCGCGTCGCCGTTCGACGTGATGAAGATCAGCGGGGCGCCGCTCGTGGTGAAGGTGTCGGTCACGCTCGCGATGTACGGCTCCGCGGTGTCGTTCGCCTTCGACGCGGCGCGCACCTGGAGCAGCTTCGACACGCTGGGGGACGGCGTGAACAGCTTCGCCTGCGCCGCCTGCGCACCTCCGCTCAGGTACGTCGCCAGGTCCTTCGCGACCGCCTCGGGCCGCAGCTGGAGGTTGTCCAGGTCGGCGGCGTCGGGCGTACGCAGGCCGTCCACGGACGGGAGCTGGACCGACTTCGACGGGTAGACCGAGTGCGTCAGCAGCCACGGGCTGCCCGCGTTCTCGCGCTGCCAGACGCCGAGCTGACGGCTGCCCGGCGCGTTCGAGATGCCCGAGCTGACCACGAACCGCATCGGGTACGACGCGAACTGCGGCGCACCGATCTCCGGGTCGGTGTAGGTGAACGGCTTCGAGACGTCCTTGCCGGCGGCGTCGAGCTTCCGCCCGATCGCGAAACCGGCCTGGGTCTGCGCGAGGGTCGGGTTGCCCTCGACCGTCTGCGCGAGGTTGCCGTCGCGGGTTTTGTTCGCCTGGTTGTTGACCTGGTTGTACCGCTGGACGACGGACTGGGCGTCTGCCAAGGTCACCGCCGGGCGGCTGTCCGCTGCGGTCAGGGTGTTCTTCGGCGGGACCAGTCCGCAGCTCGTGGCCGTCAGCAACAGTGCGCCACTGGCGAGCAGGGCGGCGGTCCGGCGTACGGCCTCGTCGCTCTTCTCGAACTCCGGCGAGGCCGCGAGCGGGACAGTCGCCTCGTCGGCGGGCTTGTTGACGGCCGGCGCGGGGTTCTCGGCGGCGGGCGTGGGGTTCTGGGCGGTCGGCGTGGGGTTCTGGGGGGTCGGCGTCCGCGTGGGCTTCTGGGTGGTCGGTTCGTTGCGGGTCGGCCGGGGGGTGGCGGCGCGGTCGTGCAGCAGGGCCGGGCGGGTGGGTTCGTCGTGGTGGTGGGCGGCGCCGGCGCCGATGAGGACCCGGGACTTGGACTTGGCCCGGGCGACGGCGGCGGCCGACATGAACATCGGCGCCGCGGGGAGAGCCGTCGGCGTCGGCCGGACGAGAGGCGTGGGCCGGGCCGTCGCCGGGCGGGCGGTGCCGGGACGGGCTGTTGTGGGCTGGGCGGTGGCGGGCCGGGCGGGCTCGACCTGAGCAGCTTGGGCAGGCGTCGATTCGGCAGGCGTCGATTCGGCAGGCGTCGGCTCGGTCGCGGCCGCCGTAGCCGGCGTGAGCTCGGGCGCGGCTGCCGCAGCCGACGTGGACTCGGTCGCGGCTGCCGCCTGCGCAGGCTCGGTTGCGATTGCTGCAGCCGGCGTGGACTCGGGCGCGGTCTCAGCCGGCGTCGGCTCGGCGCGCTCCGGGGCGAACGCGCCGACCCGGTCCGGGGCGAAGGGGCTGACGCGGTCGGGGGCGAACGGGCTCACGCGGTCCGGGGCGAAGGCGGAGGCGTCGTACGCCGGTGCGCGGTCCTCGGCGGCGACCAGGACCGGGATGCGGGAGGTCGCGGCGACCGGGATCTCGAGGGTGTCGGGCTCGTCGGCGGTGGCGGTCGCTCGAGTGCGGCGGCGGAACATCAGCGCGAGGCCGAGGGCGAGGATCAGCACGCCGGCGCCCAGCACCAGCAGGCAGATGCCGAACAGGCGGTGGACCTGGATCCCGAAACTGACCTGCGCGCCGACGGCCGGCGTACCGTCGGCGTTCATCACGACGACGGAGTACGGCCCGTCCTGCAGCGGCCAGCTGATCGACTGCGAGCCAGGCGCGGACTGCGCGACCCACCAGTCGAGCTGGCCGGGCGGCGTCAGCTTGCGGTTGCCGCCGCGCATGTCCTGGGTGCCGAACGCGTCCGGCGGATCGAAACGGATCACGCGGGTGTGCGCGGCTCCCGAGAGGTAGTCGCGGACGTCCAGGTCCTGCCCGACGCCGATGAACAGCGGCTTGTCGCCGGACGCGGTGACGTGCAGCGTCGGGCCGTGCCGGTCGAGCAGCGTCGGGGCGGTGACGACCGCGAGACCGTCGCTCGCGAGCTCACGGCTGGGGGTCGTGACGGTGTTGTCCGGGCCGACGATCCAGAAGGCGGCGACTGCTCCGGCCACGGTGGCCACCAGGCCGGCCAGGGCGAGCAGCAGGCCCAGGGTGATGCGGGCGAAACGCATGAAGAGGCTCCCGTTGTACGACGAGCCCGGCGACGGACGGGTGCACCGGACAGGCGGGCGCTGCAGTCCGGACCCCTCTTCAGTGCCGAAACGGTGTCCGGATGCTTACCCGTTGTCACTGAATAACTGACCCAACAAGGATCTGTTACGGCCCCGTCGCCCCTTACCTCACCCAGGAGCGACTGCGGTGCGGCTCAGTGGAGGTACGACGCGCCGTTGAAGTCGAGGACGGCGCCGCTCGCCCAGTTCGCCTCGGGTGAGGCCAGCCAGTAGATCGCGTTTCCGACCTCCTCGGCGGTGGCGACCCGGTCGAACGGGCTCTGGGCGCGGATCGCGTCGCCGTCGGGGCCGTCGAGGAACGCTTCGGTCATGTCGGTGGCGATGAACCCGGGAGCGATTGACGTCACCGTGATGTCATGAGGCGCCAGCGATGCCGCCAGCGACTGCCCGAGCGAGTGCAGCCCCGCCTTCGAGGCGCCGTACGCCGGGACGTCGGGCTCACCACGGAACGCTCCCCGCGACCCCACGTTGACGATCGCGCCCCGCCGTACGCCGTCCGCGGGCTCCCGGTCGAGCATCTGCCGCGCCACACACCAGGTGACGTGTGCGGCCCCTTCGAGATTGACGGCCAGCGTACGGCGCCACGTCGCGACCCACTCGTCGTACGACGTCTCCGCCAGCGGGTGACCGACGCGGCGGGAACCCGCGACGGGCTCGTCGACGAACATCGCGGCGTTGTTCACCAGGACGTCGATGCGACCGAGAACGGCGGCCGATTCGTCAACCAGGGCAGGGATCGCGGCCGGATCGCCGAGGTCCGCCGTGACCACTGCGTGACCGTCACCGGGTAGCTCGGCGCGGATCTGTTCGGCGCGGTCGACGGCTCCGCGGCAGTGCAGTACGACCCGGTCGCCGGCCCGCGCGAACGCCCGCGCCGCGGCCGCCCCGACTCCACGGGACGCGCCGGTGACAAGTACTCCTCGGGACATCGTTCCTCCTGTCGATCTGCCTGGCGTGACTGCACCTCATTGTGCCCTTGCCGCCACCATGACATCAGCAGGGGTTGACAGTGACGTCTCCATGACGTCATCCTTGCTGTCATGGAACTTGACCACTACCTCGAGTCGGTGCGGCGGAGCGTCGAGAACGCCACCGCCCTGGCCGACGAGCAAACTCGCTCCGTGGCCCAGCGCCTCGGGGCCACGCTGGATGACGCGGGCCGCCTGGCCCTCATCTCAGCCCTGTCCGACGCCGCCGGGGAGATCAGCCGCGAGCTGTCCCCGGGCTCGGTCGAGCTCCGGATGGCCGGCGGCCGCCCGGAGTTCGTGGTCACGCCGGCCCCCAGCCAGCTGACCGGTCCGGACGACGACGACGTCGACGACGAGGACGAGGCGGAGGTGGCCGCGGAGTTCGTGCTGGACGCCGACGAGCCGACCGCCCGGATCACGCTCCGGCTGCCGATGTCGATCAAGAACAAGGTGGACGAGGCCGCGAACGCCGAGGGCATCTCGTCGAACGCATGGCTGATGCGCACCGTGATGACCGAGCTCAGCGAGCGCGGCCGCCGGGGTGGCCCGCGCCCGCCGCGGCCGCCGCGCCCACCGCGCGGACCGGTGTTCGGTCCGGAGGGCCCGCTGGGTCCGAACGGCCCGCTCGGCCCCGACGGCGTCTTCGGCCCGAACGGCGTGTTCGGTCCGAACGGCCCGTTCGGCGAGGAGGGCGTCTTCGGGCCGGACCGCGGCCGCTGGGAGCGCGACCGGCGCCGTGAGGACAAGGACCGCCGCCGCGAGGACAAGGACCGCAAGCGCGAAGACAAGGACCGGCGACGGGGCGGCCACGGGCCGGGCCAGCGAGTGACGGGATGGGCGGAATGAGCGAGCGCAGCGCGACCCAGTTCAACGACGACGAGAACGAGCGGATCGACCGGGTCCGGATCGAGATCGGGTCGGGCCTGGTCGTGATCGGGCCGAGCCCCGATCACGAGGGCACGGCGGTCGCCATGGAGGTCGAGGGCGACGACGAGGGCGTGATCTTCGAGGTCGTCGACGGCGAGCTCGTCATCGAGAGCCCGCGGAACGTCCGCCGCGGCCCGGAGATCCAGGTGCGGATCGCGACCTCCGCGGTGCTCGACGCCCGGATCAAGACCGGGTCCGGCGACATCACCTCCGACGTACCGCTGGGGGCGGCCCGGCTGTCCACCGGTTCCGGCGACGTCCGGCTGTCCCGGGTCGAGCGCGAGCTCGGCGTCAACACCGGCAGCGGGGACGTCAAGGTGGAGGCGGCCGAGGGCGCGGTCCGGGCCAGCACCGGCTCCGGCTCGATCGACATCGAGGAGGCCGGCGACGCGCTCGGCCTGAGCACCGGCTCGGGTGACGTCACGATCGGCGACGCCGCCGGTCCCACCTCGGTCAAAGTCGGCTCGGGGGACATCACCATCGAGCGGATCCGCGACCACTCGGTCGCCACCTCCGGTTCCGGCGACGTCAAGGTCGAGATCGCCGACGGACCGAGCGTCCAGGCCGAGACGGCCCGCGGTGACGTCCAGGTCGGGGTGCCCGACGGACTGCCGACGTACCTCGACCTGAAGACGGTCACCGGGCGGATCCGGTGCGACCTCGAGCCCGGGCAGAAGCCGGACGAGGGTGAGCGCGCCCTGATGCTGCGGGCCCGGACCGTGTCCGGCGACATCACCGTCGTCAAGGTCTGACGCAACAACCCACACCACGCACGACCTGCACCAAGGTCCCGCCACTGGCGGGCGGGACCTGGGCGAAGCATTGCCGAAAACCACCACACCACGGGGATTACGCGAGGGGAAACGACCATGATCACCGAACACCAGGAAATCGCCCGCTACCGCGTCGCCGAGCAGCTGCGCGCCGCCGAGGCCAGGGCCCAGCGGCACGACCGCTCTACCCGGAACAGTCCGCGCGAGGGGCTGGCGAGCGCGCTGCGCCGGCTGGCCGACCGGCTGGAGCCGGCCTCCCGCCGGCTGGCCGAGCCCGCCACCCGGGCCTTGACCGAGCCGCAGCCGCGTCATCGCGGTACCGGGCTCTCGATCGTCCGATGAACGGCGTACTGACCGGCGTACCGGTGAACGGCGCGGCCGCCGCGCTCTGTGCAGTGCTGCAGCGTCTCGGTCTGGTCGATCTGGGGACCAGGACCCGCTGACCGATTCCCCGGTCGCTGCAGCTTCGTGCAATGCCTGTGGATAACTGCCGGGCGGACCCATTGACACTGCTAGCGTTCAGTCGATCATTCTCGGTCGACTTGGGGAGAGAAACCAACGATGTTGCGCCCGATGGTGGCAACCACAGCCGTCACCGCCGCCCTGATCCTGGTGGCCGGCTGCGGCGGCGGCGACAAGAAGTCCGATTCGGGCTCCGACAACAACGGCGGCAGTTCCAACAGTTCGCCCACGCCGACCGCACCGAGCGTCCCGTCCTTCGACCCGCCCAAGGCCTTCACCGCCGCGGCGGCGTTCCCGGTGGAGAAGATCAAGACCCGGGAGATGTACGACGAGGCGAAGCTGGGCATGGTCGGCCCGGTGGCCCTGATCGGCCACTACGACGGGCTGATCGGCAACAACGTCGCCGACCCGAGCAAGTCCTGGACGATGAAGTCGACCGCGGCGGAGACCACGACCGTCAGCGACGCGACCGAGCCGGTCGGCGTCAAGCTCGACGGCAAGGACGTCGCGATCGTCGCCTACGGCCAGTCCGACAAGGGCAACGGCACGCAGAAGCCGCAGGGCCTGGTGCTGGTCCAATGGATCGACGTGGACTCCGGGCAGAAGGTCGCCGAGGTCTCCGCACCGGTGAGCACCGTGGACGGGACCGGTGCGGTCGCGGCCGGTACGCCGAGCCTGCGGAATCTGCGGTTCGACCCGGAGACCGGCCAGGTCGCGATCGGCGTCAGCGCGAGTGGCGGCAAGACGGTGTTCGCAGACCCCAAGACGAAGAAGGCGACGGTCATCCCGGGCGTCCTCGCGGCTGCTGTGCACGGCGGTGTCGTCGCCGGTGCCAAGTCGACGGACGGCCGGTCGAGCGACGACGGGACGGTCCTGATCGCGGACGGTGCGAGCGGCAAGATCACCAAGCAGATCCCGCTGAAAGGCGTCTCCCTGAGCGAGATCGCCGGCGGCACGAAGCACGCCTACTTCTATGGCACGGTGACCAAGGAAGGCACCTACGGGTCCGAGGAGGTCGGTTCGTTCTACTCGGTCGACCTGGCGACCGGCGCCGTGGTGAAGTCGGCGCCCGGACTGACCGCGCGCGATTCCGGTGGCTACAGCTGCGTCTGGGACCAGGTGAGCTCGATCGCCTGCCGGGAGGCCCAGCCCACCGGCCCGCAGGAGATCGTCGGGTTCGACGACACCACCGGCAAGAAGGCCTGGGGCTGGACCAGTCTGACCGGCGGGCGCGTCGTACCGAACGTGACCGCTGCGTTCCACGGGGTCGTGTACGTCCAGACCGAGAAGCAGGGCGTGCTGCTGGACGGCAAGACCGGCCAGGACCTGCCGGGCGCGAGCCCGTCCGGTGGCCCGAGCGAGAGCAGCCCGTCCGCCGGCAGCACGCCCTCGGACAGCGACTCCCCGAGTTCCGGTGACACGCCGTCCGACAGCGACTCGCCGTCGGACGGTTCGACCCCGGGCGGCAGCGACATGAGCGAGTACAACGGCACGCAGGGGTCGCCGGACGCGGTGTCGCCGTACGGCGGTGTCTACTCGCAGGCTCCGACGGGCGCCACCGGCAGCACCTTGAGCGTCGAGACCATCTGCGTCTACCTGAAGCCGACTGCCTGAGTGTGAGCAGCAGAAAGGCCCCGGGATTCTCCCGGGGCCTTTTTCGTTGGTCAGACGTCGGTGCGGTGGAAGTTCTTGAAGGAACGCGACGGCGTCGGGCCGCGCTGGCCCTGGTAGCGGGAGCCGTACTTGTCCGAGCCGTACGGGTGCTCGGCCGGCGAGGAGAGCCGGAAGAAGCAGAGCTGGCCGATCTTCATCCCCGGCCAGAGCTTGATCGGCAGCGTCGCGACGTTCGACAGCTCGAGCGTGACGTGCCCCGAGAAGCCGGGGTCGATGAAGCCCGCGGTGGAGTGCGTCAGCAGCCCCAGCCGGCCCAGCGACGACTTGCCCTCGAGCCGCGCCGCGACGTCGTCAGGCAGCGTGACCTGCTCGTACGTCGATCCCAGGACGAACTCACCGGGATGCAGGATGAACGGCTCGTCACCCTCCGGCTCCACCTGCCGGGTCAGGTCCGGCTGTTCCTCGGCCGGGTCGATGTGCGGGTACTTGTGGTTCTCGAAAACCCGGAAGAACCGGTCCAGCCGTACGTCGACACTCGACGGCTGCACCATCGCAGCATCGAACGGATCCAGCTGGACCCGTTTCGCGTCGATCTCGGCCAGGATGTCGCGGTCGGAGAGCAGCACGGTCGCACGTTAGCAGCGTGCTGCTCATCCGCACAGTTCACGAGGCGCCCAGGACGTCCTCATGGGCCACAGGTCCGTACCCGGTGACTGGTGGTGAATCGTCCGGAGCCCTCAGCTCTCCGGCGGAGACCGCACCACCAGACCGTGGGCCTGAGGCAACTAACCTCAGTTGGCCAGCTTGTTGAACTTCGACACCTGGGCGGCGAAGGTCTTCACCTGCGTCGGGGACCAGTCCTTGAGCAGGTCCTCGATCACCTTGTGCCGCTTCTTCCGGGCCGCCGTCAGCTTGCGCTTGCCGGCCGCCGTCAGCGTCAGCAGGGTCGCACGCGCGTCCGACTTGTCGGCCGCCCGCTTCAGCAGACCCTCCTCCTCCAGTCGCGCGCAGGCCCGGCTGACCGGACCCTTGTCCACCTCGAGCGCTGCCACCAGGTCGGCCATCCGCACCGGCGCCAGCTCTTCCACGTGGTTCAGCAACGCGTACTGTGCCGGCTCCAGATCCGGATGCGCCTCGTCGGACAGCGTCCGCTGCAGACCACGCAGCCGCCGCGCCAATGTGACGAGCTCCTTCTCCAGGTTGTCCACTGCGTCACTTGTGTCTGTTGCCACCGTTCACCCCTTCATAGTTGCCCCGCAACCATCTTGTCCGGTCCGTTCCAGGACCGCATCCTCACGTTGCGTCCATTGTTGCCCCCGGCAACACGTTCTAATCTGCCAGAAGATGACGAACCTGCCCAGCCCTGAACGCGTCCTTTGTCAGAAACTGCCCAAGAACCCCCCTGGCAAACCGCCCGCAGCGTGCTTTTCGATGCGTTCGGCACCAACTCCAGGGGTATCCCGTTGACGCCGCAGCAAACATCGGCCGGCGAGCGGCGGCGCCGGACCGGTCCGGCGCGCGGACCCGGCGTGGTTGTCCGCCCCCGAATCGGCTATGCTCGTCTCCGCTGCCGGGAGACCGGCACCACGCGGGTGTAGTTCAATGGCAGAACATCAGCTTCCCAAGCTGACAGTGCGGGTTCGATTCCCGTCACCCGCTCCAGATCAAAAACCCCAGGTCAAAGGCAACTTTCTGACCTGGGGTTTCGCCATCTCAGTGACCGGTTGCCCCCGCCGTGCCCGTTACGTGCCCGATGCCACCGGGAGATCGTCGTCCGGGTCGTCCCGCAGACCTTGAGCGACGAGTTCTGACATCGCCTTGGCTACGCCCTTGTGCCGTCCGTCGTTGGTGTGCAGATAGATGAGAGCTGCCCTGCTGCTGGCGTGACCCATGCGCTCCATCAGTTCCCGCAGGGTCGCGCCGGACTCGGCTGCCCAGGTGTTGCCGGTGTGTCGCAGGTCGTGGAAGTGGACCCGTCCGGTTAGACATGCTCCGTTGAGTCCCTTCCTCCAGTTCCGCTGGAACGTTGACCGACGCAACTGTGCACCCTTTCCTCCGATGAAAACGCATGCTTCAGGCGTTCGTTTGACATAGATGTCGAAGTGCACGCGCAGGTCCTGCATGACGATCTCCGGGAGGTACACAGTCCGGCGGCCGGCCGCCGTCTTTGGTGGACTGATCTGCAGTTCACCGGTCGGCAGCTCGACGGCGGCCTGGCGAATCCTCAGCACCCCATTGACCAGATCGACATGTCGCCGCTGCAGCGCTGCCAGCTCGCCCCAGCGGAGGCTGCCCAATGCCGCTACCAGAACCAGGGCGCGAAACCTCGGGTGCATCGCGTCCGCCAGCTTGTAGACCTCGGAAGCGGTCAGCACCGGTCGTTCCGGACTGCGCTCCACAGCAGCTCCCTTGATGTAGCACGGGTTGGTTTTGATGAGTCGTCTTCGACTGCGGTCGAAAGAATCGACCGCAGCAGCCGGTACGCCTTGGCGGCTGTAACTGGTCCAAGGCCGCCGTCCAGTACTGATTGCCGCCAGCCCCGCAGCATTGGCGCGGTGAGCTCACGGAGCGGCTTGGTGCCCAGCGTCGTGTCCGGCATCGCCCCGATCCCTGCCAGGGCGGCCATCGCGAACGTGGCGATCTTCTCCACCGACCGGCTGCCAGCGTCGTACCGCAATGCTGGGCGGCCGCGCTGGTGACCGGCGTTGAGCAGGCCGCGCAGGTCTTCGTTCTCCCCGGCCTTGGGGCCAAAGATCGTGTCGGCCTCATCGATCAGCAACGTCGGCGGATCGCTCGGCGCGATACCGATGGATCGGTAGACCGCTGACGGGCTGGCGTTGACGGTCATCAACGGCCGGTGGCTCATCCCTTCCACCATGTCGAGCAGCCGGGACTTTCCGCAGCGTCGTTCGGGTGCCCGGATGACCAGCCGGAGCGCGCAGTTCCAGGCCGGTACGGCGTGCGCGGCGGCGATCCACAGCACGACCGCGATCGCGGCGGACGTGCTCGGCAAGACGACGTAGCGGGCGATGGTGGCGCCGACGTCGGCCAGCAGCTCGGCACCGTCGATCGGCTTGGGCGTGGTGTCGGTCGGGGTGATCATGCGGCGATCCCTTCGTCACGGAAGCCACCAGTGATGGCGGCTCGAATGTCGCGGGCGGTCTGCTCGGCTTGCTGCCCCACATCGGTCAGTGCGGCGATCGCGTCGGCGTGGGTGATCGCACCGGCCGCGACCATCCGGGCAACCCGCGGGGGCTGCGGATCAACGGTGCGGGTCGAAATCACCTTTGGGAGATGATGCCGGCGCGACCGGGCGAGGTGACGCTGGCTGTAGGTGGCCGGGCGGCCACGACCTGAACAGGGGGCACCCATCGTGGCAGATCGCAACTACACGCTGTTCGTCGCCGCGTACGACGACGAAGCCTCCGCACAAGCGGACTTCACGACCATCAAGGAGCTGGACGACACCGTCGTCATGGCCGCGGTGGTCCTCTCACGTGACTCCTCGGGCCAGGTGGAGGTCAAGGAGCACGGCGGCGGCTACGTCGCCGCCGGTACGACCCTGGGCGCGGTCGGAGGGCTCGTGGTCGGATTGTTCGCCCCGCCCCTGTTGCTTGCCGGTGTGGTCGGCGCCGGGATCGGTGCCGGTGCAGGGGCCATCGCCAAGCGTCACGCGGAGAAGTCAATCGGTGTGGACGCGGAGGAGTGGCTGCCTGCCGGTTCCTCGGCGATCGCCGCGGTCGTCGACGACCTCTACCTCGACCGTGTCGACAAGGCCGTCGGCAAGGCGACCAAGAAGGTCAGCAAGGCCATCGACAAGGGCGACTACGACGCCGTCGTCAAGGCCGTCAACGAGGGCGACGAGAAGGTCATCGAGGCCGCGGAGTCCTGATCCGGACCACACCGGCAGGGGGAGCACCCGCAGACGCTGAGGAGACGGTGCCGTGCCAGCTGAACCAGACGCCCCGCGGAGGCCCCGGGTTCTCGACAAGGGCCGGATGGAAGGATTCAGCGACGGCGTCTTCGGTTTCGCCGCCACACTGCTGGTACTGGATCTCGCCGTCCGTCCGCCGGGCACGCCTCTGGAGCAGGTGCTACGCGGCTGGCCCGGCTACCTGGCCTATCTCGTCAGCTTCCTGACCATCGGGGCCGCCTGGCTCCTGCACACCGCCATGACCGACCGGCTCAGCGGGACCGATCAGTTGTTCCTGCGGTTCAACCTGCTCCTCCTGCTCGCGGTGGTCTTCCTGCCGTTCCCGACCGGGCTCATCGCAGACGCGCTGCGGGACGACGACATGAACAGTGAACGCGTGTACGTCACCATGTACGGGCTCACCCTCCTGACCATCAGCCTGCTAGGTTCCGGCCTGGACGCCTACGCCCGGCGCGAGCACCTCTACGCGGTCAAAGCGGGCGAGGAACTGCGCAGCCCACGGCGAAAGTCCCTCCGGGGCGTCATCGCGTACGCGATCGCGATCCTCATCGGCCTCGCCCTGCCGATCCTGGCGGTGGCGATCTACTTCGGTATCGCGGTGTACCTCGTGGTGCCGTTCCGGGAGGCCGCACGAGTGCTGCGCAGACGTCATAGCACTCCCCAATGAGCACCGCTCACCGGACGTGACGAACGATCCGACGCCGACCACCGAACCACGGCGTGAACCACCGGTCAACAGCGGATAATTCGGACCGGGCGAGCCACTCGCCGCCCGTCAGGCTGAGCCGACTACGGCTGACAACTCTGTTCCCAAGCTGACAGTGCGGGTTCGATTCCCGTCACCCGCTCACTGCAGAACCCCGCAGGTCAGGAGCTGGTTTCCGAGCTGCGGGGTTCGTCTCTGTCCGGGCGCGGAAACGGACCGCGTGCCCGTGACCCGCCCAACATGACCTCCAACGCGCTGTCTCGATCGCGGCAAGCCGGATCGCCGCCAACTAAACAAGCGCTCGATAGTGGGCCACGTAACGAATGGAGTCCGCAGGGCGTCGGCTCAGACAGCTCGGAGCGTTTCCTGCAAGCCAGTCACTGCGCCTTCGCCCGGGAATCGCTGCCGCAACTCTTGGTCCAGCTCGCTCGCGATCATCCGCAGATGCACCTTGCTCTGGCGGCCGTCCTTCAGCCCCTCGACGCCAAGGTCAACGGCTTGCTCCAAGTCGCCCTCCCGCCCGGCGACGAACGCCAGTGTCAGCCTGCACTCGGACACCCGCATCGGGCTCAGCTCGGTGCCGTCAGGCGCGATGTTGTCGCGAATGACAGACGTCGCGTACTCACCGGCCTGGACGTTGTCCTCGGCCATGCGGTGAATGTCCATCGAGTAGTAATCCCACTTCGCGGGATCCACCTTGAAATGGTTGTCCGGCCGATCCGGGTAAGGCAGTACCGCGAGCAGATCACGGCCGGACTCCAGCAGCGTCGACAGACCCGACTCACCAAGCCGTGCCCGCGCCTTGGCCTCCTGGGCGAGGAGCTGCACCTGAACACTGGTGCCCTCAGCAACAGCCTGCCCGCGCCTCGAAGCCTCGACTGCCTGCCGGAACCGGCCTTGTGTGAGCGCGAACCAGGCGGTCATCTCTTGACCCCATCCAACGATCTCCGGATGTCCGGCCTCCGCACCGAGCTGTGCGGCCGCTACACGCGTGGACTCCGCCGCCGTGCCCATCCCGAGGTCGTACTCAACACACCCCGCGAGCAACGCAAGCCAACCGCCGGCCACCAGGAGATCCGTATGCGCCCTCAGCCCAACGGGATGGCGTAAGAGGCTACCGACGTACTGCAGCCACTCGTGAGCCTCCTGACGCAGTTCCAGTGCATCGCGCCGGTTGTACTGACAGCACAGCTCCTCAACCGTCGAATGAAGCGCCTCGATCGTGTTCGGCGTCGTATCCGAGGACTGCAAGCGTGAGACCAGTTCGGCCGTCTGCCAGGGCGTCTCGTTGAGCTTCGCTGTCGCGTCCTGGCGGGCCGCAGCAATCAGTTCGCCCTTCGCGCGCAGGGCCGAGTCACATGCTCGCGCGACCTCTTCGGTCGCGGGCTTCCGGCCGTTCTCGATGTTCGAGAGGTAGGACCGGCTGACGTGCGTTGCTCGTGCCAGGTCACCAAGCGACCACCCGCGATGGTCGCGGTACTCCTGGAGGCGGCTCCCGAACGACATAAACCCCAGTGTCACCCACGCTCTGTATCCCTGTCTCCCGATGCTGAGGGATACGCGGGAATGATCGATCCGAGGGGCCGCGTCGATGAAGATCTGGACATGACCGAAACAACGCGGGGACCCGAGAGAGACACCGCAGGGTGGCCAATCCTGCGGGCTGCACAGGACATTGACTGCGATGGGAAGAACCCCACGAGCGGCCGGAGCTGCATCCTCGGTCGCCACCATGGTTACCACCGCGATGAGACCGGCGCAGAGTGGTTGGACGACTGATGCGCCGCAACATCCGCCGCCTCCTCAACCGCTACTCGCCCTGGCGACGCGGCTAAGACGAGGGTTTGACGGAGGCATCTGGGCAGCAGCCGAGTAGGTTGACCGGCTCGCGACCGCGCGCTCCGCCGCGATCATCACGCGCATCGACGTATGAAACCTCGCAGCCCAGATTCGCAGGGAGCTGCGCCCGTAGGCTGGTCAGGTCTCAACAGTTCGTCGCGCAGACCCTGGGGAAGGTGCCCCAGGGCCTGCTCCGGGTCGAGCGTCACGCCGACTTCTTGTCCTTCTGGACCGGCATCTCGTACTTGACGAAGTTGCGACCGACAGGAGTTGTCGCGAGCGCCTTCATGCTCGCGGCGTCGATCCAGTGGGTGTGGCGCTGCGCGTGAGCCGTCCGGTGGTGACAATTCTGTTCCCAAGCTGACAATGCGGTTCGATTCCCGTCACCCGCTCCATAGCCCTGGCACGCTCTATCGTTTGGCGGCATGAGCTACCCGCAGCAGCCGCCGCCCCAGTTTCAGCCGGCGCAGTTTCAGCCGCAGCAGCAGTTCCAGCCGCAGGGTCCGATGGGGATGCTGCACCTGACCATCCAGGGCAGCGCGATGACGTCCAACATGATTCCGCCGACGGTGCACCTGAACGGCTACCCGGTGCCGGTCAAATACGGGCGGAACGACATTCCGGTACCTGCCGGACCGCTGCACATCGACATCCACTCGCAGTGGATTCGCGTCTACGGCAAGGCCGCGCTCGACTGCACGGTGCAGCCGAACCAAGCGGTGCCGGTGTTCTACGCGTCGCCGTTCCACCAGTTCACCTCCGGAAGCATCGGCCACAGCCAGGTGAAGCGGAAGGGGATCGGCGCGCTCTTCGGCATGGTCGGGGCAATCGTCGTCGTGACCTTGCTGATCGCCGTGCTCGCGGCACTCGGATGATCAAACGGTTGACCCAGGCGGCAACTGTTGCCCGGGTCAACCGCTCGCTCGCCACGGAGAGCGTGGGCTTCTGAGGAAGCTCTAAAGCCGGCTGAAACCACAGCTGAGGCCGCGTTGTTTGTCTGGTCCCCACAGCGCCGGTATCCGCCCGGCGCACCCAGGGGACGAAAGGACTCACGATGATGAAACGCCTACAGCTGGCCGTGGCCTCGGTATCGCTCGCCGCGCTGGTCGCGACGGGTACGGCGTCGGCGGCGACGACCGGCTCGGATCCGAAGACCGGCGGCGCGAAAGCCGCTGCCGCCGCCAAGGCGGAGGGAAAGCCGAAGCCGGGCCGGAAGGCCGAATTCGCCGCGATGGCGGCGAAGCTCGGGGTGTCGGCAAGCCGGCTCGAAGCAGCATTCGTCGCGGCCAAGAGGTCGCTGGAGGGCTCGGCCAACGTCACGCCACAGGCCTTCGCCGCGGCGGTCGCGGCCAACCTGGGGCTGCCTGTCTCGAAGGTCAGGTCCGTCGTCGAACCGGTGTTACTCGAGCCCGGGCGCACTCGCGGCGGCAAGGACCACAAGGCCGGACCGGACGGCAAGCGCGGCCACAAGGACAAGGGGGCGGACGCGCCGTTCGCGACCAACGCCGCGGCGGCCCACCTGGCCACGACGCTCGGCGTCTCTCGAGCCAAGGCCATGGCCGCCGTGCCGGACCGGCGCCCTGCTACGCCTGAAACTCCCGGTCTGCGCCGAGTACGCCGAGTTCTGAGCGGTCAGCTTCCGTAGACCTCGAGTTCGACGATGCGGGAGTAGGTGTGGTCGTTGCCATCGAGGCAGAGGACCCGTACGGCGTCGGCTTTCACGGGGGCGAACGTCGACGTGACGTGCCCCACGGTGTTGCCGCGGACCTGTGCGACGGTCTGCCAGCTGCCCTCGACGCGGACCTGGATGTCCCAGTCCTTCAATCCGTTGGCCCGGGCCGGGTACTTCGCCGAGTCCAGCGTGTAGAGCTCCACCCGGTTCAGCGTGGCGGGCGCGGAGAGCGCGACGTCGTACGTGTCGGGGAAGGCGGCGCGGGTGCCGTCGTTCCAGCCGGTCAGGGTGTCCCAGTGCTCGGAGTCCTTGTCGCCGTCGACCGCGCCGCAGAGGGTGAAGTTGCCGTGCGTCGAGGATGCCGTCGCCTGCTCGCCGAGGGCGAGGTTGTCACCGGCACCCTTCGCGGGCAGTGGGGTGACGGTGACCGGCACGTTGACGCGCGTACGGTCGACCTCGACGCCGATCTGGTACATGCCGGGTTTGGTGTCCCGCGGGACCCGGACCTCGACCGGGGCGGTCACCGGCTGATCCGGGTCGACCGCGGGCAGCCAGGACGAGAACAGCGTGCGGGACAGTTGCAGCGGACCACTCGGGTCGAGCGTCAGGTCGGCGTACCGGTCCTGGCTGCCGGTGTTGGTCATGGTCAGGTTCAATGTGCCGGGGAAGCACGGGAGCCCGACCACGCTCAGTTGCTCCGGGGTGACGCCGACCGTCACGTCGGAGGTTGCCTTTGGCATCGAACTGGAGCCGAGCAGGGCGGCCGCCAGGAGCGTGCCGGCGGCGACGACGGTCTGCCGGGGGATCCTCATCGCTGTACCTCCGAGATGCCGGGGCGGCCGTCCTCGACGAGGAGCTTGGCGCGGGTGCTGACGGTGCCGCCCTGGACGGACACCTTGTCGACGACACGGTAGTCGGAGGTCCAGCGCTCGGGCGTGATGCTGCAGCTGACGTAGCCGCGCTGGAAGTTGCCGAACTTCATGTGCGGGTTCTCGCGCAGGAGCGTCGCGCCGCCGGCGTCCAGATCCTCGCCGTCGATCCCGGACGTGATCGACGTACCGACGAACTCGGCGCCGACGGTCGGCGACGCCTGGTCGGTGAAGTCGAGTTTGAGGTCCGACGCGACGCTGCGGTGCAGATCGCCGGCGATCGACACCAGGTTGCGAACCTTTCGTTGCGCGGCGCCACCGAGGATCCGGTTCCGGGACGCCTCGTACCCGTCCCAGGTGTCCATCGGGACCAGTACGTCCGGCCCGTCCTTGGTGTCCAGCCGGGCGATCGCGGTCTGGTGCGCCATCACGTTCCACTGGGTCTGCGAGGCGGACCAGCCGTCGAGCAGCCACTTCTCCTGCGCATCACCGGTGATCGTCCGCGCCGGGTCGGCGGTTTCCGGACCCGGTGCCTTCGTGCCGTCGCCGTACGCCTGGTCCGACCGGTACTGACGCGTGTCGAGCACGCTGAACTCGGCCAGCCGCCCGTACCTGATCCGCCGGTAGAGCTGCATGTCCGGCCCCTTCGGCAGTTGCGCGAGCCGCAGTGGCATGTGTTCCCAGTACGCGCGGAACGCGTTGGCCCGGCGTACCAGGAACTGGGCCGGTGGCGCGCTCGGGTGGGCCTCGTCGGCCCAGTTGTCGACCACCTCGTGATCGTCGAGCGTGACGACCCACGGCGCCCGAGCGTGGGCGTTCTGGAGATCCGGGTCCAGCTTGTACGCCGCGTAGCGCTGCCGGTACTCGTCCAGCGTCACGGTCTGCTGGGTGATGTACGGCTCGTTCGAGTGCGGCCGGATGCCGCGGTCGATCCCGAACTCGTAGATGTAGTCGCCGAGGAAGAACACCACGTCGTGCTCGCGCGCGGCCATGTCGGCGTACGCCGTGTACCAGCCCTCCCACCACGCCTGGCAGGAAGCGAAGGCCAGCGACAGTTCGGGCACCACCGCGTCGGCCGCCGGTGCGGTCTTGGTGCGACCGACCGGGCTGAGCTGCCCGTCGACGCGGAAGCGGTACCAGTAGTGCCGCCACGGCTGTAGTCCGCGGACGTCGACGTGGACCGAGTGACTCGCCTCGGGTCCGGTCCGCGCGGTCCCGTGGCGCACCACCCGGCGGAACTGCTCGTCCTCGGCGACCTGCCACTGCACCTCGACCGGTCGCCGATCCATCCCACCGAACGGCGCGAGTGGGTCAGGGGCCAGCCGTGTCCAGATCACCACCGCGTCCGGCAACGGATCGCCGGACGCGACGCCGAGGGTGAACGGGTCCCGCCGGTCGGGCCGGCCCGTCCATCCCGCGGCCGCGGATCTGATCTCCGGAAGACCTCCGGTCAACGCGAGCGCCGCCGCTGCTCCGCTGACGGTGAGGAAGTTGCGTCGTGTACTCCGCATCGGCATCCACCCACCCGATCATCCCGAGGTGATCACATCTGTAACGGGAGATTACGAGAAGTTCACACGAGGTGGTGGGAAAATGACCGATATCGGTCTACTTGGCGATCTTGCTCGCCGGCGGCGCGGTGATGCGCACCGGCTTGTTGTAGTCGGTCATCGACAGCTTCATCGAGATCCCCAGGTCCTCGAACCGCACCTGGCGGACCAGGTGCTGGGCGTCCAGTAGGAGCTCGTAGGACACCGTCTCCGGTGCGCCCGCGGGGACCGCCGTACCGGCTGTCTTCAGGGCCTTGGCGGTGTTGACGGTGACGACGTACCGCTCGAGCTTCTTGCCGGCGATCGTCTGCGTGCCGGTGTATCTCACGCCGACCAGCGCGGAGCTGAACGACGAGAAGAGCTTCGTCGGGTCGCCGCTGTCGACCAGCGACCGGATCTGCATCGCGTCCGCGCCGCCGACCTTCTTGTACTTGCCGGTCGGTGAGAACCCGGGCGCCGACACGTAGAGCGTCTTGCCGACGAGCAGGATGTGCGCCTGCTGCCCACCGAGCGCCGCGCCGGTGGCGCGCACCGACATCGCGAGCGGCTTCGCGGTCTGTACGCCGTCCATCGTCATCACGGTGCTGCCGTTGGCCGACATCGTGCCGGTGATCCGCCAGGACTTCTGCTTGGTGAGGGCGGTGTTCATCGCCGGGACGAACGAGATCCGGTTCAGGTGCGCGGCCGGAGCCTGCTTGAGCGGCGCGGCCGTGGTGGGCTTCGAGTCAGTGACCTCAGCTGGTGCCGACGGGCGGTAGCCGGTGGGCTTTGCCTCGTGGTTGCAGGCGGCCAGCCCGAGAGCGAGTGGTACGGCGGCGACAGTGGCGATCGCGGCGCGGAGCTTCATGCTGTTGTTCCTCCCCAGGTGATGCAGCCGGAGGATCTTATGGTCTGGACCGCCTGGGGAGGAAGAGTTTTGCACCTAGTTGCAGGTCAGCTTTCCGCGCGCTTTACAGAGGCGAGGAGCAGTTGGGAGATGTCCTGGACCTCGACCTCTTCGCGGGCCGAGCCGTCGGCCTGCTTCGCGGTCAGCCCGTCGGACAGCATCACCCGGCAGAACGGGCAGCCGGTGGCGATCTTGTCGGCGCCGGTCTCGACCGCCTCGGTGGTCCGGTTCAGGTTGATCCGGGTGCCGACCTTCTCCTCCATCCACATCCGCGCGCCACCCGCGCCGCAGCAGAACGACTTGGTCTGGTTCCGCGGCATCTCGGCGTACTCCGCGCCCGGGATGATGTCGAGCAGTTCGCGCGGGGCGTCGTACACCTGGTTGTGGCGGCCGAGGTAGCACGGGTCGTGGTACGTGATCTTCTGGCCGTTGAGCGAGCTGTCGGCCGGGGCGACCGGGGTCAGCTTGCCGTCGCGGACCAGGCGGTTCAGCAACTGGGTGTGGTGGATGACGTCGAGCTCGACGCCCAGCTGGGAGTACTCGTTCTTCAGCGTGTTGAAGCAGTGCGCGCAAGTGGAGACGACCTTGCGGACCTTGGTCTCCTTGAAGACCTCGGCGTTCTGCATCGCGAGCTGCTGGAAGACGAACTCGTTGCCGGACCGGCGGGCCGGGTCACCGGTGCAGGTCTCACCGTCACCCAGGACGGCGAACGAGACGCCGGCGATGTTCAGCAGTTCGGCGACCGCCTGCGTGGTCTTCTTCGCGCGGTCCTCGAACGCGCCGGCGCAGCCGACCCAGAACAGGTAGTCGACCTCGTCCAGCGACTCGACGTCGGTGCCGACCTGCTTGACCTCGAACGGCAGGTCCTTGGCCCAGTCCATCCGGCCGGACGGGTTCATGTTCCACGGGTTGCCCTTGTTCTCCAGGCCCTTGAACAGCCCGTTGAGCTCGGACGGGAACGACGACTCGATCAGCACCTGGTACCGGCGCATGTCCATGATCGCGTCGACGTGCTCGATGTCGACCGGGCACTGCTGTACGCACGCGCCACACGACGTACACGCCCACAGTGCCTCTTCGTCGATCACCGCGACATCCGCGGGGCCGACCAACGGTTTGTCCTGCTCGGCGAGGACCAGCTCGGGCAGCGACTTGCGCGCGTCGTCGTCAGCGGCCAGCAGGTACGGCGCCTTCGCGTAGGCGTGCTCGCGCAGGCCCATCATGATCAGCTTCGGCGACAACGGCTTGTCGGTGTTCCACGCCGGGCACTGCGACTGGCACCGCCCGCACTCGGTGCAGGTGGTGAAGTCGAGCAGGCCCTTCCAGGTGAAGTCCTCGACCTTGCCGACGCCCAGCGCGGCGTCCTCGTCGAGCTCCTCGATGTTCTCGAAGTCGATCGGGGCGCCGTTGACCATGATCGGCTGCAGCGCGCCCAGCGCGGTACCGCCGTCGGCCTCGCGCTTGAACCAGATGTTCGGCCAGGCGGTGAACCGATGCCAGGCGACGCCCATCGTGGCGTTCAGCGAGATCGTGATCATCCACGCGAACGAGATCAGGATCTTGATCATCGCGACCAGGTAGACCGCGTTCTCCAGGCCCTGCTCGCTCAGTCCGCCGAACAGGCCGGTGCCGATGAAGAACGTCGTCGGGAAGTGGAACTTCGACGCGCCACTGAGCTCGTACTCGAGCCCGCGCAGCAACAGGATGCAGATCAGTACGCCGAGGATCGTGTACTCGACGTAGTACGCCTGCCAGGACGTCGAGCCGTAGAACCGCGACGAACGCGGGTGGTCGCCCTTCGGCAGGTGCATCAGCCGGTAGATCATCAGGCCGACGATCGAGATCAGGCCGGTCCAGGTGAGTGCCTCGCTGACCCACTCGAACACGAACCAGTGGCCGATCACCGGCAGCGCCCAATGCGGGTCGAACAGCTGCCCGAACGCGGTCACCAGGGTGAGGAACAGCCCGATGAACCCGAACGCCACGAACCAGTGCATCACCCCGATGTGGCTCCACTGCAGCATCCGGGTGTGGCCGAGACTCTCCTTGACCAGCGTGACGGTCCGGCTGCCCGGTTTGTCCGTTCGGCCGGCCGGCTGCCCGAGCTTGATCACAGACACGATGTACCCGATCGTCCTGCCGAACAGTGCGACAGCGACGAGCGTCACCGCGAGCGAGACGACGATGGCGAGGATCTGCATACCAGCGATGTTATTGGTTGGTTACTCGCGAGTCATGTCCATGCGGCGATCGTCACCCGCGTGTTCCACATCACCCGGTCAGCGACCGTGGCCGCCACGATCGCGCGGCGCCTTGTAGACACCCGCTTTTGCTGCGGCCTCTGGAGCGGTGACCGCTCCGGCCGCTCCGGCCGCTCCGGCGGCTGCGGCCGCGGGTCGACCGGACTCCGCCTCCGCGGTGCGGTTGAGCTGCGCGTTCGCCTCGGCGTCGGTCAGCTTGTCCCGGTCGTCCCAGCCCTGGGTGTGCGCCTCCCGCAGTGCCTTGGCGAACTGGCCCGTACCCGGTGTGTCCGGGGTCCGCTCACCGGTTCCTTGGTGCCGGGCCGCCCAGCCCGTGGTGTACGCCGCCCGCGTCGCGGCCAGCTCGGCGGCTTCGACCGCGAGCGACGACGCCGGCCCAGCCGCTGCCGCTGCCGCAGCCGCCGCGCCAGACGCAGCCCCCGCTGCGGCACCGGCACCCGCCGCGGTGCCTGCCGCAGCGCCGACACCTGCGGCGGGACCGCTCGTACCCGCTGCAGCGGCTGCTCCGGCCGCAGCTGCGGCGCGGTCGCTCGCCTGGGCGGGGCCTTCGCTGGCGTTCCGGAGCCGTTCCGCGAATTCCTCGGACATATGGGGCTTGATCACGCCACGGAGGTCGCTGATCCGGACCTGAACGTCAACCGGCGCGGGGTTCTCGATCGAGACGTTCGCCAGGCCGGTGCCAGAGTTGAACTGGTGCCTCTGCCCACCCGTGACCCAGGCCGTGATGGTCCCGCTGTCGGTGCGCACCTGACTGGTGTCCGCCGAGAGGTTCTCGATGTCGATGTGGCCTTCGCCGGTCTTGACCACCAGGTCGCGGGTGGCATCGCCGATCCGGACACGGCTGCCCGTCGCCTCCACATCGATGTCGGCGGCCCGGCCGATGACGACGTGGTCGTTGCCGTCGAACGGGGTCTGGTTCCGGACGACAACCTTGTCCGCGTAGCTGACGCGCACCGATCCGCCGACGGTCTCGGCCTGCACGTTGGTGGCCTCGTCGATGGTGATCGAACCGTATGTCGTCTTGACCGTCGCGGCAGCGAGCCCGCGCGGCCCGGTCGCCACGACGTTCGCGCCGTGCGTGGCGATGTCCAGCGTGCTGCCCGGCCGCACCACTGCCTCGACATCGACCGCCGACCCCGAGCGCGGATCGACGCCCGGCGTCTCGAGGTCCACCGTCAACTGCCGGTCGTCCTCGTCCCAATGCAGCATCGCCTCGGCGATCGCGTCGGCCGACACACCGGTCGCATCGGCGGTGCGGATCCGGACCGACGGGTGCGTGCAGGTCGGGTCGACCCTGACCTGGACGGTTCCGTTCCGGTCGCGCAGCCCGACCTTCAGCGTGACCGGGCCTTCGGTGTCGGCGGTGCGTTCTCTTTCGGCCATTCGCCGAGGGTAGGGGGACGGGAGGTCACGATGAGTGAGATCTCGTCGTGAAGGAATCGACACAGAGCGTTACGGACAACTCGTTGCGGCCGTACTAGACCAATCCGTAAGTTTCCAACCACTGCAAACGCAGTACCTGTCAATCGGTTTCAGTGGGAGAGAGTCATGCGTGTTCGTCGAGGAATCGCTGCCGGCCTGCTGCTCACGACCGGTCTGGTCGTCCCGGCTGTCGCGACTGCGGCGCCGGCCGCGGCCAAGAAATGCGACACCAACGAGGTGAACTGGTACGCCAAGGGCGGCCACGAGGTGTACGTCGGGACCAACCTCTACAGCGACTGGATGGAGGGGCCCGGGCGGATCACGTACCAGAAGACGGCGACGTCGGAGTCGAACTCGTCCTGGACCGGTGATCTCGGGGTGAGCATCCCGTTGGTGATCGCGGAGATCCAGAACAAGTACGCGAAGACCGTGGGCAAGTCCCACTCGGTCACCGACAGCTGGTCGTACACGGCCGAGGTCCCGGCCAACAAGGTCCGGCGGCTGCATCAGCTCAAGCAGTCGTGGCGCGTTCAGGTGGTGCGCTGGAAGTACACGAAGTCGGACTGCAGCGCGACCAAGGAACTCAGCAACAAGACCGCCACCTTCCCCACAAAGAACAACGACTACATGTGGATCCTGGTGGGGCGGGAGTAAGGAACAAAGGCGGAGGGTGGGTGGTCGTGGATCCTGGTCGGGCGCGAGTGAGGGGTTAGTCGACGAGGCGGTTCAGTCGGGCGGCGACCGCGGCGTGCCGCGGGTCGTCGGCCGGCAAGAAGGCCTCGAGCGACTCGAAGATCTCCAGGTCCTCGGCGCCGGTCGACGTCTGCGCGAACGTCCACAGCGCGTCGGCGCTGCGGGCATCGAGGGCCGCGCGGCGCAACGTCGCGTCTAGCTCGTCGCGTTCGGCCCGGAGCGCGGGTGCGTCCGAGCGCGCGAGCAGCGGACCGCCGTACGCCGTCAGAGACTTCTGCAGGTCGCCGTCGCGGAGCGCAGTCTGTACGTCGGTCACGTCGCTGGTCACGTCCGCGATGATCCGGTACGGCTTGGTGTCGAGGACGCCGCCACCGAGCAGGTTCCGCAGCCGGTGCATCTCCGCGCGGACCGTGGTCGGGTTGCCCTCGTCGCCGTACAGCTGAAGCATCAGCTGCTCGGCGGTCAGCCCCGACGGATGCAGTAACAACAGCGCGAGTACTTCGGCCCGCCGCAGCGTCAGCGCGATCTCGCGGCCGCCGACGACCGCGATCGGCTGACCGGAGCCGAGGAGTTTGAGGCGCAACGACGGTCGCGAACGGCGGACCGGCGTACCGGGCATGCGGAGCAGGTAGCCCTCGTCGAGTCGCTCGACCAATCCTTCGCGGCCGTCGCCGAGATCGATGCGGTCGGCACCCTCTGGTACGACGAGGCGGTCGGGCAACCATTCGAGGGGCTGGACCGCGAGCACCCGGCCGGTCGGGGTGAGCAGTGCGCCGGGCGCGTCGCCGAGCGCCATCAGGTGCCGCATGTTGCGGGCGCGCAGCATCTCGTCGGCCGCGGCCATCCGGACCTTCAGCTGTCCCTCGGCGAGCTGCGCCGCCGCGGTCACCAGCGCGACCATCGCGGGATGGACGGTCCGCAACGGTCCGGAGACGTCGACCGCACCGAGCAGCTTGCCGGTGTCGGGATCGTGCACCGGCGCGGCGGCACAGGTCCATTCGTGGATCCGGCGGACCAGGTGTTCGGCGGAATAGATCTGCACAGGTTCACCGACCGCGAGCGCCGTACCCATCCCGTTGGTGCCGATCTGGTCCTCGGACCACACCGCGCCCTCCGACAACGCGATCCGGTCCGCCTGGCGTTTCACGTCCGACGCGCCCTCGCGCCACAGGATCGTTCCGCGCGCGTCGGTGATGATCATGATGTGCGACGCCTCGTCGGCGATCGTGGTCAGCGTCTGCCGGAGCACCGGAAGGACCGCCTGCAACGGATGGTTGTCGCGCAGCGCCGCCAGGATCTCGTGGTCGACGACGACGGGCGGCTGGTCGAGCTCGGGGTCGACCGCGGCCGCGAGTGAGCGCTCCCAGGACGCGGCGACGAGCGGACGTGGCGCGCCCGGCACGCGGCCGCCGCCGAGCACCTCGTCGTACAACTCGCTCAGTCGGCGAGCCCGCTCCGGTTGGTCCATGACGCCTCACTTCGAGCCGCATCTGCAGTGTGCAACGTTCGTGCAACGTCCGGCTTACTAGCTTCGGGTCCAACGTCGCGGTGTCAAGGAGGACCTATGACGATCTTCGCAGCTCCCGGGCAGGATGGCAGCCCGGTCGCGTTCAAATCGCGCTACGAGCACTACATCGGTGGTGAATGGGTGCCGCCGGTCAAGGGCGGATACTTCGAGAACCCGACCCCGGTCACGGGCGAGAACTTCACCGAGATCGCCCGCGGGACGTCGGAGGACGTCGAGGCCGCGCTGGACGCCGCGCACGGTGCGGCGCCGGGCTGGGGGCGGACGTCACCGGCCGAGCGGGCCAACATCCTGAACAAGATCGCGGACCGGATCGAGGCCAACCTCGAACTGCTCGCGGTCGCCGAGAGCTGGGACAACGGCAAGGCGGTCCGCGAGACGCTGGTCGCCGACATGCCGCTCGCGATCGACCACTTCCGGTACTTCGCCGGTGCGCTGCGGGCCCAGGAGGGCTCGGTATCGGTGATCGACGACGACACGATCGCCTACCACTTCCACGAGCCGCTCGGCGTGGTCGGGCAGATCATCCCGTGGAACTTCCCGATCCTGATGGCGGTCTGGAAGCTGGCGCCTGCGCTCGCGGCCGGCAACGCCGTCGTACTGAAGCCGGCCGAGCAGACCCCGGCCTCCATCCACGTGCTGATGGAACTCATTCAGGACCTGCTCCCGCCGGGCGTGGTGAACATCGTCAACGGGTTCGGCGTCGAGGCCGGCAAACCGCTTGCCTCCAGCAACAGAGTGGCCAAGGTCGCGTTCACTGGTGAGACCACGACCGGCCGGCTGATCATGCAGTACGCGTCGGAGAACATCATCCCGGTCACCCTGGAGCTCGGCGGCAAGAGCCCGAACGTGTTCTTCGCCGACGTCGCCTCGTCGAAGGACGACTTCTACGACAAGGCGCTCGAGGGCTTCACGATGTTCGCGCTGAACCAGGGCGAGGTCTGCACCTGCCCGTCCCGCGCGCTGATCCAGTCGTCGATCTACGACGGGTTCCTCGCCGACGCGACCGCGCGCACCCAGGCCGTCAAGCTCGGCAACCCGCTGGACACCGACACGATGATGGGCGCGCAGGCCAGCAACGACCAGTACGAGAAGATCCTCGCCTACATCGGGATCGGCAAGGAAGAGGGCGCCCGGGTGGTCACCGGCGGCGGCAAGGCCGAGCTCGGCGGCGACCTGGCCGGTGGGTACTACATCCAGCCGACCATCTTCGAGGGCGACAACAAGATGCGGATCTTCCAGGAGGAGATCTTCGGTCCGGTCGTCGCGGTGACGAAGTTCGACGACTACGCCGACGCGATGAAGATCGCCAACGACACGCTCTACGGTCTGGGCGCGGGCGTCTGGTCGCGCGACATCAATACGGCGTACCGAGCCGGGCGGGAGATCCAGGCCGGCCGGGTCTGGACGAACAACTACCACGCGTACCCCGCGCACGCGGCGTTCGGCGGCTACAAGAACTCGGGCATCGGCCGGGAGAACCACAAGATGATGCTCGACCACTACCAGCAGACCAAGAACCTGCTGGTCAGCTACAGCCCTTCGAAGCTCGGGTTCTTCTGATCCGATGGTCGAGAAGGTGCTGCTCACCGACGAGGCGGCGGATCTGCTGCGTCGCCTCACCGACATGCACGGTCCGCTGATGTTCCACCAGTCCGGTGGCTGCTGTGACGGCAGTTCGCCGATGTGTTTCCCGGACGGTGAGTTCAAAACGGGGTCAGCGGACGTGCATCTCGGTGATCTGTCCGTCGACGGTCTGGACAAGCCGATCGGCTTCTGGATGTCAGCGAACCAGTACGAGTACTGGAAGCACACCCAGCTCACCGTCGACGTGGTGAAGGGCCGCGGCAGCGGATTCTCCGTGGAAGCCCCCGAGGGCGTCCGCTTCCTGATCCGCTCCCGTCTCTTCACCGACACCGAGTCCGCGGAACTGGGACTCCTCTGATCGAGTGCCGACCGTCCGGTGGCGTTGCCGGGCGGCCGGCACTCCTCCATGTCTAGGTGGTGATCACCAACGGCTGCCCGTGGTGGATGGGGCTGTCGACCGGGTGCACCGTGCCGTCGACGTGGACGGCTTGCAGGTCGAGATGGCCTGACTTGCAGTCGATGGTGAGAGTGGCGCCGGCCCGCGTCGCCACACCCCAGCCGGTGTTCGTCGTGAACGGGAAGTTCCAGTCGTCCGACGCTCGGCTGAGGGCCAGTGGCGCGAAGCTGACCGTGCTGGTGATTGCGTTGTAGCGGTAGCCGGTGAGGGCTTCCAGGACGGACCAGCCGGCGGCGTTGCGGATGTAGTGGTCGCCGCATTCGATCGGGTTGAACGGGTTGCGGCGCGTGCCGTCGTACCGAGCCCAGAGGCCTTGCAGGATGGACATTCCTTCGTCAGTGAGTCCTTCGTAGAGGCAGTGCGCCGCGACCTGGTACTCCGAGCCGGTCCACACCTCGTCGCAGTACCGCGTGGGGATGTCGGGGCGACCGCCGTGCGGCCAGGTGCACATCAGGAGACCGGTGTCGTCGCCGTCCGCGAAGACGCGGTACGGGTGGTCGAAGTCCTGGAAGCCGGTACGCAGGTTGTGCCGTACGACGTTGCGCAGCGCGGTCTTCACGTGGTCCTCGGGGAGGAGGTATCCGAGGTCGAGCTGGTGTGCCCACCACTGACCGATCAGCTGGTCAGCGAGGCACCCGTCACCCCATTGGAAGTCGCGTGTCTCGTCAGGGTCGAGGATCTGCCGGTAGTACTCGCCGGTGAACAGCAACTCGTCGTACGCCGTGCTGCCGGTCTCGAAGAGTGCCCTAAAGGGTTTGGCGTCCTCACCGAGCAGCAACGCCATCTCCTCGGCGGCACGCAGCGCAGCAAGCCACAGCGTGCCCATGAACGAGTTGACGCCACAGAGGTCGATGTCGTGCGTGCTGGGCTGGATACCCCGCAGTACGCCGTCCCGTAGCCACTTGCCGTGGATGTGGTCGAGCAGCCGGACCACGTTAGGCCAACGGTGCGCCAGCCATTCCAGTCCGGCTCCTTGACGCACCTCGCGGTACGTCTTGAGTACGTTGCCCAGCATCCCGTCCAGCGCGGGCTCTTCCGGTCCGCCGATCACCACGTCCCACAGTTGCCTCATGTAGAGCGGTGCGCGCACCCGGTGCGGGATGTACCCTTCCGGTGCCTGCATCACGTCGTACTCCGTGTCGCGCATGTTCTGCTCGAGGGACGGGAAGAGGCGGGACAGCGTCTGCTCGTAGTTCCACACGTGTGTGCAGTTGAGCGGACACGAGCCGCCGTACCTACCGCCCCACATCACCGTCGACGCGCCAAGCACACCCTCAAACCCGAGTACGTCGCCCTGCGCTGTCTGAAAGACAGTCGGACTGCGTACGTCGGCCGCCAGTGCAGCGAGTCGGGTCCCGGCCTCACCCGGCAGACTGCTCGACTCGAACGCCTCAGTCCACCGAGCGGTCTGGTCCCGGAGCTCGTCCCACCGCGGCAGGAACGCCTCGGCCGCGGCGACCGCGTCGGGCGTGCGTGCGGTGTAGGCATTGCCCAGCCAGAACCGGCTGTGCCCGTACTCCGGATGCGGGCCGAACTGGTTGAAGTCGACATATCGGTTCGGGAAGTGCCACGCGATCAGGAACCGGACCTGCGTGGTCTCACCGGGGCCCAGGTCGAACGGCACCGCCAACCCACCGTTCCACGTGCTGCCCGGCGCGCTCGCCCCACTCGCCGGCGTCACCGGACCGTTGAGGAAGGCAACGAATTCGTCCGGGCGGGACCATTGCGGGTGCGCCAACGCGTCCGCGCCGTCGCTCGCCAGGACGAGCTGACCGGCACCCGGGTGGTCCGCGGGCAGCGAGCCGTTCTCGAGGACTAGCGCGGTCGACTCGCTGGTACGGCGGACGCGGTTCGTGTTGCCGCCGTGCAGGCTGCACGCGACCCCGTCGATCGGGCTGACACCGTCCCAGCCGACGGAGTTCTGCAGCGCGGCAGCCAACTTGCCGTGGACGGCGATCTCGCCTGGGTTGCGGAGCGTGAAGGTGAACGCGACGACTGGCTGCGAGCTGGCGGCGGCGTCCGACGGCACCAGCGGGTTGAAGACGTCCAGACCGATCTCGATCGGGAGATCGGTGTCGTAGTCCACATGTGCCTGTGGATAAGTGGCAGTCACCTTCGTCGAACCGATCGGCCGGAGGAGCTCGTGCAGTCGTTGCTCGCCGGCGGGGACCACGTCGTCGGTCACCAGCGGAGTGTCGGAGGGATCTGCCGGCGGACCTTGCACCAGCCGGACCTCGTCCAGCGGCGGCTCGATGCGGGAGAGACGCAGTGCGAAGAAGCTGTCCGGTACGTGGCCCTCGTGGTTGCCGACGTTGTGCAGCTGCCACTGACGCAGCGCACCGTTGCCCGCGAGGGCGAGAGTGCCGGTACCGAGACCTCCCAGCGGCAGTGCGAAGTGTCGAAGGTTGTCACCGGTGTAGTGCATGGTTCTCCGTCCCATAGGAAGTCCAGGTGCCTGCGGAGGCGAACAACGCCACCGGGCCGGGGGCGAGCAGCAGCAGCGAGGCAGTCACGGAGGTACCGACGAGCACAGCGACGAAAGCCAGTGCGAGCACCCCCAGCGGTACGAGCGGTGCTCGCGAGACCAGGTGCAGTGCGGTGAACCAGAGCTGTTTGCCACGCAGTCCACCGCTCACACGGAGACTGAACGCGTAGCAGGAAGCCAACAGCAGCAGGACACTCGCACAGCAGCTCACAGCGAGCGGTACGGCGAAGACCGGGCCGGTGTACAGATGCCAGTTGAGCAACGCCAGAGCGGCGACCGCACCGGGAACGATGGCCACGGCAGCGCCGGCCAGACCGTGCTGCTTGAGGTGCCGTAGCAACAGCAGTACGCCGCCGCGGTCGCGGCGCACCACTGAGTCGGTCGTCGCGATGACGGCGGCCCACACTGGCCCGACCAAGACTGCGAGCAGGAGAACGCTGAGCGGGGTGACCCCTGGCAGGAGCAGTACGACCAGCGCGGACGCCGTACAGACGAGGGCTCCGGACGCGGCCAGCAGGGGGAGTTCGTGCCAGATGGCTTTGAAGGCTGTCGGTAGGTGGTCGGTCATGCGCGGAGGCCAGTCGACGCGATGGACGCGATGAACGAGCGCTGGAAGATCAGGAACAGCACCAGGATCGGCAGCACCACCATCGTGATCGCGGCGAACAGGACGACCGCCGGACCGCCGCCGACGGCGCCCTGCAGTGACACCAGGCCGACCGGCAGCGTCATCTTCTCCGGTGACGACAGGAAGATGTACGGCCAGAAGAAGTTGTTCCAGGACGCCTCGAACACGAAGATCCCGAGCGCGGTCAGCCCCGGCCGCGCCAGCGGCAGGATCACCCGGAACAGGATCCAGAAGTGCCCGGCGCCGTCCATGATCGCCGCCTCGTCCAGCTCCCGCGGGATCGACGAGATGTACTGCCGCAGGAAGAAGATCCCGAACACGTTCACCAACGCCGGAAGCCAGATCGCCACTGTCGTGTCGACCAGGTGCAGCCAGCGCATCATGATGAAGATCGGTACGACGGTCAGCTGCACCGGCACCACCAGCGCCGCCAGCAGCGCCGAGAAGATCTGGTCCCGCCCCGGGAACCGCAGCCGGTTGAACGCGTACGCCGCCAGCGCACTGGTGAGCAATGCGCCCGCGGTCGTGATCACCGCGATCTGCAGACTGTTCCACGCCATCTGTGCGAACGGGATCAGCCCCGGCACCTGCTGGAAGTTCTGCAGCGTCGGCGGACTCGGGATCCACCGCGGCGGCAGCTGGAACGCGTCGATCGGCTCCGACAACGCGTTCACGATCAGCCAGACCAGCGGCGCGATCATCAACACCCCACCGAGCACCAGCACGAGATCGAGCAGCTTGCCCTTCACTGGTGGACCCACCGTCGACTGAGGCGGAACTGGAGGCCGGTCACGATCATGATCACCACGAAGAGCACCAGCGACAGTGCCGCGGCGTACCCGACCTCGAAGGACTGGAAGCCCTTCTCGTAGGTGTACTGCACGATGCTCCGGGTGGCGCCGTCCGGGCCGCCCTGGGTCATGATCACCATCGGGTCGAAGATCTGGAACGCGCCGATGAACGTGATCACGGTCGCGAAGAAGATCGTCGGCGACATCACCGGCAGCGTCACGCCCCAGAACCGCCACCAGGCGTTCGCGCCGTCGACCCGGGCCGCCTCGAGCAACTGCGACGGCACGGTCTGCAGGCCGGCCAGCAGAATGATGAACGTGTACCCGATCGTGTGCCACCAGTCCACGACGATCAGCGTCGGCAGCGCCCAGGTCGGCGAGGCCAGCCAGTTCGTCGTCGCCGAGAGGTAGAAGTTCGCCAGGCCGAAAGCCGGATCCAGGACGTACTTCCAGATCAGCGCGACCGCGGCCCAGGAGATCAGGAACGGGAAGAAGTACGCGGTCCGGACGAAGTACTTCGTTCCGCGGGTCATCGTCCGGTGGACGCCGAGCGCGAGCAGCATGCCGACGCCGATGTGCGTGACCACCGAGGCGAGCGCGAAGACGAAGGTGTTGATCACCGCGCGAATGGTCGCGGAGTCGGACACCAGTTGCTTGAAGTTGTCGAGGCCGGCGAATTCCGGCGTACTCAGCAGGTCCCAGTGGAACAGGCTGAGGCCGAACGCGGCGACCAGTGGGAGCGCGACGAAGAGCAGGAAGAGCAGGACGGCCGGGCTGATGAACAGGTAGCCCGGCAACCAGTCCCGACGCTGGGGTTTCAGACCAACCCCTCCAGCGTGGTCTGCGCCTTGCCGAGCGCGTCGCCCGGCGCGGCGTTACCGGTCAGGACCTGCTTCCAGCCGTCCTCGATCGCCTTCTGGATCGCGGCGCCCTTGTCCGGCGACGGGATCGGCGTCGCGTAGCTGAGCGCCTGGTAGAGGTACTCCGTCCCCTTCGGCGCGTCGGTGAGGAACGACTGGCTGTTCGCGATCGACTTCCGGGCCGGGACGATGGTGCCGCCGAGCTGGGCGAACGTCGACGAGCCTTCCTTGGAGATCAGGAACTTGATGAACGTCCAGGCGTCGTCCTTCTTCTTCGACGCTTTCAGGATCGGGTACCCGTTCCAGCCCACCGGTGAGCCCTGCTCGACCTTGGTCGGCCACGGCACGATGCCCATCTTCGTGGTCGCCTTCAGGTTCCGGATGCTGATGATCGGCCAGCGGCCGCCACCGAACATCGCCAGCTTGCCCTGCGCGGCCGCGGTGAACGCGTCGAACGTGCCGCCGGGCGGCGGCGACAGCTTGTCGGCCACCAGCTTCCGGTTGAACTCGGCCGCCTCGATCGCCTTCGGGTCGTCGAACGTCGGCTTCGACCAGTCCTCGCTGAAGCTGCTGGTCCCGTTGGTGAGCAGCCAGGGCATGATCGCCGCGAAGTACGCCGAGTCCGCGGCGTACCCGAAGGCTCCGGTCTTGGCCTTGATCTGCTCACACGCGTGCCGGAAGTCGTCCCACGTCCACTTCGCCGTCGGCTCCGGTACGCCGGCCTTCGCGAACAGATCCTTCGAGTACCACATGCACATCGTGTTGAACTCGCCCGGCAGGTAGTACGTCTTCCCGTCGGTGGAGGCGTACTTCTTGTCCCACTCGATCAGGTTCGGGTCCATGTCGGCGTAGTACTCGTCGATCGTCGACTGGTCCTTCTTGATGTAGTCGTCGAGTGGTGCGAGCAGGCCCTTGGACGCGAACAGCCGCTGGCCCTCGGTGGCGATCTGGATGACGTCCGGGACCTGACCGCCGGCGATCCGGGTGGACAGCTTGTTGAAGAAGTCGCCCCAGTTCGACAGCGGGATGCCCTCGGCCTTGAGCTTGATCTCCGGGTGCTGCTCGGTGAACTTCGCGAACAGCTTGTTCCAGGTCGCCTGCTGCTCGGCGGTGCCCATGTAGACGAACGACAGTTCCTTCGACGAGGACCCACCGCCGCCACTGCTGCCACCACCACACCCGGCCAGCGTGGCGGCCAGCGCAGTACCACCGGTGGCCTGGAGGAAGCGTCGCCGATTGAGCAGGGGCTGATCCATGACCGTTCCTCCAGAGCGGGGAAATCGATTTCTCAGAAGTTCCCGGCAGCATAGCCCCGGCGGCCGAAACCGTGTCAAGGGTCGGACGCCCGGAAACTCAGGGGGAATCCTTCACTCCCGCCTGGTGGCTCGCGGGCCGCGCCACCAGGCGGAAAACCGGATCCGGCCGGGGCGGGTGTCACGGGTCCACCCATGACATTTGTCAGCGGTCCGACCGCTGGCCTCCGGGACCGCGACGGACGGACGATGCGAGGACCCCCACAACCGCCGGCCTCCGCCCAGCCGGCCGAACGGACTGCACGCGGAGGCCTGCCCAACCTCGAGGAGTCCTGTTGAGGCAACGGATTCTCGTGTCCGCCCTGGGCGCCGGCGCACTCGCCGTCGTCGGACTGACCGCCCCCGCACTGACCGCGTCGGGCGCCGTCACGGGCCCGACCCCCTACACCGCCGGGAAGCACGCCGCCAAGGTGTGCTCGGCAACCAAGTCCGCGCACACCGCGGTGTGTGACGCGATCAAACTCGTCAACGACAAGGGCGTCGCCCCGACGTCCACCGCGCCGCCGGCCACCGGACTCACCCCGACCGGCCTGCAGGACGCGTACAAACTCAAGGGCCTGAAGGCCGCAGGCCGCACCGTCGCGATCGTCGACGCGTACGGCTACCCGAACCTGGAGCGCGATCTCGGCGTCTACCGCAAGCAGTTCGGCCTCGGCGACTGTACGACGGCCAACGGCTGCCTGCGCGTGATCAACCAGACCGGCGGGACCTCGCTGCCGAAGTTCAACGTCGGCTGGGCCGGCGAGCAGGCGCTCGACGTCGACGCGGTCTCGGCCGCGGCGCCGGACGCGAAGATCGTCGTCGTCCAGGCCAAGTCGGCCAGCTTCGCCGATCTCGGGACCGCGGTGCAGACGGCCGCGAAGCAGCCCGGCGTCGTGGCGATCTCGAACAGCTACGGCGGCGGCGACGCGGACGACACGACGTACGGCAGCTACTACAACCACCCGGGGATCGCGGTCACCGCGTCCACCGGCGACAACGGGTACCAGGGCGGCAGCTATCCCGCGTCCTCGGCGTACACGACGGCCGTCGGCGGTACGTCGTTGGTTGCCGCGAGCAACTCGCGCGGCTGGAGCGAGAGCGTGTGGAGCGGCGCCGGCTCGGGTTGCTCGACGTACAACGCGGCTCTGAGCGCGGCGTCCTCGTTCGACACCGGATGCTCGAAGCGAGCGATGGCCGACGTCTCCGCGGCCGCCGACCCGGGCAAGGGCGGGATGGCGATCTACTACCCGACCAGCAAGACGGCGTCGACGTGGGCGCAGTTCGGTGGCACCAGTGAGGCGGCGCCGATCATCGCCGCGGTCTACGCGCTGTCCGGCAACACGGCCGGGTACGCGAACGCCGCGCCGTACGCGCACCCGGGCTCGCTGTTCGACGTGACCAGCGGCAGCAACGGCACCTGCCCGACGACCCAGTGGTGCAACGCCCGGGCCGGCTGGGACGGCCCGACCGGCCTCGGTACGCCGAACGGCGCCGGCGCTTTCTGATCCAGCGACACCGGTAGTGATCGGATGGTGGCTGTGCGCAACATTCCGATCACTACCGGTACTGTTCCGAGCACGAAGGACAACCCTCGACTCCAGGGCATTCCGGAGATTTCTCTTCCCCGGGAGCCCCGGCGGGCTTAATGTCAGCCCCCGGGACGGGTCGTGGAGGGCGATCCGCAGACACACGAACTCCATGGAGATTTGCTGTGACCACATCACGCAGAGGGCGGGGGCTCCTGGCAGTCTCCGCCGTCTCCGCGGCCGCCACCGTGCTGGCCATGACCGCCGGTGGCGCGGACGCCGCGCAGACCGCCGGTCCCGACAAGGGCAAGTCCGCCCAGTCGGAGAACTTCACCGGCAAGGAGCAGAAGGGCTTCTACGACGCCCGGACGCCGAACGCCAAGACGACGTACGCGCGGGCCGCCAAGGTGGCCGGCAAGGAGTCGGCGGCGTCGGAGAAGTTCCGCAACTCGCTCGGCGCCCAGGGTGTCGTCGAGCTCGACCCGAACACCGGTACGCCGGCCCAGGTGACCAAGCTGAACGGCTTCCTCACCGGCAAGAGCGGCAAGAAGGCGACCGAGATCGCGCTCGGCTACGTCAAGGCGCACCCCGAGGTCTTCAAGCTCTCCGACGCGGACCTGGCGACGCTGCAGCTGCGCAAGGACTACGTCGACGACCTCGGCACCCACCACATCTCGTGGTCCCAGGTGGTCGACGGCGTCGAGGTCTTCGGCAACGGCCTGAAGGCCAACGTCACCAAGCACGGTGAGCTGGTCTCGCTGATGGGTTCCCCGGTCTCCGGGCTGACCTCGGCCGCGCAGACCCGGTCCAACGCCGCGGCCCCGAAGCTGTCCGCGAACGCGGCCCGCAGCGCCGCCATCGAGGACATCGGCGCGACCGCGAAGACCGCGACCGCGAAGTCCTCCGGCGTGAACACCACCTTCAGCAACGGTGACACCGCGAAGCAGGTGTGGTTCCACACCGCCGACGGGCTGCGCAAGGGCTGGATGACCTACGTCAATGCCGGCGGCACCAAGGTCTACACGCACGTCATCGACGCGCAGACCGGCGGCCTCCTCTACCGCCGCAACCTGTCCAGCGCGGGCGTCGGAGACGCCCTCGTCCAGGACAACTACCCCGGTGCGCCCAAGGGCGGCACCCAGCGGGTCGAGAACCTGATCTACAACAAGTGGCTGCCGAAGAACGCCAAGACCCTCCTGGACGGTTCGTCGGTCGCGGCCTGGGCCGACCTCAACGACGACAACCAGCCGAACGCCGGCGAGACGGTCAAGGTGCCCGGCACCAAGACCGGCGCCGAGTACAAGCTGACCACCTTCCAGAACTCGTCCACGCTCTGTTCGGCCTCGTTCATCTGCACCTGGGACCCGGCCAAGCCGGACTCCTGGAAGACGAACATGAACCAGGACGTCACGAACGCGTTCTACCTGGCCAGCAACTTCCACGACTGGCTGGCGAAGCCGCCGATCAGCTTCACCCCGGCGGCCGGCTCGTTCGATGCCGCGGACGGCGACCCGGTGCTGCTGAACGCGCTGGACGGGGCGGCGACCGCCGCGAACGGCGGCCCCGACGCCAACCACATCGACAACGCGAACATGAACACCCCGCCGGACGGCACTCCGCCGACCATGCAGATGTACCTGTGGCACTACCCGGGTCTGACCGACGAGCAGGAGCCCCTGGTCCCGTCCAGCGGCGCCAACTCCGCGGACATCCTGTACCACGAGTACACCCACGGTCTGTCGAACCGCCTGGTCGTCGACGCCACCGGCAACTCGACGCTGAACAGCGTCCAGGCCGGCTCGATGGGCGAGGCCTGGAGCGACTTCTACGCGCTCGACTACCTGGTCTCCCACGGCCTGGAGAAGGACACCACCGCTCCTGGTGAGGTCCTCGAGGGCAAGTACGTGACCGGCGGTGGCACCATCCGCACCCAGGCGATCGACTGCCGCGTGAAGGCGGTCAGCGCGAACTGTGTCCAGCCGGACGGCTCGAAGGGCGGCTACACCTACGCCGACTTCCCGACGATCGGCGGCGCGCCCGAGGTGCACGCCTCCGGTGAGGTCTGGGCCCAGACGCTGTGGGACCTCCGCGAGCGCTTCGGCCGCAGCTACGCGATGAGCATCATCACCCGGGCGATGGAGCTCTCGCCGTCCGACCCGACGATGCTCGACATGCGCAACGCGATCGTCCAGGCCGACCTGGTCGCCAGTGGCGGCAAGAACGCCGACACGATCTGGACCGTCTTCGCCAACCGCGGCATGGGCTGGTACGCCGGTGTCGTCGACGGCGGCGACGCCTACCCGGTCGAGGACTTCCACAAGCCGCCGACGGGTGCGACCACCACGCTCAGCGGCACGGTGAAGGACAAGGACACCGGTGCCGCGGTGGCCGGTGCGCTGGTCTACATCGGCGGTCACTCCTCCGGTTACGCGGGTGACTACGCCGGCACGACCGATGCCAACGGCAACTACGCCATCACCGGTGTCGCGCCGGGCACGTACCCGAAGATCGTCGTGTCCGCTCCGGGCTACGAGCTGATCGTCCAGTCGGTCAAGGTCACCCCGGGTACCAAGGCGAACTTCGTACCGCGTCGCAACTGGGCGGCCTCGTCCGGCGGCGGCACCGTGGCCGGCTTCAACGGTCCGGACTTCAGCCCGCAGTGCGGTCCGGACTTCGCGATCGACAACGCCCAGGGCACCGGTTGGGGCAGCACCACCGGTGACGACAAGGGCACGCCGACCAACACGATGATCGCCAAGCACGTCGACATCAAGCTGCCGGCGAAGGTCAACGTCAGCAACTTCAACGTGGACCCGTCGAACACGTGTGGCGACCCGGGCAGCGCGTCGACCGGTCAGTACAAGATCGAGACCTCGGCCGACGGCACCACCTGGGCCACCGCGGCGGAGGGCACCTTCGCCGCCGCGAACCGGGGCAAGTACAACCTGGTCACCCCGACCGGCAACGCGACCGGTGTCCAGTACGTCCGGTTCTGGATGCTCAGCCCGCAGGTTCCGGACTTCAAGACGAACTGCCCCGACGGCGCGTTCGGCGGTTGCCAGTTCACCGACATGACCGAACTCCAGGTCTTCGGCACCAAGTAACCCGCAGCACCCCCCGCAGTACCCCGCGAAGGCCGGTCGAGCACCCCTCGACCGGCCTTCCGGCGTTCAGCGCCGTTTCTTGCCGGGCTTGGCCGGCGGCACGGTTTGCGCCCACTGGGCCCAGTCGGCGAGGGCCGAGTAGAGGCGGACACCGGCCTCGATCGTGACGCGCATCGACTGGGTCTGCTCGCTGTAGCCGAACTCCCCGCGGTCCTTACGGTCGGCGTAGTCGCGGTAATGGTCGGCGAGTTCGCGGTAGTAGCGCTCCTCGGTCTCGAGGTGCCGTTGCAGTTCGTCGGTGTCCATCATCCAGAAGAACAACGACCGCAGCAGCGGCTGCAACCGCATCGTGTGGTCGACGTCGACCTCGGTCAGCCAGCGCTTGACCTCCGCCACCCCGGCGTCGGTGATCCGGTACGCCTTCCGTCGCCGCGGGCCCTCGCTCTCGACCTCCACCAGCCCCTCGGCGGCGAGCTTGTTCAGCTCGGCGTAGATCTTCGGGTGCTGGGCCGGCCAGATCGAACCGAGCACCTCGGTGAACCGCCCGGCCAGGTCGTACCCGCTGGCCGGCCCTTCCGCGAGCAGCCCGAGCAGCCCGTGCCGCAACGACATACCGCCTCCTCGATGTTTCGCCGTACGCCATCTTGACATGTCCCTACGGACATGTGCATGCTCAAATATGTCCCTAGGGACATGTCCTAAAGAACATCTCAAGCTGGGGAGTCGATATGACGGAGGAACGGGCGGTGCTCGTCACCGGGTCGACCGGCGGCATCGGTACGGCGACCGTGCGGCTGCTGCGACGCCGGGGTTTCACGGTGTACGCCGGAGCGCGCGGACGGGCCGAGTTCGAGCCGGGCGTGCGGGTGCTGCCGTTGGACGTGGCGGATCCGGAGAGCGTCGCGGCGGCGGCCAAGCGGGTCGCGGGTGAGGTCGACGGGTTGTGGGCGGTGGTCAACAACGCCGGGGTGATCGTGCAGGGTCCGCTGGAGCTGGTGCCCGCCGACGAGTGGCGTCGTCAGCTGGAGGTCAACACGCTCGGGCCGGCGACGGTGATCCGTGAGTTCCTGCCGCTGGTCCGGGCCGGCCAGGGGCGGATCGTGAACGTGAGTGCTCCGACCGGCCGGGTCGCGATGCCGTTGCTCGGGGCACTGTCCGCCAGCAAGGCCGGGCTGGAAGCGCTGTCGAACGCGCTGCGGCTCGAGCTCGCGGTGTGGCGGATCCCGGTGGTGGTGGTCGAGCCCGGGACGACCGAGACGGAGATCTTCGCGCGCGCCGGCGCGGCCGCGGACGCCGCGCTGCAGCGGGCGGACCGCGAGCGGGTCGGGTTGTATCAGGCGCACCTCGAGGCGTACGAGAAGGCGATGGCCCGCTTCAAGCCAGGCCCCGTCGACAAGGTCGCCGAGACCATCGTCCGCGCGATCGAGGCCCGCCGACCCCGACGCCGGTACGCCGTCGCAGAAGCCCGCACCCTCGGCGCGATCCTCCCCAAGCTCCCGCCCACCCTCCGCGACCGCCTGATCAGCACCTCGGTAGGCCTCAATGGCCTCAAACCATGACCGCGATGGTGGGGTCCGGATGGTGGACTATGGGGGGTAAGTGTAGTGGATTAGTTTAGTTTCGAGGGCGTGGGAGCTCTCGTGGATCGGTGGTCGTCGCGCTCAGTGGGTGGGCGGGGCGGTGACCGAGCCGCGTTCGATCAGGGTGGGGGTGAGGGTGGTTCGGCGAACTCGGCGGTTGGTGTCGACGGCGGAGGTCACGCGGGAGACGACGTGGCTGACGAGGTCGTCGAGCGGCCAGTGGAAGGTCGACAGCGGGGGCGTGAGCAGCTGGGACATCGGCTGGTCGTCGTAGCCGAGCAGCGAGAGGTCGTCCGGGATGCGCAGGCCGAGCTCCCGACTCGCGGCGTACACGCCGAAGGCCATCGAGTCGGCGAGCGCGAGGATGCCGGTCGGGCGCGGGGTGCTGGTGAGCAGCGCCCGGGCGACCTCGGTCGCGCCGGCCAGGTCGTGCGGGCACTGCAGCAGGCGGATCGTCAGTCCGAGGTCGCCGGCCACCCGCTGGGCGATCTGCTCGGCAGGGCGTTCCACCTCGAGGCGGCGGGTCGGGCTCAGTACGGCGATATCGCGGTGACCGGCGTCGGCCAGGCGGCGCAGCGCCGTACTCACGCCGGACTCGTTGTCCATGATCACTTCGGACTTCGCCTTCGCGCCGGGCAGCGCGTCGCCGATCGCGATCACCGGCGCCTGCTCCGCGATCGTCGCCCAGCCCTTGGCGGCCGGGTTGATCGGGATCACCACGATCGCGTCGGCGCGATGGTCGACCAGGTGCTGCGCGAGCTCGAGCTGCCTGTCGGCGTCGCCGGCCGAGTCGATGATCCAGGCGTTCCGGTCCGGGGCCAGCAGTTCGCGGCCGAGCGCGGCGGCGACGCGTTGCTGCCAGAGATCTTCGAGGGACGCGCACAGGACACCGACCGAGCCGCTGCGGCCCGAGGCGAGCGCGCGGGCGACCGGGTCGGCCTGGTAGCCGAGGCGCTCGGCGGCGTCCTGGACGCGCTGTCTGGTCTCGGGGGTCCCATGCAGGCCGCGCAGTGCGTACGACACGGCGGCCATCGAGAGCCCGGTCTCGGCGGCGATGTCCTTGAGGGTGGGCCTCCGGCCGGTTCCGGACATGTCCATGACCCTAGCCGGGCCGGCGGACAAAAACTTGACAACGGCACCTTTGAAGCGCTTCACTCTAGACATCCTGAAGCGCTTCAATCTGATCAAACCCGCGCTGACAACCCCGGTGAAGGGAGGGGCCGATGATCGACGTCCACCAGCACCTGTGGCCGGAGGCGTTCGTCGACCGGCTCCGCGCCCGCCGCGAACCGCCGTACCTGGACGGCTGGACGCTGCACACCACGACCGAGGCCCCGTACGACGTCGACCCGGCGGCGCACGAGATCGGCAAGCGGGTCGCACTCGAGCAGGACGCCGGGACCGGACTGGCCGCCGTGTCGCTGTCGAGTCCGCTGGGTGTCGAGGAGCTCGGGGATGCCGAACTGCTTGCCGCGTGGCACGACGGGGCGGCGGAGTTCCCCGCACCGTTCCGCGCCTGGGCCTCCGTGGACCTGCTCGATCCGGACACGGCCGGGCTGGAATCCCTGCTGGACAAGGGTTTTCTCGGACTGCAGCTCCCGGCGCACGTCCTCGGTACGCCGACCGCGTGGGAAGCGCAGGCCGAACTGCTGCGCCTCGCGGAGCGGTTGGGTAAGCCGATCCTCGTGCATCCCGGTGCGGCGCGCACGACCGATGCGCCGGGCTGGTGGGCGCCGGTCGTGGACTACACGACGCAGCTGCAGGCGGCGTGGTGGGCGTGGCATGCCTTCGGCGGGCGACGCTCGTACCCGGCCCTGCGGTTGTGCTTCGTCGCCGCGGCCGGTCTGGCGCCGGTGCACCACGAGCGGCTGACCGCGCGCGGCGGCCGGCTCGGCACCATCGACCCCAACCTGTACGTCGACACCTCGAGCTACGGCCCGCAGGGGATCGACGCGGTCGCGCGGGTGCTCGGTATCGACCAGGTCGTGCACGGCACGGACCGGCCGTACGCCGACACCACCGACCTTCGCCAGGGCGACGCCGCGACCGCGGTGATCCGCCATGACAACCCGTACCGGCTGCTCTTCGGAAACGCCGGGACGACTACTCCTGAGAGGGGAGTGCAGTGACTGCTCAGCCGATCGACGTACCCGACGTTCCGGCGCGCCAGGCCAGCCGGCTCGTGGAGCTGAACAACTGTCTGTCGCTGGACGACCTTCCCGGTCGCGACCTGACGCCCGACGAGCTGTCCGAGCTCGCCGCCTCGATCGCCGCGCAGCCGCATCTGTGGGAGGACCAGGTCGCGTACAGCGACGAGGAGCGGGTCTTCGCCTCCCTGCACCGCGACGCGAACGTCGACGTCTGGCTGATCTGCTGGACCCCGGTCAACGACACCGGCTGGCACGACCACGACGTCTCCTCCGGTGCGGTCGCGGTCGCGAAGGGCAAGCTGGTCGAGCACAACCTCGCGATCGGGACCGAATCCATCGAGACCGAGGTCGTCGCCGGTGACGTCTACGGCTTCGGCCCGGACCACATCCACCGCCTGACCGGTCTCGACAAGGGCAGCGTCACGGTCCACGCCTACAGCCCGCCGCTGTGGCGGATGGGGCAGTACTCGGTCAAGGACGGCGTACTCCGCCGGGTCTCGGTCTCGTACGCCGACGAGCTGCGCCCGATCGACTGACTGTCGCCCGCCCATTCTCTGACTAGAGTCAGAGAATGGGCGTTGGGGTGGTACGGCGGTTCAACCGGCTCGTCACGCTGCGGGTCGGGGCGCTGCAGGACGACTATCTGGCGCGCGGCCGGCCCTTGGGTGCGGACCGGGTGCTGTGGGAGATCGGTGCGGACGGGTGCGACGTGCGCTCGCTGCGCGCCCAGCTCGATCTGGACTCCGGCTATCTGAGTCGACTCTTGCGCTCGCTGGAGAGTGCCGGGCTGGTTCGCGTCGAACGCAGTACGGCGGATGCGCGGGTGCGGATCGCCCGGTTGACGCCGGAAGGACTCGCGGAGCGGCAGGTCCTGGACGAGCGTTCGGACGAACTCGCGGCCTCGATCCTCGAGCCGCTCGACGAACGCCAGCAGAAGCGGCTCGTCACGGCGATGGACGAGGTGAACCGGTTGCTGACGGCATCGATGGTTCGGGTCGAGATCGTCGATCCGCGCTCGCCGGCCGCGCAGTACTGCCTGGAGTCGTACTTCGGTGAACTCGGACGGCGGTTCGAGAGCGGCTTCGATCAGACCCGGAGCATCTCGGCCGACCACGCGGAGTTGACGCTGCCCGCCGGGTTGTTGCTGTTGGCAACGCTGCACTCGGAGCCGGTCGGGTGTGCGGCACTCAAGCTGCACGGTGCCGAACCGGCCGAGATCAAGCGGATGTGGGTGTCACCCGACGCGCGCGGTCTCGGGCTCGGCCGGCGCCTGCTGCACGAACTCGAGCGCGAGGCAGGCGCGTACGGCGCGAGCGCCGTACGCCTGGAGACCAATCGCACGCTCACCGAGGCGATCGCGCTGTACCGCACCTCGGGGTACGCCGAGGTTGCCGCGTTCAACACAGAGCCGTACGCCGACCATTGGTTCGAGAAGACCTTGGGAGCGTGAGTCCTCCACCCGCCGACTCGTCCGCCGGCGGGTGGAGGTGGGTTGTCACGGCATCCGGAGGAGACCGACCAGACCGTGGCTCTCGCCGCCCGGTCCTGAGGAGAACCAGAGGGCATCGGTGCCGCCGGTGGTTGCGGTGCCCTGCAGGAGGGCCCACAGACCGTCGATCACCAGAGTCCGGCCGTGCGTGTCACGGACCAGGCCCGCGAACGCGAACCGACCGTGTGACTTCGGCTGGAAGATGCTGATCCGACCATCGCCGAAGTTGCCGACCAGCAGCGTGCCCCTGGGCTGGCCCCAGGCCCTGGGAGCCTGTGCGATACCCCACGGCGCGTTCAGCGTGCCGCGGGAGGCGACGCGGGTGATCAGCTTGCCGTCGACCGAGAACTCGTCGACGAAACCGAGACCGCGGCCGTCCACCTCGTCGTTGGTCTTCGGGTTGACCTTCGCGTAGGTGACGAAGACCCGGTCCCTCAGCGTCTGCACGTTGAACGGACCGAAACTCTTCGGCACGCGGTGGTCCCGGAACGCCCCCTTCGGCAGCCTCACCGGAGCGAACCTGCTGTTGAAGGCGTCGATCCGGTGCTGGGAGAAGTTGGCGGCGTACAGCCGGTCACCTCTCCTGGTCGACGCGAGCGCCAGGCCCTTGTAGACCGCACCGCGGGTGCTGGCCTTGACCTCGGCCGGGCCGGTCGGCGAGTCGACCACCCTGCTCCAGGCCGCGATCTTGCCTTCCTCGGTGGCGAAGATGAAGTTGGCCGGTGCGCTGGTCGTCTTGTTCCTGAGGACGAACCCGGGACCGGGGTTGTTCACCTGCCCGGTCGGTGCACCCACCGTCACCCGGATGGGCAGCTTCGTGACCGTGCTCGAGCCCGCCGGGACGGAGTACACCGTGGCGGTCGACGAGCCGTTGTTGGCCGACCACAGCGGGGTGCTCGCGCCGAGCGCCAGACCCCACGAGTTCACCAGGTCGGGATCCTGGAACGCGGCCTTCCCCTTCTGGTCGGACACCAGGTTGACCTGCCGTACGTCGAGCTGCTGGGCCCGGTGTGCGCTGGCGGGGATCGCTGGAGCGACCAGGGCCAGGCCACCGACCAGTGCGGTCGCGACCGCGATCGGACGGCGTTTCGAACGAACTGACATCACACTTTCCCCCTCGATAGGAATACGGGACATAGCCGACACGGCTGGATCGCCGGGCCGGTTCAGAGGCCACTCGGTGCCGAAGTGGTTATGGAGCCCGGTCTGCCGCGACGGTTAGCGTCGGGGGCATGCGGATTCGGGTGGTGGATGCGTTCACGGAGCGGGCCTTCGCGGGCAACCCGGCGGGGGTGTGTGTCCTCGGGGCCGGTGACTGGCCGGACGTGAACTGGATGCAGAGCGTTGCTGCGGAGATGCAGCACGCGGAGACGGCCTTCACGCGCCCGAGCGAGACGCCCGGCGCGGACTGGGACCTGCGCTGGTTCACCCCGACCATCGAAGTGGACATGTGTGGTCACGCGACCCTGGCCACCACGCATGCGTTGGTATCGGACGGTCTGGTCACCGACCATGTCCGGTTCAGCACCCGGAGCGGCATCCTGTCGGCTTCGGTTGCCGCGGGCCGGATCACTCTGGACTTCCCGATCTCCCCGGTGACGCAGATCGACGTACCGGACGGGCTGGTGGAGGCGCTCGGGGCGAAGCCGGACGAGCTCTACGGGACCGGTCCGCTGACCGACTTCCTGGTGGTGCTGTCCGACGAGGACGCGGTGCGGGCCGTTACTCCGGACCTGGTCCGGCTGGAGTCGCTCAACCGGCGCCACGGCAACCGGGGCACGATCGTGACCGCGCCGGCCGATGCCGAGTACGACTTCGTCTCCCGGTTCTTCGCGCCGGCCGCCGGGATCCCCGAGGACCCGGTCTGCGGAAGCGCCCACACCGCGCTGGCGTCGTACTGGTCGCAGCGCCTCGGACGGGACGCGATGGTCGGCCACCAGGTGTCCGCGCGCGGCGGCGTACTCCAGGTCACCGCCGCCGGCGACCGCGTCCTCCTCGGTGGTACCGCGGTGACCGTGCTCGACGGCGAACTACTGGTATAGACAGCGGCCCGGCGCCCGAAACCACCGGACGCCGGGCCGCTCAGTCTCGCTCTAGCTCGTCTGGGCCCAGGTCTCGGCGTGCGTGGCGACGCCGTTCGGGGCGATCAGTTCGGTGACGACGTCCTCCGCGTCGGCGTCCAGCGCCTCGAACGGAGCCTCCGGTACGACGTACGCGCGGGCGCCCGCGATCAGTTCGGTGCCGGGCAGCTCGAACCAGGCTTCACCGACCTCGCGGCTGATCTCGTAGATGGCCTGTTCGGCGGTGTCGACCGGGTCGCGGTCGCCGGACTCGTCCAGCTCGGCCGGGTGCCGCTCCTGCGCGGCGCGGCCGGCTTCGAGCAGCTCGTCCAGTTCGACGACGCGCAGGTCGAACCGCGACACCACGCTGATCACGTGGTCCGGCTCGGTCTCTTCGTCGTCCTCGTCGTCGGCCGGCTCGTCGAGCAGCAGCGGCGTCGTACCGGTGTGTTCGAAGACGGCGTCGTTCCAGTCCTCGACGACGCCCTCGAGCGCGGCGTTGTGCTCGAAGAGCGTGGAGTGGTCCTCGTCGCCCGTCATCGCGAGCAGCGCCTCGGTGTGGGCCTGGAGGCGCTCGGCCAGCTTCCGGCTCGCCTCGGCGAGGGCGGTCCGGGAGTCCGCGGAGAAGAACTGCTCTGCAGGGGCGGTGATGTCCATCTCGGTCACGTGGTTGTTCTTCCCTTGTCTGTCGGTGGGAATGCCAGCCGTAAGTATGTGAGAAGCCTGTGAGAGCTGCGTCAGCGGGTGTGAGAGGCCTGCGAGAACCCTCCTGACCGCGCAGCCAACGGTGTCCAGTGGAACCCATGAGCACATTCGCCCTGAGGTCGTGTCGTCGTGGGTGACGTCGTCTACCTCGCACTCACCGTCGTCGTGTTCGCGGCCGTCTGGTCCGCATTGCGTGGAGTGGAGAAGTTGTGAGCGCCGAGAACATCGCCGGCTTGGTCGTGGCCGCTGCTCTGGTCCTCTACCTGATCGCCGCCCTGATCTTTCCCGAGAGGTTCTGATGTCCGACACCGCGGCCGGCCTGTTGCAGGTCGGCTTCCTGATCGTGTGCCTGGCGGCGGTCTACCGGCCGCTCGGCGGGTACATGGCCCGCGTCTTCACGTCCGACAAGGACCTGCGGGTCGAACGTATGACCTACAAACTGTTCGGCGTCGACTCGAAGGCCGACCAGACCTGGGCCGTGTACGCCCGGTCGCTGCTCGCGTTCTCCGCGCTCAGCGTCGTCCTGCTGTACCTGTTGCAGCGCCTGCAGCACTGGCTGCCGCTGTCGCTCGGACTGCCGAACGTTCCGTCCGGTCTCGCCTTCAACACCGCCGCGTCGTTCGTCTCGAACACCAACTGGCAGAACTACTCGCCCGAGGTGACGATGGGCCACCTGGTCCAGTTCGCCGGCCTCGCGGTGCAGAACTTCCTGTCCGCCGCCGTCGGCATCGTCGTCGCGATCGCCCTGATCCGTGGCTTCGCGCGGTCCAAGACCGACCGGCTGGGCAACTTCTGGGTCGACCTGACCCGGACCACGCTACGGATCCTGCTGCCGATGGCGGTCGTCGGCGGGCTCGCGCTGGTCGCGATGGGCGTCGTCCAGAACTTCTCCGGCGGTCACGAGCTGACCTCGGTGGTCGGCCAGACCCAGACCGTTCCCGGCGGCCCGGTGGCCAGCCAGGAGGTCATCAAGGAGCTGGGTACCAACGGTGGCGGCTTCTACAACGCCAACTCCGCGCACCCGTTCGAGAACCCGAACGGCCTGTCGAACCTGTTCGAGATCTTCCTGCTCCTGGTGATCCCGGTGTGCATCACCCGCACCTTCGGCCTGATGGTGAAGGACAAGCGGCAGGGCTACGCGATCCTCGGCGTGATGGGCGTGCTGTGGGCGGCCTTCACGTTCTCCGCGACGCTCTTCGAGAACCTCGGCGCCGGTACGGCGACGCAGGCCGCCGGCGCCGCGATGGAGGGCAAGGAGACCCGCTTCGGCGAATGGGCCTCGGCACTGTTCGCCACCTCCACCACGGGGACGTCGACCGGCGCGGTGAACTCCGCGCACGACTCGTTCACCCCGTTGGGCGGCGGTACGGCGCTGTTCCACATGATGCTCGGTGAGGTGTCACCCGGCGGTACGGGCACCGGCCTCTACGGCATGCTGATCCTCGCCGTCCTAGCGGTGTTCGTCGCGGGCCTGATGGTCGGGCGCACCCCGGAGTACCTGAAGAAGAAGGTCACTGCACGCGAGATGAAGCTGGTCTCGCTGTACATCCTGACGACGCCGACCCTGGTACTGGCCGGTGCGTCGATCGCGATGGGACTCGCGGTGGCGCGGGCCTCGATCTTCAACACCGACAGCCCGCACGGGTTCTCCGAGGTGCTGTACGCGTTCACCTCGGCCGGTAACAACAACGGCAGCGCATTCGGTGGGCTGAGCGGCAACATCCCGTTCTACAACACCGCGCTCGGTCTGGTGATGCTGCTCGGCCGCTTCGTACCGATTGTGTTCGCGCTGGCGCTGGCGGGCTCGCTCGCCCAGCAGCAGCCGGTGCCGGTGACCCAGGGCACGCTGCCCACCCACAAGGCGCTTTTCGTGACGATGCTGGTCGGAACCGTCCTGATCGTCACGGGCCTGACGTACTTCCCCGCTCTGACACTTGGACCCCTCGCGGAGGGACTGTGACCACGCTGACGACGCCGCCCGTCTCGCAACCGGCGGCTACCTCGAAGAAGGCACCCTCGGGCCTGTTCGACCCGAAGATGCTGCTCACCTCGCTGCCGGACGCGCTGCGCAAGCTCGACCCGCGGGTGATGTGGAAGAACCCGGTGATGTTCGTCGTCGAGGTCGGCGCGGTCGCGTCGACGATCTTCGCCGTCACCGATTCCAGCGTGTTCGTCTGGTGGATCGTCGTCTGGCTCTGGCTGACCGTCATCTTCGCGAACCTCGCCGAAGCCGTCGCCGAGGGCCGTGGCAAGGCCCAGGCCGAGACGCTGCGCCGGGCCAAGACCGAGACCACCGCGCGCCGGCTGGTCGGTGACCAGGAAGAAGCAGTCCCGGCCACCCAGCTGCGGCTCGGCGACCTGGTCGTCGTCGAGGCCGGCCAGATCATTCCCGGCGACGGTGACGTCGTCGAGGGCGTGGCCAGTGTCGACGAGTCGGCGATCACCGGCGAGTCGGCCCCGGTCATCCGGGAGTCCGGTGGCGACCGCAGCGCGGTCACCGGCGGCACCAAGGTGCTGTCGGACCGGATCGTCGTGAAGATCACCACCAAACCCGGTGAGAGCTTCATCGACCGGATGATCGCGCTGGTCGAAGGCGCGTCCCGGCAGAAGACGCCGAACGAGATCGCGCTGAACATCCTGCTGGCCAGCCTGACCATCGTGTTCCTGGTCGCGACGATCACGCTGCCGACGTTCGCGGCGTACGCGAAGGTGAACCTGAACATCGTGATCCTGGTGGCCCTGCTGGTCTGCCTGATCCCGACCACGATCGGCGCGCTGCTGTCCGCGATCGGCATCGCCGGCATGGACCGGCTGGTGCAACGCAACGTACTGGCGATGTCCGGCCGCGCGGTCGAGGCCGCCGGCGACGTGAACACGCTGCTGCTGGACAAAACCGGCACCATCACGCTGGGCAACCGGCAGGCGGCGGAGTTCATCCCGGTCCAGGGCGTCACCGACACCGACCTGGCCGATGCGGCGCAGCTGTCGAGCCTCGCGGACGAGACGCCGGAAGGCCGGTCGATCGTCGTGCTGGCGAAGACCGGGCACGGCCTGCGGGAGCGGCACACCGGAGAGTTGCCGCACGCAACGTTCGTGGAGTTCACCGCGCAGACCCGGATGAGCGGCGTGGACGTCGACAACCGGCAGATCCGCAAGGGCGCCGCGGGTGCGGTGAACGCGTGGATCGGTCAGCACGGCGGGACCACCGACAGCTTGCTCGGTGAGATCGTCGACGGCATCTCGGCCTCCGGCGGTACGCCGCTGGTCGTCGCCGAGAGCATCGACGGCACGGCCCGCGCGCTCGGCGTCATCCACCTGAAGGACGTCGTCAAGGAAGGCATGCGAGAACGGTTCGACCAGATGCGCGCGATGGGCATCCGGACCGTGATGATCACCGGCGACAACGCGCTGACCGCGAAGGCGATCGCGGACGAGGCCGGGGTCGACGACTTCTTGGCCGAGGCGACGCCCGAGGACAAGATGGCGCTGATCAAGAAGGAGCAGGAAGGCGGCCGGCTGGTCGCGATGACCGGTGACGGCACCAACGACGCGCCGGCGCTCGCACAGGCCGACGTCGGCGTGGCGATGAACACCGGGACGTCGGCCGCGAAGGAGGCCGGCAACATGGTCGACCTCGACTCCAACCCGACCAAGCTGATCGAGATCGTCGAGATCGGCAAGCAGTTGCTGATCACCCGCGGTTCGCTGACCACGTTCTCGATCGCGAACGACGTCGCGAAGTACTTCGCGATCCTGCCCGCGCTGTTCGCCGCGGCGTACCCCGGTCTGGACAAGCTGAACATCATGGGGCTGCACTCGCCGGAGTCGGCGATCGTGTCGGCCATCGTGTTCAACGCGCTGATCATCATCGGGCTGGTCCCGCTGGCGCTGCGCGGCGTCCGGTACCGGCCCTCGTCCGCCTCGGCGATGCTCCGCCGGAACCTGCTGGTGTACGGCGTCGGCGGCCTGATCTCGCCGTTCGTCGGCATCAAGCTTCTCGACCTGGTGATCTCCATGATCCCCGGTCTGCGCTGAAAGGTTGTTGTCAATGACAAGCAGTTTCCGTCAGTTCGGCGTGGCGGTCCGGGTGCTCCTGGTCTTCACCGTCGTCCTGGGGATCGCCTACCCGCTGGTGATGACCGGCGTCTCCCAGGTGCTCTTCCACGGCAACGCCAACGGTTCGATCATCAAGGTCGACGGCAAGCCGGTGGCGTCCGGCCTGATCGGTCAGGCGTACACGATGGACAGCGGGAAGAAGGACGCCGACGGCAAGGCGATCATGGTCGCCGACCCGAAGTGGTTCCAGACCCGCCCGTCCGCGGTCGACTACGACGCGATGGGCAGCGCGGCCTCGCAGTACGGGCCGAACAACCCCGAGCTGGTCAAGCTGGTCGACGAGCGCCGGCAGGAGGTCGCCAAGCTCGAGGGCGTCGACCCGTCGCAGGTTCCGCCCGACGCGGTCACGGCCAGTGGCAGCGGTCTGGACCCCGCCATCAGCCCGGCGTACGCCGCCCTGCAGGTCAACCGGGTCGCCCGCGAGCGTGGGCTCCCGGTGGACCGGGTCGAGGAGCTGGTGAAGGAGAACACGACCGGCCGTACGCTCGGTTTCCTGGGCGAACCGTACGTCAATGTGGTGACGCTGAACGCCGCGTTGGCTGCCAGCTGAGAGCATGTTGATATGAAGCGCGGGCATCTGCGGGTGTATCTCGGGGCCGCGCCCGGTGTCGGGAAGACGTACAAGATGCTGGGCGAGGGGCAGCGCCGTCTCGCCCGGGGCACCGACGTGGTGGTCGGGCTCGTCGAGACCCACGGCCGGGAGCACACCGCGGAGATGCTCGACGGGCTGGAGTCGGTACCGCGGCGCATCATCGACTACCGCGGCGCGAGCTTCACCGAGATGGACGTCGACGCGGTCCTGGCCCGGCGGCCCGAGGTCGCCCTGGTCGACGAGCTGGCGCACACCAACGTTCCGGGCAGCCGCAACGAGAAGCGCTGGCAGGACATCGAGGAGCTGCTGGCCGCCGGGATCGACGTGATCTCGGCGGTCAACATCCAGCACCTCGAGTCGATCAACGACGTGGTCGAGAAGATCACCGGCGTACCGCAGCAGGAGACGGTGCCGGACCGGGTGGTGCGGGCCGCGGACCAGATCGAGCTGGTCGACATGACGCCGGAGGCGCTGCGCCGGCGGATGGCCCACGGGAACGTGTACGCGGCGGACAAGATCGACGCTGCCCTGGGCAACTACTTCCGGGTCGGCAACCTGTCGGCGCTGCGGGAGCTCGCGCTGCTCTGGCTCGCGGACCGGGTGGACGCGGGCCTGCAGCAGTACCGCGCGGAGCATGCCATCGACTCGACCTGGGAGGCCCGCGAGCGGGTCGTGGTCGCGCTCACCGGTGGGTCGGAGGGCGAGACGCTGATCCGCCGCGCGGCCCGGATCGCGGCCCGGTCGTCCGGTGGGGACCTGCTGGCCGTCCACGTCGCGCGGTCCGACGGTCTGACCGGGGCCAACCCGAGCGAGCTCGCCGGACAGCGGAACCTGGTCGAGAAGCTCGGTGGCACCTACCACCAGGTGGTCGGCGACGACATCCCGGCCGCGCTGCTGGCGTTCGCGAAGGCCGAGAACGCGACCCAGCTGGTCCTCGGCGGCAGTCGCCGGTCGTGGTTCGGTTCGCTGTTCACCGGGCCCGGGATCGGTGCGAGCACGATCCGTGAGTCCGGCGATATCGACGTACACATCGTCACGCACTCGCAGATGGGGCGTGGGCGGCTGCCGCGGCTGCGGGGGAGTCTGTCCCGGCGGCGGCGGATCCAGGGCTTCGTGCTGGCGGTCGTGCTGCCGCCGGTGCTCGCGCTCGTCCTCGGTCTGGGTGGCGACACGCTGAACCTGACCAGCAACGTACTGGCGTTTCTGCTCGCGGTGGTCGTGGTCGCGCTGGTCGGCGGGATGTGGCCGGCGATGGTGACGGCGGTAGGCGGATCGCTGGTCCTCAACTACTTCTTCACCCCACCGCGGCGGACGTTCACGATTGCCGAGCTCAACAACGCCCTGGCGTTGCTGATCTTCGTCCTGGTCGCGGCGATGGTCAGTTCGGTCGTCGACCGGGCGGCACGACGTACCAGACAGGCGGCCCGGGCGGCCGCGGAATCGGAGACGCTGGCGACCTTGGCCGGTTCGGTACTGCGTGGCGAGACCGCGCTGCCCGCTCTGCTCGAGCGGGTTCGCGAGGCGTTCGGGATGAGCGGAGCGTGCCTGATGGAGCGCGTGGACGACGACGAGCTGACCGAGGTCTGGCGGCCGCTCGCCTCGGCCGGGGTGCTGACCTGCACCCGGCCGGAGGAGGCCGACGCGGAGATCCCCGCCCGCGACGACCTGGTCCTGGTGCTGCAAGGCCACCAGTTGGAGGCCGACGAGCGACGTCTGGTCGGCGCGTTCGCCGCCCACGCGGCGGCGCTCGTGGACACCGCCCGGCTGAGTGAGGCCGCGGCGGAGGCGAAGCCGCTCGCGGAGGCCGACAAGTTGCGTACGGCGTTGCTTCGCGCGGTCGGCCACGACCTGCGTTCCCCGCTCGCGTCGGCGAAGGCGTCGGTGACTTCACTGCGCAGCGACGATGTGGAGTGGAGCGACTCCGAGCGCGCCGAGCTGCTGGAGACCGCGGACGAGTCACTCGACCGGCTGTCGCGACTGGTGGACAACCTGCTCGACCTCAGTCGGTTGCAGGCCGGCGTACTGCCGGTGTTCACCCGGCCGATGGCGCTGGACGAGATCCTGCCCGGGGTTCTCGGGGAGCTGGGCGACGACTCCGATCCCGTCACGGTCGACATCCCGCACACGCTGCCGCTGGTCGAGGCAGACCCGGCGCTGCTGGAACGCGTGGTCGCGAACCTGTTGGCCAACGCGATCCGGTACTCGCCGCCTGGACGCCCGCCGCTGGTCACCGGCAGCGCCCTCGGCGCCACCGTGGAGATCCGGGTGATCGACCGCGGTCCGGGCATTCCGCGCGCGGACCGGGACCGGGTGTTCGCGCCGTTCCAGCGGCTCGGCGACACCGACAACACCGTCGGCGTCGGGCTCGGACTGGCGCTCGCCCGCGGACTCGCCGAGGCGATGCGCGGCTCATTGCAGCCCGAGGACACCCCAGGTGGTGGACTGACCATGGTGGTGTCGATGCCGACCGCCGCCGTACGCCCCACCGACGCACCGGTCCCCGGCGCCCGCGAACGATCGGAGCAAGAGTGACGAGGGTGTTAGTCGTCGACGACGAGCCGCAGATCGTGCGGGCGTTGCAGATCAATCTGAAGGCGCGCGGGTACGAAGTGCACCTGGCCGGTACCGGTACGTCGGCGTTGAAGGTCGCGGCGCAGCACCCGCCGGAGCTGGTGATCCTCGACCTCGGGCTGCCGGACTTCGACGGCGTCGAGGTGATCCGCGGGCTGCGCGGCTGGACCGACGCGCCGATCCTGGTGCTGTCCGGGCGGACCGACCAGACCGACAAGGTCGAGGCGCTGGACGCCGGCGCGGACGACTACGTGACCAAGCCGTTCGGGATCGATGAGCTGCTGGCCCGGATGCGCGCCGTACTGCGGCGCAGCAACATCGCCCAGGACCAGCCGGTCGTGACGGTCGGCGGCGCCGTCGTCGACCTGGCCGCGAAACGGGTCACCTTGGAGACCGGCGAGGACATCCGCCTCACCCCGACCGAGTGGCACCTGCTGGAGGTCCTGGTCCGCAACCCCGGCAAGCTGATGTCCCAGCGCCAGCTCCTCACCGAGGTCTGGGGCCCCGGCTACGAGACGGCCGGCGGCAACCTCCGCTTCTACATGGGCCAGCTCCGCCGCAAACTCGAAGCCGACCCCGCCCGCCCCAAACACCTCCTCACCGAACCCGGCATGGGCTACCGCTTCGAGCCGTGAGGACCGCCAGGCCATCACAATCGCGCGGATCGGGCCGTCGCACGCTCGGCTCGGCGCCAGAACGCGGATTGTGATGGCCTGGCGGTCCGCGTGTCCGTTTCGTTCAAGACGGTGGACCGGGATCTGCGGGAGGCTCAGGGCATGGACATCTTCAGCGCAGGTCGGGACTTTGTACGGCGGGACGCTCGCGTGCTCGAGCGGCGGGTCTTCGCGACGGTCTTCGAAGGGGCCGACGCGCAGGGCGTGGTGGACGCGCTGCGGGGCTACCAGAACGCCGACGGCGGGTTCGGGCACGGGCTGGAACCGGACAAGCGCTGCCCGGACAGCCTGCCGCTCGACGTCGAGGTCGCGTTCGACACGCTCCTCGGGGCCGGCGCCCGGGACGAGGACATGATCCGCCGCGCCGCCGACTGGCTCGGCCGGACCGCCGACGAGAACGGCGCCGTCCCGCTGTGCGGCCCCGCGGTCGAGGGGTACCCGCGTGCCGAGCACATCACCGAGTGGACGTACAAGCCCGGCCTGAACCCGACGGCGGGACTGGTCGGCCGGCTCGGCAAGCTCGGCCTCGACCACCCGTGGCGCGACAAGGCCGCCGCTTGGTGCGCCTCGGAGTTGGCCAAGGGCTTCCCGGAGGACGCGCACGGCATGAGCGAGGCGCTGGTGTTCCTCGAGCACACCGACGACGTCGACTTCGACCGGATCCGCGAGTGGCTGCCCAAACTCCAGCACTACCGCGGTGACGCCGCAGACCCGTCGTACGGCGTGACGCCGCTGAGTTTCGTACCGACGCCGGACAGCTTCTGGCGCCCACTGTTCACCGACGAACAGCTCGAGGCGCATCTCGACCGGCTGATCGCCGACCAGCAGGACGACGGCGGCTGGGCGATCACCTGGGAGCCACCGGGCCCGGCCGCGACGCTGGAGTATCGCGGTGCCGTCACGGTCGGTTCGCTGCGCACCTTGAAGGCCTACAACCGGCTGTAAGCAAAAAAGGCCCTCCGCCACCGGCGGAGGGCCTTTCGCTGTCTTACCAGGAGGACTTGGTGATCCCGGGCAGTTCGCCGCGATGGGCCATCGCCCGGAAGCGGACCCGGGAGATCCCGGCCTTCCCGACGTACCCACGCGGACGGCCGTCGACCGCGTCCCGGTTGCGGACGCGGATCGGGCTGGCGTCGCGCGGCAGCTTCTGCAGCCTCAGCTGCGCCGCCGCGCGGTCGGCCGCGGGCGTCCCCGGATCGGCGATCACGCGTAACAGGTCGGCCCGGCGCTCGGAGTAGCGGGCGACGGTACGGCGGCGCTGGTCGTTCTTCGCGATCTTCGCCGTGGTGGCCATCCGGCGCTCCTACCGCTCTTCGCGGAAGTCGACGTGCTGCCGGATCTGCGGGTCGTACTTACGGATCACGACCCGGTCGGGATTGTTCCGGCGGTTCTTGCGCGTTACATAGGTGAAGCCGGTTCCGGCGGTGCTGCGGAGTTTGATGATCGGGCGGAGGTCGTTGCGCTTGGCCATGCTGTCCTTGCTGTCCTTTCTCGGATCACCTGGCGGGTGACCCTGCCAGGAAGAACGCCGGCCGGGTGGCGGCTATTCCGGTTCAGAGGGTACTTTGTACTGGTTATCGTTTTCAACAAGACGGGAGAGTCGATGCTGCCGGTGACCTTGCTGACAGGCCTCGACGAGGGGTTCCGCGGCGCCGTCGCGGCGAATCTGCTGGCCGCCGCCGGCCCGACGGGCGTCCTGGTGGAGTACGACGTGAGCGCGCTGACCAGCGGCTCCGTCGTCCGGACCGCGAGGACTGCGACCGGCGTGATCGACCGCGAGGTGATCACGATGGGCCACCCGTGTGTCTCGTGCGCGCTGCGTGGCTCACTCGTCCAGTTACTCGCGAGCATCGCCGCCGTCGAGCGGTACGAGGCCGCGATCGTGAGCGTCCCGGCCGCCGGTGACACCCAGGCGATCGCCAGCGAGATCGACGCCGACGCCGACCTGCTCGTGGACGCTGTCGTCACGACCGTCGACACGACCACGGTCGTCGCAGACCTGACCGGCGAGGACCTGATCCGCGACCGCGGCATCCCGACCGCCGCCGAGGACGGTCGCGCGATCGCCGAGGTGATCATCCACCAGCTCGAGTACGCCGACGCCGCGATCCTCACCGACGACTCGGTGGCGCTGGTCCAGGCGATCAACCCGCGTCTCCTCATCAAGACCACGCCGACGGGCCTGCTCGGCGTACGGCTGCATGTTCCTGGCCGGGTTCTCGAGGCCGGCTCGATCGCGGCGCCCGGTGAGCAGACGCTGGTGTGGCAGTCGGACCGGCCGTTCCATCCGGAGCGGTTGTACGACGCCCTCGAGGACCTGGTCGCCGGGACAGCGCGCGGTCGCGGCACGTTGTGGATCGCGACCCAGCACCGCCACCGCATCGGCTGGGACAGTTTCGGCGCGAACATCTCCCTAGGTGTCCTCGGCCCGTGGCTGGCGGACCTGCCAGCGGACCGCTGGGCCGGCGTCGGTCAGCAGCACCAGGCCCGTTCGGCCCTCGAATGGCACCCGCAGTACGGCGACCGCGCGTCGTACCTGTCCTTCACCGGGCCCGGTTTGGATCTCCGGGAATTACGGGGCCGCCTCGACGGTTGTGTCCTGCGTGCGGACGAAGCGGTCCACCCCCTGACCGATCCGTTCGCTCCCTACTTGGAAGGAAGTACCGCAGCATGAAGAACGGCATTCACCCCGACTACCGCCGGGTCGTCTTCCGGGACAAGTCCGGCAACTTCAGCTTCCTCACCGGTTCGACCCGCGAGAGCAACGAGACGGTCGTCTGGCACGACGGGAACACCTACCCGGTCGTCGACGTCGAGATCTCGGCCGCGAGTCACCCGTTCTACACGGGCCAGCAGCGCGTGATGGACACCCAGGGCCGCGTGGAGAAGTTCAAGAAGCGCTACGGCCAGAAGTAACGGTCTGGTCCCTGACGGCCCGCCGCCCCCACCGAGGGCGACGGGCCGTTTTCTTTGGTCGTGGCACTCGCGACGGAAGCTGGACCTGTGCCACTCACCAACCTCAGGCTTCGGCGCGGTTTCACGCCTGGAGTCGCCCGGGTGACTGGTGGTTGGCGAGGTTGGTGAGTAGTGGCGGTCCGGGTGCGCGACTGTCTCGGATCTCAGACGGCGAGGTGGGCGCGTCGCTTACCCGCGGGGCAGGCCCGGTTCCACACTGAGGGGATGGAACCGGTCGAGCTCACGGGTGCCGGGCTGACGCCGCTCGAGGCGGTGGCGCTCGGGCAGCGACGTACGGCGGTCCGGCTCGGCGACATCGCGCGGAAGCGGATGGCGGCGTCGGCGGCGGTCGTGGCCGAGGTGGCTGAACACCGGCCCGTGTACGGGCGAACCACCGGGGTCGGCGCGAACCGCGACGTACTGACGGCCGATCCGGAGCACGGCGCGCGGTTGCTGGCGTCGCATTCGACGACCGGTACGACGTCGTACCCGAAGGACGTGGTGCGGCTCGGGCTGCTGATCCGGGTCAATCAACTGGCGGCCGGCGGTTCGGGACTGGACCCCGCGGTGGCCGACGCGATCGTTGGGCTGCTCAACGACGACGACCTGCCGGACCTGCACCGCGGCGGCGCGATCGGGACCGGCGACCTCGGTCCGCTCGCCGAACTCGGGCTCGCGCTCGGCGACGTGATCGACGGGACGAGCGCCCTCCCGCTGCTGTCCAGCAACGCGTTCACGCTGGCCGAGTGCTGTCTCGCGTACGTCGAGGCATCGACCCTGATCAACGTCGTACCGCTGGTGGGCGCGCTGTCGCATGTCGCGCTGCGCGGCAACGCCGAGGTGTACGACGTCCGTGTCCACGAGGCGCGACCGCAGCCGGGGCAGGTTCGGGTCGCGCGCCGGATGCGGGACCTGCTCGACGGTTTGCCGTTGCCGGCCGCGCGGATCCAGGACCCGTTCGGATTGCGCGCGTTCGCTCAGGTACTCGGGCCGGCCGTCGACCATTCCGATGCCTTGGGCAACAGTGTGCGGATCGACATCAACGCGGCCGCGGAGAACCCGCTGGTGGCCGGCGACACCGTGCTGCACAACGGAAACTGGCACGCGATGCCGATCGCGCTCGCGCTCGACTCGCTCCGGCTCAGCCTGCACAGCGTCGCGACCCTCTCGACGACGCGGGTGGCGAACCTGGTCGACCCGGATTACACCGGCCTCAGCCGGTTCCTCGCCAGCGGTGCGGAGGCGAGCTCGGGCGTGATGATGATCGAGTACGTCGCCCACGACGCGCTCGCCGCGGTCCGGTCGTCCGCGCAGCCCGCGACGCTCGGTACGGCGACCTTGTCCCGCGGTGCCGAATTGCACGCGAGCTTCGCGCCGCAGGCCGCCGCGCTGACCAAGCAACTCCTGGACGCACTCCGCGAGGTCCTCGCCAGCGAGTTCGTCACCGCGGTCCGAGCGATCCGCCTGGCCGGGCTGCGGCCTGCCAATCTCGCACCTGCCTCGATCGGGCCGTGGCTCGCCGACGCGCTCGCGGCGCTCCCCGGTGACCTGGCGGACCGCTCGCTCCGGGAGGACCTGGAGATCGCCCGCGGGGTTCTCACCCAATGGGGCGACCGCCAGGTCGAACACCCGGCCGAGTCGGGTTAGAGCTGCGTGAGGTCGAACGCCGCCGCCATCGCCTGGAAACCGGTGGCGTTCGGGTGCAGGTGGTCGCCTGCGTCGTACGCCGGGAGGAACTTCGACGGAGCGGCCGGGTCGCGAGTGGCCTTGTCGAAGTCGACGACACCGTCGTACTCACCGGAGGTACGGATCCAGGTGTTCAGCGCCTGCCGGTCGGCCTCTCCTTCAGGGGTGTAGTAGCCGGCGCCTTCGTAGGGTGTGAGGGTCGCACCAATGACCTTCAGCCCCGCCTGGTGCGCGCGCTGGATGAACTGGCGATGCACCGCGATCAGGTCCGCCGGGTCGGTGGCGCCGCGGCTGCCGCCGATGTCGTTGATGCCCTCGAGGAGCACGACGGTCCGTACGCCGGCCTGTGCGACGACATCCCGATCGAAGCGGGCGAGAGTCGAGTCTCCCGCCGTACCCGCGTTGCTGAGCAGGCGGTTGCCGCTGATGCCGGCGTTCAGGACACCGAGGTCGCGGGACGCCGGGCCGGCGAGGATGCGGTCGGCCAGTTGGTCCGGGTACCGGAGGTTCTTGTCGGTCGGGGAGACGACGCCGTCCGTGATCGAGTCGCCGAACAGCACGACGGCACCACGCGCGCGGCTCTGCACGTCCACACCTTCGATCACGTACCGGGCCGCGCCCGGGATCGCCTGGTACGACGACCCGTCGCCGCCGATCTGATCACCCGCGGACGAGAAGCCGGTGGCGTACCCGGCCGGATGCTGCGTGAGCGGCCCGGTCGGCCCCGGGAAGTACGTGCTGATCACCAGATCGGTGTCATCCGGTACGGCGACCCGCACCGGGTCCGACACCCACTCGGTACCGACCGGGATCGTGACCGACGCGCGGCCGTTGAACAGCACCGGGACAAGCTTCGCCGGGTCGACGGTCGGCGTACCCGCCTGTGCGTCGGCCCGTGGCGTCACGGTGACCTTGCCGACGACGAGCGGTTGGGTTCCGTAGACGTTGGACAACCGCACTCGGAGCTGCGGTCCCCCGATGGACAGATGAGCGACTTGCCGAAGAGTCGTATCGGTGACACCGGTCGCGGAGAGTCCCGACGTACCCGGTGGGGTGACGGCGACCGACCAACTACCGACCCATCCGGTGGGCGGGGCGGCGTTGGCGGTCGGCGTGAGGGGAATGGCGAGTAATGCGAACGCGACGATCAACTGCTTGAGACGGCGCATGAGATCACCTTCGTCTGGGCGGATGGAAGATGTTCACCATCACTCCACCCGGAGTAGTCACTCACCTGCAACCCGTCATCGACCAGCGGTAGACCCCCTGCGACCGACGGTCCGGCGGTCCACACGACCGGAGACAGGAACCGGTGACTGGAGACAGGAACCGGTGGGTGGAGACCTGCTATGACAGGTCTCCACCCACCACAACCTGTCTCCGGCCCCGCAACACCGCCAGCAGCAGCTGCCGCAAGCCGCGCGCTGGCTGGAGTGACGTGACGGGGGCCGCAGACAGCAACCGGTCACTGAGGACAGGCAATACCGGGTCTCCAGTCCCCAGTACCTGTCCCACCCCACGCCTCCTCGCACCGCACGCGGGTGTACGGCGTGTTGGGCGGGAATAGGTCTCGGGGGAGGGGGGTTGCATGTGGTGCCGTCCGGTTCATGACCCCGGGCCTCAACTTTTGCCGCTTCGAGCGGCCACTCGCCGAGAGGCGTCTGCTGGACGGTGCAGTGCGTGACAGGTGGGAGCTGGGCTGACCGGCTCCCACCTCGTCGTCTCACCCGCCGGCGAAAACGGCTTGTGTGGGTGAGGCATGATGGAAGTGTCGCTCGGGAGACCGGGCGAGTGTGGTGACCAGAGGAACGAGCGCTGCTTCCCTCGACGCCGGATCGCCGGTGTCGAGGACGGGTGCCGAGGGCCTCGGACAAGCGTCCAGGACCCCGATTTGCATCCGCACCATGAATGTCAGTAATGTTCTTCTTGTTGGACGGAAGCGCAGGACGCGAAAGCGGCCGGCCCGCCAACAAACTCCCTGAAGGTCTTGGTAACTGAAACACGCCCCGGTGGGTTTCAGGCACTGAGTCACGCAGAGAGACTGGATCGAAAAAGGCCGATTTGACCGGCTGGAAGCGAAACAGTAAAGTTGGGCGAGTTGCCCCGGAGCTTCAAACGAAAGTCTGAAGCGCGGTGAGCGTCCGATTCTTGAGAACTCAACAGCGTGCCGAAAGTCAATGCCGAAAGATGCATTAACCCCGTCCACAGGCGTTGAACGTCTTCCTAGGCCCTGGGTCTTTTGATTCTGGGTTACGGGTTGTCGTTGTCTGTGGGTGGATTCCTTTGAAATATACGGATGACAAGCCAGTAATGGTTTTGTTTCTGATTCAAAGGATCGCTTTTCGATTG